>NZ_JBHUAV010000003.1:0-49445 GCF_042789575.1 Leifsonia sp. NPDC056824 | reverse complement strand
GGTCCCCCCCCCCCGCGCCCTCCCCCACACCAACCCTTTAAACAGCGGGCAACCCCCCCCCGCTACCCCCGCTTTTACACACGTTTCGGCGGCTCGGCGGTTAGAAGCCCGTCGGCATCGTGACCGTGTAGGGGGCTTCGAGGGCCTGGACCTCGTCCTCCGTCAGCTCCAGGTGCACGGCGGCCACGGCGTCCGGGAGGTGGTGCGGCTTCGTCGCGCCGACGATCGGCGCGTCCACGACCGGGTTGCGCAGCACCCAGGCCAGCGCGACCTGCGCCATCGGGACACCGCGCGCCTCCGCGACGCGCTGCACGGTCTCCGCGATCGGCTTGTCGTGCTCCTCGGAGTACCGCGCCTGCAGCGGGTCGGTCTCGCCGCGCAGCGTCTGCTCGCCCCACGGCCGCGTCAGCCGGCCCTTCGCGAGCGGGCTCCACGGGAGGCTGCCGACGCCCTGGTCCGCCAGCAGCGGGAACATCTCGCGCTCCTCCTCACGCATCATCAGGCTGTACTGGTCCTGCATCGTCGCGAACCGGGTCCAGCCGCCGAGGTCGGCCGCGTGCTGGAGCTTGGCGAACTGCCACGCCCACATCGAGGAGGCGCCGATGTAACGGACCTTGCCCGCCTTGACCACGTCGTGCAGCGCCTCCATCGTCTCCTCCACCGGGGTCAGCGGGTCGAAGCGGTGGATCTGGTAGAGGTCCACGAAGTCGGTGCCGAGTCGCCGCAGCGACGCGTCGATCTGCTCCAGGATCGCCCGGCGCGAGAGGCCCGCTCCGCCCGGGCCGTCGTGCATCCTGAAGTTCAGCTTGGTCGCCAGCACGATGTCCTCGCGCCTGGTGTACTCGCGGATCGCGCGGCCGACGATCTCCTCCGAGCTGCCGAAGCCGTACACGTTGGCGGTGTCCCAGAAGGTGATGCCGGCCTCCACGGCCTGGCGGAAGATCGGTGCGGCGCCCTCGTCGTCCAGCGCCCACTCGTTGAAGCCGCGGGATGTGTCGCCGAAGCTCATGCAGCCCAGTGCGAGGCGGCTGACCGTCAGGCCGGTCGACCCCAGTCGGGTGTACTCCATAGTGTCGTTCTCCTCTTCGTGTCGACTCTCGGTGTCGACGCTACGCGGGAGCCGGCGCGGAAGGGAGGTACTGCGTGTGCCCCCGATCGGCCTACCATCACGGCATGACCGATGAACGAGAGAACTGGCCGGAGACCCCCTCCGGCGAGCCCATCGACGTCGACGCCCTCGCGGAGGGCACAGGCGGTGGCCCCTACGACGCCGACGGCGTCTTCGAGCCGGAGGACGACGCGGCGACGGACGACGAGGACGACCCCGGGACCTGAACCGACCACGAGCCGTCCCCTCCTGTTCACCCCACTCCTCTTGTCCCCCGGGCTTGTACCCCACTAGGGTGTGGTCCAGGAGCCAGTCCCGAGCCGGCGGAAACGATGTCAGGCGCACCTCCGACGACCCAGGGACCGGCTGCACAACTGGGGAGGGGTGCAGCGTGACGACCTATGAGACGCCGATCGGGAACGCGCCGAAACCGGGCCAGGACATCCATCTGGTGAGATGGATCCGGTCCGCGGACGGCTGGAGCAGCGAGACCGTGCTCTGCACGTATCTGGCGGGGACGCCCTCGCACTGGGTGGTCGAGAGGCACGGCGAGCGCGTGAGCCTCGACCGGGCGGAGTGGGCGCAGTTCGCCTTCTGACCCCGCGCCGCCCGGTCTAGACGCTCCGGGGCGTCCCGCGTTACTTTCCCGCCATCGGCCGGACCGACCGGCCACGGGGAGGTCGAGAGATGCCGATCGAGGGGACGCCAGGAGCGGGGTTCACGCCGGAGCAGATGCGGGAGGCGCTGGAGCGCATCTCCACACCGGACGAGCTGGCGACGGCCTTCGGGACGTTCGCGTTCGTCGACGGCGTGCCGCGCAGCGGATCGGTCGCGGCGATCTACGACGCCCTCGACGTCATGCGTGCGGCGGAGGCGTTCCTGGTCGGGATCCCCGGCGCCTCGCTCGTGGCGATGCGCGCCGGCCTGCGCAGCGCGGGCGTCACGTCGCCGGACATCATCGGGTACACCGATCCGCGTGCGAACTCCGGCGGCTACTACCTCACGCCCAACACGGAGACGACCTACGGGACGACCTTCCTCGACCTCCGGGCCTGGGGGCCGACCGTGATCGAAGCGCCGCCGCAGTCGCTGTGCGTCATCGACGACTTCTGGTTCCGCTACGTCACGGACATGGGCATCCCCGGACCGGATCGGGGCGAGGGCGGTTCGTATCTGTTCCTGCCGCCCGGGTACGACGGCGACGTGCCGGAGGGGTACTTCGTGTCGCGGCCGGCCACGTTCACGAACTGGGTGGTGCTGCGGACGCTCGGCGGCGTCCCCACGATGAAGACGACGCGCATCTACCCGCTCTCCGAGGCGGCCTCGCCGCGCGAGAACACTTTCGTGAACATCGCGGACGTGCCTCAGAACTCGGTGCACTCGAACGATCTCGCCTTCTTCCGGGAGATCGACCAGCTCATCCAGGAGGAGCCGCCCGAGGCGCTCGACGCGGAGCGCGCGGGGATCTTCGCCGCACTGGGGCTGCTGCGCGGGAGGCCGTTCGCTCCGGACGAGCACCGCGCGCACCTCCTCGACGCCGGAGCGCGGCTGGGGGCGGCAATCTCGCGCGCCATCGTGTTCGCCCCGCGCGACCCCGCCGCGTTCTTCTGGGAGGGGAGGTCGTGGAAGAACGCCTTCGTCGGCGGCAGCTCCGAGTTCCTCCGCGACGGCGTGCGGCTTCTGGACGCGCGGACGCAGTTCCACTACTTCGCCACCGTCATCACCCCGGCGATGGCGCACGCCCAGGTCGGCGCCGGATCCGCCTACGCGTACACCGCGGAGGACGGCGACCGGCGCACGCTCGACGGCGGCGCCACCTACACGCTGCGCATCCCGGCGGACCCGCCCGCGAAGAACTTCTGGTCGATCGACCTCTACGACACGCAGACGCGCTCGCTGCTCCGGCTGCCGGACAACCCGCACCCCGCGCTGTCCAGCCTCGCGGGCACGCTCCAGCAGGAGCACGACGGCTCGTTCCTGCTCTGGTTCGGCCCGCACGCTCCCGCGGGGCACGAGTCGAACTGGGTGGGCACCGTGCCGGGCAAGTCGTGGTTCCCGATGTTCCGCCTCTACGGACCGCTCGAGCCGTGGTTCGACGGCAGCTGGCGGCTCCCGGAACTCGAGCGGGTGACCGAGCCGATCGACTAGCCGCTCAGAGGCCTGCCCGCGCCGCCAGCAGCTCCACCGCCACCCGCCAGTCCCGCGCGGGGATGCCGTCGCCGGTCTCCTCCTCGCCGGGTGACCGCGCCACGAACGCCGGCCACGGGTCGCCGGGGATGTGCGACTCCTCGACGAGCCCGAGGTAGTCGCCGCCGAAGTAGACCTCCCACGCCGCGGTCGCCGTCGGGCTGTACATGAGCGTGAGCGGGAGCGTGCCGTAGGTGTACACGGCGTGCTGGTGGGCCAGTTCCTTCCCCGTCATGTCCGCCTCCACGTCCCGGCCCTCCCTCTCATGTCCGAGCGTAAGCGCGTCGGGCCTCCGGCGGAAGGGATTGCTACGCCACGATGCGGCCGTCGCCCTCGGTGACCTCGTCGTGGGTCGCGACGACCGCCTCGGCGACGACGTCGCTCATCCGTCCGCGCCGGGCGAGGGCGTTCCGCTGCCGGCCGGCGCCGCCTCCGCTGCGCAGGATCCGGTCCACCCCGCGGCGCACCAGTTCCAGGTCGCCGTAGCCGTCGAGCGCGCGCGCCGTGTGGGCGAGCAGGGCGTCGAGGGCGGCGATCGCCGTGCCTTCGCGGCCGGTCACCGGATGCGGGAGCATGCCGCCGACCCCGGTCAGCGCCGCCTGCCACTCGGCCAGCCGCAGGGCGGCGGAGGGCGTCGCCAGCGGCGCGACGCCCGAACGCCACTCGCCGACGGCGGTGTCGACGAGGGCGCGCACCAGAGCGGCCAGCACGACCGTGTCGCGCGCGTCGAGGCAGACGTCCGCGACCCGCACCTCCACGGTCGGCTGCTTGTGCGAGACCCGCGCGTCCAGGTAGAGCATCGCCTTGTCGAGGATGACCCCGGTCTCCACGAGCAGCCGCTCGAACCGGTCGTAGGCCTCCACCGACCCGAACACGTCGGTCGGCCCTGCGCTCTGCCACTGGTGCCAGGCCACGAACCGGTAACTCGCGTGCCCGGTGTCGACGCCGCCCACGAACGGCGAGTTGGCCGTGAGCGCCAGCAGCGCCGGGAGCCAGGTGCGGATGCGGTCGAGGACGGCGACGCCCTCTTCGCGGGAGTGGATCACGACGTGCACATGGCAGCCGCAGACCAGCGTCCCCTTCGCGGTGAGCCCGTACTTGGCCATCATCTTGTCGTAGCGTGTGCCAGGCGTCGGGTGCGGGCGCAACGGCAGCGGCGACATCGCGACCGCCACCGCCCTGGCGCCGTGCCGGCGCGCGAGCGTATCGGCGAGCGTGCGCCCCTCCACGACGTCCGCGTACAGGTCGTGCGTCGTCAGCCGCGGGAGCGTCTGCGTCTCGATCATCTCCTGCTGGATCTCGGCGCCGAGCCGCAGCTCGGTCCCGGCGGGGGCGTCCGCCAGCGCGTACGGGGCGACCGGAGTCGCGATCCCGCGTTCATCGACCAAGAGGAGCTCTTCCTCCACCCCGAAAGTCCTCACGAGACCACTATCGGTGAGGGGTCCTCAGGGAGCAATACCCCGTATCCCGTGAATCCGCCCAGCGCGGCTCGACCGACTCAGTCGGGGAGGCCGACCCGACGCTCGAGCACCTGCCCCGGCCACTCGCCGACCAGGAACGGGTCGGTGCGCGTGTACCCGCACGACTCGTACCAGCGCACCAGGTCGCCGGTCCCGCCCGCGTAGCAGTCGACCCGCAGCGTGCCGACCCCCGCGGCGAGCGCCTCCTCGTGGGCGAAGTCAAGCAGCCGCCGGCCGGTCCCCGTGGCGCGCGGGTCGCGGGAGCCGATCAGGACGCGCACGTACAGCTCCGGCTCCGTCGCGGGCGGCACGTACTCGGTCGCCGCCCCGAGCGCGAGGAAGCCCACGACGCCCGCCTCCGGGTGCTCGGCGATCCACGTCCCCGGCTCGGCGACCCAGCCCTGCACGCGGGTCACCTGCTCCGGCCGGTCCGAGAACGGCTGGGTGCCCCACTGCCCGGTGTTCCCGATGGTGAGGAACCAGGCGATCGCGTCGTCGAACAGGCGCAGCACGGCGTCGGCGTCGGCGGGGCGCGCCGGGCGGATGGAGGTCATGGCCCTGTTGGCTAGCGGCATGGGCTACCGGGCCAGCGCCTGCTCGACGTCGGCGAGCAGGTCGGCGACGTCCTCGATCCCGACCGACAGCCGGATGACGTTGTCCGGGACCTCCAGCTCGGTGCCGCGCACCGACGCGTGCGTCATCTCCGACGGGTAGCCGATCAGCGACTCCACGCCGCCGAGCGACTCCGCGAGCTGGAACACCTCCGTCGACTCCGCGAACCGCCGCGCCGCCGCCGCTCCCCCGCTCAGCGCGACCGAGAGCATGCCGCTGAAGCCGCTCATCTGCCGGGCGGCGAGCTCGTGGCCGGGGTGGTCCGGGAGGCCGGGGTAGTACACCGCGTCGATCCCGGGACGCCCGACCAGCGCCTCCGCGATGGCCTGAGCGTTCTCGCTGTGCCGCTTCATCCGCACGTCGAGCGTCTTGATGCCGCGGACCGTGAGCCACGCGTCCATCGGCGACGACACCGCGCCGGCCGCGAACTGGATGAACTGCGCCTTCTCGGCGAGCTCGGCGTCGGCGAACACCAGGGCACCGCCGATCACGTCGGAGTGGCCGCCGAGGTACTTGGTGGTGGAGTGCACCACCACGTCCGCCCCGAACGACAGCGGCTGCTGGAGGGCGGGCGACGCGAACGTGTTGTCCACGACGACGAGCGCCCCCGCGGCGTGACCCAGCTCGACAAGCGACGCGAGGTCGCTGACCTTCATCAGCGGGTTGCTCGGGGTCTCGATCCACAGCACGCGGGTGCGGTCGGTCCCCAGGGCGGCGCGGACGGCGTCCAGGTCGCCGAGGTCGACGGTGGTGTTGCGCACGTCCCAGGCGCCGTGGATGCGGTTGATGAGCCGGTGGGTGCCGCCATAGACGTCGTTGCCGAGCACGACGTGGTCGCCCGGTCGCAGCACGGCGCGCAGCAGGGCGTCCTCCGCGGCGAGGCCGGAGGCGAACGACAGCGCGCTCACGCCGCCCTCCAGCGAGGCCAGCAGCGACTCCAGCGACGTGCGCGTCGGGTTGCCCGCCCGCCCGTACTCGTAGCCGCCGCGGAGGCCGCCGACGCCGTCCTGCACGAACGTCGAGGTCTGGTAGATCGGCGGGATGATCGCGCCCGTGGTCGGGTCGAACTCCTGGCCGACGTGGATGGCGCGCGTGGCGAAACCGTGGGTCATCGTGATCCTTACTTCGATGCGGGGCTGAGCTGCGAGCGGTTATTCGCTCAGGTACGTGAGGAGGTCCTGCCGGGTCAGCACGGCGACGGGCTTGCCGTCCTCCGTGACCAGCAGCGCGTTCGCGACGGCGAGCGCCGCCCGCGCCGCGGTGACCGGCTCGTTGACGCCGATCAGCGGCAGCGGCTCGCCCAGGTGCGCCCCGACCGGGTCGTTCATCTTGGCGCGGCCGCCGAACACGTCGTCGACCAGCGAGCGCTCGTCGAGCGCTCCGGCGACCTCGCCCATGACGACCGGCGGCTCCGCCGTCAGCACGGGGAGCTGCGAGACGCCGTACGTGTTCATGATCTCGATGGCGTCGTGGACGGTGTCGGACGGGTGCGCGTGCACGAGGTCCGGCAGGTCGCCGCGCTTGGTGCGGATGACATCGTGCACGGTGGCCTCGTCGGGCACCTCGCTGAAGCCGTAGGAGCGCATCCACTTGTCGTTGAAGATCTTCGCCAGGTAGCCGCGGCCGCCGTCCGGGAGGATGACCACCACGATGTCATCGGCGGTGAGGTCCTTCGCGGCGCGGAGGGCCGCCACCACGGCCATGCCGCTGGAGCCGCCGACGAGGATGCCTTCCTCGCGCGCGAGCCGCCTGGTCATGTGGAACGACTCGGCGTCGCTGACCGGGATGACCTCGTCGACCACGGTCGGGTCGTAGGCGCCGGGCCAGAAGTCCTCGCCGACGCCCTCCACGAGGTACGGCCGGCCGGTGCCCCCGGAGTAGACCGAGCCCTCCGGGTCGGCGCCGACGATGCGGACGCGGCCCTCGGAGACCTCCTTGAGGTAGCGTCCGGTGCCGGTGATGGTGCCGCCGGTGCCGACGCCCGCCACCAGGTGGGTGATGCGGCCGTCGGTGTCGCGCCAGATCTCCGGACCGGTGGTCTCGTAGTGGCTGAGCGGGCCGTTCGGGTTGAAGTACTGGTTGGGCTTGAACGCCCCCGGGATCTCTTTCGCCAGCCGGTCGGACACCGAGTAGTAGGAGTCCGGGTGCTCCGGCGGCACCGAGGTGGGCGTCACCACGATCTCCGCGCCGTAGGCGGTGAGCACGTTGCGCTTGTCCTCGCCCACCTTGTCCGGCAGCACGAACACGCAGCGGTAGCCGCGCTGCTGGGCGACGAGCGCGAGGCCCACGCCGGTGTTGCCGCTCGTCGGTTCCACGATGGTGCCGCCGGGCTTGAGCAGCCCCTCGGCCTCTGCGGCGTCGAGGATGCGGGAGGCGATGCGGTCCTTCGACGAACCTCCGGGGTTCAGGTACTCGAGTTTGACGAGCACCGTCGCCGCGATTCCGTCGGTCAGCCGGTTGAGCTTCACGAGCGGAGTGTCGCCGACCAAGTCGATGATGGTCTCTGCGTACTTCACGCGGTCCACCGTAACAGGGCGGTCGGGGCGTTGCCGCCGTATGACCCCGCTCCTTCGCGCTGCGGGCCGCCGCCTAGACTTCTGGCCGGACCGGGATCATCCCCGGCGCTACGTGTGGTTTGCGGCGCGCGGCCCTGGAATCGACTAGGGCCACCCTGGACGAATCACAGGGCAGCCCTCGCCATCAACGCAGTCAGGCCAGACCATGCGAAATGCTCAGTCAGGCTGCCAGCGCCGGCCCCTCAGGGGTACGGGCGGTAGAGACTGGGGCCATAAGTCACGTTCTTCCGAGGACCATTCGCACCGTCTTGGGTCCAGGTGACCACACGGAAGACGCCCTCAACGCCGTAGTTCCCCAAGGCGGCGGCTACGTTGATCGTCGGCGAGTCACCGTTCGCTCCGTTCGTGTCCCACACGGTTGTGTTGGGGACCTTGGACCACAACGTCAGTCTATTCTGCGACTCGATTTCGGCCCCCGCGCGCATGCCGTCGACCTTTGTGTCCTGAACGTAGAGCCAGCCCGCCTGGAGCTGCGCACTGGACGCAGGCCCGATCACCATCCCCCTGGGAGTGGCGGCGTTGGCCGGACCCGATACTCCGGTCACGACGAGCGCGACCGCCGCGGATGCGAACAACCATCTTGTGAGACGTCTCATGATTCCTTCTCTCTGGAACTAAAATGCATCGTTACACATCTAACCATGTCCCTAAGTTGCGTGTTACGCAAGACCGAGCGCACACGGGTGACCGCGCGGCCCGACGAACTAAGCGCGGGACATCCAGGGCGAAAGTGCGTCCCCTTCCACGACGAGGTCTACTTGGATGTCACGCCTAGACTTTCCTCCATGCCCGTGTCGGACCTCTCCCCCGTGGCCCAGGACTACCTGAAGCTGATCTGGTCGGCGACCGAGTGGTCCGCCGACCCCATCACCGTCAAGCAGCTCTCGGAGCGGATGGGCGTGCGCGCCGCGACGGTGTCCGACGGCATCCGCCGGCTCGCCGACCAGGGCCTGGTCGTGCACGAGCCGTACGGTGCGATCGAGCTGACCGACGACGGCCGCCGCGGCGCGGTCGCGATGGTGCGCAGGCACCGGCTGATCGAGACCTTCCTGGTCGAGGAGCTCGGCTACGGCTGGGACGAGGTGCACGACGAGGCCGAGGTGCTGGAGCACGCCGTCTCGGACGGCCTGGTCGACCGCATCGACCGCCGGCTCGGTTTCCCGGCCCGCGACCCGCACGGCGACCCCATCCCGACCGCCGACGGGACCCCGCGGCGACCGGAGGCCGTGCCCCTGCTGAACGCGGAGACCGGCGTGCCGCTCACCGTGGTGCGCATCTCGGACGCGGACCCTGCGGTGCTGCGCTACCTCCGCGAGCGCGGCATCGGCCTGGACGCCGTGCTGACGGTGGACGAGCACCGCGCGTTCGCGGGCGATGTCACGGTGAACATCGGGGACGCCGCGATCGTCCTCGGTGCGACGGCGGCCGCGGCGGTCTGGGTCGCCGGAGCCTGACGACTCACTGCGGCAGCAGTGTGAACGCCACCAGCGCGAGGTTGAGCGCCACGACGAGCCCGGCGACGCCCCAGCCCACGACCCGCACCCAGGTCGCGTCCGCCCGCTCCCCCATCACCGCGCGCGACCCGGTCAGCCGCAGCAGCGGGATCATCGCGAACGGGATGCCGAGGCTCAGGAACACCTGCGACAGCACCAGCGCCCAGGTCGGGTCGGCGCCGAGCCACAGGATGACGACGGCCGGGATGAGCGTCACGATCCGCCGGGCGAGCAGCGGCACCCGCACCCGCAGCAGGCCGCTCATGATGGTGGCGCCGGCGTAGCTCCCGACCGAGGTCGACGCCAGCCCGGACGCCAGCAGCCCGACCGCGAAGATCACGCCGATCGCCGGTCCGAGTGCGGCGCTGATCGCGGCGTGCGCTCCCTCGATCGTGTCCGTCCCCGCGACCCCCGGCAGCGCCGTCGCGGCGAGCAGCAGCATGGCGATGTTGACCGCGCCGGCCAGCAGCAGC
This sequence comes from Leifsonia sp. NPDC056824, assembly GCF_042789575.1. Classification (NCBI taxonomy): domain Bacteria; kingdom Bacillati; phylum Actinomycetota; class Actinomycetes; order Micrococcales; family Microbacteriaceae; genus Leifsonia; species Leifsonia sp. NPDC056824. The sequence continues at coordinate 39,536 of NZ_JBHUAV010000003.1, read as the reverse complement.
GCGAGCACGACATCCAGCCGGGTGGCCCGCAGGAGAGTGCGCGTCCGGCTCTCATCGCGGCTCTCGCCGTGCCGGTCGCGCGCGAGCGCCGAGTGCAGGTAGATCGCGTGCGGCATGACGGTCGCGCCGAGCATGCTCGCGGCCAGCAGCACGGTCGGCGCCCCGTCGAACCGCGGCACCAGCCCGGACGCGGCCGCACGCCAGTCCACCGGGCTGACGACCAGCCCGGCCAGGAAGCCAACGGCGATCACCCCGAGCAGCACCAGGACGACGGCCTCGAACGGCCGCTGCCCGCCATGGGTCTGCACGGCGAGCAGCCCGATGGCGGCGACGCCGACGATGAGGCCGCCGACAGCGAGCGGGAGTCCGAACAGGAGGTTCAAAGCGATGGCCCCGCCGATCACCTCGGCGATGTCCGTCGCGGCCGCGACGAGCTCCGCCTGCGCCCAGTACGCCCGCCGCGCCCCCGTGCCGAGCCGCGCGCCGAGCAGCTCCGGGAGGCTGCGGCCGGTGACGATGCCGAGCTTCGCAGACTGGTACTGCACGAAGACCGCGATCCCGTTGGCCGCGACGAGCACCCAGACCAGAAGGTAGCCGTACCGCGCGCCCGCCGTGAGGTTGGCCGCGACATTGCCCGGGTCGACGTAGGCGATCGCGGCGACGAAGGCCGGGCCGAGCAGGAGCCACAGGCGCAGGCGGGAGCGCGCGGGCCGCTCCACGACCTCCAGCGCCACCGTCGACCTCCCCGCCCTCACTCCATTGTTAGCCCAGCCTAACAATTATCGAGGGGCACGTAAACGCCACTAAGAAGGCGTTTTAGGGGCGTTTACGTGCCCCTCGGCGCCTTTGGGGAAGGCGCGTCAGTCGTCGAGGAGGGCGGTCTCGGTCTGCTCGCGGTAGAGGCGCGCGTAGACGCCGCCGACCTCCAGGAGCTCGCGGTGCGTGCCCCGTTCGACCACCTGGCCGTGGTCGATCACGAAGATGACGTCGGCGGCGACGATCGTGGACAGCCGGTGTGCGATCGCGATGGTCGTGCGCCCGCGGGAGGCCGTGTCCAGCGCCTGCTGCACCACCCGCTCCGAGATGGTGTCGAGCGCGCTCGTCGCCTCGTCGAGGATGAGCACCTCCGGGTCCTTCAGCAGCACCCGCGCGATGGCGATGCGCTGCTTCTCGCCGCCGGAGAGCCGGTAGCCGCGCTCCCCCACGATCGTGTCGTAGCCGTCGGGGAAGCTCACGATCGTCTCGTGGATGTTCGCGCGCGTCGCCGCCGCCTCCAGCTCGGCCTGCGTCGCGTCGGGACGGGCGTACCGGAGGTTCTCGGCGATGGTCGCGTGGAACAGGTAGGTCTCCTGGCTGACCACGCCGATGTGCGAGACCAGCGAGTCCTGCTGCAACCCGCGCAGGTCGGTGTCCCCGAACACGATGCGCCCGGAGGTCGTGTCGTAGAACCGCGGGATGAGGTAGCTCACCGTGGTCTTGCCCGCGCCGCTCGGCCCGACGAACGCGGCGAACTCACCCGGCTCGATCGTGAACGACACGTCGTCCAGGGTGTTGCGCTCCCCCGGCCGGGCGTCCGGATAACGGAACACGACGTGGTCGAACTCGATGCGGCCGAGGTCGCGGCCCGGGTCGACCGGCACGGCGTCCGGGCGGTCGGCGATGGCCGGCTTCAGGTCGAGGTACTCGAAGATCCGGGCGAACAGCGCGCCGGAGGTCTGCAGGTCGAGCGCCACCCGCATCAGCGCGAGCAGCGGGAACAGCAGCCGCGCCTGCACCGTCGTGAACGCGACGATCGTGCCGGCGGTGATGTCCGTCGCTCCACCGAGGATCAGCCAGCCCGAGACCAGGTAGACGATCGCGGGGATGGACGACAGGAAGATGTTCACCATCGCGAAGAACCACTGCCCACTCATCGACTGCGACACCTGCAACCGGATCTGGGTGCGGTTCTCGTCCGAGTAGCGCTCGATCTCCGCCTGCTGACGGTTGAAGCTCTTCGAGAGCAGGATGCCGGACACGCTCAGCGTCTCCTGCGTGATCGCGGTCATGTCCGACAGCGACTCCTGCGTCCGGGTCGCGATCCGCGCGCGCACCTGGCCGACCCGGCGCTGGGCGATCACCAGGATGGGCATCAGGATGACCGCCACGATGGTGAGCTGCCAGTTGAGCAGCAGCATCGCCACGAGCGCCGCGATCACCGTGACCGTGTTGCCGAGGATGCTCGACATGGTGTTGGTGAGCACGTTCGCCACGCCGCCGACGTCGTTCTGCAGCCGCGACTGGATGATGCCGGTCTTGGTCTTGGTGAAGAAGCTCAGCTCCATCGCCTGCAGGTGCGAGAACAGCCGCACTCGAAGCGCACCCATCACCTTGTTGCCGACCGACGAGGTCAGGTAGGTCTGCCAGACGCCGAGCAGCGCCGAGCCGACGAACACCACGATCATGATCACGACGATCTCGATCAGCACCGGCATATCGGGCCTGCCGGACGGCGGGAACAGCCCGTGGTCGAAGGCGCGCTGGGTGAGCAGCGGCGGGACCACGGACAGCGCCGCGCCGATGAGCACCAGCACCATCGTCATGATGATGGCGGCCTTGTGCGCGGAGAACAGCGACACGATCCGGCGGAACAGGTTCGGGATGCGCGGCGCCTCCGCGTTCAGCGCCCGCTGCGCCGCCGCATCCCCGGTGCTGACGCGCGAGCGCATGGGACCGCCGCCTCCGCCCATGCCACGCATTCCGCTCACACCGAAAGCCTACGTCGGCGCCGTGGGCGCTGATGCCGGGCCGGTTACGCCGTCGGAGGAACGTTCCGCGCCCTCCGCACCCACTGGGAGCGGAGCAGGAACAGGCCGGCGACGACGGCCACCGCGGCGATCACCATCGGCGTCACGCTGTCGAAGCCCGTGGCGGCCAGCGCGCCGCCGCCCAGCAGGGCGCCACCGCCGCCGAAGGGGCCGAAGGGGTTTCCGTTTCCATACATGTGTCGCAGCTTTCGTGTCGCCGTGTTCGTTCGATGAGTAGCGGGGCTCAGGCCGCGTGGGCCAGCGGGGAGGCCGCGCGCTCGGCGAGCCGGACGGCCCCGGCGGCGATCAGCTCGCCCGCGCGTCCGTCCCCGTAGGGCGACGGGGTGGCCGCCAGCCGGGCGGCGAGCCCCGGCTCGGCGAGGACCTCCGCCGCCGCGGCCGCGATGTCCTCCCCCGGGACGACCAGCCGGGCGAAGCCGGCGTCGACCGACTCCGGGCGCTCGGTGGACCGCCGGACGACCAGGAGCGGCTTCTTCAGGACCGTGACCTCCTCCTGCACGCCGCCGGAGTCGGAGACGATCAGGTCGGCCGTGCTGGCGATGGCCAGGAACTCGCCGTGACCGAGCCCGCGCCGCACCTCGAACGCGTCGAGCAGTCCGGCGAGCCCCCAGCGGGCGGCGGCCGCCTCGGTGCGCGGGTGGAGCGAGAGGATCACGTCGGCGTCGATGCGGCGCAGCCCGTCGAGGACGCGGCGCAGCGCCGCCGGGTCGTCGGTGTTCTCCGGCCGGTGGACTGTGGCGAGCACGACCGGCCGGCCGGACTCGGTGCGCTCGGCCGGCGCCGCCGCGGCGAGCGAGTCGACGGTCGCCTCCACGACGGTGTTGCCGGTCAGCGCGATCCGCTCGGCGGGCACGCCTTCGCGGAGGAGGTTGTGCCGGTTGTCGGTCGTGGCGGCGCAGTGCAGCTCGGCGAGCGCGCAGACCACCAGTCGGTTGAGCTCCTCGGGCATGGCCCGGTCGAAGGAGCGCAGCCCAGCCTCCACATGCACGACGGGGATGTCGAGATAGCTCGCGGCCTGCGCGCCGACGGAGGTCGAGTTGGTGTCGCCCTGCACGATCACGGCGGCCGGGCGGTGCGCACGGAAGTGGGCGGTGAGCTCGGCGATGCCCTCCGCGATCTGCTCGGGGCGCCCCTTGCCGCTCATGGCGCTGAGCCGCACGTCCGGCTCTCCGATGCCGAGGCCGGCGAAGAACTGGCCGGCCATGCTGTCGTCCCAGTGCTGTCCGGTGTGGATGACCCGAACGCGGGGGCCGAGGGCGCGGACGACGCTGGCGAGCTTGATGATCTCGGGCCGGGTGCCGAGCACGACGGCGATGTCGCCGAGGGACGTGGGCCGGGTGAGGGTGGTACGGGTGGACTGCGGACGGGTGGCCTGCGGACGGATGGATCGGGGCATGGTGTGCTCCTTCACGGGTGGGTGGTGCGCGGGTGGCGCCGGATGCGGGTGATGTCGACTTCGTTGAAGCCCCGGCCGTCGAGGGAGGTCGAGGGCCGGGGCGGTTCGTGGGTGCGGTGCGATTACTTCGTCGCGGCCCGCTTGCGGCGTCCGATCACTGCACCGGTCGCGCCGAGCAGACCGAAGCCGGCGAGACCCAGCAGCACCGGGACCTCCTGCGCGGCGATGATGACCGTCACGTCGGCGGTCTCGTCGCCGGCGGTGACCGTCAGATCGTTCTGACCCTCGGCGAGGCCGGTCGCGGTCAGCGTCCAGGTGCCGTCGGCGCCCACCGTGGTGGTCTCCGGGCCGGTCGGGGTGGTCACCGTGACGGTGGCGCCGGGGGCGCCGGTGCCCGAGAGCACCGCGGACTTCGCCGCGTCGTCCTTGGAGTCGACCTGCGCCGTGAGCGGGGTCGCCGGGGCGGGCGCGTCGATGGTCACCGGGAGCTCGACCGTCGAGGTGATGGTCGCGCCCTTGTCGTCCGTGGCCGGCTGCGACACCGCGAGGTCGTTGCGACCCTCGGCGAGGCCGTCCACCGTGAGCGACCAGGTGCCGTCGGAGCCGACCGTGGTGGTCTTCGCACCGGAGGGCGCGTCCACGGTCACCGTCGAGCCCGGCTCGCCCTTACCGCCGACCGTCGCCGTCTTGGCGTCGTCGTCCTTCGCTGTGACAGCCGCCGTGACGGGCTGGATCTCGCGGGAGAGGCTGAGGAAGGCGCCCGGCTTCTGCGGAGTCATCGGGACCGAGTTCACCGGCCCCGCGGTCTTCACTGCCTTGAAGACGTAGTCGATCTTCACGGATGAGACGGAGCCAGGGAGCTGGAGGTCCGCCCCGAAACCTGCATTCTCGTTCGTGCCGACCAGGCGGGAGGCATCCACGGTGAGGGCGTTGGCCTGGAAGGCCGCACCGTCACCCGTGACCGCGCCGACGAGGGACACAGCGGGGGCGGGCTTACCGCCGATCTCTGCGATGCGCGGCTCCAGGTATCCCTTCACTTGCGCGCCGTCACCGGCCGTGGCCCCCCAGCCGAAACTGTAGAGCTTGATGATCGGCTCGGTCACCGCGGAGTCGAAGACGAGGGTCTCGCTGAGGGTGTCGCACGTCTGGACCGTGCCGAGCGGCGCGACGGCGGGCATGCAGCCCTCCGGCGCCGTGCCGTCGATCAGCTGCGTCGCGCCCGTCCCAGCAAGCGTGAGTCCCGGCGAGCCACTCGCGGTGACGTTCCCGGAGTAGGGGGCGAGCAGCGGGGCGGAGGCGCCGGAGAAGGCGCCGGTGAGTGCGACCGTGCCGTTGGCGGCCGGGTCGGCCGCCTGGGCGGCGAGCGGGGTCAGGAGGGTGACGGCCGCGCTGGCGACGATCGCGCCGACGCCGGCGAAGAGTTTGCGGGTGGTACGCATTGGGTGGTTCCTTTCAAGGCGGGTGGAGCCCGGCGGGTGACCGGGAGCTTCCGGATGAGTGCCGCTCCCTGGGGTGCGGTGATTCGATTCTTCCGACTGATATCTGGAGTTGCGGGTGTGGGATCTGGGGTTGAGTGGTGGTTGAGCGGTCGTTGTGAGCGCTGTCCGCGGACGCGAAGAAGCCCCGGCCGTCGTACCCGTGGACGATCGACCGGGGCTTCCCGGGTCGGCCCCCCACCCGAGGGGGCCGGTGCCGGCGGCGGCACCCGGAGCACGCCGCCGGAACTCTGTCAGCTCGTCCGCGAGACGAGCTGTCCTGCCTCGACCGTCTCCGCGTTGCGGATGGTCTTGGCCCAGCCGGTCTGCCGGCGGACGAGCTGGATGACGGCGCGCCAGGCGACCACGTAGATCAGGTAGACGTAGACGAGGTAGCCGAACCCCCAGCCGGCGGCGGTGCGGAGGTCGGCCTCCCGCTCGCAGCGCTGGCGATAGAGGAAGCCCCAGATCGCGAACTCGCCGACGCCGATCACGACGTAGAGCGCCAGCAGCCAGGCGCCGCCGTGGGCGAGATAGTCCATCAGGCCCGCGGGGTTCGTGACCGTGTTGACGATCATCGCGATGACCGGGATCGGGTAGAAGATCGTGCCGAGCACCTGCACCCAGGGCTGTAGGAGGAAGTAGGTCAGTTCCATCGCGCCGAGGTTCCCGAGTCGCGAGCTGCCCCAGATCTTCGGGATGTAGCGGAAGCACTGCATGGTGCCCTGCGACCAGCGGGCGCGCTGGACGATGTAGCGGCGGAGCGAGTAGAGCGCCTCCTGGTCGACCCAGGCCGCGGTCGTGTACGCGTTCTTCCAGCCGCCGAGCAGGAAGTGCAGGCCGAGTTCGAAGTCCTCCAAGAGCGAGCCGCGCCAGGGGCCGTCGCCCTCGGCGATCGCGTCGAGCGCGGAGAGCCGGGTGAGCTGACCGTTGCCGCCGACGTTGACGGTGCCGGTGTAGCGGCGGCTCATCTGGATGGCGGAGATCGGGCCGCGGAACTCCAGGTCCTGCATCCGCACGAAGGTGCGGGCGAGGAGGTTCGCGAACCGGCCACGGCCCTCCAGCGGCTCCATCACGACGCGGTTGGACATCCGCACCTCGACCTGCACGGCGCCGATCCCGTCCGAGCCGAACAGCTCGGGGCCGGCGGCGACCTCCAGCAGGTTGCCGGAGGGCCGGCCGTCCGCATCCACGACGGCCAGGATGGTCGTGGCGCGGCGCTCTGCCGGGATGGTCTCCCGGATGATCGACCAGGCGTGGTTGAGGGCGTGTGCCTTTCCGGTGCGGGCGTTCGGGCGGCGACGCTGGATGAGCTCAACGCCGCCCAGGTCGGCGGCGGCGCGGCGCACGATGTCGGCGGTGGCGTCCTCGGAGTCGTCGTCGATGACCCAGACGGTGGCCTCGGGGAAGGTCTCGCGCAGGTAGCCGACGGTCTCGCCGATGACCGCCTCCTCGTCGCGGCAGGGCACCACGAAGTGCCACTCGAACGCGGCGGGGTCGCCGTGCTCGTCCGGCGTGCGGCGCACGAAGGGGAGGATGATCGTGACGACGTAGCCGAGGAAGACCGTGCCGGCGACCAGCGAGAAGATGATCGAGATGTCGAGGAGGAGCTGGTGGCTCATGCGGTCACCGCCTGTCCCTTGCGGCCGCGGGCGGCGATCCAGAGCATGCCGACGGTGGCCAGCAGCAGGCCGGCGAGCACGATGACCGAGCCGACCAGGGTGTGACCCCAGCCGAACCCGCTGACGCCGTCGTCGAGGGTCAGCGCGGCGATCGCGACGACGCGGACGGTGTTCACGGCCTCCAGCAGCACGGCGCCGACCGCGACGGCGAACACGGCCCGCAGCACGCTGATCCGGCCGGCCGACAGCAGCGCCGCGGCGATGAGCAGGAACGGGACGAGCAGCAGGACGATGCTGCAGGCGAGGCCGACGGTCATCGAGAAGAGCGTCGGGCCGCCGGCGCCGATCGTGAGGGTGGCGTGGTCGCCGAGGACGGCTGAGACGCCGAGCACGGCCGGGATGGCGTGTGCGAAGACGTGCGCCTCCAGCTGGACGGCCCGCTCGAGCAGGACGACGAGCGCGGCGGCCGCGACGGCGAGCAGTGCCGCGAGGACCAGTTGCGGGACCGAGGCCCGGCGCCGGCGCGGGTGCGGCCGGGCCGGTGGGGTGACGGGTGCGAGTGGGGTGTCTGACATTTCGTGCTCCTGCCGGGTGGCTTCCTCCCGCCGGGTGAGCGGGAGTACTCCGATAGAACCAGCGGACATGTCAGGGTGCGGGGGCCGCGTCCCGGAGTGAGTACCGGGTGAGCGGTCCTCGCTCAGGAGTTCAGCGGGACGGCGTCAGAGGTCGGGGTTCCACTCGTCGCGGAGCTGCCGCCGATTGGAGTAGCCCAGCTTCTTCAGGAGGCGGTGCATGTGGTTCTCGACCGTCCGCACGCTCACGAACAGCCGGTGCGCCATGTCGCGGTTGCTGAGCCCGGCCTTCGCCAGGATGGCGACCTCCCGCTCCCGGTCGGAGAGCAGGTCCCCGCCGCGGTCCTGGTCGACGTGCGACCGGTGCTCGCCGATCAGCAGCGCCCGGCCTTCGTCGTCCAGCGGCTCCGTGCCGGCCTCCGCGCGCAACCGGTCGATCACGTCGACCGCCGCTGCGGCGAGCTGCGGGGCGATCAGTTCGCCGGAGCGGTCGAGGGCGGCGGCGATCTGCTGCTCGTCTCCCGTCCCCATCGCCACCTTCACGTCGAACACCGCGTGGTGGAGCGGGCTGTCGATGCGGTCCATCACCGCGGAGATGTCGCCCGCCTGCTCCGGCGTCACCGTGGTCAGGTCGGTCCAGAACATGCACGCCGTCGCCAGGTGGCCGAGCGTGGCCTCGACGGCCCCCGCCTCCCACAGCAGCTCGTCGCTGGCGGCGAGGTCGCCCTCTGCACGCAGGATCGCGGCGCGCGCGAGCTCCACCCGGGAGGGGTGCGGCGGGAGGTCGAGCGTGCCGGCCCGCTCGCCCTCCGCCAGCAGCGCCGCGGCCAGCTCCAGATCGCCGAGCTGCGCCTGGATGATCGCGCCGAGCAGCAGCAGCGGAGGCTGCGGGATGGCGAAGGGGCCGCCGCTGCCGAGCCGCAGCCCGGTGCTCAGGGCACGCCAGCCGGCCTCGAATCGTCCGCGCTGGACGAGCGTCTGCGCGACGCCGAGCGCGTGGAACTGGAAGCCGAGCGGGCTGAGCTGGTCGTAGGCGTGCTCGGCGCAGCGCCGGGACCACTCCTCGGCGTCCTCCAGCCGGCCGAGCGCGAGCAGCGCCTCCGTGCGGAGGAAGTCGAGGTGGATGGAGGCGAGGGTGCCCTCCTCGAGGCCGTTGCGGGTGTCGATCCGCTCCAGCGCGTCCTCGGGGCTGCCGGCCTCCAGCAGCAGCGCGACGGCCAGGAGCGTCGACCAGGTGTGCTCGTAGTCGCTCGTGCCCGGCGCGCTCAGCCGCGCGATGAGCTCGGGGGTGAGCGGCACGGCGTCGTGGTGGAGCCGGGCAGCCGTGTGCACCTTCCGCACGAAGGGCGCCTTCGCACCGAGGCGCGCGCCGAGGCCGTCCAGCCAGTCGTCGATGCGGTCGCCCTCGCCGCTCCAGGTCAGCCACTGCAGCTCGTAGAGCGAGAACTGGAGGCGGGCGGTGACCGAGTCCCTGTCCCCGAACCGCGTCTCGGCGAAGATGCGCCCGAGCGTGTCGGCCGGGCGCTGCACGGTCAGGGTGCGGAAGTACGCGCAGGCGTTCTCGACCGTCGGCAGCTCGCTCCAGAGTGCGCGCGCCGCCGCCTCGCGCACGGCCACCCGCTCCTTCACCTGTCCGGCGAACTCCGCCGACCAGCGCCAATAGTCGTCGCTGTCGAGCCCGCTCACGACGAACGGGTCGATGGCGGTGTGCTCGCGGTCCGGCACGAAGTCGGCGCCGAAGGTGCGCTCCACGGTCTCGACGAGGCGATGGCGCCGCTCGGGCGTGAGCTGCTCGCGCAGACCGCGGGACAGTGCGGGAGGGCTGACCCTGGCGTCGTGGCCGACCTCCGCGTAGCTCCACGACAGGCGCCCGCGCTGGTTCAGGCTCAGCAGGATCGCGGGGTCGACGAGCCGGTCGAGCTCGCGCGGCGGCAGCGGGCCGGCCCAGGCGAGCAGCTCCAGGGCGCTCTGCTCCTGGGGGCTGAGCCGCCCGGTGAGCGCGTGGACGACGGAGGCCGCCGACGCCTCCTCCAGCGAGCCCACCTCCGACCAGAGCCCGTCGCGCTGCCCGATCGCCCCCGACGCGACCGCGACGTCGACCAGGGCGGCGGCGGCGCGCGGATTGCTGCCCGAGTGCGCGCTCAGCGAGACGACCAGCTCGGCGTCCGGCCGGCCGCGCAGCCGGGCGGCGACGAACCGGGACATCGCCTCGAACGACAGCGGAGGCACGGCGACGTCCGCCGGCGCCCGCTCGGCCAGCAGGGCCGCGAACGGGCGCGGCGCGCCGCCGATCGCGACGGAGCAGCGCCCGACCGTCGCCACCAGCCGGGCGCCGGTGCGGTCGAGGACGGCGCGCAGCGCCGCGATGGCCGGAGCCTCCAGCTCGTCGAGGTCGTCCACCAGGAGCCGGCTCCTCGGCCCGTTCAGCTCCTCGGCGAACGCGGCGACGACGCGTTCGGCCGCGGCGCCTCCCGGCGTTCCTCCCGGCACGTCGAACGGGACCGTCGTCGCGGCGAACGGCGCGAGCGGATCGGCCGCGGACCCGAGCCGCCCCGGAACCAGCACCGCGTCGTTCCCGCGCTTGCGAAGCGCGCCGGCGAGCTGCGAGAGGCACCAGGTCTTGCCCGATCCGTCGTCGCCGACGAGGAGGACGTCCCTGCCCTGCGCGAGCAGCGTCAGCGCGGCGTCGATCGTGGATTCCGGCATGGAGCACCCCGTTTCATTCCAGCGCATGATACTCCACGGTCAGACGCCGCGCTCCACACATCACGATGACAGCATCCCGGCCCCCCGCACGCGGGTAGAAACCACCGTGACCGAATCGCAATGCAAGCGCTTGACGTAAACGCTTGCACAGATTTACCGGCCGGAGTACGTTGAGCGCGGGCGCACCCGCGCCTGCACCAAGAGCACCATGCTCGACACGAGCACCAATAGCTCAACGAGGAGTGAAATGAAAGCAGCACGTCTCTCCGTGATCGCAGGGGTCGCCCTCGCGGGCCTCGCCCTTGCGGGATGCACCGGCGGCGGTTCAGGAGGCAGTAGCGCGGGCGGGGACGCCGGCGCCAACCTCGACAGCAAAGGCCCCATCACCTACGTACAGGGCAAGGACAACTCCAACGTCGTCCGTCCCCTGGTCGACAAGTGGAACGCAGCACACCCCAGCGAGAAGGTCACCTTCAAGGAGCAGACCGACCAGGCCGACCAGCAGCACGATGACCTCGTGCAGCACTTCCAGGCGAAGGACCCGAACTACGACGTCGTCGATGTCGACGTCGTGTGGACGGGCGAGTTCGCCGCGAAGGGCTGGCTGCAGCCGCTCACCGGCAGCCTGAAGATGGACAACTCGAAGCTGCTCGCGCCGACGGTCAAGTCGGGCACGTACAACGGCACGCAGTACGCGGCGCCGCAGACCTCCGACGGCGGCATCCTGTACTACCGCAAGGATCTCGTCCCCACCCCGCCCAAGACCTGGGCTGACATGATCAAGGACTGCGACACCGCCAAGGCGAAGGGCATCGGCTGCTACGCCGGTCAGTTCGCCCAGTACGAGGGCCTGACGGTGAACGTGGCCGAGGCCATCAACACCAACGGCGGCACCATCGTCGGCGACGACGGCAAGACCGTCACCGTCGACAGCTCGCAGGCCAACGCGGGTCTGACCCGCCTGGTGGACGGCTTCAAGAACGGCCAGATCCCGGCCGAGGCCATCACCTACCAGGAGGAGCAGGGCCGCCAGGCGTTCGAGGCCGGCAAGCTGATGTTCCTGCGCAACTGGCCGTACGTCTACAACCTGGCCAAGACCGACGGATCGTCCACGGTGAAGGACACCTTCGGCATCGCACCGCTGCCGGGCATCACGGCCGACAAGCCGGGCGTGTCCAGCCTGGGCGGTCACAACGCCGCGATCAGCGTCTACAGCAAGCACAAGGCGACCGCGTTCGCCTTCCTGCAGTTCCTGCAGAGCGAAGAGACCCAGAAGTTCTTCGTGACGCAGGGCTCGCTCGCGCCTGTGCTGTCCTCGCTGTACAGCGACCCGGGCCTGAACAGCCAGCTGCCCTACCTGTCCACCCTGAAGACGTCGATCGAGAACGCGGTCCCGCGTCCCGTCTCGCCGTTCTACCCGGCCATCACCAAGGCCGTTCAGGACAACGCCTACGCCGCCCTGAAGGGCGACAAGTCGGTCGACCAGGCGCTGAAGGACATGTCCGCGGCCATCAAGACCGCGAGCGCGGGCCAGTAGGTCCCACCACGGTCGCCGGGCGGCGGGACCTCTCCCGCCGCCCGGCTCCCCCACTTACCGCCTTTCCTCCCGGAGGCAGCACATGTCAACGTCGAACGTCGTCGCCCCCTCAGCCACGAAGAACAGGCCGCCCGAGCAGCGCGCCGGAGTCAAGCACAACCGCCGCCAGCAGAGCCGCTGGGCCCTCTACCTCATCCTCCCCACGCTGATCCTCCTGGCCATCGTCATCGGCTACCCGATCGTCAGCGCCGTGGTGATGTCCTTCCAGAAGGACGCCGGGCTCGACCCGGCGACCGGCCTGTTCGTTCAGGGCGGTTTCGCCGGTTTCCAGAACTACGCCCACTGGCTGTTCCAGCAGTGCGCCGGCCCGAACGGGACCACGGTCTCGTGCCCGCCAGGAAACCTCGGCTCCACCTTCTGGAGCGCCGTCGGGGTCACCTTCTTCTTCACGATCACCACCGTGATCCTCGAGACCGTCCTCGGCCTCTGGTTCGCGCTCATCATGAACCGCGCCTTCCGCGGCCGCGGCTTCGTCCGCGCGGCCATCCTGATCCCGTGGGCGATCCCGACCGCCGTCACCGCGAAGCTCTGGTTCTTCATCTTCTCGGTCGCCGGCGTCGCCAACGCCGTCCTCAACACGCACATCCTCTGGACCAGTGACGAATGGGCGTCCCGGTTCGCGGTGATCATCGCGGACACCTGGAAGACGACGCCGTTCATGGCGCTGCTCATCCTGGCCGGCCTCCAGATCATCCCCGAGGATGTCTACGAGGCGGCGAAGATGGACGGCGCGAGCACCTGGCAGCGCTTCTGGCGCGTCACGATGCCGCTGCTGAAGCCGGCGCTGATGGTCGCGATCCTGTTCCGCACCCTCGACGCCCTCCGCATCTACGACCTCCCGCAGATCCTGACAGGCGGCGGCGGTGGCACAGGCCATGCGACGACGACCCTGTCCATCCTCGTGGTCGATCAGATCAGGCAGGGCTTCAACAGCGCTGCCGCCCTCTCCACCATCACGTTCATCCTGATCTTCCTGGTCGCGTTCATCTTCGTGCGGTTCCTCGGCACAAACGTGGTGCGAACGCAGGAGACGCAAGCGAAGGGAGCGAAGTGATGACCACCGTCGCCGGCCCCGCGTCCACCACCTCCGAGACGAACGCCCCCGCCCGCCCGCGCACCAAGAGCCGCACGCGGTCCCGCAACCGGAACCAGAACACCCGCACCATCGTGCAGGCCCTGGTGATCGTGCTGTGGTGTCTGCTGCCGTTCTACTGGATGGTCGTGACGTCGTTCCGCGACGTCGGCTACACCAGCGACAACACGCCGTGGTTCACGCACATCACGTTCGACAACTACGTGACCGCGCTGTCGACCAACCTGGGCAACCACCTCGGCCAGGCGCTGCTGAACTCGCTGTTCATCGGCGTCTGCGTCACGGCGATCTCCCTGGTCGTCGGCATCTTCGCCTCGTATGCGCTCGCCCGCCTGGAGTTCCTGGGCAAGGGCATCGTGCTCGGCATCATCCTCGCCGCGTCGATGTTCCCCGGCGTCGCGCTCATCACCCCGCTGTTCCAGCTCTTCACGAACATCGGGTGGATGGGCACCTACCAGGCGCTGATCATCCCGGAGATCTCCTTCGCCCTCCCGCTGACGGTCTACACGCTCGTCTCGTTCTTCCGCGAGATGCCGTGGGACCTGGAGGAGGCCGCACGGATCGACGGGTGCACCCAGGCGCAGGCGTTCCGCAAGATCATCCTGCCGCTGGCGGCGCCCGCCGTGTTCACGACCGCGATCCTCGCGTTCATCTCGTCCTGGAACGAGTTCCTGATCTCCAGCCAGCTCTCGAGCGACGCGACGCAGCCGGTGACGGTCGCCATCGCCTCGTTCACCGGGAGCCAGCCGCACCAGGAGCCGTACACCGCCATCATGGCGGCCGGTACGATCGTGACCGTGCCGCTCATCATCCTGGTGCTGATCTTCCAGCGCCGGATCGTCGCGGGCCTGACCGCAGGCGGAGTGAAGGGCTGAACCGATGCGCGTGACCGACCCGAAGGAGCTCGTCGACATCGGCCTCGGCTTCGTCGGCTTCTTCGGGGCGGTGTTCGCGATCATCACGGCCGTCTGCGAGCTGACCGGTCAACCCGCGCTGACGTGGGCGCTGATCTCGCTCGTGCTCGTCGTGATCTTCATCGCTCTGCTGCAGGCGCGCCACCGCATCGTGGCGGCGCGCCTGCGGGCGGAGGAGGCACGAGCGGCCCAGGACTCCTGACGGGGGGATCATGGCAGGCATCGAGGAGGTCGCGCGCGCGACCGGCGTCTCCACGGCGACGGTCTCGCGGGCGCTGCGGGGGCTCCCCAACGTGTCGGACACCACGCGTGCTGCGGTGCGGCGCGCCGCCGACGAGCTCGGCTACGTCGCGTCGTCGAGCGCGTCCGGGCTGGCCAGCGGCCGCACCCTGGCGCTCGGCGTCGTCGTCCCGTCGGTCAGCCGCTGGTTCTACACGCAGGTGCTGGAGGGCGTCGACGCGGAGCTGCGCTCGGCGAGCTACGACATGATCCTGTTCAACCTGGGCGGCCACCGCGGCGACCGGGAGCGGGTCTTCCACCGCAGCATCCTGCGCAAGCGCACGGACGCGCTGCTGGCGCTGTGCCTCGATTTCACGCCGGACGAGCGCGAGCAGCTCGCGTCGCTCGGCCACCCGACCATCGTGGTCGGCGGCCCGGTCAAGGGGCTGCGCAGCGTCGGGATCGACGAGAAGGCCACGGCCAAGGAGGCCACCAACCACCTGATCGGCCTCGGCCACACCGAGATCGCCCACCTCGGCGGCGAGGACGAGGAGGGCCTGAACAGCAACGTTCCGGCCGGCCGGCTGCGCGGCTTCGAGAAGGCCATGCGCTCAGCGCACCTTCCCGTGCGGCCGGAGTGGGTCATCCCCGGCGGCTTCTCCCTCCCCGAGGGCCGCGCGGCGATGAACCGGCTGCTCGACCGCCCCGGCCCGCGGCCGACGGCGGTGTTCGCCGGCTCGGACGAGATGGCGATGGGCGCCATCCTCGCCGCGGGCGACCACGGACTGCGCGTGCCGGAGGACCTCTCCGTCATCGGCATCGACGACCACGACTTCGCGGCGTGCTTCGGGCTCACCACGATGGCGCAGAGCCCGTTCGAGCAGGGGGCGGTGGCCACGCGCATCCTCCTGGACGAGCTGGGCGGCGGCGAGCCGAAGGCCGGATCTGTCCGCTCATCGGCGCATTTGGTGGTGCGCACATCGACCGCGCCGCCGCGCTGAGTCCTGCGAGTTCGTACACGCGCGGGTGAATCGTTGCGGATTTGCACGAATTCGGCCGGATATGAACGATCAGCGTCCTGTGATCTGAAACAATAGGTCATGCGGCCGTTGGCCGATCGCGCCTTTCGGGTAGGCACGATCGACCGCCGACAGTCCGTCCGTACCGACGCTTCGGCGCGTACGGGAAGAGCCGCCCTGACTAGGACAGGGCGGCTCTTCGCTTTCTCTTTGAACCGGTTCAGGTCAGTCCGCGTCAGCCAGGGCCAGGACTTCCGCCTCCTGCTCACGCGTCTCGTGCGGGGCGTCGACACGCTTGAGGTGCTTGTGTCCGAGCATGACCAGGGCGGCGGCGATCAGGACCGAGATGGCGCCGGCGTAGAACGGGGTCGACCGGGCGAACAGGCTCGCCAGCAGGGTGGCCGCCGGCGGGGCGATCGCGCCGCCGAGGAACCGGACGCCGGAGTACGCACTCGAGGCGACGGCTCGCGGCAGGTCGGTGGCCTCCATCACGCACTCGGTCAGCACCGTGTTGAGGATGCCGAGCAGCAGGCCGCCGACGATCACGCACACGATCAGCGCGACCAGCGAGCCCACCAGCAGGCCGGCAGCGGCGAGGTCGAGCGCCAGCAGCGGCATGATCAGCCACAGCACACGGGTCCGCGGCAGCCGCGCGGTGAGGAGCGGCGCCACCAGGACCGAGGTGACTGCGAGCGCGACGCCCCAGCCGAAGAAGATCAGCCCGAGCGTGATCGCGTCCTTCACGCCGAGGTCGGCCAGCGCGAACGGCGTGTACGCCAGCAGCACGAAGAAGCCGATGTTGTAGAACAGCGCGGCGGCGGCCAGGAAGCCGAGCGCGGGCCGGCCGAGCGCGCGGAACGGGGCCGAGAGCTTGGTCGGGACCGGCTTTTCGGGGTTCTTCTTGAGCATGACGACGATCGCGATGAAGCCGATGGCCATCAGGGTCGCCGTACCGAAGAACGGCCCGCGCCAGCTCCAGCTTCCGAGCAGCCCGCCGAGCAGCGGGCCGATGGCGATGCCCAGGCCCAGCGCGGCTTCGTAGAGGATGATCGCCGCCGACGTCCCGCCCGCCGCCGCTCCGACGATGGTCGCGAGCGCCGTGGAGATGAAGAGCGCGTTGCCGAGACCCCAGCCGGCGCGGAAGCCGATGATCGTCCACACGTTCTGCGACAGCCCGGCGGCCAGCGCGAACACCACGATCAGCGCGAGGCCGATCAGCAGGGTGCGCTTGGCGCCGATCCGGCTGGAGATCCAGCTCGTGAAGAACATCGCCACACCCGTGATCAGCAGGTAGCTCGTGAAGAGCATCTCGGTCTGCGTCGGGGTCGCCTGCAGGCTGGCGGCGATCGCCGGGAGGATCGGGTCGACGAGGCCGATGCCCATGAACGCGATGACCGACGCGAACGCGACGGCCCAGACGGCGGTCGGCTGTTTGAGGATGTTGTCCGGCTTCTGATGGGACATGGACGGGTGAGGCCTCCTAGGTCTGCAGAGTGATGAAGAGTGAACGGTGAGGCGAACTGCCTCAGCGGCCGCCGACAGCCGCCGACGTCGCGGCGGACAGGTCGACGCGCGAGGCGATGATCTCGACGGTGGCCCGCATGGCGGCCAGCTCGTCGTCGCGGAGGTCGGCGAACATCGGCACCAGGGCCTCCGACAGCGTGTCGCGCCAGTCCTGGAGCGCGGCGGCGCCCTTCGGGGTGATCGCGATCTGCCAGGCGCGGGCATCGTCCACGTCGGCGATGCGCTTGACCCACTCCGACTCGACGAGGTTGCGCACGATCTTGGTCATCGTCGGCTGCGAGACGCGGCTCTGGGAGGCGAGCTCGCCGAGCCGCATCGCACCTGACGTCTGCAGCACGCTGAGCGTCCGCCAGGTCGCCGGGGACTCGGTGCTGCCCGTGACGCGGGCGGCCAGCCGGGCGAGCCGGTGGCTCGCGACGACGAGGTCGCCGAGGGTGGTGCGGAGCTGGGCGGTGTCGGTGGTGGTCTCGGTCACGACAGCCATTTTATATAGCTAGCCTATATAAATCAAGTCGGCCCATCCTGCTTGACTCTCCGGATGACCTCCACCGACCCGGCCGGCGACGGCACGTATCACAAGGGCCTCAAGCGACGGCACATCCAGATGATCGCCATCGGCGGCGCGATCGGGACCGGCCTCTTCCTCGGGGCCGGCGGCCGCCTCGCCTCGGGCGGCCCCGGCCTCCTCATCGTCTACGCGGTGTGCGGAGTGTTCGCGTACCTCATCCTCCGCGCGCTCGGCGAGCTGATCCTGCACCGCCCGGACTCCGGCTCGTTCGTCTCGTACGCCCGCGAGTTCTACGGCGAGAAGCTCGCCTTCGTGACCGGCTGGATGTACTGGATGTACTGGGCGATGATCGGCATCGTCGATGTGACGGCGGTCGCGCTTTACATGCACTTCTTCGGCAAGTACATCCCGGTGCTCGGCGACATCCCGCAGTGGATCTACGCGCTGGTCGCCCTGGCGGTCGTGCTCCTGCTCAACCTGCTCTCGGTGAAGGTGTTCGGCGAGCTGGAGTTCTGGTTCGCGCTCATCAAGGTGGTCGCGCTCGTCGCCTTCCTCATCATCGGCATCGCCTTCGTCGTCTGGGGGACGCCTGTCGACGGCCGCACGCCGGGCTTCGCACTGCTGGCCGACAACGGCGGCCTCTTCCCGAACGGAGTGCTGCCGCTCATCCTCGTCGTGCAGGGCGTCGTCTTCGCCTACGGGGCGATCGAGCTCATCGGCACCGCCGCCGGGGAGACCGAGGACCCGGCGAAGACCATGCCCCGCGCGATCAACACGATCCTGGTGCGGATCGCGCTGTTCTACGTGGGGTCGGTGCTGCTGCTCTCGCTGCTCCTCCCCTACACCGCGTTCAAGGCGGGCGAGAGCCCGTTCGTCACGTTCTTCTCGTCCATCGGCGTCGACGGTGCGGACGCGATCATGAACCTCGTCGTGCTGACCGCTGCGCTCTCCTCGCTCAACGCGGGCTTCTACTCGACCGGCCGCATCGCCCGGTCGCTGGCGCTGCGCGGTGCGGCTCCCCGCTTCGCGCTGCGGATGAACAGGGCGGGCGTGCCCTACGGCGGCATCGTCATCACCGGCATCGTTGCGCTGGCCGGCGTCGGCCTGAACCTGGTCGTGCCCGCCGAGGCGTTCGAGATCGGCATCAACCTGACCTCCATCGGACTGCTCACGGCCTGGGCGGTCATCGTGCTCTGCCAGCTCAAGCTGCAGTCGCTCGCCCGGGCCGGCCGGCTCGCCCGGCCCGCGTTCCACCTGCCCGGCGCTCCGTTCACGAGCTACCTGACCCTCGGCTTCCTCGCGCTGGTCGGGGTGCTGATCCTCCTCGACTACCCGATGGGCACCTTCACGGTCGGCGCGGCCTTCGTGGTCATCGTGCCGCTGCTCGTCGGCGGCTGGTTCCTGGTGCGCGGCCGGGTGCGCGAGCACTCCGCTCAGGAGGCGGCCGCGGCCTCCGAGGCGGAGCCGGCGGTGCGCTGAGCCAGCAGGAACGCCTGCCGCGACTTCTCGGGGGCCACCGGCTCGCGGATCAGTTCGGCGACGAGCGCGAAGCCGGCCGCAGCCAGCCGCTGCTTCACGCGGGCGGGTGACTGGCGGCGGGTGCGCAGGTCGAGTTCGTGCCCGTACGCCTGGCGCAGGTGCACCACGTCCTCGTCGCCGTGCTCGCTCACCTGGAAGCCGAGCAGCAGCCGGCCTCCCGGCCGGACCACCCGGGCGAACTCGGCGAGCACGGCGTCCTGCCGCTCCTGCGGGATGTGGATGATCGAGTACCAGGCCAGCGCGCCGGCGAGCTCCCCGTCCCGGTACGGCAGGGCTGCCATGGACGCGACCTCGAACGGGATGCCGGGGTGGTCGCGCCGCGCGACCTCGATCATCCCGGGCGACAGGTCGACGCCGCGCACGTCCACCCCGATGCCGGCGAGGAACCCGGACACCCGGCCGGGACCGCAGCCGATGTCGGCCACCGCTCCCCCGCCGTCCGCCGCCACCTGCTCGGCGAACGCCGTCAGCATCGCCCGCTCGATCGGCAGCTTCGCGAGCTCGCCCTCCAGCAGCGCCGCGTAATCCTCGGCCACCAGGTCGTACGCGACCCGAGCCTCCCGCTCACTCTCCACCACCCACCCGACCCTACAAGCACGAGGGGCACGTCGTTGTCGCTTTTCCGTGTGGAAAGCGACAACGACGTGCCCCTCGATGGTCGGGTTACCGCAGGTACCGGTCGTACAGGAGGGTCCTGCGGTAGAGATCCGGCGGGTGGGCGCCGCTGTCGCGGTCGTCACCGTGCAGGAGCGCGGCCCCGAGTCCGCGCAGGGTGGAGGCGAACGTGCGCCAGGTATTCATCGTGGTTTCTTCTTCCGGTTGTGCGTCCTTGCACACCGATGCACGCGGGCAGGCGCGATCGGACGCTCTGGTGGATGAGCGTCCGCGCTGCGCCGTGGTGGTTAAACCACGGAAGGCGCCGCCCCGTTACGGGGGCGACGCCCTCCACAACGCGGAACACTCTCTGGTACAGAAGGAGTCCGCGTCGCGTGGCTGTGTCAGCCTGCGGTAGAAGAAGCCCCGATGGGGCGTCGACTACTTGAGGTTGACGGTGGCGCCAGCCTCTTCGAGCTGAGCCTTCGCCTTCTCGGCGGCCTCCTTGCTGGCGCCCTCGAGCACGGTGCTCGGTGCGCCGTCAACGAGAGCCTTCGCCTCACCGAGGCCGAGGCTGGTGAGGGCGCGCACCTCCTTGATGACCTGGATCTTCTTGTCACCGGCGGCCTCGAGGACGACGTCGAACGCAGTCTTCTCCTCGACCTCTTCCGCGGGGGCGGCAGCGCCGGCACCGGCCGCAGCAACGGCGACGGGGGCGGCGGCGGTGACCTCGAAGGTCTCCTCGAACTTCTTCACGAACTCGCTGAGCTCAATGAGCGTGAGCTCCTTGAACGCGTCGAGCAGGTCCTCAGTCGACAGCTTTGCCATGATTTTCTCCTTAGTGTGTGTGGTTACTCACCGCTACTTGGTCCGTGAGGACTCAGGCAGCGGACTCCTGCTTCTCACGCAGCGCGTCGACCGTGCGAACGGCCTTCGACAGCGGTGCGTTGAACAGATATGCGGCTCCGAACAGCGAGGCCTTGAAGGCGCCGGCCAGCTTGGCCAGCAGAACCTCACGGGACTCGAGGTCGGCGAGCTTGCCTACCTCTTCTGCGGTCAGCGGGTTACCGTCGAAGTAACCGCCCTTGACCACCAGCAGAGGGTTTGCCTTGGTGAAGTCGCGCAGAGCCTTCGCGACGGCGACGGGGTCGCCGTGCACGAACGCGATCGCGGACGGCCCGACCAGTTCCTCGTCGAACGACGAGATTCCCTGGTTGTTGGCCGCGATCTTGGTCAGCGTGTTCTTCACCACGGCGTAGGTCGCGTGCTCACTGATGGACTTGCGCAGCGTCTTGAGCTGAGCAACAGTGAGACCGCGGTACTCGGTCAGCAGAACGGCGGTCGAGCTCTCGAACAGTCCTTCGAGCTCGGCGACCGTGGCTTCCTTGTTCGCCATGGCTACTCCTCGGTTGTCTTCATGCACACCGCGGGAGCGGTGTGCGCCTCGACCGCGGGCAAAGAAAAAAGCTCCGGCGCAAGGGCACGGAGCTCGTCGTCGCAGCGAACTGCGGGAATCGCTTCACACACCTGCGCGGGCCCCCACCTGAGTGAGTCTTCGGACGTGCATGCACGTCAACCAGCGGTCTTTGGCTTCGTCAAGGGTACGGGATGGGGTGGGCCGGTTGCAAATCCGGTGCTCCGCGGTGGGCCCGCAGGAACTCCCCCACATCCCGCCCGAACCGCGGGTGCAACGCCACCCCGGCGTGCGAACGGTTCAGATAGACGACGTGCGAAGCACGCGGGAGTCCACGGACCGTCTCCGCGGCGAGCTGCAGCGGGTAGAAGAAGTCGCGTCCGCCGGAGACGACCAGCGCGGGCGCGGAGACGCGCGACAGCCGGTCGCGGACGTCGAAGCGTTCCTCGGCCTCCACCAGGGTGCGCAGCCCGTCCGGGTCGGCCGGCCCGGGCAGCAGCCGGGTGAGCAGCCGGACGGCGGGGGCCAGCAGCGGGGAGTCCATCGTCGCGAGCGCCAGCTCGGACGTCGCACCGGGGTCGCCGGCGCCGAGGAGGTCGGCGTAGCGGCGCTGTGCGGCCCTGCCGTTCGCGCCGAGCGTCGCCGCCCCCGCCGCGACCACGAGCGAGCTCACCAGGTCCGGATGGTCGACGGCGAGCTGGAGGGCGATGCTGGCGCCCGTCGACACCCCCATGATCGCCGCGGGGGCGCGGAACCGGCCGCGCAGCATCGTGGCGTACAGGTCGGCGACCTCCGCCATCGTGGCACCGGGCTGCAGCCAGGTCGGCCGGCCCACCGCGTGCACGCGGTGAGTGCGCGCCGGACCGCTGACGATGACGCGCTCGGTCAGCGCGTCCAGCCCGCGGGCGCGACCGGGCTCGGACGGCAGCCCGCGCAGGAAGACCAGCGGCGGGGCGGCGGGGTCGCCGTACGCGACCGTGGGCAGGACGGTTCCGGTCACTCCCGGTCCGCCCCTTCCGGCGCGTTCTCGGGTGCTGGTGCGTTCTCGGGTTTCACCGGCGCGTCCTCGACAATCGTGTCCTCGACCGTCTCGGCAGGGAGCGCGTCCGCCAGGGGCGGCTCGCCCACGAGCGGCAGCCGCACCGTGAACACCGTGCTGCCCGGCTCGCTGGCCACCGTGACCGTGCCGCCGTGCGCCTCCACCACCGCGGAGACGATGGCGAGGCCGAGCCCGGTCGAGCCGGTCGCGCGGTTGCGGCTGCTGTCGCCGCGGGCGAAGCGCTCGAACAGCGTCGACCGGAGTTCCTCGGGGATGCCGGGGCCGTCGTCCGTCACCGTGACCACGGCCTCCCGTGTGACTGCGTCCACCGCGAGCGCCGCGACCACCGTGGTGCCCTCCGGCGTGTGCACGCGGGCGTTCGCGAGGAGGTTCATCACCACCTGGTGCAGCCGCGGGGCGTCGCCGAGGACCTCCACCGGCTCCTCCGGCAGGTCGATGTGCCAGGTGTGGTCGGGGCCGGCCGCGTGCGCGTCGCTGAGGGCGTCGATCAGCAGCAGGGACAGGTCCACCGGGTCGCGGTCGAGCTCACGTCCCTCGTCGAGGCGGGCCAGGAGCAGGAGGTCCTCCACCAGGGAGGTCATCCGGGTCGCCTCCGACTCGATGCGGCCCAGCGAGCGGGTGACGTCCTGCGGGAGCTCGTGCGGCGACCGCCGGGTGAGTTCGGCGTAGCCGCGGATCGAGGCGAGCGGGGTGCGCAGCTCGTGGCTGGCGTCGGCGACGAACTGGCGCACCTTCTGCTCGCTCGCCTGCCGGGCCGTCAGCGCGGAGGCGACATGCCCGAGCATTCGGTTGAGCGCAGAGCCGACCTTGCCGACCTCGGTGTGCTGGTCGGTGTCCGCCTCGGGGACGCGCACCGACAGCGCGACATCGCCGCGGTCGAGCGGCATGTGCGCCACCTGCTCCGCGGTCTCCGTTACACGCGCGAGCGGCCTCATGGCGAGGCGGACGACGAAGCTGGCGATCAGGAAGGCGAAGACGAGCCCGGCGAGGGTCACGAGCCCGATGACGAGCGTGAGCTGCTGGGTGGTCGCCGTCACCTCGCTGAGCGGGAGGCCGATGATGACGCTGTCGCCGTTGTCGAGCTGCGCCGCGGCGATGCGGTACGAGCCGAGCTGGTCGCCGAGGTCGACGGTCCGGGGCTGGGAGTCCGCGGGTACGGTGAGCAGGGCGAGGCCGTTGATGGTCACCTGCTTGGGTCCGAGCGGCTGGTCGGTGGACGGCGAGGGCCGGTCGGAGAGGATGACCGGAGGGAACAGCAGGCCTCCATCGGCGCTTCGAACCGCGCCGAGGGTGCCTGTCGGCTGTCCTGGCGTCGTCACGACGCCTTGAGCCTGGGGGTTCGTCGGACCGCCCGCATTGATGCGGTCGGCCGTGTGCTGGCCGCGTTCGAGAGCGCTGATGAGCTGCTGGTCGAGCCGGTCCAGCAGGTAGTTCTGCAGCGCCAGGACGCTGACCGTGCCGATCACCGCTCCCAGCACAGCGAGCATCGCGACCACGACGAGCACCACCCGGCTGCGCAGCGTCCAGGAGCGGAACGGACGGAGGCCGAAGCGCCGGGCGCGCTCACGGCCGGGGGTCGGGGCGCCCGCAGTGCGGGCAGCGGTCATTGGGCGGCCTTCACCATGTAGCCGGCGCCGCGCACGGTGTGGATCATCGCGGGGCGCCCTGCGTCGATCTTCTTGCGCAGGTAGGAGATGTAGAGCTCGACCACGCTGGAGGAGCCGCCGAAGTCGTACGACCACACCCGATCCAGGATCTGGGCCTTGCTGAGCACGCGGCGCGGGTTGCGCATCAGGAACCGCAGCAGCTCGAACTCGGTCGCGGTGAGCTGGATGGGGGCGCCGTCGCGGTGCACCTCGTAGCTGTCCTCGTCCAGCACGAGGTCGCCGACGATGAGCACCGGGTCGTCCTGGTCCGCGACGGCTGCGCGTGACCGGCGCAGCAGGCCGCGGAGCCGGGCGACGAGCTCCTCCAGGCTGAACGGCTTCGTGACGTAGTCGTCGCCGCCGGCGGTGAGCCCGGCGATCCGGTCGTCGAGGGAGTCCTTGGCGGTGAGGAACAGCACAGGCGCCTCGTTGCCGTCCGCGCGCATCCGGGAGAGCACCTGGAGGCCGTCGATGTCCGGCAGCATGATGTCCAGCACGACCACGTCCGGCTTGAACTCGCGGGAGAGCTGCAGAGCCTGCTGCCCGTTGGACGCGGTCTTCACCTCCCAGTCCTCGTAGTGCAGCGCCATCGCGAGCAGATCGGTGAGCGTCGCCTCGTCGTCGACGACGAGGACGCGGATCGAGCTGCCGTCTGCGCGGCGCAGGAGGGTACGGGGCTGGCTGGATTGGCCGGAGGCGGCTCGGGCGTTGATGGTCACCTTTCCCATTATGAGGAGCGGGATTGATGGTGTCTTTGTGAAAGCTATGGAGCTTCTGTGAACCGGTGCATCGACGCCGCTGCGCCGCATGTGAGCACCCTAAGCGGCACACGGCAGATCCATAGCCTCGCCATAGAGACCCGCTATCCCCCGACCCTAGCTTCACGATGAATCACTTTTCCGACCCAGAGATATGGAAGCCAATGTTCGGGACCTATCTGCGGCGCGAGCTCCTCAATCGCCGCAAGCAGACGATCATCATCGCGATCGGCATGGCGCTCGCGATCGCGCTCGTCATCATCGTCAACGCGGTCTCCGCCGGCGTCAAGGACGCGCAGGCGAGCGTGCTGCAGTCCGTGTACGGCGTCGGCACCGACATCACCATCACCGAGCCGGCCACCGCCCAGAGCGCGACTGCCCAGCAGGGCGCCGGCGGCGGGCCCCGCTTCGACTTCGGCGCGAACTCCGGCACCGACACCGGCGCAGGCCGCCAGGTGAACACCTCCCGGCTGGCGACCACCCGCGGCGACACGGTGATGGACGCCGCCACCCTGACCACCGCCAAGAAGGTCCAGAACGTGCAATCCGCGGCCGCGGTGCTGTCGCTGACCAACACCAGCTTCAGCGGCACCCTCCCCAACTTCCAGCAGCTGCGCGAGCAGCGGCAGGCCGGCGGCGGGTCCACGGCCTCCACTCCCCCGCCCACCGGTGGCGCTGACGGCGCGGGCGGCAGCTCGTTCACGGTCGACTCGTTCTCGGTGATGGGCCTCGACCCGGCCGGCAAATCGGTCGGGCCGCTCTCGTCCGTGACGCTGTCCAGCGGGCGCACCTTCACCGCGGCGGACAAGGCGGCGGATGTCGTCGTGCTCGACGCGGCGTACGCCAAGACCGCGTCCAAAGCGGTCGGCGACACCATCACCATCGGCGGCACCGACTTCAAGGTGGTCGGGATCGTCTCCGCGACCGGCGCCGACTCCACCACCGCGGCCAACGCGTACATCCCGATCGGCGTCGCCCAGACGCTCTCCGGGCAGGCCTCCAAGATCTCCTCGGTCTACGTCACGGCGGCGTCGTCCAGCGACATCGACCAGATCAAGGCCGACCTGACCAAGGCCCTCCCCGGCGCGACCGTCAGCACGCAGGCCGACCTGGCCTCCACCGTGTCCGGCTCGCTCGGCAGCGCGGGGCAGCTCATCGCCAACCTCGGCACCTGGCTCTCGGTGATCGTGCTGGCGGCGGCGTTCCTCATCGCCATCCTCTTCACCATCTCCGGTGTGACCCGCCGGACCCGTGAGTTCGGCACCCTGAAGGCGATCGGCTGGTCCAACCGGCGGATCACCGGCCAGGTCGCCGGCGAGTCGATCGTGCAGGGCCTCATCGGCGGCATCATCGGCGTCGCCGTCGGACTCCTCGGCGTCTGGGTCGTCAACATCGTCTCCCCGACTCTGACCGGCAGCGTCGGCGGCTCCGGTATCGCCAATGCGGCCGGCCGGGGAACCGGCGCCGGGACTGGCGGCGCGGGAACCGGCACCGGCGCGGGCGGCTTCGGCGGCGGCGGCTTCGGGGGCGGCGGGACCGGAGGCGGCGGAGCGTTCGCCGGCATCCGCCGGGCCGCCTCCACCACCACGGCTGACATCGCCCTGCACGCCCCGGTGACCCTGTGGATCATCGTCGGCGCGGTCGCGCTCGCCATCCTCGGCGGTCTCATCGCCGGTGCGATCGGCGGCTGGCGCGCCTCCCGTCTCCGTCCCGCCGCAGCCCTGCGCTCGGTCGCCTGAGCCCGGCCCGACCAGAAGGAGTCACCGTGTACACCCTCACGAACGTCACCAAGAAGTACCGCCAGTCCTCCCGCGAGGTGATCGCCCTCAGCGACGTCACCCTGGAGATCCCCGACGGCCAGCTCGTCGCCATCCAGGGCCCGACCGGCGGAGGCAAGTCGACGCTGCTGCAGATGCTCGGCGCGCTCGACCGGCCCACCTCCGGCTCGGTCGAGCTCGGCTCGGCGAGCCTGTCGAAGCTCGGCGACCACAAGCTCACCGGCATCCGCGCCAACGAGATCGGCTTCGTCTTCCAGGGGTTCAACCTGATCCCGACGCTGAACGCCCAGGAGAACGTGGAGACCGCGCTCGCGCCGCTCAAGGTGAGCGCCGAGGAGCGCAAGCGCCGCGCCGCGGAGGCACTCGCCTCGGTTGGACTGGCCGACCGCGGCAGCCACCTCCCGTCCGAGCTCTCGGGAGGTCAGCAGCAGCGCGTCGCGATCGCCCGCGCCCTGGTGAAGAACCCGGACGTGCTGCTGGCCGACGAGCCGACCGGCAACCTGGACGAGGAGACCCGCGACGAGATCATGGACCTCCTCGAAGGCCTGTGGCGCGACCGCGGCCTCACCGTCATCGTCGTCACCCACGACAGCGCCGTCGCCAAGCGCGCCCAGCGCCGGCTGCACATCAAGCACGGCCAGGTGAAAGAGGTCGCGTAGCGCACACCGCGACCGCTTCGGCGCCCGTCCCCGCGACACCGGGGACGGGCGCCGTCGCGTTCAGGGGTCGCGACTCGCCGTCGCGGCGCGCGGCGAACGGCGTGTTGCGTCCCCTGGGTGGTCAGGAGGGCGTGGCGACGACGACCATTCCGGCGGCCTCCGCCAGGAGGATCGCTTGGCGTCGTCGATGGTGGCGCCGCGAAGGCCGACGTCGGTCGGGTCGACGCCGGTCAGGTCGCTGCCGACGAGGTTCGCCGCCGAGAAGTCCGCGCCCGTGAGCACCGCGGCCGACAGGTCGCATCCCGAGAACACAGCCTCGGTGCAGCGCGCCCGGCTGAGGTCGGCCTCCCGCAGCCGCACCCCGGTGAAATCGGCGCCGCGCAGCTCGGCGCGGCCGAGATCGACGAACGACCAATTGCCGCCATCCACCTTCAGCAGCGCGAACTCGCAGCCGCTGAAGCTGCTCCCGGTGACCTTGCACCGCCGGAACGTGGCGTCGAAGAAGTTGCACCCGATGAACGTGCAGTTCACGAATGCGCTGTCGGTGTGCTCACTGACGTTGAAGCGCACCTTCCGGAACGTGCACGCGGTGAACGTCGCCCCCGCCGACCGAACCTCGGTCAAGTCGACGTCGATGAACTCCACCCCGTCGAACTCGACCCCGTCGAGCTCGCGCCCGTACCAGTCCTCGCCCCGAACGATCTCCACGCCCCGACCCTACCTTCGGCCGCCGAGACGTGAGTCGTTGCGGAAATCGCCCGCGCGATTCCCGCAACGACTCACGTTTCGGCGGTCAGTCCTGGTTGCTGAAGGCGGCGTCGAAGGAGGCGGTGGGCAGGTTCCAGAGCAGGGAGCGGATGTAGCCGACGGCCTCCTTGGCGCCGTGCAGGCGGTCCATGCCGGCGTCCTCCCACTCGATCGAGATCGGGCCGGTGTAGCCGATCGACTCCAGCGCGCGGAAGGAGTCCTCCCACGGCACGTCGCCGTGTCCGGTCGAGACGAAGTCCCAGCCGCGGCGCGGGTCGCCCCAGGGCAGGTGCGAGCCGAGCACGCCGGCGCGGCCGTTCTTCGGGCGCAGCCGGGTGTCCTTGCAGTCGACGTGGTAGATGCGGTCCTGGAAGTCCACGATGAAGCCGACCGGGTCGATGTCCTGCCACATCATGTGCGACGGGTCCCAGTTGAAGCCGAACGCCTCGCGGTGGTCGATGGCCTCCAGCGAGCGGACGCTGGTCCAGTAGTCGTAGGCGATCTCGGACGGGTGCACCTCGTGCGCGAACCGCACGCCCTCACCGTCGAAGACGTCGAGGATCGGGTTCCACCGGTCGGCGAAGTCCTGGTAGCCGGCGTCGATGATGGACGCGGGCACCGGTGGGAACTGCGCCACGTACGGCCAGATGCTGGAGCCGGTGAAGCCGACGACGGTGTCCACGCCGAGCTTGCGGGCGACCTTCGCGGTCAGCTTCAGCTCCTCCGCGGCACGCTGGCGCACGCCCTCCGGCTCGCCGTCGCCCCAGACCTTCGAGCCGACGATCGCCTGGTGGCGGAAGTCGATCGGGTCGTCGCAGACCGCCTGGCCCTTGAGGTGGTTGGAGATGGCCCAGACCTTCAGGCCGTACTTGTCGAGGATGTCGAGGCGGCCCTGGAGGTAGGCGTCGTCCTCCGCGGCCCGCCAGACGTCGAGGTGCTCGCCCGAGCAGGCGATCTCCAGGCCGTCGTAGCCCCACTCGGAGGCGTGCTTGGCGACCTCCTCCAGCGTGAGGTCGGCCCACTGGCCGGTGAACAGGGTGACCGGGTGCGTGCGCCCCGACTCGACGTCAGTCATCAGTTGGTTCCCATCTCGATCCAGGTGCCCGACTCGGCGGAGTCGATCACGGCGTCGGTGATCCGGACGGCGCGCAGGCCGTCCTCGAAGCGCGGCAGGCCGTCGGGGGTCTCCCCCGCGACCGCGGCGTAGCTGTCGGCGACGAACGCGTTGAACGCGTCCTGGTAGCCCTGCGGATGGCCGGAGGGCACGACGCAGAGGCGGGCGGCGTCGGCGCTGAGCTGGTCGGCGTCGCGCGGTACGAGGAGGCTGCCGGAGCGGCGGCCGACCCAGAGCGTCTCCGGCTGCTCCTGGTCGAAGGCCACGCTCTCCGCGCTGCCCGCGATCTCCAGCCAGAGCCGGTTCTTGCGGCCGGGAGCGACCTGCGACACGAGCAGGGTGCCGATGGCGCCGCTCTCGGTCTCGATGACCACCGCGGCGGCGTCCTCGGTCGTGATGCCCGCGTGCGAGGCGCGCTCGGCGAACACCGTGCGCTTCTTCGCGGACAGGCGCGCGACCCGGTCGCCGCTCACGAACTCCACCAGGTCGACCAGGTGCGAGCCGATGTCGGCGAAGGCGCGGGAGCGGCCGCCCTGCTCCGAGTCCACGCGCCAGTTGTCGTCGCCGGAGGCCAGCAGCCAATCCTGCAGGTAGGAGGCGTTCACGGTGAGCACCTGCCCTGCCGAGCCGGACGCGAAGCGCGCCCTGGCCTCCCGCACGAGCGGGTGGAAGCGGTACACGAACGGCACGGTCGCGATGCGGCCGGCCGCGGCGGCGACCAGCGCCTCCGCGTCGGACACCGTCGTCGCCAGGGGCTTCTCGCAGACCACGTCCTTGCCGGAGGCCAGCACGGCCGCGGCCTGCGCGGCGTGCAGCGCGTTCGGCGTGGTGACGTGCACGACGTCGATCGCGTCGTCGGCGAGCACCTCCTCCAGTGATCCGTACGCCCGGCCGATCCCGAGGCGCTCGGCCGCGGCGGCCGAGCGCTCGGGCGACGACGAGACGATGCCCGCCAGTTCGGCGCGCGCGGCCCGCGCAGCGCGCGAGTGCACCTCCGCCATGAAGCCGCCGCCGACGATCGCGACGCGCAGCCGCGACCCGGCCGTGCTCTCGTCACGCCGGCTCAGTCCACCCGACTCGCTGCTCACGCTGCTCCGTTCGTCCGTCGATCCGGGTCAGGCCAGAGTCGCCGCGCGCGGGTCCAGAGTCGCCGCGCGCGGGTCCCAGTCCTCCGGCAGGGCGGGTGCGACCTCGACGGTGCTCTTCACATCCACCGCGACCCCGGACGTACCGGCCTCGATGGTGGCGACCATCACGTCGAGGACGTGGAAGGCCTGCTCGCCCGAGGCGCGCTCCGGCACACCCGCGCGGATCGCCCGGGCCAGCTCGACGACGCCGATGCCGCGGCCGTTGGTGGTGCCGGTCGCCGGCAGCGTCTCGATGCCGCCCGCGCCGTGCACCAGGAGGTCGCCCTCGAAGGTGTTCGGGTCCGGGACCACGAGCGTGGCCTCCAGGCCGGCGACCTCGAACTGGGTGCGGCCGAGCTTGGAGTCGAAGCTGAAGATCGACTGCGCGGTCTGGCCGCTCTCGAACTCGTACAGCGCGCTGACGTGCGTCGGCACGGTGACCGCGAACGACTCGCCTGCGCGAGGGCCGGAGCCGATGACGCGCGACTCCTTCGCCTTGGACGCGACGGCCGACACACGCTTGACCGGGCCGAAGAGCTGCACCAGCGCGGTGAGGTAGTACGGGCCGATGTCGAACAGCGGGCCGGCGCCCTCCTGGAACAGGAAGTCCGGGTTCGGGTGCCACGACTCGGGGCCGGCGCTCTGCATGAGCGTGAGCGCGGTCAGCGGCGCGCCGATGGCGCCGCTCTCGAGCAGGCGGCGCGACGACTGGATGCCGGCCCCGAGGAAGGTGTCCGGCGCCGTGGCGACGCGCAGGCCCTTCTCGTGCGCGACCTCCAGCAGCTGCACGCCGCTGGCGCGGTCGAGCGCGAACGGCTTCTCGCTCCAGACGTGCTTGCCCGCGGCGAGCGCCTGCAGCGCCACCTCGACGTGCACCTTGGGGATGGTGAGGTTGACCACGATCTCGATCGTGTCGTCCGCCAGCAGCTCCTCGACGGTGCCGGAGCCCGGAACGCCGTACTTGTCGGCCTGGGCCTTCGCGCGGTCCAGGTCGATGTCGGCGACGAAGCGCACGTCGAGGTCCGGGAACGCGGTGAGGTTCTCGAGGTACTGGTTGCTGATGACGCCGGCGCCGATGAGGCCGACGCCGACCTTTCCGGTGCCGGTCACGCGAAGGCCTCCGAGGTGAGGTAGGCGAAGCTGTCGGCGACGGCCTGGAAGCGGTCGCCGCGGGAGTCGTCGAGCTCGATGACGCGGAGGGCGTTCGGCGCGGCGTCGATGATGGCGGCGACGGGCACGGAGCCCTGGCCGACGGCGACCTGGTCCTTGGTCTCCGTGGTGCCGGGGCCGTCCTTGATGTGGAGGGCGACGACGCGGTCGCCGAGCTTGGTGAGCAGCTCGACCGGGTCCTTGCCGCCGACGATCACCCAGTAGGTGTCGACTTCGAGCACGACCTCGGGGGCGAGCTTGCTCGCGAAGTACTCCAGCGCGGTGACGCCCTCGATGGTGCTCTCGAGCTCGTGGGCGTGGTTGTGGTAGCCGACACGGACGCCGTGCTTCGCGGCGACCTGGGCGGCGGCGTTGAGGGCGGCGGCGGTGGCCTCGACATCCTCGGCGGTGTGCCAGCGCTCGCCCGGCACATGCGGGTCGATGACCGTCTGGATGCCGAGGTCGGCGGCGGCGGCGAACACGGTGTCCAGGTCGTCGCGGCCGATGAAGCCCTGGTGGGTTGTGGGCGCGGTCAGGCCGGTCTCGGCGAAGCCCTGGCGGAGGCCGTCCGCGAAGTCCAGGAAGCCGAAGGGCTCGACCTGGGTGAAGCCGATGTCCGCGATGCGGCGGAGGGTCCCGACCGTGTCTTCGGTCAGAAGCTCACGGACCGTATAGAGCTGCACGGAGAGTTTTGACGTCGACATGGTTCTCCTCGTCGAGTTCGCTGGGGGTGTCGGCGCGCGAAACGGCGCCGACATCCATTCAAGCGAGACTTCTGCCGATTGTCAATCAAAAGTCGCCGCTCGATCGGCGGCCTTTGGACCGCCGAGCAGCCCTGTGGTTCAATACGTGCATGACCGACAGTGTCCGGGAGTCCGGCATCGTCGCCGCTGACGCCTCGGAACTCCTGGCGATCCTGCGCGACGGCGTTCCGCGTACCCGCGCGCAGCTCGCCGAGCTGACCGGCCTCGCCCGCTCGACGATCGCGGTGCGCATCGACACGCTCACCGAGTCCGGGCTGGTCGCGCCGGCCGGCGACGACGTCTCGACCGGCGGCCGCCCGCCCGCGCGCATCCGGTTCAACCCCGACTCGCGCGTCGTGCTCGGCGTGGACCTCGGCGCCACCCACGGCGTCGTCGCGCTGGCCGACCTCGCCGGAACGGTCACAAGCAGCGACTCCCGCCGGCTCCAGATCTCCGACGGACCGGAGGCCGTGCTCGACTGGGCCCTCGAGACCGCCGAGCGCCTGTACGCCGCGACCGGACGCCCGCTCGGCGACCTGGTCGGCGTCGGCGTCGGGGTGCCCGGACCGGTCGAGCACTCCACGGGCCTCCCGGTCAACCCGCCGATCATGCCCGGCTGGGACCGCTTCGACATCCCCGCCTATGTGCGGCGCGTCTTCGACGTGCCGGTGCTGGTCGACAACGACGTGAACCTGCTCGCGCTCGGCGAGCACGCCCTCGCCTGGCCCGACCAGTCCGAGCTGCTCTTCGTCAAGGTCGCCACCGGCATCGGCGCCGGCATCATCAGCGGAGGCCGCCTGCAGCGCGGCGCGCAGGGCTCGGCCGGCGACCTCGGCCACGTCCGCGTGCCGTTCACCAGCGAGACGCCGAGCCACGGCGCCCGCGACGCCGACCTCGAGGCCCTCGCGAGCGGCCCGGCCATCGCACGGGCGCTCACTGCGGCGGGCATCCCTGCCGAGACCAGCGACGACGTCGTGGCGCTCGCCCGCACCGGCAACGCCGAGGTGCTGCAGGCCATCCGCCAGGCCGGCCGGGACCTGGGCGAAGTCGTCGCGACCTGCGTCAACCTCCTGAACCCCTCGCTCGTCGTCGTCGGCGGCAGCCTGTCGCAGGTCGGCGAGCAGCTCCTCGCCGGGGTGCGGGAGGTCGTCTACCAGCGCTCGACCCCGCTCGCGACCCAGCATCTCACCATCACCCAGTCCCGCTCCGGCGAGACCGGCGGCGCCATCGGGGCGGCCATCATGGTCATCCAGGACACCCTCGGCGTCGCCTCCCGTCCCCTCCCCCGCTGAGCCGCCACCGTCCACCGTCCACCTCCGCGCGCCGGGAAGGTCGAATCGATTCGACCGGGCGCCGCGGTACCGATCTCCACAACACCACCCCTTCGAAAGGACCGCAGTGACCACCGCATCCACCCCGCTCCGCGCCGGCGTCGTCGGCCTCGGCTGGGCCGGCCAGCAGCACATGGCCGCCTACTCCGACCTCCCGGGCGTCGAGCTCGTCGCCATCGCCGGCATGGAGGACGGCCCGCGCGCCGAACTCGGCGAGAAGTACGGCGTGACCCGCCTCTACAGCGACTGGCGCGACCTCGTCGCCGACGGCGACCTCGACGTCGTGAGTGTCGCCGTCCCCACCTTCCTGCACGCCCCGATCGCCGTCGGAGCGCTGGAGGCCGGCATCCACGTCCTCAGCGAGAAGCCGATCGCGCGGACCGCCGCCGAGGCGCAGACGATGGTCGACGCCGCCCACAGCTCCGGCCGCGTGTTGGAGGTCGCCTTCAACCACCGCCGCCGCGGCGACATCGAAGCGCTCAAGGCCGCGATCGACGCCGGCCAGATCGGCCGGCCGTACCACGCGCGGGCGGTCTGGCTGCGCCGTGCCGGCATCCCGGCGCTCGGCAGCTGGTTCACCAACCGCGAGATGGCCGGCGGCGGACCGCTGATCGACATCGGCGTGCACGTCCTCGACTACGCCCTGCACCTGTTCGGCGAGCCGCAGGTGACCGCGGTCTCCGCCGTCACCCACTCGGAGCTCGGCGCGCGCGGCCGCGGCGGCGCGAAGAGCGACAAGCAGCACGTCGGCTCCGCCTACGAGGTGGAGGACCTGGCCAGCCTGCTGCTGCGGCTGGAGGGCGGCGGGTCCATCGTGCTCGAGACGAGCTGGGCGGCGTACCGCCCCGCGGGCGACGAGTTCGGCATCACCCTCTACGGCACCGAGGGCGGCGCCGACCTCCGCGTCGTCGACTACGCCCCCGCCGGCGAGCTGACCATCTTCACCGGAGAGGGCGAGGAGGTCGAGGACGTCGCGGTCACCGCAGACGCCGGCCGCGGCCACCTCGCGGTGGTCGAGACGTTCCTGGAGCACGTCGCCGATCAGGCGAACTGGTCGCACTGGGACGGCTCGCTCGCACTCGACCGCGCGCGCGTCATCGACGCGGCGTACGAGTCGGCCCGCCTCGGCGCCGAGGTGCGCCTGAGCCCGGCGACCGCCGGCCTCGACACGACCACGACTGAGACCCAGGAGGCCTGAGCATGACCGCACTGCGCACAACTCCACTGCGCGTGACCGTCTGGAACGAAGGCGTCCACGAGACCACCCAGCCCGCCATCGCCGCGATCTACCCCGACGGCATCCACGGCGCCATCGCCGCCGGCCTCACCGAGCTGCTCGGCGAGGAGGTCGCGGTGCGCACGGCGACGCTCGCCGACCCCGAGCACGGCCTGAGCGAGCAGCAGCTCGCCGAGACCGACGTGCTGCTCTGGTGGGGCCACATCGCGCACGACCAGGTCTCCGACGAGGTGGTGGAGCGCGTGCGGCAGCACGTCCTCGGCGGGATGGGCCTGATCGTGCTGCACTCCGGGCACTTCTCGAAGATCTTCATCCGGATGCTCGGCACCACCTGCTCGCTGCGCTGGCGCAACCCGGAGGGCGGGGAGCGCGAGCTGGTCTGGAACGTGAACCCCACGCACCCGATCGCGGCGGGCGTCGACCAGCCGATCGTGATCGACGCGCAGGAGATGTACGGGGAGTTCTTCGACATCCCGACCCCCGACGACCTGGTGTTCATCAGCTCGTTCACCGGCGGGGAGGTGTTCCGCTCCGGCGTAACCTTCACGCGCGGACGCGGGAAGATCTTCTACTTCTCGCCCGGCGACCAGGAGTACCCGGTGTACTTCCACCCGCAGGTGCGCCGCGTCCTCGCGAACGGCGTGCGCTGGGCCGCGCCCGTCGGCGGTGCCCGCAAGGCTCCGGAGGTCTCCAACCCCCAGCCGGTCTAACCATCCATCTGACAGGACACGCCGCCTCCGCACCGTGGGAGGCGGCGTGTCCTGTCAGTTCGTTCGGGGCAGACTGGTCGCATGGTCGACGTCACGCTGCCCGCTCCTCGCTTCCCCGACCCCGCGGACGCGCCGGCGCTGCGCTGGGGCGTGATCGGCCCCGGCGGGATCGCCGCCGACTTCACCGACGCGCTGCACGCGCACACGACGCAGCGGATGGTCGCGTGCGGCTCCCGCTCGGCCGAGCGCGCCGCGGCGTTCGCGGCCGCGCACGGCGCCGAGCGCGCGTACGACTCGTACGAGGAGCTGGTCGCCGACCCGGACGTGGACGTCGTCTACGTGGCGACGCCGCACAGCGAGCACCTGGAGCACGCCCTCCTCGCCATCGCGGCGGGCAAGCACGTCCTGGTGGAGAAGCCGCTCGCCGCGACCGCCGACCAGGCCAGGCGGATCGCCGCGGCGGCCAGGGAGACCGGCGTCTTCGCGATGGAGGCGATGTGGACCCGCTACCTGCCGCAGACCGACATCGTGCGTCAGCTCCTAGACGCCGGCGCGCTCGGCGAGGTGCGCGTGGTCACCGCCGACTTCGGCGGGAACGCCGCCTTCGACCCGGCCGGGCGGCTGTGGGACCCTGCGCTGGCGGGCGGCGCCCTCCTCGACCTCGGGGTCTACGTGGTGTCGTGGGCGTCGTTCGCACTCGGCGCTCCTGCCGGGATCATCGCCACCGGCACGCTGGCCCCGACCGGCGTGGACGAGCAGGTCGCGCTGATCCTCAGCTCGGCCCAGGGCGGCCAGGCGCTGCTCAGCACGGGCCTGCGCGCCGGCACGCCGTCGCTGGCGACCATCTGCGGCTCAGAGGGCAGGATCGAGCTGGACAGCCCGTTCTGGGGACCGAGCGGGCTGCGGTTGGTCGGCTCCGACGGCCGGGTCGCCGCGGAGTGGCGCGACCCCTACGGCCGCCCGTACCGCGAGGGGATGTCGTACGAGGCGGCCGCCCTCGCCCGCTACGTGGCGGAGGGCCGCACCGAGTCGCCGCTGCACTCGCTGGACGAAGCCGTGTCGACACTCGCCACCATCGACGAGGCACGCCGCCAGCTCGGCGCCGCGGGCGTGGGCTGACAGCGCGAGTCCGTGGGGCGAGGCAGAATGGACAGGTGTTCGACCGTTCCGCCACCCGCACCGCCGACCTTTACCGGCCGGGCGTCCTGGCGGACCTCGGCCCGAGCTCGTCCGCCCCGGCCCCGCGGCCGGTGGTGCCGGCCGTCCCCGGCGCGACCGGCCATCTGGCGCGGATCGTCGCGTCGTCCAGCGACCGCGTCGGCTGGCTCCGCGCCCGGAGCCGCGGGATCACCGCGACCGACGTCGCCAAGCTGTCCACTCCGCAGTCGCTGCGCGCGGCCGTCTACGACAAGCTGAACGGCTCCGGGTTCTCCGGCAACTCCTTCACCCAGCACGGCCGCAGCCGGGAGCCGGAGATCGCCGCCTGGGTGGCCGCGACCCACGGCATCCAGCCCTCCGACCTGCTCTTCCACGCCGAGCGCGACCGGAGGCACCTCGCGACGCCCGACGGCCTCGTCCTGCGCGTCGGCGGCCGGATCGAGCTCGCCGAGATCAAGACCACGAACAAGCCGTTCAACAGCATCCCGCGGCACTACCTCCGGCAGATCTGGTGGCAGCAGTACGTCCTCGGCGCCGAGCGGACGCTGTTCGTGTGGGAGCAGCACGACCGGTTCGTGCCCATCCACGACGAGCCGCAGTGCCAGTGGGTCGACCGCGACGACCGCGAGATCGCCCGGCTCGTGGCCCTGGCCGGCGACCTGATCGACCTGCTGCGGGAGGCCACTTCGCGGCCGACGGCCCAGGCTCAGCCGACGATCGCTTCCTGATCCGTCTGGTCGGCCTCCGCGATCTCCGCTGCGTCGGCCGACACGCTGCGGACACCGGACGGTCCCCTGACCAGCGCGAGAGCGTAGGCCGCCATCCACGCGATCGCGACCGTGGTGCCGACGAGTTCCAGCCACGCGCCGATGTCCGTCGCGACGTGCACGAGCGCGAGCAGTCCGCCCAGGATCGTGATGACGGCGACCGCGACGCAGCTCGCCAGGGACACGCGCGCGACGCGCGGCAGCCCGGAGGCGAACGCGACCTGGAGCATGGCGAAGCACGCCGCTGCGAAGCCGACCACCGCAGAGACGGTGTGCACGAGATCCTGCACGGTGGAGGCCGGGTCGACCAGCGGGACCGGGCAGTACGCCGTGCAGGTCACCTGCGAGGCCAGGACGAAGCACAGCGCCGCGAAGCCGAGGCTGACGGCGGGAGCCCACCGGTCCAGCGCCCGCACGGACGACCGGACGCGCCCGCTCGCCAGCGCCACCGAGAAGCCGCCCGCGGCGATGAGCAGCAGGGCGACCTTGAACGGGATGGCGGTGGGGGCGCCGACCGCGCCGAGCTCGCTCACGTAGACCGGGTACGGCACGGTGAGCCTGGCCGCCCAGATGATGGTCAGTCCGCTGAGCACGCACACGGTCCCGATCGCCAGCAGGACGGGGACGGCCCGTTGCCGGCCGCCGGCGAGAACGGGCAGGGCGAACGGCTGGCGCACGATACGCAGCAGTCGTCGCACGGGGGCTCCTCGGGAAGATTCGGGTCGAGGGATTCTAACCGGCGCATCCCTGCGAACGTCCTGAGCCGGGCCGCCCCTTTCTGAATGAGGAGGGAGGAGGCCTGAGCGGACCGGGAAACAGACTGTTCACACGCGGTGACCCGCCCGAAACACCCGCGACCACTCCGCGCGTTTGACTGGGAGCAGCCGCACCGACCGCGGCGACGCGACGAGGGGATCACGAATGCCGAACACGATGCGCGCCGCCCTCCTCGACGCGGCGGGCGACCCGGGGGCTCTCCGGATCGGCGAGGCCCCGACTCCCGACCGGGTGAACGCGGAGTTCCTGGTCAAGGTCGTCGCGGCCGGCGTGAACCCGCTCGACGCGTCCACCCGCTCGGGCAGCGGCGTGTTCGGCGCCATCCACAGCTTCCCGGCCGTGCTCGGCCACGACTTCAGCGGCGTGGTCGTGGAGTCGCCGTTCGCCGCACATCCGCTCCGGCCGGGTGACGAGGTCTTCGGGATGGTGATGGTCCCCCGCTTCGGAGGCAGCTATGCCGAGTACGTCTCCGTGCCCAGCGTGAGCCTCGTCCGCAAGCCGGCGACGCTCTCCCACATCGAGGCGGCGGCGGCCCCGCACGCGGCGCTGACGGCGTGGGGGATGGTGGTGGAGCTGGCCAAGGCGCACGACGGCCAGCGCGTGCTCGTGCACGCGGGCACCGGCGCCGTCGGACACGTCGCGATCCAGTTCGCCGCGTATTTCGGCGCTCACGTCATCGCCACGACCCCGAACGCGGACCACGCCTGGCTGCGCTCGCTGGGCGCAGCCGAGGTGGTGGACGAGGACGCCACCGGCTACGACCCCACCCGGCTCGGCGACAGCGTCGACGTCGTGATCGACCCGGCCCCCGACACCGAGCGTGCCACCCGCGCGCTCGCCCTCATCCGGCCGGGCGGCCTCCTCGTGCTGCACGCCCCGGCCGGCGTCGAGCCGGGGCTGGCCGAGGCCGCCGCTGCCGCAGGAGTGCGTGTCACCGGCTACACCGGCGCGCCGGACGGGAGCACGCTCGCCGTCATCGCCCGCCTCCTGGAGACCGGGAGCGTCCGCGTGCACGTCGACCGGATCTTCCCGCTGGACGAGATCGCGGAGGCCCACCGAGCACTCGAGCACGAGCACACCAAGGGCGCGATCGTGCTCAAGGTCGCGGAAGGCTGACCAGCGCGCGCTCCATCACCCAGTCGTCCTCCAGCCGGTCCCCGACCAGGAAGCGCTTGGAGCCGACGCGCTCGAAGCCGTGCTTGCCGTAGAAGCGCTGGGCCCGCGCGTTCTCCTCGTTGACGCCGAGCCAGATCCCCGCGGCCCCGGCCTCCGCCGTCACCGCCAGGCTGGCCTCCATCAGCCGGCCGGCGACGCCCTCGCCGTGGTGACCGGGGAGGACGTAGCACTTGCTGAGCTCGGCGGTCGGGCGCGCCCGCACGGCGGCCCGCACGTCGGCGTCCGTCGGCTCGCCGAGGTTCACCATCGTGTAGCCGATCACGGCCCCGTCGTCGTCCTGCGCGACGAGCAGCCGCCGCGCCGGGTCGACCGTGTACTCCGCGAACCGCTCCGCCGACAGCACGGCCGCGATGAACGCGGCCTTGGCCGCGTCCGTGGTGTGCGGCGGGCAGGCGAGCGGGAAGGTCACGGCCGCGACCTCCGCCAGCGCCACCGCATCCGCGGCGGTCGCAGCACGGATGGCAACGGTCACCCCGCCAGCGTAACGCGCCTCCCCATCCGCCGAGGGGCACGTAAACGCCCCTAAAACCCGCGTTTTAGGGGGGGTTAGGGGCCCCCCCCAACCCCAAAAAGGCCCGGGCCCCCCAGGTGAGCGCGCCC
>NZ_JBHUAV010000002.1:110209-694647 GCF_042789575.1 Leifsonia sp. NPDC056824 | reverse complement strand
GCACGTAAACGCCCCTAAAACGCGGTTTTAGGGGCGTTTACGTGCCCCTCGGCGGAGTCAGTGGGGGAGTAGCGGCAGGGCGACGGCGACCGCGGCTAGCGCGACCGCGAGCACCCAGCCGAAGCGCACGAGCTGCGCGCTCCTGACCTCGCGCTCGATGACCGCGAACCGCTCCAGCGTGTCGGCGGACGGGTCCACCGGGCGCCACGTCGCCGGGTCGTCGAACAGCCGGGCCACGTCGGCGATCGTGGCGGCGTCCAGCACGGCCGGGCGCCGGGTCAGCCACCGGACGAGCTGCTCCGCGCGCAGCACGAGGACCCGGCGCGGCTGCTGCCGCACCGTGACCTCCTTGGTCCCGACGAGCGCGACCACGGCCGTCACCGGCGCCGCGATGCCCGCCTGCGCGAGCACGCCGCGCACGCGGGAGGCCTCCAGGTCGGAGTTGCGCAGGTAGGGCTGCTTCTGACCGGCGACCAGCACCGCGCGCTCGCCCACCCACACGCGCTGGCCGCGGTGGTGCTTCGTGTTGACGACGAACACGCCGGCCGGGCCGACCACGATGTGGTCGACGTCGGACACGGCGCCGGACGCGTCGGGGCGCGTCCCGACCGGGATGGCGTGGAAGGTGCTCCAGCCCTCCGGCAGCCGGTCGAGCAGTGCGCCCACCTCGCGCTCGCCGAGCGCGCCCGCGAACCAGGGTGCGGTGTCCGCGCCGATCGGCCGGGCGCCGAGAGCGCGCGCGAGGGCGGACCGCGGCGGCGTCTGGGTGTGCAGGCGCACCACCTGCTCCATCACCGCGGCGCCTGCGGCGCGGTCGCGCATGCGCGTCGAGCGCCGTCCGTCGTCGTTCATCCCCGCCAGCGTACGGACGCGCGGGAGGCCTCCCCAGTCCCCAGTAAGGGACGACCGCAGCGGCCTACCCCTGGCCGGGTGCCCCCTCGCTGTGGGGCAGCTCCTCGTCCGGCAGCCGCTCCTCCAGCGAGTCGTTGCGGCTCTCGATCTCCTCCAGTGCGTCCTCCGGCGTGTCCCCGAGGCCGGAGACCCTGTCGCGGAGCTCGTGTTCCCGGGACTCGGGGGGCTCCGGCGTGTCCTGTCGATCCGTCATGCGCCGCACTCTACGCCGGGCCGGCCCGCGTCAGACCACGATGTCGACGGCGTAGACCTGATCCGTGGGATGCCCGGTCTTCTCGTGCACGCGCATCACCGCCTCCTTCGACGGCCCGGTCGACAGGCAGAACACCTTGCCGCTCTCCGGGTCGAGCCAGGCGGTCTCGAAGTGCACGCCCTCCTCGCCCTCGACCGCCAGGTCGGCGGCGTGGGCCTCGGCGAGCTGCTCCTCGGTGACACCGACGAATCCGTCGTGGATGTCCATGAATCGTGCCATGATCGGCTCCTTCTCCTCGTGCGCGAGGGGTCCTCCCCGCGACGGTCCGAGTCTGCTCGGGCGGGCGCGGCCGTGGCATCGGTCATCCGACCGATCCCGGTGCGGCACCCGTTCGCGCGGCGCTATGCTTCGCGCATGGATGCGGCGCCGGCATCGTTCCGGGGCGCCGAACGTGTGTGCCCGGTGTTCGTGGGCAGGGAGGACCTGCTCGCGCTGGCGCGCCGTCGGCTGGCCGCCGCGCTGGAGGGCCGGGGCGGCCTGCTGCTCATCGCGGGCGAGGCCGGCATCGGCAAGTCGCGGCTGATGGAGGAGGTCGTCGCGCTCAGCGCCGCGCGGCGGGTGCACGCCGACGCGTACGCCGACGACCGCGAGACGCCGGGGATGCTGCTCCTCGGCGTCGCCGCGTCGCTCGCGGAGGCCGGGGACGGGCCGGCGGCCGAGCGGATCAGGGGACTGGTGCTGCGCGGCGACCCGGCCGACGGCGCCGATCCCGCCACGCGCTCGACCCGCCGCCGCCTCCTCGTCGCCGAGCTGGCCGCCACCCTCGCCACAGGGCTCACGCTGCCGACGATCCTCGCGCTGGAGGACGTGCACTGGGCCGACCAGCTCGGCCTCGACGTCCTCCGCCGGGTCGCGGTCGCCGTGCGCGAGCGGCCGAGCCTCCTGGTGGCGACTTTCCGCACCGAGGACCCGGAGGTCGCGGCCGAGGCGACCGCGTGGCGGCTCGACCTGGTCGGTCACCGGCTGGCGGAGGAGGTGCGGCCCTCGCGCCTCGGCAGCGACGGGGTCGCGCGCATGGTCGCCGCCATCCGCGGCGCCGAGCCGTCCGCGGAGCAGGCTGAACGGCTGCACGCGGTGAGCGACGGCATCCCGCTGCACGTCGAGGAGCTGCTCGCCGAGGGTTCCGACGGCGCCCCGGAGACCGTCGCCTCGGCCGTGCTGTCCCGCACACGCACCCTGGCCCCGGCGTCGTCCGCGGTGCTGGAGGCGGCCGCGGTGATCGGGCGCGAGTGCGACGTCCGGCTGCTGACCGTGGTCGTCGGCGACGAGTGGGACCGCGCCGCGCGGGAGGCGGCCCTCGACGACCTCGTGGCGCAGCACCTCCTGGTCCGCGCGGCGACCGGCACCTACGGTTTCCGGCACGCGCTCATCCGGGACGCGGTGTACTCCGCCGTGCCGTCGGCCCGTCGGCGCATCCTGCACGGGCGCGTCGTCGA
Source organism: Leifsonia sp. NPDC056824 (assembly GCF_042789575.1). Classification (NCBI taxonomy): domain Bacteria; kingdom Bacillati; phylum Actinomycetota; class Actinomycetes; order Micrococcales; family Microbacteriaceae; genus Leifsonia; species Leifsonia sp. NPDC056824. The sequence goes on along the minus strand of NZ_JBHUAV010000002.1, from coordinate 692,046 downwards.
CGCCGGCGCCGGCCTGTCCGACGCGCAGCTCTCGCTGCACGCCGAGCGGGCCGGGCGTGCGCGGGAGGCCTACGCCCTCGCCCGGCGCGCGGCCGAACGGGCGTCCACGCTCTCCGCGCATCGCGAGGCCGCCGACCTCTATCGCCGCGCACAGCGGACGATGCCGCTCGCCGTGGCCGGCGGTGACCGCGCGGACGTGCTGCGCCGGCTGGGCGCCGAGCTCGCCGCCGTCGACGCCAACCGGGAGGCGGAGGCCGAGCTCGCGCGGGCCATCGACCTGTACCGCGCCGCCGGTCTCGCGCGGGAGGCCGCCGCCGTCGTGCCGGCGCTCGTCGCCGCGCGGCACCTGCTCGGAGCCGATTACCCGTCGCGGGTGGCCGACCTCCGTGCCGCCCTCGGCTGGATCGACGGCGACGACGACGCGGAGGCCGCCCAGGTGCGCGGCCGCCTCCTCGCCGCGCTGGCCGCCGCCGCCATGCTCGAGCGGCGGCTGGACGATTCACGCAGGGTCGCCCTGGAGGCGCGGGCGCTCCTGACTGCGGAGAGCGACCGGATCGGCCTCGACGCCACGCTCGGCTCCGTCCTGGTGTTCGCGGGCGAGGGCGAGCCGGCCTGGGACCTGCTGCGCGGCGCGGCGGAGCAGGGCGCGGCGCACGGCAGGGAGGAGGCGGCGGCCCGGGCGTACCGCATGCTCGGCTCGAGCGCGTCGGTGCTCCTGCAGTACGGCCGCGGGTCCGAGTGGCTGGCCGACGGCATCGCCTACGCCGAGCGCATCGAGCGCTGGAACGACGCGCACTACCTCACCGCGCACCTGGCGCACGTCCGCTGGGCAGGCGGAGACCTCCACGCAGCGGCCGAGCTCGCCGGTCACGCCCTCGCCGACGGCCGGGGCGGCATCACCACGGAGGTGACCGCGCTGCACGTCCTCGGCTACTGCGCGCTGTCGTCCGGCGACCTCGCCCGCGCCGGGGAGCTGCTGCGCCGTGCGGAGGCGATCGGCGAGCGGATGCAGGAGCTGCAGCGGCTGTCGCCCGCGCTGTGGGGGCTGGCCGAGACGGCGCTGCTCGCGGACGACCCGGCCGCCGCCGTCGGCTACTGCGAGCGCGGCGCGGCTGAGTCGCACCGTGTCGAGGACTCCGCCTACGCGTTCCCGTTCGCGGTCACCGGCGTGCGGGCGCACCTGGCGGCAGGCGACGTCGCCGCGGCGCGGTCGTGGCTGGAGCGGGTGGGCGTCCTGGTCGAGCGGCGGCGCATCCCGGGGACCGAGTTCGCGCTCCAGCACGCCGCCGGTGTCCTCGCGCTGCGCGAGCGGCGTCCCTCCGACGCGAAAGAGCTGCTGGAGTCGGCCTCCGCCGGCTGGGACGCGCTGGGCCGCTGGTGGGAGGGCACGCAGGCCATCCTGGACCGCGCCGAGTGCGCGCGCCGCACCCGCAGCCCCGCGGAGGCCGCCGCCCTCGTCGCCGAGGCGCGGACGCGGGCGCACGGGACGGTCCTGGAGCGCCGGGCCGACGAGCTGGCCGCCCGGCTGGCCGAGGGCGTCGAGCCGTCGACGCTCAGCGCGCGGGAGGAGGAGGTCGCCGCGCAGATCGCCGGCGGCGCGACCAACCGGGAGATCGCGGCCGCCCTCCACATCGCCCCGAAGACCGTGTCGACGCACGTCGAGCACATCCTCGCCAAGCTCGGCGCGTCGCGTCGCTCCGAGATCGCGGCCTGGGCGGCCGGGCGCAGGGCTTGACGGACGTCGTGCCCGCCGGTCTACCATGCGGCACATGAGCCAGATCGAGACCGGGATCGTCTCCTACACGCTGTCCTCCGACTACTACGCGCAGGTCGGCGCCGACTTCGACACCGAGGCGGTGGACGATGCCATCCTGGCGGAGCTGAACCGCAAACTGCCAGCGGGGATCGTCGTCGAGCGCAGCGGGAAGGTGCTGGCCGACGAGGAGCTGACCGACGTCGCGCGCGGGCTGGACTGGCCGGCTCTGCTGCAGCAGATCGACGTGGACCAGATCCTCGCCGATCACGCGCGCTGAGCGCTCTTGACGGTCTCGTAGGCCGCGAGCGCCGCCCGCCGCGACTCGGGGAGGTCGACGACCGGCTCGGGATACTCGGCCGTGTCCCACTCCGGCACCCAGCGCCGCACGTAGTCGCCGTGCCGGTCGAACTTCGTGCGCTGCAACTCGGGGTTGAACACGCGGAAGTAGGGCGCGGCGTCCGCGCCTGAGCCGGCGACCCACTGCCAGTTGAACGGGTTGCTCGCGGGGTCGGCGTCCACCAGCGTGTCCCAGAACCACTGCTCGCCGCGCCGCCAGTCGATCAGCAGGTTCTTGGTGAGGAAGGATGCGACGACCATGCGCACCCGGTTGTGCATGGATCCGGTTGTCCACAGTTCTCGCATCCCGGCATCAACGAGGGGGACGCCGGTGCGACCCTGTTGCCACGCCGTCAGCACGGACGGGTGCAGGCGCGGCCAGGGGAAGGAGTCGTACTCGCGATGGATGTTGACGGTGGCGAGGTCGGGGTGCTCGAAGAGCGTGTGGGAGGCGAACTCGCGCCAGCCGAGCTCGGCGAGGAAGGTGGCGGCGGCGTCGGCCAGGGCGCCGTCGTTCGTCCGTGCGTTTCGCGCGGCGCTGATCGTGTGCCAGACCTGGTGCGGGCTCAGCTCGCCCCAGCGCAGGCGCGGGGACAGCCGGGAGGTGCCGTCGACGCCCGGCACGTCCCGGTCTTCGCGGTACTGGGGGAGGGCACTGGTGGCGAACGCGTCGAGGGCATCGTGCGCTGCCGGCTCGCCCGGCTCCCAGGTGTCGCGGAGGCCGGCCGCCCAGTCCGGGTGGCTGGGCAGGAGGCCGAGTTCGTCGATCGCGAGGCCGTCGACGGTCGGGCCGTGCGCCAGCCGGGCCGGAGCGGCGAGCGGCTTGCGCGGCGGCGGGGCCGACAGGCACGCGCGCCAGAACGGCGTGAAGACGGAGAACGGCGTTCCGGAGCCGGTGCGGATGGTCCACGGCTCGAAGAGCAGGCTCGCGCCGAAGCTCTCGGCCTCGATCCCGGCCTCCCGTGCCGCGGTCTTCACGGCGGTGTCGATCCGCCGCTCCGGGCCGCCGTAGCGGCGGTTCCAGAACACGGCGGCGGCATCCACGTCGGTCAGGAGAGCGCCGATCGTCGGCTCCGCCTGGCCGCGGAGGACGACGAGGCGTGAGCCGCGCTCGCGCAGGTCGGCGTCGAGGGAGGTGAGGCTGTGGTGCAGCCACCACCGGGCCGCGCCGCCGGGCGGCCGCAGGCCAGGGGACTGCTCGTCCCAGACGAAGACGCAGACGACGGGGCGCCCGGTGCGTGCGGCGGCGTCGAGCGCCGGGTTGTCGGCGACGCGGAGGTCGTCGCGGAACCAGACGACGGCCGGGCGGGAGTCGGGGGCCGCGCTCACAGGTCGATCGAGTCGCCCGGCTCGAGCGCGAAGAACTCGCCGCCGTTCTGCTCGGTCGCCCAGGCGATCCGGCCGTTCGAGAGGTCCTTGCCCGCACGGGACAGCACCATCTCGTGGGTGGGGAAGCTGCGCTTCGGCTTCGTCGCGAGCACGTAGTCCATCGTCTCCGCCACCTTCATCCACGGCGCGCCCGCCGGCACCGCCAGCACATCCAGCTCGACGCCGTCCGGGATGACGAACGAGTCGCCCGCGTAGTAGAGCTCGTCGTTGACCAGCACGCCGAGGTTGTCGACCACCGGGATGCTCTCGTGGATGACGGCGTGCCGGCCGCCGAAGAAGCGGAGGGTGAACGGGCCTGCCTCCACCGTGTCGCCCGCGTGCACCACCGTGATGTCGAAGTCCGCGGCTGCCCTGGCGACACCCTCCGGGGCGAAGATCGGCGCCTCCGGGCTCAGCTCGAGCACGCGCTTGAGCTGCTCGGGCGTCCAGTGGTCGGCGTGCTCGTGCGTGATGACGACGGCCACGGTGTTCGCGGTGTCCGTCAGCGGCGAGGTGAAGCTGCCCGGGTCGATGAAGAGCTTCTTCCCGGACTCCTCCAGGAGCAGGGCGGCGTGTTCGAACTTCGTCAGTCTCATGGGTTCATCAAACCTCCACCGGGCGGTGCGCGCCAGGTCCGGCCGTGTCGCGCGCTCACGGACGGCGGCTATGCCATAGTCGTGGTCTATGCCTGTCTCCCCTCGGACCGTGGTCGTCGCGGTCAACCCGATGGCGTCCTTCGGGCGGCGCCGCGACGTCGGCCCGCGCGTCGTCGAGCGGCTGCGCGCCGCCGGCCACACGGTGATCCCGATGGACGAGGCCAACATCGAGCTGCTCCGCAGGGAGACCATCCGCGCCGTCGAGGCCGGCGCGGACGCGCTCGTGGTCGTCGGGGGAGACGGCATGGCGAACCTCGGCATCAACATCGTCGCCCAGACGGAGGTCCCGCTCGGGATCGTCCCGACCGGCACCGGCAACGACCTCGCCGACGGCCTCGGGATCCCGACCGACGACGCCGACGCGGCGACCGACCAGCTCCTCGAGGCGCTCGGACGCCCGCCGCGCACGATCGACGCCGGGCTGATCCGGCACGGCGAGCAGCACGGCGAGCTGAGCACTTGGTTCGGCTGCGTTCTCTCGGCGGGCTTCGACGCGACCGTGAACGAGCGCGCCAACCTGATGACGCGCCCGCGCGGCCGCAGCCGCTACGTCTTCGCGCTGCTCCGGGAGCTGGCCGTCCTGCACCCCCGCCCCTACCGCATCGTCGTGGACGGCGAGGAGATCGTCACGGAGGCGATGCTGGTCTCGGTCGCGAACAACCGCTCGCTCGGCGGCGGCATGCGCATCGTCCCGCACGCCGACCTCGGCGACGGCCGTTTCGACTTGTTCGTGGTGACGAAGATGTCCCGCCCGCGCTTCCTCCGGCTCTTCCCGAAGGTGTTCCGCGGCGAGCACACCGGCCTGCCCGAGGTCTCCTTCCGGAGCCTCAGCACGGTGCGGATCGAGGCCGAGGGCGTCGTCGCCTACGCCGATGGCGAGCGGATCGGCCCGCTCCCGGTGGAGGTCACCGTCGTCCCCGGCGCCCTCCGCGTCCTGGTCTGAGGGCCGCGACACTCCCGGGCTGACGGCCCCGTTTTGGCGGAGGGCCCCGATCTGTGGCATTATCGATGAGTTGCAAAGACGGCCCCATCGTCTAGCGGCCTAGGACGTCGCCCTCTCACGGCGGTAACGCGGGTTCAAATCCCGCTGGGGTCACCAACAGCCCGCTTTCCCGAAAACACTGGGGAGGCGGGCTTTTTTCATGCCCTGTGAACCGGTGTCGAGGAGCGGATGCGGGCGATCGGCGTCAGTGCGCGGGGCTAGGCGCTCCACGCCGCCGCAGCGGCCAGTCGCCGTAGGCCGTTCGCGTCATCGATGCTCACCGCCAGTGGGTCCGTGATCGCCGCGGAATAGGCCATGAACAGCTTGTTGCGCTCCTTGCGTCGGAGTCCGTCCCCGACGCGGTCGGAGATTCTGATCATCGAGCAGAGCACGGCGAAATCCTGGAGATGCCGCTGACGCAACGGATCGTTGACGAGGCCATATGCGTACGCCTTGGCGATCAGCGCGCCTTGCAAGGTCGGGCGGAAGATCGTCGCGGTTTGGCCGCGAAGCGAAACCTCGAACGGCTCGGCGCGGTGGAGCACATTCTGTGCGCCGGGAGTCTCCAGAGTTGTGCCGCCGCGGACGCCGACCCGCCTCGCCCGCCCGCCGATGCCTTCGGGGAGCAGGATGTCGATCTGGCCGTGGTCCTGGTTCACCCAGCGGTGCTGGTGACCCCGCCAGTCTTGACCGTCCGGCTCGAATCCAGAGTCGACCAGAGCCTGAGTGAACTGCGTCATGATGTTCGGTTGTGCCCGAATGTCGAGGACGGCGTCCCCGTCGTCCGTGGGGCGAACGGGCTCCACCTCCCTCTCCCAGCACCACAGCTGGACCATCTGGCCGCCGACAAGGCACCACCCGCCAGGAACGCGACGTGCCACAGCGATGATCCCGCGCCACGAAGCTTCCTGCCGTGGAGTCATGGCCGGCAACTCTAGGGCCGCCACTGGACACCCTCCAGGAGTTCACGAGCGCGCCCGTCTTCGCGAGGACGGTTCCAGTCGATCAGATCTGCGATGACGAATCCGAGGGGGATGGGCGCAGCGGGCAGTTGCTCGACGACATGGAGGCGGATGTTCGGTGCGTCGGATTCGAGGAGGAGGTTGTCGTGCATGAATCCCTCGAGTGCGGCGGCTGCGACGTATCCCTCGAACTCTCGAGCCGACGAAAGGCCGGCCCGGGCGTCGCTGATGCCCGATGCGACGACTCGGTGGTCGGAGGAGACTTCCGCTATGTCGGCAGCGTTGGCGGCCACATCCACCACGCGGATTTGCCGAGAACGCAACCACGAGTGCAACAGGGGCAGGGGAGACGGATCGCTTCGAAGGCGGTCACGGTAGCGACTGAGGAAGTAGCGTTCCTGCGCGTCGAGCTCGACCTCTTCGCTGGACAGCGCCGCGATGATCAGGCGAGCCACCTTCGGGCTCAGCGGGCGGCTGATCGCCGGCCGGTGGCTGACCTCCAGCTGATCGATCGCCCAGGAGTGGCCGATGCGCCTCGCCTTGATCTGCCCGGAGTTGATGAGGGCGAGCGCGCGCTGTCGGGAGATCCCACGGGCCTCGGCGTATTCGGACACACTCAACTGCATTGAACAACTATAGTCGAATGACAATAGAAGTTCAATGGACCGAATTTCAATGACGATCCTTCAGCATCCCGGCAGGGTCCTGACAGTGAATGCGCAGCGAAATCCGCGGAAATCGGCTTTCGGTCAAGCGTTTGCATCATTCACCCTTTAACCCGGCCGCTCGCGGAGGGCGTGCGGCGAAGGCGCGAAAACGACCTGGGGGTCCGAGTATGACGTTGTCCAGTCCCGTGATCGAGGGGCGGAGTCCCGACGACGTCGCTCCGGTCACCGAACCACACGCCGCGGACGGCGGTCGCCGAGCCTATCCGATCGAGGTCGTGGTCAACGGGCGCACGCTTCGGGCGACCCGATCGATGGGGGAGATCTTCATCCGGACCGCGCGCATCAACGTCACGAGCGCGGGCTGCCCGCTGACCGTGCTCTCCCACGCCGACGGGGTCGAGCTGCTGCACATCACCGGCGCCACGCCCATCGTGGTCCGCGACCTCGAAGCCACCTCTTCACCCACGACCAGGAAAGGACCCACCATGGACGACCTCTCGGAGCGCATCGTCTCGGCCGCTTACGGACTCTTCGCGCACCGCGCCGTCCATGAGGTCACCCGCGAGCAGGTGCTGGTGGCCGCCGGGGTCACAGCGAAGGAGCTCGACGGCGAGTTCGCGTCGCTCGATGCTCTGGCCGAGGCGTGCCTGAAGCGGCGCGAGCGCGATTGGACCATCGGTCTGGTCCGCGCGGGCGTTCAGGCGCGCAGCGACCGGCCCGAGGAGCAGCTGCTGGCCATCTTCGACGTCTTCGACGAGTGGTTCCACCGCAGCGACTACGAGGCGTGCATGTTCGTCAACGTCCTGCTGGAGATGGGCAAGGATCACCCGTTGGGGCGGGCGAGCGTCGAGCACCTCACGTACATCCGCGGCCTGGTGTCGGGTCTCGCGGCGGATGCCGGCCTGGCCGAGCCGGAGGAGTTCGCCTACTCCTGGCACATTCTGATGAAGGGCGCGATCATCAACGCCGTGGAGGGCGACGGAGCCGCGGCGAGGCGGGCGCAGGCGATGGGGCGCTCACTCATCGCCCGGCATCGCCTGGCCGCGGAGGAGGGGCATGAAGCGGAGGCACACGAGGCGGCGGCGCACCAGCTGGACCCGCGCTGGGCGGTCGGCTGAGCGACGGCGGCTAGAACCACCTGTCGACGCTTGAAAGCCGCGGCGGAGCGAACTTAAACTGGGGAGTGCGTCCACGAGACGCCGTAGTTCTCCCTCCCCATCCCGTCGCCGCTGCCGACCGCGCGGCGTCCTGTGGGATTCCGTCATTCGCGCCCACCATCGCCGTTGCGACGAGACGCCTCGAGTCTCTGGCAGATGAATCGTCATGCACACCACACTGAAGGCGGCGGCAGGAAGTCCCCGCCACTACACCCTCGCCCGGGCTGGGCGAACGCCGACATCCGTCGCCGGCGGAGCGCATCGGATGATCCGCATGATCGGTGCGGACGACACCATCGTGAGCGTCGTCCTCGACGTGAGCCGGCTCCGCGCGGAGACCGACGAGATCAGGCTCGGCGGGTCGGTCATCGGCTACGTCACCCGGGCCGAGCACTGCTTCATCGCGTCCACGAGCCCGCGGCCCGGCCCCACTCGCACGACCGGCACCTTCGACCTGTGGGACCAAGCCGCCGCCGAGCTGCTCCTCCAACGGCACGATTGAGCTCGTCCGGCGCCGGCCCCCGCACGCGGCGACGGTCGTCTCTGCTACCGTCGCCACCATGCTGAGTCCGGTCGCCGAGGGCGTGCGCGTCCACCAGAGCGAGTTCTGCCAGACCAACACCGTCGTGGTCGACGGGGACGCCGGTGCGCTGCTGGTCGATCCCGGCATCCTCGACGCCGAGCTGGGCGACATCGCGGCCGACCTGCGTGCGTCCGGCACGCCGGTCGCGGCCGGGTTCGCCACGCATCCGCACTGGGATCATGTGCTCTGGCATCCCGCGTTCGGCACGGCGCCCCGCTTCGCGACGGCGCGTGCCGCCGGGGCGATCGAGGCCTTCCTCGCGAACGCGGCGTGGCGGGAGCGGGTCGCCCCGATGATCCCGGCCGACATCGCCGATCGCGTGCCGCTCACCCTCTTCGGCGAGCTCACCGGCCTTCCGGACGGCGCCGAGTGGGTCCCGTGGGACGGCCCGCGCGTCCGCGTCGTCGAACACCGGGCCCACGCGACAGGCCACGCGGCGCTGCTGCTCGAGGAGGGCGGCGTCCTCGTCGCCGGAGACCTCCTGTCGGACGTGCTGGTGCCGCTGGTCGACCACAGCGCGGACGACCCGATCGAGGACTACCTCGCCGCCCTGACGCTCATCGAGAGCATCGCCGACGGCGTCCGGGTCGTCGTCCCCGGCCACGGGTCGGTCACCGGAGCCGACGGCCTCCACGAGCGCATCGAACTCGACCGCGCCTACCTTCGCGCTCTCCGCGCCGGCGAGCACCCGGCGGACGACCCGCGGCTCGGGCCGGACGCCGTCTACGACTGGGTGGCAGGCGTGCACGAGCGGCAGGCGGGGCTGCTGGCGCGGCGGTGAGTGCAGCGATGTCGGTCCTCGTAGATACGCTCGACGCATGACTCAGCCCGTGTTCCCGCTCTACGAGCTGACTCCGCTGGGTACGAACGCGTTGAAGAGGTTGGGCAAGAGAATTGGTGCGCGCGAGACCCTTTGCCCCGACGAGCAAGACCTTTATCGTGCCTTCATCTCCGATGCTCAGACGCGGATGAATGCCATGCTCAGTGTGATCGGCGCCATACGCGATGGGGCAGCGGTGCGTTTGCCCCGACTGGAATCGGCGGAGATCGTGGGCAGAGTCAAAACTCTCTCTACTCTTGCAGACAAGTTGGAGCGCGATCCGACTCAGAAACTACCTTCCGTACACGACGTTGTGGGGATCCGAATTGTCGCGCCCATGTCGCGGTTGGAGCAAACGATCGTCGTGGACGCGCTATGCACAGTTTTCGATGACACCGTGCAGTGCACGAGACGGGCCGACGTAATCGACCGAATCGGGCAGCCGTCCTTCGGCTATCGGGCGACGCACATTGTCGTATGGCCGTCCGGTCGACCAATCGAGATTCAGGTCCGCACCGAACTCCAGCACGCATGGGCGCAGCAGATGGAGGCGTTTGGTGACGCATGGGGTCGCGAGGTGAGGTACGGTCATCCGATGAAAGGGTCACCGTCCCAAATTGAGGAGCGCGAGACGGTGCGCAAGGCCATGATGGCGATCTCAGACGCTATTTCGGCGCATGAAGAAAAGAACAAGCTTCTCGGAGCCGAGCACATCGCTTTTTCCTCTGAGGACTGGGATCCTCAGATCTCCACAGCGCTCGGCAAGTGGATTGAGAACAACCGTGAGTCTGCGAAGAGAGACGAAGGATTGCTCAAGGAGTTGCTAGGCTCTCTCAACGATGTCGTTTGACGCGACGGCCTCCGTACTGCAATTCAATCCGATTATGGGAAAGGCAAGCTGATGACCCAGTTCCTCATCGTGTTCAATCGCCTTACCCAGGAGGCGAGCATTCGGGAGTTCGCGTCCGATGACCAGGAACTGATCGTCAGCGAACGAATTGCTGCGGAGCTTGCGGCAGATTCGAACACCGAGGTCGCGATTCTTGCGGGTGCGAGCCGTGCTGATTTGGAGCGCACTCACGCTCGCTACTTCAAGAGCCGGTCTCAGATGATGGACGATTTCGGCCGCTTACTCGCCAGCTAACCCGGGCGGCCTCTCGTCAGGGCACCCATTCCTCCGGATACCGGTCCCGGATGCTCTCCGCGAAGTACCGCCCCGGCGACTCCGCGCCCCGCAGCTCCCGCCACACCCGCGGCGGCACCAGCAGATAGCGGTAGACCCCGCCCGAGCCGAACTCGATCTCCAGCACGGCTGAGCCAGCGTCGTAGCCCGCGGAGGCGATCGCTGTGCTGTCGAGCACCTCGCGTCGCATGGTGGGGACGATACCCGCCGACCCGGTAGACTGGGTGCTCGCGAAGGGGAGTATCCCGAAGAGGCCAGGCGGCCTCGCGCTGTGCACGTCATCACGGTCTGTTCGGGCCCGGGCACAGCGGCACGGATGTGCGGGAGAGACTTTCGGGTCCGTCCCGTACGCCCTTCGAAAGGTCCCTCCCGTGGAACTCGCCCTCCCGCTCTGGTTCGAGGTCGGCAGCTTCGTCGTCCTGCTGCTCATCCTCGCCTTCGACCTCCTGATCGTCTACAAGAGGCCGCACATCCCCAGCCCGCGGGAGTCCGCGCTGTGGGTGGCCTTCTACGTCGGCCTCGCGCTGATCTTCGCGCTGCTCATGCTGCTGATCGGCGACGCGGAGCACGCCGGCCAGTTCCTCGCCGGCTGGCTCACCGAGTACAGCCTGAGCATCGACAACCTGTTCGTGTTCGTGATCATCATGGGCAGGTTCGCGGTGCCCAGGAAGTACCAGCAGGAAGTGCTCATGGTGGGCATCATCCTGGCCCTGGTGTTCCGCGGGGTGTTCATCCTTCTCGGCGCCGGCCTCATCGCGAGCTTCAGCGCCATCTTCTACCTGTTCGGCGCCTTCCTGCTGTGGACGGCGTTCAACCAGGCGTTCGGGAAGCACGACGACGAGGGGACGAAGGACGGCCTGCTCATCCGCTTCGCGCGGCGCCGCCTGAAGGTCTCCGACCAGTACGAAGGCAACAAGCTGCGCACGACGGTCAACGGCCGGCGGATGTTCACGCCGCTGATCATCGTCTTCCTGGCGCTCGGCACCACCGACTTGCTGTTCGCGCTCGACTCCATCCCGGCGATCTTCGGCATCACGCAGAGCGCCTTCATCGTGTTCACCGCGAACGTCTTCGCCTTGATGGGGCTGCGCCAGCTCTACTTCCTGCTCGGGCACCTGCTCGAGAAGCTCGTCTACCTCAAATACGGGATCGCGTTCATCCTCGCGTTCATCGGCGTCAAGCTGGTCTTCCACGCCATGCACGAGAACACGCTGCCGTTCGTCAACGGCGGCCAGCCCATCGAATGGGCGCCCGACATCAGCACCTGGACCTCCCTCGCGGTGATCGTCGGTTCGATGGCGGTCGCGACCGTCGCTAGTCTGGTGAGGCTGCATGTGAGCGGCACCACCGTCGAGGACGCCATCCACGGGGATGACGCCCCGGCGACGACGACCGCAGAGGCCGCCCCGGCCGCCAACCCCCCGGAGGACCCACGCACATGACTTCCCGCGTCGAGGTGAGCGCCAGAAGCGACACCGGAGCGGTCAGGCAGATCAACGAGGACAGCTACCTCGCGCAGGACCCGGTGTTCGTGGTCGCGGACGGGATGGGCGGTCACGCGCGCGGCGACGCCGCGAGCCGGACGGCGATCGAGAGCCTCGCCCGCACCCTCCCGGCCGGCTCGACCCCGACGCCGGAGGAGGTCGTCGCGGCGATCGACGAGGCGAACGCCGCGGTGCGCGCGCTGTCCGACGCCGAGGAGACCGGCGCGGCCGTCGCGGGCACCACGCTCACGGGCGTCGTGCGGGTCCGCGTGCCGGAGCGGGCGGCGGAGGAGTGGATGGTCGTCAACGTCGGCGACTCCCGCGTCTACGCGTGGGACGAGCGCGAGCTCCGTCAGCTCTCCTCCGACCACTCCGCGGTGCAGGAGCTACTCGACGCCGGGCTGATCACGCCGGAGCAGGCGGCCGTGCATCCGGAGCGCAACGTGATCACCCGCGCGCTCGGCGCGGAGGACTTCGTGGACACCGACAGCGAGCTGCTGCCGCTCGACGACACCCGGACCTTCCTGGTCTGCTCCGACGGCCTCACCCGGGAGCTGAGCGACGAGACCATCGCCGACATCCTCGCCGGGGATCCCGCCGATCCGGCCGCCGTGCTCGTGGAGGCCGCCGTCGCGGCGGGCGGGCACGACAACGTCACGGTGCTCGTGGTGCGTCCAGTGGCGGACCGCGACTGACGGCCGCGAGCCGTCGGCCGTGTCCCCAACTCGGGTGATAATCTGAATCCGTGTTCGCGGGTCTGCTCCTCCTTAGCCGCCGCGGCGAGTCCTAATCCTCAGGCCACCCTCGCCGCGGAGTCCGTCGACGGCTGATCCGTATACGAAGCTCAAGGAGTACACCGAGATGACGACGCAGCACAGCCCGCTGACCCTGGCGGAGAAGGTGTGGCGCGACCACCTGGTCGTGAAAGGCGAGGACGGCACGCCCGACCTGATCTACATCGACCTCCACCTGGTCCACGAGGTCACCAGCCCGCAGGCGTTCGACGGCCTGCGCATGGCCGGCCGCCCGGTCCGCCGCCCCGACCTCACCATCGCGACAGAGGACCACAACACGCCGACCATCGGCATCGACCGGCCGATCGCCGACCTCACCAGCCGCACACAGATCGAGACGCTGCGCCGCAACGCCGAGGAGTTCGGCGTCCGGCTGCACTCGCTCGGCGACATCGAGCAGGGCATCGTGCACGTCGTCGGCCCGCAGCTCGGCCTCACCATGCCGGGCATCACGGTCGTCTGCGGCGACTCGCACACCTCCACGCACGGCGCGTTCGGCGCGATGGCGTTCGGGATCGGCACCAGCGAGGTCGAGCACGTCCTCGCCACGCAGACGCTGCCGCTCACCGCGTTCAAGACCATGGCCATCACCGTCGAGGGCGAGCTGCGCCCCGGCGTGACGGCGAAAGACATCATCCTCGCGGTCATCGCGAAGATCGGCACCGGCGGCGGCCAGGGCTACGTGCTCGAGTACCGCGGCAGCGCCATCCGCGCCCTCTCGATGGAGGGCCGCATGACGATCTGCAACATGTCGATCGAGGCCGGCGCCCGCGCCGGCATGGTCGCGCCCGACGAGACCACCTACGCGTACCTGAAGGGCCGTCCGCACGCGCCGGAGGGCGCCGACTGGGACGACGCCGTCGCCTACTGGAACACGCTCGCCACGGACGACGACGCGGTCTTCGACGCCGAGGTCTACCTCGACGCCGCCGAGATCGAGCCGTTCGTGACCTGGGGCACCAACCCCGGCCAGGGCGTCTCGCTGAGCGAGTCCGTCCCCGACCCGGCGGCGATCGCCGAGCCCAACGCCCGCGCCGCCGCCGAGCGCGCGCTGGAGTACATGGACCTGACGCCGGGCACGCCGATGAAGAGCATCCCGGTCGACGCCGTGTTCATGGGCTCCTGCACCAACAGCCGCATCGAGGACCTGCGGGCCTTCGCCTCCGTCATCAAGGGCCATAAGAAGGCCGACAACGTGCGCGTCATGGTCGTCCCTGGAAGCGCCCGCGTGCGCATCGAGGCCGAGGCCGAGGGCATCGACAAGATCGTCGAGGAGTTCGGCGCCGAGTGGCGGTTCGCCGGCTGCTCGATGTGCCTGGGCATGAACCCCGACCAGCTCGCGCCGGGGGAGCGCTGCGCCTCCACCTCGAACCGCAACTTCGAGGGCAGGCAGGGCAAGGGCGGCCGCACGCACCTGGTGTCGCCACTCGTCGCGGCGGCCACGGCCATCCGCGGCACGCTGTCGAGCCCGTGGGACCTGGAGCACGACGATATGGATACCCCGACTGGAGAGAAGGTGGGCGCCTGATGGAGAAGTTCGAGACCGTCACCGGTGTGGCCGTGCCGTTCCGCCGGTCCAACGTCGACACCGACCAGATCATCCCCGCCGTGTTCCTCAAGCGGGTCACCAAGACCGGGTTCGACGACGCGCTCTTCCACGAGTGGCGGAAAGATCCTGAGTTCATCCTCAACAAAGAGGCCTACCAGGGTGCGACCGTGCTCGTCGCCGGCCCCGACTTCGGCACGGGCTCGTCGCGCGAGCACGCCGTCTGGGCACTGCGCGACTACGGCTTCACGGTCGTCCTGAGCCCGCGCTTCGCGGACATCTTCCGGGGCAACTCGGGCAAGCAGGGCCTGCTCACGGGCATCATCTCCGAGGAGGACGCCGAGCGTCTCTGGGCGGCCATCGAGGCAAGCCCGGGAATAGCCGCGACCGTTGATCTGGTTGCCAAGACTGCGACCGTCGGTGAAGTCCAGGTGTCTTTCGACATCGACGACTACACTCGCTGGCGTTTGCTCGAAGGGTTGGACGACATCGCTCTGACCCTGCGCGACGAGGCGCGAATCTCCGAATACGAAGCCGCCCGCGCAAGCTGGCGGCCCAAGACACTCCCGGTGAAACTTTGAACTCACTTCTTCAGGACGCTCAGGCGGCAGGCGCGCACGTCGGTCTCACGGCCGACCGCATCACGATCAACGGCGGTCGCCCACTGCGGGGCCGCATCGAGGTGCGCGGAGCCAAGAACTTCGTCACCAAGGCGATGGTCGCAGCCATTCTGGGCGAGGGCCCGAGCGTGCTGCGGAACGTCCCGAATATCAGCGATGTCCGGGTCGTCCGCGGCCTCCTCGAGGTCCACGGCGTGAAGGTGACCGACGGTGCAGAGGAGGGCGAGCTCCTGCTCGACCCCAGCGCGGTCGAGACGGCCCACATGGCCGACATCGACGCGCACGCCGGCTCGAGCCGCATCCCGATCCTGTTCTGCGGTCCGCTGCTGCACCGGCTGGGCGAGGCGTTCATCCCCGACCTCGGCGGCTGCCGCATCGGCGACCGCCCGATCGACTACCACCTGGAGGTGCTGCGCAAGTTCGGCGCCGTGGTGGACAAGCTCCCGAGCGGCATCCGGATGACGGCCCCCGAGGGCCTGCACGGCGCCAAGCTGGAGCTGCCGTACCCGAGCGTCGGCGCGACCGAGCAGGTGCTGCTCACGGCCGTCCGGGCGGAGGGCATCACCGAGCTCAAAGGCGCGGCGATCGAGCCCGAGATCATGGACCTCATCAACGTCCTGCAGAAGATGGGTGCGATCATCTCGGTCGACACCGACCGCGTGATCCGCATCGAGGGCGTCGACAAGCTGGTCGGCTACAGCCACACCGCGCTGTTCGACCGCAACGAGGCCGCGAGCTGGGCCGCTGCGGCCCTCGCGACCAACGGCGACATCTACGTCGGCGGCGCCCGCCAGCCCGAGATGCTGACCTTCCTCAACGTCTTCCGCAAGGTCGGCGGCGCGTTCGAGATCCACGACGACGGCATCCGCTTCTTCCACCCCGGTGGACCGTTGAAGCCCGTCGTAATCGAGACCGACGTGCACCCCGGCTTCATGACCGACTGGCAGCAGCCGCTCGTGGTCGCGCTGACCAAGGCGGAGGGCGTGTCGATCGTCCACGAGACCGTGTACGAGCAGCGGTTCGGCTTCACCGACGCGCTCATCGACATGGGCGCCAGGATCCAGGTCCACAAGGAGTGCCTCGGCGGCCACGACTGCCGCTTCGGCCAGCGCAACTTCAACCACTCGGCGGTCATCATGGGCCCGGTGGAGCTGAAGGGCGCCGACGTGGAGATCCCGGACCTGCGCGGCGGCTTCAGCCACCTCATCGCCGCCCTGACGGCGGAGGGCCAGTCGACCGTCAGCAACGTCGGCATCATCAGCCGCGGGTACGAGAAGTTCATCACCAAGCTGGAGCTTCTCGGGGCGGACTTCGTCCTCGAGGGGTGAGGCCTGATTGCGGTCCGTGACCTGCAGATCACGCGAGCGCCATCATCGTGCCGGTCAAGGGTGATGAGGGAGTTGTCGTGATGAGCGATGGGACCGCGGACGCGGAACCGGCTGCGCAGACCGGGACGCCCGATACCTTGGCGGTGCTCGCCGGAAAGCGGCAATCGGTGCCGGTTGTCGACCCGCGGGAGCTGCGCGCGCAGATCGACGAGATCGTGGATCGGGGTCTCTGGTGAGCGCGGGAAGGGAGCATTCCGCCCGGGGGTTCGACACGCTCATCGCTGCAACCGCGATTTCGCGTGGCTTGGCGCTGCACACGGGCATCCGGGCCCTCGACCTCCGGCCTGTGGTGGCCGCGTTGTGATCAAGGCCCGCGATAATGGGATGGTGCCCCATCCCGATGAACCCGTGAACCCGCCTGCGTCCGAGCACTCCCAGAACTCCGGGCGCTCCGCCAAGCGCGAGCGCTCCGAGAAGAGCCGGCCCTCGATCTTCTGGGTGCTGGCCGGCCTGATCATCCCACTGGGGAGCCTGCTCGCCCGGTTCCGGATCAGCGACGGTCAGAAGCTGCCGCGGCACGGCGCGTACATCATCTCGCCGAACCACTACAGCGAGATCGACCCGGTGATGATCGGCATGGTGGTCTGGAAGCTGGGGAGGCTGCCGCGGTTCCTCGCCAAGGAGAGCCTGTTCCGCATCCCCGTGGCCGGCTGGTTCCTGCGCAAGTCCGGGCAGGTGCCGGTGGCGCGCGGCGGCTCGGGGCGCGGCGCCGCACCGTTGGCCGAGGCGCAGAAGATCGTCGACGACGGCAAGGTCGTCATCATCTACCCGGAGGGCTCGCTCACGCGCGACCCCGACATGTGGCCGATGCGCGGCAAGACCGGCGCGGCCCGTATGGCGCTGGAGCACGACCTCCCTGTCATCCCGATGGCGCACTGGGGCACCCAGCAGGTCATGGCGCGCTACGCGAAGAAGATCAGCTTCTTCCCGCGCAAGACCATCGCGGTCAAGGTCGGCGACCCGGTCGATCTGTCCGCGTTCAAGGGCCGCAGTCTCGACCAGGCGACCCTCACCGAGGCGACCGACGTGATCATGGCCGCGATCACCGCGCTGCTGGCGGACCTGCGCGGCGAGAAGGCGCCGGAGGCCCGCTGGGACCCGGCGGCGCACAACCAGAAGGAGACCGGCCGCTTCGATGGCTGACAGGAAAGGCCGGACGGCCGCACCACCGACCACTCCTCCCCGCCGCGTCGCCGTGCTCGGCGCCGGAAGCTGGGGGACGACTTTCGCGAAGATCCTGGCCGACGGCGGCAACGACGTCGTGCTGTGGGCCAGGCGCCCGGAGCTCGCGCGCGAGATCGACGAGGTGAAGCGCAACAGCGACTACCTGGAGGGCATCAACCTCCCACGCAACCTGCGCGCGACCTCCCACATCGGCGAGGCGATGCGCGGCGCCGAGCAGGTGTTCGTGTCCATTCCGAGCCAGACGCTGCGCTCCAACCTGGAGGCCTTCGCGCCGCACCTGGGCCCGGACACCATCCTCGTCAGCCTGATGAAGGGCGTCGAGAAGGGCACTGGCCTGCGGATGAGCGAGGTGATCGCGCAGGGCCTCCCGATCGACTCCGAGCGGATCGCCGTCGCCTCCGGCCCCAACTTGGCGCTGGAGATCGCGCGCGAGCAGCCGACCGCCGCCGTGGTGTCGTCGGTGAGCCTGGAGACCGCCCAGGCCGTGGCGATGGCCGCCACCAACCGCTACTTCCGCAGCTTCGTGAACACCGACGTCATCGGCACGGAGTTCGGCGGCGTCCTCAAGAACCTGATCGCGGTGGCCATCGGGATCGTGGACGGCGTCGGCTACGGCGAGAACACGAAGGCGTCGATCATCACGCGCGGACTGGTCGAGATGACCGACTTCGCCGTCGCCTACGGGGCGGAGGCCGTGACGCTGTCCGGGCTCGCCGGCCTCGGCGACCTGATCGCGACGTGCGAGTCGTCGCTCAGCCGCAACAACACCGCCGGGCGGCTGCTCGGCCAGGGCTACAGCTTCAACGACGTCGTGAAGCAGATGAACCAGACGGCGGAAGGGCTCGCCTCGGTCGCGCCCATCCTGCGCCTGGCGGAGGAGCGCGGCGTGGACATGCCGATCGTCCGCCAGGTGAGCCAGGTGCTCGCGGGCACGCTCGCCCCGAGGGACATCGCCCCGCACCTGACCACCGACGATGACGAACCCCAAGGAGAGAGGACAACGGATGACGGACAAGGTCGCAGTCGCACTTCTGTTTGGAGGTCGCTCAAGCGAGCATTCGATCAGCTGCGCGACGGCGGCGGGAGTGCTGGCGGCGATCGACCGTGAGCGCTACGACGTCATCCCTGTCGGCATCACCCACGAAGGCGCCTTCACGCTCCAGCCGGACGACGCCGCACGCTTCGCGCTGAACGCGGACGCCCTCCCGGAGGTGGAGGACAACGGCTCGCGCATCGTGTGGCCGGAGTCGTCGGCCTCCCGCGAGCTGGCCGTGGTCGCCGCCGACGGCATCCGCTCGTCGCTGGGTACGGTCGACGTGGTCTTCCCGATCCTGCACGGCCCGTGGGGCGAGGACGGCACCGTCCAGGGGATGCTCGACCTCGTCGGCCTCCCGTACGTCGGCAGCGGCGTGCTCGCGAGCGCGCTCGGGATGGACAAGCACTTCACCAAGACGGTGCTGCAGCAGGCGGGCATCCCCGTCGCGCCGTGGCAGACCGTGACGGCGTACCAGTGGGCGACCGACCGGGAGGCCGTGGCCAGCGAGGCGCAGCTGCTCGGGCTGCCGGCGTTCGTGAAGCCCGCGCGTGCGGGCTCCAGCGTCGGCGTGTCCAAGGTGACGTCGTGGGACGACCTCGGCGTGGCGGTCGACACCGCTCTCGCCGAGGACGATCGCGTGCTCATCGAGTCGGCGGTGGCCGGCCGTGAGGTGGAGATCGCCGTGCTGGGCGGCCGTCCCGGTCAGTCCGCGCGCGCCTCGGTCGCCGGCGAGATCGTCATCACCGGCCGCGACTTCTACGACTTCGCGGCCAAGTACCTGGACGCGCCGGGGATCGACCTGGTCTGCCCGGCCGACCTCGCCGACGCCGAGCTGGCCGAGATGCGCGACCTGGGCGTGCGGGCGTTCGACGCCATCGGCGCGGAGGGCCTGTCCCGGGTGGACTTCTTCCTCACCGAGGACGGTTTCGTGGTGAACGAGATCAACACGATGCCGGGCTTCACGCCGATCTCGATGTTCCCGCGCTGCTGGCAGGAGTCGGGCGTGACGTATCCCGACCTCATCGACGAACTCATCCAAGTCGCCCTCGCGCGCGCCGCATAGCGCCGCGTCGCGACGCGATTCGTGCCGAATGTCGCGTTCGGCGCGCGCAGAGCCGCGATTCGTGACGAATGTCGGCATCGCGATTCGTGCCGAATGTCGCGAATCGCGGCGGCATTCGCGACATTCGGCACGAATGTCGCGGGGCTCAGCGCGAGGGGGTCGGGGACGGGGTCGGCGGCGTCAGCGTGGTGTCGAGGGTGCTGAGGCACTTCTGGGTCTGCTTGATGCTGGAGATGGCGGAGGCGAACTCGGGGAGCACGGCGGCGTCGGAGGCCCCGGAGACGTGGTCGATGACGACCTCCGTCGCCGGCGTTCGACCGAAGGTCTGGTAGACGACCTGTTTCGCGGCGGGGTCCGACATCAGCACCCAGTCGACACCGCTCACGTTGACGCACGGCTTGGTCGTCGGCCCGATCGGCGGCACGCCGCAGCGCAGTAGCACGGCGGCCGGGTCGCCCCACGCTCCGGTCGCCTGCGCGTCGGTCTGCCGGCGGTCCTTGTCGGCCACCGAGTCGGGCAGCCGCACCGAGATCTCGGCGCAGCCCGGGTCGTTCGCGCCGGCCGCGGGGTCGAGGGAGACCGTGGGCGCGCACCCGGTCAGGGCGAGGGCGGCGGCGGCGAGCACGAGGGCGAGGGCGGTACGGCGAGCGGACATCAGGATTCAGGCTACCGTTGTCAGTCATGGTGGATTCTGGGAGCGCGGCCGACTCCGTCGCGGGCGCGTCGGAACGCGAAGCGCTGAAGCGAATCTTCCCGCGGCTGCCGGAGTCCTCGGCGACGATCGTCGGCCCGGGCGACGACGCCGCGGTGCTCGCGGCGCCGGACGGCCGCTTCGTGGTGACGACGGACATGATGGTGCACGGCCCCGACTTCCGGCTGGCCTGGTCTTCGCCGGAGGACCTCGGCTGGAAGGCGGCGGCGACCAACCTGTCCGACGTGGCGGCGATGGGCGCGGTGCCCACGGCGCTCGTGGTCGCGATCGCCGCGCCGCAGACCCTCCCGGTGTCCGCCTTGGAGCACATCGCGGACGGCTTCCGCGCGGCCTGCGCCGAGCTCGCGCCGGGCTGCGGCGTGGTCGGCGGCGACCTGTCGGCCTCCGACACCCTGACGCTCGCGGTTACCGCGTTCGGCGACCTGCAGGGCCGCGCCCCCGTGCTGCGCAGCGGCGCGCGTCCCGGCGACGTGGTGGCGGTCTCCGGGAGCCTCGGCGCTGCTGCGGCGGGACTCCGGCTGCTCTTCACGGAGGCGGTCGACGTGGACGGCGTGCCCGACCGCGACCGGTTCGCTGCGGTCGCAGCTGCGCATCCCGAGCTGGTCGACGCCCAGTTGCGGCCACGGCCTCCCATCGCCGACGGTCCGCTGGCCGCGGACGCCGGCGCGACCGCGATGCTCGACCTCAGCGACGGCCTCGCCCTCGACGCCCGCCGCGTGGCCGAGGCGAGCGGTGTGGCGATCGACATCGACCGCGCCGCCCTCGGCGACGACCCGCTCACCGCGCTGACCGGGGGAGAGGACCACGGCCTCCTCGCCTGCTTCCCGCCCGGCGCAGCACTGCCGGGCGGCTTCCGTCGCGTCGGCACGGTCCGCGAGGGCGCCGGCGTGCTGGTCGACGGTCACCCGTTCGACGAGCGCGGCGGCTGGGACCCGTACCTGGAGTGGGACGGGCACAGCGGGTAACGGAGGAGATCCGGGGCGACACACCTGCTCGCGGCAGTCAGCGGAGGAGATCCGCGGGTGGTGGGGGCGGGAGTCCTCCGTTGGCAGCAGCGGAGGGAGGGGCGGACGGGCAGGAGGGGCGGACCACATGTCGGCAGCGCAGCCAGCGGAGGAGATCGGCGGCTGGTGGGGGTGGGAGGCCTCCGTTAGCTGCGTTTCGGGGCGCTGGAGGGATGTCGGTCCTCCGGTGGCTGCGGTCAGGACGGGGTCACGTAGTGGACGGCGGTTTCGCCGTAGGTGCGGGTGCGGTCCAGGACGAGGCCGGCGGGGAGGCTGAGGGCGGAGGTGCGCGTGCTGCGCTCCACGCACACCAGGGCGTGCTCTGTCAGCAGCGGGACGAGTGCGGTGAGCACGGCCAACAGGTCCGCGTCCGGGAGGTCGTAGGGCGGGTCGACGAAGACGAGGTCGAAGCGTGCCGACGGGCCGGCCGACGCCAGGTACGGCTGCACCGCAGTCGCCCGCACGTCCACCTCCGGCTGCGCGCCCTTCGGCGCCGCGCGCACGACGGCCTCGGCGTTGCGTCGGCAGATCGCCGCGGCCGCGGCCGACTTCTCGACCAGCAGCACACGCGAAGCTCCCCGGCTGGCGGCCTCCAGCCCGAGCGCGCCCGAGCCGGCGAACAGGTCGAGCACTTGCGCCCCGCGGACGGCGTCGCGCGCGTCCAGCCCGGAGAACACCGCTTCGCGCACGCGGTCGCTGGTGGGGCGCGTGCCGCTCTTGGGCACCTGGAGCGTCAGCGAGCCGGCGAAGCCGGAGACGATTCGGGTCATAGCCCTCCGAGCCTAGCGGTGCCGCCGCGGCGACAGCAGAATAGGAGGATGGACGAACGCCTCCAGCAGGCGGAACTCGACGCCCTGTGGCGGTATGACGACCCGATCGCCTCCGCCGAACGCTTCGCGATCGCTGCCGCCGAGCCGGACCGCGCCGAACTGGTGCGAGCCGAGCTGGAGACCCAGCGCGCCCGCGCCCTGGGCCTGCAGGGCCGCTTCGCCGAAGCGGACGGCCTGCTGGACTCCCTGGAGCCCGCACTCGACACGCTCGCCGTGCGCATCCTGCTGGAGCGCGGCCGGCTCCGGAACACCGAGGGACGCAGGTCGGAGGCCGTTCCGCTCTTCGAGAGCGCGCTGCTGGCCGCGCGGCGCGACGACGACGTGTTCCTCGCGGTCGACGCCGCCCACATGCTCGCCATCGCCGATCCCTCCCGGTCCGAGCAGTGGACGGAGGAGGGTCTCGCGGAGCTCGCGAACACCACCGACCCGCGCACGCTGCGCTGGGGAGTCGCCCTGCACAACAACCGGGGCTGGGCGCTCTTCGAGGCAGGCCGCCCGCGCGAGGCGATCGGCTCGTTCGAGGCCGCGCTGGAGGCGGCCGAGCGCTACGGGACGCTCGATCAGCAGTTCGCCGCGCGCTGGTCGCTCGCCCGCTGCCTGCGCGAGGTCGGCCGGTGGCAGGAGGCGTTCGACATCCAGGCCAGGCTCGCGGCCGAACGTCCGGGGGAGAGCGATGTGGCCGACGAGCTCGCCGCACTCGCCGAGGTCGAGGCGCATGTGCGCGACACGGGTGTCCATGACGCGCAGGTCCATGACGCGCAGGTCCACGACACGGGTGTCCGCGATGCGGCGACGGAGGCGGCCCCTACGATCGAACCATGACCTCCAGCACCGCCCCGGCCCCCGGAGGCTCCGTCGCGCTCGAGACCCGGCTGACCGGCGTGCTGGGCGGCCGAACCGCCTCCGCGTTCGAGAAGGCGTTCGGGATGCGCACCGTCGCCGACCTGCTCGCGCACTACCCGCGCCGGTACGCCTCGCGCGGCGAGCTGACCGCGCTGGCGAACCTCCCGCTCGACGAGCACGTCACCATCGTGGCCGAGGTGCTGCGGGTGCAGGAGCGTCCGATGCGCGCGCGGCGCGGGTCCATCCTCGAGGTCAAGATCTCCGACGGCGAGGGCATCCTGACCCTCACCTTCTTCAACCAGGCCTGGCGCTCGAAGGAGCTCGCGCCCGGCGTGCGCGGCATCTTCGCCGGCAAGGTGTCCGCCTACCGCGGCGCCCTTCAGCTCGCGCACCCCGACTACGAGCTGTTCGCCGACGACGACGAGAACGCCGTCGCCCCGGGCAGCGCCGCCGCGAAGGAGTGGGCGCAGACCCCGATCCCGATCTATCCGGCGACCGGCACGGTGGCGAGCTGGCAGGTGCAGAAGGCGGTCGTCCTCGCGCTCGATGCGCTCGGGCCGTGCCCCGACCCGGTGCCGAAGGCCATCGCGACCGAGCGCGGGCTGCTGCCGTTCCGCGGGGCGCTGGAGGGCATCCACCGGCCGCAGAAGAATGCCGAGTGGCAGCGCGCCCGCGACGCGCTGCGCTTCCAGGAGGCGTTCGTGCTGCAGGCGGCGCTGCTGCAGCAGCGTGCGGAGAACCGCTCGGTGGCGGCGACTCCGCGGCAGGCGACGCCCGGCGGTCTCCTGGAGCGCTTCGACGCCGTCCTGCCGTTCACCCTGACGGACGACCAGGCGGTCGTCGGCCGTGAGATCTCCCAGGACCTCGGCGCGGCCGAGCCGATGCACCGGCTCGTGCAGGGCGAGGTCGGCTCCGGCAAGACCCTGGTCGCGCTGCGGGCGATGCTGGCCGTGGCGGACAGCGGCGGCCAGTCCGCGCTGCTCGCGCCGACGGAGGTCCTGGCCGCCCAGCACCTGCGCTCCATCGCCGACATGCTCGGCCCCGACCTGTCCGCGCAGGTGATGCCGACGCTGCTCACGGGCCAGCTGTCCACGGCCGAGCGCAAGCGGGCGCTGCTGCGCACGGTGAGCGGGCAGTCGCGCATCGTGGTCGGGACGCACGCCCTCCTCGGCGACGCCGTCACGTTCTTCGACCTCGGTCTCGTCGTCGTGGACGAGCAGCACCGCTTCGGCGTCGAGCAGCGGGAGGCGCTGCGCGCGAAGGGCGGGACGCCTGCGCACGTCCTCGTGCTCACGGCGACGCCCATCCCGCGCACGGTCGCGATGACGGTGTTCGGCGACCTGGAGGTCTCCACGATCGCCCAACTCCCCGCCGGCCGCCAGGGGATCGAGAGCTTCGTGGTCCCGCTCGCCGACCGGCCGGGCTGGGAGCGCCGCATCTGGGAGCGCGCGGCAGAGGAGATCGGCCGCGGCCGCCAGGTGTTCGTGGTGTGCCCGGCGATCAGCGCCAAGGAGGCCGAGGACGACGGCGAGGACGCGCCGGCGCCCGACGCCGACGACGCAGCAGGCCCGCCGCGCCCCACCGCGAACGTCGAGTCGGTCGCCGCCCAGGTGCGCGCCGATCCGCTGTTCGCTGAGACGCGCGTCGGCGTGCTGCACGGGAGGCTGTCCTCCGACGAGAAGGACACGGTCATGCGCGCCTTCGCCGCCGGCGAACTCGACCTCCTCATCGCCACCACCGTGATCGAGGTCGGCGTCAACGTGCCGAACGCCTCCGCCATGATCGTGCTGGACGCCGACCGGTTCGGCGTCTCGCAGCTCCACCAGCTCCGCGGCCGGGTCGGTCGCGGCGACATCCCCGGCCTGTGCCTGCTCGTCACCTACGCCGAGGAGGGGTCGCTCGCCCGCGAGCGCGTCGACGCGGTCGCGGCGACGCTCGACGGCTTCGAGCTGGCCAACGTCGACCTCGAGCTGCGCCGCGAGGGCGACGTGCTCGGCAGCCGCCAGTCGGGCGGCCGGTCGTCGCTCAAGCTGCTGCGCGTGGTCTCCGACGGCGAGCTCATCGCCGAGGCGCGCGTCGCCGCTGCCGAGACCCTGGACGACGGCGGCCTCGCCGCCCATCCCGCCCTCGCCGCGGCGCTCGCCCGGCGGCTCGACGAGTCCGAGCGGGCCTTCCTCGGGAAGTCCTGACACCGGCCGCCGGGCCACGCGGCGCGCCGCCCTGGGAAGATAACGGATTCACAACGAATAGCCGGGTATCGCGTAATAGTCTGGTGCCCTATGAACAGGATCGCCGTAGTCCCTGGATCGTTCGACCCGGTCACTCTCGGACATCTCGATGTCATCGAGCGGGCCGCTCGGCTGTGGGACGAGGTCCATGTGCTGGTCGTCCACAACCCGGACAAGTCGGCGCTGCTGCCCATCGCGCAGCGCGTGGCGCTGATCGAGCGCTCGATCGAGGACGCCGGCATCCTGGGGCGGATCGTCGTGGCCTCCTGGTCGGTCGGCCTCCTGGTCGACTACTGCACCGATGTCGGGGCGGACGTGCTGGTCAAGGGCATCCGCTCCCAGGTCGACGTCGCCTACGAGACCCCGATGGCGATCGTCAACCGCCACCTCGCCGACGTCGAGACGGTCTTCCTGCTTCCCGACCCGGCGAACGCGCACGTCTCGAGCTCGCTCGTGCGCCAGGTCGCCAACCTCGGCGGGGACGTGAGCCCCTACGTGCCTGCCGCCGTATCAGAACTGCTGTCAACCACATGACCCGGGTGGAGAGATGAACAGTTACGCGACGCGTCAGCCGACGGAGTCCTCGGTCGCCCCGGAGGAGGTCGGCCTCCCCGCGCCGGGCATGGACCTGGACGAGCTGAGACGCGCCGCGGAGCAGATCACCGCCAACGTGGAGTCCGTCATCGACGGCAAGCACGACGCGGTGCAGACGGCGCTGGTCGTCCTGCTCGCCGAGGGTCACCTCCTGATCGAGGACGTGCCGGGCGTCGGCAAGACGATGCTGGCGAAGTCGCTGGCGAAGTCGGTGGACTGCTCGGTCAGCCGCATCCAGTTCACGCCCGACCTGCTGCCGAGCGACGTCACCGGCGTCTCGGTCTACAACCAGGCCGAGCGGCGCTTCGAGTTCAAGCCGGGCGCGGTGTTCGCGAACATCGTCATCGGCGACGAGATCAACCGGGCCAGCCCGAAGACGCAGTCCGCCCTGCTTGAGTGCATGGAGGAGCGGCAGGTCACGGTCGACGGCTCGACCTATCCGCTGGCCGCCCCGTTCATCGTCGTGGCGACCCAGAACCCGATCGAGATGGAGGGCACCTACGCCCTCCCGGAGGCGCAGCGGGACCGGTTCATGGCCCGCATCGCGATGGGCTACCCGGACGACGACTCCGAGCTCGCCATGCTGACCACCCGCGACACCTCCAGCCCGCTCTCCCGGATCGGGCCGGTGGTCACGGCGGAGGAGCTGCGCATGATGATGACGACGGCGCGCGCGGTGTTCGCGTCGACGCCGGTCAAGCAGTACGCGGTCGACCTCGTGCGCGCGACGCGCGAGGACCGCGACCTGCGGCTGGGCGGGAGCCCGCGCGCGACGCTCCAGCTCGTCCGCGCGGCCAAGGCGATGGCGGCGCTCGACGGCCGCGACTTCGTGCTGCCCGACGACATCGACGCCCTCGCGGTGCCTGTGCTCGGTCACCGGCTTCTGCCGACCAGCCGCGCGCTCGGCCACCACCACGAGAGCGCGCCGGTCATCGCGGACATCGTCCGGCGGATCGTCGCGGCGACGCCCGTGCCGGTCGGCTCCGGCGCGATCGGAGGCGGGCAGGAGAGGAACGGCACCGGGAACGGCGCGAGGGGCAGCGCGCGCGGCAGCGTGGCGACCGCCACCGGCCGGGCCGCCTCCGGAGCCGCGCGCACAGGCGGGGAGTAGGCCGTGGCCGGGCGCGGGGGCCGTCGCCCCTGAAGAAACCGCGCCCCACCGCGCGCGGCTGGACCTTCGGCGCTGTCGGCGTCGTGGCGCTGGCCGCCTCCGCGTTCTTCGGCCGCACCGACGTGCTCTTCATCGGCGTCTTCCTCACCGTGCTTCCGCTGGCGGCGATGATCTCGGTCACCCTCGACAGGCCGCGGCTGACGGTGGCCCGCAGCTTCCATCCCGACGTCGTCGCCGTGGGGGAGCAGGCGACCATCGTCACGACCGCGCGCAACCAGTCCGCCCGGCCGAGCCCGCCCGCCCGCTGGCGCGAGTACGCCCCGGCGGGGATCGAGGTGCAGGGCTCCGCGCCGTTCCCGCGGCTGGGCGCCCACCAGGTGAACGTCAACCACGGCCGCGACACGGTCGTGCTGCGGCAGGATGTCGTCGCCTTCAAGCGCGGGTCGCACGCGGTCGGGCCGCTCATCGTGAGCCGGACCGACCCGTTCGGCGTGGCCTACGCGGAGTACGCCGTCGGCCAGCCGCGCCAGCTGCTGGTGACGCCGCGCGTGGTGCCGCTGTCGAGCGGCGAGCTGGACGTCGCACACAGCGAGGGCGCCGAGCACGAGCTGCAGCGGCACAGCATCCCGAGCGCCGACGAGCTGATCGCGCGCGAGTACCGGCCGGGCGACCCGCTGCGCCGCGTGCACTGGCGGGCGACGGCCCGGCACGACAAGCTGATGGTGCGGCAGGAGGAGCAGCGCAGCAACCCGGAGGCGTGGATCGTGATGGACACCCGGCCCGCTCCGGCACCGGCCGGAGTCCTCCGCGCTCCCGATGCCGCGAGCGCGTACGAGCCGGACGACGCGCTGTTCGAAACGCTGATGGAGCTGGTCGCGTCGGTGGGTGTCCACCTCCTCGACGAGGGCTTCGTGCTCAGCGTGGTGGAGACGGCCCCGCGGCAGCTCTCCGGCCGCAGCGGAGCGGGCAGGACCGGCACCCTCGGGTCGGTGACGCCCACCTACGATCGCGGGACGGCCGACCGGCTGCTGCTGGCGGACCTGGCCGCGGTCGACGCCACGGCCCTCACTCGCGACGACGCGGTCGCCGAGCTGTCCTCCGGGCTGCGGCGCGCGGGACGGGCCGTCCCGATCTTCGCGGTGCTGCTCGACGGCATGCCGGAGCTCGGCTCACTCGCCGCGTTGCGCGGGATGGGCGACCCCGCCGTGGCGTTCGTCGGCAAAGGGGCGCCTCCCGAGGTGGAGGACGTGCTCGGCGACGCCGGCTGGCTCTGCGTGCCGTTCGCCGCGGGCGACGACCCGGCCGAGTGCTGGCAGCGCGCCCGCGACCGTCAGCGCGCGGTGGTGGGTCATGGTTAGCGAGGCCCTCCCGCTCGGGCTGACCCGCGTCCGGCGCCGGCGGCAGGCCTACTGGCGGATCACCGGGGCGCTCGTACTGCAGATGCTGGCCCTCAGCTTCGCGCTGGGCGGCCTCATCCAGGGACCGACCTGGTGGTTCGCGCTCATGCTGACCAGCTCGATCCTGCTGGTGTGCGGAGCGGGCCTGCGCGCCGTCGGTGTGCACCGCGGGCTCGTGCCTGTGCTCCAGCTCGTACTCGCGGCGATGATCATGACGGTGACGTTCGGCAACGGCACCGGGCTGCTCGGCCTCATCCCGACGGCGGGGACGGTGCAGCGCTGGGGCGAGTACCTGCAGCAGGCGATCCTCTCGATCTACCAGCAGGGGACTCCCGCCGAGAGCCTGCCCGAGTTCATCTTCCTGGTGGTCGCCGGCGCGTGCCTCATCGCGATCGTCCTCGACATCCTGGCGGTCGCGATCCGCGCTCCCGCCTTCACCGCGATCGGCGTCGCCGCCGTGCTGGTGGTGCCGGGCACGCTGCTCGGCGACGGGCTGGACCCGATCGCGCTGGCGGCGTCGGCTGCCGCATTCCTCTGGCTGCTGCGCTGCGACGTCCGCACCAGGAGGCCGGGCGCCGGCCGGCCGGGAGCCGCGCTCTCCGTCGGCGCCGCGTCCGTGGTCGTCGCTGTACTCCTGTCCGGGACGGCGCCGGGGTTCGACAAAGGCGGCGCGACCTCCTTCACCGCCGGCGGCATCTCGATCGGCGGCACGGTGACCCCGCTGATCGACCTCGGCAAGGACCTCCGCCGTCCCGCCGCCGTGCGCGCGCTGACCTACACGACCACAGCCTCCGCAGGGCAGTACCTCAAGCTCGCCTCGCTCGACCAGTTCACCGGCTCGGTCTGGAAGCACCGCGAACGCGACACCAAGCGCCTGTCCGACGGCGTCGCGGTCGGCCCGGTCCCCGGGCTGTCCAACACCGTCAAGCGGGCCAAGATCGCCACCTCGGTGCAGATCGACGACATGACCAGCCGCTGGCTGCCGGTGCCGGCGCCCGTGCAGTCGGTGAAGGGCCTGAACGGCACCTGGTCGTGGGACCCCGACGACCTCACGCTCGGCGGCATCAACGTGACGACGCAGGGCCAGAAGTACACCGCGACGAGCCTGGTGCTGGAGCCGACCGCCGACCAGCTGAAGGCGGCGGGCGGCTCCGTGCCCGCCGACATCCAGCGCGACCTGTTCCTGCCCTCCAACATGCCGGCGATCGTCGGGCAGACCGCGCTCTCCGCCACCGCCGGAGCGGTGTCGGAGTACGACAAGGCGGTGGCGCTGCAGGACTACTTCCGCGACAACGGCTTCGTGTACTCCACGCAGACGCCGCTCAAGCAGGGCTTCGACGGCGACGGCGCACGGGTGATCGCGAAGTTCCTGGAGATCAAGAGCGGCTACTGCGTCCACTTCGCCTCCGCGATGGCGCTGATGGCGCGCAGCCTCGGCATCCCGGCGCGGGTGGCGGAGGGCTACCTGCCGGGCACCTCCAGCGGCGGGACGGCGAACAGCCCCGGCACTTACACGGTGACCAGCGACGATCTGCACGCGTGGCCGGAGCTGTACTTCGCGGGTGTCGGCTGGGTGTCGTTCGAGCCGACGGTCGGCCGCGGCACGATCCCGAGCTACACCCGGCCGAACGCCACGCCCGATCAGATCACGCCGACGACGGCTCCCGGCTCGTCCGCCGCGGCGAAGCGCCTCGTCCCCACCGACCAGCCGAACGTCGCGGGCGCGGGCGGCACCACGCCGCCGTCGCCGCTGCAGCCGCTGCTCTCCGGGCTCGGCGTCGCACTGCTGGTGCTCGCGGTGCTGCTGACTCCCGCCGTCATGCGCCGGATGCGCCGACGCGCCCGGCTGAGACGGCTCTCGGAGTCGTGGGGCGGCGCGTCGGTCGTGTGGGACGAGCTGCGCGACACCGCGCGCGACCTGGGCTGGTCGGCGCCGGACACCGAGACGCCGCGCGTGTTCGCCCACCGCATCGCCGCCGCCGTCGAGGGCACGCCGGGGGAGGAGGCGGTGCTGCGCCTGCTGGACGTGCGCGAGCGCGACGCGTTCGGGCCGCCGACACGCGCCGTCGCGGTCGGTCTCGCCGACGACCTCCGACGGGTGATCGACGCGCTCGAGGCTCAGGCGGGCCGCGGGCTGCGGCTGAAGGCGGCGCTGATTCCTGTGTCGTTGCTGCCAGCAGGCTGGCGCTCGCCTGCGAGCGTCGGAGGCCCCGCGTAAACTGGTCGACCGTGACCACCTACTACAAGAGCCCGTACGCCGTCAACGTGTACGACATCATGCGGCGCCCTGGCGAGATGCGGGAGCAGCACCTCAGCCTTCCGATCGGCGACAAGCTGGGCGAGGGACTGCTGTCCGTGCCGGAGGGCTCGACCATCGAACTCGACCTCCGGCTGGAGTCGATGCACGAGGGAATCCTCGTCACCGGGGAGGCCGAGACCACCGCCACCGGCGTCTGCGGGCGCTGCCTGATCGACATCGACCAGCCTGTCGAAGTCGATTTCCAGGAACTTTTCGCGTATCCTTCTACGGAAGCTTTCGATTATGAGGTTCACGACGACCACGTGGATCTTGAACCTCTGATCAGGGATGCGGTAGTGCTGTCACTGCCGTTTCAGCCGGTGTGCCGGCCGGACTGCCCGGGTCTCGATCCAGAGACCGGGGAGAGGCTGGCGGATGTACCGGACCGCAAGCCGAACGAGACCGTCGATCCTCGCTGGTCCGCGCTCGCGGCGTTCCAGGCTTCCGACACCGAGTCCACCAGCAACAACGCCCCGGCCGCCGGGGCTGGAGAAGAGAGATAGTCATGGCCGTTCCGAAGCGGAAGCAGTCTCGCGCCAACACCCACGCCCGTCGTTCGCAGTGGAAGGCCGAGGTCCCCACGCTCGTCAAGTCGATCGAGAACGGCAAGGTCGTCTACAGCCTTCCGCACCGTGCCAAGGTCGTCGAGGACTCCGCGGGCACCGCGCTCTTCATGGAGTACAAGGGCCGCAAGGTCGCCGACGTCTGATTCGCCCACAGGGCTGAACAGCACGCGAGGCAACGAAGTAGGGGGAAACAGGAACGTGGTCGGCGAGAACACTGACCGCTCCGCCCTCATCGAGAAGCTCGGGGTCGACATCGACCCCGAGCTTCTCGTGCTTGCGCTGACCCACCGCTCGTTCGCGTACGAGAACGGCGGCATCCCCAACAACGAGCGCCTGGAGTTCCTCGGCGACTCGATCCTCGGCCAGGCCGTCACCGTCAAGCTGTTCCGGGAGAACCCGCACCTCGACGAGGGTGAGCTGGCGAAGCGCCGGGCCAGCCTGGTCAGTTCGGTGGCGCTCGCGGAGGTCGCGCGCAGCATCGGCCTCGGCCAGTACCTGCGGCTCGGCCGCGGCGAGAACCAGAGCGGCGGCCGCGAGAAGGCGTCCATCCTCGCCGACACCGTGGAGGCGCTGATCGGCGCCGCCTACCTGGACGCAGGCGGCGAGGCGGCGACCGCGCTCGTGCTGCGCCTGGTCGACCCGCTGCTGGCCGACCCCGACCGGTTCGGGGCGGCGATGGACCCCAAGACGAGCCTTCAGGAGGCGGCCGCCCATCGCGGCGCCGGCCTCCCGGTCTACACCGTGACGAACACGGGCCCCGACCACTCCAAGACCTTCCACGCCACCGTCTCGGTCGGCGACCTCGTCACCGCGACGGGGGAGGGCACGAGCAAGAAGCAGGCCGAGATGGCCGCCGCGCTCAGCGCCTGGACCGAGCTGACCCGCCGCCGTGCCAGAGCTCCCCGAGGTTGAGGTCGTCCGCGCCGGCCTGGCGCCGGCGGTCACGGGTGCGACCATCCTCGGTGTCGAGGTCTTCGAGCCGCGTTCGCTGAAACGCCACGACCCCGTCGCCGGCGTCTTCGAGACGCTGCTGACCGGTCGCGTGATGGAGGAGCCCGCCCGCCGCGGCAAGTTCCTCTGGATACCGTTGCAGGGCAGCCCGCGCCGCGCCATCGTCGCGCACCTCGGGATGAGCGGCCAGATCCTGCTGCGCGAGCCCGGCTGGGACGAGGCGGGACTGCTCCGCATCCGCCTGCACATCGAGACCGCAGCGACCCTGCCCGGCGACCACCGCGAACTGTGGGTCAACTTCGTGGACCAGCGCATCTTCGGCTCGATGGCCGTGGACACCCTGATCCCGACCGCGGACGGCGCCGCCGCCGGCCTGGGGACGTCCGAGCCGCTCATCCCGACCCAGGTCTCCCACATCGCCCGCGACCCGCTCGACCCGGCCTTCGACGACGCGCGGTTCTACGCCGCCCTCGCCCGCAAGAACAGCGGGATCAAGCGCGTCCTCCTCGACCAGACGGTGATCAGCGGCATCGGCAACATCTACGCCGACGAGGCGCTCTGGGCCGCCCGCATCCACTACGAGCAGCCGGCGTCGTCGCTCAGCCGCGCGAAGGCCCGCACGCTGCTGGCCGAGGTGCGCCATGTGCTGGAGAAGGCACTTGCCGAAGGCGGGACGAGCTTCGACGCGCAGTACGTGAACGTGAACGGCAACTCGGGGTACTTCGCCCACAGCCTGAACGCGTACGGGCAAGAGGGGAAGCCGTGCCCGCGGTGCGGGACGCCCATTGTGCGCGAGCGCTTCATGAACCGCTCGTCGCACTTCTGCCCGCACTGCCAACGGCTGCGGTAAGTACCAATAGTTGGTAACCTGGCCGCATGGCCATGAACACGTCGATCAGCCTGGACGACCACTTCGCCGGCTTCCTCGCCCACGAAGTGGCGACGGGACGATACCGCTCGGCGAGCGAGGTCGTGCGGGCGGGATTGCGATTGCTGGAGGACCAGGAGACGCAGATGTCCGCGCTCCGGGCCGCCCTGATCGCCGGCGAGGAGAGCGGCGAGCCGGAAGCATTCGACTTCGACGCGTTCATCGCAGCGAAGAAGTCGTGAGCCCGTTCCGGCTGTCCCCGGCTGCTCGCCGCGACCTCTCCTCGATCTGGGACTTCTCCGAGGAGAACTGGGGTGCGCACCAAGCAGAGACCTCCGTGACCGAGATCCGCGCCGCGATCGAACGGGTGGCGGCCGGACCTGACCGCGGACGTCCGTGTGACGACATCCGTGCGGGCTACCAGCGTTATGCGATCGGGAGCCACCTTCTCTTCTACATCGAGAGTGGCGACGGCGTCGATGTCATCCGCATCCTCCACCAGCGCATGGACCCGACGCGACACCTGTAGCCGCTCGCGCCTCACCCCACCGTCTTCTGCCAGTGCCCCGTCAGCGCGTGCAGCTGGAACCCGAACGCGCGGTTGATCGCCAGCATCGGGGCGTTCTCGTCCGCGTTCCAGGTCAGAAGCCGGTGGATGTGCGGGGCGTGGTGGGCCAGCTCGTGGATGTTCTGGAGCTTCACCAGCGTGCCGAGGCGGTGGCCGCGGTGCGGGATGGCGACCAGAGTGTCGTACTGCTCGGCCTTGTCGCCGTCGGCCGGGACCGCGATCTCGGTGTACGCGGCCAGCTCGCCGGTGTCGATGTGCTCGGCGGCCGTGACCAGCAGCGGCTCGCCGCGTTCGGCCAGCTCGCGCTCTTGTGCGCGCACGCGCTCGCCCGTCCACTCCTCGCGGTCGACCGCGATGCCGCTCTGCGGGATGTCCGTCGACATACGCGCTTTCAGCGCGGCGAACGGTTCGAGCAGGTCGTCGGGTGCGTGGCCGAGCCAGGACACCGCGCGGTAGCCGGTGGCGGAGGCCGCCGTGCTCGCAAGGCCGGCCTCCGTGGCCCGGGGTAGCGGCAGCAGCAGTTCGCTGGAGCGCTCCACCTGGCCCAGCCGGTAGCCGTGCCGCAGAGCGAAGCGCACGTCGCGCGACTCCGCAGGCAGCCCGGCGGTGCCGGAGCGGGCGCGGATGACCGACACGCTGTCGGCCAGGGTGCTCGCCGGGTGCTCGGTGTACGCGCTGACGATGCGCCGGCCGCCTTCGGCCGCCAGCTCTTCGCCGGCCGCCAGCAGTGCCGACCCGATGCCGCGGCCGCGCGCCTCCGGTGCCACGTCGACCAGAAGGCTCATCGTCTCGGCCGCCTCGTCGAGCGGGAAGTCGGCCTGGACGCGCCCGACCACCACGCCGTCCTCGATCGCGACGAGCAGGATCTTCTCCTGGTACTCCTGCGCGCGGAACGCGGCGAGGGCCTCCTCGGCCGTCTCCACGAAGTCGTCGGCCTTCCAGAGGGCGACGCTGATCCCGTTCAGGACGCCGACGAGCTCCTCGAACAGCAGGGACTCCGGAGTGCCGAGTGCCGGGGGAGGCGAGAGCCGCTCGATGCGCACCGCTGCCTCCCGCTGTCGTCGATTCGGATATGCGGCCAACCGCCCACACTAACGCGGGTTCGGATCGCTGTGAAGAGCACCGAACGGTTTGGTTTCGATCGTGTAAATCTGGGCCCGAATGGCGGGTGCAAATGCTTGCATCGCATGTAGTCTCAGCACACATATTCGTGGTGCGACGAGGCAAACACGCCGCGTTCGACACGGATTCACGTCGAGAGGCAGAAGATGCTAGGAAAGAAAGTCACGATCGGTGCGGCTGTTGCAGCGTCAGTCGCACTGTTCCTCGTTGGGTGCGCCAACCAGCCGTCAACCGGTGGCTCCACCAACACCAACTCGAAGGTGAACATCCCGGCTATCACCTCGGTTTCCACCCCGAAGGACGCGGTTCTCCCCGCGGGTGACGGCAAGGCCACCTGCCCGTCAGGGCTCACCATCGCGTACGTCGGAGCCGAGACCGGCCCGAACGCCCAGCTCGGTATCAACATCTTCAACGGCATCCAGCTGGCCATCAACCAGCACAACACGGCCAACAAGGGATGCCAGGTCGGCTTCAAGAAGTTCGACACCGAGGGCGACCCGAACAAGGCGACCGGCCCGGTCACCCAGGCGGTCAACGAGGCCGACATCATCGGCGTCGTGGGCCTGCCGTTCTCTGGTGAGTCGAAGGCCACCGGCAACATCTTCGAGCAGCAGGGCCTGGTGCACATCACCCCGTCCGCGACCAACCCGGCGCTGACCCAGAACGGCTGGAAGACCTTCTTCCGCGGCCTCGGCAACGACGCCGTGCAGGGCCCGGCGGCGGCGAAGTTCATGACCGACAAGCTGCAGGCCAAGAAGGTCTACCTGGTCCAGGACGACTCCGACTACGGAATCGGCCTCGGCACGACGACCTCCAAGGCGCTCGGCAGCGCGCTGATCGGCACCGACAAGGTGACGACCGGCCAGAAGGACTTCTCCGCGGTGATCTCCAAGATCCTCAACGCGAAGCCCGACGCCGTGTACTACTCGGGTTACTACGCCGAGGGTGCGCCGTTCGACCAGCAGCTGGTCAACAAGGGCTACACGGGCACGTTCGTCGGCCCCGACGGTGTGAAGGACGACCAGTTCATCAAGCTGGCCGGCGACGCGTCCAGCAACGCGTACTTCACCTGCCCCTGCATCCCGGGCGAGCTGATCCCGTCGTTCGAATCGGCCTACAAGTCGCTCGCGAGCGCCGAGCCCGGCACCTACTCGATCGAGGGCTACGACGCCACCACCGTCCTGCTCTCCGGCATCGACAAGGGCAACACCGCCCGCGCGAAGCTCGTCGACTACGTGAAGAACTACGACGCCGACGGCCTGAGCAAGCACTACAAGTGGGACTCCACCGGTGAGCTCCAGGCGCCGACCGTCTACGGGTACAAGGTCGAGGGCGGCAAGATCGTCCCGATCGGAACCATCGGCGGATAACGCGACACACGAAGGTGCCGCGGGCCACCGTGGCCCGCGGCACCTTTGTTTCGACTTACGCTCGTAAGAACTGAGCCGGACCAACGACGATCCGGCACTGACACTGGAAGCTCGAATGCTCGAAACCCTCCTCCTCGTCCATCCGGTCCTCGACAACTCGTGGATCAACTTCGATGTCAACGCGCTCATACAGAACTTCTGGAGCGCCACCTTCGACGGCCTGACCTTCGGAGCCATCTACGGCCTGATCGCCGTCGGCTACACGCTGGTCTACGGCGTGCTCAACCTCATCAACTTCGCCCACTCCGAGGTGTTCATCGTCGGCGCGTACGGCGTCGTGATCACCCTGACCTCGCTCGGTTTCGGCCCGAGCGCCCCCAACCTGAGCCCGGTCGCGATCATCGGCGACCTGCTGCTCGCCCTCCTCGTCGGCATGGCGGCGTCCGCGTTCACCGCGTGGGTGCTCGAACGCGTCGCGTACCGGCCGCTGCGAAAACGGAACGCGCCACGCCTCGTGTTCCTCATCACGGCGATCGGCGCCTCGTTCACGATCCAGTACCTGATCTTCCTGATCCGGGGCGCGAACGCGGAGCCGGCGGTGACGATGTTCATCCCGACGCCGATCTTCGACGTCTTCGGGACGATCGTGAACAGCCAGCAGATCATCATCGTGGTGGCGTCCGTGATCCTGATGATCGCCACCGACTGGTTCATCCGGCGCACCCGCACCGGCCGCGGCATCCGCGCCGTCGCGCAGGACGCCGACACAGCCACGCTGATGGGCGTCAACAAGGAGCGGATCATCCAGATCACGTTCATCACCGGCGGTGTCCTCGCCGGCGCCGCCGCCCTGTTCTACGTGATGCTGGTGCCCTCCGGCGTGATCTACAACGGCGGCTTCGTGCTCGGCGTCAAGGCGTTCGCCGCGGCCGTCCTCGGCGGCATCGGCAACGTGCGCGGCGCGCTCCTCGGCGGCCTGCTGCTCGGCGTGATCGGCAACTACGGCCAGATCCTGCTGGGCGACTCGCAGTGGACCGACGTCGTCGCGTTCGTCGTCCTGGTGCTGGTGCTGCTGATCAAGCCGACCGGCATCCTCGGCACCTCGCTCGGAAGGAGCCGCGCATGAGCACGACCGAAGGTCCCAAGGTCCTGCCCGACGGCCGTTCGGAGCAGGCGGGCGACGCCCTCGAAGCGTCGCGCGCGAGCAAGAAGAAGGGTCCGCTGCAGCCGCTGCGCGACTACTGGAACGGCCTCCCGCGGGCCGTGCAGTGGGCGTGGCTGCTCATCGTGGTGGCCGTGGCGTACGCGCTGCCGTACCTGAACTTCTTCCCGCTCACCACCGAGCCCGGTAACGACTGGCCGCTCGCGTGCTTCGCGATGGCCACCTACGGACTGATCGCGGTCGGCCTGAACGTGGTGGTCGGCTACGCCGGCCTCCTCGACCTCGGCTACGTCGCGTTCTTCGCCGTCGGGTCGTACACCGCGGCCATGCTCACGAGCCCCGACTCGCCGTTCATCAAGATCCCGTACCTGTGGACGGTGCCGGTCGCGATGGCGGTCACGATGACGTTCGGCGTGATCCTCGGCGTGCCGACGCTCCGCCTCCGCGGCGACTACCTGGCGATCGTCACGCTCGGCTTCGGTGAGATCGTGCGCATCCTCGCCACGATCATCCCGGCGATGAAGGGCCAGGTCGGCTTCCAGAACGTCGGGCACCCGCCGGGGGAGACCGCCAAGGGCATCCCGATCTTCTCCAACTCGAACGGCGTGCCCTGGTACTGGCTCACGGTGACGATCATCATCGTGATCCTGCTGCTGGTCGGCAACCTGGAGCGCAGCCGCGTGGGCCGCGCCTGGATCGCCATCCGCGAGGACGAGGACGCCGCCGAGATCATGGGCGTTCCCACCTTCAAGTACAAGGTGTGGGCGTTCGCGATCGGCGCCGGCGTCGGCGGCCTCTCCGGAGCGCTGTTCGCCGGGCAGGTCGGCTTCGTCAACAACCAGAAGTTCGACGTCCAGACGTCGATCCTGTTCCTCGCGGCCGTCGTGCTCGGCGGCGCGGGCAACAAGGTCGGCGCGATGATCGGCGGCGCGATCGTGGCGTACATCCCGCTGCGGTTCACCGCGATCGCGGACTACAAGTACCTGATCTTCGGCATCGCGCTCGTGCTGATCATGATCTTCCGCTCGCAGGGCCTGTTCCCGGCGCGGCAGAAGCTCCTGGCGTACGGGCGGCTCGCGTATCGAAGAGTGGCGCAGAGCGCGAAGGGAGGCGCGCGATGAGCGACGAGAACACTGCAGCGGTTCCGGAGGAGGAGCCGGCCCTCGGCGCCAACGAGGAGGAGCTGGAGGCGGCAGGCATCGACCTCGAGGTCGCGGAGGCCGCGGCCCCCGACCGCGAGATCGCGGTCGAGGTCGGCGAGAACATCGTGGAGGTCCGCAACCTCACGGTGAAGTTCGGCGGCCTCCTCGCCCTCGACGACGTCTCGTTCGACATCCGCCGCGGCGAGATCCTCGGCCTGATCGGGCCGAACGGCGCGGGCAAGACAACGTGCTTCAACGCCATGACCGGCGTCTACAAGCCGACCAGCGGCGACGTGCTGCTGGAGGGCCAGTCGATCAAGGGCCAGAAGCAGCACAGGATCACCCGGCTCGGACTGGCGCGCACGTTCCAGAACATCCGCCTGTTCGGCGAGATGACGGCGCTGGAGAACGTGGTCGTCGGCCTCGACGCCCGGCACCGCACGTCGGTGCCCGGCGCGCTGCTGCGGCTGCCGCGGCACACGCGGGAGGAGAAGTCCGCGATCGAGCGCGGCATGGCCCTGCTCGAGTTCGTGGGCATCGCCGACCACGCCGCCGACCTCTCCCGGTCGCTGCCCTACGGGTCGCAGCGCCGCCTGGAGATCGCTCGCGCCCTCGCGACGGACCCCAAGGTGCTCTGCCTGGACGAGCCGGCCGCCGGCTTCAACCCGGCGGAGAAGGAGGACCTGATGGACCTCATCCGGACCATCCGGGCCGACGGGTACACCGTCCTCCTCATCGAACACGACATGAAGCTGGTCATGGGCGTGACGGATCGCATCGTGGTGCTGGAGTTCGGCCGCAAGCTGGCCGACGACGTGCCGCAGGAGATCCGGAACGACCCGCGCGTGATCGCCGCCTACCTCGGGGAGCCAGAAGATGACGTTGCTTGAACTGAAGAACATCAGCGTCTCCTACGGGCGCATCGAGGCGATCCACGACATGTCGTTCTCCGTCGAGGAGGGCGAGATCGTCAGCCTGATCGGCGCGAACGGCGCGGGCAAGTCGACCACGATGAAGACGATCTCGGGCATCCTGAACCCGTCGACCGGCTCCATCCTGTTCGACGGCCAGGACATCACCAAGATGAAGGCGCACATCCGCGTCGTCCGCGGCATCTCGCAGGCTCCGGAGGGCCGCGGGATCTTCCCGGGGATGACGGTGATGGAGAACCTCGACATGGGTGCGTTCGGCCGCAAGGACCGATCCAACATGGGTCCGGACTTCGACCGGGTGTTCTCGCTGTTCCCGCGGCTCGCCGAGCGCAAGACGCAGGCCGGCGGCACGATGTCCGGCGGCGAGCAGCAGATGCTCGCCATCGGGCGCGCGCTGATGTCGAACCCGCGGCTGCTGCTGCTGGACGAGCCCTCGATGGGCCTGGCTCCGCAGTTCATCCGGCAGATCTTCTCGATCATCACGGAGATCAACAAGCAGGGCACCACCGTACTGCTCGTGGAGCAGAACGCCAACCAGGCGCTGGCCCGCGCGAATCGCGCCTTCGTGCTGGAGACCGGCAGCATCACCCGCTCCGGCACCGGCCGCGAGCTGCTCGCCGACCCCGCCATCAAGGAGGCTTACCTCGGCGTCGGCTGACGCTGCGCTGCTATCCACCGCCGAGGGGCACGTCGTTGTCGCTTTTCCGCCCGGAAAGTGACAACGACGTGCCCCTCGGCTGCGCGGGGTGGCGCGGGGGGTCGGGTAGATTCTGCATGTGTATCTGAAGAGTCTGACGCTGAAGGGCTTCAAGTCGTTCGCAACGCCGACGACTTTCGCCTTCGAGCCGGGCGTCACCTGCGTCGTCGGGCCCAACGGGTCCGGCAAGTCGAACGTGGTCGACGCCCTCGCCTGGGTGATGGGCGAGCAGGGCGCCAAGACGCTTCGCGGCGGCAAGATGGAGGACGTCATCTTCGCCGGGACCTCCACCCGGGGCCCGCTCGGTCGCGCCGAGGTGCAGCTCACGATCGACAACAGTGACGGCGCCCTGCCGATCGAGTACACCGAGGTCACCATCTCGCGCACGCTGTTCCGCAACGGCGGCAGCGAGTATGCCATCAACGGCCAGTCCTGCCGCCTGCTCGACGTGCAGGAGCTGCTCAGCGACTCCGGCCTCGGCCGCGAGATGCACGTCATCGTGGGCCAGGGCCAGCTCGACGCTGTTCTGCGCGCCACGCCGGAGGAGCGCCGCGGCTTCATCGAGGAGGCCGCAGGCATCCTCAAGCACCGCCGCCGCAAGGAGAAGACCCTCCGCAAGCTGGAGGCCATGCAGACCAACCTCACCCGGCTGAGCGACCTCGCAGGCGAGGTGCGCCGGCAGCTCAAGCCGCTCGGCCACCAGGCCGAGATCGCGCGCGAGGCTCAGTCCATCGCCGCCATCGTCCGCGACGCCCGCGCGCGCCTGCTGGCCGACGATGTGGTCGGACTGCGTCGCTCGTTGGACGACCACACTCGCACCGAGGCATCGCGCCACAGCGAGCAGATCGTCCTGCAGGAGCAGCTCGAGCAGAAACAGCTCCGCCGCGCCCGACTGGAGCAGGCGCAGATCGGCGATGCGGTCGACGTCGCGCGCAGCACAGCGTTCGCGCTGGAGCAGGCGCAGGACCGCCTGCGCAGCCTCTACTCGCTCGCGACCCAGCGAGTCGCTCTGCTCGGCAGCCAGGCCGAGACCACCGACGACGGTCCGCGGGTCAGCCCGCAGATGGTGCAGGACGCCGCCGACGAGGTGGAGCGGCTGCGCGCCGCCGTCGTGGCGGCCGAGGCGGCCTGGGAGGCGGCGCAGTCCGCGACCCGCGCCGCGCGCGGCCGGCTCGATTCGGTGGACGACGAGATCGCCGCCCAGAGCGCGCTCGTCTCCAAGCACGACCTGGAGATCAGCAAGCTGAACGGCCAGGCCGAGGCCGCAGGCCAGCGACTGGCCGCCGTGCGCGGCGAGGTGCTCCGTCAGCAGAACGCGCTCGACGCCGCCACGGAGCGCCGCGAGAAGGCGCAGGCCGAGTTCGCCTCCCGGGAGGCCGAGGCCGTCACAGCCGACATGGGCGAGGGCAGCCTCGACGAGGCGTACGAGCTCGCCCAGTCCGAGGTGTTCGAGGCGGAGGGCCTCATCGAGAAGCTGCGCGAGGACCTCCACGCGCTCGAACGCGAGCGCGACGCCCTTGCTGCCCGCACGTCCGCGCTCTCGCTGGCCCTCGACCAGAAGGACGGCTCCGCCGCGCTGGTCGCGGCGCGGCTGCCGGGCGTGCGCGGTCTGGCCGCCGAGCACATCCGGGTGCACCCCGGTTTCGAGGCCGCCGTCGCCGCGGCCCTCGGCTCACTGGCCGACGCGGTGCTCGCCGAGAGCAGGGACGCCGCGTTCGACGCCGTCTCGCACGCCGCCGGCGACGACCTGGGGCGGGTGGAGGTCGTGGTCGCCGACGCGGCAGCCCCGGAAGTCGACCTGAGCGGCATCGCCGGTGTCGTCCCCGCGCGCTCGGTCGTCGAGGCGCCGGACGGCGTGCTCGGCCTGCTCGCCTTCACCGCCATCGCGGACGATGTGGAGTCCGCCCGGGCTGCCGCCGACGCCTTCCGCGCCAGGAAGCTCGGCGGCCCCGTCACGCTGATCACCCGCACCGGTGACGTGCTCACCGACTTCGTGCTGCGCGGCGGCTCCGGTGCGAAGCAGAGCCGGATCGAGCTGTTCGCCGACCGCGACGCCGCCGAGGAGCGGCTCGGTGAGGTGACCTCCCTCATCGACCGCGCCCGCTTCGCTCTCGCCGAGCAGCGCGGCGTCGTGCAGGTGGCCAAGGAGCAGTCGCAGTACGCGCTCACGGCCCTGCGCGAGTTCGACGCGAAGCTGGCCGCGCAGACGGAGCAGCTCAACCGGGTGCGCGTGCAGCTCGAGGCCTCCCAGGCCGAGTCCGAGCGCCTGAGCCGTGCGTTGGAGCAGGCGGCCGAACGCGTCGCCGAGGCCGAGACCGCGGCGGACACGGCGAAGTCGGAGCTGGAGGTCGCCCGCTCGCGTCCGCGGCCGATCCTCGACGTCTCCGCCCGTGACGCCCTGTCCGTGGAGCTCGACGCGGCGCGCGAGGCTGAGGTGGAGGCGCGGCTCGGTGTCGAGACCGCGAAGGAGCGCGTGCGTGCGGAGCAGGCGCGCGGCGAGGCGCTGTCCCGGCAGCTGGAGGCCGAGCGCGCCGCCGCCGAGGAGGCCGCCCGCCGTGCCGTCATCCGCCGCCGGCAGCGGGAAGCGGCAGAGGGGGTCGTGGACGTGCTGCCCGCGGTGCTCGCCTCCGCCGACCGCTCGGTGTCGCAGGCGCGCCTGGAGCTCGCCACCGCCGAGGCGCAGCGCGCGAGCCAGAATGAGGAGCTCGCGACCGTGCGCCGCGAGGAGGCCGCCCTGCGCGAGCGCCTGCACGGCATCACCGAGTCGGTGCACGGCCTGGAGCTGCAGATCTACGAGAAGAAGCTGCACCTGTCCAGCCTGCTGGAGCGGGCGGGCAGCGAGCTCGGCCTCGTGGAGGACGTGCTGGTGGCGGAGTACGGGCCGGACGTGCCGGTTCCGCCGGACACCCGCGAGGAGGACGAGGCACCCGAGGCGGAGGCCGACGGCGAGGAGCGCCCGGGCACCCCCTACGTCCGCGAGCAGCAGCAGAAGCGCCTCGCCTCAGCCGAGCGCAAGCTCGGCCAGCTCGGACGGGTCAACCCGCTCGCGCTGGAGGAGTTCGCGGCCCTTGAGCAGCGGCACAAGTTCCTCACCGAGCAGCTCACCGACCTCACCAACACCCGCAAGGATCTCGTGACGATCATCGAGGAGATCGACGAGAAGATGCAGACCATCTTCGAGTCGGCCTTCGCGGACACCGAGGCCGCCTTCGAGCGCGTCTTCCCGATCCTGTTCCCCGGCGGCTCCGGGCACATCTCGCTGACGAACCCGGACGACCTGCTCACCACCGGCATCGAGGTGTCAGTCAAGCCGGCCGGCAAGAAGATCGAACGCCTCTCGCTGCTGTCCGGCGGCGAGCGGTCGCTGGCCGCGGTCGCGCTGCTGATCGCGATCTTCAAGGCCCGCCCCAGCCCGTTCTACATCATGGACGAGGTGGAGGCCGCGCTCGACGACGCCAACCTCGGTCGCCTGCTGACGATCTTCGAGGACCTGCGCGAGAACAGCCAGCTCATCGTGATCACGCACCAGAAGCGCACGATGGAGATCGCCGACGCCCTCTACGGCGTCTCGATGCGCCAGGACGGCGTCTCGGCCGTCGTCGGCCAGCGCGTCGCGCAGGAGAAGGCCTCCGCCTAGGCGTCCGCTCCCTCGAACGCGATCGCGGCGAGCTTGCCGTCGATCCCGTCGAGGGCGTCCGCCGCGCGCCGCTCGCAGCGCATGGCGAGGCCGACATGGCCCTGCTCGCGCAACTCGTGCGCCAGCAGGAGGTCGTCGCGGTTGTCGCCGAGCGCGTCCTGGACGGCCTTGGCCGCTGCGGCGAGCCGGACGGCAGAGCGGCCGAGCTCGTCCGCGACCGCGTCGGCCGCATAACGCACCTTTCGTGCCGCTTTGCGGGTGGCGTGGCGCTCCTCAAGGCTGTCGCCGCGCAGGCGGTGCACCTTCTCCACCGCCTTCGCCAGACCGCGCGTCGTCACCCGCGCGGGGTCTTTCCTGCCTTTCGCCGAGAGCGGCGGCTCGGCGGCGAACATCTGGAGGTCGGCCAGGAGCGCCCTGACCACCGGGCCGTGCAGGTAACGCAGCAACG
Source organism: Leifsonia sp. NPDC056824 (assembly GCF_042789575.1). Lineage (NCBI taxonomy): Bacteria > Bacillati > Actinomycetota > Actinomycetes > Micrococcales > Microbacteriaceae > Leifsonia > Leifsonia sp. NPDC056824. The sequence continues at coordinate 647,978 of NZ_JBHUAV010000002.1, read as the reverse complement.
AACTGAGCGCCTCCTCGTGGGCGGAACGGGTCGCCGCCGCTTCCGCCGAGACGGCGTCGACCAGCTCCGGCTCGTCGTCGGCCTCCAACAGGTCCTCGAGGGTGTCGGCCTTGACCTCCAGGTCGCGCACGGCGCCGAGCCGGTCGCCCAGCGCCTCCAGCCGCAGTCGCATGCCGAGCGCGGCATGCGATTCGAACGCGGCCCGGTAGACCCGCAGGACGCTGCGGAGCCTGCGCACCCGGATGCGGGCCTGATGGACGGCGTCCTCCCCGTCCTCGTCGATCGCGACGAGCTGCTCCGCGAGCTCCGCCGACACCGCCACGAGGGAGAACATGGCGCCACCGTACCAACTAGTCTGAGTGCATGGCAGACCGCACCCCCTGGTCCTTGTCGGGCGCCCTCCGCGGGATGTTCGCGAGGAAGACCATCGACGACACCACCTGGGACGATCTGGAGACGGCGCTCATCACCGCCGACTTCGGTCCGGACGTCACCGAAGCGGTCGTCGACGACCTGCGCGCCAAGGTCGAGCGATACCACACCACCGACCCGGCCGACCTCCAGCGCATGCTGCGCGAGACGATGGAGGAGCGGCTCTCCAAGCTCGACACCACGCTCAAGCTCAGCGAGCGTCCCGCGATCGTCCTGGTGGTCGGCGTGAACGGCGTCGGCAAGACCACGACCATCGGCAAGTTCGCCAAGTTTCTGCGCACCTACGACCGCACGGTCGTCGTCGGCGCGGCGGACACCTTCCGCGCCGCGGCGGTCGAGCAGCTCGCCACTTGGGCGGAGCGCGCCGGAGCGGAGATCGTGCGGCCGCAGCAGCAGGGCCAGGACCCGGCGTCCGTGGCGTTCCAGACGGTCGAGAAGGCCAAGCGCGACGGCACCGAGATCGTCATCATCGACACCGCGGGCAGGTTGCAGACCAAGGGCGGCCTGATGGACGAGCTGTCCAAGATCAAGCGCGTGGTCGAGAAGCAGGCGCCGATCGCGGAGGTGCTGCTGGTGCTCGACGCCACCACCGGACAGAACGGGCTGGCGCAGGCCGAGGCGTTCCTGGAGCACGCCGGCGTGACCGGCCTCGTGCTGACGAAGCTCGACGGTTCGGCGAAGGGCGGCTTCGTCCTCGCGGTGCAGGAGCGCACCGGCCTCCCGATCAAGCTCATCGGCCAGGGCGAGGGGATCAACGACCTGACCGGCTTCACCCCGCACGTCTTCGCGCAGCAGCTCGTCGGATAGGGGACGGCATGGCCATCGAACACGACTACTTCGGCGTCATCGACGAGACGGCCTCCGGCGGCCTCGCCTGGAACGACACGGTCGACCTCGCCGATCAGGCGGTGGAGGTCGAGCTGCGCGCCGACGACGAGCGCGCGGTGGGGGAGTTCGCCCTCGACTCCGCGGCGGCGCTCATCCAGGCGCTGGAGGGCTTCGACGCCAGGGCCAGGGACGCGCTGATCGCCGAGCTGAGCTCCCAGCAGTCGGCGACGACGAGCTACATCGACGAGCATGTGGACAAGCTGGGGGAGTCGCTGCTCGACCTCCTGGTCTACAACTCGGGGGACATCGCGATGGACGTGCTGCGCTCGCTCCAGCTCCTGACCGTGACGGTGCAGGCAGACCAGGCCGGCGAGGACGAGGTCTTCGCGACGTTCGACTACTCGATCAGCCCGGACGAGACGGATGCGATCCTGACGGTCTCGTTCGACGTGCGCGGCGACGTGGTCGCGGTCGACACGCAGGGCTGACCCGCAGGCCCGACACGACGCCCTGACGCGCGCGGCGCAGCCTCGGCGACCGGCCAGCCTCGCCCGGTAGACTTCTACGATCATGGCTACTTTCGGCTCCCTGTCCGACCGTTTGACGGACACCTTCAAGAACCTGCGCACCAAGGGCAAGCTCACCCCCTCCGACGTCGACGGCACCGTGCGCGAGATCCGCCGCGCCCTGCTCGACGCCGACGTGGCGCTCGACGTCGTCAAGGAGTTCACCGGCAAGGTGCGCGAGCGCGCGCTGTCCGACGAGGTCAACAAGGCGCTGAACCCGGCGCAGCAGGTCGTCCAGATCGTCAACGAGGAGCTCGTGGCCATCCTCGGCGGTCAGCAGCGCCGCCTCCAGTTCGCCAAGAAGCCGCCGACGGTGATCATGCTCGCCGGCCTCCAGGGCGCGGGTAAGACCACGCTCGCGGGCAAGCTCGGCAAGTGGCTGATCAAGGACGGCCACACGCCGCTCCTCGTCGCCGCCGACCTCCAGCGGCCCAACGCCGTCACCCAGCTGCAGATCGTCGGCGAGCAGGCCGGCGTCCCGGTCTACGCGCCGGAGCCCGGCAACGGCGTCGGCAACCCGGTGAAGGTGGCCAAGGACGCCATGAAGTTCGCCGAGACCAAGCAGTACGACACGGTCGTCATCGACACCGCAGGACGCCTCGGCGTCGACGCCGAGCTGATGAAGCAGGCCGCCGACATCCGCAAGGCCACCGACCCGGACGAAGTGCTGTTCGTGATCGACGCGATGATCGGTCAGGACGCCGTGGCCACGGCCAAGGCGTTCCAGGACGGCGTCGACTTCACCGGCGTCGTGCTCTCCAAGCTCGACGGCGACGCGCGCGGCGGCGCGGCCCTCTCGGTCGCCTCGGTCACCGGCCGCCCGATCATCTTCGCCTCCACCGGCGAGGGCCTGGACGACTTCGAGCCGTTCCACCCCGACCGCATGGCGTCGCGCATCCTCGACCTCGGCGACATCCTCACCCTCATCGAGCAGGCGCAGGAGGCCTTCGACGAGGACGAGGCGCGCAAGGTCGCCGAGAAGTTCGCGACCGACAGCTTCACGCTCGACGACTTCCTCAAGCAGATGCAGCAGCTGCGCAACATGGGCTCCATCAAGAAGATGATGGGCATGCTCCCCGGCGCGGGCCAGATGAAGCAGCAGCTCGACAACTTCGACGAGCGCGAGATCGTGCGCACGGAGGCCATCATCCAGTCGATGACGACGGCCGAGCGCACCACCCCCAAGCTGCTCAACGGCTCCCGCCGCCTGCGCATCGCCAAGGGCTCCGGCACGACGGTCACCGAGGTGAACCAGCTCGTCAACCGCTTCGAGCAGGCCGCCAAGATGATGAAGACCGTTGCCAAGGGTGGCGTTCCGAACGTTCCGGGCATGGGCCCGATCCCCGGCGCCGGCTACGCGGGCAAGGGCAAGCCGCAGCCCAAGAAGAAGGGCTCCCGCTCGGGCAACCCGGCCAAGCGCGCCGCGGAGAACGCGGCGCTCGCCTCCGGTGTCAAGCCGGCGGGGAACGCACCGGCAGGCACCGGCTTCGGGCTCGGCTCCGGCAACAAGGCGAAGGCCGGAGGCCCGAGCGAGGAGGAGCTGGCCGCCCTGCAGAAGTTCATGGGGCGATGACGCCAGGGCGCTAGGCCCCGCGACTGCTCAGGAGGTCACGCCGAGCGGCGCGAGCCGGTCCTCGATGACCTTCGCGACGGCGCGTTCGCCCGCCGCGTTCGGGTGGATGCCGTCCGCCTGCACCAGCTCCGGGTGTCCCGCCAGCGGGTAGCCGATGTCGAGGAAGGTCCCGCCGACGCCGGTCACGGCCTTCTCGACGATCCCGTTGACGGTCGCCACGGTCGGCGGCGGTGTGTCCGCGCCCCAGACCGTCGTGATGCCGATGATGCGCGCCCGCGGGAACGTGTCGCGCAGTTCACCCAGCAGCTCGTCCGCCGAGGAGGCCACGAGCGCGGCGCTCTCGGTGCGGTCGTTCCTGGTGGCCGCGATCAGGATGTAGTCGGGGTGCAGGCCGACGGCGGTGGCGACCTGCTCGCGGTAGGTGTCGCCGTTCCAGCCCGGCTTGACGAACCCGGAGCCCGAGACCGCGAGGTCGGTGAGCGTCCAGCCGTGCTGCGCCGCGACGAGCGCGGGCCAGGCCTGATCGGGGCGGACACCCTTGCCGAACGCGATGGAGTCCCCGATGGCGACGACCTGCGGCTTCGCGTGCTCAGCAGGGGCCGCGACGGCCGTGCCGCCGGCGGCGACCGGGCGCGCGGTGACGGCCGAGGAGCAGCCGGCGAGAGCGGCTGTGGCGAGCGCGATCGCGACGACGGCGATCAGGCGGGGACGGGTGGGCACGAGGTGAGGCTAGACCGCCCTGACTGGCAGATCGCTGTGTATCCCGCCCGGGCGTGTCGGATCGTGCCGGCCGGCCCTAGCCGCGAGCGGGTCCCGGCTCGATCCGCGCCTTCGCGATCGCGTCAGCCACGGTCCTCCCGAGCAGCGATTGGCCGGCGCTGGTCGGGTGGATGCCGTCCGACTGCATGAGGGTGGGCTTGCCGAGGAACGGCTGGCCCAGCGGGAGCCAGTGGCCGCCGACGGCGAGGACGGCGCTCTTCAGGGCCTCGTCGATGACGGTGGCCGTCCGGTCGGCGGCGGTCGCTCCCCAGACCGAGCCCATCCCGACGATCGTGGTGCGCGGGAGCGCGGTGGACAGCCGGTCGATCGCCGCCACCGTGTCGCGCTTGACCGTCGCGGGAGCGGCGGCGGCCGTGGCGGAGTCGTTGCGCGTCGCGGCCACGATGACGACCTGCGGGCGCAACCGGATGGCCGCGCTGACCTGGTCGTCGAAGTCGTGCGTGTTCACCCCCGGCTTCGTGAAGCCGGCGCCGCCTTCGCCGAGGTCCGTCAGGTCCCAGCCGAGCCGGGTCGCGGCGATGAGCGGCCAGGCGTCGTCGGCCGGCACGCCCCAGCCGATCGCGATGGAGTCGCCGATCGCCGCGGCCGTGGGCTGTGCCCGGACCGTCGGCGCCGACGGGGACGGGGTCGCCGGCCCGGACGTGGTGAGCGTCGTGCAGCCGGTCAGCGCCAGGCCCGCGACCACGGCGAGGACGGCCGCGACGCGGCGCACCCGACCGTCGCGTCGTATCGCCTGCCTCATACGATCCCGTCGAGCTTCGACAGGACGACCGATGCGATCGCCTGCTGGCCTTCGAGCGTGGGATGCTCGCCGTCGTCCTGGACGAGGCCGAGCTGGCCGCGGTAGGGCTGGCCGAGGTCGATCCACTTGCCGCCCGCCGTGGTCACTGCCTGCTTGAGTGCGGCGTTCAGGGGAGCGAGGTCGCTGTCGCTGGCCTCCCCGGTGAGAGCGTTGTAGCCGATCAGGTGGGCCTTCGGCAGGGCGTCGCTCAGCCGCTCGACCGCGGCCGCCATCGCCTTGGCGACGGAGGCGTTGTCCTGACCGAGGTCGTTGTCGGAGGCGCCGATCAGCACCACGTTCGCCTTCGCGGCGATGGCCTGGTCGACCTGGCCGTTGAAGTCGGCGTTGGTGGCGCCGACGGCGACGAAGCCCGCACCCGGCTGGCTGAAGTTCTCCAGGCCCCAGCGCCGGTCGACGGCGACGAGGGCGGGCCAGGCCTCGAACGGCTCCAGCCCCATGCCCGACTCGATCGAGTCGCCGACGATCGCGACCACCGGGTGCTTGCCGGCCGCGACGGTGGCGCCGACGGCGAGCTGGGACGAAGCGGACGCGCATCCGCTCAGGGCGACCGTGCCGAGCAGCAGCGCGGCGAGCGCCGTGGCGGCGGTGGCGAGAGGCCGGTGGCGGAACATGTCTTCGAGCTTAAACGAAGAGCCTATGGATGCTCTATGCACGGCTATGAGCCGCCTGTGCCGGGCTGGGCGGCGTCCCGCGGCGTCCGGTCCAGTCCGCTGCGGAGCTCGTGCGTGAGCGAGCTGACCACGGCCTGCAGGCTGCCGCCGTTGGTCTCGGCGACGGCGAGCTGGCGCTGGTAGCTGGCGCCGGTGCCGAGCACGTCGGCGACCGTGGCGAGCTCGGCGGAGCAGCCCAGCCGCTCTGCCGTGTCGCCGAGCTCGTCGACGAGCTGGAGGAGCTGGTCGCGCACCAGGCGCTCCGTGCCGTCCGGCGCGACGATGATCTCGGCGTCCAGCCCGTAGCGTGCGGCGCGCCACTTGTTCTCGCGCACGAACCACGGCTGCAGCGTGACCGGCTCGACGCCCTCGTCGAGGTCGCCGGACATCCGGTCGGTCAGGCAGTGGATGAGCGCGCCGACCGCCCCGACCTCGTCCGCGGTCGAGAGCCCGTCGCACGCGCGCATCTCGACGGTGCCCCAGCGCGGCGACGGCCGGATGTCCCAGCGCACCTCGCTGTGGTCCTCCACCACCCCGGTGGTCACGAGGTCCTGCACGTACTCCTCGTAGTTGGCCCAGCTGCCGAACTGCCACGGCAGCCCAGCGGTCGGGAGCTGCTGGAACATGAGCGCGCGGTTCGAGGCGTACCCGGTGCGCGCGCCCGCCCAGAACGGGCTCGACGCGCTGAGCGCCTGGAGGTGCGGGTAGTAGGTGAGCAGCCCGTTGACGATCGGCAGCGCCTTGTCGCGGTCGTCGATGCCGACATGGACGTGGATGCCCCAGATCATCATCTGCCTGCCCCACCACTGCGTGCGGTCCAGCAGCCGGTCGTAGCGCTCGTTCGGCGTGATCCTCTGGTCGTACCACTGGGCGAAGGGATGCGTGCCCGCGCACATCAGCTCCACGCCGAGCGGGTCGGTGACCTCGCGGGTCAGCGCGACCAGCTCCTGCAGGTCGGTGATGGCGGCCGGGACGCTGTGGTGCACCCGGCTGACCAACTCGATGGTGTTCAGCAGCAGCTCGTGGGTGATCTGCGGATGCTCCTGGCCGTCCGGCGTCCCGAGCTCGCGGAGCACGTCGTCCGCGATCTGCACCAGGTCGCCGCTGGCGCCGTCGACGAGCGCCAGCTCCCACTCGATGCCCACGGTGGAGCGCTCCGACTCTGCGAATTGGATCTGCATCGCTGTGACCCCGTCCGTCCGATTGTTCATTGGGCGCGCTTTTCTGACAGAATATCTAGTTGAGTTCATCGTGCCCGACCCTCTATCCGGCGCGACGGACGAACAATAGACCTCCTGCCGCGTGTGCCCCCACGCCCACGGCAGTCAGTTCGACAACGAATCCACCGGAACCCTGCGGGTTCCGGACGTCAACACAGGAGAATTGTGGCTGTCAAAATCCGTCTGAAGCGCCTGGGCAAGATCCGCGCTCCGTACTACCGCATCGTCGTCGCCGACTCGCGCACCAAGCGCGACGGCCGCGTCATCGAGGAGATCGGTCTGTACCACCCGACCGAGGAGCCCTCGCGCATCGAGGTCGACTCCGAGCGCGCTCAGTACTGGCTCGGCGTCGGCGCTCAGCCGTCCGAGCAGGTCCTCGTGCTGCTCAAGCTCACGGGCGACTGGGGAAAGTTCAAGGGCGACAAGAACGCCGTCTCGACCGTCAAGACGGCCGAGGCCAAGGAGACGTTCGTCGCCGACGAGAAGAAGAAGCCGGTCCTGAAGCCCAAGAAGGACGACACCGCCAAGAAGGCGGAGGCCGTCGTCGAGGCCGAGGTCGAGGCCGAGGAGGCCGCTGAGGCCGAGGTCGTCGCCGAGGCCGAGGAGATCACGGCCGAGGCCGACGGCGAGAAGGCGTAACACCTTGCTCGCTCCCGCTCTCACGCACCTGGTCAAGGGCATCGTCGACCACCCGGACGACGTGCACGTCGTGGCCAAGGGTTCGCCGCGTGGCGAGGTCCTCGAGGTTCGAGTGAACCCCGAGGACCTCGGGCGGGTCATCGGCCGTTCCGGCCGTACCGCCAAGGCCCTCCGCACCATCGTGGCCGCACTGGCCGACGGCCGACGCGTCCGCGTCGACGTCGTCGACGACTGAGGTGGCGGACCACAAGCTGCCCCGCAAGGAGGTCGCACCGCGACCGGGTGAGACCGAGCTGCGCGTCGGCCGGCTGACCAAGGCGCACGGTCTGAAGGGCGCTCTGAAGCTCGAGCTGTTCACGGACGAGCCGGAGCACCGCTTCGTCCCCGGCGCGGTGTTCACGCTCCAGGTGCCCACGGCCTCCAAATGGCACGGCAAGACCCTCGAGCTCATCGAGCTGCGCTGGTACAACGGTCACCCGGTCGGCTTCTTCGCCGGCGTGGACGACCGCACCGAGGCCGAGACGCTGGTGAAGGCCATCCTCTGGGTGAGCCAGGACGCCAAACAGCTCCCTCGGGAGGAGGACGCCTGGTACGACCACCAGCTGGTCGGGCTGAGCGCACGCCGCGACGGCGTGGAGGTCGGCACGATCGCACGGGTCGACCACCTTCCCGCACAGGACCTGCTCGTCGTCCGCACGGCCGACGGCGAGGTCCTGGTGCCGTTCGTGAAGGCGATCGTGCCCGAGGTCGACATCGCCGCGGGCACCGTCACGCTGACGCCGCCGCCCGGCCTCTTCGAGGACCTCCCCGACGACGACGAGCCGGACGCTCCGGCCGACCCGGAGACCCCCGAGGACTCCTAACCCCCGCCGCCGAGATGTGACTCGTTGCGGAAATCCGCGCGGTCATTCCCGCGACGACTCACCTCTCGGGCCGGAGGATGGTGAGGCCGCGGGCGCGGAGGAGGCGGGTGTCGGCGTCCAGGGCCGCGAGCAGCCGCTCGTGCGTGCCGACGATGTGGCGGTGGATGCTGTCGGCTGCCGCGTCCGCGTCCCGCGCCGCGAGCTGCTCGACGATCGCGCGGTGCTCCTCCCACGCGGTGCGCCGCGCGTCGGCGGTGCGGACCTCCAGCCAGCGGGTGCGGGCCAGCCGGGTCATCGCGGAGGACACCGAGTCGGCGAAGAAGTGGTTGCCGCTGAGGGCGGCGAGCCGTACGTGGAAGCCCGCGCCGGCGCCGACCGCGTCCTCGTCGCGCCGGTCGGGGTCGTAGGCGCCGAGGTCGTCGTGCAGCGCGCGCAGGTCGTCATCCGCAGCCCGGACGGCGCTCAGCCGCACGGCGGCGGTCTCCAGGGCGTCGCGCAGCTCGCTGAGCCGGGCGATCTCGCCGAGGTCGATGGGGGAGACCTCCCACCCGCGGCCCTCGCGGCGGACCAGCCCCTCCGCCTCCAGGCGCATGAGCGCCGCGCGCAACGGCGTTCGCGAGGCGCCGAGCTCGGCTTCGAGGCCGCGCTCGGTGATGCGGGAGCCGGGGACGCGGTCGAGGTCGAGGATCGCGGAGCGCAGGCGCTCGTAGACGTGAGGCTGCTCGGGCATCGGTCTCCTTCGTTGGTATACCAAGCCGGTATACCGCTAGGGTATACCGTATGAACCGAGAAACACGAGACGAGACCGGGCAGGCGACCAGAACCCCTCGACCGTGGCTCATGCTCGCCCTCGGCGTCATCGGTCAGGCCTCCTCGACGGTCTTCGTCTCGACCCCGGCCTTCCTCATCCCGCTGCTGCACACCGAGCGCGGGCTGAGCCTCGCGCAGGCCGGCCTGCTCGCCTCCGCGCCCACCCTCGGGCTGGTGCTCGCGCTGATCGCGTGGGGCGCCCTGAGCGACCGGATCGGGGAGCGCTGGGTCATCGCGTCCGGGCTGGCCGTCACCGCGGCCGCCGCGGTCGCCGCCATGTTCGTCTCGTCGTACATCGCGCTCGGCGCGCTGTTCCTGGTGGGCGGGATGGCGGCCGCCAGCCCCAACGCGGCGAGCGGCCGCGTGGTGATCGGCTGGTTCGCCAAGGAACGGCGCGGTCTCGCGATGGGCATCCGGCAGATGTGCCAGCCGCTCGGCGTCGCGATCGCCGCGATCAGCGTCCCGCTGCTGGCGGCCTCCGGCGGGATCGCAGCGGCGCTCACGGTGCCCGCGGTGCTGTGCGGCGTCTCCGCGGTGCTGTGCGCGATCGGGATCGTCGACCCGCCCCGGCCGCCGCGTCGCACGGCGGAGGGGGAGGACACCCACCCGCAGGCCGCGTGGCGTCCGTACCGGGAGACCTCCCTGCTCTGGCGCATCCACTTGGTGTCGATGCTGCTGGTCGTCCCGCAGTTCACCGTGTCCACGTTCGGGCTGGTCTGGCTCGTCACCGAGCTGCACTTCACCTCGCTCGCCGCGGGCATCGTCATCGCGGTCAGCCAGTTCGCCGGCGCGCTCGGCCGGATCGGCGTCGGCGTGCTGAGCGACCGGGTCGGCAGCCACCTGGTGCCGCTGCGCTGGGTGTCCGTCGCGGCGATCGTCGTCATGCTGCTGATGGGCGCGGCCTCGGCTCTCGGCTCGGTGGCCGCCGCCGTCATCCTGATCGTCGCGGCCATCGTCACCGTCGCCGACAACGGCCTCGCCTACACGTCGGTCGCCGAGATCGCCGGGCCGTTCTGGTCGGGCAGGGCGCTCGGCGCGCAGAACACCGGCCAGTTCCTGGCGGCGTCGGTCGTCGGACCCGCCGTCGGCGCGCTGATCGGCTTCGTCGGCTTCCCGCTGGCGTTCGCCGCGGTCGCCGTCTGCCCGGCGGTGGCGGCCCCGCTGGTGCCGCGCGACCGGGAGCTCGCGGTCGTCCCCGAATAGAATTCCCCCATGCGCATCGACATCGTCACGATCTTCCCGACTTTCTTCGATGTGCTCGACATCTCCCTGCTCGGCAAGGCGCGGCAGGCGGGCATCATCGCGCTCGGCGTCCACGACCTGCGCGATCACACCCACGACCGGCACCGCACCGTCGACGACACCCCGTACGGCGGCGGCGCCGGCATGGTGATGAAGCCGGAGCCCTGGGGGGAGGCGCTGGACGCCGTCCTGGACGGCTCGGACGACCCCGTGCTCCTGTTCCCGTCGCCGGCCGGCGAGGTGTTCACCCAGGCGATGGCCCGCGAGCTCGCGACCGAGTCCCACCTCGTGTTCGGCTGCGGCCGCTACGAGGGCATCGACCAGCGCGTCTTCGACGAGTACGCCTCCCGGGCGCGGGTGCGGCTGGTGAGCATCGGCGACTACGTGCTCAACGGCGGCGAGGTCGCCACGATGGCGATGATCGAGGCGATCGGGCGGCTCATCCCCGGCGTCGTCGGCAACCCGGAGAGCCTGGTGCAGGAGTCGCACGAGGACGGCCTCCTCGAGTACCCGTCGTACACGAAGCCCGCCGCCTGGCGCGGCCATGAGGTCCCGCCCGTCCTGCTCTCCGGCAACCACGGCGCCATCGAGTCGTGGCGCCGCGAGCAGTCCCTCGCCCGCACCGCCCGCGTCCGCCCCGACCTCCTCCCGTAGCGACCCCGATCCATCTCTTCCGGAGTTCTGTACGCGACACGCCGATGCGAGGCGTACACAACTCCGGAACGGATGGTCAGGGGGCGCTGAGGACGAGGGGGCCGGAGTCGGTGATGGCGACAGTGTGCTCGGAGTGGGCGCCGCGGGAGCCGTCGGCGGAGCGGAGCGTCCAGCCGTCGGGGTCGGTGAAGATTTTGTCGGTCGTCTGAAGGAACCACGGTTCGATCGCGACGACCAGGCCGGGACGCAGCGGGAAGCCGCGTCCTGCGCGGCCGTCGTTCGGGATGTGCGGGTCGCCGTGCATCGTGCGGCCGACGCCGTGCCCGCCGAACTGCGTGTTCACCGAGTAGCCCTCGGCGTGCGCCACGGCCGCGATCGCCGCCGAGATGTCGCCCACCTTGCCTCCAGGCTGCGCGGCCGCGATGCCCGCGGTGAGCGCCCGGCGGGTCGTGTCGATGAGGCGGAGGTCCTCGTCGCGCGCCGAGCCGACCACGAGGCTGACCGCCGAGTCGGCCACCCAGCCGTCGACGCTCGCCGCGAAGTCCAGGCTGAGCAGGTCGCCGTCGCGCAGCCGGTAGTCGTGCGGGAGGCCGTGCAGCACGGCGTCGTTGACGGAGGTGCAGATCACCTTGCCGAACGGGCTCGCGCCGAACGACGGGTGGTAGTCGATGTAGCAGGACTCCGCGCCACGGCTGCGGATCAGCTCGTGCGCGATCCGGTCCAGCTCCAGCAGGTTGACGCCCACCTTCGCGGCGGCGGCGGTCTCGGCGAGGACCTCGGCGACGAACCGGCCGGCCGGTCGCATCTGCTCGATCTCGGCGGGGGTCCTCAGCTCGATCACGCTCGTCCTCTTTCTCTGGTGTGACTGCGTCCAGTCTTCCATGCGGCGCGGTCCGGAGTCCGCCCTCGGCGAACCGGCAGCCCGCGCACAGCCGCGCGACGTTACGCTGGCCGCATGTTCATCCGCAAGGCGTTCTACTGGTGGCTCTTCCCGTCCGCCGTGGTGCTGCCCGTCTGGCTGCTGATCGGCTGGGCCGCGTTCAACCAGGGCAGCGGCTGGACGTTCCTCGGGCTGCTCATCCTGTGCCCGATCCTCTTCGTCGCGCTGCTCGCGATCGGCGGCATCGTCATGGCGCGCAAGAGCGTCAGGGAGACCCGCGCGGTCTCCTGGTACGACACCGGCCTCCTCGCCGGCTGGAGCGCCTCCATCATCGCCTTCGGGTTCTTCCCGCCCGGCGCCACCGGCTGGCTCGCCGTGCTCGGCGTGCTGTTCTTCCTGGCCACGTTCTGGGTCGGGCTGTGGGAGCTGGTGACCGAGGCGCGCGACCGGGTGGCGGTCACCTTCGCCGCCTACCAGCAGGCCGCGCAGCCGCAGCAGGTGCCCCGTCCGTCCAGCCCTGTGGTGGACGACGCCGACGTGATCGTCATCGAAGAGCACCGCGAGGACTGACCTCCGCGCTCTCCGCGCCTGCGCGCTTTGGCAATAGGGCCGTGCGCGTGGCAGAATGGTTGTTCGTGCCGCCGCCAGGCTCTGCCGCAGGGGAGCCAGCAATTCGAGCGTGCACACCCAATCGAATCCCGGCCGTCCGCGGTGCGCAGCGCGCAACCCCACGACGGCCCCGAATCCGTCCCCGACCTGCAGGCGGGTACAGAGAGCGAACAGCAATGCACATCCTCGATCAGGTGGACGCCGCGTCCCTCAAGTCGGACATCCCCGCGTTCCGCGCCGGCGACACCGTGAAGGTGCACGTCAACATCATCGAGGGCACCCGCTCTCGTATCCAGGTCTTCCAGGGCGTCGTGATCGGCCGCTCGGGCGAAGGCGTCCGCGAGACCTTCACGGTCCGCAAGGTCAGCTTCCAGGTCGGCGTCGAGCGTACCTTCCCGGTGCACTCGCCGGTCATCGACCACATCGAGGTCGTCACCCGCGGTGACGTCCGTCGCGCCAAGCTGTACTACCTCCGCGAGCTGCGCGGCAAGAAGGCGAAGATCAAGGAGAAGCGCGAGAACTGAGCGTTTCGCGCGCGACTCTTCCTGAGCTCCCGGTCCTACACTGGACCGGGAGCTCAGGCGGTTAACGAGCCAGGCAGGGTGGATGACGGACGAGACACTGCCCACGCGGCCCGAACGCGTGGTGCGGGGAGAGCGCGGCAGGCGCGGCGGCCTGCTGTTCCTGCGGGACGTGCTGGTCGTGGTGGTGATCGCGCTGCTCGTGGCGTTCCTGGTGAAGACCTTCGTCGTGCGCTCGTTCTACATCCCCTCCGGATCGATGGAGAACACCCTCCAGGTCAACGACAAGATCCTGGTCAACGAGTTGCAGCCGTCGGTGTTCCCGCTGAGCCGCGGTGACGTCGTGGTGTTCCGGGACCCGGGCGGCTGGCTCCCGAAGTCGCCGCCGGTCGTCCGCGACCCGGTGGCCCAGGCGGCGGACACGGCACTGACGTTCGTCGGCCTGTCCGCCTCCGACAGCGACGACCACCTCGTGAAACGGCTCATCGGCCTCCCGGGGGACCATGTGGTGTGCTGCGATGCGGCGGGCCGGATCACCGTCAACGGCACCGCGATCCACGAGCCCTACATCGTGATCCCGCCCGGGCAGAAGAACGCCGCGACGCTCGCCTTCGACGTGACGGTCCCGAAGGGCCGCATCTGGGTCATGGGGGACAACCGTTACGACTCGCAGGACTCCTCCCGCAATCAGGCGCTCCCCGGCCACGGCTTCGTGCCGCTCGACCACGTCGTCGGGCGGGCGTCCGTGATCAGCTGGCCGGTCAGCAGATGGACGTGGTTGGACGACTATCCTGATGTCTTCAGAGGCGTGGAGGAGAAGAAGGAATGATGACCCCGGTCTCGCCGTCGCTGCGCTTCGAGAAGGCGCTTTACCGCGACGGCGTCACCTCGATCGTGGCCGTCGACGAGGTCGGCCGCGGGGCGCTGGCCGGCCCGGTGGCGGTCGGAATGGTGGTCATCGACACCGCGGTCAAGCGCATCCCGCCCGGGCTGCGCGACTCCAAGCTGCTGCCCGAGCCGGTGCGCGAGGCGCTCGAGCCCGCCTGCCGGCGCTGGTCGTTGTTCCACGCGGTCGGGATGGCCTCCGCCGCAGAGGTCGACTCGCTCGGCATCATGCGCTGCCTGGGCCTCGCCGGCGCCCGCGCCCTCGCGATGCTGGAGGAACAGGGCGCGCAGGTGCGGGAGAGCACGCTGATCCTGGACGGGAACTACGACTACCTCAGCCCGGCGGTGATGCGCCCGGTGCGCGTCGTCACGCGGATCAAGGCCGACCGCGACTGCGCGTCGGTGGCCGCGGCCTCCGTCATCGCGAAGGTGCACCGCGACCGGTTGATGATCGGCCACGACGTGGATTACCCCGGCTACGGCTGGGTGAGCAACAAGGGCTACTCGACCCCGGAGCACTTCGCCGCGATCGCCGAGCTCGGCCCGAGCGCGCTGCACCGGCTGACCTGGCTGAAGGACCTGGCGACGCTCGACATGCCGAGCTGAGTCGGCACGGCTAGACTTGGCGAACGATGGATGAGGACGAGTTCGACGACTACGACCGCGAGGTCGAGCTGGCTTTGTATCGCGAATACCGGGACGTCGTCTCGCAGTTCAAGTACGTGATCGAAACCGAGCGCCGCTTCTACCTCGCGAACGAGGTGGAGTTCGTGCGACGGGACACGGAGCACGACTTCTACTTCGAGCTGACGATGAACGACGTCTGGGTGTGGGATGTCTACCGCGCCGACCGGTTCGTGAAGTCCGTTCGCGTGCTGACGTTCAAGGACGTGAACATCGAGGAGCTCTCGAGCAAGGAGTTCGAGCTCCCGAAGGAGCTGGCGCTCGACGAGTGAGGTCGTCGCGTTCGTGCTGCGTGTTCTGTCTGGCTTTGTCCTGTCTGGCTTTGTCCTGCACAACGCGCTGAGCTGACGACTTCTCCACAGATTCCGCTCCGCCCGGTTCTGCCCGGTCCCCTCCGACCACGCTGGTCGTGGGAGGAAACATGGCAGAGAAAGACCGTCTGGGTCGTCGCGGCGAGGCCGTGGCGGCGGACTGGCTGGAGGCGCAGGGCTACGAGATCGTTGCCCGCAACTGGCGCTGCGCGAGCGGCGAGCTCGATCTGATCGCACGCCTCGGGCGCGTGACCGCGTTCGTGGAGGTCAAGACCAGGAGCTCGATCGAGTTCGGGCACCCGTTCGAGGCGATCACGGCGAAGAAGGCCGCGCGGCTGCGCCGTCTGGCGGCTGAGTGGTGCCGGGCGCACGGCCCGGTCCGCGGCGTGACGCGCATCGACGCGATCGCCGTGCTCGACGCGTGGAACACGACGCCGTCGGTGGAGCACCGGGCGGGGGTGGCGTGATGGCGCTCGCACGCACGTTCGCCGTGGCACTGACCGGGATGCGCGGCGACATCGTGGAGGTGGAGGCCGACATCTCGGCCGGGCTGCCCGCCTTCGTGCTCATCGGGCTGCCCGACGCCGCACTCGGTGAGTCGCGCAAGCGGGTCTCCGCGGCGGCCGCCAACGCCGGCTGCACGCTCACGCAGCGCAAGCTGACGGTGAACCTGTCGCCGGCATCCTTGCGCAAGCAGGGTTCCGGCTTCGACCTCGCGATCGCGGTGGCCGCGCTGGCGGCCTCCGGCGAGGTCCCTGCCGAGTCGGCGGCCGGCGCCGTCCACGTCGGCGAGCTGGGCCTCGACGGCCGCCTGCGTCCGGTCCCCGGCGTGCTGCCCGTCGTGCTGGCAGCCAGGGACGCCGGCTTCGCGCGGGTCCTGGTCCCGACCGCGAACGCCGAGGAGGCCGCCCTGGTCGACGGCGTCGAGGTGGTTCCTGTGGTCGGCCTCCGCGCCGCCGCGATCGTCCACGGCGCCGAGCTGGACCCGATCGACCAGACCCCTGTCGCCCTGCCCGACGACAGCGGACCTGTCGACGAGGAGCCCGATATGGCCGACGTCGCCGGCAACGACGACGCGGTCGACGCGTTCGTCGCCGCGGCCGCCGGAGGTCACAACGTGTCGATGATCGGCCCGCCCGGAGCGGGCAAGACCATGCTGGCGCGCCGCCTGCCGTCCCTGCTGCCAGACCTCACCCCCGAGCAGGCCCTGGAGACGACCTCCATCCGCTCCCTGTCGGGCCGTGGCGTCGGCGGCGGTCTGATCCTGCGGCCGCCGTTCGAGGCCCCGCACCACACCGCGTCGTCCGCCGCCCTCGTCGGCGGCGGCAGCGGACGGCTGGTGCCGGGAGCGATCGCGCGGGCGTCGAATGGCGTGCTGTTCCTGGACGAGGCGGCGGAGTTCCAGCCCAACGTCCTGGACGCCCTCCGCCAGCCGCTGGAGTCCGGCTCGATCGCCGTCGACCGCGCGGCCGCGAGCGCCACGTTCCCCGCCCGCTTCCAGCTCGTGCTCGCCTCCAACCCGTGCCCGTGCGGTCGCTACGGCTCGGCCGACGAGGAGTGCTCGTGCACCCCCGCCGCGCGCCGTCGCTACCTCACGCGCCTCTCGGGCCCGCTGCTCGACCGCGTCGACATCCGCCTCACCGTGCGCCGCCTGGGGTTGGGCGCCCTGCGAACCGCCTCCGACGGTACCGCCCCGTCGCGCGCGAGCCAGCAGCTCCGCCGCGCGGTGGAGCACGCCCGCGCCGCCGCCCGCGAACGCTTGCACGGCACGGGTTGGACGACGAACTCCCAAGCCGCAGGCACCTGGCTCAGAGCCCCCGAACACCAGCTCTCGGCGTCGTCCCGCTCCACGCTGGATCGCTCCCTGGAACGCGGCGCCCTCACGATGCGCGGCTACGACCGCACCCTCCGCCTCGCCTGGACCCTCGCCGACCTCGACGGCACCGCAAGCCCGACCGCCGAGCACGTCGCGCGGGCGCTGTACCTGAGACGGGGTGCGTTCGCATGAGGAGGATCTGGGTCGACCTCATCCGTGAGGAGCGCGAGAACCCGGAGCGGGGGCGCGAGAGGTGGTGCGGCGAGTGTGCGGTATGGCAGGCGGCGACCGGGACGGGGGAGACGGACGGGGAACGAGAGACGGGGTCGGATGTCGGGGAGGTGCGGGGTCCGGTGGAGGAGGTGTGGAGCCCTGTCGCGAATTCACCCGCATCCACGCCGATCACCCCCGGGGGTGCCCGATGAGCGCCGAAACGTTCCCCGGGCTGACCTCCCGCGAGATCGCCGCCCTCGTCGGCAGGGTCTCCACGGACATGGAGTACCCCGACGAGTCGTCGATGCTCGCCGCCGCGGCGCGGGCCGCCCTCTCGTCGGCGATCGAGCCGGGCGACACCGACGCCGCGCTGCTGGTCGGCGCGTTCGGCCCACTGCCGACCCTCAACGCCGTGATCGGCGACACATCGCCGCAGTCCGTCCGCGCCGCGCTGCGCAACACCGGCTCGCCGGCCCTTCCGCCGATCGACCGGCTCCGGGACGCCCTCGACCGGTGGCGCGGACGCCTCCCGCGGGCGCCCCTCCACGCGCCGTTGGAACGCGCCGCCCGCCTCGGCGCGCGGCTCGTGACGCCGGAGCACCCGGTCTGGCCCACCGCCCTGGACGGACTGGAGCTCGGCGCGCCCCTCACCCTCTGGGTGCGCGGCGACCCCGCCCGGCTGGCCCGCCTCGCGCAGTCCATCGCGCTGGTCGGAGCACGCGCCGCCAGCGGCTACGGCGAGCACGTCGCGCTGGAGAGCGCGGCCGGACTGAGCGACCGCGGCTTCGCGATCGTCTCCGGAGGCGCTTACGGCGTCGACGCCGCCGCCCACCGCGCGGCATTGTCGAGCGGCCAGGTCACCGTCGCGTTCCTGGCCGGAGGCGTGGACCGCCTCTACCCGGCCGGGAACGACGACCTCCTGCAGCGCATCGCCCACACCGGCCTGCTGCTGGCCGAGCTCCCTCCGGGCTCGACCCCGACGCGCTGGCGCTTCCTGATGCGCAACCGGCTGATCGCCGCCGCGAGCAACGCGACCGTGGTCGTCGAGGCCGGCGCCCGCTCCGGCTCCCTGAACACCGCCGGTCACGCCGCCCAGCTCGGCCGCCCCCTGGGAGCGGTGCCGGGCCCGATCACCTCGCCGGCGTCCGCGGGCTGCCACCGCCTCATCCGCGAATACGGCGCGATCTGCGTCACCAGCCCGGACGAGATGGCGGAGCTGGCGGAGCCGCTGGGTGGGCACATCGGTGGCGGGGAGTCCGGGCGCCTGGCGGGATGGGTGGACGGATGACGCGGATGACATGCAGGCAGCAGGCGCCGATGAGCGACCAGGAAACGGCAGAGTGCACGATGAACATTCGCCGGGTCCGAATTGGCCGCCCTGGTGCGTAAGCGCCCTCCTTGTGACTGCCGCTAGGGGTCCTGTTTCAATCTCTCTATCGCAGTCACCACCGGCACGACCGGATGGGAACTCCCTAGCTCTTGGACCGAGGGCGCACGGGATCTCTTCCTCTCAGTCGTAGAGCAGTTGCCAGACCTTGCGGGGGCTGAGCTGGACGAGCTGGAGTACGCCGCCGCCTTGCACTCGACCGCCGAGCGACTCGACGAGGTCGCAATCGCCGCCGGGATGATCGCGCAGGGGTCGACGGGCCAAACAGTCATCCATCCGGCGGTCGCCGAGGCTCGGCTCGCACGCACCGCGGCGGCGTCGATCCTCGCCTGGTACCGCCCACTGTCGGTTCCTAAGGCAGCCTCGCGGAGAGGCCGTGACGCGGCCCGAGCAAGGTACGCGAGGTGAGACGACCCGAAGCGACAGTGTCGCCTCGGACAATGACCGTCGCCCCGTACGACGGCGACCACGCGTCGCCCATCTTCTCGCCCGTCACGCCTCGACACGGATGGGATCCGGCGAGCGTAGCCGGGGCAGCACTCGCGTACGCCGACGACCGTCCCGAGCCCTCACGGTCTGCGCGCCGCCTCGCACTGTGCGCAGAGCGAGCGCTTTACGCGACCCTGCCCGCGTCGATCAAAAAGGCTCAGCGGATCAATCGCCTCCGCAGCCTCGATGGCTACGCCCATGCCGTCTGCAGCGCGACTACGGCCGAAGCGTCCGCCGAGGATGATTCCCCCTTCTGACCAATGTCGAGTGCATTGCGTCGCCTGCAGGCGGCTGGTGTCGCCACAATGCGACGGTTAGTCGGTAGTCGATAGCTGATCTCGCGAGTGCCTCGCCGCGCCCATAAGCGCTCTTTCAGAACGGGGCTGCGAGGCCTATCTCAGGCGCGGAAACGAAAACTACGGCGGTCTTAGTCAAGCCGTTGTCGTCGAACCACGTAATGAAGAACTTGACTCCCACCTGCATTGCATTGCGAGTGAATGTGCCAGTGAACTCGCCTCGCGCTTCTCCGGAAAGGTCTTCCCACTGTCCCGCACTGGTGATTGTAAAATCGTCGTCGCCTTCGATCCTCACTTCCCGCGCCCCGCTACGAGGGACGTGGTTGACGAGGACAAACTCGTTAACGCCGTCGCGGACCACCTCGACGCTCCACCTAGGCACTGGCCGAGGCACCGGTGCGAGCCCGGGATCCGAAACCGCGGCAGCCTCGTCTCGGATTGCCTGCAGATTGCGCATGCGCTGCTCAACGACCGGCGCGATGATCTCCTTCATTCGCTCTTCAGCTTGTTTGTCGTCCTTGATGACTTTCCGAACCCAAGATGCGAAGTTATCTGCGAAGAGCTTGTCCAGGTACTCGTAGTCAGCCTTCCTTGCCGCTCGAAATCGGCGAGTGGATACCGGGTGCCACGACCAGATCCATTTGAGGCCGCGGCCGACATTGCCCCAGATCGCACGACGCCAAAGCGGGATAAGCATTGATACGACGAGCACCACTAGCCCAACGACGAAGACGTAGACCCAGACAGGTAGCTTGGCCGCACTGACGACTCCGAACGCCCAGTACAGGACTCCAAGAACAAGCGCCGTAGCAACTCCGCCCAGGATGTTCGACCAGAGGTTCTCGTGGTACCAGGGCGTGCGCGGCGGCTGACTATCACTCACGGTCGAAGAATACCGAACGCCCCGGACGGAAAGAACGAACGCGCCTGTCGACACGGTCGGTACGCCGGTTGAGATCTGCCGGGATGCTAGAGAGACTTCGCTTCTTGCGTCCGTCGTCGGCCCTGCGTCCTGGTCCGACCACTCCGCTATTACTCTGCCCCTCTCTCAGACCCGCAAAATGGGGTGGAAGCCCTCCGTCCGTCGCAAACTCGTTGCTGTCAGGCTGAACTAGTGAACTCCGCGGACGAAGTTGCTTCCTTCTGGGCCCCGATGGCGACCCTTATTCCCATAGCCGCTATCCCGTACATGCTCGGCCTCACCACGGGAAAGCTAAAGCGGAAGCGCGGTAGGAAGCGTAAACCCATCGCCGGAGCATCCTGGAGGCGGGGAGCGGCAATAACCTTGGCTACCGTGTTGGCCCTATCGCTGGCCGCCGCCTTCGCCGGGTCCGAGTACGTTTGCGTGCACAAAATGGTTTCAACGTTGGGGCCAACGTCGAAGTCGGTTGGGCAAGTAGTCGAGATCATCTTCGTTTCGGCCTTCGGAGCCGTGTTGACGATTCCCATCGTCGAACTACTTTTCAGCCGGTGGCTGAGCAAAACCCTCCGGCGCCGCCGGAAGGCCTCGGCCCATGCCAGTAAGACGAAGGTCAACACAGCGCGCCCCCATGACGCAATGCAACCGCTCAGTTGAGAGTCCGGCGATAGTTCTCCTGCACGGTCGAAAGGACGCTGGACATTGGACATTGGACATTGGACATTGGCTTGTCCGTACTGGGCTCTCCAGTGGCGCAAGGCCCAGCTAGCAGACCCCGCGAGCTGACGTCGCATCCCACGTCGCGCAGAACCTGAGTTAGCCGCGAAGGAGAGTCATAACCGCGTCGACCGCGAGCACAATGAGGAAGGGGCCTTCGATGACCCGGCCGCATGATCTACACCAGGCAGCGGCCCTCGGAGATCCCAAGGGCCGTCTTTCTGTGGTCCGCCACACGCGCGACCTGACCTGCGACAGGCCGACAAATCGTGCGCGCTGTATTGACGCACGAAAAGCCCCGACCAAGGCACGGTCTCGGCCAGGGCATTCTGTGCGTCCTGCGAGGCGCTGGGGCTTCCGCTACCACGGCTTCAGCTCGACGGTCGTCATAATGCCCAGGGCTGAGACCCGATACGAAAGCACGCCTCGGCGTAGCTGAAGAGCTTCGTCGCGTCGCTGGAGGCGAGTATCGCGCTCGAGGTCTTCGAGGTGTCCTCGTTGATCTCCACGCATAACCGATCGCCACTCGCACCCTGGACCGGAATCGGGCGCCGCCGGTGCGTCCGCGGCCCGGTGGTGGCGCCGATGGCGGATGCTGGGGGAGTGAACCTCCGGCTCGCCGTCGACGGCTACTTGCGCCACCTGGAGGTGGAGCGCGGGTACTCGGCGCAGACGGTGCGGGCCTACCGCTCCGACCTCGCCCAGTTCGAGCGGTTCGCCGAAACGCGTGAGGTGACCAGCACGGAGGCGCTCACCCTCGACCTGTTCCGGGACTGGCTGTGGGAGGGGGCGCAGCGGCGGCTCGCCCGGGCCACGCTGGCGCGGCGATCGGCCGCGGTGCGGGGCTTCAGCGGGTGGAACGCGCGGATCGGAGGCGCTCCTGTGCCCCCCGCCGGCCCGGGGTCCGCGAGTGAGGCAGAGCCGGCGACAGGGCCTGATGTTGTCGCCGTCTCGGAGACAGACGCGTCGGCGACCGCGACCACCACCACCGACCCCGCCGCGCGACTGCGCGCGCCCAAGCCCGACAAGCATCTCCCGCGCGTGATCACCCGGGCGCAGATCGACGGGCTGCTCGATGCGCTCGCGGCCCGGGCGGAGGGCGGGGAGGCGGGGGCGATCCGGGATGTGGCGGTCATCGAGGTGCTGTATGCGGCCGGTATCCGGGTCAGCGAGCTCACCGGGCTGGATGTCGACGATGTCGACCTCGAGCGGCTGACGCTGCGGGTCGTCGGTAAGGGGAACAAGCAGCGGGTCGTCCCGTTCGGTGTGCCTGCGCTGCGCGCGATCCGACGGTACCTCCAGGTCGCACGGCCGGCGCTCGCCGCCGAAGGCTCCGGCCCCGCGCTGCTGCTCGGGGCGCGCGGCGGGCGGCTCGGCACTCGCGCGGTCTACCAGCTGGTGGCGTCGTTGCTCGTCGACCTTCCCGGCGGCGGGCCGGCCGGTCCGCACACACTGCGCCACACCGCCGCGACGCACCTGCTCGACGGGGGAGCGGATCTGCGGGCGGTCCAGGAGATCCTCGGGCACGCCAGCCTCGGGACAACGCAGATCTACACCCACGTCTCCAGCGAGCGGCTCAAGGAGACCTACCGCATCGCGCATCCCCGCGCCTGACGGGACGGCCGCGCGGCGCCGCGGGCGAGGCTTCTCCCGGCCGCAGCGGTAGCAGCACCGAGCGCGGCGGCCGGTCGAAGAACTGCAGCGGGGACACGTATTCGCCGTCCACGCGGACGCCGACATGCAGACAGGCTCCGGAGCAGTGCGCGCCCTCGCCGACGACGCCGAGCGCCATGCCGCGCGTCACCGGGGCGCCAACGGCCAGGCCTGCCGCCACGACGGGCTCGTAAGAGGAGAGCACGCCCGATCCGTGGTCCAGGGTGAGCACCGGACGGTCCACGACCACCCCGGTGAAGTGCACCGTCGCCTCCGACGGGGCCGTCACGATCGTGCCGGGCTGCGCCGCGAGGTCGACCCCGCGGTGCCCGGCGGCGTACGGCGACGGCGGGGCCTCGTACGCTCGCACCAGCCGGTGCGGCGTGAGCGGCCACGACCAGCGCGGGGAGGCCCGCGGGGGTTCGGTGGAGGCCGCAGCGGTTCGGGGCGAGACGCCGCCTTTCGCCAGCGAGGAGGGGAGACCGCCGGTCGGCGCAGCGACGGCGGCAAGACCGAACACGACCGCGATCGGTACAGCCACCATGACCGCCACCCGCACCACCCTCGAAAGAACCCACATGCTCCGTCACCCCCACCTCCACCCTCCGCCGTCGACCGCCTCCCCACTCGCGGCTCCACCACATCTGTGCACAACTCGCTCCCACGCCCGCCCTGTGCAGGAGTCTTTTGCACGCGGACGAGTCGGCGTACGTTGACGAGCGCACGTTCCGCCGTCCTGTTCTGAGGACGGCGACCCGACGGAGGAGGGGTCTCATGTCCGATCAGCGCAGCACCGGGTCCGAGCGGGAGGAGGAGAACGTTCCCCAGCCCACGGCGGCGATGCGGCGGAAGGTCGTCGGGCTCGCCGTCGCCGCCGCAATGGGCGGGTTCCTCTTCGGTTTCGACTCCTCGGTCATCAACGGGGCGGTCGACTCGATCCAGCACCACTTCGCGCTCAACGCGTTCGTCACCGGGTTCATCGTCGCCATCGCCCTGCTCGGCTGTGCGCTCGGCGCCTATCTTGCCGGGCGGCTCGCCGACCGGTGGGGACGCATCCGGGTGATGCTCATCGGCGCGGTCCTGTTCCTCGCCAGCTCGATCGGCGCCGGCCTCTCGTTCTCGGTCTGGGACCTCGGCTTCTGGCGCATCATCGGCGGCCTCGGCATCGGCATCGCGTCCGTGGTGGCGCCGGCGTACATCGCGGAGATCGCGCCCAAGCAGCGCCGCGGCGGCCTCGCCTCACTCCAGCAACTCGCCATCACCATCGGTATCTTCGTGGCGCTGCTGTCCGACGCGCTGCTCGCGGGAGCCGCGGGTGCGGCCGCCAACCAGCTCTGGTTCGGGCTGGAGGCCTGGCGGTGGATGTTCCTCGTCGGTGTGATCCCCTCGGTCATCTACGGCATCCTGGCGCTGCGCCTGCCGGAGTCCCCGCGCTACCTGCTCTCCACCGGCCGGCACGACGAGGCGCGGGAGATCTTCGCCACGCTCGTCCCGGAGGAGGACGTCGACCGGCAGGTGCGCGACATCGAGAGCGCGATCAAGGAAGACGAGAACTCCGCCAAGGGCACGCTGCGCGGCAACCGGTTCGGCCTGAAGCCGATCGTCTGGATCGGCATCATCCTGTCCGTGTTCCAGCAGTTCGTCGGCATCAACGTGATCTTCTACTACTCGACGACGCTCTGGAAAGCGGTGGGCTTCACCGAGAGCAACTCGCTGCTCATCACCGTGATCACCTCGGTCACGAACGTCGCGGTGACGGTCGTGGCGATCCTGCTGGTGGACCGCGTCGGTCGCCGGCCGATCCTGCTCACCGGCTCGGTGGGCATGGCCCTGTCGCTCGCGGTGATGGCGCTCGCGTTCAGCTTCTCCGACAAGGTCAACGGCGCCGTCAGCCTGCCGAACCCGTGGGGGCCGATCGCCCTGGTGGCGGCGAACCTCTTCGTGATCTGCTTCGGCGCCTCGTGGGGTCCGCTGGTGTGGGTGCTGCTGGGCGAGATCTTCCCGCCGCGCATCCGCGGTGCGGCCCTCGGCGTCGCGGCGTCGGCGCAGTGGATCGCGAACTTCCTCGTCACGGTCTCCTTCCCGCCGATGTCGGACTTCTCGCTGCCGTTCACGTACGGGATGTATGCGATCTTCGCCGCCCTGTCGTTCTTCTTCGTGTTCTTCAAGGTGCCGGAGACGAACGGGATGGCGCTGGAGCACGCCGAGACCCTGTTCGCCAACGCGGGCCGCAGCCGCGGGCCGCAGGTGCGGTCGTCCGGGGACACCGTCCCGCGCCAGTGACGGCCGCCCGGCCGCCGGCGGTCCGCCGCCGCGGCCGGGGCCCGGTTCCTGATAGAGTGTGTCCTGCACTCCGCATGTCGGAGTGACTACGCGTGTCCGGACGCCCTCCACGAGTTCATTCTCGATGAGGGTGTGCGCTTTCCCACCGGTCTCCCGCTCATCCAGCACGG
Source organism: Leifsonia sp. NPDC056824 (assembly GCF_042789575.1). Taxonomy (NCBI): domain Bacteria; kingdom Bacillati; phylum Actinomycetota; class Actinomycetes; order Micrococcales; family Microbacteriaceae; genus Leifsonia; species Leifsonia sp. NPDC056824. Next base: position 623,086 of record NZ_JBHUAV010000002.1, on the reverse strand, counting down.
TCCTCCGTGCGGAAGCGCGGGTGCGGGGAGGCGCGGGGCACCAGGAGCGGCGGCCGATCGGCTGCCGCTGGACAAACCGAGAGTCGTGTCCCCGCCGTGAGGCCGGGCGCGCAAGAACAGGAGAACGGCAAATGGCCGTCGTCACCATGCGCCAGCTGCTCGACAGCGGCGTCCACTTCGGACACCAGACCCGCCGCTGGAACCCGAAGATGAAGCGCTTCATCCTCACCGAGCGCTCGGGCAGCTACATCATCGACCTGCAGCAGTCGCTGACCTACATCGACAAGACGTACGAGTTCGTGCGCGAGACGGTCGCCCACGGCGGCACCATCCTCTTCGTCGGCACCAAGAAGCAGGCGCAGCAGGCCATCGCCGAGCAGGCGACCCGCGTGGGCCAGCCCTACGTCAACCAGCGCTGGCTGGGTGGTCTGCTGACCAACTTCCAGACCGTGTCCAAGCGCCTCGCCCGCATGAAGGAGCTCGAGGAGCTCGACTTCGAGGGCACCACCAGCGGCTTCACCAAGAAGGAGCTGCTGATCAAGAAGCGCGAGCTGGACAAGCTCCACAAGTCGCTCGGCGGCATCCGCAACCTGGCTAAGACCCCGAGCGCCATCTGGGTCGTGGACACCAAGAAGGAGCACCTCGCGATCGACGAGGCGAAGAAGCTGGGCATCCCGGTCATCGCCATCCTCGACACGAACTGCGACCCGGACGAGGTCCAGTACCCGATCCCGGGCAACGACGACGCCATCCGCTCCGTCACGCTCCTCACCCGCATCGTCGCCGACGCCGCGGCCGAGGGCCTCATCCAGCGTCACCAGAAGCCGGAAGAGGGCGCTGAGCCGGCCGAGCCGCTCGCCGAGTGGGAGCAGGAGCTCCTCGCCCAGCCGAGCGACGAGGTCCAGTCCTCCGCCGAGAACGAGAAGGCCGCCGACGCCGACCTCGCCGAGGCCAAGGCGGACTCCGCCGAGATCGTCGCCGAGGGCGAAGCCGACGCCGAGGCCGAGGCGGACTCCGCCGAGGGCGAAGCCGCCGCCGAGGCCAAGTAAGCACACTCACCAAACTTCGAGTCAGAAGGTTCCACTCAGAACATGGCAAACATCAGCATCGCTGACATCAAGGCCCTGCGCGAGCAGCTCGGCACCGGAATGGTCGACACCAAGAAGGCCCTCGAGGAGGCCGGTGGCGACATCGAGAAGGCGACCGAGATCCTCCGCCTCAAGGGCGCCAAGGGCAACGCGAAGCGCGCCGACCGCTCCACCTCCGAGGGCCTCGTGGCCGCGAAGGAGAACGGCCACGGCGCCGCGACGATGATCGAGCTCGCCTGCGAGACCGACTTCGTCGCGAAGGGCGAGAAGTTCATCGCCCTCGCCGACAAGGTGCTCGACGCGGCAGCCGCCGCGGGCGCCACCACCGTCGAGGAGGCGCTTGCCGCCCCCGCAGGGTCGCAGACCGTCGCCGAGCTCATCGGTGACGAGGCCGCGATCCTCGGCGAGAAGGTGGAGCTCCGCCGCATCGCCGTCGTCTCGGGCGAGAACTTCGCGATCTACCTGCACAAGACCTCCAAGGACCTGCCCCCGCAGGTCGGCGTGGTCGTCGGCTACGCCGGCGCCGACGCGGAGACCGCCCGCGGCATCGCGCAGCACATCTCGTTCGCGAACCCGACCTACCTCACCCGTGAGGACGTCCCGGCCGGCGAGGTCGAGAACGAGCGTCGCATCGTCGAGGAGATCTCCCGCAACGAGGGCAAGCCGGAGGCCGCCCTGCCGAAGATCATCGAGGGTCGCCTCGGCGCCTACTTCAAGCAGGTCGCCCTGCTCGAGCAGGAGTACGCCCGCGACAACAAGGTGACGATCGCCCAGGTCCTCAAGGACTCGGGTCTGACCGTCTCGGGCTTCGCCCGCTTCAAGGTCGGCGCCTGACCCAGGCATGAAGGAGTCCGGATCGTGAACAACGATCCGGACTCCTTTTCTGTGTCCGCCTCTCCCTGTTCAGGCACAGCGGGCACGCACTAGCGTTAACGAAACACACGGAAGGACTCCCACACACATGACGGCAGCCACTCACAGACGCAGGGTCCTTCTGAAGCTCTCGGGGGAGGCCTTCGGCGGCGGACAGCTCGGGGTCAACCCCGACATCGTCAGCGGCATCGCCCGCGAGATCGCCCAGGCCGCGGAGGACGTCGAGATCGCGATCGTCGTCGGCGGAGGCAACTTCTTCCGCGGCGCCGAGCTGTCGCAGCGCGGCATGGACCGGGGGCGCGCCGACTACATGGGCATGCTCGGCACCGTGATGAACTCGCTGGCCCTGCAGGACTTCCTGGAGCAGGCCGGAGCGGAGACGCGCGTGCAGTCCGCGATCGCCATGACCCAGGTCGCCGAGCCGTACATCCCGCGCCGCGCGGAGCGCCACCTGGAGAAGGGCCGCGTCGTCATCTTCGGCGCCGGCGCCGGCCTGCCCTACTTCTCGACCGACACCGTGGCCGCCCAGCGCGCCCTGGAGATCAGCGCGGACCTCGTGCTGGTCGCCAAGAACGGCGTCGACGGCATGTACGACGCCGACCCGCGCACCAACCCGGACGCGCGCAAGATCGACCAGATCAGCCACCAGGACGCCCTGACGCAGGGCCTGAAGGCCGTCGACTCCACCGCGCTCAGCCTCTGCATGGACAACGGGATGCCGATGCGCATCTTCGGCATCGAGCCGGCCGGCAACGTGACCGCGGCCCTGCTCGGCGCCGAGATCGGCACCCTGCTCGGCTGACCGGGCCCGGCGGGGCGCCCTGCCGTGCACGGGCCGTTCCGCGGCCTGGCCCTAGACTAGACAAGACTCATCGATCTGAAGGAGAAACCGTGATCGCGGATGTGATTTCCGACGCCCGCCAGCGCATGGCCAAGACCGTGGACGCGGCGAGGGACGACTTCGGCACGGTGAGCGCGGGCCGCGCGAACCCGGCCCTCTTCCAGAAGGTGCTCGTCGACTACTACGGCTCGCCGACGCCGCTGGCCCAGCTGGCCGGCCTCCAGAACCCGGAGGCGCGCGTGCTGCTGGTGACGCCGTACGACAAGTCCGCCCTCAAGGAGATCGAGAAGGCGATCGTCAACATGCCGAACCTGTCGGCGAACGTCGGCAACGACGGCGAGATCGTGCGCGTCTCCCTCCCCGAGCTGACCGAGGACCGCCGCAAGGAGTTCGTCAAGCTCGTGCGCGGCAAGGGCGAGGACGCCAAGGTCGCCATCCGCAACATCCGCCGCAAGGCGAAGGACGACCTGGACGCGCTCAAGGGCGAGGTCGGCGACGACGAGGTGGCCCGCGGCGAGAAAGAGCTCGAGGCGATCACCCGCACGAACGTCGACGCGGTCGACGAGGCACTCAAGCGCAAGGAAGCCGAGCTCCTCGAGGTCTAGATGAGCGAGGGGAGCAGCCCCGACGAGCCTCGCACGCCGGCGTCGGGCAGACGGGGGAAGTCCGTGACGCGTGCGGAGATGCGCGCGCAGGTCCAGGCGACCCGTGCCGACTTCGAGCGCCAGGTGCTGGCCCGCAAGGCCCAGCTGGACGCGACGAACGAGCGGATCGCGGCGCGGACGGGACGCAACCTCATCCTGGCGACCCTGATCGGGCTCGTCGCCGGCGCGCTGCTGGTGGTCAGCCTCATCTTCATCAAGGAGCTGTTCCTCGTCTTCGGGGCCGGGATGATCGGCTTCGCCGCCTTCGAGCTCACTCAGGCGTTCCGGGGAGCGGGGCGGCGCGTGCCGCGCGTCCCGACGCTGATCGCCTCGCTTGCGGTCGTCCCCGCCACGTTCTGGTTCCACGCGGGCGGTCAGCTCGTCGCGCTGGCCTCCGGCATCGTGCTGGTCGTCGTGTGGCGGCTGGTCGAGGAGGCCGTGCTGCCCGCGAAGCGAGCCGGGGGAGTGGCGCTCTCCCGCGACCTCGCCTGGAGCGTGCTCGTCCAGATGTACGTGACCCTGCTCGGCTCCTTCGCCATCCTGCTGCTGGCGGAGAACGGCGGCGAGTGGTGGGTGCTCGGCTTCCTGATCGTGGTCGTGGCCGTCGACACGGGCGCGTACGCGAGCGGGCTGTCCTTCGGCCGGCACCCGATGGCGCCGATCATCAGCCCGAAGAAGACCTGGGAGGGCTTCGCCGGGGCCGCCGTCGCGGCGATCGTCGCCGGCGTCCTGGTCTCGCTGTTCATGATCCATCAGCCGTGGTGGTTCGGGGTGATCTTCGGCGTCGTCGCCCTGCTCACGGCGACCGCGGGCGACCTCGCGGAGTCGCTGATCAAGCGCGATCTCGGCATCAAGGACATGAGCTCCTGGCTGCCCGGACACGGCGGTTTCCTCGACCGGCTGGACTCGATCCTGCCGTCCGCGGCCGCCACCTACGTGCTGTTCCTCATCTTCTCCTGACAGAATGGGCGGGTGAGCACGTTCCCCCGCAGCCCCAAGTCGAAGCCAGGGTACGACGTCGCGCAGGTCGACGAATTCCTCGTCAGCGCCCGACGCGCCTACGACTCCGACCCGTCGACCCCTGACACGCTGTCGGCCTCCGACATCCGCCACACGGCCTTCTCGATGACCAAGGGCGGCTACTCGACCTCGCATGTGGACGCGGCCCTCGAGCGCCTGGAGGACGCCTTCGCGGCCCGCGAGCGCGACATCGCACGGGGCGGCGGCCACGACTCGGCGTGGTTCGAGGACGCCCGCACGGCGGCGCAGGCGATCCTCGACCGGCTGGAGCGGCCGGTCGGCCACCGCTTCCAGCGGGTGAGCTTCCTGACCCTCGGCTACAGCCGCCAAGACGTCGACCGGTTCGCCGGACGGCTGGTGAAGTACTTCCAGGACGGCCGCCCGATGAGTGTCGACGAAGTTCGCACGGTCACTTTCCGTGAGCAGCGAGGGGGGTACCGTGAGGCCCAGGTGGACCTCCTCCTGGACAGCGTCACGGACGTGATGCTCGCGGTCCGCTGATCCTGGCCGTTACCTGAGTAGGAGAGCGCCGTGTTGGAAACGTGTGAAATGTCCGTTATGGTTCTGTGATCGTGGGTAGACAAGAAGCAGCAGAGCTCGTTCCGCTGACCCCTGCCAACCCGGTCGGAGTCGCATTCCGTCGTTCGCGACGGCCTCACGTCCGTTCGCGGGCCGTCATCTGGGGGTTCGCCTTCACGGCGGCCGTCGGCTTCGCGCTGGTCAACGTGGTGGACCCGTACTCGGGCTCCGCGGCCACGCCGGCGTACGCGGACACCCTCCAGAACATCCAGCAGAGCTCCCGGTACGGCGCTGTCCCCGTTCAGAGCCTGACGGCCCCGAACGCCTCGGAGACGGCCGTCACGCGCGACACGCTGGGCGTGAAGCTCAAGCCGACGCCCACCCCGACACCGACGCCCACGCCGACGAAGTCGTCGTCCTCGTCGTCGTCGGGCGGATCGAGCGCACCGTCCGCTCCCATCCCTGACCCGGGCACCGCGAAGGCGATCGCCTACCAGATGGTGCACCAGCGCGGCTGGGGCGACGATCAGTACAGCTGCCTGGTCTCGCTGTGGAACAAGGAGTCCGGCTGGCGCGTGAACGCGTCCAACCCGAGCGGCGCCTACGGCATCCCGCAGGCCCTCCCCGGCAGCAAGATGGGCCCGGGCTGGCAGACGGACGCCTCCGTGCAGATCTCGTGGGGCCTCGGCTACATCGCCGGCCGCTACACGAACCCGTGCGGCGCCTGGGGACAGTCGCAGTCGGCCGGCTGGTACTGAGCGGAGTCCGTCCCTCAGTCCGTGGGTGAGGCCGGCGTGTACTCGCGCCAGAAGCGGAAGTAGGTCCGCGCGCCGAGCCACAGCGACACCGCTGCATAGGCGACGGCGCAGACGATGCCGACGGTCCACGCCACGGGGACGTCGACCCCGCTGGTGGCGAGCAGGACGCCGAGGAAAAGGCCGACGAGCGCTCCGTTCACGACGAGCGTGAACATCATGCTGCTGCCGATCACCTGGGTCTTATCGCGCCGGCCCAGGAAGTAGTAAGTGTGGCTCACGCCCTCGCGGTCGTCGTGCCACGACGCCGAGAGCGCCCGCGCGACCTCCGGGGCCAGCCTGACGTACTCCGCGCGCAACCGGTTCATCGCGAGCACGTACATGAGGTCCTCCATCGACACGTTGGTTACGCGGACCTGGGTGAGGACGCCGACCACCACGACGAGGCCGAGCAGCGCGTCGGCGAACGCCGGGAAGATGCCCGTGAATTTCGTGGCCTGCCCCACCAGGGCGATGCTGACCAGCGCCGCGGACATGAGGGTCAGCAGCATGCTGATCCGCGTCAGCACTTCGCTCTGGGTCGTGCTGCGAGAGGCCAGGAGGCTCCAGTGCTCCGTCGCGAGGAACTGCGCTGTCAGAGCATCCGTCTTGGGGGCATCCGTGTTGCGGGAGCCGTCGTCTCGAGCGTCGTCGCTCATGCCGCCGATGGTACTGCGCGTGGGTCGGCGGGCGACAGCCGTGGCCTGCATAGACTGGAGCGGTGCCCCGCAGCAATCGTCCCCGCCGCCGTCACGGCGAGCAGCCCGAGGAGGAGCAGGACGGCCTCGACCGCCTGCTCGCGGGCTGGCGGCGCACGGAGGTGCGGCGCGGCGCCGAATGGAACGTGCAGCCCGTGTCGGCCGTGCAGGCGCAGAAGAGCTACATCTGCCCCGGCTGCGGCCGCGAGATCGGTCCCGGCGTCGCGCACCTGGTCGCGTGGCGCGCGGACGGCGTGATGGGCGACGCGGCCGACCTGGCCGCCCGCCGGCACTGGCACACGACGTGCTGGCGGGTCGCGTGAATGAGGGAGAGAGCGGAATGACCGACAGTGCAGGCGCCACGGCGCCCCAGGGGCCGATCGAGGTCCGCGGCGGCGTCGAGTTGCCCGCCCGGCGCGAGGACATCGAGCTGCGCACGCGCGACGGGTTGACCCTCGTCGGCGAGCTGGCCTCCCCGCTGGACCGCGAGCCGGTGGCGACCCTGGTCACGCTGCATCCGCTGCCGACCGGCGGCGGCTTCATGGACTCCCACATCCTCCGCAAGGCGGCCGGGCGCCTTCCTGCGCTGGCCGACATCGCGGTGCTGCGCTTCAACACGCGCGGCACAGCGTCGCCGCGCGGCCGCAGTCAGGGGGAGTTCGGCCACGGTGTGGACGAGCGCTACGACGTGGAGGCGGCGATGGAGTTCGTCGCCGAGCGCGGCCTCCCGCACCCGTGGCTGCTGGGCTGGTCGTTCGGCACGGAGCTCGCCCTGATGTACGGGCGGGAGTGCCCGGTGGACGGGATCATCCTGCTGTCGCCGCCGCTGCACAGGGCCAAGCCGGAGCACCTGGCCGCCTGGGCGGGGGACCACCGCCCGATCGTCGCGCTGATCCCCGAGCACGACGACTACCTCCAGCCCGCGGAGGCGGCGGAGCGGTTCCGCCCGCTGCCGCAGATCGAGCTGGTCGACGTGGAGGGCGGCAAGCACCTGTGGGTGGGGGAGAACCAGACCCGCCGCGTGCTCGACGAGATCGTGGAGCGGATGAACCCCGCGGCGGCGCCCCTGCCGACGCAGTGGCCGCCGGCCTGAGCCCGGCGAGACCGGCGGTCTAGAGCTCGTTCTGCCGCGGGATGACGACCTGCTTGATGATGAGCAGGATCGCCGCGGCGAACGGGATGGCGACCAGCGCGCCGAGGATGCCGAGCAGCGTGCCGCCGGCGAGGGCCGCGACCACGACCAGCGCGCCCGGCACCGAGACCGCGCGGTTCATGATGCGCGGGCTCAGCACGTATGCCTCCACCTGCATGTACACGAGGTAGTAGATCGCCGCGGCGATCGCGGTGGGCGGTCCCGAGAAGAAGCAGACCGCGACGATGATGATCGAGCCGGTGATCGTGCCCACGAGCGGGATGAGCGAGAAGAAGAACGCGATCGACGCGAGCAGGATCGGGAACTTCGCGCCGATGATCGTGAGGAAGATCGCGCTCAGCACGCCGTTGACGAGCGCGAGCGACACCTGGCCGCCGACGTACTTGCCGACCGAGTCGGTGATCTGGTCGCCCAGGTCGGCGAAGCGGGAGCGGCGGGAGGCCGGGACGAGCTGGTAGGTCGCGCGCTTGATGCTCGGCAGCGACGCGGTGAAGTAGATGGTCAGGATGACGACGATGACCACGCCGAACGCCCCCTGCACGATGCCGAAACCGGTCTGCAGCACCTTGGACGTGATGTCGGGCAGGTTCTTCTGCAGCCACTGGGTGACCGCGTCGATGTTCTGCTGGTTGACGATGGTCGGGAACTGGTGCTGGAGGCTGAGGAACCACTTCTCGGCGCCGCCGTTGTTGACCCAGTTGATCGAGTTCTGGACGAGTTGCGTGGCCTGACTCACCGCGATGGGGACGATCGCCCAGATCAGGCCGACGAACGCGCCGACGATGACGACGAGCGTGACCACCAGCGCCGCCCAGCGCGGGAACTTGCGCCGCTCCAGGAAGGAGATGAGCGGCTCGATGCCGAGCGCCAGGAACAGCGCGGCGCCGATGTACGTGATGATCGTGGCCAGGCTCACGATCGAGGTCAGGATGAGGAAGCCCAGCCCCACGCCGAGGGTGCCGATCAGGCCGACTCGAAACGCGTTCTGGATCTTCACTCAGTCCCCCTCCGGGCCCTCCGCCCGGGAAGGCGGAGCTCAGTCGTCGGCCGAAACCGTATCCGCCTGCTGGAGCATACCCCTCAGGTTCTCGAAGTATCCGGCCACGGCTTCGCGCTCAATCCTAATCTGGGAGAGGCGGTCTTCCGCGTCGGCGACCAGGCGTTGCGTGCGCTCCTCGGCGTCCGCCACCAGGGCGTCGGCACGCTCCTGGGCTTCGCGGACGATGTCGGCGGCGACCTTCTCGGCGTCCTTGCGGGCCTTCTTGACGGTCTCGCGGGCCTCGGTGCCGAAGGTCTCGGCCTCCGTGCGTGCCTGGGAGGTGCGCTTGACGGCGTCGGCGAGCTGGACGTTGGCCTCGTCCAGGTACTTCTGCGTCTGGGCGACGGCCTCCTGGTGCCGGCCCAGGTACTCCTTCTCGGCCTCGTCGCGGCGGGCGCGGAGCTCGACGTCGAGGTCGATGCGCGCCTGCTCGATCTCGCGGGTGCGCTTGTCCAGTTCGCCCAGAGTGGAAGTGCGAAGGGCGGTCAGCTCCGCCTCGAGGTCGGCGCGGGCGGTCGCGGCCTCCTGGTCGTAGGCGGCCTGACGCTCGGCGAGCTCGGCGTCGAGCGCGGTGCTCGCCTCCGCGGCCTCGCGCGCGACCTCGGCGCGGGCCTTCGCAGTCTCGGCGTCGATCGTGACGCGGGCGCGCTCGGTCTCCTCGGCCAGGGTCACCCGGGTCTGGTCGGCCTCGCGCTCCAGCTCGAGGCGCTGCTGCGCGCGGTCGTTCTTCAGTTCCTGGGCCGTGCGGGCACGCTGGTCGGCCAGATCGGCGGTCGTGCGCTTCACGTCGGCGGCGAGCGTGCTGCGGGTCTGCTCGGTCTCGTCGGCGAGCCGGGAGCGGGTCTCCTCGACCTCGGCGGCCAGGGCGGACTTCGTCTGCTCGACCTCGGCCGCGAGGGCGGACTTCGTGGTGGTCACCTCGGTCTCGAGAGCGGACGTGGTCTGCTCCACCTCGGCGGCGAGGTTGGAGGTCGTGGTCGTGACCTCGGTCTCCAGTGCGGATTTGGTCTGCTCGACCTCGGCGGCCAGTGCGGTCTTGGTCTGCTCGACCTCGGCGGCCAGCGCGGCCTTGGTGGTGACGACCTGGGTCTCGAGCCGGGAGAGGGTCTGCTCCTTCTCTGCGGCGAGCCGGGCGGCGGTCTGGTCGACGTCCGCGGCGAGCTGGGCGCGGGTGGAGGTCACCTCGGCGGTGAGGGCGCTGCGCTCGGTGGCGAGCTCCTCGGCCAGGGCGGTGCGGGCCTCGCCGACCTCCGCGGCCAGCTCGGCGCGCAGGTCGGTGGCTTCGGCCTCCAGCTCGCGGCGCTGGCGCTCGGCGTCGGCGGCCAGCTCCGAACGGGTGGTCTCGACCTCGTCGGCCAGGGCGGCCTGGGTGGTCGCCACTTCCTCGGCCAGCGCGGCCTTGGTGGTCTCGACCTCCTCGGCGAGGGCGGACGTGGTGGTCTCGACTTCTTCCGCGAGCGCGGCCTTCGTGGTCTCCACCTCGGCCGCGAGGGCGGCCTTGGTGGTCTCGACCTCCTCGGCCAGCTCGGCGCGCGCGGTCTCCACCTCTGCCGCGAGCGCGGCCTGCGTGGTCTCCACCTCGGCCGCGAGGGCGGCCTTGGTGGACTCGACCTCCTTGGCGAGGGCGGACTTGGTGCTCGCGACCTCCTTCTTCAGAGCGGAGCGCGTGCTCGTGACCTCCTTGGCGAGGGAGGCCTTGGTGGTCTCGACGTCCTTCGAGAGGGTGGAGCGCGCCGCGTCGATCTCCTTGGCGACGTCGGCCCGAGTGGTCTCGACCTCGGCTGCGAGGTCGGCACGGGTGTCGGCGACCTCCGTTGCCAGCTCGGCGGCGGTGCGCTCACGGAGAGCCGTGACGCGGGCGCGGGTGGTCTCCTCCTCGGCCGCGAGCTGGTTCGCGACACGCTCCCGGTCGGCGGTGAGCTGGGCGGCGGTCGCCGTGCGGTCGGCTTCGAGGCCGCTGCGGGTCTCCGTGGTCTCGCGCTCGAGGGTCGTGCGGGTCTGGGTGACCTCGTCGGCGAGCTCCTTCTGGGTGCGCTCGACCTCCTCGGCCAGCGCCGAGCGGGCGGTGGTCACGTCGGTCTCGAGCGCCGAGCGCGTGGTGGTGACCTCGGTCTGCAGCGCGGCCTTCGTGCTGGTGACCTCGTCGACGAGCGCGGCCTTCGTGCGCGACACCTCGTCGGCGAGCTCCGTCTTCGTGCGGGCGACCTCGTCCGCGAGGGCGGAGGTGGTCGTGGTGACCTCGTCGGTCAGGCGGGCCTTGGTCTGCTCGACCTCGGCGGCGAGGGAGCTCCTGGTCTGCTCGACCTCGGCGGCCAGGGAGGTCGTGGTCTGCTCGACGTCGGCGGCGAGCGCCTGACGCTTCGTGGTGTCCTCGTGGTCGAGGTCGGCGCGGGTCTGCGCGGCGTGGGCGGCGAGGGTCGCGCGCTGCTGCTCGACCTCGTCCGCGAGCTCGGCGCGGGCCTGGGCGACCTCGGCTGCGACGGCGCCGCGCGCCTCGGCCTGCTCGGCGGCCAGACGGTCGGCGGTCTCGGCGACGCGCTTGTCGAGCTCGAGGCGGGTCTGCGCCGTCTCGCGCTCGAACGCCGCGCGGTCGGCCGCGAGCGCGTTCTCCAGCTCGCCGCGGCGGGCGGCGATGGTGCGGTCGAGCTCGGCGGCCTCCGTCCGTGCGGCCTCGGCCTCGCGGAGGGCGACGGCCTTCAGCTCCGCGGCCTCGCGATCGGCCTCTGCACGGAGGGCGGCGGCCTCGCGCTTGCTCGTCGCGCGCAGCTCAGCGGCCTCGGTGGCGACGGCGCCGCGAATGGCTGCGGCCTCCCGGATCGCGTCGTTGAGCAGGGTCTCCTTGTCGGCCCGGGTGCGCGCCAGCAACTCGGACGACTCGATCTGGGCGTCCTCGAGGGCGGTCGTCGCGCGGGCCTGCGCGTCGGCGAGGACGCGCTCGGCCTGCTGGGCCGCCGTCCTCTTGATCTTGTCGATGTCGGCGGTGACGCCGGCGCGCAGCTTCTCTGCGTCGATGTCGGCCTGCGCGATGAGCCGGGTGGACTGCTCCTCTGCGACGCGGAGGGTGTTCTCCAGCTTGGTGCCGAGGCCGGAGTAGGTGGGGCTGCCGACCTCCTCGATCTCCGCGTTGAGCTCGTCGATGCGCAGCTGGAGGCGCTTGAGCTCCTTGGACTGGTCGGCCGACTGGGTGTTGGATTTGATCAGCTCGCGGCGGAGGTCCTGGATGGCCTGGTCGACTTCGTCCTTGTCGTATCCGCGAAAGGCCTGGGTGAAGTTGGATTCGTCGGTGGCCACCGTGTAACTCCTGTTGGATCGAGAGAGCGAGCCGCGCGCGCGCCGCATCGATCTTACATTTCGAGGCGCGTACCCGCATGGGGGACTGCGTGACCGTGCAGACAACGGTTAGATGCCTCTCAGGGTGCTCCATTATCGTTGTGTGACTGTGCCCGTCCCCCGTCCGGCACTGAGGAGTTCTGTTTGCGTTTCGTATTGGCCATCGTCGCGTTCGTGGTCGCTGCCGTCATGATCGTCGCCGGCATCGCCCAGCGCACGATCTTCGCACCGCCGTCGCAGGTGACCGCTGCCGCGACCGTCCCCGCCGACACCCGCTACGTCGTGATCGACAGCGCGGTGTTGAACGCCCATCCCGGGCAGCAGACGCTGTCCATCTCCGGCTCGAAGAACGCCAAGTCGCAGATGGTGGCCTACGGCCGCACCGCCGACGTGAAGGCGTGGCTGTCCGACCAGAAGTACGCGACCATCAGCTACCGCGCGGGTGACAGCGCGGTGACGGTGAAGACCGTGACCCCGAAGTCCGGCTCGACCGGAGCGACCGGCTCGACCGGCGCCGCAACCGCCACCCCGGCCCCGACGGCCACGCCGACGCCCGCCCCCACCGGCGCGGCCACGACGCAGGCGGCCACCCCCGGCCCCGACCCGGCCGGCTCCGACCTCTGGCTCGACGAGTTCGACGGCCAGGACGCCCAGGTCACCAAGATGAACGTCCCGTCCGGCGTCAGCGTCATCGTCGCCGGCGACGGGACCACCCCTGCCCCGAACAAGATCGTCCTGACCTGGCCCGTCGACACCAGCACGCCGTGGGCGTTCCCGCTCATCATCGGCGGCCTCGTGCTCCTGGTGATCGGCATCGCGCTCTACCTGTGGGGGCTCTACACCCACCGCAGGGCGCGCGGGCCACGACGCAAGAGCGGACCCAAGATGCCGAAGCTTCCCAAAGCCCCCAAGTACAAGCCGACCGCGTCCATCGAGGCGACCCCGCGTGGACGCCGGTCGACCCGCCGCACGCGCGTGATGGCGCCCGCCCTCCTCGCGGGCGTCCTCGCCCTGACCGGCACCGGAGCGGGCGCCGCGTTCGCCGACACGCCGACGCCCACGCCGACGCCGACCGCGACGTCGAGCGCGCCGAACGGCAACGCCAACTCCCCGGTCCCCGCCGTGACGGCTCCGCAGCTGGAGCGCATCATCAAGCGGATCTCGGTCGCGGCGGCCAACGCGGACGCCAAGAACGACCCGAACCTGGCCAAGCTGCGCTTCATCGGCCCCGCCCTCCAGCTCCGCGACGCCAACTATGCGATCCGCGTCAAGAAGGCCGACCAGCCGGCGCTGCCCGCCATCCCGGCCGGACCGCTCGAGCTCTCGCTCCCGCAGGCGACCGACAGCTGGCCGCGCACGGTCACGGCCGTCGTGAAGATGCCGAACGACGCCACAGGAAAGGCGCAGGCGCCGCTCGCGCTCGCCCTCGTGCAGCAGACGCCGCGCGACAACTACATGGTGGAGTACGCCATCGCGCTCGAGCCGAACGTGAAGGTGCCGAACCTGGCGCCGGCGAGCATCGGCGCCGCGGTGGTGCCCCCGGACTCCAAGCTGCTCAAGGTCCAGCCCGACCAGGTGGCGGCCGCCTACGGCGACATCCTGCTGAACGGCGACAAGAGCAAGTGGTACTCCAGCTTCGACCTCACGGACGACAAGCTTGTGGCGCAGGTCGGCGCCTCCTGGAAGGCGCAGGAGCAGGCCAGGCTCGCCCAGCAGTTCGGCCAGACCTCCACGCTCACGTTCGCGGGCCGCGCCGGCGCCGGCCCGGTCATCTCGATGGCGACCAACGACTCCGGCGCCATCGTCTGGGTCAACCCGGAGGAGGTGCAGCTGCACCGGGTGACGGAGGCGGGCGCCCAGGTCATCGCGGGCGCGACGACGGCGGCGCTGAGCGGCGTCGCGCAGTCCAACACCGGCATCGAGTCGGTGTACGGCTACCAGCTCGCGTTCTACGTGCCCCCGGCGGGCTCGAACGAGAAGGTGCGCTTGCTCGGCTTCGCCCAGGGGCTGGTGTCCGCGCGCGAGGTGCAGTGACCCGCATCCCGTCCGGGGCCGCGCAGTAGGCTTGACTCCATGAGTCAGCTTCCCCCGAATCCGACCAATCTCCGCGGCGCCGTGGACCTGAGCAGCCTGGTGAACCGGCCGCAGCCGGGCCAGGGCGATGCAGGCGGCGCGGCGCAGGGCGAGCCGATCGAGCTGCCCAGCCTGTTCTTCCAGGGCACGGACGCGAACTTCAACGACTTCATCGACCTGTCGATGCGCATCCCCGTCGTGGTCGCGCTCACGGCCGCGTGGGCCGACCCGGACCGCGCGCTCGCAACCGTCCTCGACCGCGTCACGAACGACCTCGCGGGGCGGATCGTGCTCGTGCAGGTCGATGTCGACGCGAACCCGCAGCTCGTGCAGGCGTTCCAGGCGCAGTCGGCGCCGGCCGTGGCCGGCATCGTGTCGGGCCGGCCGGTGCAGCTCTTCAGCGGAGCTCTGCCGGAGGAGCAGGTGCGCGACGTGATCGCCCAGCTCCTGGAGCTGGCCGCGCAGAACGGCGTGACGGGTGTCGCGCAGGTCGATGCGGCAGCGGGGGAGACCCCCGAGGCCGAGACCGACGAGCCCGCTCCGGAGCCGCCGCTGCCCCCGTTGCACGCCGAGGCGTACGACGCGATCGACCGCGGCGACTATCCCGCGGCCATCACCGCGTACAAGACCGCGATCGCGCAGGACCCGCGCGACCAGATGGCCATCGCCGGGCTCGCCCAGGTGAGCCTGCTGTCGCGCCTGGCCGGCCGCACGCTGGACGAGATCCGCAACACCGCGGCCGCCGCGCCAGGCGACAGCGACGCGCAGCTCGCCGTGGCCGACCTCGACCTCTCCGGCGGCCACGTCGACGACGCCTTCGACCGGCTGCTGACCCTGTTCCCGACGCTCGACGCCGAGGGCAAGGAGGCCGTGCGCGCCCGCATCCTCGAGTACTTCGAGATCGTCGGCGTGGAGGACCCCCGCGTCGGCAAGGCCAGGGCTAGGCTGGCGTCGCTGCTCTACTGACGCGAACCCACTTACCCGGGCCAGGCGCAGGGCGGCTGACATCCTCCTCGCCCGGAAGGCTCGCGCATGTCCCGTGTGCTCGTCGTCGGTGGGACCGGTCTCGCCGGTCGCGCCGTCACCGCTGAGGCCGTCGCGCGCGGCCACCAGGTCGTTGTCGCGGCCCGGCGCACGCCGGACGACGATGCGCCGGCCTACGTCGACGGCGCCGCCTACGTGACGGCGGACCTCGTGACGGGCGACGGGCTCGAGGAGGCGGTGAACGGCGTCGACGTGCTCATCGACGCGAGCAACGCCGGCGGGCGCCGCGCGTCGTACGTGTTCGCGCACGGCTCCCGCAACCTCCTGCACACCGCCGCCCGCTTCGGCGTCGGCCGGGCGGTGCTGCTGTCCATCGCGGGCATCGACGGCGCGCGCTACCCGTACTACCGGTCGAAGCTGGTGCAGGAGAGCACCTACCTCGAGTCGCCGCTGGAGGTCAGGATCGTGCGCGCGACGCAGTTCCACGACTTCGTCACGTCGGTCTTCGAGCGCGGCCGCCGGTTCGGGACGCTGACGGCGCCCTCCGGGACGCGGTTCCAGCCCATCGCGGTGACGGACGTCGCGCGTGTCCTGGTGGACGCGGCCGAGGGCGCAGGCACGCCGGGGTCGACGCGCACGGTGGGCGGCCCGCGGGTCGAGAGCGCGCGAGCGTTGGCCCGGCAGTGGAAGGACGCCACCGGCACGCGCCGGCCGATCCTGTCGGTCCGCCTCGGCGGCCCGCTCGGTTCGGCCTGGCGCGCTGGCCGTCACCTCGCGCCGGAGCACGCGGTCGACGGCGTCGCCTTCGCGACGTGGTTGAGCGAATCCGCCTGAGCCCAATCCTTCTGAGGGTCAGGGGCGGCGCGGCCGCAGGTAGAGCGCTCCCAGCGGCGGCAGCGTCAGCACCGCGGAGGCCGGGCGGCCCATCCACGGCTCGTCATGCGCGGTGACACCGCCGAAGTTGCCCACTCCCGAGCCGCCGAAGTCCTCGGCGTCCGTGTTGAGGAGCTCCTCCCACTCGCCGGCGAACGGCAGCCCGACCCGGTAGTCGGCGTGCGGCGCCCCGGAGAAGTTCAGCAGCACCGCGATCGGCGAGCCGTCGCGGTCCTTGCGCAGGAACGCCAGGACGTTGCCCGCCGCATCCGACCCGTCCAGCCATTCGAAGCCGCCCGGGTCGTTGTCGAGCGCCCAGAACTGCGGGTTGTCGCGGTAGACGGCGTTGAGCTGGGCGACGAGGTTCCAGAGCCCGCGGTGGCTGGGCTGGTCGAGCATCCACCAGTCGAGGCCGCGCTCCTCGCTCCACTCGGAGTACTGGCCGAACTCCTGGCCCATGAACAGCAGCTGCTTGCCGGGATGCGCCCACATGAAGGACAGGAACACGCGCACGTTCGCGAGCTGCTGCCAGTGGTCGCCCGGCATCTTGCCGATCAGCGAGCCCTTGCCGTGCACGACCTCGTCGTGGCTGATCGGCAGCAGGAAGTTCTCGCTCCAGGCGTAGACGAACGAGAACGTGATCTCGCTGTGGTGGTAGCTGCGCCACATCGGGTTCTCCTGGATGTACTGGAGCGCGTCGTGCATCCAGCCCATGTTCCATTTGAGCCCGAAACCGAGTCCGCCCGAGGATGTCGGCGCGGTCACGCCGGCGTAGCTCGTGGACTCCTCGGCGATCATCACCGTGCCGGGGTTGCGCTTGTAGGCGGTCGCCGTGACCTCCTGCAGGAAGCCGATCGCCTCCAGGTTCTCGCGGCCGCCGTGGATGTTCGGCTCCCACTCGCCCTCGTTGCGCGAGTAGTCGAGGTAGAGCATCGAGGCGACGGCGTCCACCCGGAGGCCGTCGATGTGGAACTCCTCCAGCCAGAACAGCGCGTTCGCGACCAGGAAGTTGCGCACCTGCGAGTTTCCGTAGTCGAAGATGTAGGTGCCCCAGTCCTTGTGCTCGCCGCGGCGCGGGTCGGAGTGCTCGTAGAGGGCCTGGCCGTCGAACCGGGCGAGCGCCCAGTCGTCTTTCGGGAAATGGCCGGGCACCCAGTCGAGGATGACGCCGATCCCGGCCTGGTGCAGACGGTCGATCAGGTACTTGAGGTCGTCGGGCGAGCCGAACCGGCTGGTCGCGGCGTAGTACCCGGTGACCTGGTAGCCCCACGAGCCGCCGAACGGGTGTTCGGCGAGCGGCAGGAACTCGACGTGGCTGTAGCCCAGCCCGCCGACGTAGTCGATGAGCTGGTCGGCGGCCTCCCGGTAGCCGAGGCCGGGCCGCCAGCTGCCGAAGTGGAGCTCGTAGACGCTCATCGGCCCGGCGTGCGGGTCGGTGGCGGCGCGGCGCGTCATCCACTCGCCGTCCGCCCACTCGTGCCGGCTGACCGTGACCACCGACGCCGTGTTGGGCGGGATCTCCGCGGACTGCGCCATCGGGTCGATCTTGCGGACCCATTCGCCGTTCGAGCCGAGCAGGTCGAACTTGTAGATGGACCCCTCGCCGAGCCCGGGCACGAACAGCTCCCACACGCCGGAGACGCCCATGTTGCGCATCGCGTGCAGGGTGCCGTCCCAGGCGTTGAAGTCGCCGACGACGCGGACCGCGCGGGCGTGCGGCGCCCAGACCGTGAAGGAGGTGCCGGTGACGCCGCCGAGGTCGCGGACGTGCGCGCCGAGCGCCGTCCAGAGCTGCTCGTGCCTGCCCTCCCGGATGAGGTGGAGGTCGAGCTCGCCGATCGTGGGCAGGAACCGGTACGGGTCGTCGGTGGTCCAGGTGCTGCCGCCGTCGTAGCGCGCCTCCAGCTCGTAGGCGCCGGGACCGACGATGTCGACGCCCTGCCAGATCCCGTGGCCGAGGTGGGCGAGCTCGATGTGCGCGCCGGTCGGCAGGATGGCGAACACGGCATCGGCGAGCGGCCGGAGCGCGCGGATCACCGTGATCGGGTCCTCGACGCCGGGCGCGGCGACCTGGTGCTGACCGAGCACGGAGTGCGGGTCGTGATAGCTGCCGGCGGCGACGGCCCGCAGGATGTTGTCGTCGATGGCGGGCAGATCGACGGCGGCGGCGCCCTCGGGGATCGGGGTCATCGTGCGGCCTCCAACGGCTTGACGGTCAGGATGTGCACGGGCTCGGTGAACGCGTCGAGGCGCACGTAGGCGTCCGAGCCCCAGGTCCAGCGCTGGCCGGTGACCAGGTCGCGCACCTCGAACTGCGCGCCCGGCTGGATGCCGAACGCCGTGACGTCGAGGTGGATCATGGTCTCGCGCACCGAGTGCGGGTCGACGTTGGCGACGACGAGCACCGCGTCGGGCTTGCCGCTGCGGGTGAACTCGCCGGCCAGGTACTTCGAGTAGACGAGGATCGACTCGTCCTCGCTGCGGTGCACCTGCAGGTTGCGGAGCTGGCGCAGCGCCGGGTGCTCGCTCCGCGCGCGATTGAGCATGGTCAGGTAGGGCGCGAGCGAGCGGCCGAGCGCGACGGCCCGCGCGTAGTCCCGCGGCCGGTACTCGTACTTCTCGTTGTCGATGTACTCCTCGGCTCCCGGCCGGGCGACGTTCTCGTACAGCTCGAAGCCGGAGTAGACGCCCCAGGTGGGAGCCGCCGTTGCGGCGAGGGCCGCCCGGATCTTGAAGGCGGCGGGACCGCCGAACTGGAGATACTCGGTGAGGATGTCCGGGGTGTTCACGAACAGGTTCGGCCGCAGGAAGTCGGCCGTCTCCGTCGCGAGCCCGGTCAGGAACTCCTCCAGCTCCTCCTTCGTATTGCGCCAGGTGAAGTAGGTGTACGACTGCTGGAATCCGGCCTTCGCGAGCGTGTGCAGCAGCGCGGGCCGGGTGAACGCCTCGGCCAGGAACACCACGTCCGGATCGGTTTCGTTGACCGTGTGGATGAGCCACTCCCAGAAGTGCAGCGGCTTGGTGTGCGGGTTGTCGACGCGGAAGATCCGCACGCCGAGCGACATCCAGTACCGCACGATCCGCAGCACCTCGAAGCGGAGGCCGTCGTAGTCGTTGTCGAAGTTGATCGGGTAGATGTCCTGGTACTTCTTCGGCGGGTTCTCCGCGTACGCGATCGTCCCGTCCGGGAGCGTGGTGAACCACTCCGGATGCGACGTGACCCACGGATGGTCGGGGGAGGCCTGCAGGGCGAGGTCGAGGGCGATCTCCAGCCCGGCCTGCTTCGCCTTGCCGAGGAAGAAGGCGAAGTCCTTCTCGGTGCCGAGGTCGGGGTGGATGGCGTCGTGGCCGCCGTCCGGTCCGCCGATGGCCCAGGGCGAGCCGGGGTCGTTCGGCCCGGCGTCGAGCGAGTTGTTCGGCCCCTTGCGGAAGGTGCGGCCGATCGGGTGGATGGGCGGCAGGTAGACCACGTCGAAGCCCATGGCCGCGACCTCGGGGAGGCGCTTGGCGGCGGTACGGAACGTGCCGGACTGCCAGCTGCCGTCGGCGGCGCGCTTGGCGCCCTCCGAGCGCGGGAAGAACTCGTACCAGCTGCCGACTCCCGCGCGGGTGCGCTCCACCAGGATGGCGCGCGTCGGCGACAGCGACGGCAGGGCGACGACGGGTCGCTCGGTGAGGATGCGGCGGATCCGGTCGTCCACCGCCGCCTGGAAGCGCTCGTCCACGCCGCGGTCGGTGTCGCCGACGACCCGGGCGGCCTCGGACAGGTGGCGGCGCTCCGCGGTGCTGCGGCGCTTGTCGGTCGCGGCCTCCTCCAGCAGGTCGCGTCCGGTGGTCAGCATCAGCTCGACGTCGACGCCGGCCGGCACCTTCACCTCGGCGTTGTGCCGCCAGGTGGCGTACTCGTCGGCGTAGGCCTGGACGCGGTAGCGCCAGAGGCCCTCCTCCTCGAGCTGGACCTCGACGCCCCACCGGTCGGTGCCGGGGGCGAGCGGCCGCATGTGGTGCTCCAGCTGGTTGCCCGACGGGTCGAGCAGGATCAGGTCGACGCCGATCCGGTCGTGCCCCTCGCGGAAGGCGGTGGCCCGGAACGGGACGACCTCGCCGCTGAACGCGGACGCGGCCCAGTGGCCCTCGTCCACCTGGGGCGAAAGCCCCAGGATCGGGAGCCGGGGGAGCAAGGGCTCGTACTCGGGTGCCGTCTGTACGGGTGCCGGCTCGACGGCTGCCGGCGCCTCCGGTGCTGCGGCGGCTGATGATTTGGTCGCTGCGCTCTTTGCCACATGCCGACCGTACACTCATTCGCTCTTTCGTCATGAGCCCGCATTAACACTCCCGTCACGAGGCGCGTCTATGCTCGTGCGAGTGAAGGCCATCCGTAGATTCACCGTCCGCGCAGTCCTCCCCGAGACCCTCTCCGCACTGGAGGAGATCGCAGGCAACCTCCGCTGGTCCTGGCATGAGCCGACCAAGGAGCTGTTCGCCCGCATCTCTCCGGAGCTCTGGCAGGAGGTGGAGCACGATCCCATCGCGCTGCTCGGCTCGGTCGAACCGGCGAGGCTCGCCGAGCTCGCCGCCGACCCCGGCTACGTCGACTGGGCGAACCACGTCCGCGATGAGCTGCGCGCTTACATCCGCGACCCGCGCTGGTACCAGTCGCTCGACGGCTCGGCGCCGGCGACCATCGCCTACTTCTCGCCGGAGTTCGGCATCGCCTCCACGCTGCCGCAGTACTCCGGCGGCCTCGGCATCCTCGCCGGCGACCACCTCAAGGCCGCGAGCGACCTCGGCGCCCCGCTGGTCGCGGTCGGCCTGTTCTACCGCTCCGGCTACTTCGCGCAGGCGATCACGCCGGACGGCTGGCAGGTCGAGAGCTACCCGGCGCTCGACCCGGACGGGCTCCCGCTGAGCGTCCTGCGCGACCCGGACGGAGCGCCGGTGCAGATCACGCTCGCCCTGCCGGCCGGCGAGCTGCGCGCCCGGGTCTGGCAGGCGGCGGTCGGACGGGTGACCCTGCTGCTGCTGGACACCGACATCCCCGAGAACGACGAGAGCCTGCGCTCGGTGACCGACCGGCTCTACGGCGGAGGCGGCGAGCACCGGCTGCTGCAGGAGCTGCTGCTCGGCATCGGCGGCGTGCGCGCCGTGAAGGCGTGGACCGGGCTCACCGGCGCGCCGGAGGCCGAGGTGTTCCACACCAACGAAGGGCACGCCGGCTTCCTCGGCCTGGAGCGCATCTCGGACCTGATCGGCGAGGGGCTGACGTTCGACCAGGCCCTTCAGGTGGTGCGCGCCGGCACGGTGTTCACCACGCACACGCCCGTCCCCGCCGGCATCGACCGGTTCGACCGGCCGCTGGTCGAGCGCTACTTCTCCACGGCGCTGCTGCCGGGGGTCGAGCCGGCCCAGGTGCTCGCGCTCGGCGCGGAGGACTACCCGGGCGGCTCCGAGGCCGTGTTCAACATGGCCGTCATGGGCCTCCGCCTCGGCCAGCACGCCAACGGGGTCTCCCGTCTGCACGGCGAGGTCAGCCGGCAGATGTTCGGCGGACTGTTCCCCGGGTTCGACAGCCCGGAGGTGCCGATCGACTCGGTGACCAACGGCGTCCACGCGCCGACCTGGACCGACCCGATGCTGCGCTCCCTCGCGATGGAGCGGCTCGGCACCGA
The DNA here is from genome assembly GCF_042789575.1 of Leifsonia sp. NPDC056824. Taxonomy (NCBI): domain Bacteria; kingdom Bacillati; phylum Actinomycetota; class Actinomycetes; order Micrococcales; family Microbacteriaceae; genus Leifsonia; species Leifsonia sp. NPDC056824. The sequence continues at coordinate 601,488 of NZ_JBHUAV010000002.1, read as the reverse complement.
CGACACCACGCACGCCGACTGGGGGAACCGCGGCGCGGTGAGCGACCTCGACCTGTGGAGCGTGCGCACCCGGATGCGCGAGCAGCTGGTCAAGGACGCCAGGCACCGCGTCGCCGCGGCCTGGGAGGCGCAGAACCCGGGCGGGATCGCGCCGGTCTGGATCAGCGACCTCCTCGACCCGAACGTGCTCACCATCGGCTTCGCCCGGCGCGTGCCGACCTACAAGCGGCTGACCCTGATGCTGCACGACCCGGAGCGGCTGCGGAACATCCTGCTGCACCCGGAGCGCCCGGTGCAGTTCGTGATCGCGGGCAAGTCGCATCCGGCCGACGACGAAGGCAAGCGGCTCATCCAGAAGCTGGTGCAGTTCGCCTCGGAGCCGGAGATCCGCTCGCGGATGGTGTTCCTGCCGGACTACGACATCGGCATGGCCCAGCTGCTCTACCCGGGCACGGACGTCTGGCTGAACAACCCCCTGCGGCCGCTGGAGGCCTGCGGCACCTCGGGCATGAAGGCGGCGCTGAACGGCGGGCTCAACCTGTCCATCCTGGACGGCTGGTGGAACGAGTTCTACGACGGCGAGAACGGCTGGGCGATCCCGTCCGCCGACGCCGCGGGCGACGGCGCCGAGCGCGACGCGCTGGAGGCCGAGGCGATGTACGACCTGATCGAGCACCTGATCGCGCCGCGGTTCTACGACCGCGACGGCGACGGCGTGCCGGAGACCTGGGTCGGCCAGATCCGGCACACGCTCGCGACGCTGTCCTCCCCGCTGAGCGCCGAGCGGATGGTGCGCGAGTACGTGGAGCGGCTCTACATCCCGGCCGCCGCCAACGAGAAGCGGCTGAGCGCCGACGACTACCGCGACGCCCGCGAGCTCGCCGACTGGAAAAATCGCGTGCGATCGGCGTGGCCCGGCGTGAACGTGGCCCACGTCGACGCGGGCGGCCTCGACGATGTGCCGCAGGTGGGCGACCAGCTCCGGGTGCGCGCCCTCGTGCACCTGAACGGCCTGAGCCCGGAGGACGTGGAGGTGCAGCTGGTCTACGGCCGCAGCTACGACGGCGACGACCTGACCGGCGTGCACTACGAGCGGCTGACGCTCGACCGCGACATCCCCGGCGCCGACCCGTCGGTCGCGCACGAGTTCTCCGGCGGCGTGACCCTGACCTGGGCCGGCTCGTTCGGTTACACCGTCCGCGTCGTGCCGGTCAACGACCTCCTGCTGTCCGCGGCCGAGCTCGGCCTGGTCGCGGCCGCCTGACGATCTCCCTGACAGGACACGCCGTCTCGGCCCGAGCCGAGGCGGCGTGTCCTGTCAGTTCGTTCGCGCGATCGGCGCGTAACTGGCGCCCGTGGCGGCGACGAGAGCGTCTGGCGCGAGCTCGAGGTCGAGGCCGCGGCGGCCTCCCGAGACGAACACCGTGTCGAAGAGCTGCGCGGTTTCGTCCACGACCGTGACGTGCCTTGTCTTCTGGCCGATGGGGGAGATGCCGCCGACGACATAGCCGGTCCGCCGCTCGGCGACGGCGGGGTCGGCCATCACCGCGCGCTTCGCGCCGACCGCGGCGGCGAGCGCCTTGAGGTCGAGCATCGCGGTCACCGGCACGACGCCGACGACGAGCCCGAGCTCGGTGTCGGCCAGCAGGGTCTTGAACACCCGGTCCGGCTCCACTCCCAGCGCGTCGGCGGCCTCCAGGCCGAAGGAGGGCGCGGCCGGATCGTGCTCGTAGGCGTGCACGGCGAAGGGGATCGCCGCGGCTGCGAGCGCAACCGTGGCGGGCGTACCGGCCGAGGCCGGGCGCTTCGACATCAGGCCCCTGCCGTCATCTCGACGCGCGGACCGTTCGCCCGGTAGAGCTGCATCGAGGTGCCGCCGACCAGGCGCGTGCTGCCCGGCGGGACCTCGACCCCGTCCTCCAGGATCGGCACCTCGGTCGCGCTGTCCCAGAGCAGCTGGTACGACTCCACGCCCGGCGCGACCGGGAGGGAGACCTCCACGTCGTCCTCCACGCCGTGCACGATGAGGAGCACGCGGTTGAACTGCTCCTTGTCGGGCGTGGAGGCCGCCAGGTACTGCAGGGTGCGGTTCTCGGGGGAGTTCCAGTCCTCGTCGTCCATGAGCGCGCCGGTGGCGTCGAACCAGTCCATGTGGCTGGCGTTCGGGGTGGTCTCGCCGTAGACGGCGAACCGGCTCGGGCGCAGCGCCGGGTTCTCGCGGCGCAGCTCCAGCAGGCGGCGGGTGGTGTCGAGTATCTCCCGCTGCTCCCGGGTGCGCAGCCAGCTCATCCAGGTGAGCTCGCTGTCCTGGCAGTAGGCGTTGTTGTTGCCGCGCTGGCTGCGACCGAACTCGTCGCCCGCCGTGATCATCGGCACCCCGGCGGAGAGCAGCAGCGTGCCCATCAGGTTGCGCATCGCCTTGTGCCGGTCGAGCAGGACGCGCTCATCCAGCGTCGGACCCTCCGCGCCGTGGTTGAACGAGCGGTTGTTGTCGGTGCCGTCGCGGTTGTCCTCGCCGTTGCCGAGATTGTGCTTGACGTTGTACGCGGTGAGGTCGGCCATGGTGAAGCCGTCGTGCGCGGTGACGAAGTTGATGGAGGCCAGCGGGCCGCGCTCGGGCGAGAACGTGTTGGAGGAGCCCGCCAGCCGGGTGGCGAAGCCGCCGATGCCGATCGGGGCCTGGCCGTTGCGCCGCGCCTCGGCGATGTCGGCCAGCCAGAAGTTGCGGACCCGGTCGCGGTAGCGGTCGTTCCACTCGGACCAGCCGTCCCTGCCGCAGGTGCCGTCGGTGGTCTCAGTGCCATCCTTACGGTCCGGGCGGCCGGGGAAGTTCCCGGTCTGCCAGCCGCCGATGCCGACATCCCACGGCTCGGCGATGAGCTTGACGTCGGCGAGCGCCGGGTCGCTCAGCATCTCGTTGATGAGCGGGTGGTCGCGGCTGTAGGAGGCGTCCTCCCCGCGGCCCAGGGTGACGGCGAGGTCGAACCGGAAGCCGTCGATCTGCACCTCCTGCGCCCAGTAGCGCAGCGAGTCGAGCACCAGGCGCTGCGGGACCGGATGCCCGAAGTCCACCGTGTTGCCGCAGCCGGTGACGTCGATGTAGACGCCGTTCGCGTCCTGCCGGTAGTAGGTGGCGTTGTCGATGCCGCGCAGGCTGGTGCGCGGGCCGCCGATGCCCTCCTCGGCGGTGTGGTTGTAGACCACGTCGAGAATCACCTCGATGCCCGCCTCGTGCAGCAGCTTCACCATCCCCTTGAACTCCACCAGCACGGCCTCCGGGCCGGCTGCCTGGGCGGCACGAGTGGCGTACGGGGCGTGCGGGCTGAAGAAGTTGAGCGAGTTGTAGCCCCAGTAGTTGGTCAGGCCCTCGCGGATGAGGCGCTGCTCGGAGGTGAACGCGTGCACCGGGAGCAGCTCCACTGCGGTGACGCCGAGGTGCTTCAGGTAGCCGATGGTGGACTCGTGGGCGAGCCCGGCGTAGGTGCCGCGAAGGTCCTCCGGCACGTCCGGGTTCTGCCGGCTGATGCCGCGGACGTGGGCCTCGTAGACCACGGTGTGATCCAGCGGGATGCCCGGCTTGCGGGAGTCCCCCCAGTCGAAGCCGTCGGAGACCACGGTCGAGCGCCACTCCTCCGCGCCGACGCGGGTCAGACCCTTGGCGTACGGGTCCATCAGCAGCGTCTCCGGGTTGAACATGTTCTGCGGACCGGAGGGACCGGAGACGTTGATCGCGTACAGGCTGCCGACCTGCAGACTCCGGGAGCGGCCCATCCAGACGTTGTTGGCGTCCTTGACCATCTGCACGGTCTTGGTCCGCCAGTCCGGGTCGTCGCGGTGGAACAGCAGCAGCTCCATCGCGTCGGCGTGCTCGGAGTACACCCGCAGCTCACCGCCGTGCGGACCGATTCGTACACCCAGGTTGCGCAGAGGATCGGCGGACGTCATGCGTTCTAGAGTAGGACCACACCGCGCCGCACCCGGAGGAGGCCTCGGTGCCCGTCTACCTCGACCACGCCGCAACCACCCCCATGCGCCCGGAGGCGATCGCCGCCTTCACGGACGCCCTGGGGCTCGTCGGCAACCCGTCGAGCATCCACAGCCAGGGCCAACAGGCCAAGCGGATGCTGGAGGAGGCCCGCGAGGCGGTCGCGTCGACGCTGGGCTGCGACCCGATCGAAGTGGTCTTCACCTCCGGGGGCACGGAGGCGATCAACCTCGCGATCAAGGGGCTGTACTGGGCCCGGAACGCCGGCGCTGCGCATCCGCGCATCCTGGCGCCGGGCGGGGAGCACCACGCGACGGTCGACGCGGTGGAGTGGCTGGAGCGCGCGGAGGGGGCGCGGGCGCAATGGCTGCCGCTCGACCCGGAGGGGCGGGTACTCCCGGCCGTCGTCGAGTCTGCGCTGGTGTCGTCGTCCGATGTCGCGCTGCTGACCTTCCTCGCCGTGAACAACGAGGTGGGGACCATCCAGCCGGTCGCGGCGCTGGCGGCACTCGCGCGCGACGCCGGGGTCCCCGTCCATGTGGACGCGGTCGCGGCGTACGGCCATCTGCCGATCTCCTTCGCCGACCTGGGCGTCGACGCCCTCAGCGTCTCCGCGCACAAGATCGGTGGACCGGTCGGGATCGGCGCGCTCGTCCTCGGGCGGCGCTCCGCCGTGGTCCCGCTCATCCACGGCGGCGGGCAGCAGCGCCAGGTGCGCTCCGGGACCCAGGACGTCGCAGCGGCCGTCGCCTTCGCGGCGGCGGCGCTCGCCGCGGAGGCCGAGCGGGTCGAGGAGGCCCGCAGGCTCGCCGGGCTGCGCGACCGGCTGATCCGCGGGGTGCGGGAGGCCGTTCCCGCGGCGGTGCTGAGCGGCCCAGAGCCCGCGAGCGGCGCTGAGCCGTCGGGCGGCGACCGGGTGGCTTCGAACGCCCACTTCGTCTTTCCCGGCGCGCAGGGCGACTCGTTGCTGTTCCTGCTGGACCTCGCCGGGCTCTCGGTCTCCACGGGTGCGGCCTGCACGGCGGGCATCCCCGAGCCGTCGCATGTGCTGCTGGCGATGGGGCGCAGCGAGCAGGAGGCGCGCAGCGCGCTGCGCTTCACGCTCGGCCGCAGCTCCGACGAGGCGGATGTGGATGCGCTGCTCGCGGCGCTCCCGGCCGCGTACGCCCAGGCCGCCCGCGCCGGCCTGGCCGAGCGCACGCCCGGGAGCCGCTCAGGCGCCACGGCGTAGACTCCTCGGGTGCGAGTTCTGGCAGCGATGAGTGGCGGCGTCGATTCCGCCGTGGCCGCTGCGCGCGCCGTGGAGGCCGGGCACGACGTCGTCGGGGTGCACCTCGCGCTCAGCCGGATGCCCGGAACGCTGCGCACCGGCAGCCGCGGCTGCTGCACCATCGAAGACTCGATGGACGCCCAGCGCGCCGCGAACATCATCGGCATCCCGTATTACGTCTGGGACTTCTCCGAGCGGTTCAAGCTCGACGTGGTCGACGACTTCATCGCCGAGTACTCGGCCGGCCGCACCCCCAACCCGTGCATGCGCTGCAACGAGCGCATCAAGTTCGCCGCGCTGCTGGAGAAGGCGCTCGACCTCGGCTTCGACGCCGTGTGCACGGGCCATTACGCGAGCATCCTGACCGATGCCGACGGCAACCGCGAGCTGCACCGCGCGAGCGCGTGGGCCAAGGACCAGTCGTACGTGCTCGGCGTCCTCACGGCCGACCAGCTCGCGCACGCGATGTTCCCGCTCGGCGCGACCCCCTCCAAGGCGGAGGTGCGCGCAGAGGCGGCCGAGCGCGGCCTGAGTGTCGCCAACAAGCCGGACTCGCACGACATCTGCTTCATCCCCGACGGCGACACCCGCGGCTGGCTGGCCGAGCACGTCGGCGCGGCGGAGGGCGACATCCTGGACCGCGAGGGCAACCGGCTCGGCTCGCACGAGGGCGCGCACGCCTACACCGTCGGCCAGCGCAAGGGCCTCAACATCGGCTACCCGTCGCCGGACGGCCGCCCGCGCTTCGTGCTGGAGGTCCGGCCGAAGGACAACACGGTGGTCGTCGGCCCGAAGGAGGCGCTCGACATCGCCGAGATCGCCGGCTCGCGCTACACCTGGGCCGGGGAGGCTCCGCTCGCGCCGGAGACGGCATTCGCGTGCGACGTGCAGATCCGCGCACACGCGGACCCGGTGCCTGCCGTGGCCCAGGTGCGCGACGGCGAGCTCGTCGTCCGCCCTGACGAGCCCTTGAACGGCGTCGCCCCCGGCCAGACCGCCGTCGTCTACGTCGGCACCCGCGTCCTCGGCCAGACCACGATCGACCGCACCGTCTCCGCCGCCTGACCCGTCGGCAACGGAGGACATCCGCCCGCGCGCTCGGCGTGTCGGCAGGTAACGGAGGAGATCGGGCACTGCCGACACCGAATGTCCTCCGTTGCCGACGGCGGTGGGTGTCGGTAACGGAGGAGATTGGGGGCTGCGGGGGCCGGATGTCCTCCGTTGGCGACGGCGGTTATGTCGGTAACGGAGGAGATTGGGGCCGGGTGGGGGTGGATGTCCTCCGGTAGCCGGCATTCGGGCGGGAGTCGGGGTGGATGTCCTCCGTTGGCTGCGGCGGCGTCGGTGGGGGTGAATATGCTTGCGGGGTGACTGACGAGCAGGACGCGCACGCGCGCGCGGAGGCCCAGGACCTGACCACCCGCATCCTCGAGCTGCGCGACGCGTACTACGAGCGCGACACCGTGCTCGTCAGCGACGAGGAGTACGACCGCATGCTGCGGCGCCTCGAAGAGCTGGAGCGCCTGCACCCCGAGCTGCAGAGCCAGGACAGCCCCACCCAGACCGTCGGCGGCCGCGCCCAGACGACGCTGTTCGCGCCCGTGGAGCACGCTGAGCGGATGCTCAGCCTCGACAACGTGTTCTCACTGGAGGAGTTCGAGGCGTGGGCCGCCAAGGTGGAGCGCGACGCCGGCCGCCGGGTCGACTACCTCTGCGAGCTCAAGATCGACGGCCTCGCGATCAACCTCCGCTACGAGAACGGCGTGCTGGTCTCGGCGGCCACCCGCGGCGACGGCGTCGTGGGGGAGGACGTCACCGAGAACATCCGGCTGATCCCGGCCATCCCGCAGCGGCTCGCCGGCGACGGCCCGTTCCCGTCGCTGGTGGAGGTGCGCGGCGAGGTGTTCTTCCCCGTCGCCCAGTTCGACGAGCTGAACGCCCACCAGCAGGAGGCCGGCGAGCGCGTCTTCGCGAACGCCCGCAACGCCGCCAGCGGCTCGCTGCGCCAGAAGGCCGAGGGCAAGAACGCCGCCCAGCTCGCGCTCATGCGCGACCGGCTGCGCCGCCTGCACATGCTCGTGCACGGCATCGGCGCGTGGCGGAACCCGCCGGTCGACGCCCAGTCGCAGGTCTACGAGCTGCTCGGCTCCTGGGGTCTGCCGACCTCCAGCCACTACCGCGTCCTCGGCACGGTCGCCGAGGTGGATGAGTTCATCCGTTACTTCGGCGAGCACCGCGGCAGCGTCGAGCACGAGATCGACGGCATCGTCATCAAGGTGGACGAGCTGGCGCTGCACGACGAGCTGGGCGCGACCTCCCGGGCTCCCCGCTGGGCGATCGCCTACAAGTACCCGCCGGAGCAGGTCAACACCAAGCTGCTCGACATCGTCGTCAGCGTCGGCCGCACCGGCCGGGCGACGCCGTTCGCGGTGATGGAGAAGGTGCGCGTCGCCGGCTCCGAGGTGCGCCAGGCGACGCTGCACAATCAGGACGTCGTGAAGGCGAAGGGCGTGCTCATCGGCGACACGGTCGTCCTGCGCAAGGCCGGCGACGTCATCCCGGAGGTCCTCGGCCCGGTGGTCGAGCTGCGCGACGGCACCGAGCGCGCCTTCGTGATGCCGGAGAACTGCCCGGAGTGCGGCACCAAGCTGGCGCCGGCCAAGGAGGGCGACATCGACCTCCGCTGCCCCAACTCCGAGTTCTGCCCCGCGCAGGTGCGCGGCCGCGTGGAGCACATCGGCTCGCGTGGCGGGCTCGACATCGAGGCGCTGGGGGAGGTCGCGGCCGCGGCGCTCACCCAGCCGCGCTTCCCGGAGACGGCGCCGTTGCCGACCGAGGCCGGGCTGTTCGGGCTGACCGTGCGGGAGCTGTTCCCGATCGAGGTGGTCGTCCGCGACTCGGAGACCGGGCTGCCGAAGCTGACGGATTCCGGCGCTGAGAAGGTGGACACACCGTTCCGCCGTCGTCGCCAGAAGAAGGACGGACCGTTCCACCCCGATGCCGCGGAGTTCGACGGCGACGAGTTGTACGTTCCCTCCAAGAACGCGCTGGAGCTGCTCGCGAACCTCGCCGCCGCCCGCACGAAGCCGCTCTGGCGCATCCTCGTGTCGCTCAACATCCGGCACGTCGGCCCGGTCGCCGCCCGCGCGCTGGCCGACCACTTCGGCTCGCTCGACGCCATCCGCGGCGCCTCCCGGGAGGAGCTCGCCGCGGTCGACGGCGTCGGCGGCATCATCGCCGACGCGGTGCTCGCCTGGTTCGAGGTCGACTGGCACCGCGAGATCATCGAGCGCTGGGCGGCCGACGGCGTGCAGTTCGCCACTCCGGGTCACGCCGGGCCCGGCGCGCAGGCCGACGCGGGCGGCGTCCTCGCGGGACTGACCGTCGTCGCCACGGGCTCGCTGGAGGGCTTCACGCGCGAGGGCGCACAGGAGGCGATCATCTCCGCGGGCGGGAAAGCGGCCTCCAGCGTGTCCAAGAAGACCGACTTCGTCGCCGCGGGTCCCGGTGCGGGGTCTAAGCTCGCCAAGGCGGAAGAACTGGGGGTGCGCGTCATCGACGCCGCCCAGTTCGCGATCCTTGTCGAGAAGGGCCCCTCCGGGCTGGAGAACTAGTCCGTCACTTTGTGGACAGACCACAAGTTATCCCCCTGAATCGGGGGTAGAACGTCCATCCGTCCACCCCCCGGATGCGGCTAGAGTCGTGGTGTGCGCTCGCCCGGTGCACGCAAGGGCTTAGCTCGCTCGCTCTCGGAGGGACCCGGACGGAGTGCTGGTCGGCTTTGCAACAGCTTCCATCGTCACCTCGGTCGTCACAGGACTGACCGGGGCCTTCTTCATGCCTGCCGACACTGCGCAGGCGGCGCAGGTGGAAGCGCTCGCGCAGCCCGCGCCGGCGGCCATCGGCGACGCGCCGGCCAGCTCCGGCCCGGCGGGAGCCGGGATCTCCGGCCCGAGCGCCGCGGCCGTCTTCGACTCGATCCGCGCGGTCGACCCCGCCGCGCTGCCCGGGTTCCTCGGCGCACACGTCTCCGACCTGAACCGGCTGCTGACCAGCCCGCCGGCGGCGAAGGACGTCAGCCAACTGTGGAAGCTCCTCGACCCCGCCCGGCAGGCCGAGCTCGTGAAGTTCGCGCCGCATGTGATCGGCAACCTGGAGGGCGTCCCGTACGACATCCGCGGCAAGGCGAACGTGCTCGACCTGGACCGCACCATCGCCTCCGCGAAGTCCGACCTGCGCACCGAGCGCGGCACGACCGAGCGGGTCACCCTCAAGCGCCAGCTCACGACGCTCGGCAACGTCGAGACGGCGCTGAAGAAGAAGGACGGCGTCAGACGCACCCTGGTCGCGCTCGACACGTCGGCGGACGCCAGGGCCGCGATCGTCGTCGGCGACCTCCGCACGGCGCGCTACGTGAGCGTGCTCGTGCCCGGCATGTACATGGCGGTGGGGGAGCAGGTGGTGAGCTGGGCCGGCGTCGCCCAGGACCTCTACTCGCAGGAGACCGGCTTCCTCAAACGCTTCCTCGGCTCCCGATCGCATAGCGCGGCCCCCGGCGTCGCGGTCGTGGCGTGGATCGGCTACCAGACCCCCGTGCTGACGAACATCGGCGGCATGGACCTCGCCAAGCAGGGCGCCGACAGCCTGGAGCGCACGCTGATCGGCCTCCAGTCGCTGCGCCAGACCGACCCGCCGTACGTGAGCGTGCTCGCCCACTCGTACGGCTCGACCGCTGCGCTGCTCGCGCTCGAGAAGGGCACCGTCACCGTGGACGCGCTCGCGCTGATGGGGTCGCCGGGCTCCGACGCCCAGTCGGTGCACCAGCTCGGCGTCCGCGGCGGCAACGTGTACGTCGGCAAGGCGTCGATGGACCCGATCGTCAACAGCGCGTTCTTCGGCAGCGACCCGGGGGCGCCCTCCTACGGTGCGAAGAAGATGGGGGTCGGCGGCGCGACCGACCCGATCACCCGCAAGAGCCTCTCCGGTTCGAGCGGCCACAACGAGTACTTCACCGCGGGGACCGAGTGCATGCGCAACCTCGCGCTGATCGGCATCGACCAGGGCGGCCGCGTCCTCAGCTAGCCCCGTGGCGGAGGTCGTCCTCCGGGCGTTCCGGAGGCGGGCGCGGGCAGGCGTGGTCACCCTAGAATTGACTCAGCCCACTCAGACACCACGACGGAGACGCATGTCCGAAATCAGCGCAGAACAGGTCGCGCACCTGGCGAGCCTCGCCAGGATCGACCTCAGCCCGGAAGAGATCGAGAGCCTCACGAGCGAGCTCGGCCAGATCGTCGAGGCGGTCGCCAAGGTGCAGGAGGTCGCAGGTCCCGACGTCCCCGCGACGAGCCACCCGCTCCCGCTCACCAACGTGTTCCGGTCCGACGTGGTGCGCCCGTCGCTGACCGTCGAACAGGCGCTCTCCGGCGCCCCCGAGCGCGAGGGCGACCGCTTCAAGGTCGCCACCATCCTGGACGAGGAGTAAGCATGACGGATCTGACCAGGCTCTCCGCCGCGACCCTCGCCGACCTGCTCGCCACGCGCGAGGTCTCCTCGGTGGAGGCCACCCGTGCCCACCTCGACCGCATCGAGTCGGTCGACGCCGACGTGCACGCGTTCCTGCACGTCGCGGGCGAGAACGCCGTCCGTACCGCCGCCGAGATCGACGGCCGCCGGGCCGCGGGCGACCCGCTCGGCCCGCTGGCCGGCGTCCCCGTCGCGATCAAGGACGTGCTCGCCACCCACGACATGCCGTCGACCTCCGGCTCGCGCATCCTCGAGGGCTGGATCCCGCCCTACGACGCGACCGTCGTCCGCAAGCTGCGCGAGGCCGACCTGGTGCCGCTCGGCAAGACCAACATGGACGAGTTCGCGATGGGCTCCTCCACCGAGCACTCCGCGTACGGCCCCACCCGCAACCCGTGGGACCTGGAGCGCATCCCCGGCGGCTCCGGAGGTGGCTCGGCCGCGGCCGTCGCCGCATTCGAGGCGCCCTTCGCGCTCGGCTCCGACACCGGCGGGTCGATCCGCCAGCCCGCCGCCGTCACCGGCTCGGTGGGCGTCAAGCCGACCTACGGCGGCGTCAGCCGGTACGGCGCGATCGCGCTGGCCAGCTCGCTCGACCAGGTCGGCCCGGTCTCCCGCAGCGTGCTCGACGCCGGTCTGCTGCACGACGTGATCGCGGGCCACGACAAATTCGACTCGACCTCACTGACCGACACCTGGCCGTCGATGGCCGATGCCGCCCGAGCGGGCCTGCGCGACGGCGCCCTGAAGGGCGTACGCGTCGGCGTCGTCCGCGAGCTGAACGGCGAGGGCTTCCAGGCCGGCGTCACGCAGCGCTTCGTGGAGGCGCTGGCGCTTCTGGAGGGCGCGGGCGCCGAGATCGTGGAGGTCGACGCCCCGAGCTTCGAGTACGCGGTCGCCGCCTACTACCTGATCCTACCGGCCGAAGCGTCCAGCAACCTGGCCCGCTTCGACTCGGTGCGCTTCGGCCTGCGGGTGAACCCGGAGGACGGCCCCGTCACCGTCGAGCGCGTGATGGCCGCGACCCGCGACGCCGGCTTCGGCACCGAGGTCAAGCGCCGCATCATCCTCGGCACCTACGCGCTGAGCGCCGGCTACTACGACGCCTACTACGGCTCGGCCCAGAAGGTCCGCACGCTCATCCAGCACGACTTCTCCGCCGCGTTCGAGAAGGTGGACGTGCTGGTCAGCCCGAGCGCGCCGACCACGGCGTTCAAGTTCGGCGAGAAGCTGGCCGACCCGATGGCGATGTACCTCAACGACATCACCACCATCCCGGCGAACCTCGCGGGCGTGCCCGGCATGGGCCTCCCGATCGGGCTGGCGCCGGAGGACGGCCTCCCGGTTGGCATGCAGCTCATGACGCCGGCCCGCGCCGACGCCCGGCTGTACACGATCGGTGCCGCGCTCGAGCGGCTCCTGGAGGACCAGTGGGGCGGCAGCCTGCTGAGCCAGGCGCCCGACCTGAGCGCCACCGAGATGTTCGCGAGCGAAGAGGGAGCGGTCTGATGGCCACGGCCGAACTGATGGATTACGACAAGGCCCTCGAGCTGTTCGAGCCGGTGCTCGGCTTCGAGGTGCACGTCGAACTGAACACCGCGACCAAGATGTTCTGCGGCTGCGCGAACGAGTTCGGCTCCGGCGCGAACACGAACACCTGCCCGACCTGCCTGGGCCTGCCCGGCGGCCTCCCGCAGGTCAACGAGAAGGCGATCGAGTCGAGCATCCGCCTCGGCCTGGCGCTCGGCTGCGACATCGCCGAGTCGAGCCGGTTCGCGCGGAAGAACTACTTCTACCCCGATCTGGCGAAGGACTTCCAGACCTCCCAGTACGACGAGCCGATCGCCCACGACGGCGAGGTCACGATCGAGCTGGAGGGCGGCCGCGAGCTGACCATCCAGATCGAGCGCGCGCACATGGAGGAGGACGCCGGCAAGCTGACGCACGTCGGCGGCGCCACCGGCCGCATCCAGGGCGCCGACTACTCGCTGGTCGACTTCAACCGCGGCGGTGTCCCGCTCGTGGAGATCGTCACCAAGATGATCGAGGGCGCGGAGGCTGACGCCCCGGAGGTCGGCCGCACCTACGTGCGCGCCATCCGCGACCTGGTGAAGGCGCTCGGCGTCTCGAACGCGCGCATGGAGGAGGGCAACGTCCGCTGCGACGCGAACGTGTCGCTCCGCCGCCGCGGCTCCTCGACGCTCGGCACCCGCACCGAGACCAAGAACGTGAACTCGCTGCGCTCGATCGAGCGCGCGGTCCGCTACGAGATCCAGCGCCAGGCGGCGATCCTCGACGCCGGCGGCACGATCACGCAGGAGACCAGGCACTGGCACGAGGACACCGGCACCACCTCCGCCGGCCGTCCGAAGTCGGACGCCGACGACTACCGGTACTTCCCGGAGCCCGACCTGGTGCCCGTCGCGCCGAGCCGAGAGTGGGTCGAGGAGCTGCGCGGCACGCTCCCGGAGGCGCCGGCCGCCCGCCGCAAGCGCCTGACCGCCGAGTGGGGCTTCACCGCCCTGGAGTTCCAGGACGTCGACAACGCCGAGCTGCTGGACGAGCTGGAGGCGACCATCGCCGCCGGCGCGACCCCGGCCGCGGCCCGCAAGTGGTGGACCGGCGAGATCGCCCGCCTCGCGAACGCGCAGGGCGTCCCGGCCGGTACGCTGGTCAGCCCGAAGCACGTCGCCGAACTCGCGGCCCTGGTCGAGGAGGGCACCCTCACCGACCGCCTGGCCCGCCAGGTGCTGGAGGGTGTCGTCGCAGGCGAGGGCGCTCCGCAGGAGGTCGTGGACGCCCGCGGGCTCGCGGTCGTCTCCGACGACGGCGCGCTGATCGCGGCCATCGACGAGGCGCTCGCGGCGCAGCCCGACGTGCTGGAGAAGATCCGCGACGGCAAGGTGCAGGCCGCCGGCGCGGTCATCGGCGCCGTCATGAAGGCGATGAAGGGCCAGGCGGACGCCGCCCGCGTCCGCGAGCTGGTGCTGGAGCGCGCCTCGCAGTAAGCGCCTGCCGCCCCACGAGGGGCACATAGTTGTCACTTACGACCCGCCTAAGTGACAACAACGTGCCCCTCGGCAGTCGGTGCGCGCGTGGGATGCGCTCAGAGCATCCAGGCGGTGCAGGTGCCGTCGTCGTCGCGCTGCGCGCACTGCCAGGACGGCTCGCAGTACAGGAGGTTCCCGTCGCCGTCCACATGGGCGACATTCGGCGGCGGGCACTGGGCGAGGGCGTCGTCGGTCGGCGGGGTGTCGGCGGGGGCCGAGTCGGCCGACTGGCCGCCGCTCGACTGATCGGCCGTCGACTGATCGCCGGTCGTTCCGGGGCCGGCGGGTGCCGCGCCGCTGGCCTGCGCTGCTGCCTGCTGGGCAGCGGCCTGCGCAGCCGCGGCCTCCGCGGCTGCCTGGTCGGCCAGCGCCTGCTGCTCGGCCGTGAGCCGCGCGCCGAGCGCGTCGCGGTAGTCGCCCTGATCGTGGCGGAGCGAGTCGGCCACCGCCGCCTGCTGCGCGGCGCTGACGGAGGCGGCGTGCGCGTCCGCCTCGGCGGCGCGCGCCGCGGAATACGTCACCGTCACGATGAGCAGGACGAGCGCGACGACAGCCGCCGCAGCAGCGATGATGCCCCTGGGGTGTCCCCGCCACGCTTTCGTGAGCGTATTCATAGAAAGCAGGGTAGACCATCCGGTCCGCTCCGGCCTAGCAGTAGGCGGCGCCCCCCGAGCGCACGACCTGATCGAGCGGGTCGCGAGCGCCGCCGCCGCCACGGCGGCGGCGCTCGCGCCTGTGCTCGCGCTCGCGGGCGGGCTCACCCTGCTCGCCCTCGACACCGAGGCCGGGAGCCTCGCCGGGTCGCTGCTGCCGCGGCGCGATTCCGCACGAATGTCGCGATTACCGGCGCCCGCGAACACGCGATTCGGCACGAATGTGTCGAATGCGGGCGCCTAAACCCACATTCGGCACGAATGTGCGGCGCGCGCTACCGTAGGCGCATGGGCGTCTTCACACTCGGCGGGCTGACCACCGCACCGGCCTCCTCCCGCACCGACCTGCTGGCCCCGGCCACCCTCGCGACGCTCGCCGGCCTCGGCTGGCTCGATGAGGTGGGCGTGGTCGAGATCGACCCGGACATCTCCGACACCGCGGCCACGCAGGAGCAGTTCGGCCTCAGCGCCGACACGCTCGCCAACTGCGTCGTCGTCGGCGGCAAGCGCGAGGGCGTGGAGCGGATCGCCGCCTGCGTCGTGCTGGCCACCACCCGCGCCGACGTCAACAGCACCGTGAAGCGCCTTCTCGACGTCCGCAAGGCGTCCTTCCTGCCGATGGAGCGTGCCGTCGAGTTGACCGGGATGGAGTACGGCGGGATCACCCCGATCGGGCTGCCGCCGGAGTGGCCGCTGCTGGTGGACTCCCGGGTGGTCGCGGATGGCGTCGTGGTCATCATCGGCTCGGGCGTCCGCCGGTCCAAGATCCTGCTTCCCGGGCGGCTGCTGGGCGACCTCCCGTCCGCGCAGGTGATCGACGGGCTCGGTCAGGAGTTCGCACCGCGATGACCGGAGCCGGCGTCGACCGTCTCCTCGGCCCGGTGCGGTCGCACCTGATCGAGACGCTCTCCGGCCGCTCAGACCGCGTCCCGGGCTGGGTGCTGCGGCTGGAGGACGGCGAGGACGCGGGCTTCTTCCCGGCCGGCGGCGCCGCCTGGACGGTGCACGGCGGGATGCCGACCCTCGTCGCGGGCGTTCGCGCCCTCCTGCTGCAGGCGCTGCATCCCGGCGCGCTGGCGGGCGTGCGTGACCACTCCCGGTACCGCGAGGACCCGCTGGGGCGGCTGGCGGGCACGATCCAATGGATCCACACGGTCACCTTCGGCAGCCGCGGCCAGGCCGTCGCCGGTTCGGAGCTGGTGAAGACACTGCACGAACGCGTCCACGGCAGCTACGTCGACGGCCACGGCGTCACCCGCCCGTACACCGCGAACGACCCCGACCTGGCCGAGTGGGTGCACCTGGCCTTCACCGACGCGTTCCTCACCGCGCACGAGCGCTGGGGATCGCCGATCCCGGGCGGAGCGGACGGGTACGTGAACGAGTGGGCGACCGCGGCCGAGCTGATGGGCGTGGGCGACCCGCCGCGCACGGCCGCCGACCTGCGCGCCAGGATCGACGCGGCCACCGACGCGGGCGAGCTCCGGGGCGGCCCGGAGGTGGAGGAGATCGTGCGCTTCATCCGGCGGCCGCCGCTGCGCTGGACGCTGCGGCCGTCGTACCGGGTCCTGTTCCGCGCCGGGGTCTCCACACTGGAGCCGCGGCACCGCGCGCTTCTCGGGCTGCCGGTCGCCGATCGGCTGCCCGTCCGGCGTGCGACGGCGGTCGTGCTCGGCGGCGCGCAGGTGCTGCTGGGGCCGCAGACGCAGGCGGAGCTGGCCGCGCGGCGGCGCCTGGCGAGGCTCGCGGCGACGACGGAGGCCTGAAGCCGCCGAGGGCCCACGGCGCGTCTGTGAGAACCTGCAACCTGTTCGCGCCGGTTCGCCGCTATTCTGTGGCCGGTGGCCCGCTCATCGTGGAGCGGACCCGAGTCACCGGAGGTGTTGCAATGACATCCACCCGTCCAACCGCGCCCGACGAGGCCGGTAACAAGGGTCTCAAGGGGGGCGCGCTCGGCTTGGTGTCGAGCGTCGTGGTGGGCGTCGCCTCCACCGCCCCCGCCTACAGCCTCGCTGCCAGCCTCGGCTTCATCGTCGTCGGCGGCACGCTAGCCGCCGGTGTCAAGGCACCCGGCATCGTGCTGCTGGCGTTCGTCCCGATGTACCTGATCGCCGTCGCGTACCAGGAGCTCAACAAGGCGGAGCCGGACTGCGGCACGACCTTCACCTGGGCGGCGCGCGCCTTCGGCCCGATCACCGGCTGGATGGGCGGCTGGGGCATCGTCATCGCCGACGTGATCGTGATGTCCAACCTGGCGCAGATCGCCGGCAGTTACTCGTACACGTTCATCGGCGGCTTCGGCCTCCCCGGCGTCGCGGCGCTCGCCAACAACAACGTTGCCGTGACGATCGCCGGGTTGATCTGGATCGCCCTGATGACCTGGATCTGCTATCGCGGCATCGAGGTGTCGGCGCGCGTGCAGTACGTCCTGCTCGGCTTCGAGATCGTCATCCTGATCTTCTTCGCGGCCTTCGCGCTGGTGAAGGTCTACACCGGCAACGCCGAGCCGTACTCGCTGATCCCGCAGTGGTCGTGGTTCAACCCGTTCACGCTCGACTTCGGTCAGACCATCGCCCCCGCGCTGCTGACCGCGATCTTCATCTACTGGGGCTGGGACACCGCGGTGTCGATCAACGAGGAGACAAAGAACCCCGAGAAGACCCCGGGCCGCGCGGCCGTCATCAGCACCCTGCTCCTGCTCGCCACCTACGCGATCGTCACCGTCGCCACCGTGGCCTTCGCCGGCGTCGGCGACAAGGGCATCGGCCTCGCCAACCCGGCCAACTCGTCCGATGTGTTCTCGGCGATCGGCCCGACGCTGTTCGGCAGCGGTCCGCTCGGCTCCATCCTGCTGACGTTGCTCGGCTTCTCGATCCTGACCTCGGCATCGGCCTCCACCCAGACCACGATCCTGCCGACGGCGCGTACGACCCTCTCGATGGCGGTGTACAAGGCCATCCCCGAGAAGTTCGCGAAGATCCACCCGAAGTTCCTGACCCCCACCTGGTCGACGGTCGGCATGGGGATCGCCTCCGCGGCCTTCTACCTGCTGTTCACCGCGATCAGCGTCACGCTGCTGACAGCGCTGATCGGCTCGCTCGGCCTGATGATCGCGTTCTACTACGGCCTCACCGGGTTCGCCTGCGTCTGGTACTACCGCCGCACACTGTTCACGAGCTTCCGGCACGCGATCATGCGCGGGCTGTTCCCGCTGCTCGGCGGCCTGATGCTCGTCGCGGTGTTCATCTACGGGGTGGTGCAGTTCGCCGCCCCGGACTGGCTGACGGACGACAAGGGCAAGAACGTGACCATCTTCGGCATCGGCGCGGAGGCCGTCGTCGGCATCGGCGGCATCCTGATCGGCGTCGTGCTGATGATCGTCTGGCGGATCATCCGGCCCGACTACTTCAAGGGCCGCACCCTGCCGCGCCGGAGCGACGACATCGTGCTCGCCCCCGATGTGGTCGGCGCGGACTCGGTGTTCGGCTCGGTGGCATCGCGCCTGCCGGCGACCGTGATCGCGCCCGACTTCTCCAACCTCCCCGAAGGACAGACCCCGGTCAACGCGGATACGCTCGAAGCGGTCGACGAGCCGGCGGACCTCCCGCCGGCCGACCCCGACCTCCCGCGGAAGGGGAGTGAGTGAGCGAACGCAGCCGAACCGTCCACTGGGAGGACCCGGCGCCGGGCGTCGCCGTCATGCCGACGGTGAGCGGCCTCGAGTACCTGCACAAGATGATCGCGGGGGAGCTGCCGCCGCCGCCCATCGCGAACCTGATGGGGATGACGCTGACGGAGGCCGAGACCGGGCGGGCGGTGTTCGTCTGCGAGCCCGACGAGTCGCACTACAACCCGATCGGGACGGTGCACGGCGGACTGGTGTGCACCCTGCTGGACTCGGCGATCGGCTGCGCGGTGCAGTCGACGCTGGCGCAGGGCCAGGGCTACACGTCGATCGAGATCAAGGTGAACTACCTGCGGCCGGTGTTCGCCGGCAGCGGCCCGCTCACCTGCAGCGCGACGGTGACCAAGCCGGGCAACCGGGTGGCGTTCGCGGATGGTGTGGTGACGGACGGGAGCGGCAAGACGGTCGCGACGGCGACGGGGTCGCTGCTGGTGTTTCCCATCGGGTAGCTGCTCAGGACCCCGCGGCCTCCTGCTGCGCCACGAGCTGGTCGCGCACCTTCCTGCGGATGACCTTGCCGACGATGCTGCGCGGAAGCTCGTCCACCTGCACGACGTGCTTCGGCACCTTGTAGGCGGTTAGGCAGTCGCGGCCGTAGGCGCGGATGGCCTCCTCGTCGAACGACGCGCCCGGCTCCATGACCACGGCGGCGACGACGTCCTCGCCGCCGCGGCGGTGCGGGAGGCCGACGACGGCGACGTCCGCGACTCCCTCGAAGGTGCGCAGCGCGTCCTCCACCTCCGTCGGGGAGACGTTGAAGCCGCCGGTGACGATGAGCTCCTTGATCCGGTCGACGATCCGCACGAAGCCGTCCTCGTCCATCGTCACGATGTCGCCGGTGCGGAACCAGCCGTCCGCGGTGAGCGCCTTGGCCGTCTCGTCGGCGTTGCGCCAGTAGCCGGAGAACACCTGCGGCCCGCGGGCGAGCAGCTCGCCCTCCTCGCCGACCCCGCGGTCGACGGCCGGGTCCTCCGGGTCGGCGACGCGCAGCTCGGTGCCGGGCAGCGGGAGGCCGACCGTGCCGGCCTTGCGGGTCGCGCCGACCGGGTTCGCCATCAGCACCGGGGAGCACTCGGAGAGGCCGTAGCCCTCCACCAGGTAGCCGCCGGTCTTCGACTCCCAGAGGTCGACGATGGTCTGCGGGAGGCTCATCGCGCCGGAGATCGCGATGTCGATGCCGGAGAGCGACACCTTCCGCTTCTCGGCCGCCTGCACCAGCCGCTCGTAGATCGGCGGCACGGCGGGCAGGAAGGTCGCCGGCCGCTTCTTCACGACGTCCAGCACGAGGTCGGGGTCGAACTTCGGGAAGAGCACCAGCCGCGACCCCATGCTCATGGCGAAGGTCAGGCAGAGCGTGAGCCCGTACGCGTGGAACAACGGGAGGACCGCGTAGACCACCGAGGTGCCGCGCTCGATCGCGGGCACCCACGCGCGCGCCTGCGCCGCGTTGACCGCGAGGTTGAGATGGCTGAGCATGACGCCCTTGGGGCGCCCGGTGGTGCCGCTGGTGTACTGGATGAGCGCCAGGTCGTCGCGCTCCGGCCGCGGCACGGAGGCCTTCAGCCGCCGGGACGACACCAGCGACTCCCAGGCGACGGCGCCGGAGACCTTCGCGGTCAGCTGCTCGCGGGCCTTGCGGGCGGCGGGAACGGGGAGGCGGAGGGCGAATCGCTTGCTCGCGGGCATCCCGCGGGTCATGTCCACCGACACGATGGTCGTCACGCCGAGGTCGGCCGGGAGATCCTGCACCGTCGCCACGACCTTGTCCCAGACGATCGCGACGGTCGCGCCGTGGTCCTCGAACTGGTGCCGCAGCTCGCGCGGCGTGTAGAGCGGGTTGTGCTCCACCACGACGGCGCCGAGCCGCAGCGCCGCGTAGAACGCGACGACGTGCTGCGGGCAGTTCGGCAGCACCAGCGCGACCCGGTCGCCCTTGCGGACGCCGCGCTTGCGCAGACCCTCGGCGGCACGGGCGATCTGATCGCCGAGCTCGGCGTAGGTCGTCGTCGCGCCGAAGAACTCCAGGGCGACGTGCTTGCCGTAGTTCGCCACCGACGCGTCGATCAGGTGGGCGAGGGAGCCCTCCGGCAGCTCGATGTCGGCGGGGACACCCGGAGCGTAGGCGGAGACCCAGGGGCGATCGCTGTAACCACTCACAGAGAAGAGCCTAGGGGGCCGCCGTCAGCGTGCGCACGGCCTCCTCGATCGGGACATCGCCGGAGACGACCTCCCAGGTGCGGCCGATCGTAGCGGGATCGTGCAGGCAGACAGCGATCAGCCGGGCGACGTCCTCGCGGGCGATGGTGCCGCGCGGCACGCTCTCGCCGAGCTGCACCGCGCCCGTGCCCTCGTCGAAGGTCAGCCCGCCCGGCCGCAGGATGGTCCAGTCCAGCCCGGAGGCGCGCAGGTCGGCGTCGGCGTCGCGCTTGGCCTCCACGTAGGCGCGCCACTGCGGGTCGGCGTCCTCCGCCACCGGGCCGTCGACGCCCCAGGCGCTCACCTGCACGAACCGGCGGATGCCGGCGGAGGCGGCGGCCTCGGCGGACTTCACCGAGCCGGCGTAGTCGACCGTGCGCTTGCGGGCGACGCCGGAGCCCGCCCCGGCGCCCGCCGTGAACACGACCGCGTCGCAGCCGACGATCGTCATCGCGATGGCGCCGGAGTCGGCCTGCTCGATGTCGAGGACGTGGCCCTCGCCGCCGAGGCGGTAGACGTCCTCGGCGTGCTCCTCGCTGCGGACGAGGCCGACGAACTCGTCCCCCCTGTCGTAGAGCACCCGCATGAGCTGCTGGGCGACTTTTCCGTGGGCTCCGACGATCGCGATTCGACTCATGCCTCCATCTTGCTCCTGTTCTGGGCCGCTCCGCTCATGGCGAACGTGCGCGCGGCCCGGCGGGAGGATGCGTTACGGTCGTGCACATGACCGGTCTGCTGGAGTTCGTGGCGCGCTTCTTCGCGCCGGGCTCCGGCCTGTCGGTGCTGTGGCACTCCGCGGCGTGGCCGGGAGGCCTCTCCGGACTCGTCGCCCTCGCCGGCCTGGCCGGCGCGATCGGTCTCGTCGCGGTCGCCGCGACGGCGGTCGTGCGCTCGGTCGCCGCGCTGGCGGCCTCCCTGCGCGTGCGCGCCGTCTGGTCGAACCCGCTGCAGCCCGCCGCCGGCTGGCTGCTGCAGAGCCAGGCCGACCCGGACGCCGATGGCCGTCCGCGCCCGCGAGCCCCCGGCATCCTCCTGCCGGTCGCGTAGCAGGGCGCTTTCCCGCCCCTGCGCGGCCAGACGACGTCTTCGTTCGTTCTGACAGCAGGGATACCACCCATGGACTTCTTCTCGTGGCCGCCGATCGCGGCCATCCTCGACGCGGCCTACGGCTTCGTCGCCGCCCTCTCGGCCGCCGTGGAGCCCGTCGCGGGCGCAGCGGCCGGCATCGTCGCGATCGTCGTCCTGACGATGATCGTGCGCACCCTCCTCCTCCCCGTCGGCGTCAGCCAGGTGCGCGCCGAGTACACCCGGCGCCGGCTCGCCCCGGCCCTCGCCGAGCTGCAGCGCAAGCACAGCAAGGACCGGGAGCTGCTCGCCCGCAAGACGATGGAGCTCTACCAGGCCGAGCGCACCTCCCCGTTCGCCGGGATGCTGCCGCTGCTCGCGCAGCTCCCCGTCATCTCGCTGGTCTACGCGCTGTTCACGCACGCCACCATCGCCGGTCACGCCAACGCCCTGCTCGACACCCATGTGCTCGGCGCGCCGCTCGGCACCAGCTTCGTCGGCCTCGCCGGCGCCGGCCCGGTCTGGCCCGCCTTCCTGGTCTACGCGGGCGTGCTGGTGCTCATCGCCGCCGTGACCACGGTGTCGCGCCGCGTGCTCGCGCTGCCGCAGCCGGACGGCACTCCCGCGCCGACCGGTGTCGTGCGGGCGCTGTCGTTCCTGCCGTACGTCACCGTGGTCTTCGCGGCGTTCGTGCCGCTCGCCGCCGCCGTGTACATTCTGACCACGACGGCCTGGACCGTCGTCGAGCGTGCCGCCCTGCGTCGCCTGCTCGACCCGGCGCGCGGGAGGGCCGAGCCGTCGACTTCGCACTGAGATGGGATGCTTGAGCCATGTGGAAGCGTGATCGTCCCCGCCCACCCCGCGACCCCCGAGCGGCGACGCCGGCCTTGGGCGTCGGCGTGCAGGTGTACGTCCTCGAGCAGGAGCCGCCGTCGCCCGACGACTGGCCGGGGGAGCCCACCGGGGTGATCATCGCCCGCGCTGACCGCAGCATCCGCTCCATCTCGCTGCCGAACGACGGTTTCACCGGCTGGGTCGTCGCGTTCAGCGAGCCGCAGCTCCGCCGCGACGGAGACGGGCCGTACGAGACCGCGATCATCCCGGCTGTGCTGCTGGTGGCCGCTGAGCCCGCGGAGGCCTGAGCGGTGCTCGGGGTCGGGCTGATCCGCGGCATTAATGTCGGCGGCAACGCGCGTGTCGCGAAGGCCGACCTGGCGGCCGCGTTCGAGGCGGCCGGCTTCGAGGACGTGGTCACCCTGCTGCAGAGCGGCAACGTCGTCTTCCGCGGGCCGGGCGACCCCACCGCCGCGCAGGCCGAGGCGGTCAGCGCGGCGCTGGCCGAGTCGTCGGGCGTGGCCGCCGGAGTGGTCCTGCTGCCGGAGGACCGCTTCCGCCGGATCGCGGCGGACAACCCGCTGGTGGAGATCGCTGACGACGACTCCCGTCTCGTCGTGACCTTCCTCGATCACGACGTGCCCGCCGGCGTGAGCGCGCCGGACGACGGCGACCTCGCCCCCGAGCTGGTCCGGCTGGGGGACCGCGCGATCTACCAGTGGAGCCCGCTCGGCGTCTCCAAATCGGTCGTGCCCGCCGCGTTCTGGCGCGCCCTCGGGCCGGTGGCGACGGGACGCAACCAGCGCACTGTCCTGCGCCTGATTGCCGAGCTCGACCGGCGCGGCTGAACGCGGAAACCGATGCACTGCTGGCGGTCACCGGCTGCTCTTACAATGACGGCATGTTCGTCGAGGGCACCCTTCGATGGCAGGTCACCGAGGACTGTCCCTGGGACCTGCTGATCGCGCTCGCCCTGCGCGACATCGTGGGCCTCGACAACAGCAGGGAGCCCGCCCTCCCGCGGGTGTCGCCGGCCGTCGTCCCCGCCCTGCACGGGTCGGCGGAGCGTAGCGGCCCCGCCACGACCCTGGCGGCGAAGGACGTGCTGGAGACCCAGTGGCACGCTCTCTTCGAGCGGGCGGCCGACCGCGAGAACCGCCCGATCACCCAGCTGCTGCAGCCTCCGCACTTCGCCGCGCTCGACCGCGCGATCGAGCTGCAGGACATCGTGCTCGCCCAGCACGAGGCGGCCGCGCGCTGGGCGCGCGAGCGCCGCGCCGAGTACGCCCGGGCGAGCATCGAGCACCACGCCACCCGCGCCGCCGACATCGTGGACGTCGTCCACGAGCGGGAGCACGACCTCCGGCGCCAGGCCGGCTACTTCCGCCTGGACATCGACGTGCTCCCGCTCGCCGAGCGCGGCGCGTGGATCGTCGGCCCGCACACGGTCGTCGTCAGCACCTCGCTGCGCGACGACTCGCAGGCGTTCCGCGACTGGTTCCGCCCGCTGGTCGCCGCGCTCGTGTGAGAGCCGCGCTCGTCTGAGTTAGGCCACTCGCTGCGGCGGGGAGGTGGTCTCCGCCGGGTCGGTCACGGCGACGTCCCCGACCGCCTCGTCGATGCGGGCGAGCACGTCGCCGCTGAGCCGGACGCCCGCGGCCTTCACGTTGGAGGCCACCTGCTCCGGCCGGGACGCGCCGACGATCGCGCCGGACACGTTCGGGTTCTGCAGCACCCACGCGACCGCGAGCTGCGCCATCGTCGCACCGAGCTCGTCGGCGATCGGCTTCAGCCGCTGCACGGAGGTGAGCACGTCGTCGCGCAGGAAGCCCTTGATCGCGTTCGCGCCGCCCTTGTCGTCGGCCGCGCGGCTGCCCTCGGGAAGTGGCGCGCCCGGCAGGTACTTGCCGGTCAGCACGCCTTGGGCGACGGGAGACCAGACGATCTGCGAGACGCCGAGCTCGGCGGAGGTCGGGACGACCTGCTTCTCGATCACGCGCCAGAGCATCGAGTACTGCGGCTGGTTCGAGATGAGCTGGAAGCCGAGCTCCTTCGCCAGCGCGTGCCCGGCGCGGAGCTGGTCCGCCGTCCACTCGCTCACGCCGATGTAGAGCGCCTTGCCCTGCCGGACGATGTCCGCGAAGGCCTGCATCGTCTCCTCGAGCGGCGTCTCGTAGTCGAAGCGGTGCGCCTGGTAGAGGTCGACGTAGTCGGTGCAGAGCCGGGTGAGCGAGCCGTCGATGGACTCCAGGATGTGCTTGCGCGAGAGCCCGGTGTCGTTGTGGCCCTTCGGGCCGGTCGGCCAGTAGACCTTGGTGAAGATCTCCAGCGACTGCCGGCGCTGGCCCTTCAGAGCGTCGCCGAGCACCTGCTCCGCTGCGGTGTTCGCGTACGCGTCGGCGGTGTCGAAGGTGCTGATTCCCGCGTCGAGCGCGGCGTGCACGCACTGCGTCGCCGTCTCGTTCTCGACCTGGGAGGCGTGGGTGAGCCAGTTGCCGTAGATGATCTCCGAGATCTTGAGACCGGAGTTGCCGAGGTATCTGAATTCCATGCCTCAACGCTAGCGCCGCCGCAGACCCGATGTCGTGGCCGGATGGGAGGATGGCCCTGTGGGCAAGACAGACGGCAGCGACCGGCGGGTGACGACCGCCGACGTCGACGATGCCGACGCCACGATCCTGCACGTCGACATGGACGCCTTCTTCGCCTCCGTCGAACTCCTCGACCGTCCGGACGCCCGCGGCAAGCCCGCGATCGTCGGCCACGCCGGCGGCCGCGGCGTCGTCACGAGCGCGACGTACGAGGCGCGTCGGTTCGGCGTGCGCAGCGCCATGCCGGTCTCCCAGGCGCTGCGGCTGTGCCCGACCGCGATCATCCTGCCGCCGCACTACGAGAAGTACACCGAGTACTCCGGCAAGGTGATGGACATCTTCCACGAGGTGACGCCGCTGGTCGAACCGCTCAGCATCGACGAGGCATTCCTCGACGTCGCCGGAGCGCGCCGGCTGCTGGGATCACCCCGGCGCATCGCCGAGCTCATCCGCTCGCGCGTCAAGGAGGAGACCGGCCTCACCTGCTCGGTCGGCGTCGCCGGCACGAAATTCATGGCCAAACTCGCCTCCGGTCACGCCAAGCCGGACGGCATGCTCGTCATCCCGCCGGCCGACACCGTGGCGTACCTCCGTCCGCTCCCGGTCGGCGCGCTCTGGGGCGTCGGCGCCAGCACCCAGTCCTCTCTGGAGCGAATGGGTATGCGGACCGTCGCCGACCTCGCCGACGCACCGCTGACCGTCCTGCAGCGGGCCGTCGGGGACGCCACGGCGCACAAGCTGCACGAGCTCGCCAACGGCCGCGACCCGCGCCGGATCGTCACGGCATCCCGCGAGAAGAGCATCGGCCACGAGAACACCTTCTCGGTCGACGTGGAGGACGCCGACACCCTGCGCCGCGAGCTGCTGCGGCTCTCCGGGCGGGTCGGCGAGCGCCTGCGCAAGCACGGGATGGTCGGCCGCACCATCGCCCTCAAAGTGCGCTTCTCCGACTTCCGCACCATCACCCGGTCGCGCACCCTCGCCGAGCCGACCAACGTCGGGCGGCGGCTGTTCGAGGAGGCCTGGGACGTCTTCGAGACCCTCGACCTCCGCCTGAAGGACACCCCGATCCGGCTGATCGGCGTGCGGGCCGAGCAGCTCGCCGACGCCGGCGGCGACGCGCTCGCGCTCTGGGACCCGGACGAGGAGTGGCGGGAGGCCGAGCGCACGCTCGACGCGGTGAGCGCCCGCTTCGGGCGCGGCGCCATCGGGCCCGCCTCGCTGGTGCGGAGGTCGCGCGACGCCGAGCAGGCCGAGCGCGACGGCCGCAACCCGCGCTGGCTGAGCGACTAACGCCCTGACCCTCGCCGGCCCGGGCAGAACCGCCCTGGTCACGCCGGGAGCCGCCGGGTACGGTGAACCCATGACGAACCTCTCCCTCAAGCTCGCCGAGACGATGAGCTCCTCCGGAATCAAGTCGGTCTACGGCGAGCCGATCGTCGTCGACGGCACCACGATCGTCCCCGTCGCCGCGGTGCAGTTCGGCTTCGGCGCGGGTGAAGGCCCGGGCGACGACTCGGCGCCGGGAGGTGCGGGAGGCGGCGGCGCCGCCGTCCCGTTCGGCGCGTACATCAGCGACGAGACCGGCGTGCGGTTCCGGCCGAACCTGATCACGCTGCTCGCGGTCGCCATCCCGTTCGTGTGGGTGGCCGGCCACGCCTGGGCGCGGGTCATCCGCGCGCTCAAGCGGTAACGCGCACGCGCACTGCCGCCCGGCGGTCTACACTGAACTCCTGAACACGGGAGTCCGGTGAGCCGGGCTGAGAGGAAGCTTCTCCAAGTTTCGACCGTCGAACCTGATCTGGGTCATGCCAGCGCAGGGAGGCATCTCACAATCCCGTGCCCTCATTTCTGAACAGAAGGGGCACGAACAGTGCACGCAACAATTTCGTCCGTCTCCGCGCCGTCCAAGCGCATCCTCCGCTGGCGGGTCGTCGACATCGTCGTCGCCAGCGTCGTCGCCGTCGCCGCCGGCGTCGTCTTCTGGGTCTGGGGTCAGGCCTACAACCCGATCTCGGGGCCGGTGACCGCCGTCCTCCCCGGCTTCCAGGGCATCCTGAACGGCCCGTGGCTGTTCGCCGGCGTGCTCGTCGCGCTCATCGTCCGCAAGCCCGGCGCCGCCCTGTACGGCGAGGTCGTGGCGGCCGTCGTCTCGATGCTGATCGGCACGCAGTGGGGCTTCGCCACGCTGCTGTCCGGTGTGGTGCAGGGCCTCGGTGCGGAGATCGTCTTCGCGCTGTTCCTCTACGCCCGCTGGAACCTGGTGACCGCGCTGATCGCGGGTGCAGGCACCGGCCTCGCCGAGTCCATCCTCGACCTGATCTACTCGTACCCCGGCTCCAAGCCGGAGTTCGCGATCGTCTACACGATCACGACCACCGTCTCCGGCATCGTCGTGGCCGGTCTCGGCTCGTGGCTGCTGGTCAAGGCCATCGCCCGCACCGGGGCGCTCAATCGGTTCGCCGCGGGCCGCGAGGTCACGGGGCGGGTCTAGGCGACGGCCGGGAGTCTGTCATGCCGCAGCTGAGTCCGGCCGGCTCTCCGCCGGCCCCGGTCGCCGTCCACGTCGGCGACTGGGGCTGGCGGCACGCCGGCCGCCAGGCCTGGGCGGTCCGCGGGCTGAGCCTGGCCATCGAGCCGGGGGAGCGGGTGCTGCTGCTCGGCGCGTCCGGCGCGGGCAAGTCGACCCTGCTCGCCGGGCTCGCCGGCGTGCTGGGCGGCGACGACGACGGCGAGGCGGAGGGCGACCTCCGCGTCGGCGGCCGGCATCCCGCCGAGGCGCGCGGCGCCTCCGGGCTGCTGCTGCAGGACCCGGACGCGCAGGTGATCCTCGCCCGCGTCGGCGACGACGTGGCGTTCGCCTGCGAGAACCTCGGCGTCCCGCGCGACGAGCTCTGGGCGCGCGTGCGCTGGTCGCTGGAGGCCGTCGGGCTCGACCTCCCGCTGGACCGCTCGACCGCGCAGCTGTCCGGCGGCCAGAAGCAGCGGCTCGCGCTGGCGGGCCTGCTCGCGATGCGTCCCGGCCTGCTCCTGCTGGACGAGCCGACCGCGAACCTCGACCCGGACGGCGCGCGGGAGGTCAGGGACGCGGTATCCGCGGTGCTGGAGCGGACCGGCGCGACCCTGATCGTCGTGGAGCACCGGGTCGCCGTCTGGCGGGACCTGGTGGACCGGGTCATCGTGCTCGACGCCGCGGGCGGCGTGCTCGCCGACGGAGCGCCGGAGACGGTGCTCGCCGACACGGCGGGACGGCTTCGGGAGGCCGGCGTCTGGCTGCCCGACGAGCCCGTGCCCGCCGCTCGCCAGGTCACCCCCGGGGCGCCGCTGCTGGAGGCCGCCTCGCTCGCCGTCGGCCGGTCGCCGCTGTTCGCCGGTCGTCGCGCGCGGAAGCGCGCTGAGCGCGGCGGCGACCTGCTGGCGCACGCCCTCCCGTTCCGCGCCGACATCGCGATCGCCGAGGGCTCCGCGCTCGCGCTCACCGGCCCGAGCGGGGTCGGCAAGTCGACGCTGGCGCTCACGCTGGGCGGTCTGATGCCGGCCCTGGGCGGAGCCCTCACCGCCGCGCCCGCGCTGGCGACCGGAGCGGCCTCCGATCCCGGTGCCTGGCGCTCGCGCGAGCTCCTGACCCGCATCGGCACCGTCTTCCAGAACCCCGAGCACCAGTTCATCGCCTCCACCGTGCGCGACGAGCTCGCCGCCGGACCGCGCGCGCTCGGGCTCGCGCAGAGCGAGATCGCGGCGCGCGTCGAGCAGCTGCTGGAGGCGCTCGCGCTCTCCGCGCTCGCTGAGGCGAACCCGTTCACACTCTCGGGCGGCCAGAAGCGCCGCCTGTCGGTCGCGACCGCGCTCGCGACCCGCCCGCGCCTCCTCGTCCTGGACGAGCCGACCTACGGCCAGGACGCGAACACCTGGCGCCGGCTCGTCGAGCTGATCGCCGGGCTGCGCGAGGAGGGCCACGCCGTCGTCGCCGCCACCCACGACTACGAGTTCGCCGCGGCCATCGGCGCCGACGGGCTGCGGCTCGACGCCAGGCGGGAGGCGGTCGCGTGACCATCGCCGAACCCGTCCGCAGCGGCCCGCTCGCCACCCTCAACCCGGTGTCCAAGCTGGGCGCCGCGCTCATCGTCACCGCCGTGCTGCTGGTCTCCATCGACCCGGTGTCGGCGGGCGTGGCCCTCGGGCTGGAGCTCGTCCTGCTCTGCTTCGCCGCGATCCCGGTGCGCGTCCTGCTCGCCAGGACCTCGCCGATCCTGATCGCGGCGCCGCTCGCCGGACTCACCACCGTGCTCTACGGCCGGACCGCCGGGACCGTCTATCTGCACTGGTGGGCGATCGAGGTCAGCGACGGCTCCCTCCAGCTCGGCCTCGCGACGTTCCTGCGCGTGCTCGCGATCGGGCTGCCCGCCGTGCTGCTGTTCGTGACCATCGACCCGACCGACCTCGCCGACGGCCTGGCGCAGCTGCTCAAGCTGCCGGCGCGCTTCGTGCTCGGCGGGCTCGCCGGCCTCCGGCTGGTGGGGCTCTTCGTGGACGACTGGCGCGCGCTCACGCTCGCACGGCGGGCGCGCGGGGTGGCGGAGACCGGGGCGCTGCGGCGCTTCCTCGGCCAGTCGTTCTCGCTTTTCGTGCTCTCGATCCGCCGCGGGTCCAAGCTCGCGACGGCGATGGAGGCCCGCGGCTTCGGCGCGCAGGTCGCCCGCACCTGGGCACGCCCGTCGGTGTTCCGCGGGCGGGACTGGGTGGCGCTGGTGGTCGCCCTCCTGGTGGCCGGCACGGCAGCGGCGGTGGCGATCGCAGTGGGGAGCTGGAATGTCCTGGGCTCCTGACCAACCGCCCGAGCCGGCGGAGCTGCGGGAGCTGCCGCAGCTGTGCGAGCTGCTCGGCGCGGTCGCCGACGCGATGGCGGCGACCGGGGGAGAGGCGGCCCCCGTCGTCCTGATCGACGGCCCGAGCGGTGCAGGGAAGAGCTCGCTCGCCGACCTGCTCGTGCGGCACTGGCCCGGCGCCGACACGCCGCGCCTCGTCAGGATGGACGACCTCTACCCCGGCTGGGACGGCCTCCTCGCCGCGAGCGGCGCGCTGGCCGGCGACCTCCTCGAGCCGCTCGCCCTCGCCGGGCACGGGCGCTGGCGGCAGTGGGACTGGGCGGGCGAACGCCCGGCCGAATGGCACGACATCGCGGGCACCGCGCCGGTCGTCGTGGAGGGCTGCGGCACGCTCGCCGCGGCCAACGTCCGCTGGGCGCACCTCGCGATCTGGCTGGACGCCGACGACGCCCTCCGCAAGACGCGCGCGCTCGACCGCGACGGCGCGACGTTCGCGTCGCACTGGGATCAGTGGCAGTCCGAGTTCGAGGAGTACCTGGCCCGCGAGGACCCACGCGAGCGGGCCGACCTCGTGCTGGACGTCACCGACTGGCCGATCGGTTCTGCACCCCGGCATCCCTCGGGGTCTACGGTGGAGCCATGAGCGAGACATCCCCCTCCGACCGTGAGTACATCGTCGAATACGCGGACGGCCCCCTCGTCGGGACGGCCGAGCGGCGCTACCTGGTCGGCGGCAAGGTGGACGACCGGATCGGGGCGGTCGCCGCGGTCGAGGGCCTCGAGTCGCTGTTCTGGTACGTCGCGGGCGAGGAGCGCAGCGTCAACGGCGAGCGTCACGTCTCGTACCACTTCGACGCTCCCGACAGCGACCCGGTCGAGGCCGACAAGGACGAGGAGTCGCTCTAGCGGCTCGGCACGATGCCCCGGGAGTCGGTGACTCCCGGGGCATCGTGCGTCGGTCTCTCAGCCGGTCAGGCGGTCATCCGCTCAGCCCTGGTTGCGAGCCGTCCTGCGTCGCACCATCACCGCGAGTCCCGTGCCGATGAGCGCGAGGAGCCCGGCCAGCGGCGCGAGCCACGACAGCACCTCGCTGCCGGTGTCGGCCAGCGGAGGGTTCGCCGCGGGCGGGTTCGCGGCGGGCGGGTTCGCGGCGGGCGGGTTCGCCGCCGGTGGGTTCGCCGCAGGCGGGTTCTCGACAGGCACGCGGATGGCGTCGACCACCGCAGTGGACTCCGCCGACTGGACGCCCGCGCCGGTGGGGTCGGTCGCGTCGGCCACCGCCGTGTTGGTGATGCTGCCGGCGGCGTAGTCGGCATCCGTCGACTCGTAGTCAGCCGTGCAGGTCAGCGAGGCCCCCGCGGCCAGCGTGGTGTTCGCCGGGCAGGTCACCGTCAGCGGGCCTCCGCTGCCGGAGAAGCTCTGCTCGGTGATGCCGACCGCGGTCAGGGTCACGTTCCCGCTGTTCGTCACCACGAACGAGTAGGTGATCGGCTGCCCGGCGCCGGTGATGCTGGTCGGGTCCGCCTTCTTCTCGAGGGTCAGGCTCGGCGACTGCTGGGCGGTCACATCCGCAGTCGCCGCCGGACTGGTCACTGCTCCCGCCACCGCGTCCTGGCCGCCCGCCACGGCGGTGTTCGAGATGGTGCCCGCATCGATGTCGGCCGCGGTCGCGGCGTAGGAGGCGGTGCACTGCTCGCTCGCCCCGGACGCCAGAGTGGTGGTCGGGCAGTTCGGCGTCGGGGCGGTCCCGGTGCCGGTGAAGGCCGTCTCGGTGACGCCGATGCCGGTCAGGAGCGTGTTGCCGGTGTTGGTCACCGTGTAGGTGTACTCCACGGTGTCGCCGACCTTCGCGACCGTCGCCGGGCTCACCGTCTTCGTCAGGGCCAGCGACGCCGCGCGTGCCGTGTTCGTGAAGGTGCAGACCACCGAGGGCGACTCACCCGCGTACGTCGCCAGCGCGAAGGACACGGTGGTCCCGGTTCCGGTGATCGGGAACTGCGGGTTCCCCGGGTTCACCGAGTCCACGCAGCTGTACGTCGAGAAGTACTGGTTCAGGTCCGTCGTGCCCGCGGCCGTCTCCGTGGCGGTGTAGGTGTCGCCGAAGCGGGCGAGGGCGGGGCCGGCCTGGAGGACGCGCCCGTCCGTCGTCTGCTGCAGTCCGGTCGCCGTGCCCACCGTCACCGCCGTGGCGGGGAGGCCGACCGTCGGGCCGGTGACGCTCAGCGCGAACTGGTCCGTGGCGTTCACGCGGGAGGCGATGTTCTTCTGGGCGCCGACGGCCGGGGGGAACGCGCAGCTCGCCAGGTCGACGAGGCCGGTGCCGGACGGACCGGTCTGGGAGGCGGGCAGCGGTGTCAGGTTGCCGTCGGAGGAGCCGGTGCCCGGGTCGATCGAGAAGATGCCGTTGGTGCTGCCCTGGCTCAGGTAGAGCGTCCCGTTGCCGTCGAAGGCGATGCCGTTGACGGCGGCGCCGCCGGGGACGGTGAACGTGCTCAGGGTCGCCGGTGTCAGCGTCGCGGCTTGCGCGGCCGTCCGCGGGAGCGGGCCGCTGATCGCTTCGAGCGAGCCGTCGGTGGCGGACGAGAAGACGAGGTAGAGGTTTCCGCCGCCGTCGAAGGCGATGTCGCCGTTGTTCTGCCCCGCCACTGCGGGGAAGGTCACCAGCGGCGACGGGCTGACCATCTGATCGGTCTTCGTGTCGAAACCCCAGAGCTGGCCGGTGATGCCGTTGGTGCCGACGTCGCCGAAGTAGTAGATCCCCGTGATCGGGTCGACCGCGCCGACCGTGACGCCGCTGCCGGGGGCGGTCTTGCCCTGGTACGCGGTCCAGTTGCCCGTGGCGGCGTCGTAGCCCTGGATCACCGTGCCGTTGTCGGAGGCCATGAACGCTCCGGTGCCGCCGACGGTGAGGCCGAGCCCGTTCGGGTTCGTCCCGTTGAACGTGCTCGAGGACGCGACCGTGGCGTTCAGCTGAGCGCCGCCGACGGACGTGTCGTCGATGCGCAGCAGGTCCGCGACGTCCGGAGCCCCGAGGGTGCCGGGCACGAGGCCGTAGATGGACGTGCCGGAGCAGTCGAGGGCGCCCGCGGCCGTCGCGGGGCCTGCCGGCCCGGAGGTCGCGGCGAGCGACACCAGGACTCCGACGACCGTCGCGAGGATCAGTCCGGGGCGAACCGCGCGTTTCACGGTGTTCGCGGATGTGGGCATTGCCACCCTTTCATTCGTTGCCTGGCGCGCCTCACAAGAGACGAGTCGCGTGAGGGGTTTATAGCAACGAGGTGAGGGCGGTATTCAGGAGTACTCGGACTCCGACTGCGCGGGATTCCGAAGGATTCACCCGCGCCTTAGCCCGGTGGCGGCTCCGGTCGTGGACTCAGGCCCAGCCGAGGTCGTGCAGGCGGTCGTCGTCGATGCCGTAGTAGTGCGCGATCTCGTGCACGAGCGTCACATGGATCTCGTCGCGGAGCTCGTCCTCGCTCTCGCAGATCGACAGCAAGGGCTCGCGGTAGAGGATGATGCGGTCGGGCATCTCGCCGAAGCCGTAGGCGTCCCGTTCGGTGAGGGCGACGCCGTCGTAGAGGCCGAGCAGGTCGAGCGAGCCGTCCTCCGGGCGGTCCTCGACCACGAACACGACGTTGTCCAGCCCGTCGACCATCTCGTCCGGGAGCCGGTCGAGCTCGTCGGTGACGAGCTCCTCGAACGCGTCGGGGTCCAGGTGCAGTGGCATGGTCACCAGGCCTCGGCGACGGCGGCGTGCAGGTCGAGGAGACCGGCCGTCCGCTCGGAGGGTCCGCGGCCGAAGCCGCACTCGGTCGCCACCCCGAACCGTGGCCGAGCCGTCGCTGCCGCCGCGGCACGGCGCCGCGCGCCCTCCACGCCGTCCTCGTGGTGCAGGAGGCCGAGGTACAGCTCGGTCGACTCCGGCAGGTCGAGAGCGGCGAGGGGCGCGAAGTACTCCGGGTCGTCGCGTTCGATCGGCACCGGGAGGTGGAAGAACGTGATCGGCCGCGGCGCGTCGGCGAGGATGCCGCCGATGACCGCCGCCAGGTTCCCGGCGTCCGCGGGCTGCACGAAGTGCTGCTCCTCGACATCGCCGTAGCAGAGGTGGTAGCCGACCTCCACGTCATCCGGCACCGCGGCGGCCTGCCGCACCGAACGCTCCACGACTCCGGTGAGCACCCCGGCCGTGCCCGGCTCGGCGAACCACGGCTCGATGCGCCCCTCCAGGAGCGCGAACTCGACCGCGGTGTCCCACTGGATCGCGAGGTCCTCGTGCGGGATGCCGTCGAGGATGCGCGTCAGCTCGCCGAGGAGTGCCCGCTCGTACGCCGGCTCGAGTGCGGCCCGGTCGCCCGGCACGACGAAAGCGCCGATCACCGCGGCCGGCGTCGGCAGAGACACCTGGAACCGGATGTGCGGCGCGATCGTGCCGGCTTCGCGCAGCCGCGCGAACTCCGCATAGGAGGCCAGTGCGGCCTCCGCATACCCGAGGTCGGGGAAGACCAGGTCGCCGGCCGCGACGCCCGCGTCGAGCTGGAACGGCCGGCCGTCGAAGATCCCGCGCAGGTAGTACGGCTCGACCGGGATGCGGGACAGCCCGGCCACGGTGTCGAACCGCTTTGTCTGGAACTGGATCCAGTAGAACCGCTCGCCCACCTCGCCGTCGGGGATGCGGCGGAGCCGGTCGCCGAGGTGCGCGCTCACGGCGCCGAACACGGCGCCGGCGTCCGGCAGGTTGACGCTGCCGACGAGGTGCGCTCCGCGGACCTCGGGGACGACGGAGGGGACGGGGGCCGGGCCGGTGCTCACCTGGGCGAGTCTACCGGCGCGGCCGCCGTCCCCTCATGTCGTGGGGATGTCGAACCGGCTCAGTACCAGTTCATGGCCTCCGAGTGGCTCCACGCGGAGCACGGGGTGCCGTACGAGCCCTTGATGTAGGAAAGTCCCCACTTGATCTGGGTGGTCGCGTTGCTCGCCCAGTCGCTGCCGAAGGTGGCCATCTTGCTGCCGGGCAGCGCCTGCGGGATGCCGGTCGCGCCGCTGCCGCTGTTGGAGGCCTGGTAGTTCCAGCCGGACTCCTTGGACCACAGGCTGTCGAGGCACTGGAACTGGTCGGAGCCCCAGCCGTAGGTGCTGGACATGATGGACTGGGCGGCGGTGCGTGCGCCGCCGGGCGTGTTGGCGTTCGCCTGGATGGCGGCGGCTGCGGCAGCCGCTGCGGCTGCGGCGGCTGCGGCCTTCTGGTCGGCGGCGACACCGGCGGCGGCGAGCGCCGTGGTGGCGGCGTCGGTGGTGTCGATCTGCGCGCGGAGCTTCGTGTCGTCGAGCTTCTTGTAGTTGTCGAGGCCGGCGATCGCGGTCTTCGCGGCAGTGGTGTCCGTCTTGGCGGCGTTCGCCTGCACGGTCGACTGGGCCTTGGTCAGGCTCTGCTGGGCGATGCCCTCGAGGCGGTCGCGCCAGAGCGTGTCGTAGACGCCGAGCTGGTCGTGGTGGATGCCGGTGGACTGGGACAGTTCGCGGGTGGCGCGTTCGCTCTCCTGCTGCTGCGCGATCATCGGGGCGACGATGCTGGCCGACATGATGATCGCGGCGGCGCCGGTGAGGACGCGCCCGAAGGAGAGGTTGGATGAGCGGACGGCGTGGCTGAGAGTGCTGAGCATAAACTTCCTGGGTCGGGCTTCCCCGCCGAGCCGCGCAGCATCCCTGTTCGGGAGGCGCACGGCTGAGAGCGCTCCCGGGGGAGAGCGCTCGGACGGGCTGGCAACCGCGCCGGGACGCACGGAAGCGCCACTGGACCGGCTGGCCCCGAGGCGCGACGTACGGCGCGGGTGTGCCGCACCAGGTTTTCGGGGGCGCGTCCGGGGTTTCGGGGGTTGGACGCACGGCGCAGCACAGACGGCATTCACTGCTGTCGTTCGACCACGCTAGACGCCTACTCTGGACGACTGAGGCATGAACGCTGGCAAAGTCGTGTGCACGCGCTCTCGCGGCGCCGTTCCGCGGGCCTGACGGCGGCCCAACCTGGCAGCGCGGTGTGCGCCGGTCGGCGGGTCAGCCGCCGAAGGTCGCGTGGTCGCGCTCGTCGGCCTTCTCGGCCTCCGTCTCGGCCGCCGTCATGCGCGCGTCGGTGACCCAGATCATCCCGATCAGCATCGCGAGCGCGACGACGCCCATGCTGAGGAACACCGCCGGGATGCCGAAGAACTGGGCGATCACGCCCGCTGCGGCGGCGCCGAGCGGCATCGTTCCCCACGCCAGCAGGCGGTACGCCGAGTTCAGCCGGCCGAGCAGCCGCTGCGGCGTCACGCGCTGCCGGAGCGACACCGTGATGACGTTCCAGATCGAGACGGTCACGCCGCCGAGGAGGAATCCGGCCCCGATGATGTACGGGTTCGTG
Source organism: Leifsonia sp. NPDC056824 (assembly GCF_042789575.1). NCBI lineage: Bacteria > Bacillati > Actinomycetota > Actinomycetes > Micrococcales > Microbacteriaceae > Leifsonia > Leifsonia sp. NPDC056824. Next base: position 565,413 of record NZ_JBHUAV010000002.1, on the reverse strand, counting down.
GTGAACGCCGGCGTTGCGACCGTGAGCAGCGAGCCGAGCACCGTGAGGGTGAGCGCTTTCGAGCGCCCGAGCAGCCGTTCGGCGGGCTCGGCGAGGAACGTCCCGGCGACGCTGCCGAGCGCCGAGGCGGTCAGCAGCAGGCCGTACCCGGGGTCGGTCAGCTTCATCGCGGAGGAGGGGCCGACCGCGTACAGCACGAACACCGTGAACACGGCGCTGCTGGCGAAGTTGAAGCCGCCCACCATGACCGCGAGCGTGCGCAGCAGTGTGCTCCCGCGCAGGAACCGCAGCCCCTCCGCGATGTCGGCACGGATGGTGGTGGTGCGCGGATGGTCGGTCGTGAAGCGACCGCGGACGAGCAGCAGCATCCCGATAGCAGCGACCCAGAGCAGCACCGGCGTCCCGAAGGCGAGTCCGATGCCGGCCGCGACCAGGAAACCGCCGAGCGGCGGCCCGACGAACTCGTTCGTGGTGAGCTCGGCCGCGTACAGCCGCCCGTTCGCCCGGGAGAGGGAGGCCTTGCTCACGAGCTGCGGGAGGATCGACTGCGACGACGTGTCGTAGACGGTCTCGGCGACGCCGATGCACACCGCCGCGGCGTAGAGCAGCCAGATCGACCCGGCGCCGGCGACGGCCGCGATCGTGAGGAAGGCGAGGAACGCCGCCCGCGCGATGTTGGCCATCAGCATCAGCCTGCGCCGGTCGTACCGGTCGGCGAGCGCGCCCGCAAGGAGGGCGAAGACCAGCCACGGCAGGGTGAAGGCGAAGGTGAGGCCGGCGATGAGCGCGGGAGAGTCGGTGTAGCGGATGGCGACCAGCGGCAGCGCGACCTTCATCACGCCGTCGGCGAGGTTGGAGAGCGCCGACGAGGTCCAGAGCTTCCAGTAGCGGGAGCCGAGGGGTGCGGATGCCGCGCGTTCCGAGGTCACGGGCCCAGCCTGACACGTCGATTGAGAAAATTCAATCGATGTCAAGAAACTCAATCGGGCGGGTATCCTCTGGGGTATGTCCGACCAGACGCCCGAGGAGGCCGCGCGCAGCGTGCCCGGCCCGTCCGCCGACCCGGACGCCAAGCGTCGCCCGGCCTCGGTCGCGGAGATCAAGGCGCTGTCGCATCCGCTGCGGGTGCGCATCCTGCGCCTGTGCGGCGACCGCGAGCTGACCAACAAGCAGCTCGCCGATCGGCTGGGGGAGGACGCCGGCACGGTCTACTACCACGTCCGTCAGCTGGTGGCCGCGGGCTTCCTGGAGCCGGCGCCGGTGCGGTCGGGGGGCAGCGGCGCGCTCGAGAAGCCGTACCGTTCGACGGGGCGCAGCTGGTGGCTGTCGATGGCGCTGGACGAGCAGGACACCGGCCGGACCGTGGCGCCGGTGGAGGCCTTCCAGCAGGAGCTCGCGGAGGCCGGCCCGGCCTCCATCGCGACCTTCGCGCGCTTCTCGCTGCACCTGTCGCCGGAGGACGTCGCCGAGCTCGACCGCCGGATCGTGGCCGTCATCGACGCGTACGTCGAGACGGACCACGAGCGCAGCCACCTCCCGGCGCACGGCGGCATCTTCGTGGTGCACCGGAGTGCCGAGTGAAAAGCGAAGAGCACGTCATCGAGATGACGTGCTCTTCGTGTTGGGGTGAGTAACGGGGCTTGAACCCGCGACCTCCTGGACCACAACCAGGCGCTCTACCAGCTGAGCTATACCCACCATGTTCCGCGTGCGTTCCGGGTCATCTGCGATGGCCCTTCCGCGCGAGGCAACTCATCGATTCTAGTACATCCTGGCGGCCCATTTTTCCACCACGCCCGCGGCGGCCTCCTGGGTCTGCTCGGTGGTGGGTCCCGGCTCGCCCACGAAGGCCGCTGCGCGGTAGTAGTCGAGCTCGCGGATCGACTCGAGGATGTCGGCGAGCGCACGGTGGCCGCCGTTCTTCTCGGGGGCGTTGAAGTAGATGCGCGGGTACCAGCGCCGGGCCAGTTCCTTGATGGAGGAGACGTCGACGTTGCGGTAGTGCAGGTGCGTGTCGAGGCGCGGCATGTATTTGGCGAGGAACATCCGGTCGGTCCCGATCGTGTTGCCTGCGAGCGGGGCCGTGCGTGCCGTCGGCGCGTACTTGAGGACGTACTCCAGCACCTCGTACTCGGCCTCCGCGAGGCTCTTGCCTTCGGGGATCTCCTCGATGAGGCCGGAGGTGGTGTGCATGGTGCGCACGAAGTCGTTCATGTTGGCGAGCGCGGACGCGTCGGGCTTGATGACGATGCTGAGCCCCGGGTCGAGCACGTTCAGCTCGAAGTCGGTGATGACAACGGCGATCTCGACGAGCTCGTCGACCTCGAGGTCGAGTCCGGTCATTTCGCAGTCGATCCAGACCAGTCGATCACTTGAGGCAGCCATGCCCGCAAGTCTAGTGCTGGCCTCCGACCATCCGCGGCTGGCCGGCGACCAGGGCCTGGCCGCGCACGGGCAGCGCCTCGGGGAGCTTGGGGCTGAGCCCGTCGCCGGAGGAGATGCCGCGCAGCCGCCTGGCCGCCCACGGGATGGCGTGCACGCGCAGCCAGGTGCGCAGCGGGAGGTCCTCCGGCGGGGTGGGTGGGCCCTCCGCCGCTCCCACCGGCGCGTCGCCGCTGTCGGCGGAGGTCGTCTCCGCGTAGGGGACGCCCAGCGCGTGCGCGGCGTGCGCCGCCAGCAGCCGGTGTCCGCGCGAGCTGAGGTGGACGCGGTCGGCGCCCCACATCCCCGGGTCGCGGAACTCGCGCACGCCCCATACGTCGAGCACGACGGCGTGGTGGTCGCGGGCGATGCTCCAGATGTTCGCGTTGAACACCGCGGCGCGCCCGCGGAACGGCTTCAGGAAGAACGCGAACTGCGGGTCGAAGAGGTTCGCCAGCAGCACGGTCGTCCCGTGTGCGCGCAGCATCCGCACCCCGTCGGAGAGTCGCTCGGCGAGCGCGTCCGGGTCGGCGGTGGGGCTCATCAGGTCGTTGGCGCCGACCAGCACCGACACCAGGTCGGGCCGCAGGGCCAGCGCTCCCGGCACCTGTTCGCCGACCACGTCGGCGATGCGCCTGCCGCGGACGGCGAGGTTGGCGAACTCCACGGTCCCGCCGGAGAGCCGCGCGTCGCCGTCGAGGATGCCGGCGAGGCGGTCCGCCCAGCCGAGCCAGGCTCCCGGCCGCGCGGGCGCGGGATCGCAGAGCCCCTCGGTGATCGAGTCGCCGAGGGCCACGTAACGCGTGTAGGTGGTCCTGCTCACGCCCCGATTGTCGGCCGCCGGGGTGACGCGTGGGTGACGCGCCGGGCGCTGTCGCGGGATGGTCGCCGGGAATTCGCCCGACGTACACTGGTCGTCGTGGATGCGACACCCGCCGTTGACCGTCCCGTCACCCGGGAGGTCGGCCTCACTCTGTACACGTCGGCGTTCTGCGAGCCGTGCATGCAGACGCGCGCGGTGCTCGCCGAGGCGGTGCGCCTCGTGCCGGGGCTCCGTGTGACGGAGCGGGATGTTGCGCGCGAGCCTGTGCGTGCGGAGTCGGACGGCATCCGCTCGACGCCGACGGTGATCGTGCTGGGTGTGGATGGCGCCGAGGTGTTCCGGGCGGAGGGCGTGCCGACGTTGAACCAGGTGCTGGTGGCGGCGGCGCGGGCCTTGTGAACGTAGGGTGCCCCCGGCAGGAATCGAACCTGCGACCAAGAGATTATGAAGTCGCATTTTCGAACGTCATCCCGTTTTTCCCGCATATGCGCTGGAATCCGCACACCAGGTAGCAGGCTGCCGCACTAAAGACGCAATCACCGAGCATCCATAGCTATCTGACAGCCCGTCCATAGCCGTGAAATCGATGCACAGTCAATCCCCAAAAAGGGACGTTCTACCCCCCTGCGCGGGGGGCCTAATCTTGCATCCTCGCAACTGATTCACAGGGGGAACACCAGAATGAAGGAAGAGCAACCACCCTCACCACTCACCGCATGGCTCGCGTTCATGCGCGCCGAGGATCTCACACCCAACACCATCCACGAACGCCGCCGCTTCTACCTCTACGTCGAGGCCAACGTCGGCAACGTGCTCACCGTGACACGACCAGAGCTGATCGCGTTCCTCGGCACGCCGGAATGGTCCAACACCACCAGGCAACACTACAAGTCAGCGCTGCACACCCTCTTCACCTGGCTGCAGGACGAAGGGTTCCGGGAGGACAACCCCGGCGCCCGCCTCCCACGGGTGAAAGCCCGCAAGCGCACACCGCACCCGTTCACGATCGAGGAGATCGAACGCACCCTGGAGACAGGTGCGTACCGTCGCACACGCATGATGGTCGCCCTGCACTACTACCTCGGGATGCGTGTCCACGAGATCGCGAAGGTCCACGGCAACGACATCGACTGGAACGAGCGCACGATCCGCATCTTCGGCAAGGGAGCCAAGACGAAGTATCTGCCCCTGTCCGAAGAGATGTGGACGCTCGCGGAGACGATGCCGCGTGACGGTTACTGGTTCCCCAACTGGCGTGCGAACCACCTCTACGCGGCCGGAGAAGGGCACATCCTCTCCAACAGTGTCTCCACCATCATCGGCAACGCGATCAAACGAGCTGGCATCCAAGGGCACCGCCCTCACGACCTCCGAGCCTCCATGATCACCCTGCAGTCCCGTGCTGGCGTCGACCCGTTCGTCGTCCAGCAGAACGCCCGCCACGAGTCCCTAGACACCACTGCGATCTACCGGCTCGTCGACATGGATGAGATGCGCGCAGGTTTCGACCTGCAACCCACCGTCGCCATGCCCACCAGATCCGGTCGCCGTCGAACGGACTCAGCCGCATAGTAACCTTGTCTGGCCCCCTCGTAGCTCAGCGGATAGAGCAGCCGACTTCTAATCGGCCGGTCGCAGGTTCGAATCCTGTCGAGGGGACCAGGCCCCACCTGGAGCCACCCATGAGCGAAACAACCCCAGCACGACGACGAGGCAACCTCGTCGGATTCCTCGCGATCGTGCTGCCACCCATCGTCATCCTCACCGGGATGATCACCGGCGCCTACGTCGTCGCCGCGCTCGGCACCGTCCTCGGTGTCACCCTCGGCGGCTTCGGCGTCTACCGCAAAGGCGAATCGAAGGTGTCATCGATCATCGCCCTCGTCCTGTGGACACCGTGCATGCTGCTCGCACTGATCAGCATCCTCATCTGGGCGGCGAACAACCAATGAGCGAGCACCGGTACGCGTCCCTCGACGGGCTCCGAGGTGTCGCCGCGCTCACCGTCGTCGGATACCACGGGCTGCTGATCCTCCCCGCGATCTCCGCCCTCTACATCGCCCACACCAACCCCGCAGTCGGGAGTCCCGCATGGTGGCTGTACGCGACACCGTTGCGGCTCCTTTTCGCCGGCCACGAAGCTGTGCTCGTGTTCTTCGTGCTCTCCGGGTTCGTGCTCACGCTCCCTTTCCTCAGACACGCACCCACCGGTCGCAGCGTCGCCGCCTACTACCCGCGGCGGATCATCCGGTTGTACGTGCCCGTCTGGGGTGCGCTCGTGTTCGCGCTCATCCTCGCGCTGATCGTCGTCCGCAACCCAAATGTCGGATCGACGTGGTTGCAGACGCATCACACGCCCACCGTGAGCTCGTTCGGTCGCGACCTCGTGCTCATCCTCACAACCAGCAACCTCGACAGCCCCCTGTGGTCGCTGACCTGGGAAGTCTGGTACTCGCTATTCATCCCCGTCATGTTCATCATCCTGCGGTGGCTACGCGTCGAACGATGGTGGATTCCCGCCGGCCTGCTGATGATCGCCGTGTCCGTGACCGCACGGTTCCCCGCCGTCGTGCACGCCCTCCCCGCCGCATGGCTCACCGCAGGGCTCCTCCAGTACCTGCCCGTGTTCGTCATCGGGATGCTGCTCGCCCAGCAACGGCACCGGTTCCACCTATCCGCATGGTGGCTGGCGCCCGCACTGCTCGCCATCGTCACACCTACCGTCATCGCACCCAACGGGATCTACGGGATCCAGCAGGCGGCAGCGTACGCGCTGTCCCTCCTCGGAGTCGCCACCGTCGTCACGTTAGCGTTCGCATCGGCACCCGTCGAGCATGTGCTCGAATCCCGGTTCACCCAGTGGGCGGGGAAACGATCCTTCAGCCTGTACCTCACCCATGAGCCGATCATCGTCGCAGCAGCGCTCGCCACACGCCTCGACAACTGGTGGTGGCTGGCCGTGCTCGCCGTCCTCATCCCGGTGATCCTCGCCGCCGCGGAAGGGTTCTACCGGGTCGTCGAAGCGCCCAGCATCCGCCTGTCCCGTCATGTCGGGCAGATGGTCATGAACGCAGAAAAGTCCCCCTCTCACCGCCCGAGAGCAGTGAGAGGGGGACAAATCAGTGAGGTTGAACCGGGCGACGCACCAACGCCTTCAGATCCGTCTCTGTAGGACCGTCGATGACATGCGATGTCTCCGCGGACTGGCCATCCACCGTGTACACGAAGATCAGCGTCACACCGCCGATCACCGAGGGCGCCGTGTAGGTGCGTGAATCACCGGAGCCGGACAGCGTGACCGCTGGCCCCGAAGTCTGCACCCACGTCTGCGTCGTCGGAGGCGAGTTACCGCCGGTACCCTGCAACGTCACCGTCGACCACGGTTCGATGTGATTGACGATGCCTCCAGCGTTCACCGGCGCATTCACCGAATCCAGCTCGGCACGATACAGGCGACCATCCGCGAACGCTGTCGAGTCGATCTCCGCCCGCAACAGCCGGCCGGCTGCGACCACCACCGAGTCCAGCTCGGCACGGTAGAGGCGACCGTCCGCGATGTCGAGCGAGTCGAGCTCGGCACGGTACAGGCGACCATCCGCGACCGCCAGAGTGTTGAGCTCGGCCCGCAGAAGCTGGCCGGCAGCCATCAGACCGTATCCGACCAGACCAGCCGCAGGTCACTGCGGTCGGTGATGTTCGCCGCCTCAGCGGAGGTCGTCGTCCACGAGTAGTCGGTGATCGTCGTCGGCAGCACCACCGACCGGGTCGAGATGATCGTGGACGAACCCTGCACGAGCTCGTAGGTGCGCGTGATCACCGGGGACGCGTTGGTCGCGTTGTGCCGCACCTTGATCGTCACCAGACCGGTCTGCAGCAGCGCGAACTTGACCACCTCGGAGCCACCGGTCGGGTTGTCCGGGGACTGCACGTACGTGGTGTCCGACTCGTCAGCCAGGGCGATCGACATCGACCCGGAACCGCCGGCGATGCTCCAGCCGCCGGAGTTCGAAATGTCCGAGGTCGGTCGCACCACGGTGGACGCGACCTGCGGGTAGGCGCCGATCAGCCCGGACGCGGCCGTCTGGAACTGGATCGAATCGAACCAGAACGGTGACGCGTATGTGCCCCCGTCCGACTTCCCGAACACCACGGTATCCACCGCGGCAGAACCGGTCTGCCCAGTCGTCAGCAGCGTCGAAGTGTCGACGGCAGTGGTGGAGTCACCGAGGAAGTATGACGCCTGCTGCGACGCGCCGGACGCCGCCACGGTCTGGTAGAACTCGCATCGCACCCACTGGCTCGTCGGGAACGTGTTCGTTGCCGTCCACACGGGAGTCGACGTGCCGCGCGTGTCGATGAGGCGTAGCTTGTTCGTGTTCGAAATGACGAGCATGCCCGATCGGACACCACTGGCGGTGATGTTGCAGATCCATGTCTCCGTGCCGGGGAGCGTATCTACCCAGAGATAGAACGATGCGGCGTATGCGGTCGAGGACAGCCCCGTCCAGCGGAACGAGTCAACCGACCCGGACACCGGGGACAGCTTGATCGACTGGGTGCCGCGGACGGCGTGCGTGTTGTCGATGACCGCGGCGCCGTTGATGTTGACCTGGTTGAACGGCGTATCACCTGACGGATTCGTGGACGCGGCGATCGCACTGCCGAGCGTCGCCGTCTCGTTGTCCTGCTTCAGCAGAGTCATTGCACGGGTTCCTTAACGACGAAGACCCCGCCGAAGCGGGGTCCGAAATGGATGGGGGGGTTCAGTTGGTCGTAACCTGCAGCTTGGTCGCCGTCACATCCACCCCGCCGATGTAGAGGTGAATGTCAGATGGCAGCTGCTTGTTCGCGGGAGGGTTCGCCACAGGCGGGTAGGCGTACGTCGAGTGCACGCACACCTTGAACGGCACCCCAGAGTTCATGCCGTCCCAGATGGGGTCGTAGATCTTCACGATCGAGCTGCTGCCGTCCGTGTCGACGATCATGTTGTGACCGTTGTTATGGAAGGTGCAGCCGACCATCGTGATCGACGTCGCGTTGTTCTTCTCGAAGTTCGCGCCGGCACTGTGGTTGTTCTGGAAGGTGCAGTTCTCGTAGGTGATATTCGTGCACTCGTACTGCGAGACGCCCGCACCGTGACCCATGTTCTGGAAGGTCGAGTTCTGCACCAGAATCCCGTTCGCCTGGTTATGCCCGATCCCCGTCGCGGAGGCCCCCTGCCCATCAACCAGCACGTTCCGGATGGTGGTGTTGTTCGACAGGTAGTTGTTGATCGGGAACGTCTCCCCAGGAGGCGCCGAAGACGCACCCGGGATCGCGAGGAACGAGCAGTTCTCCACGATCGCGTTCGTGCAGTAGTACACGACAAGGCCGTTGTAGATGTGGCCCTGCGCGGTGCCCTGCAGAGTCGCACCGAAGTACGCCCCGTTCGTGTAAGTCCCGCCGCCGCGGCCGAGACGGATGAGCGTCTCCGCGACAGTGCCCGTCGTCTGAGCGTTCACCGCCGACGCATAGCTGGAGGTGTTCGGGCTCATCTCCAACGTTCCGTTGGTGAACCCGATGATGTGCGGCTGGTAGATGCCGTCGTAATAGCCTTCGTTGAAGTCCGCGAAGACCTGAGTGGTACCTTCCAGGTCGACGATCGTGTCCGTCGCTGGCCGGGTCAGCGCCACCTCGAACGTGTCACCGGACTGACGGAACGACGACAGCGGCACCGACGTGATCGTCGCCTGCACGGGCGTGTCGAGCTCGGCACGGTAGAGACGCCCGTCGTTGATGCCCGCGGCGTTGAGCTCGGCACGGTACAAGATGCCATCGGCAGCCGCGACGACGCCTGGTGCGCTCAGTTCCGCACGGCGCAGGATCCCGGCCGAGTGCTGAACGACGCCCGGGATGATGCTCGTGTGCCCGCGCCGCGTCAGAACCCCGTTGATCAGATCCCAGCGCTGCAGCCTGCTCATGAGACCGTCTGGAACCAGTGATCGATGCCGTACATGCCGGCCGTGCCCGTGTTCACCGGAGACGCCACAGGCGGGGTGTCAGGCCCGATCCAGAAACAGGCCTGATCAGGTCGGGTCGTCGGCCGCTGCTGGTAGGTGCCACTGATCTCCATCGAGAAGAACAGCATCCCGGGAGGGAGTGCCGCGTCGAGGTTCGGCAGCGCGGACACCAGCACATGGTTCGTGTCGTCCACGATCGGCGGGATCGGGATCACGAAGTTCAGGGAGTAGCCCACAGGGTTCGTCGTGATGTTGCTGATCGTCACACCCGGTGCGCTGCCCTGCGTGACCGTGCCGATCGTCGGGATGACAGCCGGTCCGGGAGGGCCTTGCGTGATCGCGATGCCGCCCGAGGAAGCGATCGGCGCAGCCTTCGTCAGATCCGTCCACGTCGTCGAGTCCGTCGCGGACGCCACAGGCACGTTGATCACGTACGTCTCGTTCGCGATGACAGCCGTCCCATTCCGGAACGTCGCCTTCACCGTGTAGTTGAACCCGGACGGGTTGTCTGCCGGGTCGTTCGTCGCCGGCAACCAGATGCCCGGGTTGCCGTTCGCGTCGATCACGTTCCCATTCGCGTCCAAGGCCCCCTTGAACGTGTCGAAGTAGACGGTCGTCGGGGAGGGGACAGCACCGACCACAGCCACCTTCGGCGTGTTGGAGATGAACGTCAGATCACCGCTCAGCGGGATCTCGTCAGGCAGCACGCCAGGGTCGGCGCTGTCGTTCTGCTCGAGGACGAAGTGGCCGACGACATAGCCGAAAAGTGCGAGCGTTCCCATCGGACCCCTCCATGCATGCGAAAGGGCCCACCCCGTTCAGGGATGGGCCCAGATGGTTCTGCGGTTACTTGCTGATGTGCGAGATCGCGAGCGCACCCGTGAGGGCTGCGGCCGCGGAGCCGATGAGGTCGATGACGCTGCCGATGTGGCCGCCGATCACGGGTGCGATCGCGACGGCACCAACCGTCACGAGCGTGCCGACCGTGTAGATGGTGGCGCGGACCTTCGCGGGGATGAACGGGCCCGCAACGGTCCCGAGCTGGGCCACCGCAGTATCGACGGTCTTCTCCGACAGGTCCGGCGCGACGACCGGCTCGGCCGCCTTCGTGGTGTCAGTCATCTGTTTCTTCTTCCTTTTGAGGGTGGATCTCGTCGCGGAGTTTCGCGACGGACTCGGTGAGGCCAGCAATAAGCTCGGTCTGCGCCTTCTGCTCTTTCTCGACACGTCCCAGGGCGTCCTTCACCGACGAGCCGTTGTTGTAGTTGACCTCGTGGTGGATCGTGTCGATCTTCCGGTCCTGCGCCGCCAACGTCTGAGTCGTCCTCGAACGGAACCGGCGTTGCTTCGCGAGCTCGTCCGGCAGATCCGCGAGAGAGTTCATCGTCGTCACGAACGTCGACAGCACACGCCACCCGGCCGGGATGCCTTTGATCAGCCCGAACCCGGTACCGATGAACGCGAGGACTGCGATCGCGCCGACCACCCACTGCAGCCACGGCGCCGCGTGGCTGAAGTCGAGCGACGGCATTTACGACGCCTTGAAGACTGTCGCCTGCAGCACCGTCCTCAGCGCGGTCTCGACATCAGCCTCCGTGAGTGCCGATGTGGGAAGCGCGGGAAGCGCCTTGACCATCGCTGCCGACAGCGCCGCGTAGTCGATCGTTGGCGCCGCACTGTTCGCCTTCACTGCTGCGTGGATCTCCGCGATCGACTGCTGCAGCGACTCGTGGTTGTCCTTCATCGAAGGGCCGCCCTGCATGATGGCGTCATAGAGGATCGACGCCCGCTGCAGGACCGTGCTGATCGTAGGGCCACCAGTGAAGGCGGCCGTGTTCAGGAACGTGTTCATGTCTGGCATGTCATCCTCCAGGGATGCGATTTGAGCGAAGGTGGATTCGGATTCGTCACGGTCGATGGCACCTGCGGACGAGTACTGGAGGATCGTCCAGTGCGACCATTCACCGACCGCCGTGTTCTCCGGGTAGCCGCCTGGAGCGGCCAGCCACAACCAGCAGCCGGCCTTCTCCAGCGCACCCCAACCGGGCGAGCGCATGTCGGTGCGGTTGCCGTAGATGCCGATCCGGTTGGTGCCGGCCAGGACTGTCAGGCGTGCGATGAACTCTGCGGCCTCTGCCACCGTCCATGCGCGGTACTTGCCGCTCTCCGACGACTCCACGTCGAGCGCGAGCGCGTCACCGGGCCGGTAGTACGGCTGGATGACCGACCAGAAGTAGTCGGCCTGCGCCGCGGGACTGGCATTGTTGGTGCGGCCGTTGAAGTGGTAGAACCCCACCTCTTTGCCCGCCGCGCGAGCGTTGGCCACGTCGCCCGCGAACGTCGACTGGGTGAACAGGGTGCCGCCGTCCGCGGAGGTTGCCGCGACGAACACGCCGGACTCGGCGCCCGGCTGGTAGTTCTGCTGCGGCCACGACACATCGACGGACTGCAGCATCAGGTGAGCCCCTTCGTCCGCCAGGTGCACCCGGCCAGCGACAGGTTCAGCGCACCCGTGAAGCCGACGTTCAGCGTGATGGTGACCACGCCTGCCGAGGAGATCGTCACGTTCGCGACTGCGGTCACATTCGATGTGCACGCGAACGACGTGGTGGCCGCTGGCGCGAAGGCTGTCGGGATGGTGCCGATCTGGTAGGTCGTGGCAGCGACGAAGCCCGCCGAGGTGCTCGTCGCAAGGCCGTCAAGGCTCGTGTAGCCGCCTCGCGTTTCCAGATGGGTTCCCGAGCCCGCGTAGGTGACCCCGCCGAAGGTGCCTCCGGAAAAGGTGCTGGTAAGCGGACGACCAGCGACGTGATACCAGCCAGGTGTCGGTGCGCCCTGCACGTAAATCCAGAGGTTGTCGGTGTCGTTCGCGTACGCGAGCTGCCCTTCCACGGCAGGCGTCCACGAGGTCAGTGCTGTCAGCAGGGTGAACGGGCGCACACCGCCCGCGCCGACCGTGTAGTCAGCCGACCAGGTTACGGTCGGGGAGCCACCACCGGACGCGGGAACGTTAATCTGCGCGAGCGCGTGCGACCGTGCCGGAGCTGCAGCCAGTCCCGGACCACCGGCCGTGTAGATGATCGCGACGTTCGGAGGTGTCGTCGCGCCAGTACCGTCCGACTCGGCGTGGTCGGAGATCTGCACGTCGAGCCGGTCGGTGCGTGCCGAACCGCCTGCCGCGGTGACCGAGCCGGTGACGTTCTGGTCGAACGCGTACCCGTACGCGCCGGCGATCGCGGAGGACTCACCATCGATCACCCCACCGAACGGGGTCACCGTCCAGGTGGTCGAAGTGGCCGTGACGATCGTGTTCGGTGTGCCAGGGCGCACACCCGACGCGGCGCCGAGCGGACGCGAACCGGACGCGACACCGGTCGCTGCGGCGAGCGCGGTCTGACGCAGCCACCGCCCGGTGAACGACGGAGTGTCAACGACGCCGTCCGCGTCGGTGTCGACCGAATCGGCCGGCCACACTCGTGCACTCATGCGATCCCCGCATTCGTCAAGCGCTGCGTGAGCGCGTCGATCTGGGACTGTTGACGCTTCACGAGCGCCAGAAGCGGAACCACGAACTGTGAATAGTTAATGGCTTCCGGTGCGCCCGCCTCGTCGGTAGGCACCACGTCAGGGCCGAACCCTGCGGCTTGCACGTCCTCCGCGATCAGGAACACCTTCAGCGGGTCGGTTTCCTCATCCCAGGTGTACCGGCCCAGGTACGGGGTCAACGCGAGCGCAGCGTCCGCGAGGCTGTCGGGAAACGCTTCCAGGTCCTTCTTCACCGCGCGGGTCGAGGGTGAGTAGCCGAACTGCCCATCACCGTTGATCCACGCCGCCCGATACGACGTCGTGACCGTGTAGCCGTACGACGGCAGCGACGTGAGCGGGGAACCACCGGAAGTGACACGGCCGGTAGATGCCACGTCACCACTGCTGACCGAGGCCGCGGTGACCGAGCCGGTGACCGACGCGTTACCGGCAACACTCAGGTTCCCGTCCGCGATCAGATCAGTGCCGGCGGTGATCGTGGTGCCTGCGCTGATCGTCGTCCCGGCTGTGATCGAGCCGCCCGAATTGAGCGCACCCGAACCCACGTTCAGTGACCCGCCGCCCTCGATCGTGAGAGAACCGCCGTTGTCGATGACGATGCCGCCTGCACCGATCTCCATCGCCTGACCGGTCCGTGCCGACGCCTGCTCCCGCAGCTGCCGCACCAGATCCCGCAGCTGCCGCATCAGGTCGTCTTCCTGCGGAGGCAACTGGTTGGCGATGCTTCCCGGGTTCACACCCATGCGGGCACCTCCTAGATGATCGCCGCGCCTGCCAGAACCGGAGTCAGAATCGGCGGGTCCGCGAGCGTGAGCGTGTACCCGATCGCCCGGGCGGTCCCGTTCAACCCGCCCGGCACGGACGGCACCGTGTCGACACCGCCGACGATGCCGCCGATGTTGAACGCGACATCATCACCGAGGAACCAGTCGACGCCGAGCTGCGGGCATCCCTTATCGAGCGCGTTCGCGGACATGGTGAGCGCGATCGCACCCGCCTTCATCTGCGCGACAGCGGCAGCCGCGTAACCGGTCAGCGTGCCGACGTCGATGATGGAAGTGGATGGCGTCCACCGGTATTCGAACTTCGGTCGCTCCGGGTCGGTGAACGTCTGCGGCGGCGACTGCGGACGAACGCTGCCCTGCCCGGACGAGTACGCCATGACCACGTTCGCGCCCTTCCCGTCCGAGAAGTCGCGGGTGAGTTGGAACGCTGTCACCGGGCCAGGCATGTCGAACGCTGCGTTCGGGCTCATGCCCGCCATCGCCGCAGTGCCGACCCTGGAGCCGACGTAGAAGACGGGCGTGTACCGTTCCGGGCTTGTCTGGTGCTCCCAGCCGATGAACCACTCCGGTCCGCCGTTCTCACCGGACAGATCCTGCAACGCCGAGTACACCGTCTTGTCGTCCTGGTCGGCGTAGACGTGCGTGCGGACCTTCCCGGCACCGCCGACCACCTGGACGCGGATCGGGATCCCACCGACCGAAGCGCCGACGAACGAGGTGATCAGGTCGGATGCGATCGTGTTCTGGTCGACGTTCGTGTACGTCTTCGCGCTGTTGATGTACTGCCGGTCGAGGTAGCTCTCCAACGTGGCCAGGGTGATCTGCACGACATCGGTCTGGTCCGGGGTGGACTGGGTGACCAGCGCACCCCACACGGGTACGGAGATGACTTCGCCGGACGGGTCCGGGGCCTCCCACAGCAGCACGAAGAACGACGCACCCTCCAGCACCGCACGCGGCCACTGGTTCGGTGCATGCTTCGTGTCCACCGGCAGAGTCGCCGTCGACGTCTCATACCGGCCGATCGACTGGCGCACCATGTCGATTTCGAGGTTCGGCATCTCGGTGATGACCTCACCCGTCTTCGCCTTGCACGCCACCCAGGAGAACGCCATCACGCCTCCTCACAGGTACGCGGGGGTCGCCGTCACCGTCAGCAACGCTGTCGGGTCATACGCGCTCGCCGTGAACGACCATGTGTTGACACCGACATCGAAGGTGGAGAACCCGCGGGAGGTCACCGACGACATGCGCGACGACTGGCCGTTGGCCAACACGGTGTGTGCGTCCATGTCGACCAGCAGAAACTCGCCCACGCCCAGGGTCAGGTTCGTCGCGAACACGGACGGTGCGCCCGTCGAGCTCGTGTGCGTGATCACCGGCGCCGTGCACGGGCCGTCGATGCGCAGCACCACCGGGCCCGACTTGTTGCCAGGGTTGCCGAGGGTGATGCTGCCGGTGACCACGTTCGCCGCGATGACATACGGAATCCGGTACGGGATCGTCACACCGCCCGTCGTGGACGGCAGCGCACTGGTCTGCACGATCGGTGCGCTGAACTTCCGTGGATCCTCCGCGACCACAGCCACCGACCAGGTGGCCATCTTGTCAGAGATGTACGAGGTGAGGATCTCGTCCTCGCGGCGCACTTTCACGTACCGGGTGCGGGCGCCCTCCACGACGGTCATCGTCGACTCGGCCAACGTGACCGCCGTGGCGAGAGCATCCAGGGAGACGGTGAGGCCATCCTGCGTGAGCGAGGACAGTTGCCCTGTGATCACCATGTGCCGTGAGCCCTCGTACGACTGGCCGATCCAGCCGCCGTCCTGCCGCGGCTTCTGGATGACCGCCGTGGTCGGCTTCGCGGTTCCCCAACCGGTGAACGAGTCCACCGACCACTGTGACCCGTTCGGGTCCAGACCGTTCAGGCCGGTGATTTCGAGGCTGCCGAGGGTGATCTGCAGGGTCATACTCCGCCCCTCGCATTCAGCCGGCGCAGCACCGCGTTGCTCGTACCGATCGAGTCGGTGACCTCGTTGATGATCAGGTCACGGAACAGTCCGGATCCGCCGCTGCTGAGGCCGGCGTCCTTCATGCCCTGCGGGGTGAGCGGGACGACCGCTTCCGGGTAGCCGGCTTCACCGAGGATCGCGGGTGTGCCACCCGGTCGCGGGCGAACGATGCCGCCGAACGCCATCGGCGTCATGTGCAGAGTGCTACCACCGCCCGCAGGAGCAGGCACACCGACCGACGAATACTGTACGGTCGCGTGGATCGGGTTGCCCGAGAAGAAGTCTTGGATCTGCTGCCATCCATGCTGAAACGCGCCGACGACGCCGCTCCAGCCGTCTTCAATCTCTTTCCACCCGTTCGCGAATGCGCCACCGATCTGAGCCGCGCCATGCGCGAACATGTCGTTCGACTGGCCCATGCCCTGGCTCCAGTGCGCGGTGATCTGGTCCCAGCCGTGACCAAATTTGGCCATCAGCTCGTCCCAGCCGTTGCCCCACACCTTCTGCCCGTTGCTCATCTTGCCCATGAGCTGGTCCCACCCGTTGCCGAGTTTCCCCATCAGCTGGTCCCAGCCGTGCTCCCAGTTCTTGTAGTTGAACGGCCCGTCGGCGTACTGCTTCGCGCCGTTGCCGAACTTCTGCATCCACTGGTCCCAGCCGTTGCCGAACTTGGCCATCAGCTGATCCCAGCCGTTCGCCCACGCGTTGCCGGAGAGCGGGCCGGCCGAGTCGCTGCCGTTCCAGCCGAGCGCTTTCGCCAGATCCTTCGCCATGTTCTCGGGGCCCTTGGAGGTGCCGAGCTTCTCGAGGTCGGGCAGCAGGTGCTTGTCAACGAAGTCCGATACGGCGCCGAGAGCGGGGAGCAGGACCGTCCCGGCCTTCACCTGGATCTCGTCCCACTTCGCGGAGATCACCGACCACTTGCCGGCGTATGTGTCCGCGGCGGTCGCAGCCTGCCCCTTCAGCTTGTTGGTGAGCGCGTCGAGGATTGTTCCCGACGCGGACTGGTGCTGGTTCAGGGAATCCTGCGCGGACGCGACCTTTTTCAAAGCGGCCTCGTAGGACGCGTGCGCTTTCGAGTTCGCGTTGACCGCGTTCGGGCTCTTCGTCAGGATGTCGTTCACAGCCGCCTGAGCGTCCGCGAGATGCTGCTGCGCCTTCGCGACGGCCGCCGCGTTACCGGACACAACAGGAAGGTCGATGCCGAGCTGCCGAAGCGGCCGCATCTGCCCTTCCATGCCCTTGGTCACGACCATGACCGCCGACGCCAGGTCGATGTTCTTGAACTTCGCCAGGTCAGCAGATACCTGCATGATCTTCATCGCCTTGGACGAATCACCAAGACCGGTCGTCGCCTTCGCGAGCGCGTCAGACACCTGCTCGCCCGTGAAGCCGTAATCAGACATCTTCGACTTCAGATCCTCGACGGCGCCGCTGTTCGCAGACATCGAGGAATGGACATTCTTGAACGCCTGATCCAGCCGGGCGTTCGCAGCCTCCGCACCCATCGCCGCTTCGACCGAGGACTTCCCGAACTCAAAAACCGACTGGATCCCGAAGAATCCAGCAGCCATCTTCGCCACATCACCGACCAGACCGGTGATCCTCGAGTGCGCCTTATCCCCGAACTCTTCAACCGCCCTCGACGCAGAGACATCCTTACCGAACAGGTTGAACGTCATGGACTTTTCGGCCACGACTCACCCCTTCCGCGCTGCGATGATGCGTTGCGTGTAGTCGACGTACGCGAGCCACCACTCATAGGGGACCGCCCACACGTTGAAGACCGTGAAACCGCATGCCGGGATAACCGACTGCATGATGGGAAGCCACTCCCACACCGACGCCTCTACGTCGTCGATGTCTGCGGGGGCTCGGCCTCTTCGTCTTTTGGGTCGAGATCGGACTCCTCGAGCACCAGGAACACCTCAGACGCCGGCACCTTCTCGGCGTCGGCCAGGGTGATGTTCTGGCCGCCCTTGCGAAGTGCGAGGAAGATCACACCGATGATGTTGTCGATGTACTCTTCGTTCTCCAGCAGGTCGGCGCCCGTGCCCTTCGAGCCGAGCACTTCCGCGACCACCTTGAACGCACCCTGGATACTGGAGACGGTGATGCCGCGCTTCTTCAACGCGAGTAGGTCACCGAGCGCAGCACCACCGATCGACTCCTGCAACGGGTACTCAGTACCCTCAATGCTGATCTTCATCAACGACCTCCGATCGCGGCGATCGCCTCATCCAGCGCGCCCTCCATGTCGTGCAGGAGATGCCTGGTGAGTTCCTTCTCGATCACCTTGTCGAAGAACGGGTTACCGGACTCGGTGACCCATGCCGCGAGCTCACCAGAGCGCACCCGCTGCTTCTTCTGCGACTTCGATTCCTTGCTGGTGAACGTGCGCGTGACACTCTGCCGGCCCGACTCAAACACCGGGTGACGGAACGACGCCAGGTTGTACACCTTCAGGAGTGCCGCGTGACCGGCGGGCAGACCGCTACCGGAGGTGACGATCTTCACCCCGCCTGAGCGCACACCGAACGAGACGGTCACATGCGTGCCGGCGATCAGCGCATCACGGCCAGGACCAGATGCGTTGCCCTCCGGTGTGGGCTCGCGCAGCTTCTCCTTGATCGCCTCGGTGATGCTCAGGCCGCGCAGCTTCAGGTTCTTCCGCAACGACCGGGTGAGGGCCGGGTCGAACGCATCCAATTCGGCCTTCACCCGGTAGAAGTCGGACGCATCCAGGCTGATGCCCATTTACAGCGCCGTCTCCGCGGTCACGATCGCGACGTAGATCGGGGACGCCGCCGACCGGTTGTCGAGCACTTCGAACGGGATCGACTGCGTGATCACGTCGCCCTTGTTCGGCTTCGGCACCTCACCGTTGAGCCGGATGTCGGGGATGACGATCTGCAGCGTCGGGTAGTTCGAGCCGGTGATCGCCGTCTGCGACTGGAACGTGAGCACCAGGTCGAGGTCGGTCTGGTTCAGCCACGCATCCCGCAGCGTGGTGTTGTCGTACTCCGCCGTCAGCGTGCCCGTGCCAGCACGTTCACCCATCGCCGGGGGACGGGACCGGCTACCGCTGCCGCCGTAGTTGAACCCGTTCTTATCCAGGTTGTTCTTCCACGACAACGCATAGTCACGGATGTCCGCCGCCGAGGTGCCACCGGACGCGAGAGTCGTCGTCGTCGGCAGCGTGAGCGTGCCACCAACCATGATCGAACCCTGCACGAACGACCAAGGGAAGTTCCCGGCCGGGTACGCCGCCGTCGCAAGAGAGGTCGTGGTGTCCATCTGCTTGCCCTGCACCGTGAACTTCACGGTCGGGATGCCAGCATTGCCCGACTTGATGTCGAACCCGTCGAAGACACAGCCGGAGTACGTCTGCACGGTCTGCGCACCACCACCGAGCGGAGGCACACCCACCTGGAGGGTGTAGCTCGACAGGTAGTCCGACGTGGTGCAACTGATGAGCTGCTGGAACGCGGCACCTGTGATGTTCGTGGACACACCCGTCCCGAGCGCCGCGGCGAACAGGAACCCCATGCCCTTTGCGTACAGTTCGAGGTCGAAGCTGCCTCCGGCCTCCTGCTTGGTCAGCACGCGCCGGTCAGCGGCCTTCACGATGCGGCCCTGGCGCATGCCCGAGGTGTCGGTGAACGTCGGCACCCAGTCGAGTGTTTCGTCGGTGATCTCGTAGAAGTGATCCACGGTCACCTTCGTGCCGAAGACCGACTCCTTGCCGACCCCGAAGAGTACGTCCTGCTGTGTCGTCACTTCGACTCACCGCCGTCCTTCGTCTTGGTGTTCGCGGGCACTTTCTGGAAGTTCGCGGACTGCTGGATCAGGGATTCCCCGTGCTCATCCGGGACCTCGAAGACCTCACCGGCCTCGACGATGCGGTTCAGCAGCGGGAGCTCGAGGTCACCGAAGGGCGACACGTTTCTGACTTTCACCAGGGGGCTCCTAGTTCGTGATGCGCACGCGCGCGGTGAATGTGGCGATGATGTCGATCTGCCGGCCGCTGGGCAGGTTCGCGGGTTCCGTCGCACCTTTGGACGAGGTGGCGGTGAGGAAGCACCACAGGCATTTGCCGCCGAGGGTGGTGTCGGTGGTGCGCGTGTAGTTCTCGATCTGGCCGAGGAGGAAGTACGCACGGTCGGATGCAGCCTGGTCGTCATCACCGACGACGACCGACGAAATGAACACGTCGATCTCGACCGTCTCGTCACGCGCCCGGAGCGGCCCCACGGGCCCTTCGACCTGCTGGGTGCGGATCCCGAGCCAGCAGATCAGGTCGTCGTTGCTCGCGTTGCCGGGATGCCCGAACGTGACCAGCACATGCGGGTCCGACTGGAACATGTTCTTCGTCGCCACCACCAGCGCATCCTTCAACGCGGGTGCCGCGGAGGCGATCTGGCTCATGCGAACCCGACCGTCCCCATGTACGGGGTCAGCATCTCGACCACACGCTTCGGGACCGCGAACCCCATCGGGGCTGCCGTCTCCACCGCATCCGAGTACGCCGGCCGCTGAGCGTTCATACCCTGCTGCCACCAGAACCGGACGAGCTCACGCGCAGCCAACTGGATCGTGACCGGCACCGTCCCATAGCCGACGCTGTACGTGATGACGATCGCCAGCCGGCCCGGGTAGAACAGGCGCGGATAGATCATGTTGCCGCCGTAGACAATCGACCCGACAGGGTCGAAGAAGTAGGAGCCGGCCGTCAGCAGGTTCCCCGCCTCGGTGACCGACACGATCGCGTTCGCCCTGTCAGGCAGCACGATCGAGTACGTGCCGCCGTCGAACGCCAGCGTCTTGTTCGCCGCGATCACCGGGCCGATGAGATCCTCGATGACCGGTGTTGCGGCTTGGATGAACGTGGTCAGGTCGGCGTCCCGGTCGCCCTGCGAGCCGGTGCCGGCGTCACGCATGTGCAGACCTTCCGCCGCGTACTCCAGGGTAATCAGCCCACCATCGACGTTCGTCATGCTCAGGCCTTACGGGTCTCCTGCTTGGCGGCGCGCGCGTTCTTGGGTGCCTTCGCACCGGCCCGCTCGCGAGCCCACGCCGCGAGGTTCGCGTCGTTCATCTCTTCGGCGTGCTTCGCGATGTCCTCGTAGGACACGTTCCGCACCTCGTCAGCCACAATCGAGTCGTAGTTCTCGGCAACGTGGTCGTCGATCTCTGCCATGTGCTTTCCCTTTCATCAGGTGAGGGCCGCACCCTCGTGAGAAGGTGCGGCCCTCAGGTGGATCAGAACGTCGGAGCGACCAGACCGAAGCCAGCGGAGCCGGCGTTGCCGCCGACGATGCCGACAGCAGTCGGGAAGCGACCCGCGGTGAACGCGGCGTAGTTGTACGCGACGAGCTTCACCGTCAGCTGGTTGCCGAGGGTCTGCTCGAAACGGAGCTGGAACGGCGCACCGTCCCCGTTCTCCCAGAGCAGGAGGTCCTCCCAGCGAGCGACGATGACCTGGTCCTCAGGGCCGGTACCGACCGAGCCGGGGATCGATGCGTCGGTGATGACCGGCAGGCCCAGGATGTGACCGACCGGGATCGCAGACGGGGTGTCCTGCGGCACGTCGTACACACCCAGCGCGTTGTTCGGGCCGGATGCGTTCGGCACGACCAGCGGACGGTTGGACGAGTCGAGCTGCGCGACGAGCCAGTTCCACCGGCGCGGGTGCATGATGATCAGGTCCGGGGCCATCATGCGAGTGGTTTCCACCGCGTTGAGCTGGCCGGCGAGCTTCGAGTAGAACGTCGCGGGCGTGGCAGCCGCACCGAACGCGGTCGCCTGGTTGACGCCCCCCGTCTGCAGGATGCCCAGCGCCTGACCGGACGAACCGGTGCCCGAGAGCACCTGAACATCCAGCGCCACGTTGTACGCCGCCGCGAGGTCCGAGTAGATCAGCGAGTCGATGCCGGTCGCACGCTCCAGCGACTGACGCGACACGTCCTGCTGACCAGCGATCGTGACCACCGGGACGGTGACGTTCGACCACACCTGGTCGGTGTTCGACACCGACGCGTTCTCAGTCGCCTGAATCGCCTCCGTGACACCGGTGGTGCCCTTCGGGATGATCAGAGACATGCCCTCTGCAGGCAGCGGCAGGTGCCGGACCACGTTCGCAGTCGGGCGACCCGCACGGGCCACGAGTGCAGCTTCGTCCACCAGGTACTGCGGGGGGACGAGGCCCTGGAAACCACCAGTGGTGCCAGCGCGCTGCTCACGGTCGAAACCGGCGAGCTTGCCGTCACGCTCGCACTCGATGCGGTGCTTGTTGATGCGCTCGCGCGCACCGTAGTCCTGCACGTACTCGGCGCCGTACATGTCGCGGAAGAACGACCGCTCCCAGCGGTTGCCTTCGTTGTACGTGCGCGGCTCACGAGTGACGACGCCGGGGGCGTTGCGCTCGGCGTTCGGCTGCGACACTTCGGCTGCACGCTGCAGGCGCTCGTCGTCGGTTTGCTGCGCGCGCAGCTGGTCGAGAGCGGCCGAGGCCGAGTCGACCTCGGTGGATGCGTTGCGCTTCTGCTCCATGAGGGAGTCGAAGCGCGACTGGGCGGCCTCGTCGAGCGAGTCGCCCGTCGCCTCGTCCAGAAGGTTCCGCTGCTCGGTGTGGTACTGGTCGTACGCAGCACGAGCGGCGGTCAGTCTGGCCTCGGCATTCGCGATGAGACGCGAAATGTCCATCAGATGACCTTTCGGTTGGATGCGTGCTGACGCGTCCGGCTCATCTGGCTTCCATCGCGCTCATCCGGCGTTCAGGTGGCTCTGCAGCACAAAGAACCCCACCGCCTACCGGTGGGGTGGTTCAGGGGATTTCAGCGCTCGTCGAGAGCAAGCAGTGACCGCAGGGTGCGGATGTTCGGGCCCTTGTGGGCGACCTCGACGGTGGTGCGGTCGCCCACGCTCAGCGGGTCGAGGTTCACGACAGGCTCGACGGAGCGCTCCTGGTCAGCCAGGCGTGCGGTTGCGCGTGCGGCTGCGATGCGCAGCGGCTCACCCTCCAGGTGGTCGATCGCGTCCAGCGCCTGCTTCGCGCGTGCGCTGATCGACGTGTTCGGGTTCGCGCCGTAGTTCACCGCCGACACGTCACCGCGGTCCAGGTTCACCTGTCGAATGCGGAACGTCATGAAGTCCGGCGACCAGTCACCGGCCTCGATGCGGAACGCGAACGACATCTGGTCGAAGGCACCGTCCCGCAGGGCGAGTTCGAGGTCGTGCACATCGTTCCGCTGCGGGTTCAGGCTGGCGATCGAGCGGAGTCCGTGATCGTCCGCGCTGAGTTCGAGAGTGCCGGCGAGCGTGCGAGCCATCGACATGCCGGTGTGGTTGACCAGGAAGTTCACGTCCGGGTTCGACGCGAGGGTCAGGTCGAACGCGCCGCGGTCGATGACCTCCGTGTACGGGCCGAAGATGTCGTACATGGTGTAGCCCTGCTCCACCGTGGACGCGTAGCCGTCGAGGACCAGGAACTCCTTGTCGCCCTGGACCGAGCGGCTGGCGCGGATCTCCGACCTGAACTCCTGCTGGCGTGCGTCGCCGTGGAATGTCGTGAGCGCACCGGCCTGCGCCGCCGCCGCGCGCGAATCAATCGTGATCGTCATTGGATTGCTCCTTCGTCAGCACCGGGAACATTCGCGCCGACCGGCTGCGGGTCGGGCGGCGCAGGCCGGTGCGAGATGCCCAGCTGCTTGAACTCCTCGATCTGCGCCGGCGTGAACGGCGGCAGGTTGTCCTTCGCGCGCACCTCGGACGGCGTGCGGATCATGCCGGCGACCTGCGCGAGCAGCATGTCGTTCCGGGTGTCCGGGTCCATCCGCAGCAGGTGGTCGGTGTCGAACTTCACGAACCGCGGCGCCGGCAGCCACTTCGACAGCGCCACCTCCCGGCGCACCAGCGCAGGCCCGAGGTTCATGATCAGGAACTGCAGGTTCCGCTGTGTGACGTTCGCGTACGTCAGCGCCTGTTTACCGACCGGGGCGACGTCGATCATGTCGGCCGGGACGCCGAAGAATCGGGCGATGTCGGTCGAGGTGAGCTTCTGCGTGTCGAGGAACTGGGATTCGTTCTGCGCCACGTTGACGGTGGAGTATTCCCAGTCGTTACCGGTGACGAACAGGTCACGGCCGCGGACCGACTCCTTGAACTTCCGCTTCGCCGCTTCCGCGACACCAGCACCGAGGGTGCGGGCCGAGTTCTTCAGGATGCCGCCAGGGACGGTCCCGCCATTCGCGAACCAGTCGAGGCCGAAGTCGACAGCCGACTGATACTGGCCAATCGTCCACGCCGCGTACATGATCGGGGACAGGCCCATGACCATGCCGGAGACGGTGAACTGGCGTTCGTGCCAGACCTGATCCTTCGTATACGGCTTGCCGCCGATCCGGTACGTGTAGTCACCAGTCGTCTTGTCGATCAGGACCACGACGGTGTTCGCGTCCACCAGGTCGACGCGGCGCGGTTTGCCGAGCGCGTCGAGCTCGCTGATGATCCCGTAAGTGTTGCCGATCCGGTCCAGGTCGACCTGCGTCGAATACAGGAACTCGTTCATGCCGACTTCATCGCCACCCGGGTTCAGGATCACCGGGGGTGCAGGGACTTCCACGTCCATGTCACCGACCTTGCGGAGAACATGAACGGGCAGCGTCGACAGCACGTCAGCGCGGAGACGGACCGCCGCCCACACCGCCGAAGCACGCAACGCCGTGTCCGCGGACACCTGCACCGCACCAGTGCGCTCCGGCTGACGTGACGGGATCAGGTTGTAGGGGGTGTCACCGAGACCCCGACGCACGAACAGGCTCATCGTCTCTCCTGTCCCTGCATCACACAGATGCCGACCAGTGCGCCGCCGGCGACGATGAACGCGGCCGGCGGGGCGATCAGCCAGACACCCGCGGTGATCAATGCGATGCCGGCGAGCTCACCCAGGGTTGTGATCCACCAGCGCATGAGCACCCCTAACCGAAGGAATCCATCAGGTCGTAATCACCGGGCTCGCCAACATGCACCTGGAACGCGGCCGTCGCCGCGCGCAGCGGGGAAATGTCCGTCGAGGACTGGGACTGCGACCACACGAACTGCTCGTTCGATTTCCGTTTGCCGGCGCCGAGCACCGCGATCGTCAACGGGTCATCGCCGTGATGCTTCAGCGTCCCGTTCACCAGCGCATCCGTGATCGCGGTGCACCCGTTGCGCATGTCCATCAGGTCGAGCGCGACCACGGTGATATCGGCGTCCTCGAACTTCTGCACCAGGTGAGCGTTCTCGCCGTACTTGTCGATCACGAGCTCGTCCAGGTTGTGCTTCTTCAGGATCTTCACCGTCGCATCGACGATGTGCTCCGCCGCCCACTTCTGCCCGATACCCGACTCGTACTGCACGAGCTCAAGCACATCCGTCTTCCTGCCAGCACCGACCGCGGCAATCGCGAACGACTGCCGTACGCCGGTTCGCACATCCAAGGCGACAACAGGCCGGCCGGTGATCCGAATCGACTCGCTCACCCGGTTCGCTTCCCACACGCCCGGAGGGAACGCACCCTCCTGCATGGAATCAACCCACTGGCACAGCACCTCAGTGCGGAACACCGGATCCGGATCAGTGCCGGCATCCGCGGCGATCGAACGTTCCATCGACGGGATCCACCCCATCGACGGGTTCGCCTGCGCCCACCCGTCCCGATCCCAAATGTCACAGCCCGGTTCGGCTGACCATTCGAAGATCCCGATCGACATCGCTTCGTCGTCGGCACCGTCGAGCTCGTTCAACCGGGCGTCGTCGCCGTTGATGCCGTCCGGGTCACCGATCGGCAGGTGTGCTTTCTTCCGCAGATCATCCAGAACGACCGACTGCTCATCGCCCGCGTTCGACGCCGCCCAAATCTGAGCCTGCGAGCGGGTGCGTGTCGTCTTCGTCACGGCCGACCAGGCATCCCACGACTGGTGTTCCCGGAGCTCATCCAGCAGCACCAGGTCACCGGTCAGACCACGGCCGCCGCGGCGCGTCGCCGCCTGCACCTTGTACCGCGACCCAGATGTGAGCCGCAGTGCCTTCTTCCCGTTCGTCCGGTCGATGTGCTCGATCTCCGCCGCGAGATCCTGCACACCCTCCGCGATGTCGACGGCGCCCTGCCACACCTCTTCAGCGATGTCGAGGTTCTGCGCCGTCCCGATGACCAGCGGCGCACCATCCACGAACATACGGAACAACGCCAGTATCTGCAGCAGCAGCGACTTCCCGTTCTGGCGAGCGACCAGCAGCACCACCGTGCGGAACCGGAACGTCCCATCCAGGTTCAGCTCCAGCGCGTGGATCAGCAGCCACTTCTGCCACGGGAACAGCTCAACCTCGAGCACATCCTCCGCGAACTGGATCGCTTCGAACCCGCGCGAAGTCGTCGGAGTCAGCCGCCGAAGCGGCGGAGTGAAAACCCGAGGAGTCTCACACCCGAGGCGCGGACCTCGTGCGACGGGCCGTCGACTTCTGACGCTGCTCCGCGACCGAGCGGACCGCGTTGAGCTTGCCACCCTGCTTCGCCTCCCGCAGTTCCAACTTCTTACGACCCATCGGCGTCAACCCCAACTGCTCCGACAAGCTCGAATACGCCGACAACGACACGTTGTCGTGCTGCGGCACAGCCGGCCGACCACCCTTCTCCGCCGCATCCTCCAGAGCGAACGCCACAATCACGTCCCACGCCTGAATCTTCCGAGCCAGAGCCCGCAACGACTCCACCGCACCGTCATCCATCGGCGTCAGATGCGTCGCCGCCGCCAACGCCGTCTCCGTGGCCTCCACGATGTCCATCGCACAACCCTTCTCGCGCGCACACGCGCGACCCCGGGCCAAACCCAACGGGGGGAGAAAAATGGTTTCGGGCGCGGTCGTCCGCATCTGGCGGATGGAAAAAACTGGTGCGTTTTCGCAGTACCTGGCTTGTCAGGTACTGCGGCGTCGCTGCATGCGTGCCGGCGCGGCGATGCGACATCGCTCTTGTTGTTTCTTTCCACTGGCTAGGCAGGTGGTGCATGGTGCCACCGTGTGGCACTGTCTATGCCTGGCAGGTGTGGGGTGGGGGTGGGTGTCGGCACGGTAGGTGCTTGAAACCCTGGGTGTCTGCACCTGAGCGTTGAGCGTCTTGGCTCATGCGCTGTGTTGTGCAGGGTAGGTCAGGTGACCAGGTGTGTGCGTGCTGCGTGTGCTTGCGGAATCGGCTGGGGTGGATGCCTGCGCGGGTGGGTCACAATTACCAGAGCGGGTTGCTCCAGGTGCGGGTGGTGGGTTCGCCGCGTCGTTTCCTGTTTGTCCTGGCCGCGCCGTCGCCCATGTTGCAGGGGATGCATTCGGCACCCAGGTTGTCGAGGTTGTCTGTGCCGCCGTCTTCGATCGCGATCAGGTGGCCGATTGTGACGAAGCCTGGTCGGATTCTGCGTTCAGCCCATGTGACGGTTGGGTCGAGTGGTCGGCCGCAGCGCCAGCATCGTTCCGCGTTGGCTCGGATGATGTCGCGGTTACGACGCCACTGCCTACCGCTGCGCCGTGCCACTCACCACACCTTCGCGCCTGTGGTTACCCAGTCAGGCGGATTCTCCACCCAGTCGGCAACGGCAGCGATGAGCGAGTCGCCGCCCTTCTGGTACGCCTCCTGCGACGGCGTGCAGTGGTTCCTGATCTGCTCAGCGATCGCCGCGCGCACCGTGGAGTCGCCAGCGTTGCGTGCGATGCTCTTGACCAGTCGGTCGTTGACCTCCAGGACGACCTTGTTGTCATCGTCCTTGAACGCGATCCAGCCGCCCGCGTAGTCGTGCTGGAAGTACTTCGCGACGACGGCCTGCTTCCCGGAGTCGCCGTAGGTGATCGTGTAGGTGTTCATGGTGGTGCCTTTCGGTGGTGGTGGTGGTGGACGTTCGCGTCAGCAACTTCCAGTAGCGGTCGAACTCACTTGACATTGACCGCTCTCCCATGACGACAGACCGTGTGATTCACATGCACACCGAAGCGTGCGTCACGTCTCGCCGCCTGGCGTCGTGCAGCGCGTGCGAGCATGTTGAGGATGATGATGCCGAGGTCGACGAGCGGCCACATCCACGGGTGCGGGAACATGGCCGCGTAGTCGCGGGTGCTCATGATGTGAGCCAGTGTCGTTCGTCGAGGATGCCGCAGCTGCCGTCGAGGGCCATCGTGTACAGCTTGTCGGCGTGGTCGCGCCAATGGTGGGCGCAGAAGTGCAGCACACCGCGCAGCTGGTCTTTGTCGCGGTCCACGTATATGTAGACGCGGACGTACGCTTGCGCGCCGCAGTGGTCGTCGCACTGGTCGGCATGTTCGATGATCCGCACATCCTCGACCGGGTGGGACGGTGCGGGTGCCAGCGTCATGTTCGTGCCTCGCGGTCGCGCTGCTGCTGCAACGCGATCTTGTGCTCCGCGTCGAGGCGTGCGCTGAACCTCGACAAGTAGACCGGGTTCGTCGACAGCAGCAGGGTGTTGTTCTGCGCCTTGAACCCTGCAGGGTTCGCGACGTCGGCTTTCAGTGACACCCCGGTGCCTTCACCGGATGCTGACCAGTTCGTGGATCCTTCGAACCCGATGCCGAGGCCGGACAGCACACCGCCCTTGGTGTGGCTGATCTGGTGCGTGGTCGACTGGCCGACAACGAACGATGCGGACCAGTCCGGTTCGGCCTGATTCGCCAGCAGGATCTTCCGCTCGTGCACACCGGAGGCTTGTGACCTGTCCAGGGTGCCCTGGACGAAGATCGACGGCCGGCCGATCAGGTCCACGATGGCGTCGTTGAGTTCCTCGTCGTCGTAGCCGAACATGTTCAGCCTGAGCGCGAGAGTCTCATGGGTGAGCAGCCAGAGCAGGATGCTGTGCACGTCGTCACGGCCGACGAAGAAGACGTAGTGGTCGCCGTAGCCGGGCTGGAGTGTGCCTTCCGGTGTGAACTGGCCGAATTGTGCGAGACGAAGGTCGTCGGTCATATCGGAAGCACCCCCGGCAGTGGAATGAACTGATACCGGTCTGGAGCCCAGCGCGCGTCACAGCGCATGCAGTGGATCGTCGCCGCCTGGTACTTCAGGTAGTACGAGCGTGTGCGGCACAACAGCCCACGATCGCCGCAGCACGGTGCGACGATGAGGAACTCGGCGGACGCTTCAGCGGTGTGGAACGAGATCCCGCGCGGGTGATTCACGTCACCGCAGCGCAGATCCTCCATGTCGACGAGCTCGATGAGCAGTTCGATGTCCGGGATGGTGTCGAGCATGCGAACCTCCCGGGTGCGAAGGTCACTGGTGGGGTGCGCAGGTTGCACCTAGCGGAGAACTGCATGATGGGTGCCCTTCACGGAACGGATCGACCGCACGACACACCCCACCGGAGCCGACCGTTTCGCCTCCCGAAAGGCACCGCAGGTCGCGCGGCTTGAATCCGGCTAAGGGTGCCGGATGGTCCTTAAACGCAGAACGCGCACCCGGTCGGAGGGTGCGCGCTTGCCTAGCAAGATCATAGCGGAACGTTCTGACATTGGATGTCAACCACGTCGGTATTTCTTCGCCAGACGTGCACCGATCTGCTGCGGGCTCATGCGGTGCGTTCCGGCCGTGAATCTCGACCGGTAGACCCGCAGGAGGTCGTCAATGTGGATGTAGCGGACGTTCGACCACCACACCACCACTTCCAGGTCACCTGATTCGATCCAGCGCTCGATCGTTCGTGCGCTGCGCTTTACCCGTTTCGCTGCCTCCGGCACCGTCAGGTATAGGCGATCATTCACGGCCTGCGAATCGCGAGTTCGTGAGCACCTTGTCGAGCGATCGCGCGATGTATTCAAGCGCGAATAGCGTTTCGTCCTGCATGTCGGGGTACATCTCGAACTCAGACCTGAACGACTTCTGCCACTCCTGCTTCGCATCGTCATAGCTCGTCATTTCAGGGCCATCCTCGCTCGTCGTTCGCCTCTGAATGACAGGTGCCACGCAAACCTCGTCCCGTCTGTCTCTTCAGGCCAGGGCTGGATCGTGAGCGTCTCCAGATCTATCCTCCAGTCTTTGACCAATTCGGTGATCGACTCCGCGAACCACTCAGCCGAGTCGTCACTCCGCGTGGCGGCAACGTACTTGTCCTGCATTTCCTTCATTTCAGCCATCCCTCCACCAGTCCCGCATACGACTCGTACTCGATCTCGAACCCGCAATTCATGCAGAACACCTCCGTGTCCCGCACATCCTGCGGAATCCGAGCCACCACCTCATGCTCACCACACACCGAGCATTCCCGACGCAGAGCACGACGCGGCGGCCGCGGCGCCATCGGATAGGAGCCGCGCAACCGCCCAACCTCCTCCGACACCCGGTCGAAATACGTTCCAGCCTGCGGCAGACTCAGGATCGACGGATGCTGGCGGATCAGCCACCGTGACGCCACATAGGTCAACGACTGCGCACCAGCCGGCGTCACATTCGCCGGGAAACCCCAAGTGTCACCGTCGATCCGCCACCCGTGGAACTCAGACGGGATCGGCTTCACCTGCATCTGACCCAGCCACCTGTCCGACCACCACAGTAGGATGCGGAACAGCCTGTCCGAGTCGTCCATCGCGTCCGCACGGAACGGCAACGGCGGATCAGACTTCGGCGCACGCGGTGTCCCATCCTGGACACCGCCACCCGGGATAACCAGAGAGCGGATGTAACCGATCAGCTCCGGTGCTTTCTCGAGTGCTCTGGCCGCTCGACGCTCGTTGAGCATCAGCAGCGCTTCGTCATCGTCCATGCGCTCATTCGTTCGGGTACTGCTGACGGCGGCTCTCTTTGCCGTCGACGTAAGTGCGCGCGTACGCCGGCCAATTCTGCGCGTCACGGATGCCCTGTTCGTAGCCGCGGTAGAACTCACGCTGCGGATACGACTTCGCATCCTCGACCCACTTCGCAGCCCCGCGCTCGAGGATCGCCGATGCTGCCTGCACGAACGCCATCAGGAAGCGGAACATCAGCCCTCCTCCGTGTCCGGCACGCTGTCGAAGAAGGCCTCGCTGAGGTAGTTCGAGCTCATCAGCCAGTCCGCGATGCGCTCCGCGAGCTGCTTCGAATCGTCACCGTCCACGTATGCCGATATCTCGGTGTTCGCTTCGTAGATCTGCTCCGACAGCTGCGCGCGGATCTTGTACAGACCTGCCATCACTTCAGCGGGCGCATGCCCATTCACATATGCCATCAGTTCTCCCTTTCCTCGTACACCGGCACTACCGGCTTCACCGTCACCCGCGCGAACCGTGCCTCCCAGCGCAGATAGCACACACCCGTCCGCCCCGAACGGTTCTTCGCCACGATCACCTTCAACTCGTTCGACGGCTTCGGGGGGCTACCGTCATCCAGCGGACGGTGCAGCAGAGCCACCACATCCGCCGCCTGCTCGATCTCGCCGGACTCCTTCAGGTCCGACAGGATCGGTTCACGCTTCCCCTTACCAGGGCCAGTGTCACCACGCGTCAACTGCGACAACGCCACCACCGGGCACGCCAACTCCTTCGACATGTTCTTCAGCTCCCGCGCGACCTCGGACACGGTTTCATAGCGGGACTGCCGCGGGCCTGTGCCGTTCACCAGCTGTAGGTAGTCGACAACCACACCACCCAGGGGGCCCTTCCGCGACACCGACCGTGCCCACGCCTTCACCTGCGTGATCGTCAACCCCGGCCGGTCATCCACGAACAACGGCATCGGCGTGATCCGACCCTTCACCGTCGCCACAGCCTCCCACTGTGCCTGTGTCAACTGGTGCCGATTCAGGTCACCCAAATCCACGTCCGCCATCGACGCGATCAGCCGTTGCGTCAGCTCGTCCTCGACCATCTCCAACGACGAGAACGCCACATTCCCGCGTGCCGCCATCGCCCGCGCGAACTGCAGGCCCATGATCGTCTTCCCGTCACCCGGGCGGGCACCGATCACGTACAGCTTCCCGGGCAGCAGACCCACGATCAGCGAATCCAGGTTGTGCCACGGCGTCGGGACAGCCTTCGGCGGCTCATCCAGGTCACGCATCACCCGACCGAACGACGCCGCCACGTTCTCCACCTTCGAACGCGTCAACCGGCCCACACCGTCAATCTCCGCACGAGCCCGCTCCACGATCGCGTCAGCGTCACCCTCAACGCCGAACCCCCACTGCACCACCCGCGTGCCGGCCTCGACCAGACGCCGCAGCACAGCACGTTCAGCGACGATGCCGGCGTAATACGTCAACGCCGCGGCGGTCGGCAGGGAGTCCGTCAGACTGTGGAGGTATTCGGCGCCGCCGGCTTTCCCTAGCTGTCCGGTCTTCGTCAGGTGGTCGGACACACTGATCACATCGCACGGCTGATTCGCCGCGTGCAGTTGCATGATCGCGTCGAAGATGACCTCATGCTTCGGGCTGTAGAAGTCCTGCCCAGTCACCACACCGACCACATCCCAGACCGACGCCGGGGACAGCATCAGCCCACCGAGCACGGACTGCTCGGCTGGCACATCGCTCGGTGGCACTCGTTCTTCGGTCACGCCCGCTCCAGCTTGCAGTGCTTGCAGGTGAGCACGATGAGACCCTGCTCGAAGTAGGCCTGGTGCTTCTCACACGGCCACGCCAGAATCGTGCGGTCGTCCAACTCGATCTCCATCGGCTCGCTCACGACGCCTCCACGCGATCGACGAGAACGCCAGCATCGGGAACAGCCCTGGACGCACGGATAAGCGCGTCGCGTCCACGACTCCCGAGTGCAAACATCGCCAGCGGCATGCTCGAGCGTTTCCCTGCATGCGTGGGGTGTTCGAACGCGAAATCACGCATCAGCCAGATCCCGTCCGCCTCACGCAGCATGCGGTTCAGCCACTTCGCATTCGCGAACGGGCCCAGCCAGATCCCATCCCGGTGCGATAGGAACCGCTCAGCCCACGGTGTCGAATTGGAGAATGGCGGATTCACCCAGACGAATCCGTGCCAGGGCTGCATCAGCCCGTCGTCATCTCGCGTGAACACCGCACGGGCAGGCACATGCGTCACGGCGTCGACAGGGCTCGCCGGATCAAGATCGAAGTTCTCGCCTAGAGCATCGAAGACCCACTTCGGTGTAAACCGCTCGTCGCTGTCCGTACGCGCGATCGGGTGACCGAACATCGGAAACACCATCGGCTCGCTCACGACGCCTCCCGTGCTCGGCGTTCCATCTCCGCCACCCAATCGACCTCGTCCCGCCGCTCGAGGTACTCGTCAGCCGGGATCCGCAACTGCGCCACCCATGACGGCACAGCCACCAACTCCGGCTGCGACGACGGAACCCAACCCCGCTCCACATTCGACTGGTGAGCGCGACGCATCCACGTCCGCCACGTCGCATCCCAATCCAACTTCAGACCGCCCTGACCCGGACGAGCCAACCAGTAGTCGACGAAGTTCGCGGACTCGACCGGACCCACACTCGGGCAATGCTGCCGAGCCCATCGGATCAACCCTTCAGACGGCTTCCATCCCTCCGTGATCCTCGAACCACGTCGAGGCTTATCGTCACGAATTACGTCTATACGTTTAAGGGAGGTACCAATGTCGCCGCTGTCGGGGAATGTTGTTCCCGCTGTCGGGGAATCCGAACCGTTCCCCGACACTTTGTCGGTGGACGTTTGAGCCCACGGAACCAGGATCGCGAACTCATTCGGACGCACCTTCGACCCCCGCACATGAGACACCAGACCACGCTCACGCAGCCTCGGAATCAGCCGCTCAATCGTCCGCCGATCCACCCGAGCCTTCACCGCCAAAGCGTCATACGTCAGCCCTTCCTCCTCGGCCACGAACCGGCACCGACCATTGTCGTCAGCGACATCCGCCAACGCCAACAGCAGGATCATCTCGTTGCCGTTGATCCCCGATGTGGCCTCGTCATGCCACACCCACGAAGACACCTTCACGCTCACGCGCTCTCCTTCCGATTCCAACGCTTCCGGGCACCCTCACCCGTCATCCCCACCGACTTGCCGATCACAGCCCACGACTGATCCCTCGACCGCAACACATCAGCCATCACCACCAGAGCCGCCTCAATCTCCGCATGCAGCCCGAACAGGGAAGCGAACTCCGGCTCATCACCCTCAGACTCGAACCGGCGAGCATACGCACGCACCAGACGACGCAACATCTGCGCCGAACCCACCAGATCCCTACGGCTCACCAGATCTCCGCAACTTTCGTTGCACCCGAAATCGGCAGAACCCAGCCGTCCGTGTACTCGTCTGCCTTAGGGTCCGAAACCGGCTCCCAGGCACCGTCATCCGTCAACAGGACACGACCGAACAGAGCATGCACAACCGGCGTCTGCCGAGGATCCTCACCCGACCGAACCGACCAGCCGTTGTCGTACCCTTCCTCCGTATGCGCCCTGCCGTGATCGCCCGAGTGATTCCCCGACCCGCACACATCCAACAGGTTCGACGGCGTATGCAGCACACCCTGGCTCCTGTGCCGGCGATGATGCATCTGCGTCGCAGCACGCATCCCACACACCTCACAGACACCGCCAGAACGAGCCCTGACGATCGCGCACACCCTCTCCGGGATATCCGTGCTCATAGCGCCACCGCCAACGCCTCAATAAGCTGGGCGCCGATGAACTCCGTGTACGCCGGCGGGATCGCCTGGGCGAGTTCGTGCTCGGTCATCTTCCAGTCGATGCCGAGCAACGCAGCGCGGACGCTCTTCGCGGGCGTGTAGCCGCCGCGGCGCGCCGGGTTGTCGCGGTGCTCCGGCGTGCGGTGCCGCCCTCCGGTGTATGAGCCCGCGACCTGGGTGTTGTCGTGCGCGCACCCGCCGGCGCCCATGAGCCAAACGTTCGATTCGAAGAGCCGGTGCCGGCGCAACGCGAGCGGCACGTCGTCCACGTCCGGGGCCCGCAGCCCGAACATCGTCCCGCAGAGCAGGAGCGGGTCGACCAGCGGAGCGCCCTCAACGTTTTCGATGACGTACGGAAGCCCGGCCTCCAAGATCGCGCCCCGCGTGGGCTCTACGAGGTCAGGGTGTCCGCTCGCATCATGTGCGTTCGCGGTGGTCGAGTACAACTGGCACGGCGGTGAAGCGTGAACGGCGTCGAACACATGCCGATGGTGACGCAGGTACTCGAGCGCGTCGCCCTGGTGGAACTCGAACGGGTAGTTCGGTTGTGGGTCGATGTCGACACCGACGACATCGAAGCCGGCCCGGTGGTAGCCCATCCCTGCACCACCCGCACAGCAGAACAGATCCAACAGCCTCGGCCGGCTCACGACCGCGCCTGCTTAGTCGCTGCCCACTTCTCCTTGCTCCGCATGCGCATCGCCTCCGCGCACGTCAGGCCCGTCTCCGGATTCCCCGGACACCGCTCATCCCGGCAACCCTTGTTGACATAGCCGTAAACCGACCCATGCGTGAACCGAGCCCGCGACGGATGCGGCCTCAACTTGAACCGCTCCCGCGGCGACAGGCCACCCCAGATCCCTGTGCGCTCGTCATTGTCCAGAGCCCACTGCAAGCACCGCTCCCGGACCTCGCACTTCGCACAGAGCGCCTTCGCCGTGCGCGTGCTCCCGCCCTTGTTCGGGAAGAACACTTCCGGGTCTGTCTCCGCGCACAGAGCACGTCCACGCCACTCCTGCGCTGTCTCCTCACGCGAATCCGGGAGGATCGCCCGCAACAGCAACTCCGCCATCCGATCGCTCATGCTGCACCGTCCCAACCACCCGCATGCGCACGATCCCCAGCACGCTGATCCGCCCGATCCGTCCGGTGATTGTCGAGCGCCGCGTCCAGGGTGTCGAGGAACTTCCGCATCGCACGCTCACGCTGCTCCGCCAGCAGATACTCCAACTTCAGCGAGAAGATCTCGTCATCCGCCTCAGCGATCGCCTCCGCCTTCGCAACCGACATCTTCGGCTCCGCCAACTCACGAACCTTCCGCTTCGCGAACGCCTTCTCGTACAGCGCCTTCTTCTTCGCGAACACCCGGCCGGCCTCCTCCAACTCCCAATTGAAGTCCCACCGCATCGCCACCACCCGCTGCCCATGCGTCGCAGCAGGCCCCAGACGGTGCAACGTGTTCACCAACTTCACATGCAGAGGCACATCCGGGTCCGGGTGATCGAGCCCCACATCCCGCAGCACCGACAACAGCCACGGCTCCAACTCGGCAGCCATCAGGTCATCACCCCCTCTGCGCGAAGGCACCCATCCCAGCAGTCCGGATGCCACACCGCGTCGCGTGCGATCACCCGAGCCATGCCCTGCACGATCGTCCGACCGCACCAGCAGCACGTCATGCCGGCGCGACGATCAATCTCACCAGTCAGGTCGTCCACACGCTTCTGCGCAGCGTCACGACGCTTCAGCAGATCGGCGTCTGACAGTGCACGCAGGCGGTACTCGTGCATGTACTCCGCCGAGTTTCCAGTTCGGTGATACGGGATCCCCAACTCGGCAGGCCGGCCGCTCATGGCTCCGGAGTCTCCTCGAACCGCACACCCGAACCCGGCTCGGCAGTCTCCCACTCCGTCACCGGATCACCCAGAGCCATCGGCGCATCATCCGATTCCGGCTCAGGAGAGGAATCGACCAGGATCGCGTGGCGAACCGCCGCGATCACCTGCCCCACCTTCACATCAGCCGGCGGCATCGGTAGACGATGCACAATCATCAGCGCCGACAGGTGCTCCGCATACTGCGGATCGAACATGCGCCCCAACTCACCCGCATCCTCCACCAACTTGTGCACCTGACGCAGCTGCTCCTCCGACGTCGCATCAATGATCTGCGCCGCCCAATCCACCGTCGCCACAGGCACCGACGGAGCAGCAGGTGCGGGCTTCGACTTCGCAGCCGGCCGAGACTGACGCGGTGCAGCTGGAGCCGACGCCGCATCATCGTCATCCCCACCAGGCGCAACACCCGTCACCGCACACAACGCATACCGGCGTGCATACGTGATCGCGCTACCGAGCTGCTGCGGAGGAGTCGACGGATCCGGCAGCGGATACTCACCCTTCACCGACTCACCAGACTCATGCTTCAACCGGTAGGCGAGGACGAAGCCGTTCACCGTGAACGTCGGCTTCGTCGTCCACGACAGACCATGCTTCCCCAGCAGAGGCAGCACCCTCGGGCTGATGTCCGCCAGATCCGCGTACTGGTACTTGTACTCGCCGCCGTTGCGCGTCTCGACCTTCGCCTGGTTGTCCTTCTTGATCGTCGGCAGTTCGGTCTGGAACGCTGCCAGAGCAGCAGCGAGGTTCTCGTGGGCGGCCATCAGGAACCACCACCCGTGATCTTGATGTTGTTGATCGTCCCGCCACCGTTGATCGTTATGCCGCCGTTGGCGAAGCGGATCGTCTGCTTCAGCGACTCAAGCTTCCGGTCCATGTCGAGCATCATCAGCCGGTGGTCACGCCAGCTGGCCGCGGAACGCACCCACGAGAACGTCGACCAATACCAGGACACCGCAGCGAGCACGTACGCCAGCAACCAGTAGTCACGCGTGACCAGGGCGATCTCAACAGCCAGGATCGCCCCGACGATGCACACCCACCGCATCGTCGTCGCTCGCCAGACCGCGCGACGGAACGACCGTCTGATTTCCTCCTCCGTGCGCGGCTTTGTCCGGTAGTACCAGAGCGCACCCACACCACCGAAGATGATCGCGGCCCACCAGTACACGACCAGCACCCACTCCAGCGCACTCATACGGGCCGGTCCCAGAACTCAGGATCCGCATCCGGACCCACCTTCGCCTCACCCGACGACGGCGGGAACTCCGACACCATCGACTCGAACGTCGAGAACACCGGCACATCCGGGTAGTTCCTGCGCACCAGCAGATGCACCGGAACCACCGCATCAGCCGGCAGGTGGATGGCCACGATCTCCGCCATCGACGTACGGAACCCACGCGTCCCCAGAGTCGTCGCACCCGACGCCTGGATCACACCGTTGACGTAACCGCCGCCGTGCATCTTCGGCCCGTAGTCGTTCGAGCCCTCGTAGTAGCCGTAGAACCCGTGCTGACAGTGATCGATCGGGTGCGGAACTTCGCTCAGCCGCTTCTTGTCGATGTCCGACAATGAGTCCGGGTCGGGCACATACATGCCGCCGCCAGAGCCGAGGATCACCGGAGGGTAGTAGTTCGCATTCACGCCGTAGGCCAGTTGGTTGTAGATCACCCCGACGACGCCTTCCGGACGCTGACCGTGATCCCTCTCACGCTTCCGCTGCAACGCAAGCGCTTCACCCGGGGTCATCCCCGTCAACGCCTCGTACAGCTTCGGATTGCCGCGGACCTCGAAGACCCGGCTCTCCGACAGGCAGACTGCCGTGTTCACGCCCGGACGCCACACGCTCGTGCTGAACGTCACACCCGTCAGCCGGCCCAGCTTGTCGACGCGGAACGAACGAGTGCCGTACACGTCATCCTTCGACGAGAGATCCATCCCATCGAACTCGCTCATGCCGGCACCTCCTCAGGCTGCGGAACCGTCAACGGCTCCTTCACCGGCTCCAGCTCCCGCGTCTCGATCTCCTTACCGATATCCCCACCTCGTGGAACAAACATCAGTCCGTTTCCTCTCTCTGCTTCACCGCGGTCACAGTGAGCCGCGGCCGTCCCTCCACAGGGACTTCCTTCGTGAACTTCGCCTGGTGCGCCTCCCAGCGCTCCTGAGCAGCATCCAGGTGCGCCGCCAAGGATGGGTCAGCGGCAACAGCCGCCTGGACGTCCGGGACCGTCTCCACCGTCGACACGGCCGGGGAGTACGTGACCCGGGCCAGCGCCGACGTCTGCGACTTCCCGGCCGCGAGCATCGCCGCCCACGCCGGCGCCTTCAACGCCTTCGCCTCACGCTCCAACTCCAGTGCACGCAGATAGTTCACGGCGTGCGTGTCCAACTCCTCATCGACCGGCTCCGGACTCCAGTCCTCACCAGCCGCCGCATCCAACGCCGCCAGGAACCGATCAGCCAGCGCATCCAGTTCCGCCGCGAGCTGCTGAGCCTTCTCGTCCCATTCGACCCAGAAGAACTGCTGCGCACCCGGCTCATACCAGCTGCCAGCCACGAGACGCTGCTCGATCGCATACAGGCACCGCCTCGCGCCCAGCACACGCATCTGCCACACCATCTGCAGGAAGTAGCCCTTCGCGTCGAACTCCTTCGACCCAGGCTCGATATTCACCGTCAGCCCGTGCGTCTTGATCTCCGCGATCTGCACCTGCTCATCGAAGTTCAAGCCCACGCCATCCGGAGACGCCAACTTCCGCGGATCATCCGCCGCGTGGATAACCCTCGACTCCGGGACCATGTTGTAGCGGGCAAGCACCTCAACCGCGATCTCCGGTTCCCGCTCATGCCCCCACGCCGCAGCCTTCCCGCGACGATCCGAGCCCTCCGGGATGCGACCCAGCTTCTGGTCGATCAGCTTCTGGAAGCTGATCTTCTTCAGGTACAGGTCGCGGATCTCCGTGGCACTTATACCCAGCCGACGCTCGGCCAGCCACGCCGGCCGATCCGCGTCGGACGCACCCGCGCGTGACTCGAGCTCGGCCAGCGCACCCGGGAGAAGAATGTCGGTCATACGATCGACCCGTCCTTCTGCAGCACGTTCCGGAACGTCGGCTTCCCGTACACGAACACGGTGCGCTCGGTCCCGGTCGCATAGTCGTTCACGACGAACGACTCGATCACGGGCCGGGAGGCGAGGAGGCGCTGACGCAGGTACGGGAACCACTCACGCGCCGACAGGTTGTACCGTGCCTCGATCTGACGACGCTCTGACGCGACCCGAGCAGGCACACGCAACTTCTTGGCCTTCACGCTGCATCACCCGAATCGAACGGAGAACCCAGAGCCGGCGTCAGATCCTCCGGCGTCTCGTCCTCCGGGATGTCGAGCTCTGCGTCCGGCTCCGGCCGCCGGTACGGCTCACCGCCGCGAGCGCTGCACGCGTTCTCCAGTAGGACACGAGCATCACCCGCGGCTTCGCCGTCCATCGGCTCGATGTGGGTGAACTTCATCGTCGCGCGACGCTCCTGCTTCGCGTCATCGAACTTGAACCCGGCGCGCTCGATGATCACGACCGCGACGATCGGGTCCGGCGTGCGATCGCCCAGCCAGTCCTCCTCGATCGCGACCATGCCGTTCTGCGCCTCCGCCGGCAGCTGCCCGCTGATGTTGACCGTCACTGTTCCTCTTCCCTTCGTCCGTATGTCTCCGGTTTCCAGTCCTTCGACTGGCTCGTGTACCGAGCCGACAACTCGCCGTACTCGTGCTCCGTCTTCTCCCCGTCCGACCACTCCACGACGAACCGTTCCGAGATCACCTGCTCACCGACCTTCACGCCACGAATGAAGATCGGCTCCTTCTCCACCAGAACCTTCTTCACCCGGCCATGCCGGCGACCCGTCCGCGAGTCCGCCACGTTCGACGCGACCGATAACTTCATCCCCATCGTGTGAACCCCGCGATCACGTCCTGGTGCCGCTTGATCCGCTTCTTCCCGCGACCTGAAGGGACCGTCATCAGCACCTCGTCGACCTTCTTCGTCACCGTGTTGATCGCACGGAGCTCGAGCGGGGTGCCGACCTTCGCCGGCTTGCTGAACTTGATCCCGGCGCGCTTCCGCGCCTTGCGCTCTCTGTGACCCATCAGCCCTGCTCTCCTTCTCTGATTTCCCCGACGCGCACCTGCACGCCAGGCCGTTCCCCGTACTGCTTCGTCACACGCATGTCCACCACCTGGCAGTCGTCCGCCCACAACCCCGCGTCCGTGATCGCGTCGAACACGGAACGGATCAGCTTGTCCAGGTCCGGCTTGACGGTCGGGTACTCCCGCTTCACCGTCTTCGGCCGCTCGAACGTGAACACCGCGTGCACAGCCACCGGCACCT
Source organism: Leifsonia sp. NPDC056824 (assembly GCF_042789575.1). Taxonomy (NCBI): domain Bacteria; kingdom Bacillati; phylum Actinomycetota; class Actinomycetes; order Micrococcales; family Microbacteriaceae; genus Leifsonia; species Leifsonia sp. NPDC056824. Next base: position 524,880 of record NZ_JBHUAV010000002.1, on the reverse strand, counting down.
CCCGCGCGCTCACATGCGACGCCGCGTGCAGCGCCACCTGCGCCACCTTCTGGCGCCACGGCTTCAGCTCCTTCGAGTTGGCATCCGCCAGCACCGGCTTGCCCTTCACCATGAACACCGTCTTCGACCCCTGCGGGACCGGCTTCCCATTCACCGTGAACGACGCCACCTGCACAGCCATCACAGGGCTCCGATCGGGATCACACGCCAGACCTCATCGACCGCCTCACCCGTGTTCGTGCACCGCTCACACAGAGGCACATACCCGGCAAGCGCCACGAGCTTGTACGCGTTCTTCTTGTGCGTCTCGCACAGCGACGTCGGCACCGAGCAGACCCGGCAGACGAACCACCACAGCGCGGGCTTCTTACACGTCCGCGGCGACCGGATCTCGCACGGGACATCCACCTCGTCCCCCGGCGCCAGGGCGACGTCCTCGACCGTCTCAGTGGTGGCCATGAGCCGGCCTCACCGGTAGGAACTCGAAGCCGTCTTCGACTTGCATGATGTGCCGCTGGCTGCACCCGAGGAATGCACCCTGGGTCTGGATCGCCGCCGCCCACCGAACGCGGTGAGACTCGCAGATCGAGTAGACGCCCTTGCAGTCGCGGCAGATCGCGTACCAGTCGGCGTTCTCGCCTGAGGCGGTCTTCCACTCGCACGCCACGTCAGGTTCGAAGTCGAGCGCTTCGATGATCTCCACATCGGAGTCGGTCTGTTCCATCAGCACGGCACCTCCTCCGGCAGCACGTCCTCCTCAGCGGCGATCGCGTCGAGCCGACGCATCGTCCGGTTGAACAGCACATGCTCTTCCGCGAAGAACCACGACCCATTACGTCCGAACACGAGAGTCGCCACCTTCACGAATCCGCGCCCGCACGGGCGATTGCCGCGTGAATCTTGATGTCGAGTGTGGCGATCTCCACCCCGGCGATCGGCGGGAGGAAGCCGTGCTTCACGAGCCACAGGGCGACCTTCGGGTGCATGAGCCCGGCGACAACGGCGTCCAGCCTCGCGATCGTCGACTCGGGCACCCTCGCGGCCTCCGTGATGCCGGCGGCTTCCTTCAGCGCGATCTTCACGTACTCGGGCGCATTGTCCAGGTCGTCCATCGCCTTCTGCTGCGCTTCAGTGAGTTCCATCAGGCTGTGCCCTCCAGTTCCAGGCCGCCGTCATGGAGGCGGATGATCGCTGCGAGCACTGCAAGGCAGTGCGCGTGAGTTGGGGTGGTGGTGTCGTCGTGCATCACGATCACGACCGGGCCACCAGACGCAGACGGAAACCGTTCCGCTGGTAGTAGTCGAGGCTCCGACCGGACTGCCCGATGTAGAGGAGGCCGTTGTAAGCGACCAGGGGAGCCGTGATCGTCTCGGTGTTTTTCGCGGCTTCCACCACGTCTCCGACCTCGATCACGGCGACCGGCTCGATCCCGTCAGTGTCGAAGATGATGCGTTCCATGACGACTGCCCTTTCAGTCAAGGCGGTCGCAGGGGTTTCGGGCCCCGCACCGCCATGCGTTGGTTACGCGGCCGACGTGGCTTTCGCGAGTTCTTCCACGTCGGAGCGATTGAAGATGTAGGCTCCGCGAGTACCGGGCAGTTTCTGCACCGGTACGAGCTCGCCAGCGGCAACGCGGCGGATGACGCCGGTGCGGTCGATGTTGAGGATCTTGGACGCTTCGTTGGTCCCGATCAGCTCGTTATTTGTGGGTTCCACAAGCGACAGGTTCGCACAAGTTGCTGCGTTACACAATGGAATCCACAAAAATGGGGATTCCATATAGAGGGTCCCGACAACGTTTGTGGAATCCCTCACAAATGCTCTTGCACAAGTTTGTGCGTCCAGGCATCATGTGGGTATGAGCATTCAGACGAACCACTACACGGGAGGCCCCGACCCCCGGTATGTGTTCACGATGGCCGACCGGATTCAGAAGGCCATCCGCGATGCTGGACTCAAGAAGGAAGACGTCGCAGAACGTCTAGGAGTCCACTCCAACACCATCGGTAACTGGGTCAACGGACGCTCCATGCCAAAGGGCTTCTACCTCAAGCAGCTCGCCCTGATGACCCAGCACGACGCCGACTGGCTTGCCACCGGCAAGATCCCCGAGGACGCGAACATGCGAATCCCAGATTAGAAGGCTCCTGCTCTATCCGCTGAGCTACGGGGGCGCGGCCTCCACGATACCGCAGGCCTCCCGGGCTCCCCGTCCAGCGGGTCAGAGAGTCGCGCCCGCCTTCCCCGCCCGGTTCACGATCGCGATCACCGGCCGCCGTCCGCGCAGCCCGAACCGCAGCCGGAGGCTGGCGTGCCGCGCGATCATCAACGCGACCACGACAGCGGCGGCCGCCGGCACCAGCCCGGAGATGACCATCGCGATGTGCGGCCCGACGGACTCCACCACCCAGCCCATCAGCGGGCCGCCGATCGCCTGGCCGCCGAGCAGCACCAGGATGTACAGCGAGATCACCCGGCCGCGGATCTGGACGTTCGACGACATCTGCACCAGCGAGTTCGCCGCCGTGATGAAGAGCAGGTTGCCGACGCCGATTCCGACGAGGAGCACGCTGAACGCGATCTGGGAGGGCGCAAGTCCAGCGAGGGCCTGCACGACGCCGAGGGCCGCGGCCGTGCCGACCATCATCGAGAGGCGCACCGACGTGCGGCGGGTGGAGGCCAGCGCCCCGGCCAGCGCGCCGGCGGCCACGAGCGCGTTGAACATCCCGTAGCCGCGCGCCCCGACGTCGTACACGTCGTTGGCGTAGGCGGCCAGGAACACCGGCATGTTGAACGCGAAGACCGCCAGCACCGCGACCATCACCACGGTCCAGAAGATGACCGGCTTGCGTCGCACGTACCGCATCCCCTCGGCGAGCTGGCCTTTGCCGCGCGGAGCCGCGGGGGAGTGGTGCAGCTCCTTCGTGCGGAGGCTGAACAGCGCGCCGACCACGGCCAGGCAGGCGGCCGAGTTGATCACGAACGACCAGCCTCCGCCCACCGCGGTGATCAGGATGCCGCCGAGCGCGGGGCCGATGAGGCCGCCGAGCTGGAAGATCGAGGAGTTGAGGCTGATCGCGTTGCGCAGGTATTTCGGGCCGACCAGCTCGTTGACGAAGACCTGGCGCGCCGGGTTGTCCACGACGGTCACGAGGCCGAGCACGAACGAGATCGCGTAGACGTGCCAGACCTGCACGGCGTTCGTGAGTGTGAGGGTCGCGAGCAGCGCGGCCAGCGCGGCCGCCGCCGACTGCGTGCAGATCAGGAGGCGCTGCTTCGAGTACCGGTCGGCGATGACGCCGCCCCACAGCCCGAACAGCAGCATCGGCGTGAACTGCATGAACACGGTGACGCCGACCGCCGCGACGCTGCCGGAGAGCTGGAGCACCAGCCAGTCCATCGCGATGCGCTGCATCCAGACGGCGGTGTTCGCGACGAGGTTGCCTGCGGCGAAGCGGCGGTAGTTGGTCACCCGCAGCGAGATGAAGGTCTCGCGCCACGGCGGGCGTGCGCTGAGGGTCTGCATGGGGCCGGTGGGCGGGGCTGCCGCTGCTGTGGAGTTCGCCACGAGTCGTTCCTGCGTTCCTGGTTCCGTATGGTCTGTTCGAGTTCTCCTCCCACGCTACGGAATCGGCGCTATTCTTTCAGCGAATTGAACCTATAACTCCCATTGGGTTTCCGAATAGTAGTTCGGAAACCGCTACCGCTGAACGGAGCACCGATGTTCGACCCCGTCCTGCTGCGCACGTTCCTCGCGGTCGTCGACACGCGCTCGTTCACGCGCGCGGCCCAGCGGCTGGGCATCAGCCAGCCGACCGTCAGCCAGCACGTCAGGAGGCTGGAGCAGGCCGCCAAGCGCCAGCTCGTCTCGCGCGACACCCGGGAGGTGCGCCTGACCGACAACGGTGACGCGATGGCCGGGTTCGCCCGCACGATCCTCGCCGCCCACGCCGAGGCAGACAGCTACTTCAGCGGGTCGGCGATGCGCGGGAGGCTCCGGTTCGGCGCGGCGGACGACCTCGCGATCACGACCCTGCCACGCATCCTCCGGCACTTCCGGCAGCAGAACCCGCAGGTCAACCTGGAGCTCACCGTCGACCAGTCCGCGCCGTTGCACCGGCGGCTGAAGGCGGGCCAGCTCGACCTCATCTTCATCAAGCAGAACCCCGGCACGACCGACGGCACCGTGGTCGCGACCGACGAGCTGGTCTGGATCGGGCAGGAGAAGACGGCGCTGGAACCCGACCAGCCGGTCCCGCTGATCGCCTACCAGGGGCCGAGCCTCAGCCGTCAGATCACGATTGAGGCGCTGGAGGCCGCCGGCCGCACCTGGCGCATCACCTGCAACACGCGCGAGGTCAACGGCGTCCTCGCCGCCGTGCGCGCGGGCCTCGGGGTCGCGGTGTTCCCGCGCTCGCTCATCCCCACCGACCTCATCAAGGTCAGCAACCGGTTCTCCCTCCCGGAGCTCGGCCATGTGGACTTCACGCTGCTCTCCAACCCGTCCGCCGCGCGCGAACCGGTGGAGGCGCTCACCACGGCCATCCTCGCCCGAGCGGTCACGCGCGTGCCGTGATCCGGTCTCAGCCCACGACCGGGATGCGATCCGGATCGGGAGGCCGCACTCCGCCGTCCGCCGAGCGTTGCCGCAGCAGCAGCGCGACGACCGGGAAGATCAGCACCGACAGCATCCCGGCGCCGACCAGCGCGGTCGCGGTCCCGGAGGTCAGGTCGTGGTCCTTCAGTCCGATGTTCGTCACGGCGACGATGATCGGCAGCCCGGTCGCGCTGAACAGCGTGAGCGACGCCCGGTCGGCGAACGTCGAGCCGCGCGGGGCCGCGAGCGAGCCGGGGAGCCCGCGCACGACCAGCAGCAGCACCAGGAAGATCGGCAGCAGGAGCAGCGCGTGCGGATCGGCGAGGAGCCCGCGCAGGTCGAACGTGATCCCGGTCTCGATGAAGAACACCGGGACGAGCACGCCGAACGCCACGGCCTCCAGCTTGGTCTCGATGAGCTTCGCGTCCTCCTCGGCCGCGCCGGAGAGCAGGACGCGCACGACGACGCCGGCGGCGAACGCGCCGAGCAGCATGTCCAGGCCGAGCGCGAGACTCAGCCCGACCAGCGCGGCGATGGCCAGCACCACGACGCGGACGGCGAACTGCCCGCTGGTGTGCAGGGTGGCGCGCACGAGCGCGTGGAACCGTTCGTGGCCTCCCCGCGCCGCGAACCACACCGCCCCGGCCGCGATCACCGCGAACGCGATCAACACCAGCGCCGCGGCGAGCGGCCTGCGCCCGGAGAGGAACAGGGAGATGGCCAGCAGCGGCCCGAACTCGCCGACCGCGCCGACGGCCGTGACGGCGAGGCCGAACGGAGTGCGCAGCTCGCCGGCGTCGCGCAGCATCGGCATGAGCGTGCCGAGCGCGGTGGAGCACAGCGCGATCCCGACGTAGACGCCGGCGATCGGGTTCGGCGCGAGCAGCACGCCGAGCAGCACGCCGACAGCCAGCGAGATCACCCAGCCGAGGGAGGCGCGGCGCAGCGGCCGGCCGCGGATCGCGTGGAAGTCGATCTCGTTGCCCGCCATGAAGAACAGGAAGGCCAGGCCGAACTGTCCGACCGCGTGCAGCGCGTCCGAGGCCGGCACCCAGCCCAGCACGCTCGGGCCGGCCAGGATGCCGAGCAGGATCTCGAAAACCACGAGCGGGATCTTCGCCACCCTCCCCACCACCGAGGCGACGAGGGCGGCGACGACGGCCAGCAGCGGCACGAGGACGATCGTTCCGACGAGCGGGTTCATGCGGCCGATGCTAGAGCGGCCGCCCCGCGTGCGGGGAGTTCACACGGACGAAATCCGCGCCCAGTATCGTGGCAGCATGCGTGAACTCCAGGCCAGGATCATCGACGAGCTGAACGTGACGCCGAGCGTCGACGCCGCAGAGGAGGTCGCCGAACGCGTCGACTTCCTCGCGCGCTACCTGAGGGCGACAGGGGCCTCCGGGTTCGTGCTCGGGATCAGCGGAGGGCAGGACTCCTCCCTCGCCGGACGGCTCTGCCAGCTCGCGGTCGAACGGCTCGCCGCCGAGGGCGTCGAGGCCGAGTTCATCGCGGTGCGCCTGCCGTACGGTGTGCAGCACGACGAGGACGACGCGCAGCTCGCGCTGAGCTTCATCCGGCCGCAGCGCACCATCGAGTTCAACATCCAGCGCGGCGTGGACGGGGTGTACGCCGAGTTCGGCGACGCCGTCGGCGAAGCGATGACCGACTTCAACAAGGGCAACGTGAAGGCGCGCGTTCGGATGGTGGCGCAGTACGCCATCGCCGGCCAGCGGCGCCTGCTGGTGGTCGGCACCGACCACGCGGCGGAGGCCGTGACCGGCTTCTTCACCAAGTACGGCGACGGCGGCGCCGACGTGCTGCCGCTCAGCGGCCTCACCAAGCGCCAGGGCCGCGCGCTGCTGGAGCACCTTCAGGCGCCGGCGCGCCTCTACGAGAAGGCGCCGACGGCCGACCTCCTCGACCACGAGCCCGGCCAGACCGACGAGGCCAACCTCGGCATCCAGTACAGCGACATCGACGACTTCCTGGAGGGCCGGGAGGTCGCGGACGATGTCGCGGCGGCGATCGAGACGCGCTACCTGGCGACCGAGCACAAGCGCCGGGTGCCCGCTAGCAAGTTCGACGATTGGTGGATGACTCGCGGGGACTACAGCCGCTGAACGACGCCCGGCGTCGGTAACGGAGGACATCCGGGGCGACGTGGTGCCGGGGGTGGGCTAGCGGAGGAGTTTCGGCCTGGCTCGGGGCGCGCGTCCTCCGTTGGCTGCGGGGTTGCGGCGGGGGTTGGCAGCGGAGGAGATCCGGGGCCGGGTGGCCGGGATGTCCTCCGGTAGCTGACGGCACGCCGCGGCGGGAGGACGGAGTCCTCCGTTGGCAGCGTCAGCCGACGGGCTGGCCGAAGCGCGGAGTGGCGTCGTTCTCGTCGCCGGACGCCGCGAACGCGGACACCGGGAGCGGGACCTCGTCGTTGGCGCCGCCCGCGGTGGGGTAGTTGGCGGACGTGAACGAGGGGTCGGTGTGCGCGGCGGGGGTGCTGGCCACCGGAGCGCTGGCCACCGGGGCGGCGGCAGCGGGAGCAGCGTAGGTCGCGGTCGGGACCGTCTCCTCGGTCGCTGCCGGCGCCGTGTACTGCTCGTGGTGCTGCTGCGCGACCCACGCGTCCTGCTGGACCATCACGGTGTTGTTCGGGTCCGCGCTCTCGAAGCGCCAGCGCTCCAGGTCGCCCTGGAAGATGCGGCGCGCACGTCCCGGCTTGTTCTGCCATTCGATGAGCCGGTCGCGGAACTCCGCCACGGCCGGGTCGAGCTGGTAGCCGAACGTCGCGGACGCGCGCTTCATCTCGGCGAGCTGGTGGCCCGCCCAGTTCGCGGCGATGCCCGAGCCCTTGATCGGCAGGAGCCGCACGAGGATGTCGGCCTGTCCCACCGCGCGGTCGGAGAGCACCTGCTCGGCCGGGGTCAGCGAGTTCCAGACGGACGCCTCGGTCGCCGCGTCGACGAGCGCGGCGATCGCGCTGGCCTTCTGCTGACGGTCGGTGCGCGAGAGGAGTCCACGGAGGGCGCCGCGCGCGATCCACGCGGCGAGCAGTCCGGAGACGATGACGGCGATCGCGAGGACCGCGGCATTGAAGACCACGGGCTGCGCGTCCGACGAGTTGAGCCAATCGACGAAGTCATTCCACCACTGCATGCCGCGATGGTAACGGGGCGGACCGTTCGGTCCGTGGAGCGGCGGCGCTGTGTCGCGCATCCCGCCGTCAAGCTCGTGGAGCGGCGTGGGCGTAGCAGAATGGAGGCCGGACCGATCGAAGGGATGGACCGATGCAGACTTTCGTCCTCGCCGGCGGGTGCTTCTGGTGCCTCGACGCCGTCTACCGCGTGCTCCGCGGGGTGCAGGACGTGGTGTCCGGCTACACCGGGGGCACCACCGCCGACCCGAGCTACGAGGAGGTGTGCACCGGCACGACCGGGCACGCCGAGGCCGTCGCCGTGACCTTCGACCCGGAGGTCATCCCGGCCGAGGTGATCCTCGACGTCTTCTTCACGTTGCACGACCCGCGGCAGCTGAACAAGCAGGGCGCGGATGTCGGCACGCAGTACCGGTCGGCGATGTTCTTCGACGGCGACGAGCAGCGGGCGCTGTTCGAGGCCGCGCGCGAGCGGGCGTCCGAGTACTGGGAGGGCGGCATCGTGACCACGATCGAGCCGCTCGGACCGTTCTCCCGCGCCGAGGACTACCACCAGGACTTCTTCGCCAAGAACCCTGGTCAGGGCTACTGTCTGGCGGTCGCGCTGCCCAAGGTGAACAAGATCCGGGTGTCGTACGCGCCGTACGTGGTCGCGGCCTGACGTCCGCCGGTTCGTCCTCCACAGGCTGACCGCTCTCGCGCGTTCTCCACGGATTTTCGTTCTCGCCGCCGTGCCGTGTGCTGATCGGCCATCGTTGACGTACGGCCTCACGGGAGGCGAATGGAAACGGGGGACGACATGGCAGAGACGGTGACGGTTCGGGGCACGGTGGCGACGAGCCCGCGGCATCTCGCACCGGAGGCGGGCGTACCGATCACGAGCTTCCGGCTCGTGACGAACGACCGCAGGCGCGGACGGCGCTCGGGGGCGTCGGTCCCCGACGGTCAATCGAACTGGTTCACGGTCACGGCGTTCGACGAGCTCGCCATCAGCGCGGCGGCCTGCATCGCGCGCGGCGATCCGCTCGTGGTGGCCGGGAGGCTGTGCGTGCGCGATTGGGAGGGTGAACAGCTCGGCGTGACGGTGGAGATCGAGGCGGAGGCGATCGGGCACGACCTGACCTGGGGCCGCAGCGAGTTCACGCGCTCCACGGCCGTTCTCGTGCTGCCTGCGGCGCGCGTGGGCGGGTAGGCCGCGCCCATTTGGTGGCCGGATGCGCCTGCACATCAAAGCGATCCCATAGCTGCAGGGCCCTAGGGTGGAGGGCATGAGAGCGCCCGCCCGACCCGCCGTCGTCCTGCTGGCGGGCGTGGCTGTCGCGGCGGCGCTGCTGTTGAGCGCGTGCACCGGGGCTCATCCCTCGGCGACGACCGATCCGGCGCCGCACACGACGGCCTCCGGCTCGGCCACGCCGACGCCTACGCCCACCGCGAGTGCGGCGCCTGCGCTCGTCCCCGGGGGCACCGCGGAGCAGAACCTGCCGTACTTCGACACGGTCAACAAGGCGACGATCGCGGCCAAGCCCGGCGCGCAGGGGCGCGACTTCATCGACGCGCTCGTCGCGGCCGGGTTCACCAAGTCGGACATGCAGCTCACGCCGGACACGACCACGATCGGGCTCAAGGCGCCCTCCGTCCAGTTCTCCGTGCAATTCGGAGCCGGCTGCGTGATCGGCCAGTACGGGCCGGACTCCGGCGGCTACACCAGCCTCACCAGCCCCACCCTCGCGACCGGAGGCTGTCTGATCGGCCAGACCCGGCCGATCGACTGGTAGTTCCCGGTATCCTCGTACAGGGCTTCGACCCCGCGAGTCCAAGACAGGGAGTTCAGGAACAAGAGTGGCCGAATACATTTACTCGATGGTCAGGGCCCGCAAGGCCGTCGGCGACAAGGTGATCCTCGACGACGTGACGATGGCGTTCCTGCCGGGAGCGAAGATCGGCGTCGTCGGCCCGAACGGTGCAGGTAAGTCGACCATCCTGAAGATCATGGCCGGCCTCGACACCCCGTCCAACGGCGATGCAAAGCTGTCTCCCGGCTACACGGTCGGCATCCTCATGCAGGAGCCGGTGCTCGACGAGACCAAGACCGTCCTGGAGAACGTGCAGGAGGGCGTCGGCGAGATCAAGGGCAAGGTCGACCGGTTCAACGAGATCTCCGGTCTGCTGGCCGACCCCGACGCCGACTTCGACACGCTGCTCGCCGAGATGGGCACGCTGCAGGAGCAGATCGACGCCGCCGACGCGTGGGACCTCGACTCCCAGCTCGAGCAGGCGATGGACGCGCTGCGCTGCCCGCCGAGCGACTGGCCGGTCAACACCCTCTCCGGTGGTGAGAAGCGCCGCGTCGCGCTGTGCAAGCTGCTGCTGCAGAAACCCGACCTCCTGTTGCTGGACGAGCCCACCAACCACCTCGACGCCGAGAGCGTGCTCTGGCTCGAGCAGCACCTGGCCAAGTACCACGGCGCCGTGCTCGCCGTCACCCACGACCGGTACTTCCTCGACCACGTCGCCGAGTGGATCGCCGAGGTCGACCGCGGCCACCTCTACCCGTACGAGGGCAACTACTCGACCTACCTGGAGAAGAAGCGCGAGCGGCTCGCGATCCAGGGCAAGAAGGACGCGAAGCTGGCCAAGCGCCTGTCCGACGAGCTCGACTGGGTCCGCAGCAACGCCAAGGGTCGCCAGGCCAAGTCGAAGGCGCGTCTGGCCCGCTACGAGGAGATGGCGGCCGAGGCCGAGCGCACCAGGAAGCTCGACTTCGAGGAGATCCAGATCCCGCCGGGGCCGCGCCTCGGCCAGATCGTGATCGACGCGAAGAAGCTGCAGAAGGGCTTCGGCGACCGCGTCCTCATCGACGGCCTCACCTTCACGCTGCCGCGCAACGGCATTGTCGGCGTCATCGGCCCGAACGGCGTCGGCAAGACGACCCTGTTCAAGACGATCGTCGGGCTGGAGCCCCTCGACAACGGCGACCTGAAGGTCGGCGAGACCGTGCAGATCTCCTACGTCGACCAGACCCGCGGCGGCATCGACCCGAACAAGAACGTCTGGGAGGTCGTCTCCGACGGGCTCGATTACATCCAGGTCGGCAAGACCGAGGTCCCCTCGCGCGCCTACGTCTCGACCTTCGGGTTCAAGGGACCGGACCAGCAGAAGAAGTCGGGTGTGCTCTCCGGCGGTGAGCGCAACCGCCTCAACCTGGCGCTGACGCTCAAGCAGGGCGGCAACCTCCTGCTGCTCGACGAGCCGACCAACGACCTCGACGTCGAGACGCTCTCCAGCCTGGAGAACGCGCTGCTCGAGTTCCCCGGCTGTGCTGTGGTCATCACCCACGACCGGTGGTTCCTCGACCGCATCGCGACGCACATCCTCGCCTACGAAGGCACCGAGGAGAACCCGTCCGACTGGTACTGGTTCGAGGGCAACTTCGAGGCGTACGAGGAGAACAAGGTCGAGCGCCTCGGCCCGGACGCCGCCAAGCCGCACCGCTCCGCGTACCGCAAGCTCACGCGCGACTGACGCCGGTATGCGACTGCACGTCCCGATCAAGCTCCGCTGGAGCGACCTCGACGCGTACGCCCATGTGAACAACGCCGCGATGCTGCGCCTCCTGGAGGAGGCGCGCATCGAGGCGTTCTGGTCGACCGACGAGCACGCCGTGGGCGGCTCCACGGCCGTGCTCGACGGCACTCCGGGCGCCGACACGCTCACGCTGATCGCCCGCCAGGAGATCGAGTACGTCGCGCCCATCCCGTACCTGCGGCAGCCGCTCGACGTGCAGCTGTGGCTCGGCAGGCTCGGCGGCGCGAGCCTGGAGGTCAACTACGAGGTGTGGACGCCCGAGGGCGTCGAGCCGCGCACGATGTTCTCGCGTGCCGCGACCACCATCGTGCTGGTCGACGCCGCGACCCAGCGCCCGCGCCGGATCAACGACCGCGAGCGCACCGCCTGGACCCCCTACCTCGACACCCCCGTCGAGTTCACCAAGCGCTGACCCACCCCGCCACCGCGCCGCTCCCCGCCGCCACCTTCGCCGAGGGGCACGTAAACGCCCCTAAAAGCGCGTTTTAGGGGCGTTTACGTGCCCTTCGACAGGTGGAGAGCCTCCTCAGGAGGGGGTGACGGTGACTTTGTCGCCGGCGACGGCGGTCTTCAGCTTCGTCAGCGGGGTGCTCGCCGGTCCGGTGATGACGTCGCCCGTCGTCCCGTCGAATCGGGAGCCATGGCACGGGCAGTCGAACTCCTTGCCCTGCGGCGCCACCGTGCAGCCCGCGTGCGTGCACACCGCGCTGAACGCGACCACCGTGCCGGCAGAGGGCTGCGAGACGACAATCGGGTTCGAGCCGAGCTGCGCGGAGACAGCGCCGCCGACCGGGATGGACGACAGAGCGACGGTGGCCGAGCCGCCGTTCCCCGATCCGTCGCCCGACGACGCGCCCGAGCCCTGCGGCGTGCATGCCACCAGCAGCAGCGCCCCCGCGCCTGCTGCGGACACGCCGCCGATCTGTACGAGGGTGCGGCGCGTCAGCGGCACGGAATCGGTCATCGTGGATCCTCCCGGTCGGCGGTGCTTTCTCCTAGGTTAGGCACGGGAGGGTATCGGCTTCGGTTCACACATCGAGTTCTGAACTTTTCCATCACCCTCTCCGTGGTTAGTGCAGGAGGTGACCATGCCGGATGAGGACGCACGCCTGCTGCGGGAGCTGCACGACCAGCACGCGCAGGCGGTCTGGCGTTACGTCGTCCACCTCACCGGCGACAGGGCGATGGCCGACGACGTCGTGCAGGAGACCCTGCTGCGCGCCTGGCGCAAGCCGACGGTCCTCGATCAGAGCCAGCAGTCCGCGCGCGCGTGGCTGTTCACCGTGGCCCGCAACATCGTCATCGACGACAAGCGGAGCGCGCACTCGCAGCACGAGTTCGGCACCGACACCCTCCCCGAGCGGCCGTCGTCGCCGGACGACGGCGCCGACGCCGTCCTGGACGCGTGGCTCGTCTCCGACGCGCTGGCCGAGCTCTCGGACGAGCACCGTGCGGTGATCGTCCACGCGTACTACGGCGGCAGATCCATCGCCGAGATCTCCCGGGAGCTGGAGATCCCGGAAGGCACGGTCAAGTCGCGGCTGCACTACGGCCTGCGGGCCATGCGGCTCGCGCTTCAGGAGAGAGGGGTGACGGAGCGATGAATCACGACGAGTTCGCCACCTGGGACGCCGCGTACGTCCTCGGCGCCCTCGCTCCGGCCGAGCGCAAGGAGTTCGAGGAGCACCTGCGCGAGTGCGGGCGCTGCTCGGCGGCGGTCGCCGAGCTGGCCGGAATGCCCGGGCTGCTCGGCCGGGTGCCCCGGGAGCAGGCGTTCGCCCTGCTCGACGAGGAGGCGCCGCAGGACGCCGGGCTCGGCGCGGAGGTCCTCCCGACGCTGCTGGACGCCGCCCGGCGGCGCAGGCGGCGGTCGCGTTGGCTGGTGGGCGGTCTCGCCGCTGCGGCGGCGGCCGTGCTCGTGGGGGCCATCGCGATCGCCGTGCCTGCGCTGGAGCCCGGCTCGCCCGCCGGCACGAGCGTCGCGATGGAGCAGGTGGAGCCGAGCGCGCTGTCCGCCGACCTCCACCTCACCTCCGAGCCGTGGGGTACACGGATCGACTCGCGCTGCGCCTACGCGAAGGTCGGCGGCGACGGCGGCCGCACCTGGACGTACGCGATGGTCGTCACCGACAAGTCCGGCCACCAGACGCAGATCTCGACCTGGACGGCCGCGGAGGGGACCGTGGTCGAGCCCGCCGCGACGACGAGCGTTCCGCTGTCCGACATCTCCGCCATCGACATCCGCTCGGCGGCCAACGGGACGGTGCTGCTGCGCAGCACGTTCGGCTAGCGCCCGACGGCAGGCACAGGGCTCAGTCGCGCAGCTTCGCCGCGTCCGGGACCCGGATGGTCGCCTCCTGCGCGACGCTCGCCACGAGGCGCCCGTCGCGGCTGAAGATCCGGCCGAGGGCGAGCCCGCGGCCTCCGCTCGCGCTCGGCGACTCCTGCGTGTACAGCAGCCACTCGTCAACGCGGGCCGGCCGGTGCCACCACATCGCGTGGTCCAGGCTCGCCGCCTTGAGGCCGCGGGTCGCCCAGGCGACGCCGTGCCGGCGCATGACCGACTCCATGATCGTGTAGTCGCTGGCGTACGCGAGCGCGGCGCGGTGCAGCGCCGGGTCGTCCGGGAGGTCGCCGATCGAGCGGAACCAGACCGCCTGGTGGGCGACGTGCGCGCCCTCCACCGACAGGTAGATGGGCGACGGCACATGCCGCATGTCGAAGGGGCGCTGGCTCGCCCAGTACTGCGCGACCGGGTGCTCGACCTCCTCCAGCGTCGCCGCCGAGTTCGGCAGCGTCTCCGGGTCGGGCAGGTCTTGCGGCATCGCGACCTGGTGCTCGAGGCCTTCGTCCTCGTCCTGGAACGACGCGATCATCGACAGGATCGGCAGCCCGTTCTGGTACGCCTGGGTGCGCCGGGTGGAGAACGAGCGCCCGTCGTGGATGCGGTCGACCGAGAAGGTGATCGGGTAGTTGACATCTCCCGGCCGCAGGAAGTACCCGTGCATCGAGTGGATGCTGCGGTCGTCGGACACCGTGCGCGTCGCCGCGACGATGGACTGCGCGAGCACCTGGCCCCCGAACACGCGGCCCAGCGGCATCCACTGGGACGGGCCGGTGAAGATGTCCTCGCTGGTGCGGGCACCGGTGTCGGTGAGGTCGAGTGCGGTGAGCAGCGATTCCAGGGGCTCTGTCACAGTGTCTCCGTCCGGGGTCTCTAGTAGCTTAGAGGTCAGATGAGCCAGTCGTTTTCCCTCCAGGACACCCTCGCCGCCGCCGACCTGCAGACATATCTGTCGCGCGCCGCCCGCGTCGAGGAAGGGTCGGTGCGCCTGATCGCAGGATCGGGCGTGCTCGCCGTGTACACCGCCATCCTCTATCCGAGGGGGCTGCTCGACCAGACGCCGACCGTGCTCGGGCTGCGCACCTTCCTGACCGGGCACGACGTCGAGTTCGACGTCGTGGTGCCGATCCGGTCGCTGCTCGACCGGCTCGCGCGCGTGCGCGAGGCCGCGGAAGCCGCGGCGGCCGCCTCCGAGACCGGGTCGGTCGAGGAGGAGGGGCGCGACGGTGACGAGTCCGGAGCGGTCGACGGCGCCGTCGAGAGCGCGCCGCTGGAGGTCCGGCTGCCGATGGAGGCGCCGTCCGTGACGTGGGCGGGGATCTCCCCGCCGCGCGGCGGCTGGCGTCCGGTCGGCGAGACGTCGTACGAGCTTCTGCAGGCGACGGCGGCCGCCGGCATCGCCGAGGTCGCGGAGGCCGTGCCGACGGGGACGGGCGAGCAGCTCGTCCAGCGCGTGCGCGCCGAGGTGTGGGGTCGTCCCATCGACCAGTTGGAGTACGTTCCGGCGGGCGCGGCGTTCGCGGCGGAGAGCCTCGGCTTCCTGGCCGCGGGCGAGCCGGTCTCGATCCTGGAGACCGGCCCCTGGACGCGCCTGACCACGCGACGCGGACACACCCTCATCCGCCGTCAGTCCTGGAGCCTGCGCGGCTGAGCCATCGCCGAGGGGCACGTCGTTGTCGCTTTTCTGCCCGCGAAGTGACAACGACGTGCCCCTCGGCTGCAGAGTGTCGCGGGGGTGGTGGGTTAGATGGCGCGTGCTATTGCCCGTCCGGCCTGCCGGCCGGAGAACAGGCACCCTCCGAGGAAGGTGCCCTCCAGCGCCCGGTAGCCGTGCACGCCGCCGCCGCCGAAACCGCTCGCCTCGCCCGCCGCGTAGAGTCCGGGCACTGGCGCGCCGTCGGCGCCGAGCACGCGGCCGTCGAGGTCCGTCTCGATGCCGCCGAGGCTCTTGCGGGTGAGGATGTGCAGCTTCACCGCGATCATCGGCCCGGCCTTCGGGTCGGTGAGCTTGTGCGGCGACGCCACCCGGATGAGCTTGTCGCCGCGGTAGGCCCTGGCGCCGCGGACCGCCGCGAGCTGGAGGTCCTTGCCGAACGGGTTGTCGAGCTGCCGATCGCGTTCGCGCACATGCCGGGTGACCAGCTCGGTGTCGAGCGGGACCTCCGACAGCCGCTGCATCCCGGTGAGCAGCTCGTCCAGGGTGTCCGCCACGACGAAGTCGGCGCCCTTCTCCTTGAACGCCTCCACCGGCCCCGGCGCTCCCGGGCCGACGCGCTTGGCCAGCAGCCCGACGTCCTTGCCGGTCAGGTCGGGGTTCTGCTCGCTGCCGGAGAGCGCGAACTCCTTCTCGATGATCTTCTGGGTGAGGATGAACCAGGAGTAGTCCGAGCCCGCCTTGCGGAGGTGCTCCAGCGTCCCGAGCGTGTCGAACCCCGGGAACAGCGGGGCGGGCAGCCGGTCGCCGTGCGCGTCCAGCCAGAGCGACGACGGCCCGGGCAGGATGCGGATGCCGTGCCGCTGCCAGATGGGGTCCCAGTTCTGGATGCCCTCGGTGTAGTGCCACATCCGGTCGCCGTTGATGAGGTGCGCTCCCGCCGCCTCGGCGATGCCGAGCATCCGCCCGTCGACGTGCGCGGGCACCCCGGAGAGCATGAAGTCCGGGGGAGTGCCGAGCCGCTCCGGCCACGCGGCGCGGACCAGATCGTGGTTGCCGCCGATCCCGCCGCTGGCGACGACGACCGCGGGCGCGCGCAGCTCGAAGTCCGCGATCCGCTCCCGGTTGCTGGCCGCACCGCGCGCGGCGGCGTCCGGCTTGAGGATGGCGCCGCGGACTCCGGCCACACGGCCGTCCTCCACGATCATCTCGTCCACGCGGTGGCGGTGCAGGAGGCGGGCTTGCCCGGTCGCCGCCGCGGCCTGCACCTGGCGCACGAACGGCGCGATGACGCCGGGACCGGTGCCCCAGGTGATGTGGAAGCGCGGCACCGAGTTGCCGTGGCCTCCCGCTGTGCCGTCGCCGCGCTCGGCCCAGCCCACGACGGGGAAGAACCGGACGCCCTTCTCGTGCAGCCAGGCGCGCTTCTCGCCCGCGGCGAACTGGAGGTACGCCTCGGCCCAGCGCTTCGGCCAGTGGTCCTCCGCGCGGTCGAAGCCGGCGCTGCCCAACCAGTCCTGCCGGGCGAGGGCGAGCGAGTCGTCGACGCCCATCCGGCGCTGCTCAGGGGAGTCGATGAGGAACAGCCCGCCGAACGACCAGAACGCCTGCCCGCCGAGGGAGGCCGCCGGCTCCTGGTCGAGGATCGTCACGGTCTTCCCGGCGTCCAGCAACTCGCACGCGGCGACCAGCCCGGCGAGTCCGGCTCCCACGACGAGGCAGTCGGGTTCTGACGTCATGGCGTGTCTCCTTCGGCACGGCGTGAGGGTGAGGGCGAGGAGCGGGCTATTCCTCGAATGTGTTGACCATAGCGAACGCGGCGCGCTCCAGGTAGTTCCAGAGCGTCTCGTCCAGCAGTGGAGGCAGCGCGAGCTCGTCCACCGCCACGCGCATGTGTGCCAGCCAGCGGTCGCGCGCGTCCGGGTTGACCCGGAACGGGTTGTGCCGCATCCGCAGCCGCGGGTGGCCGCGCTGCTCGCTGTACGTGGTCGGGCCGCCCCAGTACTGCTCCAGGAAGAGGGTGAGCCGCTCCTTGGCCGGGCCGAGGTCCTCCTCGGGGTACATCGGCCGGAGCACCGGGTCGCCCGCGACACCGCGGTAGAACGCGTCCACGAGGCGCACGAACGTGGCGTGCCCGCCGAGCTGCTCGAAGAAGGACGGCCCCTGGGGAGGGCCGACGGGGATGGTGGTCATGTCACTCGGCTTCTTCCGCGGGAGGCTGGTCGGCCGCGGGCGGTTTCGTGGTGCGGGGCTTGGGGGTCGCCTTGGGTGGGGTCGCGCCGGCGTCGTCCGTCACGGGCGGCTTCGCGGCGGCGGAGGGCTTCGTGGCCGGGGCGGCCTTCGCAGGGGTCGAGGCCGGCTTCACCGTCGTGCCGGGCTTCGTCTCGATCGCCGGGCGGATGCGGATGGCTCCGGGATCCGGTGCGCGGGTCGCGGTGCGCTTCGCCGCAGCCCGCGCCTTGCGTCCGGTGAGCGGCCGGTCAGGGACGACGGGCGTCGGCCGGGTGCGCGGCGGCTTGGCGCCGCCGACGCTGCCCGCGCCGTCGAAGCCGGACAGCACCACGGCGGAGAGCGAGGGCAGCGTGACGCCGAGCTCGTCGGTGGCCTGCTTGAGGCGGAGTCGCAGCTCGCGGGAGACGTCGTCCTTGGCGGTCGTGCGGGTCTTGAGCACGATCCGGATCACGATCGCCTCGGCGGAGATCGACTCGAGTCCCCACAGCTCCGGCTTGTCGAGGATGCGCGAGCGCCACTTGGGGCTCGTCGCCAGCGCGGTCGCGGCCTCCATCATCTTCGCCTCCACCGTCTCGATGTCGGCGTCGTACGGCACCGCGAGGTCCACGATCACACGGGACCAGCCCTGCGACATGTTGCCGACGCGCAGGATCTCGCCGTTGCGGACGAACCAGAGCACGCCGTTGACGTCGCGCACCTGGGTGATCCGGATGCCGACCCCCTCCACGACGCCCGTCGCGGGGCCCAGGTCCACCACGTCGCCGACGCCGAGCTGGTCCTCCATGACCATGAACAGGCCGTTGAGGACGTCCTTGACGATGTTCTGCGCGCCGAAACCGAGGCCGGCGCCGATCGCGGCGGTGAGGAGGGCGAGCGAACTGGCCGCGCCGGGCGCGACGACCCCGAAGATCAGCACGATCGCGATGATCCCGATCGTCACGTTGACGATGTTGCTCAGCACGGAGCCCAGCGTCCTGGTGCGCTGCACCACCCGCACCGCGGCGAGCGGCGAGGCCACGAGAGCCTGCGTGTCGGTGACGCTCTGCCCCTTCTTGACGCCGGAGACGATCTGCTTCACCACGCGGCGGATGATCACGCGCAGCAGCCAGCTCACCAGGACGGCGCCGGCGATGATGCAGACGACGTTGACCAGGGTCCATCCGGTGCTGACGGCCCAGTCGCCGAGGGAGGTCCAGAAGTTCGCTTTCAGAATGCTCATCGCACGGAATCCTATCGAGAGGTCCCTTGGTGTCGTCTGGATCGCGGGGCGCGCCTCAGGTCTCCACGAGCCCGTTCTCGTAGGCGAAGATGACCGCGTGCACCCGGTCGCGCAGCTGCAGCTTGGCGAGGACGCGGCCGACGTGGGTCTTGACCGTCGACTCGGTGAGGAAGAACTTCGCTCCGATCTCGCCGTTGGTCAGGCCGTCGGCCATCGCCAGCAGGATCTCGCGCTCGCGCGGGGTGAGCACCGCGGTCGGGTCGGTGGTCGTCACGGCGCCGCTCGCGGGCAGCCGGTCGGCGAACAGCTCCAGCATGGAGCGGGTCACGCGGCCGGTGACCGCGGCGTCGCCCGCGGCGACGGCGCGGATGGCCGCGGTGAGCTCGGCCGGCCGCGCGTCCTTGAGCAGGAAGCCGCTCGCGCCGGCGCGCAGGCCGCCGAAGGCGTACTCGTCCAGGTCGAAGGTGGTGAGGATGATGATCCGCGCGTCCGGGTTGGCCGCGACGATGCGCCTGGTCGCCTCGATGCCGTCCAGGTTCGGCATCCGCACGTCCATCAGGATGACGTCGGGCCGGGTCTCGACGGCGAGCCGCACCGCCTCGACGCCGTCGGCCGCCTCGCCGACCACCTGGAGGCCGGGCTCGGTCTCCAGCACCATCCGGAAGCCCAGCCGGACGAGCGCCTGGTCGTCGACGAGCAGGACGCGGAGGGGCTGCGGGTGGCCGGGGTCGGTCATTCGGGTCTCCTGGGGCGATCAGTGGAGGGAGTCGGTTCGGTGGCCGGGGTCTGTTTAGTGGAGGTCGGTTCAGTGGCGGCCGCCTCGGCGGACGACGGCACCGTCGTGAACTCCGCGACGAGCCGCCAGCCGCCGCCGCGACGCGGTCCGGCCTCCAGCGTCCCACCGTAGAGCGCGACGCGCTCGCGCAGTCCGAGCAGCCCGCTGCCCGAGCCCTGCACCGACCCGGTGTGCACGGTGGCGTCGTCCTCCACGGTGATGCGGGTCACCCGCTCGCCGAACTCGATCGTCACGGCGACCGTCGTCGCGAGCGCCGCGTGGCGGAGGGTGTTGGTGAGCGCCTCCTGAACGACCCGGAAGACCGTGAGCTGCTGCCCGACGTCGGTGGTCGGCGTGCCGGAGACGGTGATCCGCACCGGGAGGCCGGCCGCCCGGAACCGTTCGACCAGTTCGCGCAGGTCGGCGAGCCCGGGCTGCGGGGCGTGCGCGGCGGCCTCCTCGGCAGCCTCCTTGTCGGTCGCGCGCAGCACCCCGAGCAGGCGGCGCATGTCGCCGAGGGCGCCGCGGCCGGTCTCCGCGACCAGCCGCATCGTCTCGGCGGAGCGCTCCGGCGCCGTGCCGACGAGGCCGGCGGAGCCGTCGGCGAGGGCGATCATCACGGTCAGGCTGTGCGAGACGATGTCGTGCATCTCCCGCGCCACCCGGCTGCGCTCGGCCGCCGTGGCGATCTCCGCCTGCTGGTCGCGCTCCCTGGCGAGCTGGCGGGCGCGGTCGATGAGCGCGGTCAGATACCGCCGCCGGTTGCCGACGTTGCTGCCGATCAGCACCGCCACGATGCAGAACGCGAGCGCGGCGAAGCCGGAGGGCACGGCTTCCGTCGACAGCGGGGCGAATTCCGGCACCTCGGACACGAGGGTCGCGATGGCCAGCGAGACGACGGTCGCGACCGCCGTGATGCCGTAGCCGATCCACGCCGAGCGCACGGTGCGGTAGACCGCGAGCGCGTAGAGCGCGAACACCGCGGGCACGAAGTCGAGGTTGCGGCCGAGGAACACGCTGACGACGAGGACGACGATCGCGATCCCGAACACCGCCCGCGGGTGCAGCCGCCGCGCGAACAGTGCAGCACCGGCGACGACCACGAGCAGGAGCTGGATCGCCGAGGCCAGGCTCGGGTTCCGAACCAGGTGCACGATGCCCTCGGCGAGCGACGGCACCAGGTAGACGCCGGCGACGATCGCGTCCACCACCAGCGGGTGCGCACCGAAGTAGCGTCGCACCGCCCCGGGCGGCCTCGGGAGTTCGAGGTCGGCCGGGGCGGCGTCGGCTGCGGTCACCGGTGTTGTCACGCGTCCCGTCGCTGCAGCAGGATCGCTCCCACGACGAAGGAGACGGCGGTCCAGATCACGACGGTGAGGATGTTCTGCCAGGGCTCCTGCGTGCCGTTCGCCAGCCCGGCCATCCCGGCCCCCGACGCGCTGAGCAGGTAGTGCGACCAGTCGGCGATCCAGGTCTGCTTGGGCAGCAGCGCCTGCAGGAGCTCCGAGATGATCGGCAGCAGGAACAGCACGCCGAGCGACGTCGCGATGCCGCCCGCGCTGGCCTTGAGGATGGCGCCGACGCCGAGGGCGAAGACGGCGACGAGCCCGAGGTAGGTCGCGGCGCCGAGGATCGACCACATCGTGGTGTCGGAGAACAGGGTGCCCTTGTAGCCCTTGGCCGTCAGCAGCGGCACGGCGATCGACCAGGAGGCCGCGAAGCTCACCAGGCCGACGACGAACGACACGAGGAAGAGCATGATCGCCTTCGCCCCGAACACCGGGAACCGGTGCGGAACGGCGGCGAAGGACGAGCGGATCATCCCGGTCGAGAACTCGCCGCTGATGGCGAGCACGCCGAGCACCGCGACGACGAGCGGCGCGAACGTCAGGCCGGCCGTCGCCGCCCGCGTCGTGAAGTTCGCGAGCGCCGTCTCGGGGGCGCGTGCCCCGAGCGTGGAGGCATCCGGCACCACGGCGGAGAGCAGCGCGGCGAGCCCCACGATGAGCACGAGCACGCCGACGAGCGTCCAGAACGTCGACCGCAGCGAGCGGAGCTTGATCCACTCCGAGCGCAGCACGCGCACGAAGCTCAGCCGGCCGACCTCGGCGTGGACGTACCCGGCGGCGGGTGCGGTTGCGGTTGCGGTGCTCATGAGGTGACCTCCGAGTGGTATTCGACCTCGTCCTGCGTGAGTTCGAGGTACGCCTCCTCGAGGGAGGCGCTGAGCGGGGTGAGTTCGTGGAGGGCGATGCCCGCTCCGGCTGCCGCGTCGCCGATCTGCGCGGCGCTGAGTCCGGTGACCTCGATGAGCTGGGCCTCCACGCCGGTGATCGTGACGTCGCCGCCTTGGATGGCGTTGGCGAGCCGCTCGACCTCGGGCGTGCGGACCCGGACCGCGCTGCGCGTGGCGCCGGCGAGGATCTGGTCGACCGGGGCGTCGGCGAGGACGCGGCCGCGGCCGAGCACGATGATGTGGTCGGCGGTCTGCGACATCTCGCTCATCAGGTGCGAGGAGAGGAAGACCGTGCGGCCCTGGCCGGCGAGGTGCCGGGCGAACTGGCGCACCCAGAGCACGCCCTCCGGGTCGAGCCCGTTGACCGGCTCGTCCAGGATGAGCGTCGCCGGGTCGCCGAGCATGGCGGCGGCGATCCCGAGCCGCTGACCCATGCCGAGCGAGAACCCGCCGACGCGCTTGCCCGCGACCGACTCCAGGCCGGTGAGGCCGATGACCTCGTGCACGCGGCGCTTGGAGATGCCGTGCGTGGCGGCCATCGCCAGCAGGTGGTTGTAGGCGGTGCGGCCGGTGTGCACGGCCTTGGCGTCCAGCAGCGCGCCGACCTCGCCGAGCGGCGACCGCAGCTCGGCGTACCGCTTGCCGTTGATGGTCGCGATGCCGTGGGTCGGCCGGTCGAGTCCCATGATCATGCGCATGGTGGTCGACTTGCCCGCGCCGTTCGGCCCGAGGAATCCGGTGACCTTGCCCGGCTGGATGGTCGCCGAGATGTCGTCGACAGCGGTCTTGCTGCCGAACCTCTTGGTGAGGTGTTCGAGTTGGATCATGGCTCCGAGAGTAGGGCCGCGGAGGGGGTGCCGTCATCGAACCTGAGTACCACCTGCGTGTCGGGGGGATAGGGCGGTGGCATGAGGCGTCGGGAATGTATGTGAAATGCAAGACGTGCGATGGGTTGATTTATCAAAATGCATGCACTTAGGTTGGTCGGCGACAACGTAGTCGACCGATTGGACCACGATGAGACAACGCACAAAACTCGCCATCGCCGCTGCCGCGACGGGCGCGCTGACCCTGGGACTCTGCTCGCCCGCGCACGCCGACGAGGAGGTCAGCGACGTCATGGACGCCCTCGCTGCGGTGAGCGAGAGAGCAGGGACCTCACCGGCCGACAGCTCTGACGTGCTCAGCCGCGTCGCGGAGGTCGAGACGACGGAGAGCGGCGAGTTCGCGATCGACGAGCATGTCGGCGCGACGGACGTGGCGATTCCGACGGACCCCCGCGACGATCTCTCGCTCGCCGTCGAGCACATCGGCATCGAGATCTCGATCGGACTGCCGTTCGCCGACCAGGCCCGGCACGCCACGGTGGAGGCGGACGGGATCGTCTCGTACGACAACCGCAACGGCACGACGACGGTGCCGGTCGTCAAGGACGACGGCAGCGTCCAGATCACCACCGTCATCGATGGCGCCTCCGCTCCGACGCGCTTCGACTACACGATCGCGCTTCCCATAGGCGGCTACTTGGAGCAGCTCGACGGCGGCATGATCGTCATCCGGGACGCGGATGGGGGCTTCCAGGGCGGTGTCCTTCCCGCCTGGGCGAAGGATGCGGACGGCGCGGACGTGCCGACGCACTTCGAGGTCGACGGCGGAGTGCTGACCCAGGTGGTCGAGCACGATGCGTCGACGTCGTACCCGGTGGTGGCAGACCCCGAGGTCGGTGGGGGGCTGCTCGCCGGCTACTGGATGAACCGAAAAGGCACATTTTGGGGTGCGAGCGTGTGGTCGACCCATCTCTCGGCGTGGGGCGCCGCCGTCTACACCCAGGGGATCGTCGGCATCGAGATCGTGAAGAACCAGGGCTGGACGGAGTGGCGCAACTTCCCGCCGACCCCGGTGAGCGCGACCCTGGAGCAGCAGTACAAGTGCCACGCCCAGTTCGGCTATGCCGTGTGGCTGTCTGGGGTCTGGTGGGACTTCGAGACGGCGCGTCCGTCGAACCCGAACTGGCTGTGGAATCACCAGCAATGCAACTGGGTGTGAGGATGGTCGGGCGTAATCTGAAGCGAACGACAACGGCCACGGGCCTGGGAATCGTGTGCGCACTGGCCTTGACGTCCTGCTCGTTCTTCGACCCGCGGGGATCGCTCGACCCGCGGGACGGGTTCGGCTCCGACGTCTATCTCCTGCCAGCACTGGAGCTGCCCGTCGATGTGACCGACACGGTGTGTCCCAGTCGCTGGGGCTGCGAGAAGGCGGCCGAGTCGGAGCGAGTGCGGATCATGCGCTTCAGCAGCTACCCCAAGGCGCAGCTGGAGACCTACAAGTTGGCTAGGTCAGGATTCCGCTCGGACCGTTTTGTCGTTGAGTTCCTCGACCCCTCCATCACGGATGACGAGTGGAGGTGGGTCGTGACCATCGTCGACGGCGCGGCGACGCCTTCACCGGACTGACGGCAACGAAACGGGGAGCCCGGCATCAGCCGAGCTCCCCGTTTCCGTGCCAGCGGACCGTTACGCCTGCGCGTCCCGCGCCTGCGCAGCGAGCGCCCGCTCGACGCCCGCCAGGTTCTCCACCACGAGCCGGCGCAGCGCGGCAGGCTCCTGGTTCGCGTCGAGCCACGCGCGCGTCGCGTCGCGCAGCGCGGCGTTGGCGAGCGGCGCCGGGTACATGCCCGCGACGAGGTACTCCGCGATCTTGTACGTGCGCGACGCCCAGACGTCCTGCAGCGCGGCGAAGTACGGCGCCACGAAGGACGCCAGCACAGCCTTGTCGGCCGCGCGCTGGAAGCCGAGGCCCGTGAAGCGCACGATCGTGTTGGGCAGCGCGTCCGAGCCGAACACCGAGTCCCACGCTGCCTGCTTGCCCGCGAGCGTCGGGATGGTCGCGCGCGCCTGGGCGGCGAACTGCGCGCCGTTGGCGGTGTTGTCCTCCGCGAGTGCGGCGTCCACCTCCGCGTCGCCCGCGACCCCGCCGGCGACGAGCGCGATGAGGAGCTCCCAGGCCAGGTCGGTGTCCACGGTCAGACCCGGGAGGGTCACCGTTCCGTCGCGCAGAGCGGCGACGCTCGCGAGCTGCTCCGGGGTGGAGGCCAGCGCCGCGAAGAACTTGACGAACTGGAACTGGGCGTCGCTGCCGGCCTCCGCCTGCTGGGCGAGCTCCCAGAGGGCGGCCGCGGCCTCCTCGCCGGTCTGCTGCTGGTGCTCGGGCGCGACGTAGCTGCCGGCGGCGAGCACGAGCTGCGTGAGGGTGGTGCGCAGCGTGGTGGACTCGGTCTCCGACGCGATGTTGCCGAGCACGAGGCGCACGTAGTCGCTCGCCGGGGTCTCGGCGTCGCGGGTGGCGTCCCAGACCGCGCCCCAGACCAGCGAGCGCGCGAGCGGGCTCTCGATCGAGGACAGGTGCTCGAGCGCGACGCGGTGCGAGTCCTCGTCGAGGCGGATCTTCGCGTAGGCGAGGTCGTCGTCGTTGAGGAGGATGAGCGCGGGGCGCTTCTGGCCGACCAGCTCGGCGACCTCGGTCCGCTCGCCGTCGACGTCCAGCTCGACGCGCGAGGTGCGGACCAGGCGGCCCCCCACCAGATCGTAGAAGCCGACCGCGAGGCGGTGCGGGCGGATGGTCGGGTAGTCGGCCGCGGCGGTCTGCAACACGGCGAACGCCGTGATCGTGCCGTCGGGGTCGACGGACAGCTCCGGGCGGAGGGTGTTGACGCCCGCGGTCTCCAGCCACAGCTTCGACCACTCGGTCAGGTCGCGGCCGCTGGTGGCCTCCAGCTCGACCAGGAGGTCGGTCAGCTCGGTGTTGCCGTGAGCGTGCTTCTTGAAGTACTGCGCGACGCCGGCGAGGAAGTCCTCCTGGCCGACCCAGGCGACGAGCTGCTTGAGCACCGAGGCGCCCTTGGCGTAGGTGATGCCGTCGAAGTTGACCTGCACGTCCTCCAGGTCGTTGATGGTCGCGACGATCGGGTGCGTGGAGGGCAGCTGGTCCTGGCGGTACGCCCAGCTCTTCTCCATCGCGGCGAAGGTCGTCCAGGCCTCGGTCCACTCGGTGGCCTCGGCCGTGGCGAGAGTGGAGGCGTACTCGGCGAACGACTCGTTCAGCCAGAGGTCGTTCCACCACTTCATCGTCACGAGGTCGCCGAACCACATGTGCGCCAGCTCGTGCAGGATCGTGACGACCCGGCGCTCCTTGATCGCGTCGGTCACCTTGGAGCGGAACACGTAGGTCTCGGTGAAGGTCACCGCTCCGGCGTTCTCCATCGCGCCCGCGTTGAACTCGGGGACGAAGAGCTGGTCGTACTTCTCGAACGGGTACGCGTAGTCGAACTTCTCCTCGTAGAACGCGAAGCCTTCGCGGGTCTTCTCGAAGATGTAGTCGGCGTCCAGGTAGCCGGCGAGGCTCTGGCGCGCGTACACGCCGAGCGCGATGGTGCGGCCGTCACGGCTGGTGAGCTCGCTGTGCACGGACTCGTACGGGCCGGCGATCAGCGCGGTGATGTACGAGGAGATGACCGGCGTAGCGGGGAAGGACCAGGTCTTGGCGCCCTCTCCGGCCGCGACGGGCTCCGGGGTGGGGGAGTTGCTGACAACCGACCAGTGCGCGGGGGCGGTCACGGTGAACGTGAACTCGGCCTTCAGGTCGGGCTGCTCGAAGACCGCGAACATGCGGCGGGAGTCCGGCACCTCGAACTGGGAGTAGAGGTACACCTCGCCGTCGACCGGGTCGACGAAGCGGTGCAGGCCCTCACCGGTGTTGGTGTAGATCGCGTCGGCGTCGACGACGAGGGTGTTCTCCGCCTGCAGGCCGTCGAGCTGGATGCGCACGCCGTCCGAGACCACAGCCGGGTCGAGCTCGACACCGTTCAGCACGACCGAGTGGACGGCGCGGGTGATCGCGTCGATGAAGGTCGAGGCGCCCTCGGTCGCGGAGAAGCGCACGGTCGTCGTGCTGCGGAAGGTCTCCGGGCCGGTGGTCAGATCGAGTATGACGTCGTAGCTGCTGGTGCGGACGAGCGACGCGCGCTCCTGGGCTTCGATGCGGGTGAGGTTTTCTCCGGGCAACGCTGACTCCTTGGAAAAAGCGGGATGGGTGTGGATCGTGTCCACCGCATCCACCTTAGTGAGGTGCGCCCAGGAGCGTCGGCGGCCTTCCCTAGACTGTCCCCATGCGCATCCACATCGCCACCGATCACGCCGGTCTCGAGTTCAGCCAGCACCTCCAGGCGCACCTGACGGAGGCCGGGCACGAGGTGGTCGACCACGGTCCGGCCGAGTACGACCCGATCGACGACTACCCCGCTTTCTGCATCAACGCGGCCACGGGCGTCGTCCGCGACCAGCAGGCCGGCGTCGAGGCGCTCGGCGTGGTCTTCGGCGGCTCGGGCAACGGCGAGCAGATCGCGGCCAACAAGGTGCTCGGCGTGCGTGCAGCCCTGGTCTGGAACGAGAGCACCGCCGAGCTCGCCCGCCAGCACAACGACGCCAACGTCATCTCGATCGGCGCCCGGCAGCACACCGTCGAGGAGGCCACCCGCTTCATCGACCTGTTCATCGCCACGCCGTTCTCGCTGGAGGAGCGCCACGTCCGCCGCATCGCGCAGCTCGCGGAATACGAGGCCACCGGCGACATCGCGGGCAAGAACGTGGACCGCTGATGCCCGAGGGCCACTCCGTCCACCGCATCGCGAAGCAGTTCGCGGTCAACTTCGTCGGCCACCGGGTCGCGGTGTCCTCCCCGCAGGGCCGCTTCGCCGAGGATGCGCAGCGCATCGACGGGCACACGCTGATCGCCGCGAAGGCGGTCGGCAAGCAGATGTTCCTGGAGTTCGACAACGAGCTCTGGCTGCGCATCCACCTCGGCATCTACGGCGCCTGGGACTTCGCCGGCGACATCAGCATCGACCCGACCATCGCGAGCGCCAACGGGCGGATGGGCCAAACCAATCAGACGGGCACGGTGCTGGACGAGGCCGGCGAGAACTCCCTGCACTCCATCGGCGCTCCCCGCCGCACCCGGCTGCGCATGTCGGAGTCGGAGAAGGTGGAGGCCGACATCGACGTCTTCCCGCCGGAGCCCATCGGCCAGGTTCGAGTGCGCCTGCTCACGGACACCGCGGTGGCGGACCTCCGCGGCCCGACCGCGTGCGAGGTGCTCGACCCCGCCGAGGTGGACGCGGTGATCGCGAAGCTCGGACCCGACCCGCAGGTGGACGACGGCCCGGAGGCCGAGGAGGCCTTCGTCGCGAAGGTCCGCACGAAGCCGACCGCTATCGCACTGCTGCTCATGGACCAGAGCGTCGTGAGCGGCATCGGCAACGTCTACCGCGCCGAGCTGCTCTTCCGGGCGCGGCAGAACCCGCACACGCCAGGCAAGCTCGTCCCGGAGGACACCGTCCGGGAGCTGTGGCGCGACTGGGTGCACCTGCTCAAGATCGGCGTCGAGACCGGCCAGATGATGACCATGGACGACCTCGACGAGGAGTCGTACCGCAAGGCGATGGCCAAGCGCGAAGACCGGCACTGGGTCTACAAGCGCGAGGGCCTGCCGTGCCGGATCTGCGGGACGCACATCGTGCTGGAGGAGCTGGGCGGCCGCAAACTGTACTGGTGCCCGAAGGATCAGAAGTAAGGAGCGCTGCGTGCGTCAGAACCCCAGTTTCACCCTGACCGACCGGGCCGAGATCGAGCGGATCATCCGCGAGAACCCCTGGGGCACGTTCGTGAGCAACGCCTCCAGCGGGCTGGTCGCCTCGCACTACCCGGTCATCCTCGACGACACCCGCGAGGAGCTCAGCATCGTCAGCCACGTCGGCCGGCCCGACGAGCAGCTCCACGAGCTGGGCGAGCACGAGCTGCTGGTGATCTTCCAGGGTCCGCACGGCTACATCTCGTCGTCCTGGTACGACGCCGACCCAGCCGTGCCGACCTGGAACTTCGTGGCCGTCCATCTCTCCGGCGTGCCCGAACTGCTGAGCCCGGAGGAGAACCTCCAGGTGCTGGAGAAGCTGGTCGACCACTTCGAGCGCGAGCTGCCGGAGCCGCGGCAGATGCGCGGGACGCTGGAGGACGAACGCTACGCCGAGCGCATCTCCTCCGGAACGGTCGGCGTGCGCCTGACGCCGACGAAGATCGTCGCCAAACAGAAGATGAGCCAGAACCGTCCCGACCACATCGTGGACTCGATCATGACCGAGCTCGGCGGCGGTTCGCCGTACGCGAGCCCGGCGCTGCTGCGCGAGATGCAGCTCGTGCACGACCGCCGCCGCGCGGCGCGATGACGCTCGTCCTGGCCGGCGGGCGGCTGCCCGGGTCGGGCGACCCGGTCGATGTGACCGTCCGCGACGGCCGGATCGCGTCGATCGCCCCGGCCGGGGCTGCCAGTGAGCGCGGCGTGGAGCGCATCCGGCTCGACGGGCGCTGGCTCATCCCTGGGCTGTGGGACCAGCACGTCCACTTCACCCAGTGGGCGCAGACCGCGAGGCGCCTGGACCTGTCGCGCGCGTCATCGGCTGCCGAGGCGGCCGCCTTCGTCCGCTCGCGTGCCGAGGCGGACCCCGGCGCGGACGTTCTGGTCGGCTTCGGCTTCCACGACGCGCTGTGGCCCGATGTCCCGACCCGCGAGCTCCTGGATGCCGCGGCGGGGGACCGCCCTGTCGTGCTGATCGCGGGGGACCTGCACTGCTCGTGGCTGAACACCGCCGCGTTCGAGCGGTACGCGCCGGGCGCGGAGGGTGCGTTGCTGCGGGAGGATGCGAGCTTCGCCCTGACGAGCCGGCTGACGCCGACCGACGAGGCGACGCTGGACCGCTGGTCGGCGGAGGCTGCGCAGGCTGCCGCCGAGCGCGGTGTGGTCGGGATCGTGGACCTGGAGTACGGCTGGAACCTGGAGGTCTGGACCCGCCGCATCGCCTCGGGCGCGCGCTTCCTTCGCGTCGAGTTCGGCGTCTACCGCGACCGTGTGGCCGACGCGGCCGCCTTCGGACTGCGCACCGGCGCGCCGGTGGAGGACACGGACGGCCTCCTCACGATGGGCCCGTTCAAGGTCATCTCGGACGGCTCGCTGAACACCCGCACCGCGCTCTGTCGCCACCCGTACCCGGACGGCGGCCACGGCGTCGCCAACCTGACGCCCGCCGAGCTGCTGGCCGACCTGCGGTTCGCGGCCGGGAACGGGATCGAACCGGCCGTGCACGCGATCGGCGACAAGGCCAACCGGCTGGCGCTCGACGCCTTCGAGGCGCTGGGCGCGGGAGGTCGCATCGAGCACGCGCAGCTCATCGACCCGGCCGACATCCCGCGCTTCGCCGCGCTGGGTGTCATCGCCAGCGTCCAGCCCGAGCACGCGATGGACGACCGCGACGTCGCCGACCGGCTCTGGGCCGGGAGGACCGCCGACGCGTTCCCGCTGGCGGCGCTGCTCGCGTCCGGCGCACGCCTCGCCTTCGGCTCCGACGCCCCGGTTGCGCCCCTCGACCCGTGGGCGGCCATCGCTTCGGCGGTCGGCCGCACGCGGGACGGCCGGGAGCCGTGGCATCCCGAGCAGCGCATCCCGGTGGAGGCCGCCCTCGCCGCGTCGACCCGGACGCGCGTCGCCGTCGGCGAGGCCGCCGACCTCGCCCTCGTGGAGGCCGACCCGCTCGCGGCGACCCCCGACGAGCTGCGCTCGATGCGGGTCGCCGCCACCCTCCTCGCCGGCCGCCTCACCCACACCACGCTCTAACCCCCGCCGAAGGGCACGTAAACGCCCCTAAAAGTGCGTTTTAGGGGCGTTAACGTGCCCCTCGGCGGCTGCTTCCCGGGGGATAACCCCCGTGAGATTCGGGAGGGTCGCGGGATGGGGCCGCGTGCATCGTTTCGCGAGGCTTGAGGCATGAACGAACAGAGCACCGTCCCTCTGCCCGCGGGCGACGTCCCCGGCGCGGCCACCGCGTCTGCCAGTCTGGATGCCGTGACCGCCTCCTCCGCCACCCCGACCGCCGCCGGCCGCACCGGCTACGGGTCGTTGTGGCGCGGGGTCCCGCGCGAGCTCGGCTTCCTGCTGCTCACGATGCCCATCGCGATCGTCGCCTTCTCCGTGCTGTACTCGCTGTTCTGGACGGGCATCGGCACCATCGTCATCTACGTCGGCTTCTTCATCGTCGTCGCGACCTTCTACACGGCGCGCGCGTTCGGTGTCGTCGAGCTGACCCGCCTCGACTGGGCCGGGAGGCCGGCCATCCCGCGCCCGGTGTGGGAGCCCGCCGACAAGCCGCGCACATTCTGGCGCTTCCTCTTCGGCCCGTGGGCGAACGGCCACTACTGGCTGTACCTGCTGCACGGGATGATCGTCAACCCGATCGTCAGCGTCATCAGCTGGAGCGTCACCATCGCGTGGACGTCCGTCGCGCTGGGCGGCCTGACCGGCTGGCTCTGGCTCGGCTTCCTCCCGCACGGGAACCGCGAGTTCTTCCTGTCCCGGGTGATTGTGGACGCGGTGTTCGGCATCCACTCGACGTTCGATCCGGTCGCCGGGGACCGCATCCTGTACCTGATCGCCGGGATCCTGTTCGCCGCGACCCTGCCGTTCGTCACCCGCGGACTCACCCTCCTGCACCACGCCGTGGCCCGCGGCCTGCTCGGCGCCTGGCCGTCGGAGGCCCTGCAGCGCGAGGTCGCGGACCTGTCCGCCCAGCGCGGCGCCGCCGTCGCCGCCGAGGACCAGTCGCTGCGCCGCCTGGAGCGCGACCTCCACGACGGCCCGCAGCAGCGGCTCATCCGGCTGCAGATGGACATCGCGGCCGCCGAGCGCAAGCTGTCCGACGACCCGGAGGCCGCAGCGCAGCTGCTGGCGGAGGCACGGAAGCAGGCCGGAGACACCCTCGAAGAACTGCGCGCACTGTCCCGCGGTTTCGCCCCGCCGATCCTCCAGGACCGCGGCCTCGGCGCGGCCGTCGACTCGCTGGCCGCGCGCAGCACCGTTCCGCTGACCGTGGAGTCGGCGCTGAGCCCGGGGGAGCGGTTCAGCCCGGAGGTCGAGCGCAACGCCTACTACGTGCTGGCGGAGCTGTCGGCCAACCTCGCCAAGCACTCCGGCGCGACCGCCGGCCGGCTGGTGCTGGAACGCACCCTCGACACGTCCGGTCGGCCGTGGCTGTCGGTCGCGCTGACCGACGACGGCCACGGCGGCGCCACGATCGTGCCCGGGCACGGGCTGAGCGGGCTGGCCGAACGGGTGCACGGCCTCGGCGGAGAGCTCGTGGTCGACAGCCCCGCCGGCGGCCCGACCGCGATCGGCGCCCGCCTCCCGTTGACGTAACCGCCCCCACATTCGTGCCGAATGTCGCGATTCGCGGCCGCATTCGCGACATTCGGCACGAATTGTCGGGCCCTATGGTGGAGGGGTGCGTGAACCCGGCCCCCTCCGCCTCGTCGTCGCGGACGACTCCGTCCTCCTCCGCGAAGGCCTGGTCCGCCTCTTCGACGAGGCCGGCTTCGAGACCGTCGGCGCGTTCGGCGACGCGGACTCGCTGCTCGCCGCCCTCCCGTCGCTGGCGCCCGACGTGGCGGTACTGGACGTCCGGATGCCTCCGACGTTCCGCGACGAGGGCGTCCGCGCCGCGCTCGCGCTGCGTGAGTCGTTCCCCACCGTGGGAGTCCTTCTGCTCAGTCAGTACGTGGAGGGCACCTACGCCCAGGAACTCCTGGCCAGCGGCCGCGGCGGCACCGGCTACCTCCTGAAGGACCGCATCGCCTCCCTCGACGAGCTGCGCGACGCCGTCACCCGCATCGCCGCGGGCGGTACCGTCCTCGACCCGGAGGTGGTCCGCGAACTGCTCGTGCGGCGCACCGACCCGCTGGGCGCCTTGACACCGCGGGAGCGCGACGTGCTGACGCTGATGGCCGAGGGCCGCACCAACGCGGCGATCGCGGCGCGGCTGGTCATCGGCGTGGGCGCGGTGGAGAAGAACGTGACGTCGATCTTCCAGAAGCTGGGACTGGAGGACTCGGGCGACGACCACCGCCGCGTGCTGGCGGTGCTGGCGTACCTCCAGCGGTGACCCACAACGATCGAAGGGCACGTAAACGCCCCTAAAACCGCGGTTTAGGGGCGTTTACGTGCCCTTCGGCGTTCGTAAACGAGGGGATGACGGGAATCGAACCCGCGTAATCAGTTTGGAAGACTGAGGCTCTACCATTGAGCTACATCCCCGAAGGCCGTCCTCTGCGGACGGCCGTCGACCATCGTAGTACACGCGGGGGGATGCCCGCGTGCAGTAGACTGGCGCACGGTCTTTCGCACCGCTTGAAGCCGGGGCGTAGCTCAGCTTGGCTAGAGCGCCCGCTTTGGGAGCGGGAGGTCGCAGGTTCGAATCCTGTCGCCCCGACGAGGACCTCGTTCCTTGCGAGTAGACCATCGTTCGAACATTCAGGAGAACCCAGACATCGTGAAGACCACGGTCGAGAAGCTCAGCCCCACGCGTACCAAGCTCATCATCTCGGTGACGCCGGAGGAACTGCAGCCGTCCATCAAGCACGCCTACGAGCACATCGCGGAGCAGGTGAGCATCCCCGGTTTCCGTAAGGGCAAGGTGCCGCCGCCCATCATCGACCAGCGGGTCGGCAAGGCCGCCGTGCTCGAGCACGCGGTCAACGAAGGCCTCGACACCTTCTACCGCCAGGCGGTGGAGGAGAACGACGTCCGTCCACTCGGACGTCCGCAGGCCGACATCACCGAGTGGCCCAGCGAGAGCGACTTCTCGGGTGACCTTCTGCTCACCATCGAGGTCGACACCCGTCCGGAGGTCACCCTTCCCGACTTCGGCGACATCACCCTCACCGTCGACGCCGCCGAGGTGTCCGTCGACGACGTCGAGGAGGAGCTGGACCGTCTGCGCAGCCGCTTCGGCACGCTCGTCACGGTCGACCGCCCGGCCAAGTCCGGCGACTTCGCCCAGATCGACCTCACCGCTGTCATCGGCGGCGAGGAGGTCGACACCGCCGCCAACATCTCCTACGAGATCGGCTCCGGCGAGCTCATCGACGGCATCGACGAGGCGCTCGACACGCTGACGGCCGGCGAGACCACCACCTTCGAGGCCCCGCTCATGGGCGGCGACCACGAGGGCGAGAACGCGCAGATCACCGTCACCATCAACGCCGTCAAGGAGCGCGAGCTCCCGGAGGCCGACGACGACTTCGCGCAGATCGCCAGCGAGTTCGACACCATCGGCGAGCTGCGCACCAGCCTCCGCGGCCAGGTCGAGCGCGCCAAGTCGTTCGGCCAGGGCACCGCCGCGCGCGACCAGCTGGTCGACAAGCTGCTCGAGCTGGTCGAGATCCCGGTTCCCGCCTCGCTGGTCGAGGACGAGGTGCACCGCCACCTCGAGCAGGAGAACCGCCTCGAGGACGACGAGCACCGCGCCGAGGTCACCGAGTCGAGCGAGAAGACCTTCCGCACGCAGATCCTCCTCGACGAGGTCGCGCAGGCGGAGGACGTCAAGGTCAGCCAGGACGAGCTCACCCAATACCTCGTTCAGGGTGCCGCCCAGTACGGCATGGACCCGAACGAGTTCGTCAAGATCCTCAGCGAGAACGGCCAGATCCCGTCGATGGTCGGCGAGGTCGCCCGCAACAAGGCGCTCGCGATCATCCTCGGCAAGACCGAGGTCGTCGACTCCAACGGCAAGAAGGTCGACCTCACCGAGTTCGTCGCCCTCCCCTCCGACGAGGACGAGGACGCCGCGGACGAGGACGTCGCTGCCGAGGCCCCGGCTGAGGAGCCGGCCGCCGAGGAGAAGCCGAAGAAGCGCGCCGCCAAGAAGAAGGCCGAGTAACACCTTCCATCACGAGGCCGGGCACCCCGCGGGGCGCCCGGCCTTCGTGCGTCTAGGGGACGCGACACGCCGTCTGGCACGATGGATGACGGCGAGTCGCGTCCCCTGTGTGGCGCATCGTGGAGGGTGGGGCGAGATGGACGACTGGCGGCAGCGGGTGGACGCGGTGTGGGCGACGGCCGACGCCCTGGGGGAGGACAGCACGGTCGCGGCGATCGACGCGCTCGTCGCCGAGCGGCCGTCCGGCGACCCGGTCGCCCTGTTCGAGGCGGCGGGAGCACGCGACTTCGCCGGCCGAGAGGCGGAGGCCGAGCCGTTCTACCGGGCGGCCCTCGCGAACGGGCTGGTCGAGCCGGAGCGCGGGCAGGCGATCGTGCAGCTCGCGAGCACGCTCCGCAACCTCGGCCGGCCCGGCGAGGCGCTGGCGCTGCTGCGCGACCTCCTGGAGGCCGAGCCGGAGCATCCGCTGGCCGACGCCGCCCACGCCTTCGCCGCGCTGGCCCTGTTCGACGACGGCCTCCCGGCCGACGCGCTCCGCGAGTCGCTGCGTGCGCTCGTCCCGCACCTGCCGCGGTACGGCCGCGCGGTGGAGGCCTACGCCGCGGCGCTGGACGACGACTGACCCGCCGCGCACACCACCGGCGCGACACCCGCTCTGCCCAGGGCGAACAGCGCCGAAAAGCGCCCAGCGCTCCGATAGATTCGATGCCAAGCGACAAAGTGAACGGAGCGAACATGGCCGACGTGGGTATCCAGCCCAATGTTTTCGACAGACTGCTGAAGGACCGCATCATCTGGCTCGGTTCCGAGGTGCGCGACGACAACGCCAACGAGATCGCCGCGAAGCTGCTGCTCCTTGCTGCAGAGGACCCGAAGCGCGACATCTACCTCTACATCAACTCTCCCGGCGGCTCGATCACCGCGGGCATGGCCATCTACGACACGATGCAGTTCGTCCCGAACGACATCGTCACGGTCGGCATCGGCATGGCCGCGTCGATGGGTCAGCTGCTGCTGACGGCCGGCACCAAGGGCAAGCGGTACATCACGCCGAACGCCCGCGTGCTGCTGCACCAGCCGCACGGCGGCTTCGGCGGCACGGCCAGCGACATCCAGACGCAGGCCCAGCTCATCCTCGACATGAAGAAGCGCCTGGCCGAGATCACGGCCGCCGCGACCGGCAAGTCGACGGAGCAGATCAACGCCGACGGCGACCGCGACCGCTGGTTCAGCGCCCAGGAGGCCCTGGACTACGGCTTCGTCGACCACATCCGGGAGTCCGCACTGGACGTCTCGGGCGGCGGCGGCACCGACCAGGAATCCAAGTAGCGGCCCGCCGGAAGGACAAGGACAACACTATGAACACCCCCATGCTCGGCGGGTCGGCCCTCCAGGCGCCCGGCGCCCGCTACATCCTCCCGTCGTTCGAGGAGCGCACGGCCTACGGCTACAAGCGGCAGGACCCGTACGCGAAGCTCTTCGAGGACCGCATCATCTTCCTCGGTGTGCAGGTCGACGACGCGTCGGCCGACGACATCATGGCCCAGCTCCTCGTGCTCGAGAGCCAGGACCCGGACCGCGACATCGTCATGTACATCAACTCGCCCGGCGGCTCGTTCACGGCCATGACCGCGATCTACGACACGATGCAGTACATCCGCCCGCAGATCCAGACCGTGGTGCTCGGCCAGGCGGCCTCCGCCGCGGCCGTGCTGACCGCCGCCGGCACCCCGGGCAAGCGCCTGGCGCTGCCGAACGCGCGCATCCTCATCCACCAGCCCGCCGTCGGCGAGGCCGGTCAGGGGCAGGCGTCCGACATCGAGATCCAGGCCAACGAGATCATGCGCATGCGCACCTGGCTGGAGGAGACGCTCGCCAAGCACTCCAACCGCTCGGTCGCGCAGGTCAACAAGGACATCGACCGCGACAAGATCCTCTCGGCTGACGAGGCCCTGGAGTACGGCCTGATCGACCAGGTGCTGACCAGCCGCAAGACGCTGCCGGCGCTCGTCAAGTAGCTCTGCGTCGCCGAACGCCCCCGTCCGCACCGGACGGGGGCGTTTCGCGTTTCGAGCCTCGTGCCTCGTGCGTGTCTGCTCCTGGCATAAGGGCCCCGCGTGTCGAATCGTCTCCGGTGCGCCCCAATGTCCCCGTCTCGGGTTAGGCTCGACGGAGACACCCGAAGAAGGAGGGGGAGACGGATGGCACGCATCGGGGAGAGCGCCGATCTGCTCAAGTGTTCCTTCTGTGGCAAGAGCCAGAAGCAGGTACAGCAGCTGATCGCCGGTCCTGGCGTGTACATCTGCGACGAGTGCGTCGAGCTCTGCAACGAGATCATCGAGGAGCGGCTCGCCGAGGCGGGCGAAGAGGCCTCCGGTGAGTTCGACCTCCCGAAACCGAAGGAGATCTTCGGCTTCCTCGAGGAGTACGTCATCGGCCAGGAGCAGGCGAAGCGCGCCCTGGCCGTCGCCGTCTACAACCACTACAAGCGGGTGCGGGCCAAGCAGACCCTCACCTCGGCCGACGCGATGGACGACGTCGAGATCGCCAAGTCGAACATCCTGCTGATCGGCCCCACCGGC
This sequence comes from Leifsonia sp. NPDC056824, assembly GCF_042789575.1. NCBI lineage: Bacteria > Bacillati > Actinomycetota > Actinomycetes > Micrococcales > Microbacteriaceae > Leifsonia > Leifsonia sp. NPDC056824. The sequence continues at coordinate 487,691 of NZ_JBHUAV010000002.1, read as the reverse complement.
TGCGGCAAGACCTACCTGGCCCAGACGCTCGCCCGCCGGCTCAACGTGCCGTTCGCGGTCGCCGACGCCACCGCGCTGACGGAGGCCGGCTACGTCGGCGAGGACGTCGAGAACATCCTGCTCAAGCTCATCCAGGCCGCCGACTACGACGTCAAGCGCGCCGAGACCGGCATCATCTACATCGACGAGGTCGACAAGATCGCCCGCAAAGCCGAGAACCCGTCGATCACGCGCGACGTCTCCGGCGAAGGCGTGCAGCAGGCGCTGCTGAAGATCCTCGAGGGCACCGTCGCCTCCGTCCCGCCGCAGGGCGGTCGCAAGCACCCGCACCAGGAGTTCATCCAGATCGACACGACGAACGTGCTGTTCATCGTGGCCGGCGCCTTCGCCGGGCTGGAGGACATCATCTCCTCGCGTGCAGGCAAGAAGGGCATCGGCTTCGGCGCCCCGCTGCACTCCAAGGGCGACGACATCAATCTCTTCTCCGAGGTGCTGCCGGAGGACCTGCACAAGTTCGGCCTCATCCCCGAGTTCATCGGCCGCCTCCCGGTCGTGACCACGGTGACGCCGCTCGACCAGGACGCGCTCATGCAGATCCTGACCGTGCCGAAGAACGCGCTCGTTCGCCAGTATCAGCGCATGTTCGAGCTCGACGGCGTGCAGCTCGAGTTCGAGCACTCCGCCCTGGAGGCCATCGCCGACCTCGCGGTGCTCCGCAAGACCGGCGCCCGCGGCCTCCGCGCGATCATGGAGGAGGTGCTCGGCCCGATCATGTTCGAGGTGCCGTCCAGCTCCGAGGTCGCGCGGGTCGTCGTCACCAGGGAGGCCGTGCTCGAGAACGCCGCTCCGACTATCGTCCCGCACCGCCCGCGGCGCGAGGAGAAGTCGGCGTAAGCGTCGCCGGCTTGATCAGGAACTCGGGCGCCTTCGTCACCATCAGCCACGCCGGAAGCACGGCGAGCGACAGCATGGGCAGCACGAGCAGGTTCTGAGTGACGGCGACGCCGATGAAGATGGCGATCCAGCCGTCCCGGGTGACCGCGAGCGTGATCCCGAAGACCCCCGCGGCGACCGCGACGGGGAGCGGGACGGCGGGCACCAGGGCGACGGCGAGGGTCCCGATGGCGGCCCCGATGAACACGGCGGGGAACACACGGCCGCCGCGGAACCCGGCGCTGGCCGCCACGAGCAGCGCGGCCAGCTTGACCGCGATGATCAGCACGAGCTGCCCTGTCGGATAGTCGGCGCGGTTCACGACGAGCGTGCCCATCTGCTCCAGGCCCTTGAACAGGGTGATCGGGCCGCCGAGGGCGCCGAGCAGGCCGAGGACCACGCCGCCGGCCAGCGTGATCAGCAGCGGATGCCGCAGCGCGTGGAACGCTCGGTGGACCCACGGGAACAGCACCGCGCCGAGCAGGCCGACCGCGGTGGACAGCACCCCGATGATCAGCGCCGAAAGCACATCCCACCCGGTGATCTGGGTGTACGACGGCATCGGGATCCCGAAGTGCGGATGGGCGAGCAGCGTCATGGTCAGCGAGCCGGCAGCAGCCGACACGAGCGGCAGGAACAGCTTGTCCCACAGCGCGCCGCCGCCCTTCACCGCGGCGACGACGCCGGTGAAGACCAGGGCCGCGGCCACCGGGGTGCCGAACAGCGCTCCGATCGTCCCCGCGGCGGCCATCAGCATGACGACGCGCGCGGGGACGGCCTTCCACAGCCGACCGACCAGCGCGACCAGGAGGCTGACGTTGATGGCGATGATCGGGTTCTCCGGCCCGAGGCTCACGCCGCCGGCCAGCCCGAGAACCGCCGCCAGCGCGAGCGACGGCACGGCGCCGACCTTCAGCGGTGTGGAGACCAGATCGGTCGTCGCGGAATCCGGCCCGGCGTGGCCGGGGACGAGCCAGACAGTGAGCCCGACCGCGATGCCGGTGACGGTGAGGATCAGGAAGATCCACCATCCGGACGACGGGTCGATGCCGAGCGCGTGGGGGAGCGAGGTCCAGACACCGTCGTCGATGACGGCGGCCAGCTCGTCGACCGCCCACAGTGTGAGCGCGCTGACCACGCCGATGACGACGGCGGGGATGGACAGCAGGAGCAGCGACCGCACGGAAGGCGCGGGCATCTCCGGTTCCGGTGCCGTCGAGGTCATGCTGCCCCCTTCTCGCGCTGCGCTGAGGCTCGCGCTGCGCTCAGGCTCGCGTTGCGCTCAGGCTCGCGTTGCGCTCAGGCTAGAGGGCCGCGCGGGAAGGGGGCTAGGTGCAGATCGTGGCCCGGCGGCTCAGCCGTCGAGGCCGCGGCGCTTCAGCAGCGGCTCGATAACGGCGTCGCGCCCGCGGAAGTCGCGGTACGCCTCCAGCGGGTCCTTCGAGCCGCCGACACCGAGCAGGCGGCCACGGAACCGGTCGCCGTTCTCTCGGGTGAGGCCGCCGTTCTCCTTGAACCACTCCACCGTGTCGGCGTCGAGCACCTCGCTCCAGATGTAGGAGTAGTAGCCCGCGTCGTAGCCGCCGGAGAACGTGTGCGCGAAGTAGGTGCTCGCGTAGCGCGGCGGCACGGCCGGGTTGTCGAGTCCGACCGCCGCGAGCGCCGCCGCCTCGAACGCGCCGACGTCGGTCACCGTGTCGTCGGCGGTGATGGCGTGCCAGGCCTGGTCGAGCAGGGCGGCGGCCAGGTACTCGCTCGTCGCGAAGCCCTCGTTGAACGACTCGGATGCGTGCAGCTTGTCGATGAGCTCCTGCGGCATCCGCTCGCCGGTCTCGTGGTGCACCGCGTAGTTGGAGACGATCTCGGGCCACAGCATCCACATCTCGTTCACCTGGCTCGGGAACTCGACGAAGTCGCGGAAGACGTTGGTGCCGGCGAACTTGGGGTAGGTCACGCGAGCGAACAGGCCGTGGAGGGCGTGGCCGAACTCGTGGAACAGGGTGTTGGTCTCGTCGTAGGTGAGCAGGGTCGGCTCGCCGGCGGCCGGCTTCGGCACGTTGAGGTTGTTGACCACGACGGTCGGGTAGCCGAGCAGCTCGGACTGCGAGATCAGCGGGTTCATCCACGCGCCGCCGCGCTTGGAGTCGCGGGTGTAGAGGTCGAGGAGGTAGAGGCCGAGCCCGGAGCCGTCCTCGTTGCGCACCTCGAAGACGCGCGCGTCCGGGTGGTAGCCGACCAGGTCCGGCCGCTCCTCGAAGGTGATGCCGTAGAGCTTCGTCGCCGCGTGGAAGACGCCGTCGTGGAGGACGCGCTCCGCTTCGAAGTACGGCCGCATGGCCGAGAAGTCGACGTCGTACTTCGCTTGCCGGACCGTGTCCGTGAGCTTCGACCAGTCCCAGCTCTCGACGGTCTCGCCGTCACCAAGCTGTCCGGCGAACACAGCCTGCTGCTGGAGGTCGGCCTGCTCGGCACGCGCGTTGCGGGCGGCGGGAGGCGCGAGTCGGCCGAGCATGTCGGCGACGGCCTGCGGGGTCCGCGCCGTCTCGTCTGCCGTGACGAACGCGGCGTGCGTGTCGAAGCCGAGCAGGCGGGCCCGCTCGGCGCGCAGCCGGGTGATCTCCAGCACCAGGTCGCGGTTGTCGTGCTCGCCGCCGCGGATGCCGCGGGAGCGGGAGGCCGCCATGATCCGCTCGCGCGAGCGTCGGTCGGTGAGGCTTGCGAGCCACGGGTGGCCGGTCGGCAGCACGAGGCTGACGACGTACTTGCCGTCGAGTCCGCGCTCGCGAGCGGCCTCCGCCGCGGCCGAGAGCTCGCCCTCGCCGAGGCCCGCCAGCTCCTCGGCCGAGTCGAACACCACGGCGAGCTCGTTGGTGTCGGCGAGCAGGTTCTTCTCGAAGCGCGTCGTCAGCGTGGAGAGGCGCTGGTTGTCGTCCCGCAGCCGTTCCTTCTGCTCGTCGTCGAGCCCGGCGCCGGCGAGGGTGAACTCGGTGAAGTAGCGCTCGATCAGGTACACGCCCTCCGGGTCCAGCCCGAGGTCGTGGCGCCGCTCGTGCAGCGACTGGAGGCGCGCGTAGAGCGCGGGGTTCAGCCGGATGGCGTCCTGGTGCGCGGAGAGCAGGGGAGCGATCTCCTCCTCCAGCGCGTTGGTGAAGTCGGTGCTGTCGGACGAGCTCTTGTTGAAGAACACCTCGGCGACGCGCTGCAGCACCTGCCCGGAGCGCTCCAGCGCGAGCATCGTGTTCTCGAAGGTCGGCTCGTCCGGGGAGGACGCGATCGCCTCGACCTCGGCCAGCTGCTCCGCGAAGCCCTGCTCGAAGGCGGGGCGGTAGTGCTCGTCCCGGATGTCGGCGAACGGCGGGAGCTGGTAGGGGAGCGGACTGGGGGAGAGGAAGGGGTTCGAGGAGTCGGCCATGCCCTCAGCCTAGATGCACCGAAATGTTCACCGAGCGCGCCGCGTCGGCGGCACGGGACGAACCTAGGATGGCCCCATGAAGGTCGTCGATCGCTATCTGCACGGTCATCACGAGAGCGTCCTGCGGTCCCACGAGTGGCGGAATCTGGCCAATTCGGGCGCGTATTTCGCCGGCCTGCTCCGCCCGGGGATGACTGTCCTCGACGTCGGCAGCGGACCCGGCACGCTCACGTTCGACATCGCGGCGCGCGTGGCGCCCGGCACGGTGATCGGCGTCGACCGGAGTGCCGCGATCGTGGAGCACGCCACCGAGGCCGCGAGCCGGCGCGGCGCGGCGGGCGTGTCGTTCGCGGGCGGTGACGCGTATCAGCTCGACTTCCCGGACGGTTCCTTCGACGTGGTGCACGCGCATCAGGTGCTCCAGCATCTGTCGGACCCGGTGGCGGCGCTGCGCGAGTTCCGCCGGCTCGTGCGCCCGGGCGGCTTCGTCGTCGCGCGCGACGTGGACTGGGGCGGCACCATGTGGGCGCCGCTGCTCCCCGGCCTGGCCGAGTGGATGCGGATCACCCGGGCCGTGCAGCGCGGCAACGGTGGCGAGCCCGACGCCGGCCGGTTCCTGCGGAGCTGGGCGCTCGACGCCGGCTTCGCGGACGTGACGAGCTCCGCTTCGGTGTGGTGCTTCGCGTCCGACGAGGAGCGGCGCTGGTGGGGCGGGCTCTGGAGCGAGCGGGTGACGGCGTCCGACTGGGGCGTGCAGGCGCGGGAGGCGGGCGAGGCGGACGCGGAGACGCTCGAGGCGGTCTCCCTGGCCTGGCTGGAGTGGGCCGCCGACGCGTCCGGATGGTACGGGATGCCGCATGGGGAGATCATCGCGCGCGGCTGAGTGAGGCACCTGCAAAACCCCTTGCAAAGAGGCAATTGCAAACGAATAGTTGCAAACGAATAATTGCAAAGAAGTGCTTGCAAAGAAGTCTTTGCATCGCTACTCTGATCTCATGTCCACCGATGACCCCACGGCTCAGAACCCGAACGCGGCCGACGAGTACGAGCCGCACTTCGAGTCCCTCGGCATGCCCGCCCTGCGCGCCCTCGCGCACCCGCTGCGCGTCGAGATCATGAACGAGCTGTCCGACTTCGGCCCGGCCACGGCCTCCATGCTGGCGGAGCGGCTGGGGGAGTCCAGCGGGGCCACCAGCTACCACCTGCGGCAGCTCGCCAAGCACGGCATCCTCGTGGAGGACGCCGAGCGCGGCAGCGGCCGCGAGCGCTGGTGGCGGATGGCGCCCGGCGGCGTCACCATCGGCGGCCCGGAGACCCTGGAGACGCCGGCCGGCCGCGAGGTCACCGAGCAGATCTCGCTGAGCTGGGCGCAGAACAACGAGCGCCGGCTCAACACCTACCTCCGCCGCGGAATCGACACCTTCGGCACGGAGTGGGTGGAGGCCGCCGCCCTGTCGACGTCGCACCTGGAGGTCACCCGCGAGCAGCTCGCCGAGTTCGGCACCGAGTACTACAAGCTGCTCAACCGCCTCAAGGAGAAGTGGAAGACCGAGCCGGCCGGCGAGCGTAAGCGCATCCAGGCGCAGTTCAACGCGTTCCCGCTGGTCGAGCAGGAGCACCGTTCGGAGAGCACAACGGAGGACCGGCCATGACCGCGCCGACGATGGCGAAGACCAGCCTCGGCGCCGGCTTCGGCCGCCTCTGGAGCGCCGCCATCGCGAGCAACCTCGCCGACGGCATCGGCCGCACCGCCGTCCCGCTGATCGCCACCACGCTGACCCACGACCCCGCGCTCATCGCCGGGCTGACCGCGGTGACCTTCCTGCCCTGGCTGCTGTTCGGCATCCCGGCCGGGATGCTGCTCGACCGCGTGGACCGCCGGGCGGCGATGGCCGTCGCCAACGCCATCCGATTCGCCGTGGCCGCAGTCGTGGCGCTGCTCATCGCCACGGACGCGCTGACCATCTGGAGCCTGTACGCCTGCGTCCTGGCCTTCGGGGTCGGTGAGACGGTGTTCGACACCGCGACCACCACGGTCACGCCGAGCATGGTGTCCCGCAGCCAGCTCGACCGCGCGAACGGGCGGCTGCAGTCCGCCGAGATCGTCGTGGAGAACTTCATCGCGACGCCGATCGCCGGCTTCCTGTTCGTCGCCGCGATCGCGCTGCCGCTCTGGCTGACCGGCGCCGGCTTCCTCATCTCCGTGCTGCTCGTCCTCACCATCCCGGCGGCGGCGGCGCGCGCGCACATGCTCGGCGAGGAGGGCGCGGCTGCGGCCCCTCGTCCGCGGATGGGCGCGGTCGTCCGCTTCCTCTGGGACGACCGCTTCCTGCGGAAGATGATCGTGCTGACCTCGATCACCGCGTCCGCGCTGGCGTTCGCGCAGGGCAGCGTCGTCCTGCTGCTGCTGAAGACGTACGCGCTGCCGCCGTCGCTGGTCGGCGTCGTGACCGCGGTGGTCGGCGCCGGCGCGCTCGTCGGCGCGTTGAGCGCCAGCGGGTTCGTGGCCCGGTTCGGCCGTGGCCGCGTGATGTACGTCGCCATGCTGCTCGGCGGCATCGGCCTCCTCGGCGTCGGGCTCACCGGCAACGTGGTGGCCGGCATCCTCGCCTACGCGCTCGGCGCCTTCGGCGTCGCGGTGTGGAACGTCCCGTGGGGCGCGCTGCGGCAGGCGATCGTGCCGGGCGCCATCCTCGGCCGCGCGATGGGGATCATCCGCACCATCGGCTGGGGACTGACCCCGATCGCCACGGTGCTCGGCGGCTTCGTCGCCCGCATCGACCTCCGCCTGCCGTTCCTCATCGGCGGCGTCGTCGTGGTGGTGCTCGCCCTGATCGCCACCCGCCTCCTGCTCAGCGCCGGCCGCTACGGCCAGGCAGCTGAGACCCCATCCCCAGAAGTTCAGTTCATCCCGGAAGGACCCGCATCATGACCGCCATCGCCCTGCCCGTGCACCGGCCGTTCAGCCACCGCGCAGCACTCCGGCTCGGTCGCGCCCTCACCGCGTGGGGGATGCGCCAGCCGGCCCACCACAACCGTCACGCCGAGCTCGTCGCGACCGTCGAGCAGACCCGCGACCGGGCCGCGCGCACGCTGCCGCAGCTCCCGCGCTGACCCGCTGACAACACTGACCCGCCGGCCCGCTACGCCTCGTCGTAGTCCGAGGGCTCGGTCTCGACCACCTGCGTGATCGTGGCCGAGTCCTCGTGCGCGTTGTAGCGGATGATCGTGCCGTCGTCGAGCTCGACGACCGGGTTGCCCTCCAGCCAGGTCAGCGTCCAGCGCCAGCCCGCGGTCTCGATGTCGGTCGCGGCCAGCTCCTCCTCGACGGTGGAGACGGCGTAGGTCACGACCTCCGGGAGGTTCGCCGGCGGGGTCTCGCCCACGGCCCAGCGGGTTCCGAGCTGCATCAGGCGGTCTCGGCGTTCTGGGCGGCGGCGAGGTCGATCTCGTAGGTGACCCACGCGGTCCTGCTCGCGACGGAGTCGTAGACGCGCTGGGCGTCGGCGTTGTCGGTCGCGGTGATCCACTGCACGACGCCGAGGCGGCGCTCCTCCGCGAGGGCGCGGACGGCCGCGATGAGCTGGTGGCCGACGCCCTTGCTGCGCTCGTCCTCCAGCACGTAGAGGTCGTCGAGGAAGAGCCCGCGGTCGCCTTCCAGCGGCCGGGCGAACTCGCGCACGTTGGCGAGGCCGACGATGCGGTCGCCGTCCACGGCGACGAAGCCCTGCTCCTCGTGGTCGGGGTCGCTGAGCCAGGACCACAGGACGAGCGCCCTCTGGTCGGTCAGCTCGGTGTCGTAGAACTCCGCGTATTTCGCGTACAGGTCCAACCAGGCGAAGAAGTCGCCATCCTTGACCGGCCGAACTACCGTCGACATCAGCCCCTCCGTTCGCCTTGCTCCCCGGCTCGAGAGTCCGGGAGTCGTATCGACCCTATCGCGGACCCGTTCAGGGAACGAGGTCGTAGGTGACCCACTTCGTCTTCTCCGCCATCCGATCGTAGAGGCGGCGGGCCGTCTGGTTGTCCTTCGCGGTGATCCAGCGCACGACCGAGAGGCCGCGCTCCTGGGCCAGGCCGCGGAGCTTCTCGAGGAGTGCGGTGCCCGCACCTTCGCCGCGCGCGTCCGGGAGGACGAACAGGTCGTCGAGGTAGAGACCCGTGCTGCCGTCGAGCGGGCGGGCGAACTCGCGCACATGCGCCAGGCCGATCGGGGTGCCCTCGGCGTCGACCGCGAAGTAGGCCTCGAGGCTGTGCTCGGGGTCGGTGATCCAGCTCCACACGAGGAGGGCCTTCTCGTCTGTCACGGGCGTCTCGTAGAACTCGCCGTACCCGGCGTAGAGGTCGAGCCAGGTGAAGAACTCGTTGTCCTCCACGCGCCGAACGTCAGCCGTCATCGTTCCTCCTCGCTCAGCGTCTGCGCAAGGAGGATATCGGTCACTTCGAGCGTGTCGGCGGCTACGAAACGCAGTTCTGCGATTCTGCCCACCGAAGCGAGGTCGGCGGAGGCCGACTCGATGGCCGCCAGCTCGCCGGCCGGGGCGCCGATGACGGCCGAGTCGACGGGGGTGCGCTGGGAGGCCTTGGCGGCGGTCTTGGCGCCGCGGATGCCGGTGAGGGCGCGGCCGACGACGGTGAGGACGGCGCGGGCGTCGGCCCAGTCCCCGTTATCTCCGGCCCCGGCGACCTCTGCGGCCTGCGGCCAGGGCGCGAGGTGCACGGACCCGGCCTCCGACCAGCTCCACGCCTCCTCGGACGCGAACGGCAACACCGGCGCGAACAGGCGCAGGAACGCGGACAGCGCCGTGCGGAGGGCCACCACCGCGGAGACCTGACCGGCGTTGTGCTCGCCGTACGCGCGCTCCTTGACCAGCTCCAGGTAGTCGTCGCAGAACGTCCAGAAGAACGTCTCGGCCGTCTCCAGGGCGCGGGCGTGGTCGTAGTTCTCGAGCGCGGTGGTGGCGTCGGTCACCACGTCGGCGAGCTGCTGCAGCATGCTGCGGTCGAGCGGCGCGGTCACCTGGGCGAGGTCGAGCGAGGTCGGGGCGTCGAAGCCGTGGATGAACTTCGCCGCGTTGAGCAGCTTGATCGCCAGGCGGCGGCCGATCTTGATCTGGGTCGGGTTCTGCGGGTCGAAGGACGCGTCGGTGCCGAGGCGCGACGACGCCGCCCAGTAGCGCACCGCGTCCGAGCCGTGCTTCTCCAGGATGTCGGCCGGCGTGACGACGTTGCCCTTGGACTTCGACATCTTCTTGCGGTCGGGGTCCACGATGAACCCGGAGATCGCGGCGTTGGACCAGGGCGCGACGCCGTGCTCGAGCTGCGAGCGGAGCACCGTCGAGAACAGCCAGGTGCGGATGATGTCCTGGCCCTGCGGGCGCAGGTCGAACGGGTAGACCGTCTGGAAGAGCTCCGGGTCGTCCACCCAGCCGCCCGCGAGCTGCGGGGTGAGCGAGGAGGTCATCCAGGTGTCCATCACGTCGTGCTCGCCGACGAAGCCGCCGGCCTGGCCGCGCTGCGACTCCTGGAACCCGGGCGCCGCGTCGGAGGACGGGTCGACGGGGAGGCTGTCCTCCGCCGGCAGGATCGGCTGGTCGAACAGCGGGTTGCCCACGCCGTCGAGCGGATACCAGACCGGGATCGGGACGCCGAAGAAGCGCTGGCGCGAGATGAGCCAGTCGCCGGTGAGGCCGTTGACCCAGTTCTCGTAGCGGACACGCATGAAGTCGGGGTGCCAGTCGAGGCTGCGGCCGAGCTCGATCAGGCGCTCGCGCAGCTTCTCGTCGCGGGCGCCGTTCTTGACGTACCACTGGCGGGTCGAGACGATCTCGAGCGGCTTGTCGCCCTTCTCGAAGAACTTGACCGGGTGCTGGATGGGCTTCGGCTCGCCGACCAGGTCGCCGGAGGCGCGCAGCAGCTCCACGACGGCCTGCTTGGCCGAGAACACGGTCTTGCCGGCGAGCTGCGCGTACGCCTCGCGGCCCTCGTGGCTCTCGATCGCCGCGGGCGGCTCGGTCTGGATGCGGCCGTCGAAGCCGATGATCGCGCGGTTCGGGAGGTCGAGCTCGCGCCACCAGGTCACGTCGGTGATGTCGCCGAAGGTGCAGATCATGGCGATGCCGGTGCCCTTGTCGGGCTGGGCCAGGTGGTGGGCGACCACGGGCACGTCGACGCCGAACACGGGGGTGCGCACCGTCGTGCCGAACAGCGGCTGGTAGCGCTCGTCGTCCGGGTGCGCCACGAGCGCCACGCAGGCGGGCAGCAGCTCGGGCCGGGTGGTCTCGATGTAGATGGGACCGTCGGCGCCGTGGAAGCCGACACGGTGGTACGCGCTCGGCTGCTCGCGGTCCTCCAGCTCGGCCTGGGCGACCGCGGTGCGGAAGGTGATGTCCCACAGCGTCGGAGCGAGCGCCTGGTAGGCCTCGCCGCGGGCCACGTTGCGGACGAAGGCGAGCTGCGAGGTGTGCAGCGCCTCCCGGCCGATGGTCCGGTAGGTCTGCGCCCAGTCGACGGAGAGGCCGAGCGTGCGCCAGAGCGCCTCGAACTGCTTCTCGTCCTCCACGGTCAGCCGTTCGCACAGCTCGATGAAGTTGCGGCGCGAGATCGGCTTCTGGTCGGCCGCCTTGGAGCTCTTGTTGTCGCCGCCCTCGAACGGCGGCACGAAGTCCGCCTCGTAGGGGAGCGACGGGTCGCAGCGCACGCCGTAGTAGTTCTGGACGCGCCGCTCGGTGGGCAGGCCGTTGTCGTCCCAGCCCATCGGGTAGAAGACGCGCTTGCCGCGCATGCGCTGGTAGCGCGCCACGATGTCGGTGTGCGTGTAGCTGAACACATGGCCGATGTGGAGCGAGCCGGAGGCCGTGGGCGGCGGGGTGTCGATCGAGTAGATCGCGTCGCGGCCGGCAGCGATGGCGCCGTCCCGATCGAACTCGAAGGTGCCGTCCTGCTGCCATCTGGCGCCCCAGGCGGCTTCCAGGCCCTCGAGTGCTGGCTTGTCGGGCACGGGGTTCGCGGCGGTCATGGCTCTCCGATTCGATATGTGCGGCACCGCGTCAGGGGTGCCTACTTGGCGGCACCCAACATCGGTACCCGCCCCCCCCCGAGGCGCACGTCGTTGTCACTTTCGCCCCCTAAAAGTGACAACGACGTGCCCCTCGAGGGTCAGGCTGCCGCGGAGGCCTCGACGGCTTCGACGGTCTGGGCGTCGGTGGTGCCCTCGTCGACGATGGGCCGGCGGCGGGCGGCCGCCCAGGCGGCGACCAGCGTGATGACCGACATGACCGCGAGCACGATTCCGGGGTGCCACCACGCGTTGTGGACGGCCTGGCCGAAGACGAAGGTCAGCGCGGGAACGAACGAGGTGACCAGCGCGGCCACGCTGTAGGCGACCGAGAGCGCGCTGTAGCGGATCGGGCCGGGGAACAGGTCCGACATCAGGCCACCGAGGCCGGCCCACGACAGGGTGGGCAGGATGCCGCCGATGATCATGCTGCCCACGAGCACGCCGAACGACGCGCTCTGCAGCAGGAAGTACATCGGGAACGCGACGATGAGCGTGCCGATCGCGCCGATGGCGACGACGCGCGCCGAGCCGATCTTCGCGGCCCACAGGCCGAACAGCGGGATCGTGACAAGCTGGAGCAGCCCGCCGATCGTGGTCGCCACAAGCAGGTCCTGGAACTTGAACCCGAGCACGGCGGTGCCGTAGTCGACCATGTAGGTGTTCATCAGCGAGTACGAGCCGATGCCGAGCACGGCCGCGCCGATCGCGATGACGAACGCGACGGGGGCCTTGGTGAAGACGTCGAGGACCGGGAAGCGGTCACGCCGGCCGGTCTCCACGAGCTTGCGGAACACCGGGGTCTCGTCGATCGACCAGCGCAGGTAGAGCGAGACCAGCAGCAGCGGGAACGCCGTGAGGAACGGGATGCGCCAGCCCCACGAGGCGATGTCGGCCGGCGACATGGTCAGCGTCAGCACGATGAAGACCACGGCGCTGAGGATCGAGCCGACCGGGGAGCCGAGCTGGGGGAGCGCGGCGTAGAAGCCGCGGCGCTTCGGGTTGGCGTACTCGGTCGCCAGCAGGATGGAGCCGCCCCACTCGCCGCCGAGCGACAGTCCCTGCACGAGGCGCAGGGCGATGAGGGCCACGCCGCCGAACCAGCCTGCGGCCGCATAGGTCGGCAGGAGGCCGACGAGGCCGGTGGAGATTCCCATCAGCAGGATCGTCATCAGGAGCACGGGCCGGCGGCCGATGCGGTCGCCCAGGTGGCCGAGGATCACGGCGCCGACGGGGCGGATCACGAAGCCGGCCGCGATCGCCAGGAAGGCGGTGAGGACCTGTCCGAAAGCGCCGAGCGGGGCGAAGAACAGCGGGCCGACGAAGAAGGCGGCGAAGTACGCGTAGAGGTAGAAGTCGTACGATTCGAGGGAGGTCCCGACGAACGATGCGATGGCGACGCGGCGAGCGGTGCCCGGCGTGATGCCCGGGCGATCGGTCTCGCTGACGGCGAGCGTGGGGGTGGAGGTCACTGGTGTCCTTCTGACGGGGGTATTTGAACCGGGTCCAATATTAGGCGTGAGGAGACAACGCATCGTGACACCGCGGCATTCCGACGGCCAGGGCGCCCCCGGATCCGGCCGGCCCCGCGCCTCTTCGCGCGGCATGCTGGCCGAGGCGGCGGGCGAGCTGTTCCTGGAGCAGACCTACGCCGGGACGACCGTCGACGACATCGCGAGGCGCGCCGGGGTGAGCCGCGCGACCTTCTTCAACTACTTCTCCGCCAAGAGCGACCTGCTCTGGCTGGAGGTGGACGAGTCGCTGGCCGCGTTCCCCGCCATGCTCGCCGCGGCGGGCGACGATGTGGAGCCGATGGCGGCCGTGCTCGCCGCGGTCCTGCGCCTGGCCGACGGCTTCGGCCCGGAGCGGCTGCCGCTCGCGGTGACCCAGGTGGAGCTGATGGGCACCGACGCCGAGTTGCAGGCGTCCGCCCTCCCGCGCTTCCTCTCGGTCGTGCGCCAGGTGGCGGTCGCGATCGCCCGGAGGTCGGGCGACGACGCGGACGGCCTGCTGCCACGGGCGGCGGCCACGGCGGTCGTCGGCGCGGCGGTCGCCGCCGCGGGCGTCTGGGCGCGCGCCGGTGTGGGCCGCGGCCCGCTGACCCCGGTGGTGCGCGACGCCGTCGAGCCGGTCTGCGCGGGCTTCGCGGCGGCGCTCGCGACCGGATAGAATGGTGCGAACGACGTCGACCCGGCTATCACCGGCGAGTCTTCGGAAGAACGGCGGGCCCTCGCCCGCTCAGTAGAACCGAACGGGGCAGGCCCGTCACAGCCGCGGAACGAGAGGCTTCATCCGGCGCCGCAGGCGGAGGGGGCAAGCGGGGTGGTACCGCGACGGGCGTGCGAGCGCCCGGCGTCCTCGTGCAGATCACGACTGCCAGGAGAGAGATGCCGTACCCCAAGTCCGCACCGGACGGTGCGCCCGAGCCCACGGGACCCGACGCTGCACAGCGCCGTCCCCAGGACGTCACGCCGTCCCCGGTCTTCCCGGAGATCGAGACCGACGTCCTCGCCTTCTGGGCGGAGGACGGCACCTTCCGCGCCTCGGTGGAGAACCGCGAGGGCGCGCCGGAGTGGGTCTTCTACGACGGCCCGCCGTTCGCCAACGGCCTCCCGCACTACGGCCACCTGCTGACCGGCTACGCCAAGGACGTCTTCCCGCGCTTCCAGACGATGCGCGGCAAGAAGGTCGAGCGCCGGTTCGGTTGGGACACGCACGGACTCCCGGCCGAGCTGGAGGCGGAGCGGCAGCTCGGCATCACCGACAAGAGCCAGATCGAGGAGATGGGCCTCGCCGCCTTCAACCAGGCTGCGAAGGACTCCGTGCTGCGCTACACCCGCGAGTGGCAGGAGTACGTCACCCGCCAGGCGCGCTGGGTCGACTTCGACAACGACTACAAGACGCTCGACACCCCCTACATGGAGTCCGTGATCTGGGCGTTCAAGCAGCTCCACGAGAAGGGGCTCGCCTACGAGGGCCACCGCGTCCTGCCCTACTGCTGGCGCGACCAGACCCCGCTGTCCAACCACGAGCTGCGCATGGACGACGACGTCTACAAGATGCGCCAGGATCAGACGGTCACCGTGACCTTCCCGCTGACCGGCGCCAAGGCGGAGGCCCTCGGTCTCACGGGCGTGCGTGCCCTGGCCTGGACGACGACGCCGTGGACCCTGCCGACGAACCTGGCGCTCGTCGTCGGGCCGGACATCGAGTACGCCGTCGTCCCCGCCGGCCCCAACGGCGCGGCGGATGTGCACGGACGCGCGAGCGGCCGGCACAGCGCCGGGCTGCGGGAGGAGGACTCGCTGAGCGGCGAGTACCTGCTGGCGGTCGACCTCGTCGGCAACTACGCGAAGGACCTCGGCTACGGCTCCCCGGAGGCCGCGCGCGAGGCGGTCAGCCGTACGGTCCGCGGCCGCGAGCTGGAGGGCGTCACCTACGACCGGCTCTGGGACTACTACGCCGACACCGAGAAGTTCGGCACGCAGAACGCCTGGCAGATCCTCGTCGACGACTACGTCACCACCGAGGACGGCACCGGCATCGTCCACCAGGCCCCCGCTTACGGCGAGGACGACCAGCGCGTCTGCGAGGCCGCCGGCATCCCCGTGATCATCTCGGTGGACGACGGCGCGCGGTTCCTCGCCGACGTGCAGGACGTCGCCGGCCTCCAGGTCTTCGAGGCGAACAAGCCGCTCACCACGCTGCTGCGCGAGGACGGCCGGCTGCTGCGCCAGGCGAGCTACGAGCACTCGTACCCGCACTGCTGGCGCTGCCGCAACCCGCTGATCTACAAGGCGGTGTCGAGCTGGTTCGTGCGCGTCACCGAGTTCCGCGACCGGATGGTCGAGCTCAACCAGGGCATCAACTGGGTGCCCGAGAACGTCAAGGACGGCCAGTTCGGCAAGTGGCTCGCCGGCGCCCGCGACTGGTCCGTCTCGCGCAACCGTTACTTCGGCTCGCCGATCCCGGTCTGGAAGAGCGACGACCCGGAGTTCCCGCGCGTCGACGTGTACGGCTCGCTGGAGGAGCTGGAGCGCGACTTCGGCCGGCTGCCGGTCAACGCCGCGGGCGAGCCCGACCTGCACCGCCCGTTCATCGACGAGCTGACCCGGCCGAACCCGGACGACCCGTCCGGACGCTCGACCATGCGCCGCATCCCGGACGTGCTCGACGTCTGGTTCGACTCCGGCTCGATGCCGTTCGCGCAGGTGCACTACCCGTTCGAGAACCACGACTGGTTCGACAGCCACAACCCGGCCGACTTCATCGTGGAGTACATCGGGCAGACCCGCGGCTGGTTCTACCTGCTGCACACGCTGGGCACCGCCCTGTTCGACCGCCCCGCGTTCACGAACGTGATCTCGCACGGCATCGTGCTCGGCAGCGACGGCCAGAAGATGTCCAAGTCGCTGCGCAACTACCCGGACGTCAACGAGGTCTTCGACCGCGACGGCTCCGACGCGATGCGCTGGTTCCTGATGTCGAGCCCCGTGCTGCGCGGCGGCAACCTCATCGTCACCGAGGAGGGCATCCGCGAGGGCGTCCGCCAGGTCCTGCTGCCGCTCTGGAGCACCTGGTACTTCTTCTCGCTCTACGCCAACGCGGCGGGCTACGAGGCGACGCGATCGACGGCGTCCACCGACGTGCTCGACCGCTACCTGCTCGCCAAGACCCGCGACCTGGTGGAGGCCGTGACCGCCGACCTGGAGGGCCTCGACTCGACGCTCGCCTCGGCCAAGCTGCGCGACTTCGCCGACGTGCTCACCAACTGGTACGTGCGCCGTTCGCGCGACCGGTTCTGGACCGGCGTGGCCGAGGACGGCTCGGGCGCCGAGGCGTTCGACACCCTCTACACGGTGCTGGAGACCCTGACCCGGGTCGCCGCCCCGCTGCTCCCACTGGTCAGCGAGCGCATCTGGAAGGGCCTCACCGGCGGCCGCAGCGTGCACCTGACCGACTGGCCGGAGGCGGACGAGTTCCCGGCCGACGACGCGCTCGTCGACGCGATGGACCGCATCCGTGCGATCAGCTCGACCGTGCTCTCGCTGCGCAAGCAGTCCGGCCGCCGCGTGCGACTGCCGCTCGCGTCGCTGACCGTGGTCGCGGCCGGCGCGGACGCCCTGCGACCGTTCGAGGGCATCCTCCGCGACGAGCTCAACGTCAAGGCAGTGGAGCTGGTGGAGCTGGCCGACGACAGCGCGGACGCCTACGGCATCACCAGCAGGCTGACCGTGAACGCCCGCGCCGCCGGACCGCGGCTCGGCAAGCAGGTGCAGCAGGTCATCCAGGCCGCGCGCGCCGGCGACTGGTCGGAGCACGACGGAGTCGTTACCGTGGGCGGCGTGGAGCTGGTCGAGGGCGAGTACGAGCTGGTCCTGGAGACCGCTCAGGCCGACGACGAGGCCACCTCGGCGCTGGCGCTGCTGCCCGGCGGCGGCTTCGTCCTGCTCGACACGGCCACGACGCCGGAGCTGGAGGCCGAGGGCCTGGCCCGCGACGTCATCCGCGCCGTGCAGGACACCCGCAAGGCGGCCGGGTTCGACGTGAGCGACCGGATCGAGCTGAGCGTCGCGTTCGAGCACGACGACGACGTGGCGGCCATCGCGCTCGCGGGCGAAGCCGTCGACATCGCGGCCGAGACCCTGGCGCTGGAGTTCGAGTTCGTCTCGGCGGGCGAGCGCTCCGCCGACGGCCGCGACGACTTCAGCAAGGACTTCGCCGCAGGACTGTACGCGAACGCGGGCCGCTTCACGGTCGGCGTGACGAAGGTCGAGGTGACCCGATGACCGACGACGACGAGCTGCGCGAAGACGCCGAGGCCGTCTACCAGGCCCTCCTCGCCCGCGTCGGCGAGGGCGCCCCCGAGCGGCGCCTCGACGCCACCCGCCGTGCCGTGGAGCTGCTGGGCGACCCGCAGCGGGCCTACCCGATCATCCACATCACCGGGACGAACGGGAAGACCTCGACCAGCCGGATCGCCGAGAGCATCCTGCGCGCCTACGGCCTGCGCACCGGCCTGCTGACCAGCCCGCACTTGGTGCGCTTCAACGAGCGGATCATGATCGACGGCGTGCCGATCTCCGACGAGGCCCTGGTGAGCAACTGGGAGGACGTCCGTCCGTACCTGGAGATCGTCGACGCCGAGCTGCAGGAGCAGGGCAAGGCGCCGCTGACCTTCTTCGAGGCGCTCACCGCCCTGGCGTTCGCCGCCTTCGCCGACGCCCCGGTCGACGTCGCCGTGATCGAGGTCGGCATGGGCGGCGAGTGGGACTCCACCAACGTCGGCGACGGCCAGGTGGCGGTCTTCACGCCCATCTCGCTCGACCACACCAAGCAGCTCGGCGGCACTGTGCGCGAGATCGCGCGCACGAAGTCGGGCATCATCAAGCCGTCCGCCGACGTCGTGACCTCGGCGCAGGCCCCGGAGGCCATGACCGAGCTGGAGGAGGCCGCCCGGCTCACCGAGTCGACTCTCGCGGCCCAGCCGCAGGCCTTCGACGTGGTGAGCACGCAGGTCGCCGTCGGCGGCCAGCTCGTCACCGTGCGCGGCCGTGCGGCCACCTACGAGGACGTCTTCCTCCCGATGTACGGCGACCACCAGGCGCAGAACGCCGCGGTGGCGGTCGCGGCGGTCGAGACCTTCCTCGGCCGCGGCACCCAGCCGCTGAAGTCCGACCTGGTGGAGGAGGGCTTCGCCACCTCGACCTCGCCCGGCCGTCTCCAGCTCATCGGGGTCGAGCCGACCATCCTGGTCGACGCCGCCCACAACCCGGCGGGCGCCGCGACTCTCGCCGACGCCCTGCGCCGGTACTTCGACTTCGACGAGCTGGCCTTCGTGGTCGGCAGCCTGGGCGACAAGGACGCCCGCGGCGTCATCCGCGCCCTCGCCCCGGTCGCGTCGCAGTTCTTCGTCACGGAGCCCGCGTCCGACCGCGCCCTGCCCGCCGACGACCTCGGCGACATCGTGCGCGACGAGGCCGGGGACGAGGCGACGATCGTCTACAGCGACGGCCTCGACGCACTGGAGGCCGCCCGCGAGTGGGCGGGCGAGGAGCCGCGCCGCGCCGTGGTCGTCACCGGGTCCATCGTGCTGGTCGGCGCCGCGATGGCGTACGCCGACGAGCAGGGCTGGAAGGACGCGACCGCGTGAGCGACGCCAAGCAGCCGCGCGCACGCCGGCAGCGCTCCCTGCGCGAGAGCCTCGGCTCGATCGTGCTCGGCTTCGAGCTGATCGTGGTCTTCCTCGGCGCGCTCGTGCTCTTCGGGCTGAACG
This sequence comes from Leifsonia sp. NPDC056824, assembly GCF_042789575.1. Classification (NCBI taxonomy): domain Bacteria; kingdom Bacillati; phylum Actinomycetota; class Actinomycetes; order Micrococcales; family Microbacteriaceae; genus Leifsonia; species Leifsonia sp. NPDC056824. The sequence goes on along the minus strand of NZ_JBHUAV010000002.1, from coordinate 469,013 downwards.
CCCTGCCGGCCTGGGCCGCGCTCGGTGGGGGAGCGCTCGTCGTCGTGCTGATGATCGCGGCCATCGGGCTGATGCGGAACCGCATCGGCGTCGTCCTCGGCTGGATCGTCCAGCTGCTCGTTGTCGCCGCCGGTTTCCTCCAGCCTGCTTTCTTCATCGTGGGGGCGATCTTCACGGCCATGTGGACCTACTGCATGATCGTCGCCTCCCGCATCGACCGGAACAACACCGACCGGAACAACCGAACGGAGACCAGATGACCACCGCCGTCGAAGAGACCCTCGTCCTCGTCAAGCCCGACGGAGTCGCCCGCAACCTCACGGGCGAGATCCTGCGCCGCATCGAGGCCAAGGGCTACTCGCTCGTCGACCTGCGCATGCTGCAGGCCGACCGCGAGCTGCTCGCGAAGCACTACGCCGAGCACGAGGGCAAGCCCTTCTACGAGCCGCTCGTCGAGTTCATGGAGTCCGGGCCCGTCGTCGCCCTGCGCGTCGCGGGCAACCGCGTGATCGAGGGCTTCCGCTCGCTCGCCGGCGCGACCGACCCGACCACCGCGCTGCCGGGCACGATCCGCGGCGACCTGGCCCGCGACTGGGGCCTGAAGGTGCAGCAGAACCTGGTGCACGGCTCCGACTCGCCCGAGTCGGCGCAGCGCGAGCTCGCGCTCTGGTTCGACTGAGCACGCTCCGAACGAGAAACGGCTCCCGACCTCATGGTCGGGAGCCGTTCTGCATGTCCCGGCGGATCAGACGAACGCGCGGTGGATCCAGTCGAGCTGGATCTGCGCCAGCACCGCCACGATCGCGTAGCTGACGATCGTGATGAGCGGCACCCAGCTGTAGAGCGTGCCGAAGAACCGGCGTGCACGCTCGGGCACGGGGATGTGCCCCTCCTTGAGGTTGTAGAGCGTCACCGCCCAGAAGGTCGGGATGGTGACCGTCCAGGTGACCATGCACCACGGGCAGAGCACGTTGAGGACGGTCAGCGACTCGGTGATGAGGAAGATCACCAGCACCAGGGCGAGCACGACGCCGACGTTGAAGGCGATCCAGTACCAGCGGGCGAAGCGCCCCGCGGCGAACAGGCCGACGCCGACCGCGATGGTCGCCGTCCAGCCGGCGAGGCCGAGCAGCGGGTTCGGGAAGCCGAGGAGCGAACCCTGCCACGAGTTCAGGTTCTTGCTGCAGCCGACGAGCACGTTGAAGTTGCAGGAGAGCTGGGCGTTCGCGTTCTCGAGCAGGTGGAACTTGTCCTCCGTCAGCATGAACGCGGCCCAGAAGCCGATGGCCCCTGCGACGATCAGGAAGATCGCGAGCGCGGTCGGGCGGCGGTACTCCGCGGGAGCGGGATCGGTCGTCTGGTCGGCGGTCGCGGTCTTCGAGGCAGGCACAGTCGGATTATGGCATGACGCGGCGCGCCCGTTCTGTGAACGCGGGTTGCGCCGGTCCACGGCCCTCGACATGCGATAATCATTGGATACGTCGTCCCGGCAGCATGCCGGCCGACGCGAACAGAAGGCTTGAGGGCGCCAGGTGCGCCCGAATGAAAGGCCGGCCATGCAGGCCGGCACAAGACAACGGAGAGCCGGACGCAGGTGCCACGAGCACCGGCATTCCGAGCCAGGATTACGGCAGGCGCCGCGGCGCCTCCGACGGAGAGTACCCGGCGAGCGGGTTGCCGCCACCGGTCGAGGAGTGCACCAGCGATGGTGGAAAACGAGAATATCGACAGCACGAACAGCAACGATCAGGGAACGGGAGGGCGCAGGCGCCGTGGTATCTTCGGCAGCAGACGCGTGACGCGTCCTGCCGGGACCGCCGAAACGCCGGTGTTCGCCGGTGAGAGCGAGATCGCCGAGCAGGAGGTCGTCGCGGAGCAGGTCGACACTGCCGACGAGTCCGCCGCGACCGAGGCGACGACAGCGGCCGTGCCCGCGGCGGAGTCCGTGGTCGACGTCGCGACGCTCGCCGCCGACGGCGTCGAGCCCCCCGCCCTGCCCGAGCGCCACGGCGATGAGCCGGAGGCGGCAGGCCCCGTCATCCCCGGCCTGCCGCCGACAACGCTGCTGTTCCAGGCCCCTGACGTCCTGCCGCTGCCCCCGCTCCCGGACGAGGAGGCGACCGGCACCATGCGCCGCCGCTCGCGCCGCCGCGCGGGCGAGAACGGCCGCACCGAGGCGAACGACCCGGCGAACACCGTCGTCAAGGTCCGCACCCCGCGCGAGCCGGAGCTCATCACCGAGCCGCAGAAGGTCAAGGGCTCGACCCGCCTGGAGGCGAAGAAGCAGCGCCGCCGCGACGGCCGCGACGCCGGACGCCGCCGCCCGGTCATCACCGAGGCGGAGTTCCTGGCGCGCCGCGAGTCCGTCGACCGGCAGATGGTCGTCCGCTCGAAGGGCGGCCGCATCCAGATCGGCGTGCTCGAGGACAAGGTCCTGGTCGAGCACTACGTCGCCCGGTCGCAGGAGGCCTCCCTCATCGGCAACGTCTATCTCGGCCGCGTGCAGAACGTGCTGCCGAGCATGGAGGCGGCCTTCGTCGACATCGGCCGCGGCCGCAACGCCGTGCTGTACTCCGGCGAGGTCGACTGGGACGCCGTGGAGACCGGCAACCAGCCGCGTCGCATCGAGCTCGCCCTCAAGGCGGGCGACCGCGTGCTGGTCCAGGTCACCAAGGACCCGGTCGGCCACAAGGGCGCGCGCCTGACCAGCCAGATCTCGCTGCCCGGCCGCTACCTCGTGTACGTGCCGAACGGCTCCATGAACGGGATCAGCCGCAAGCTGCCGGACACCGAGCGCTCGCGCCTGAAGAAGATCCTCAAGGAGGTGCTCCCCGAGAGCGCCGGCGTCATCGTGCGCACGGCCGCCGAGGGCGCCACCGAGGAGCAGCTCACGCTCGACGTCACCCGCCTGACGGCGCAGTGGGCGGACATCAGCCGCCAGGTCGAGACGCAGCAGGCGCCCGCGCTCCTGCACAGCGAGCCCGACCTGCTCATCAAGATCATCCGCGACGTCTTCAACGAGGACTTCCAGAAGCTGGTCATCGCCGGCGATGACGCGCGCCAGACGATCGAGAGCTACCTGCGCCAGGTCGCGCCCGACCTGATCGACCGTGTGGAGGAGTACGCCGGCGACCGCGACGCGTTCGACGAGCACCGCATCACCGAGCAGATCGAGAAGGCGCTCGAGCGCAAGGTCTGGCTGCCCTCCGGCGGCTCGCTGGTCATCGACCGCACGGAGGCCATGACCGTGGTCGACGTCAACACCGGCAAGTTCGTCGGCTCCGGCGGCAACCTGGAGGAGACGGTCACCAAGAACAACCTGGAGGCCGCGGAGGAGATCGTCCGCCAGCTCCGGCTGCGCGACATCGGCGGCATCATCGTCGTCGACTTCATCGACATGGTGCTGGAGTCGAACCGCGACCTGGTGCTGCGCCGCCTCATCGAGTGCCTGAGCCGCGACCGGACCAAGCACCAGGTGGCGGAGGTCACGTCGCTCGGTCTCGTCCAGATGACGCGCAAGAAGCTCGGCCTCGGCCTGCTGGAGACCTTCAGCGAGGCCTGCGAGGTCTGCGCCGGCCGCGGTGTCATCGTGCACCACGACCCGGTCGTGAAGCACCGCCAGCCGCAGCAGCAGCAGCCGCAGAGCGAGCGCCGTCGCGGCCGCGGCGGCAACGGGAACGGCAACGGCGGCGGTCAGCAGCAGCCCAGCGTGCAGCACACCACCGGAACGCACGCGATCACGGACGACGCCAAGAACGCGCTCGCCCAGATCGCGGCCTCGACCATCCACCCGCACGCCGAGGGCCAGCCGCACCCGGAGGGCCAGCCGCACCCGGAGGGGGAGGCCGCCCCGGCGGCCGAGGCCGCGCCCGCCGCCGAGGCGCCCGCCACGGACGCCGCGCCCAAGAAGCGCCGCCGCAAGGGCAAGGGCCCGCGCGACGAGCAGCGTCAGGCCGAGGCCCCGGTCGCCCAGACTTCCGCAGCGGAGCCTCCCGCAGCGGCGCAGGGCGACGAGCACCCGCACCTGGACTTCCCGATGATCGAGCTTCCCGAGCCGACCGCTCCGGCCGCGCACGCGCCGGTCGCGCGGGCGGTGGAGACCGAGCTGCTGCTCGACTCCGTGCTGGACTCCCTCCCGCACCCGAAGGCGCAGGGCCAGGGTCGCAGCCGCGGCCGCCGCGCGAGCACGGCCGTCATCACCGGCGGCCAGATCGCCGGGGACAAGCACGAAGACTGACAAGCCCGAGGACTGATCCGCCTCCCGTGCGCCGTCGCCGACCCGGTCAGTGACGGCGCACGCGGTCGCGCGCCCGCACGCGCAGGCCGCTGGCGATGAGCCGGGCGACCAGCTCCTTGCCGCCGACCGCCACCGCTCCCGCCGCCACGAGCTCGTCGTAGCGGCGGTCCGGCACGTCGTAGTGGTCGAGGTCGAACGCGCGCGCCGGGATCTCCGCCGCGGCGGCGAACGCGTGCAGCTCGTCCAGCGACGAGTCGCTGACCAGATGCGACCACAACATGCCGTGGGCGGGCCATGCCGGGGGATCGATCAGGACCGTCATACAATGATTGTAGGAACCGGTCCCGTCCAGGGTTCCGGTCGGTCTCGACGCCCCCTCGCTGAATTGACGGGTCGTGTGGCGTCGGGTAAAGTTGACCGTTGGTGTGTGCCGGTAGCCCGGTACACCTCCACGGTTTTCTGAGAGCCACCCGCCGCCATCGACGGGGATGTGCTCGCCAGTAACTCCCTGAACAAACAAGAGCAGGACAGGTCCACGGCCACGCCGGGAACTGATCCCCGACGAAAAGGTACGTGAAAGTGGTTTACGCAGTTGTGCGCGCCGGTGGCCGGCAGGAGAAGGTCGAGGTCGGCACCATCGTGACGATGGACCGCATCAAGGCCGACAAGGACGGCAACGTCGAGTTGGCCGCTGTCCTGCTCGTCGACGGTGACAAGATCACCTCCGACGCGAAGTCCCTCGCCAAGGTGAAGGTGACCGCCGAGGTCCTCGACGACCTGCGCGGCCCGAAGATCGTCATCCAGAAGTTCAAGAACAAGACCGGCTACAAGAAGCGCCAGGGCCACCGTCAGGAGCTCACGCGCGTCAAGATCACCGGCATCAAGTAGCCGACAGAGAACCTCTCGAGGAGAAGAAGACATGGCACACAAAAAGGGCGCGAGTTCCACTCGCAACGGTCGTGACTCGAACGCGCAGCGCCTCGGCGTGAAGCGCTTCGGCGGCCAGACCGTCAACGCCGGCGAGATCCTGGTCCGCCAGCGCGGCACGCACTTCCACCCGGGCGCCAACGTCGGCCGCGGTGGCGACGACACGCTGTTCGCCCTGGAGGCCGGCGCGGTCGAGTTCGGCACCAAGGGCGGCCGCAAGGTCGTCAACATCGTGGCCGTCGAGGCCTGAGCCTCACCCCACGACAGCACTTCACGGATGGGCGGGCTTCGGCCCGCCCATCCGTCGTTTCACCGATCTAGAGGAGCACCCATGGCCACGTTCGTGGACCGCGTGACATTGCATCTGCGCGCGGGCAACGGCGGAAACGGGTGTGTCTCGGTCCGCCGCGAGAAGTTCAAGCCGCTCGCCGGCCCCGACGGCGGCAACGGCGGCAACGGCGGCGACATCGTGCTCGTGGCCGACCCCCAGGTCACCACCCTGCTCGGCTACCACCGCGCACCGCACCGCTCCAGCGACAACGGCGGCTTCGGGATGGGCGACCACCGCAGCGGCTACACCGGCGTCGAGCTGGAGCTGCCCGTCCCGGTCGGCACCGTGGTCAAGTCGCCCGACGGCGAGGAACTCGTCGACCTCACCGAGCCTGGCATGCGCTTCGTCGTCGCCGCCGGCGGTCTCGGCGGACTCGGCAACGCCGCGCTGGCCACCACCAAGCGCAAGGCGCCCGGGTTCGCGCTGCTCGGCACGCCCGGCTGGGAGGGCGACGTCCTCCTGGAGCTGAAGACGGTCGCCGACGTCGCGCTCGTCGGCTACCCGTCCGCGGGCAAGTCCAGCCTGATCGCCGCGCTGTCGGCGGCCAAGCCGAAGATCGCGGACTACCCGTTCACCACGCTGCACCCGAACCTGGGCGTCGTGCAGGCCGGCGACGTGCGCTACACCGTCGCCGACGTCCCCGGCCTCATCGAGGGCGCGAGCGAGGGCCGTGGCCTCGGCCTGGAGTTCCTGCGCCACGTCGAGCGCTGCTCCGCCCTGCTGCACGTCCTCGACTGCGCCACGCTCGAGCCCGGCCGCGACCCGCTGAGCGACCTGGAGGTCATCCTCGGCGAGCTCGGCGCCTATCCCGTGCCCGAGGGCCAGGTGCCGCTCCTGGAGCGCCCGCAGCTCATCGCGCTCAACAAGATCGACGTCCCGGAGGGCCGGGAGCTGGCCGACTTCGTCCGTCCGGACCTGGAGGCGCGCGGCTACCGCGTGTTCGAGATCTCCAGCGTCAGCCACGAGGGTCTGCGCGCGCTGTCGTTCGCGCTGGCCGAGCAGGTCGAGGAGGCCCGCGCCGCCGAGGCCGCCGAAGCGGAGATCCGCCCCCGGATCGTCATCCGCCCGAAGGCCGTGGACGACTCCGGCTTCACCGTCAAGGTCGAGGGCGGCTCGGACGGCCCCGTGTACCGCATCCTCGGCGCGAAGCCGGAGCGCTGGGTCGCCCAGACCGACTTCGCCAACGACGAGGCCGTCGGCTACCTGGCCGACCGGCTCGCCAAGCTGGGCGTCGAGGACCGGCTGTTCACCGCGGGCGCCGTCGCCGGCTCCACGGTCGTGATCGGCCGGAACAACGGCGTGGTGTTCGACTGGGAGCCCACGTTGACCTCGACGGCCGAGCTGATCGCCTCGCCGCGTGGCACGGACGTGCGCATCGACGCGAGCGCGCGCCCCACCCGCAACCAGCGCCGCGAGGAGTACTTCGAGCGGATGGACGGCAAGGCCGAGGCCCGCGCCGAGCTCCTCCGCGAGAAGGAGGCCGGCCTCTGGCAGGACGACGACTACGACGACTACGACGGCCAGGACTCCGGCTCCCGGGGTGAGGCGGAAGGCGGGACGGGCAGGTAATGACGATCGACGAGCGCGCCCAGGTCCCCACCGCACGACGGATCGTCGTCAAGGTCGGCTCGTCGTCGATCAGCGGCGACAACGCGGGGCAGATCGTCCCGCTCGTCGACGCCCTCGCCGAGGCCCACGGCCGCGGCTCGCAGGTCATCCTGGTGTCCTCGGGCGCGATCGCCACCGGACTGCCGTACCTCGCGCTGGACGGCCGGCCCACCGACCTGGCCACCCAGCAGGCGGCGGCCGCCGTCGGCCAGAACGTGCTCATCTACCGGTACCAGGACAGCCTGGACCGCTACGAGATCGTGGCGGGGCAGGTGCTGCTCACCGCGGGGGACATGGAGAACCCGACCCACCGCAGCAACGCCAAGCGCGCGATGGAGCGGCTGCTCGACCTGCGCATCCTGCCCATCGTCAACGAGAACGACACCGTGGCCACGCATGAGATCCGGTTCGGCGACAACGACCGGCTCGCCGCGCTGGTGGCGCTGCTGGTGGAGGCCGACCTCCTCGTGCTGCTCTCGGACGTCGACGCGCTCTACACCAAGCCGCCGCAGGAGCCGGGCGCCGAGCGCATCGGGCACGTCGGCTGGCAGGACGAGCTCGAGGGCGTCGAGATCGGCTCCACCGGCCTGTCCGGGGTCGGCACCGGGGGAGCGCTGACCAAGGTGTCGGCCGCGCGTCAGGCCGCAGAGCGCGGGACGGCCGTCATCCTCACGGCGACGACCCTGGTGGCCGAGGCGCTGCGCGGCGAGACCGTCGGCACCTGGTTCGCGCCGGCGCCGAGTTCCGACGCCGTGGCGGCCTCTGCGCCGGCCCCCGACTCCGAGGCCGCGCAGCCCGCCACCGCTTAGACTTGGGGCATGTCCTCGACCGTCGCCGCCTCCACCTCGCTCGCAGACCGTCTGAGTGCGGCCAAGGCCGCGTCGCTGCCGCTGGCGACCGCGACGACCGAGCAGAAGAACGCGGCGCTGCGCGCGATCGCCGACGGCGTCGTCGCGGCCGGGCAGGCCATCCTGGCCGCCAACGAGCTCGACCTCGCCAACGGTCGTGAGAACGGGCTCTCCGCCGGCCTGCTCGACCGGCTCACCTTGACCCCGGCCCGGCTCCAGAGCCTCGCCGACGCGGTGCTGGAGGTCGTCGGGCTCACCGACCCGGTCGGCCAGGTGGTGCGCGGCAGCGACCTCCCGAACGGCGTGAAGATCGCCCAGACCCGCGTGCCGTTCGGTGTGGTCGGCGCGATCTACGAGGCCAGGCCGAACGTCACCATCGACATCGCGTCGCTCGCGATCAAGAGCGGCAACGCCGTCGTCCTGCGCGGCGGCACCGCGGCGCTGAACACGAACGCTGTGCTCGTGGAGGTGGTCCGCGACGCGCTCGCGAGCGCCGGCCTCCCCGCCGACGCCGCGCAGACCATCGACGCGTTCGGCCGCGACGGCGCGAACGAGCTGATGCGCGCCCGCGGCCTGGTCGACGTGCTGATCCCGCGGGGGAGTGCCGACCTCATCCAGGCCGTCGTCACCCAGTCGAGCGTCCCGGTGATCGAGACCGGCGCCGGCGTCGTCCACATCGTGCTCGACGAGAGCGCGCGCGAGGACTGGGCGGTGGACATCGTCCGCAACGCCAAGGTCCAGCGTCCCAGTGTCTGCAACGCGGTGGAGACCCTGCTGGTGCACCGGAACGCCGCGGAGCGCCTGCTGCCTGCCGTGCTCGGCGCCCTCGCGGAGGCCGGCGTCACGATCCACGCCGACGAGACCGCGCTGCCGTACGCGCCGGGCGGCGTCCCCGTCACCGACGAGGACTACGCGACGGAGCACATGAGCCTGGACATCTCGGTGCGCGTCGTGGACGACCTCGACGCCGCGATCGCGCACATCCGCCGCTACTCCACGCAGCACACCGAGGCGATCGTCACCAACGACCTCGGCAACGCCGACCGCTTCCTCGCTGAGGTCGACTCGGCGGTCGTCATGGTCAACGCCTCCACCCGGTTCACCGACGGCGGCGAGTTCGGCTTCGGAGCGGAGGTCGGCATCTCCACGCAGAAGCTGCACGCGCGCGGCCCGATGGGGCTGCCGGAGCTGACGAGCACGAAGTGGATCGTGCGCGGGTCCGGCCAGATCCGCGGCTGAACGACCGCTAGACTGAGGAACGGCCTCGCGCCACCGCGCCTTCACCACAGCGCCCGAAAGGAACACCACCGATGTCCCAGTTGACGACCATCATCGCCGCGGCCGCGGAGACCCACGTCGCGCTGCCCATTCCCACCTGGGCCTACGGCACGATCGCGATCGTCACCTTCCTGTGCCTGCTCGGTGTCATGTTCAGCTTCCGCGACGTGGCCAACCGCCACGCGCACCGCTCGGCGCCCGACGCCGCGTCGCACGCCGCAGCCCCCGGCGCCACCCACCACGGCACCGGTCACCCGACCCAGGGGCACTGAGACCTCACCGACCCCCACACATGGAGCTGACCGAGAAGAGTCGTCCACGCATCGGCGTGATGGGCGGCACGTTCGATCCGATCCACCACGGCCACCTGGTCGCCGCGAGCGAGGTCGCGCAGTCGTTCGACCTCGACGAGGTCGTCTTCGTGCCCACCGGCCAACCGTGGCAGAAGGGCGAGGTCACGACCGCCGAGCACCGCTATCTGATGACGGTGATCGCGACGGCCTCCAACCCGCGGTTCACCGTCAGCCGGGTCGACGTCGACCGCGTCGGGCCCACCTACACGATCGACACCCTCCGCGATCTGCGCAAGGAGCGACCGGACGCGGAGTTCTTCTTCATCACCGGCGCGGACGCGATCGCACAGATCCTGAGCTGGCGCGATTTCGACGAGCTGTGGAAGCTCGCGCACTTCGTTGCTGTGAGTCGCCCGGGACACGACCTCAATATTTCTGGATTGCCGAAACAGGACGTAAGCTTGTTGGAAGTTCCGGCCCTGGCGATCTCGTCCACCGACTGCCGGAGCCGGGTGAGCAGGGGATTCCCCGTCTGGTACCTCGTCCCCGACGGGGTGGTCCAGTACATCTCCAAACATCACTTGTATCGGAGCGTGGAATGACGTCATGGCCTGAACAGCCAGCGGAAGCGAGCCAGCCGCCGCAGACACGGCGACAGGCCAGAGAGAGTGAGCGTACAGCGGCACGTCAAGCGTCGCGCCGTGCGGGCACCTCCGAGGCGACCCCGGCGGGGGAGATCCCCGAGATGTCGTCGACCCCCGGTGCGTCCGACGCTCAGACCGCGGATGAGGAGCAGGCTCCCGCCATCCCCGCCTCGGCGTTCGCCGAGCCCGGCGTCTCCTCCGGCGGCAGCTTCGACAACCTCCTGTTCAGCGCCCCACAGCGTCCGGCCGCCGACCCCAGCGCCGACGCGGCGTCGTTCGACCTGTTCCGGCAGGCGCCGGACCCGTCCAAGCCCGAGCCGGTCACGCAGCCGATGTCCGTGCTGCCCGGGTCCGCGTCGGCCCCGGTCCGCGCCACCTCGCAGGAGTTCACCACCGCTGCGTCCGCGGCGTCGGACGACGAGTCCGACCCGACCGGCGAGCGCACGCTCACCCGCCGCGAGCTGCGGGCGATGCTCCAGGCGCAGGCGGCGAACCAGGCGAGCCACTCGCCGGCCATCGCCGAGCCGATCATTCCCGTGACGTTCACCGACGAGGCGGCCCCTGTTGCTGCGACGCAGCAGGCCGACACCGCGGTGACGTCCTCTCCTGCATCTGTGTTCACCGGCTTCGGCTCGCAGGCTGCTTCCGCCGCCGTGCCCGCCGAGGCGGAGGACGTCTCCGCCCAGGAGCGCCGTCCGTTCACCCCGCCGACCGGTCACTGGTCGACGGCGGCCGAGCTGGAGGACGGCTCCGAGCCGATCACCTCCCGCAACGTCGGCCACTCGACGGCGGCCACCACGACCAACGCGCTCATCCTCCCGTCGCTGCCCCAGGCGGACGCGACCGGCCCGTTGACCAGCACCGGGGAGATCCTCGTCACCGGTTCGATCGACCTCCCGCGCACGCTGGGGGCGACCGGTGCGCACGACCGCATCGACTCCTCGGACATCGACCGGCTGCTGGACAGCGAGGAGAACGAGTTCAACACCTCCGAGGTCGCGCCGGTGCGCGCGTCGCGCGCGATCAGCACGCACACGTCGACGCGCGGGGTGATCGCCCCGCCGCGGAAGCGCGGCAACGCCCTCCCCGTCGTTCTCATGGTGACCGCGGGTGTTCTCGCCGTCGGCGTGATCGGCCTGCTGATCGCGGCGTACGTGCTCCACGTCTTCTGATGACCCGCGAACGCCTCTTCTCGACCCGCACTCTCCCGAAGGACTCTCTGTGACCGCAACCCCGCACGCCCGGGAAATCCTCCAGCTCGCGGCCGAGGCCGCCGACTCGAAGGGCGGCGTCGATCTGGTGGCGCTCGACGTCTCCGGCCCGCTGCCGCTGACGGACGCCTTCCTGCTGGTCTCCGGCTCGGTCGAGCGCAACGTGATCGCGATCGCCGGCGAGGTGGAGGACCGCCTCAACGACGCGGGCGTCCGCACGCTGCGTCGCGAGGGCAAGTCCGAGGGCCGCTGGATCCTGCTCGACTTCGGCGACCTGGTGGTGCACGTCTTCCACGAGGAGGACCGCATGTACTACGCCCTCGAGCGACTCTGGAAGGACTGCCCGGTCCTCCCGCTCGAGCTGTCCGTGCACAGCGCGGAGTAGCAGGAGCGCACACGCCCGGGCTGCACGACCGATTTACGTTGCGCAGCCCGCGTGTAGTACGCTTGATGAGTTGCCCGGGGGAGCCCGGTCAACGCGAAAGAACTGAATACGGGTCTGTGGCGCAGCTGGTAGCGCACCTGCATGGCATGCAGGGGGTCAGGGGTTCGAGTCCCCTCAGATCCACTTTGGGAAGACCGGCTTCCGCGTGATCACGCGGAAGCCGGTTTTTTGGTTTCTTCGGCCGCGCCGCGTCATTCTCACGCTGTCAGGCGATCTCTTGGGTGAAGCTCCACCCCGCCGTCGCCGACACCCGTAAAGGAACGACCATGACCATCACCGACCCGAGCAGCCGGAAGCGTCGCCGGCTGACGCCGCTGGCTCTCATCGCAGGAGCGGTGGGAACCGTGCTGCTCGCGCTCAGCCTCACCGGGACCCTGTCCGGGTTCGTGGCGAGCATCACCAACACCACGAACACGGCCGGCACCGGCGCGCTCGTCATGCAGGAGAAGGACTCCACCGGCACCATCACCTGCCTGAGCACGAACGGCGGCTCGGTGTCGACCAACGCCGCGACGTGCTCCACCATCAACAAGTTCGGCGGCAACCTGGCCATGGTGCCCGGGACCGCGGTCTCGACGAACATCACGATCACGAACACCGGTACGGTGCCGGCGAACACCTTCACGCTGACCCCGGGCGCGACGTGCACCCAGTCCGCGAACGGCGCCGCGAACGGCACCGCCACCGACCTGTGCGCGAAGCTGACCGTGGTCATCACCTCCGGTGCGACCACGGTCTACTCCGGCACCGTGGCCGCCCTCGCCGGGCACGCGCCGTTCGCACTGGCGACGCCGGTGGCGCCGGGCACGACGGTGCCGTTCACGTTCGCCGTGACGCTCGCCTCGACGGCGGACAACACCTACCAGGGCCTGCAGGCGTCGTTGCCGCTGACCTGGGCATTCGCCAGCTGAGTTCCGTTCCCACCCCTACCCGAAGGGTCAGGCGGTGCAGCGCGCTGCCCCCGTCGCGCTGCACCGCCGTCACCACCATGAACGCACCCACCCGCACCCTCGCGCGGCTCGCAGCGATCGTCGTCGCCGGCCTGGCCGGTGTCCTGATCGCGGTCGCTATCGCAATCCTCGCCGCGTTCTGGAGCACGGGGTGGCGCTGGTTCATCGTCGAGTCTCCTTCGATGGGCCGGACCGCCCCTGTCGGCACGCTCGTCATCACGACCCCCGTCTCGGCCTCCGCCGTTCGCGTCGGTGACGTCATCACCTTCCACCCGCCGACCTCCCCGGACGAGACCTACACACACCGCGTGAGGGACATCACTCCCGCCGGGAAGCTCATCACCCGCGGCGACATCAACGGCGCGACCGACCCGTGGCAGCTCACCGCGCGCGACCTCGTGGGACGTGCAGCCGCGATCCTCCCCGGCTGGGGCTGGCTCATCCGCTCTCTGCCCTACTTCTTCGTCGGCGGGCTGCTCGTGTGGGCGCTCACCGAGTGGTTCGCCACCGCACGCTGGCGGGCGCCGTTGCGCGTCATCGGGGCGAGCCTGGTGTTCGCCGTCACCGCCGCGATCGTCCGCCCGTTCGTCGGCGTGATGGTCCTCGCCACCCAGTCCACCCACCGCGGGGCGAACGCGACGCTCGTGTCTACCGGCCTTCTCCCCAGCCATGTGCAGGCCGTCGGCGGCACCGGCGTCGACCTGGTCAGCGGGCAGGTCGGGTCCGTCCACGTACCCCGCCTCGCCGACGACGGCTACTACCACCTCGCCGCCACGCCCACCTTCAGCCTCCTCGGCTGGATCATCGTCGGCATCGTCTGCGCAGCACCGCTCCTCTGGTGCCTGATCGTCGGGCTGCCGGGGGAGGAGCAGGCCGAGGAGGCGAAGCCGGAGCAGGAGAGGCCGGAGCAGGAGAGGCCGGAGGGGGAGAAGTCGCTGGGGGTGCCGAGGCTGGGGGAGGCGACAGTATGACGCTCAGCACGCGCGTCATCCGCCGCCTCTCGTTCAGCTGGCCGGCCGCCGTGGGGCTTGCGGCGATCGTCGCGCTCGTCATCGCGTTCGGAATCGTGCCGTCCACGTCGGGCGGCTTCCTCGCGCAGGTGGCCAACACCGCGAACACCGCCGGGACGGCCCCCTACTTCACCTGCCGGGCGGCGGTCAGCGACCCCACCCTCGGCCCGCTGGTCGCGCTCCCGCTCACCGAAGCGGCTGGGTCCGCCACCGCGACCGACATCTCCGGCACCGCGAACGCGGGGACCTATCGCGGGCCGATGACCACCACGGCCCTGACGGCATCCGACGCGTGCCCGCGCGACCCGGGCACCGCCTGGCAGCCGCGCGCGACCGCCAGCTATATCACCACCGCGACGTCACGGCTCGCACCGGCGCAGTACACGCTCGAGGTCTGGTTCATCACCCTGGCGACGGGAGGGAAGCTGATCGGCTTCGGCGACAGCAACCTCGCCTCGTTCCCACTCACGACCGACCGGCAGCTGTTCATCGACAACAACCGCCGCCTCGTCTTCGGTGCTCTCGACTCCAGTGATGTCAAGCACACCATCACGGCGCCGACGGTGCTCAGCACGAGCACCTGGTACCACGCTGTCGCCACGTTCTCACCCGCGACAGGGATGAAGCTCTACCTCAACGGCAGCCTCGTCGCCTCCGACACGACGGTCACGACCTCCTGGTCCTACTTCGGCTACTGGAGATTCGGCTACGACAACCTCACCGGCTGGGCCACACCGACACCCTCGTACTTCTTCAACGGCACCATGCGGTTCGGGGCCGCCTACTCCACCGTGTTCACTCAGGCTCAGGTCACGGCCCACTACAGCGCGGGCACCTGAGTCGTGCCGCGCTGCGCCACGAATGTCGTGGCGGCATGACGCGAACTCACTCCGCCGCGACCGGCGGCGCCCGGCGTGCGCCGCGGCGCCGCGATGGCGCCTTCTGGCGCCGCCCGAACACGATGACCGCGACCAGCGCCGCCACGTAGGTCGCGACCGCCGCGATGCCCAGCGGAGTCCGGGCGGCGAGCGCGATCGTGCCGGCCACCGGGACGACGCCGACGAAGCTGCCCACCGACGAGACCACGTACGGCAGCGGGTCCTCGCTCGCGTTGGCGTCGCCTTTCAGGCGCAGCGTGGTCACGCCGCCCTTCGTGGCGACCTCCTTGACCCGGTGCGTGATGAGGCCCGTGCCGCCGTCCTGTCGCGGGACCGTCACGATGTCGCCCGTCACGACCTGGGTCGCGGGGACCGTGCGGTAGAAGATCAACGACCCGACCGGCAGGGTGGGCTCCATCGAGCCGGAGATCACGACGACCGGGCGCAGGCCGAGCACCGCGCAGACGGCGACGGTCACGATCGCGATCGCACCGAGGACGGCCGAGAACGTGAGCAGGGCCGAGCCGAGCCACTGCCAGAGGGAGCGGCGGGGGCGCTCACGGCGTCGACGCGCCATCGAACTCCACCTCCAAGGCGGTCGCACCGAAGTTGTACGCGACGGTGGCCGGGGTGTCCACGTAGTAGAGGCTGATGGCGAGGTCGTGCCGGCTGCCGGCGTTCCCGGCCACCCAGGCGCTTCCGTCGCTCAGCGCGGGCGCTCCGCGGGGCGCGAGCCGGCCAATCACGCCCGCTGCGTTCGCGACCGGGACACCCTGGGTGGGGTCCGTCGCGCTTCCGCCGACGAGGAGTTGCCCGGTCGTCGTGTCCACGACGGTGACGAGCAGGAACCCGGTGATGTTGGGACTGCTGCCCGCTTGGCCGTAGCCGGCCGCGTCCGACGGCTTGACGGCGACCGTCACGGCGGCGGCGAGGTCGGCGCTGTTGTTCGCCACCCCGAGGTTCACTGTGACCGTTCGGCCCGGGACGAAACTGTCGTCGCCGGCGATCGGCACCGTCACGCCCTGTCCAGGATGCGCTTCGGCGACCTGCTCGCCCGGGAGGATGGAGACGATGTCGAACGGCGCGGAGCCGATGCCGTCCGGGCCGACGTCGAGCCCGGCGGAGTCAGTGAAGGCGCTCATGGTCTGTCCGGCCGTGATCAGCGTGGCGGTCACCACGAGTGTGCCGGCGGCGACGGTGGCCAGGGCGATCCGTCTCTTCGTTGTCTTCCGGTGCTTCATCACGCCCCCGGCGGAATCATGGTCGTCAGCCCCTGGACGGCGTTCGTCGGGGTGTTGTTCGTCGCCCAGCTGTTGATGATCGACGAGTACGTGTTGTTGTTCCCGCCTGCGGTCCCGCCGCCCCAGTTGACGTAGGAGCCGTCGGCGTTCAACGCGGTCCCGGAGTAGCCGAACGCGCCGATCGCTGTGACGGTGCTGCCGAGCGGGACGATCTGAGCCGGGGTGACGAGGTTGGTGGTCGACGGCGTCCCGAGGGTCGGGTCCGGTCCCCGGCCGAACGAATAGCGGCCGTAGACGTAGACCTGGCCGGATGCGCCGAGCACCTGGACGTAGTCCTGGCTGGGTGCGACCGCCGCGACGGTGTCGTTGTTCGGCAGCGTCAGCGCTATCGGCTGGGCGCTGACGGGACCGGAGACGTACGCGCGGCCGGTGCCTTGGTTGTTCGCGTCGCCCCAGGTCACCAGGTGACCGCCGTCGAAGACGAGCTGGTTCCCGAAGTAGTGTCCGGTGAGCGACGTGATCGTGCAGGTGTCGCCGGCCGAGCCCATGACGACGCCGACGGTGTCGCACCCGGCCTGCGCGAACGGCGACAGGGTCGTCGACCGGAACGGGGCGTTCCGGTTCACGCCCAGGTTGTCTCCGGACGGGTCGGACGCGTACGACGATCCCGCGTTCGCCCAGCCCCACCAGAACACGCCGGTGGTCGAGTCGCTGGCGTTGAAGTCGCCGCGGATCGCCCAGCCGTTCCACATCCCGGCGCCGATGCTGTGCACGCCGGACATGATCAGCGACGGCGTCGGCGAGGAGGCGGTCGGCGTGCCCTGGCCGGTGATCCCGCGCGCCTGCGCGTATCCCCAGGTGTAGAGGTCTCCTGTACTGGTCAGCGCCATGAAGACGCCGGAGGACGAGCGCAGGTCCACGACGGTGCCGGGGATGGAGACCGGCCCCGGCTGCGTGTACGGGATCGGCGAGCTCGGGCGTCCCATCACGTTGTTCGTGCTGCTGCCGCCCCAGGTGTAGACCACGCCGTCGTCGGACAGGGCGGCCAGCCCGGTGTAGTTGATGTCGGTGGGGTAGTAGTCGTCGAGACTCGTCCCGGCGACCCGCACGATGTAGCGGCGGTTCGCGCCGGTGTAGCCGGTGTTCGGGAGGATCACGGGCGTCGGCGCCGCCGCGGACGGGACGGTGAGCGTTCCGGTGCCGGAGAGGCCGTTTCCGCGGAAGCCCCACACCCAGAGCGTGCCGTCGCTCTGCAGCGCGGTCGCGGTGTTGGCGAGGTACGTGTTCGTCGGCGTCAGCCGCGTCGCCTGGGTGATCAGCGGCGACTGGACGGCCGAGGTCTCCGCCTGGGCGGTGTCCCGGTAGGCGGCGGACGTGGGCGGCACGACGACGAGCGCGGCGAGCGTGACCGCGACGAGGCCGACGAGGCCGGTGACGCGGGCTCCTGTGCGTGCCCGCACCGGACGCCTCCACTGCAACGATGGGCGTTTCATACCTGTTCACCGGCCTTTCGACGGCGGAGTCGGAGCAGGACGCCCGCGACGATGAGGGCGAGCGGGACGCCGACGCCGATGACCGTGAGCCCGGTATCGGCGAGCGGCGGGAGCGGGGCAGGGGCCGCCTCCAGCGAACTGAGCCGGAGCGTGAACTGAGCGCTCAGCCCCTGGTACTCGTTCCCCGCGGCCGAGGACAGGACGACGTCGCCGGAGACGGTCTTCGCGCCTCCGCCCGGGACGGTTCCGAGCGAGAGTGGAGCGCCGCCGATCAGCCGGCGCAGCGGGGTCTGCGGGATGACGGTGACGCCGTCCACCCGCACACTGACCTGGAGCGCGTCGTCGATCCGGGAGGCGCCGCCGGTGACGTCCAGCACCGCGAGGGAGACCGCCGACGCGGAGGACGAGGGGTTCTGCACGGTGGCCGACCACTCGCTCTGGTGGCCCGGCCCCGGCATCTGCACGGTCACGAGTTGTGTGGCCCCTGGTTGCCCGGCGGCCGGGGCGGCGGCGGCCGGCAGCGCGCTGCCCACGCTGAGCAGCGCGACGGCGGCGACGATGACGGCGCGCCTCACGAGGTGCTCCCGTCGAACCGGACACCGAGCACGAGGGTCCGGTTGAAGATGTAGGGGTTCGCGTTCGCGTGCGGCAGGGACACCTGCACCTCGATGGTCTTGGGCACGGACTGGGTCCACCCGGTGACGAACGGCGGGGACGTGTTGATCGCGGCAGCGGTGGACGCGGTCGCCACGGCCGTCCCGTCGACCGTGATCGTGTAGAGCGCGTAATCGTACGGGTCGGCGCCGGGACCGGTTCCGCCCGCGTCGCTCGGCCTGCTGCCGGGGTACGCGTTGTAGAGCGTGATGCGGACGGGGCCGGTGGCCGGGGTCGTCGTAACGACCCGCATGTCCACCGTCGCGGCCGACGTGAGCGTGATGGTCCCGCTTCCGGAGCTGTCGAGCGCGAACGGGGTGGGGTTGCCCTCCTGGACGGCCCCTCCCGGATCGAGGAAGGCGATGTTGTAGCCGCCGCCGATGGCCCCGTTCGTCCCGAGCTGGGGGACCGACTGATCGGTGAACGCGGCGGAGGTGGTGCCGATCGCCGAGGCGCCGAGGACGACGCTGAGGCCCAGGAGGCCGGTCGCGGCCAGCGCGCCGCGCCGGGGTCGCGTGCGCGCGGGGTGGACCCGCCGCCCGCTCACAGGCTCGCCCCCGTGAACATGAGCTGGACGGGGGTCGTCGCGCCGTTCACCGACGCCGGCGCGTCGGCCGGCAGGGTGACCTCGACGTCGAGCACCCGGTCGGCGCCGGGCGCGGTGGCCCCGGTGAGCGGGATGTCCGCCGCGCCGGCGGGCGGTACTGCGGCCGCGTACACATGGCCTCCTTCGGAGATGGTGAAGCGCAGCTCGGGGAACAGGGGGTTCTGGGTGGCCGGATCGATCAGGTGGACCCTGATCGATCCGGCCAGCCTCGGGCTGCTGTTGCGCACGGCGACGCGGGCCTGCACCGAAGTGCCGGGCTCCAGCACCGTCGCCGGCAGGGCGACCACGACCGGGTCAGGACGGCCCTGCTGCCATTCGGCCGGGGCCGGCTGCCAGCCGGGCACGTCACTGCCCGCGACCTGCAGGTCGAAGGTGTTGTCGCGACCGTCCAGGGCGACGACGACGTCGGACCAGTTCACTGTGCTGGCGGCGGTGACGGCGATCGCCGAGGCGACGCAGACTCCCGCGAGGGACAGTGCCGGCCGACGCCACCGCCGACGCGTGCGCAAAGGGCTCGAGGTCATCGGATCAGGGAGTCGACGTACCGTTGAACTGCGCCTGGATGAACGCCTTCATGCCGTTCAGGCTGTTGTCGGTGAAGCCGGCCCCCGACTCCGCCTGGGTGAGCAGCCGCACCGAGATCGTGACGTCGGACGCCTCGCCGGCGGCGAGGTCGTTGAGCGTCAGCGAGCTGAGCTGCGCGAACGTCTGGTCGGTGACGCTGATCGGCGTCGCCCCGAGGGAGGTCGCCGGCATCGAGACCGAGAACCTCAGGCTGGAGAGGTAGTTCGGGTCGGTGACGTTCGCGCCGGCGTCCGGAAGCTGCACGAGCCCCAGCGAGAGGGTCGAGTTCAGCGTCGCGGAGGCGTTCCGGACGGGGATGTCGACCGAGATGGGCGCGCTTCCCGGGAAGATGGTGTTCGCTCCGATGAGCTCGATCGGCGCCCCGGCCGGGGTGTTCGCCTCCTGCCACGAGCCCGGGATCTGCGCACCGGTGAAGGGGTCGGTGTCGACCACCTGGATGTTGTACTGATCGGCGCCGATCCCGTTCGCCCCGAGGTTCAGGTTCGCGAAATCGGTGAAGGCGGCGGCGGTGACCCCGGCCGCGATGGCGACGACGGCGCCGAGGCCGATCACCGCCTTGGTTCTCCTGGACATTCCGCGCTTCTCGGGCGCGGCGGCTTGCTGCGTCATTGCTCTCCCTTGGTGTCTCGGACGGCCTCTCGGTCGTCAGGGACGTGACCGTAGCACCGCGTGATTCCGGTGCTCAGGCGCGGAAATCCGGGATTCTTCGGGGACTGGACGGGCCGCGATCGCGGCGGGAGGCGCCGGAATCGTCTGGGCTTTCACCCTCGCTGCGCCCGGGCGTGTCGCGGGCCCCCTCGCGGCTCATGCACGGCTCACATCCGCCGGTGGGGCGAGGCGTCCGCCTTCACCTCAGGGTGGGGGACTCGACCGTGACGCGGATGCCGTCGGTGGTTCCGCGGATGCGCGCGCTGTCGACGCCGGCCGGACCACGGAAGTGCGGGCCGCGCCCCCACAGCTCGGTGCCGAGTGCGCGGCCCTCCCCGACGAGCCCGGCACGCTGCCAGGCCGCGGTGATGGCCGCGTAACTCGCTTCGACCGACTCCTCCGTCGCCGCCGGGTCGTGCCAGAGCGCCAGGAGCGTCTCGCACTGCACGCGCCGGCCGCCCGCGATGGTGCAGGCGGCCGCGTCGGTCTTCGCGGTCTGCAGGAGGAAGGTCCGGAGCTCGGCCTCGTAGGTCGCCAGGATCGGGGCGGCCTCGCTCGCCGGGGGCGGCGGATCCTCGCCGGTCTGCGGGAGACCCACGAACCCGCTGACCGCGCTCGCGCCCACCGCGACGCGGGCGGAGAACGCGGTCCGCTGGCGAGGCAGGCGGTCGGCGGCGTCGGTGACGGAGGTCAGCAGCCGCGCGACGGATTCCGGGACGCTGGTTTCGACGTCGAGCCGGGGACGCTCGTCTCCGCGCTGCTCGTGGTGAACCATCCGGGACACCTCCGGCCGCGCTTCGAGCTGATCCAACGCCGCGAGCAGGTCGATGGAGGGGCCGTCGGCGGCGATTTCCACCGAGCCTGAGGGGGAGGTCGCGTGAGGCGGGAGGTCTACGGTGACCCACGCGAGACTTCCGGTCCCGAAGCCCGCGATGCCGCGGAGTGCCTCCGCCGCGCTCACGAGCGGAGTCGGTCCCGCGGCCAACCCGACGGACAGGGCGGCCGACGCGATGTCGACCCGTCCGACGACAGGGGCCCGGCGTAGGGCGTCTGCGGCCTCGAGCGCCGCCGGGAGCCGCGCCGTGCCCCGCTGGGAACGTGCGTCGGTGATCGTCACGGGCGCCAGGCCGGGACCGTCCGGCACCACGACCTCGAGCGTCACCTCCTCTGAGCCACGGAATCGCGTGGCGTCGAGGGTCGCGGCCGCCGTGGCCGCGGCGGTGGTCAGGTCGCCCGCCGCCCGCAGCCGCACATGGATGGTGACGATCCACGCGCCCCCGCTGTATCCGCCCGTGACGCTCGACCGCGCGGACTCGACGCCCGGCTGCCCCCGCACCTCCCGCGCGACCGTGGCCGCCGCCTCGGTCAGGTCCCTCGGCGGCTCCTGGCGCGGTGCACATCCGGCGAGGAGCGATGCGAGAACGGCGATGACAAAGAGCAGTACGAGCCGGTGACGCGGTGGGACCATCCCGCCAGTCCACCCCACGCGCCCGGCCGACGTCGTCCGTCGCGGTGCGTAATCAGCGTCATTCCCGCGGTGTACCCGCGTGCCCCCGCCCCACCCGAAAGCGGCCATCGCTTAGGATTCACCCAGTTCCGTTCTTCGAACCGCACGGGGGATATTCCGCATGACCGACCTGCCTCGCCGTCAGCAGCGTGCGCGCGGGCCCGCGCCGGTGCGGCACGGGAGGCTGCCGCGCCGCAGGCTGGTCGCGTCCGTCCTCAAGCTGCTCGCCGGCGTCGTCGCGGTGGTCGTGGTCAGCAGCTTCTCGCTGGCCGCGTACGCGGTGTGGGATGTCGCGCGCTCGGTCAAGCACGGCGTCACCCTCGTCACGCTGCCCGGGCACACGCCCGTCCCGCAGGACATCCCGAACGTGGGGGCCATCCCCGGCGGCGTCAACCTGCTGCTGGCGGGTACCGACAGCCGCACGGGTCTCGGCGGCGTCTACAACTCCGCCGCGGAGCAGGACGCGAGCACGGGTGAGGGCAACAACGACGTCACGATGCTGCTGCACATCGCGCAGGACCACAAGAGCATGATGGTGATCAGCTTCCCGCGCGACCTCATGGTGAGCATCCCGACCTGCCCGACGCCGGACGGCAAGGACACGGTGAGCGGGTCGTCCTACGCGCAGTTCAACACGTCGCTGTCGCGCGGCGGGCTCGCCTGCGTCGTGCTGACTGTCGAGAAGCTCACCGGGGTGACGATCCCGTTCGCGGCCGTCATCAACTTCGACGGCGTGAGCTCGATGTCCACCGCGGTCGGCGGCGTGACGGTCTGCCTCGCGTCGAAGGTGAAGGACGACTACACCAACCCGCCGCTCGACCTCCCGGCGGGGGAGAGCACGCTCGTGGGGGACCAGGCGCTGTCGTTCCTGCGCAGCAGGCACGGCGTCGGCGACGGCAGCGACCTCGGCCGCATCTCCAACCAGCAGGTCTTCCTCTCCGCGCTCGCGCGCAAGATCGTCAGCGGGGGAGTGCTCGGCAACCCGGTGCAGCTCTACGCGCTCGCCAAGGCCGCCGTGCAGAACGTCACGCCGTCCCAGACGCTCACCAACCCGACGACGCTGGTGGAGATCGCGCTCGCGCTCAAAGACACCGGCCTGCAGAACATGGTCTTCCTGCAGTACCCCGCGGTGACCGACCCGGACAACATCAACCGCGTCATCCCGGACGAGGAGGCCTCCACTGCGGTGAACAACGCGCTGGTCAACGACCAGCCGGTGGCGCTCACCGGCACGACCGGGCGCGCAGCGGAGGACCCCAGCGCGACCGCGACTCCGACGCCCACCGCGACGGACACCCCGGCCGCGCCAGCTGCGCCCGCCGCACCGACCGGCACCGGGACGCCCGTGCCGACGAACTCCTCCGGCTCGGTCGAGCTGCCCTCCACCGTCACCGGTCAGACGGCCGCGCAGCAGACCTGCACGAAGGGCAACAACTAGTCGGGCCGCCGGCTGGTCAGGCCGTCGGCGGCGTGACCAGGAAGTGCCAGCCGATCCACCACCAGAACAGCAGGATGGTGACCCGCGCCGCACGGTCGGCCATCACGCGGTCGAGGAGGCTGCTGAGCGGCGCGATCCGCTCAGGGCGGCGCTGGGACTGGATGACGAGCGCCACGATCAGGAGGCCGCACAGCACGAAGCCGGCGATGGTGACCCATCTCATGCAGGCCTCCCGCGCCGCAGCAGCGCGTACCCGCCGAGCAGCCAGCACGCGACCAGCAGCACGCGCGCCGGCGGCCAGGCCAGCAGCGGGTCGAGCAGGTCCGAGAGCGCGGGGTAGGCGTTCTCGCTGCCGGTGAGGTCGCGGCCGAGGAAGTACACGCCGATCTCCCACACGCAGCCGGCGACGAGGACGATCGACCACAGGATCGCCGCGCGGCGCACGGCCGACCCGGGCGGACCGGCCTCCGCCCGGGAGCTGTCGGCCCAGGCCATCGGCAGCAGCAGCACGCCGAGCCCGACGACGATCGCCGTGTCCGCGGGGCTGTAGAGCGGGGTGAAGCCGAGGGTGAGCGAGGCGACCGCGATCAGCGTCCCGGCGAGGACGCGTCGGGAGACGGTGTCGCGCCCGGCGGGCATCCGGAGCGGGACGCGCAGCCAGCCGAGCGCGTCGAGCGTGAGCACCGCGGCTCCGGAGGCGTAGATCGCGGCATCCACCGGCGCCCCGCGCACGGCGTGGAAGACGGCCGTGATGATCAGCACGCCGATCCAGCCGGCCTGCATGATCGCGGTCGGGGTCGGTCGGCGCCGGCCGGAGGATCGCTCGGAGTGCGACAGCTCTGACACGGGGAAACGGTACGCCAGGCTCGCGTGCTTGCGCGATCAGCACACCGGGACGTTGAATGAGCATATGGCCACCGAGAAGATGACGTCCCTGCAGTTGCGCGTCCTGCTGATCGCGATCCTGGCCAGCTTCGTCGCGTTCCTCGACGGCGCCGTCATCAATGTTGCGCTGCCCGCGATCGACCGCGAGCTCGGCGGCGGACTGCCGCTGCAGCAGTGGGTGGTCGACGCCTACCTGGTGACGCTCGGCTCGCTGATCCTGATCGCCGGCTCGCTCTCCGACGTGTTCGGCCGCAAGCGCATCCTGTACGTCGGGCTGATCGGGTTCGGGATCACGTCGCTGCTGTGCGCGTTCGCGCCGAGCGGGGTGTTCCTGGTGCTGTCGCGAGCCCTCCAGGGTGTCGCCGGGGCGCTGCTGGTGCCGTCGTCGCTGGCTATCATCATCTCCCGGTTCGAGGGACCGGCCCAGGCCAAGGCGATCGGGCGCTGGACGGCGTGGACCGGCATCGCCATGATCGCGGGCCCGGTGGTCGGCGGGTTCTTCGTGGACGCGCTGTCCTGGCGCTGGGTGTTCGTCATCAACGTGGTCCCGATCGCGGTGACGCTCGTGCTCATGTGGACGCTCGGCGACACCGACAAGGGGATGGGCGGCCGGGTCGACATCATCGGCGCCGTGCTCGGGTCGGTCGGTCTGGCCGGGACGGTGTTCGCGCTCATCGAGCAGGGCACGTACGGCTGGGGGAGCCCGCGGGTCTGGATCCCGTTCGTGGTCGGCGTGCTGTCGCTCATCGCCTTCTTCATCGTCGAGACGCGGGTGAAGCAGCCGATGCTCCCGCTGGGCCTGTTCTCGGTGCACAACTTCTGGGTGGGCAACCTGGCCACGGCGTTCGTCTACGGCGCGCTGTCCTTCGGGCCGCTCATGGTGACGCTGTTCCTGCAGCAGGTGGTCGGGTTCTCGGCGTTCGTCGCGGGCTTCGTGTTCATCCCGTCCACGCTCTGCATGCTGCTGCTGTCCAGCTACTTCGGCGGCCTGGCCGGGAAGTACGGACCCCGGTTCTTCATGGCGGCAGGCCCGATCGTCGCGTCCGCCGGCTTCCTCTGGCTGCTGATGGTCGGCCCGGAGGTCAACTACTGGTTCGAGCTGCTGCCCGCGGTGATCCTGTTCGGCGTCGGGCTGGCGATGACGGTCGCGCCGCTGACCAGTGCGATCCTCGGCTCCATCCACCCGGGCCAGGCGGGCATCGGCTCCGCGGTCAACAACGCCGTCGCCCGCATCGCCGGCCTCCTGGCGGTCGCGATGGCCGGCTTCGTGATCGGCGGAAAGCTGGACGTGGACGGGATGCATCGGGCGATGCTCGCGACGGCTGGCCTGCTCATCGTCGGCGGCGTGGTGTCGGCCATCGGCATCCGCAACCACGAGCCGGCGGCCGCGCCGATCGCGACCGCGGTGGAGAAGCCTCCCGCTGTTCCGAAGGGATCTAGCCCGAAGTGATCGACTGGCCGGCCAGGGCCAGCATCGCCACGTCGACCACCGCGCAGGTCATGATGAGCTGCATGAGCAGCCGGGTCGGGCTGCTCCGCAGCAGCAGCACGACGCCCGCGACCACCGCCGCCAACCCGATCACGAGGCCGACCAGGAGCAGCGGGCGCACCGGCAGTCCCGGCCCGAACGTGATCAGCACGGTCGCGACGGCGAGGCAGCCGAACGCGAGCAGACCGCTGGCCCGCGCGCCGAGTCGGTGCGGCAGGCCGCGGATGCCGGTGCGGGCGTCGTCGGCGAGGTCGGGCAGCACGTTGGTGACGTGCGCCGCGACGCCGAGCAGCGCGCCGGCCGCGAGGACCCACGGCGCGGGCCACGCCGGGTGCTCCTGACCGAGCGTCGCGATCGCTGGCAGGAGGCCGAAGCTCACTGCGAACGGGACGAAGGAGGCGGCGGTCGACTTGAGCCCGAGGTTGTACGCCCAGCCGCCCGCGATCGCGACCGCGTGCGCGATCAGCGCTCCGACGCCGAGGAACGCGGTGACGGCCAGGGAGAGGACGAGCGCGATGAACGCGGACGCGCGCACCAGGGCGAGCGGGACGTCGCCGCGGGCTGCCGGCTTGTCCGTCCGCGCGACCTCCCTGTCCCTGGCGGCGTCGAGCCAGTCGTTGGACCAGCCGATCGAGAGCTGGCCGAGCAGGATGGCGAGCACCAGGACGGCGAGCCGGCCGGGCGGGTAGCCGAGGCCGATACCGAGGCCGGCCGCGACCACCGTCACCACCGCGGTGGGCCCGGGGTGGCTGGCGAGCAGCAGCGAGATCGGCTTGGACGCCATCCCGTCATCGTAGGCCGTCCAGGGCAGCGGGTTACCATCGGGTGATGCGCCGCGCCCGAGGGACGACGGCCGCCGCCCTCCTGGTGCTCGCGACGACGCTGCTCGTGACGACACTGAGCGGGTGCGCGGCCAGCGGTTCGGCGCACCCTCGGGAGATCACGCCCAGCCCGTCCGCCCGTCCGTCGTCGGCGCCCGACCCGGTCCAGGGCTACGCCGACGAGCGCCTGCGGAACCTGACCCTCCGCCAGAAGGCGGCGAGCCTGTTCATGCTGCACGCGCCGGGCACCGACCCGGCCGCGCTGCGCGAGTTCGTGGACCGCTACGGACTCGGCGGCGTCATCCTGATGCCGGACAACATTCCCGCCACACCTCAGGCGCTGGCGGCCGAGACCGCGGCGACTCGCACCTCGGACCCCGGACTGCCCCCGCTGGTCGGCATCGACGAGGAGGGCGGCGACGTCACCCGGCTGCCGTGGGACGGCCAGCCCGGCGCGAAGGCGCTGCGCGCGCTCCCGCCGGCGGCGACCCAGCAGGCGTTCGCGCAGCGCGCCGCACTCCTGAAGCAGGCCGGCGTGAACCTCAACTTCGGGACCATCGCCGACGTCACGGCCGATCCGCACTCGTTCATCGCCGACCGCATCCTCGGGACCGATCCGGCCTCCGCCGCTGCGCGGGTGGCGGCGTCGGTGGCGGGGGAGCGCGGGACCGTGCTCAGCACGCTCAAGCACTTCCCCGGCCACGGCGAGACGGACGCCGACTCGCACCACACCGTCCCGACCGCCGCCGTCGACCATGCCCGCTGGGCGGCGCAGGACGCGCCCACGTTCCGCGCGGGCATCGCGGCGGGCGCGGAGGTGGTGATGTTCGGCCACCTCACCTACAGCGGGGTGGACACGGCGCCGGCCTCCCTGTCGCCCGCCTGGCACCGCATCCTGACCGACGAGCTGGGTTTCCACGGCGTGAGCATCACCGACGACCTCCGGATGCTGCAGGACACCGGCCTGTCGCAGTACCAGGACGCGGGCGCGAATGCGGTCGCCGCCCTCGCGGCGGGCAACACGATGGTGCTGATGATCCAGGGGGCGGAGGACCCGGACGCCCTGATCGACGCGGTCGTCGCCGCTGTGCACGAGGGGCGCATCCCGCTCGCGACGGTGGACAGGGATGCCCGCGCGCTGCTCGTGCTGCGGCGGTCGCTCGCGCCGCAAAGATGACGTGTCAACTTTTTTTCGGAATTCCGGAATAGGGGTACTGTGCATGCGGTTGCATGGACTTTGACAGCGTCCGACAGCGCAAGCATCGAGCAAGGAGAAACCGAATGAGCATCGACATCCCCGGATACAAGGCCGGCACCTGGACCATCGACCCCGTGCACAGCGAGGTGGGCTTCAGCATCCGTCACCTCATGATCAGCAAGGTCAAGGGCGTCTTCGAGAACTTCGACGCCACCTTCGTCACCGCCGAGAACCCGCTGGAGTCGACCGTCTCCGCGAAGGCGTCGGTGGCCTCCATCAACACCAAGAACTCCGACCGCGACGCGCACCTGCGCACCGGCGACTTCTTCCTCGCCGAGGAGTTCCCGACCATCGACTTCGTCTCCACCGGCGTGCGCCACGAGGACGGCGAGTTCCTGGTCGACGGCGACCTCACGATCAAGGGCGTGACCAAGCCGGTCACCTTCGAGTTCGACTTCGGCGGCTTCGGCCAGGACCCGTACGGCAACTACAAGGCCGGCGCGACCGCGAAGACCAAGGTCAACCGTGAGGACTTCGGCCTCACCTACAACGCCGCTCTCGAGACCGGCGGCATGCTGCTCGGTGACGACGTCACCATCACCCTCGAGCTCCAGGCTGTGCTCGCCCAGGCCTGACCCCCTCTCCGAAGGGCACGTTGTTGTCACTTTTTCCCCGTGGAAGTGACAACGACGTGCCCTTCGGCGTTAACGGAAGTCGCGGGAGGTGGTGCGGGTGGGGGTGTCCAGGGGTTCCAGGCGGTCGGCGATCACGTTGACCACGCCCTCCTCGCTGCGCTCCAGGATGCCGCGCACGATCATCGCGGGCGCCTGCCTGGCCACCCGGCGGTAGCGGTTCCACACCCCGACCGGGCAGATCACGTTCACCAGGCCGGTCTCATCCTCCAGGTTGAGGAAGGTCACGCCCGCCGCCGTCGCCGGCCGCTGCCGGTGGGTGACCACGCCGCCCACCTCGATGCGGCGCCCCGACTCGGCGACGGCCAGGGTGTCCGCCGCCCGCACGCCGCGCGCCGCCAGCCCGGGGCGCAGGAAGCGGATCGGGTGGTCGTCGGTGGAGATCCCGGTGGCCCACAGGTCGCTCGCGAGCTGCTCGGCGGGGGAGAGCATCGGCAGCAGCGGCGGCTGGACCGTGATCGCGGTGCCCGCCAGGAACTCCGGGCGCTCCTGGGCGGCGTTGCCGGCCTCCCAGATCGCCTGCCGCGGGGACAGCCCGAACCCCTCGAACGCGCCGGCCGCGGCGAGCGCCTCCAGCTGCGTCACCGTCAGCCCGACCCGGCGGGAGAGGTCGCTCAGGTCGCGGTACGGTCCTGAGGCCTCGCGCTCGGCCACGATCCGCCCCGCGAGGGTCTCGCCGATGGAGGTCACCCCGGCCAGGCCCAGCCGCACCGCGTGCCCGGCGTCGCGGCGGTGCACGGCGAAGTCGAGCGGCACGGCGCGGTCGAAGGCGCCGACCGGCGGCTGGTCGTGCTCCAGGCACGGGTCGGCGCCGGTCGGTCCCTGCCGCGTGGGGTCGATCGCCTCCAGCAGCGGGAACACCCCGGAGAGCTGGATGTCCGGCCGGCGCACCACCACGCCGTGCCGCCGGGCGTCGGCCGTGAGCGTGCGCGGCGAGTAGAACCCCATCGGCTGCGCGCGCAGCAGCGCCGCGAGGAACGCGCCGGGGTAGTGCAGCTTCATCCACGAGCTGACGTACACCAGCAGGGCGAAGCTGATCGCGTGGCTCTCGGCGAAGCCGAAGTTGGCGAACGCCTCGATCTTCTCGTAGATCGCGTCGGCGTCGTCTCCGACGATGCCGTTGTGCGCCATCCCCTCGTAGAGCTTCGCCCGCAGCGCGCCGATCTTCTCGATGCCGCGCTTGGAGCCCATCGCCCGCCGCAGCAGGTCGGCGTCCTCCGCGGTGCAGTCGCCGATCGCGACCGCCATCTGCATGAGCTGCTCCTGGAACAGCGGCACGCCCAGCGTCCGCTTCAGCACCGGTTCGAGGGCGGGGTGCAGGTAGGTGACCTCCTCCTTGCCGAGCTTGCGGCGGATGTACGGGTGCACGGCGCCGCCCTGGATGGGGCCGGGCCGGATCAGCGCGATCTCGATCACGAGGTCGTAGAAGCTGCGCGGCTGCAGGCGCGGCAGCGTGCCGATCTGCGCGCGGCTCTCCACCTGGAACACCCCGATCGAGTCGGCGCGGCACAGCATGTCGTAGACCCCCGCCTCCTCCTTCGGGATGCTGTCCAGCGTCCACGCCTCGCCGAGCGATGCCTCGATGGTGCGCATCGAGTAGTCGAGCGCGGAGAGCATCCCGAGCCCGAGCAGGTCGAACTTGACCAGGCCCATCCACGCGCAGTCGTCCTTGTCCCACTGCAGCACGGTGCGGTTCTCCATGCGGGCGTGCTCGATCGGGCAGACCTCGCCGACGGGCCGGTCGGTGAGCACCATGCCGCCGGAGTGGATGCCGAGATGCCGAGGGAACTTCAGCACCTGCTGGGCCAGGTCGACCACGGCCTCCGGGATGTCGTGCTCATCGGTCGTGGTCACCTTGCTCCACGAGTCGATCTGCTTGCTCCAGGCGTCCTGCTGCCCGGTGGAGTGGCCGAGCGCCTTCGCCATGTCGCGCACGGCGTTCTTGGGCCGGTAGGTGATGACGTTGGCGACCTGGGCGGCGTTGCGCCTGCCGTACTTGGCGTAGACGTACTGGATGACCTCCTCGCGCCGGTCGGAGTCGAAGTCGACGTCGATGTCCGGCTCCTCCTCGCGCATGGAGGAGAGGAAGCGCTCGAACGGCAGGTCGTACTTGATCGAGTCGACCGCGGTGATCCCGAGCAGGTAGACGACCGCCGAGTTCGCCGCCGAGCCGCGGCCCTGGCAGAGGATTCCGCGCTCGCGGGCGAACCGGACGATGTCGTGGACGATGAGGAAGTAGCCGGGGAAGTCCTTCGCCTCGATCACGTCGAGCTCGCGCTCGATCCGCTCCCGCTTGGCCGGGTCGCGGTCGAGGTCCGGGTAGCGCTCTGCGGCGCCGCGCCAGGTGAGCTCGCGCAGCCAGCTCATCGGGGTGTGGCCCTCCGGGACCTCCTGCTTCGGCAGCCGCGGCCGGGCGCTGCGCAGCCGGAACGCCAGGTCGTCGGCGATGTCCGCCGTGCGCTCGACGGCGCCGGGGTAGCGGGCGAACCTGGCGGCCATCTCCCGGCCGCTGCGCAGGTGGGCGGCGGCGGAGGCCGGCAGCCAGCCGTCCATCTCGTCCAGGCTGCGCCGGGCGCGCACCGCAGAGACCGCCGTCGCGAGCGGGTACTGGGCGGGCGTGGCGTAGTGGACGTTGTTGGTGGCGACGACCGGGAGGCCGAGCCGGCCGGCGATCCGGGCGAGCAGGTCGTTGTCGGTGGTGTCGCGGGGCGCGCCCTGGTCGATCAGCTCCACCAGGACGTTGTCGTGGCCGAACAGCTCGGCGAGGCGGGCGACCTCCCGCTCGGCGGCGCGTTCGCCGTGCTCGGCCAGCGCGAGGCGCACGTCGCCCTTGCGGCAGCCGGTGAGCACCATCCACTCGCCGCCGGACTGCTCGGCGAGGCCCGGGAGGTCGTACACCGGCCGGCCCTTCTCCTCGCCGGCGAGCTGGCCCGCGGTGATCGCGGCGGCCAGCCGGTGGTAGCCGGACTGCTGCCGGGCGAGCAGGACGAGGTGGCTGCCCTCCGGGTCGGCCTCGCCGTTCTGCGGACGGCTGAGCGAGAGCGACAGCTCGGCGCCGAACACGGTCTTGACGCGGTCGTAGGCCTCGGCGGCCTCGGCGAGGCGGACGACGCCGTACAGGCCGTCGTGGTCGGTGAGGGCGAGGCCGTGCAGGCGGAGCCGGGTGGCCTCCTCCAGCAGCTCCTCGGGCGCGCTGGCGCCGTCGAGGAAGCTGAACGTGCTGTGCGCGTGCAGCTCAGCGTAGGGGACGTGCCCGGCGTCGGGCTCGTCGGACATCGGCTGCGCGACGTACTTCTGCCGCTTGCGGGAGGAGGGCCGCTCCGGCTGCTCCTGCTCGCTCGTGCGCCGCCCGCTCAGCCGCCGCTCGAACTCGGCCCACGGGATCGGCGGGTTGTTCCACCCCATCAGCGGCGCCCCCTCTCGCGCATCGAGGGGACGCAACACGCCGTCACCCGCCGCGGATGGCGGCGTGTTGCGTCCCCTGGATGTGGGCGGAGGGGGAGGCGCGCGCTAGTCATAGCGGGCCTCGGCGAACCAGGCCGTGCCGGTGAGGGAGAGCAGCCAGGCCGTCCCGTCGGCGTCGACGAGCTGGAAGCGGTGCATGGCGCGCGCCAGGGTCGCGTCCCACCAGCGCTCGCGCACCGGCCACGGGCCGGCCCAGGAGTCCACCGGCCGGGCGTCCCTGGCGGCCCCGGTGGGGGAGAAGCTGACGATCGGTGCGGTGACGTCGCCGCGGTCGGTGACCTCCACCGTCTCGCCCGACGCGTTCAGCACCGCCACCGGCCGCGGCACCTCGAACACCGTGGAGGGCGCCGGTGCCGGCAGCGACCCCGGCCACGGCCGGTCGGAGCGGGCGACGCCCACCGGCCGGTCGCCCCACGGCACCAGCACCTGCCGGTCGGACAGCGCCCGGCCGCCGCCGATCGTCGCGGTGACGACGGCGTCGTGGCCGAGCATGCCCTGCACGCGGGTGAGGCCGTGGTGGATGCGCTCGTCCGCGCCGCCGCCCCACAGGCCGTCCTCGTGGTGGCCGATGTCGTCCACGGCCTCCGGCGCGACGGCGACCTTGGCGATCGGCGAGGCGAGCCCGGAGTCGATGGAACCGGAGCCCTGCAGCTGCCAGCGCACCCGGTCGACCACGTCGGAGGCCGAGAACAGCCGGGGGTGCTGCCAGCTCCGCTCGCTCACCCGGCCGCGCTCGTCGGTGACCTCGATGCGCAGCGACGTGCAGACCAGCCCCGCCTTGGTGAGCCCGGCCACGAACTGCTCGGCCGTGCCGCGGAACGCGAACGTCACCTGGTCGACCCGGTCGAGGGGAGGCTCGAACTCGATCGCCCTGTCCAGGACCTTCGGCGGGGTGCGCGGCACCACGGCGGCGCCGTCCATCCCGCTGGCGAGGTCGTGGGCGTGCTCGCCGCGCTCACCGAACCGCTCCCGGACGTCCAGCCGGTCCAGCCGCGCCAGGTCGCCGAGGGTGCGCAGGCCCAGCCGGCGCAGCAGCGGGGTGAGCTCGGTGAGGCCGAGCTGGGCGACCGGCAGCGGGGCGAGGAAGGCGGGGGAGCCGCCGGGAGGGATGATGCGGACGCGGGGCGCGGTCTGCGCGACCCCCGTCGAGCGGGCGGCCTGCTCGGCGGCGAACGGCCCGTCGGCGATCCCGATCCGCACATCGCCGAGCTGGAGACCGAGCTCGTCCTCCAGTCCCTCCAGGCAGCGCAGCAGCTCCGCGGCCGCGGCCTCCTCGCCGCCGTAGTAGCGCGCGGGGCCGCGCGCCCGCAGCACGCAGGTGCCCGGCCGCACCGCCTGGACGCCCGGCGTGATCTCCTCGATGGCGGTCAGCACCGGCTCGAAGGCGCGCGCGTCCAGCACCGGGTCGTAGAGGACGATCTCCAGCTGCGGGCAGCGCGACTGCGCCTCCCTGACCCGCAGCCCGCGGGTGACGCCGTCGGCGCGGGCGTGGGAGGAGCAGGCGAACACCATCCCCTTCTCGACCAGCGCCAGCGGTACGTCCGCGGGCAGCTCGAGCCGCTGCCGGGCGGCGATGACCGGCCAGTCGGGGCACCAGAGCACGATCGCGCGGGTGACCTGCCGCATCGTGGGTGACATGCCTAGCTCACCGCCTCCAGGCGCGTGGGCGCGGAGGCCCGGAACGTCTCGTCCACCGCGGGCAGCCACAACTCGGCCCTGCGCCGTGGTCCCGCCCCGCCGCGCGGTGCGGCCTCCACGGTCACCCGCCGGGCGGAGAGGTAGCCGGCGCCCGCGCCCAGGCCGTCCCAGCCGCTGCGGACGACGGAGAGCGCCGCCTCCGCCTGCGGCCAGTCCCCGGCGACGACGAGGGTGGCCTCCCGCTGCCGCAGCCGCGCGGTCAGCCGGGCGACGTCGCCGCTCTTCGGCCGCTCCGGGGGAGCGACGGCGATCACACCGAGCACGTCGGCCATCGCGGCGGTCACGGTCAGCCACTGCGGCCCGGGATGCGGCACCAGCACGAGCCGCTCCAGGTCGATGCCGAACCGCCCGGCGGCCTCCGCCCCGAAGTCGGGCATCCCGACCACCCCGCACCAGGCGCCCGCGGCGCTCGGCCCGGCGAGCATCGCCATCAGGAGCGTGGTGGAGCCGTGAACCGTGTAGGCGGCGCCGGCCTTGAGCGCCCCGCCGGGCAGCAGCGCGGCGAGCGCGGGGTGCGTCTCCAGCGTCCGCGCGTCGAGCTTCGTCGCCTGCATCTGCCGGATGCGCGACTGCAGCTCGTGCACCTGCGCCCGGTCGGCGACCGGGTCGGGGAAGGCGGGTGCCACAGCAAGGGACATACCTCTATTTTCGAACACATGTTCGAATACCGCAAATGTATTCTGGTGCGCTGAAGTGCGCGGCGGGATTCGCCGTCTAGCGGGAGACCGGCTCCGTCACGAAGTCGATCAGCCGCTCCACCCGTCCGAGCAGCTCCGGCTCCAGGTCGGCGAACGTCCGCACCCGGCCGAGGATGAGCTTCCACGCCCGGGCGATGTCCGCCTGCGTCTCGTGCGGCAGCCCGAGCGCCGCGCAGATGCCGTGCTTCCATTCGATGGAGCGCGGGATGGCCGGCCAGGCCTCCAGCCCGACCCGCGCGGGTTTCACGGCCTGCCAGATGTCGATGTAGGGGTGGCCGACCACGAGCACATGCGCGCCGAACGGGCCGCGGGCGACCTTCTCGGCGATCCGGCTCTCCTTGGACCCGGGGACCAGGTGGTCGACCAGCACCCCGACGCGGCGGCCGCGGTCCGGCGCGAACTCGCGCACGATCGCGTCCAGGTCGTCCACGCCCTCCAGGTACTCCACGACGACGCCCTCCACCCGGAGGTCGTCGCCCCAGACGCGCTCCACCAGCTCGGCGTCGTGGCGGCCCTCCACGAAGATGCGGCTGGCGCGGGCGACGCGCGCCTTCTGCTCGCCGACCGCGAAGGACCCGGAGGCTGTGCGCCCGCGACCGGCCGGGGCGCGGCTCGGTGCGACGAGCTTCACGGGCTCCCCGTCGATCAGGAAGGAGGAAATGATCGGGAAGACGCGTTTCGCCCCGAAGTAGTCCTCCAGCTCGACGGTCTGCGCCTCCAGCCGCACGATCGCACCACAGAACCCGGTGCCGGCCTCCTCGACCACGAGGTCGCGCACGGCCTCCACGGTCGGCAGCGCCGTGCGGCCGGCGTTCTTCCAGTCGGAGGCCAGCACATCGGAGCCGTAGCGGTCGTCGTCCATCACGTTGAGAGAGGGTAAGGGATCGGCAGGGCGGGGTGGGGGAGGCTCCCCGGGTGCGGGTGGGATGCGCGGCTCGCCCGCCTCAGTCGAAGATGCGCACCAGCCGCCAGCTCCGGTCGTCCGCGTCGTGCCGCACGTCGAACACATGCGCCACCCCGCCGTCGCTGGTCGCCTGGAAGCGCCAGCCGCCGATCTCCCGCGGCAGCGCTCCGACGCCGTACCGGTGTTCGCCGAAGGGGCGCCACCACGCGCAGATCTCGGCCCACACCGTGGGGGTGTCGCTCACCCGGTACCGGGTGGCGCGCCAGACCAGGCGGGTCGGGATGCCGTCCTCGGTGGTCCACACGGCCACCGCCTCGTCGATGTCGGTCATGAGCGCGGGTTCCTCTCGATCGAACGTATGTTCGAATACAAGTGTAAACCTGTCCTGGGACACACGCGCCGCTCCGTGGGCACAAAAAGGTGCCTTGTTCCCTTTTCATCGAGGTGCTGCAAACATGGAGATCACTGAAATACGAAAAGGAAGAATATGCCGTCAATACTCCATGTCAACGCCAGCCCGCGCGACGCCCAGAGTCGGTCGCTGGCATTGGCCGAAACGTTCCTGCGTGCACTTGCCGAGCACGCGCCGGCCGTCGAGGTCACCACCCTCAATCTCTTCGAGCGGGGCGCGCTTCCGGAGTTCGGAACGGCCGCCGCTCACGCGAAGATGGCGACCTTCACGGGCAGCGAACAGACGGAGGAGCAGAGAGCGGCGTGGGCCGACGCGCGAGCGGTGTTCGAACAGTTCGCGAACGCGGACGGATATGTCTTCAACATTCCGATGTGGAATGCCGGCGTCCCGTACGTTCTCAAACAGTGGATCGACATCGTCACGCAGCCGGGCTGGAGCTTCGGATTCGACCCCGAGATCGGGTATTCGGGCCTCCTGGCCGGCAAGAAGGCCGTGGCGATCCACACATCGGGAGTCTTCGCCCCGGGAGTCCCGGCGGCGTTCGGCTCCGACTTCTCGGTGCCGTTCTTCGAGGATTGGCTCCGGTTCGTCGGTGTCACGGATGCCGACCATGTGCGGTTCGCGCCAACCGTGCTCAACCAGGACCCCGAGGAGACTCGTCGCGCCGCCGAACGAAGACTTCACGCGTTGGTCCCGGATTTCGGTGCTCACTTGGCGCCGCTGAACGCATGAACGGGAGAAGCCGTGGATGACTCTCCGCTGCGCGCCGACTGCTCGGCACGGCAACTCCTGGTCGCGATCAGTAGCAAATGGGTGACGCTGGTTCTGCTCGCGTTGTCCGGCACAGATCTGCGGCACAGCGAGCTGCGTCGACGGATCGGGGCCAGCCAGAAGATGCTGACCGCCACGCTGAGGGCTCTCGAGAGGGATGGGCTCGTGCGGCGGACCGTGACTCCCAGCGTTCCCCCTCGAAGCGACTACGGCTTGACCGAGCGCGGTGCCTCGCTCCTTCCGATCGTGGAGGCGATGAAAGCGTGGGCGGACGCGAATATGGACGACGTCGCCGAAAGCAGGCGGTTGCATGAGGAGACCAGTAGGCGTCCACAGTGAGCGTCCGCCTGGCATACTGACCGCATGACAGACTTCGGGGAGCCGTCGAACGCGTCGTTGCGCCTCAGCCACGACGAACGGGAGCGCGCCGTCGCCGCGCTGCAGTCGCACGCCACGCAGGGGAGGCTGAGCGAGGCCGAGCTGCAGTCGCGTGTCGCCGCCGCGCGGTCGGCGGTCACGCGCGGCGACCTCCAGCCGTTGTTCTCCGACCTCCCCGGTGTGCTGCACCTGGATGGCGTCGGCGACGCACCGACCGCCCCGGCCGACGCCGCGTGGCAGGCGTCGCAACCGGGTCCGAGCCCGTGGGGCTACCCGCCGGCGCCCGGCGAGCAGGGCCGGCCGGTCACCCGCTGGGGGCTGCTCGTCGTCTCGATCATGCCGTTCGTCGCGGTCATCCTGTTCTTCCTGACCGGGATGGCCTGGGGCTACGCGTACAGCTGGCTGTGGTTCCTGCTCATCCCGCTCGCCGGCGCGCTCGTGTACGGCGTCGACGGCCGGAGGCGCTGACATTCGTCACGAATGTCGACTCTGACGCCGCCATTCACCACATTCGG
Source organism: Leifsonia sp. NPDC056824 (assembly GCF_042789575.1). Lineage (NCBI taxonomy): Bacteria > Bacillati > Actinomycetota > Actinomycetes > Micrococcales > Microbacteriaceae > Leifsonia > Leifsonia sp. NPDC056824. The sequence goes on along the minus strand of NZ_JBHUAV010000002.1, from coordinate 432,254 downwards.
CACGAATGTGCGGGGCCTCAGCCGACAGTGGCGCCGAACAGCAGCCCCAGGAGGTACGTCGCGCCCGCCGCGCCGTACCCGATCGCGAGCTGCCGCAGCGCGCGCTTCAGCGGCGACGCTCCCGACAACAGCCCGACGATCGCGCCCGTTCCGAGCAGCACGAGCCCGACGAGCACGGCGGCGACCACGATCGCGGCCGTGCCGGTCAGCCCGAAGATGAACGGCAGGATCGGGATGAGCGCGCCGGAGGCGAAGAAGCAGAAGCTCGAGATGGCGGCGCTCCAGCCGTTGCCGATGGCCTCGTGGTGCTCCTCCACGGCGCCGGGCACCGCGACGGGCGACGTGTAGGCGCCGAGCGTCGTCAGCACGTCGTGGGCGTGCTCCTGCGCCTCCGCCTGGTCCATTCCGCGTGCGCGGTAGACGAGCGTCAGTTCGTTCGCGTCGACGTCGAGGTGGGACAGCGCCGAGCTGGTCGCCGGGTTCGGGCTGGAGGCCTCGAGGAGCTCGCGCTGCGACCGCACGGACACATACTCACCTGCGCCCATCGACAGCGCGCCGGCGAGGAGGCCGGAGACACCGGTCAGCAGCACGACATGGCTCGGGACGCCGCTCGCGGCCACGCCGAGGACGAGCGCAAGGTTGCTGACCAGGCCGTCGTTGGCGCCGAACACGGCCGCGCGGAACGTCCCGGAGAGCCGCTGCCTGCCTCGGGCGGCGAGCGCGCGCACGACCTCCTCGTGCACCTGCTCGTCCGCCGCCATCTGGGGCGTGGCGTCGGCGTCGTCCGCGTACGGCGAGCGCGCCTCCGCCCGCTGTGCGAGGGCGAGCACGAACACGGAGCCGAAACGGCGCGCAAGCAGGCCGAGCATCCTCGTGCGGATCTCGCCGCGCAGCGGGCGGCCGACCTGGTCGCCGAGGAGGTCGAGCCAATGCTGCTCGTGGCGGCGCTCGGCATCCGCGAGGGCGAGCAGGATCTCCCGCTCCTCGCCCTCCCTGCGGCCGGCGAGGTCGCGGTAGACGGCGGCCTCCGCGCGCTCGTCGGCCAGGTACTGGCGCCAGCGCTTGATGTCGGCGTGCGTCGGGGTGCGCGGGACGGGGGAGGGCTCGGGGGTGCTCATCGGGTGACGAGTCTACCGGCGGCCGCGAACCGGTCGCCCCAGACGGCGGCCAGCTCGCGGACTTCGGGAGGCCCGTCGATCGTGAACGGCGCGGCGACCGCGGCGAGGCCGAACAGCGCCCACTCGGGGGAGTCCGCGGTGATCCGCACACGGGTGCGCGCCGTGCCGTCAGCCGCAGGTGCCTCCGGTTCGGCCTCCGCCCAGCGCCCGATGGCCTTCTCCACGTCGGCGAGCGGAGCGGCGACCACGGCGTCCACGACGAGGGACTCAACCGCCCCGGCGAGCGACTCCCGCACGTACTCGGCGGCGTCGGTGGCCGGCAGGGTGCGCGGCCGGAAGCGCGCACCGGTCGGCCGCGGCTGCGTCATCCGGTCGAGCCGGAAGCTGCGCCAGTCGAACCGGCCGAGGTCGTAGGCGACGAGGTACCAGCGCCGCCCGACCGAGACCAGCCGGTGCGGCTCGACTGTGCGCTCCGACGCATCCCCGTCTCGCCGCACGTAGGAGAAGACCAGCCGCTCCTCGTCACGGCAGGCCTGCGCGACGACGGTCAGCAGCTCGGCGTCGACCACCGGGCCGGGCCGCAGCTCGGAGGCGAGCGTGGCGACGCGGAGGGCGTCCACCCGGCGGCGCAGGCGCGGCGGCATCACCTGCACCACCTTGGCGAGCGCGCGGACCGACGCGTCCGCGACCCCGGCGACGCCGCTCTGCGCGGCGGTGCGCAGGCCGACCGCGAGCGCCACCGCCTCCTCGTCGTCCACCACCAGCGGCGGCAGCGACGCGCCGGCGGCGAGCTGATAGCCGCCGGCGACCCCGCGCGTGGCGTCGACCGGATAGCCGAGGTCGCGCAGCCGCTCCACGTCGCGCCGGAGCGTGCGCGGCGACACCTCCAGCCGGTCGGCGAGCTCGTGGCCCGGCCAGTACCTGTGGGTCTGCAGGAGCGACAGGAGCTGGAGGGTGCGCGAACCGGTGCTGGCCATGCACCCAGTGTGCCGCGAGAACCGGTCGGAATGTGTCCGCTATCGGAGCTCGTCTGTGTCGGCCTCGCGCGGCACGAGCGACGGGGCCCCGCGCCGGGACAGCGTCAGCACGGCCTCCGCGACGTGCTCGTTGCGCTCCAGCGCCTCCGCGACCGCATACAGGTCGTCGGCGACATCGGACTCCTTGTCGTCGCCCACCAGGTCGACGGCCGCGACCAGGAACACCCGCTCCGGCCCCACGTACTCCAGGTGCAGGTAGGTGACCCTGTCGACCTCGGGATGCTGGAGCAGCGTGGCCAGGGCCGCCTGCTGCACCCGGTCCGGGGCGGGCTCGCCGAGCAGGAAGCGGCGGTTGCGGTCGATCAGCACGAAAGCGACGACCGCCAGGAGGATGCCGACCAGGATCGAGCCGGCCGCGTCGTACACCGCGTTCCCGGTGAGTTCGTGCAGCAGCACCCCGAAGAAGGCGATCACCAGCCCGATCAGTGCGGCGGCATCCTCCGCGAAGACCGCGCGCAGCGTCGGGTTCGAGGTGCTGAGGACGTGCTCCAAGGTCCCGGTGTCGCGTTCGGCCGCCTTCGACCTGGCCTGCCGGAAGGACTGGAGGAACGAGACGCTCTCGAAGACGAAGGCGATGGCGAGCACGATGTAGTTGATGAGGTAGTTCGAGTCGGGCTCCCCAGTGCCGAGCTGCGACAGCCCGTGCAGGATGGACACGACGGCCCCCGCGGTGAACAGCCCGACGGCGGCGAAGAGCGACCAGACGTACGCCTCCCGCCCGTAGCCGCTGGGGTGGAGCTCGTCGCTGGGCCGCGCCGCGCGGCGCTCGGCCTGCAGGAGGAAGACCTCGTTCCCGGAGTCCGCCCAGGAGTGCGCCGCCTCCGCGACCATCGAGGCGGACCCGGTGATCACGGCGGCGACGGTCTTCGCGAGCGCGACGACGATGTTCGCGCCGAGAGCGACGAGGACCGTGAGCAGGCTCTGCTTCGACTGCTTCCCGGACGCCATGCACGCCACCCTAGGCCCCTGCGGCAGGCCGGGGAACGACGAAGGCCCCGATCTCTCGATCGGGGCCTTCGTGATGTGGTGTCCGAGGGGGGACTTGAACCCCCACGCCCTATACGGGCACTAGCACCTCAAGCTAGCGCGTCTGCCATTTCCGCCACCCGGACGGGTGTTTTCCGGCCGCCGAAGCTTCCGGCTGCCGAAGAAAGACATTAGCACGAAACCGACTTCCGCTCTGACATCGTCGCGCACCCCGGGCGTGGCGGGCGGGGCCGCCCGGTAGCGTGGGGGGATGACCGACTCCACCGACACCGCGACCGGGCTGGACGAGACCGCGATCATCGCGCGCGACCTGATCCGCTTCGACACCACCAACTACGGCGAGGGCCGGTCCAACGGCGAGACCGAGGCGGCCGAGTACGTGGAGGCGCGGCTGAGCGCGATGGGCCTGACCCCGCAGCTCTTCGAGTCCGACCCCGGCCGCACCAGCGTGGTCGCCCGGGTGCAGGGGCGGAACTCCGCCAAGCCCGCCCTCGTGGTGCACGGCCACCTCGACGTCGTCCCCGCCGACCCGCGCAACTGGTCGGTGGACCCGTTCGGCGGCGTCGTCAAGGACGGCCTGCTCTGGGGCCGCGGCGCGGTCGACATGAAGAACATGGACGCGATGATCCTGACCGCGGTCGGCGACATCCTTGCAGCGGGGGAGCAGCCGGAGCGCGACCTGGTGCTCGCGTTCTTCGCCGACGAGGAGGACGGCGGCCGACGCGGCTCGCACTTCCTCGTGGACACCCAGCCGCAGCTCTTCGCCGGCGCGACGGAGGCCATCAGCGAGGTCGGCGGCTACTCGGTCGACCTCGGCGGCAAGCGCGCCTACCTGCTGCAGACGGGGGAGAAGTCCCTGGTCTGGATCAAGCTGATCGCCCGCGGCCGCGCCGCGCACGGCTCCCGGCTGATCAGCGAGAACGCGATCACCCGGCTCGCCGAGGCCGTCCTCGCCATCGGCAAGCGCGAGTGGCCGATCCAGCTCACCGACACCACGTCCCGGCTGATCGCCGAGCTCGGCCGCCTGCTCGACGTCGACCCGGAGCAGGTCGGCCCCGACGAGGTGGTGCTGCGCACCGGCACCGCAGCGGGCTTCATCCTCGCGACCCTGCGCGCCACCAGCAACCCGACGCTGCTGGACGCCGGCTACAAGCACAACGTCATCCCCGACACGGCGGAGGCGCTCATCGACATCCGCACGCTGCCCGGCGACGAGGACCGCGTGCTCGCCGAGGTGCGCGAGCTGATCGGCGACGACGTGGAGATCCAGGTCATGCACCGCGACATCGGCCTGGAGGCGGAGTTCGGCGGCGAGCTGGTCGACGCCATCACCGGCACCCTGGAGCGGCACGATCCCGGGGCCCCTGTGCTGCCGTACCTGCTCTCCGGCGGCACGGACAACAAGGCGCTCAGCCTGCTCGGGATCACCGGCTACGGCTTCGCGCCGCTGCGGCTGCCCAGCGACCTCGACTTCCCCGGGATGTTCCACGGGGTCGACGAGCGGGTCCCGCTGGACGCACTAGTGTTCGGCAGGTCCGTCCTGCGCGACCTCCTGCGCAGCTACTGAAAGAGCCTTCGTGGAATTCCTCAACGCCCTGATCCTGGGGGTCGTCCAGGGACTCACCGAGTTCCTGCCGATCTCCTCCAGCGCCCACATCCGCATCGTCGGGACGCTGCTGGGGACCGGCGCAGACCCCGGCGCCCGCTTCACCGCGATCATCCAGCTCGGCACCGAGGCCGCCGTGCTGCTGTACTTCTGGCGCGACATCGCCCGCATCGTCACCCACTGGTTCCAGGCCCTCCTCGGCCGAATCCCGCGCAACGACCCGGACGCCAGGATGGGCTGGCTGGTCATCCTCGGCAGCGTCCCGATCGTCGTGCTCGGACTGCTCTTCCAGGACGCGATCGAGACCACCTTCCGGTCGCTCTGGATCGTGGCCACGACGCTCATCGTGTTCGGCATCCTGCTCGGGATCGCGGACTGGGTGGGCGCGAAGACCCGCCGTCTGCGCGAGCTCACCTGGGGCAACGGCATCATCTTCGGTTTCGCCCAGGCGCTCGCCCTCATCCCCGGCGTCTCGCGCTCGGGCGGCACGATCACGGCCGGGCTGTTCATGGGCTACCAGCGCCGTGCGGCCGCGCGGTACTCGTTCCTGCTGGCCATCCCCGCGGTCTTCGGCAGCGGCCTGTACCAGCTCTACAAGGCGTTCAAGGAGCCGTGCACCGCGGCGCTGGAGGCCGCGGGCACCTGCACCGCGGAGGTCTTCGGTCCCGTGGAGACGGCGGCCGCGACGGTCGTCGCGTTCGCCGTCGGGCTCGTCGTGATCGCCTTCTTCATGGGCTACATCTCACGGCGCAGCTTCCTGCCGTTCGTGATCTACCGGATCGCGCTCGGCGGGCTGCTGATGGTCCTGCTCGGGACGGGCGCGCTGGCCGACTGACGGCGTTCCGACACGCCCGGGAAGCCCGGACGGCCGGGTGAATTCGCGCGGGAATCAGCCCCGGCGCGGGTCGTCGCCGGCCTTGCCGTCGCGGCCGTCGCGGCCGTCTCGTCCATCCCTGCCGTCGCCGCGGCGGCGGAGGTAGCGCTCGAACTCCTGCGCGATGGCCTCGCCGCTTGCCTCGGGGGAGTCGACGGTGTCGCGCGCCTGCTCGAGCTGCTGGATGTAGGCGGCCATCTCCTCGTCGTCGGAGGCGAGCGCGTCGATCCCGGCCTCCCAGGCGGCGGCCTCCTCGACCAGCGACCCGCGCGGGATGGTCACGTCCACCAGCTCCTCGAGCTTGTCGATGAGCGCCAGCACGGCCTTCGGACTGGGCGCGTTGTGCACGTAGTGCGGCACCGACGCCCAGATCGAGATGGTCGGGATGCCGACGTCCTCCGCGCCCTCGGAAAGCGCACTGAGGATGCCGACCGGCCCCTCGTAGGTGGACCGCTCGATCCCCAGCTCGGCGCGCACGGCGGCCGACTCGCTGGTGGCGAAGACCGAGATCGGGCGGGTGTGCGGCACGTCTGCGAGCATCGCGCCGAGGAAGACGATCACGCCGATGTCCTCGGCGAGCGCCGCATCCATGATCTCGGCGGTGAAGCTCTTCCAGCTCCGCGACGGCTCGGTGCCGAGCAGCAGGAAGATGTTGCCGGAGTTGTCGCCGGTCACATCGAGCTCGGCGTCGCCGGCGAGCGCGTCGCCGACCCGGCCGGGCCGGGCAGGGCCCATCACGACCGCGGACGGCCAGACGAGGCGCCGACGCCCGTCGTCGTCGGTGACCACAGGACGGTTGAACTGGAAGTCGAAGTAGAGCTCCGGGTCCACCTCGGCGATCGGGACGACGTCGAGCTGCTCCTTGAGCGTCTTCACGGCGCCGCTGGCCGCTTCGCCTGCGTCGTTCCATCCTTCGAAGGCCACCACGAGGATGCGCCCGCCGAGGATGTTCTTCGCGTCAGTCACGGTGGCTTACTCGTCCTCTCGTCGGCGTGCCGGTCGGCCGCCGTTCTCACCAGGATAGGCCCCGACCCCGTCGCGATAGACTTGCCGGTCGTGACCGATCTGACCACCCACCCGCTGCCGGCCGCTGTCTTCTGGGACATGGACGGCACACTCGTCGACACCGAGCCGTACTGGATGGCCTCCGAGCAGGAGCTCGTCGGCTCGTTCGGTGGCACCTGGACGCACGACGACGGGTTGCTGCTGGTGGGCCTCGGGCTGTGGAACTCGGCCGAGATCCTGCGTTCGCGCGGTGTGGAGCTGGAGCCGGACGAGATCGTGCACTGGCTGACCGAGCGGGTGCGCAGCCGGCTCGCCGAGCAAGGCGTCCCGTGGCGCCCCGGCGCGCGGGAGCTGCTCCGGTCGCTGCGCGAGCAGGGTGTGCGCACCGCGCTGGTCACCATGTCGGTGCGCAGCATGGCGGAGCAGATCGTCGCGGCCATCCCGTTCGACGCCTTCGACATCATCGTCAGCGGCGACGAGGTCACCGACCCCAAGCCGCACCCGGCGCCGTACCTGCGTGCCGCCGAGCTGCTGGGCGTCGAGCCGGGCGACGCGGTCGCGATCGAGGACTCCCTGGTCGGGCTGTCCTCCGCCGTGGCCTCCGGCGCCGCGACGATCGGCGTTCCGCACATCGTGCCGCTGCCGGAGTCGGACGAGCACACGCTGTGGGACACGCTGGAGGGCCGCACGGCCGAGGACATCGCGGCCGTGGCCGCAGGGCGGCGCGCAGCCGCAATCGACCAGCCGGACGCTTTTGATCAGCCGAACGCTTCTACTCAGGAGGACGCACGATGACCGAAGAGCGACGGAATTCCGGCCCGTTCCGGGTGGGCGACCGCGTCCAGCTGACCGGCCCGAAGGGCCGCATGAACACGATCACGCTGGAGCCCGGCAAGCAGTTCCACAGCCACCGCGGCGTGCTCGCGCACGACACCATCATCGGGCTGCCCGACGGCTCGGTGGTCGTCAACAACGCCGGGGTCGAGCACCTGGCGCTGCGCCCGCTGCTCACCGACTTCGTCATGTCGATGCCCCGCGGTGCGGCGATCATCTACCCGAAGGACGCCGCGCAGATCCTCGCGCTGGCCGACATCTTCCCGGGCGCGACGGTCGTGGAGGCCGGCGTCGGTTCCGGCGCCCTGTCGCTCTGGCTGCTGCGCGCGATCGGCCCGCAGGGCCGCCTGCTCTCGTTCGAGCGCCGCGACGAGTTCGCCGACGTCGCGCGCGCCAACGCGGCGACGTTCCTCGGCAGCGACCCCGAGAACTGGACCGTCACCGTCGGCGACCTCCAGGAGGAGCTGACCGCCGCCGTCGAGCCCGCGAGCGTCGACCGCGTCGTGCTCGACATGCTCGCACCGTGGGAGACCCTGGACGCCGTCACCGCCGCGCTCAAGCCCGGCGGCGTGGTGCTCTGCTACGTCGCGACCGTCACGCAGCTCTCCCGGGTCGCCGAGGCGATCAGGGCCACCGGCCACTACACGCACCCGCAGTCGAGCGAGACGATGGTCCGCGGCTGGCACGTCGAGGGCCTCGCCGTGCGGCCGGACCACCGGATGATCGCGCACACCGGCTTCCTGATCACCGCACGCCGCCTGGCGCCGGACACCGTCCTCCCCGAGCTCAAGCGCCGCCCGTCGAAGAGCGACTACGACGACGCCGACGTCGAGGCCTGGACGCCGGGAGCCCTGGGCGAGCGGCAGTCCAGCCCGAAGAGCCTGCGCAAGCGGATGCGGGAGGCCGAGGCCAGCGCGACGCTCGCGCGCGACGGCGTGGACGCCCCGGCCGCCGACGCGCCAGGTGACGAGCGCGACCCGCACGTCGACTAGCATGGTTGAGGTCGTCAGGCGCGCCGCCTGAGACGACAACCCCCCACCGCTCGCATCGAGAATGCTCGCATCGAAAGAGGACCCGTGCGCAGAGCTACCGCACTCGGAAGATCGTCCGTCGCCCTCCTCGCCCTCGGCATCGCCGCCGCGGCGCTGACCGGATGCTCGTCCGACCCCAACACCGACTGCGGCTCCGCACTCAAGAGCGGGCAGGCGTCGGATCTGGTGACGGCGAGCGGGAAGATCGGCCAGAAGCCGAAGGTCACCGTTCCGACACCGGTCGACGCGGCCACGTCCGAGCGCACGGTGCTCACCCAGGGGTCCGGCACGATGGTCCACACCGGTCAGCTGGTGGAGCTCGGCTACACCCAGCTCGACGGCCAGAGCGGCCAGGTCGCCGGGACCGGCTACGGGAGCAGTTCGGTCGTGCTCCCGATGAACACCTCGGGAAGCGGCGTCACCGGTGCGATCGCCCGTGGACTGCAGTGCACGACCGTCGGATCGCGTGTCTCGGTGGCGGTGTCGCCCAAGGACAACGGATCGGACGCGTCCGGCTCGGGTACGACGCAGATCTTCGTCTTCGATGTGATCAACACCTCGCTCTCCGCTGCCAACGGCGCCGTGCGACCGTCCGTGTCGGGATTCCCGACGGTCGTGCTTGCGCCGACCGGGCAGCCCGGAGTCACCATCCCGTCGTCCGGCGGCGCCCCCACCACGGTGCGCAGCGAGGTCCTGAAGGCCGGGGACGGCGCCACGGTCAAGAAGGACAGCATCGTCACGCTGCAGTACACGGCGGTCGGCTGGGACTCGAAGTCGGTCACCACCAAGAGCTGGAGCAACGGCGGTCCCGGCCTGGTCAACATGTCGACCGGTCAGCTGCAGATCCAGAACAACGACAACGTGTCTGCGCTGCCGCAGTCGATGCTCGGAAAGCTCGTGGGCCAGAAGGTCGGCTCGCAGCTCGTGATCGAGACGCCGAAGGACAACAACTTCGACGCACAGGCCTGGGTCGTCGACATCCTCGGAGTCCGCTGAGTCCCGACTAGGATGGTCGGGTGCCCCGATCCTCGTCTTCGCCCGCGCGCGTCCCGGTCGAGGAGCGTCTTTTCAGCCTCGTGCTGGCGCTGCTCGCGACCGAGAACGGCCTGACGAAGAACGAGATCCTCTCGACCGTCCAGGGCTACCGCCAGCGCTACGAGGTGCACGGCGACAACAGCAGCCTGGAGCGCCAGTTCGAGCGCGACAAGGACGACATCCGCGAGCTCGGCGTCCCTCTGGAGACGGTCGAGTCGCCGGAGGCCGCCGGCAACAACCAGCTACTGCGCTACCGCATCCCCAAAGGCGCATACGACCTCCCGGCCGACGTGGTGTTCTCCCCGATGGAGATCACCCTGCTCGGGCTCGCCGCCACGGTGTGGCGCGAGGGCTCGCTGTCGGGGGAGTCGCGCCGCGCCCTGATGAAGCTGCGCTCGCTCGGCGTGGAGGCCGACGAGCCGGTCGTCGGCTACGCCCCGCGGCTGCGGGCGCGCGAGAGCGCCTTCGAGCCGCTGAGCCAGGCGCTGGAGCGCAACGCGATCGTCCAGTTCCCGTACCTCAAGCCCGGTGAGAGCGCGTCGCGCGTGCGCACGATCGCTCCGCTCGCGCTCGTGCAGCACCAGGGCCGCTGGCACCTGCAGGGCATCGACCAGGAGGCCGGCGGCTCGCGCACCTTCCTGCTCTCGCGCATGGTCGGGCCGGTCAAGGTCACGAACCGCACGTTCACGCCGGAGGGCGACGACTTCGCCGAGCGGGCGCTGGAGGACCTGGAGCGGATCTGGGCGGCGAACGTCGCCGAGATCGAGGTGACCGCGGGCACCGACGCCGCGACCCGGCTGCGCAAGCGCTACGGCGACGCCGTCCCGGCCCGGCACGAGGGCGCGGCCTTCCGGCTCACGGTGAACTTCTCCGACATCAACATCCTCGCCGACCAGCTCGCGGCCTTCGGTCCCGAGGTGCTGGTGCTGGCCCCGGAGGAGCTGCGCGACAAGGTGGTCGAGCGGCTGGTGACGGTCGCCGAGGCGCACGAGAGCGCCGCAGACGCGGGGGAGGGGGCGGCCCGTGGCTGAGCGCAGGCGCCCGATGCAGGCGCAGGACAAGCTGGCGTTCCTGCTCGCGCTGGTCCCGTACCTGATGGACCGCGACCGGGTCACCGTCGCCGAGGCGGCGGAGCATTTCGGCGTGGACGAGGAGAGCATGCGCGACGCCGTGCGCCTCATCGCCGTCTCCGGCATCCCCGGCGAGACGAACGCGTACCAGCCGGGCGACCTGTTCGACATCTCCTGGGACGACTTCGAGGAGAACGACCGCATCGTCCTCACCCACCAGGTCGCGATCGACGACTCGCCGCGGTTCTCCGCGCGGGAGGCCGCCGCGCTGATCGCCGGCCTCCAGTACCTCACCGCGCTGCCCGAGAACGCCGACCGCGACGTGATCGGCTCGCTGATGGCCAAGCTGGCCCGCGGCGCGTCCGCCGCTCCGAGCCAGGTCGCCGTCGCGCGCTCCGAGTCGGACGAGGCGCTCGCGACCATCCGCGAGGCCGTCATCGCCGGCACGCAGCTCGAGTTCGACTACCTCAACTCGCGCGGGGAGCGGGAGCGCCGCCGCGTCGACCCGCTGCGCGTCGAGTCCGCCGACCAGGACTGGTACCTGCGCGGCTGGGACCACCTGCGCACGGCGATCCGCACCTTCCGCCTCGACCGCATCGACGGCCTGATGACGACCCAGGAGCCGATCACCTACCGGCCGGGCGACCTCAAGCTGCCGGAGACGCTGTTCGAGGGCACGCCGGAGGACCAGCTCGTCACCGTCGAGGTGTCCGCGTCCGCGATCCCGCTCATCGAGGACTACATCCCGGAGGGCGCGCCGCGCGAGGAGCGCGACGGCGTGATTCGCACGAGCGTTCGCGTCGCCCACTTCCACGGCCTCAAGCGCCTGGTGGCCGGCCTCGCCGGGGTGCTCACGGTGCTCGACCCTCCCGAGGCCCGCCGGCTCGTCGCGGACTGGGCGCGTGCGGGCGCCGACCGCTACCGTTAGGCTCCGAGCATGCCGTGGTGGTCGTGGGTCGTGATCTGGGTCGTGCTGGTGCTCGGCCTGCTCGGCATGCTCGCGTTCTTCGGCTGGTGGCTGTTCCGCAAGGCGATGGCCGCAGGGCGCGAGGCGAGCGCGCTGATCGAGAAGGCGGACATCCTCAGCCAACGCTCGGCTGACATGCGGTACGCTGAGTTTCACAGCGCGGTCTTCGCCGATGCGGACGTGCTCCGCGCCGAACGCGAGCAGGCGGTGGCCGATCGTCAGGTCGCACGGCAAGCTCGCAGAGATCGTCGAGTCATGCGCGGTAAAATACTCGTGAGAGCGGACCCGTTCCGCTACTCGTACCTGAACAGAAGGACGTAAATCATGCTCGGCGGCCTCACCGGATGGCACTTGCTCATCATTCTCGCGGTCATCCTCCTTCTCTTCGGTGCGCCCAAGCTTCCCGCCCTCGCGAAGAGCATCGGTCAGTCCATGCGCATCTTCAAGGGCGAGGTCGACGAGATGAAGAAGGACGGCAAGGACGACAGCGCGAACACCGACGCGTCGACCGCCGCTCCCACCACCTCTGCGCCCGCTGCGCCGACCACCAACGACTCGACCGAGTCCAAGCCGAAGCAGTAGCTGCGTGGCCTCCACCAAGCGAGGCAAGAACCGCGAAGGCCGGATGTCGCTGGCCGAGCATTTCGTCGAGCTTCGTAAACGTCTGTTCCGCGCTGCGCTCGGCCTCCTGGTCGGCGCGGTAGCGGGCTGGATCCTCGCCGGTCCCGTGATGGACGCGCTGCGCGCTCCGATCACGGAGATCGCGAAGCAGCAGGGCCGCGAGGCGCTCCTGAACTACGGCAGCATCACCGGAGCCTTCGACCTGAAGATGCAGATGGCGGTCACCATCGGCATCATCATCTCCAGCCCGGTCTGGCTGTGGCAGATCTGGGCGTTCTTCGTGCCCGCACTGACGCGCAAAGAGCTCAAGTACGCGTTCGGCTTCTTCTTCACCGCGGTGCCGCTGTTCATCGCGGGAGGCGTGGCCGGCTGGCTGCTCGTGCCGCACATGGTCAGCCTCCTGACCAGCTTCGCGCCCGAGCAGGACGCGGCGATCATCGACGCCAAGACCTACATCGACTTCGTGACCAAGCTCGTCCTCGCGGTCGGCGTCGCCTTCGTGCTGCCGGTGTTCCTGGTGCTGCTCAACTTCGTCGGCGTGCTGAGCGCTAAGTCGATCATCGGGTCCTGGCGCTGGGCGATCATCATGATCGCGCTCTTCACCGCCATCGCGACGCCCGCGGCCGACGTGCTCTCGATGTTCCTGCTGGCGGTTCCGATGGTGCTGCTCTACTTCGGCGCCTACGGGGTCGCCTGGCTGCACGACCGCCGCGCGGCCAAGGCGGCGATGCGGCTGGAGGCCGAGCTCGCGGCATAGGCTGGTCGCGTGACCGACCAGCAGCAGCTCTCCCCGGCCGAACGCTTCGCCGCCTCGCGGCAACGGGCGCAACAGCCCGTGCTGGAGACGTTCCGGGCCGGGTTGCGCTTCGACCTCGACCCGTTCCAGCGCGAGGCGTGCGCGAGCCTGGAGAACGGCAGCAGCGTGCTCGTGGCCGCGCCGACCGGTGCGGGCAAGACCATCGTCGCCGAGTTCGCCGTGTTCCTCGCCATGCGCGAGGCCAACGCGAAGGTGTTCTACACCACGCCGATGAAGGCGCTGAGCAACCAGAAGTTCCAGGAGTTCGTCGAGGCCTACGGCCCGGAGTCCGTCGGCCTGCTGACCGGCGACACCAACATCAACTCGCACGCCCGCATCGTGGTGATGACCACCGAGGTGCTCCGCAACATGCTGTACGCGGACTCCGACCTCCTCAGCGATCTGGCCTACGTGGTGATGGACGAGGTGCATTATCTGGCCGACCGGTTCCGCGGGGCCGTCTGGGAGGAGGTCATCATCCACCTGCCGCAGGCGGTGCGGATGGTCTCGCTCAGCGCCACGGTCTCCAACGCCGAGGAGTTCGGCGACTGGCTGCAGGCGGTGCGCGGCGACACCGACGTCGTGGTCTCCGAGGAGCGCCCGGTGCCGCTGGAGCAGCACATCCTGATGCGCTCCAAGCTGATCGACCTGTTCGACTCGTCCGGGCTCGCCTCGACCAACCGGGTGAACCCCGAGCTCGTGCAGATGGCGCGCTACGGCGGCCGGACGCTCTCCAGCCGGCAGATGCGCGATGTCGGGCGGTACCACTCGCGCGGCGGCCGCCCGGACACGTTCCGGATGAACCGGGCCGACTTCGTCCGGATGCTGAACGAGCACAACCTCCTGCCCGCGATCTTCTTCATCTTCAGCCGCAACGGCTGCGACGCCGCCGTCCGCCAGACCCTGCGCGAGGGCGTGCGGCTCACCGAGCAGCGCGAGCGCGACGAGATCCGCGCCATCGTCGAGGAGCGCTGCCGCACCCTGCTGGACGAGGACCTGGCGGTGCTCGGCTACTGGGAATGGCTGGAGGGCCTGGAGCGCGGCGTCGCGGCCCACCACGCCGGCATGCTGCCCGCCTTCAAAGAGGTGGTGGAGGAGCTCTTCCGCCGCAAGCTCGTCAAGGTGGTCTTCGCGACGGAGACGCTCGCGCTGGGCATCAACATGCCCGCCCGCACCGTGGTGCTGGAGAAGCTGGAGAAGTTCAACGGCGAGGCGCGCGTGCCGATCACGCCGGGGGAGTACACCCAGCTCACCGGCCGTGCGGGGCGCCGCGGCATCGACGTCGAGGGACACTCCGTCATCCAGTGGGAGGACGGCCTCGACCCGCAGTCGGTCGCGTCGCTGGCCTCCCGGCGCAGCTATCCGCTCAACTCGAGCTTCCGGCCCACCTACAACATGGCCGTCAATCTCATCGACCAGTTCGGGCGGGTGCGCACGCGCGAGATCCTGGAGTCGTCGTTCGCGCAGTTCCAGGCCGACCGCGCGGTGGTCGACCTCGCCCGCAAGGTGCGTCAACAGGAGGAGTCCCTCGCCGGGTACGAGAAGGCGATGGAGTGCCACCTCGGCGACTTCCGCGAGTACTCGCGCATCCGCCGCGAGCTCAGCGACCTGGAGAAGAAGGGCCAGCGCATCGAGAACGCCTCTAAGGCCGACCGCGAGCGGCGCCAGCGTCAGCTCGCCGCGCTGCGGAAGCGGATGCGGGAGCACCCCTGTCACCGCTGCCCCGATCGCGAGCAGCACGGCCGCTGGTCGGAGCGCTGGTGGAAGCTCAAGCGCGACACCGACCGGCTGAGCGCCCAGATCCAGTCCCGCACCGGTGCCGTCGCGAAGGTCTTCGACCGGGTCTCCGACGTGCTCCTGGAGCTCGGCTACTTGACGACGGAGGACGGCGAGACGGAACTGACCGTGCACGGCCGCACCCTCAAGCGCATCTACGGCGAGCGGGACCTGCTCGTCGCCGAGTGCCTGCGCCGCGGCTACTGGAAGGAGCTCGACGCCGCGGGCCTGGCCGCGATGGCGTGCGCACTCGTCTTTGAGCCGCGCCGCGACGACGGGCTCGCCCACGACCGCAACCTCCCGCGCGGCGCCTTCCGCCCGGCCCTGGAGCGCACGACCGACCTCTGGGCCCGGCTGGACGACCTGGAGCGCGACAACCGCCTCCCGGGCAGCGAGCCCGTCTCCACGGCGCTGGCGCTGGCGATGCACCAGTGGGCGCGCGGGGCGGCGCTGGACGTCGTGCTGCGCGAGGCCGACATGGCCGCCGGCGACTTCGTCCGCTGGGCGAAGCAGACGATCGACCTCCTCGACCAGCTCTCGCTGGTCGCGCAGGGCAACGTCGGCCGCACGGCTCGGCAGGCGCTGGAGTCGATCCGCCGCGGGATCGTCGCGTACTCCGCCGTTGCCTGAGGGAGACGCGTTGCCTGAGAACCCGGGTCCTGTGGCTGTGCGGGACGCAGAGCGCGATGCTTTAAGCTCTCCCTTCGTGACCCGAACGCCGCGCGCCCGCCGATCGCGGCGCGCTGCGCTGCCGCCGGCGCCGCTGCCGCTCTGGCTCGCGATCCTCGTCGCGATCGGAGCGGGGCCCGTCCTCGCCGCCGGCTTCCCCGGTCAGAACCTGTGGCCGCTGACCTTCGTCGGCATCGGGATGGTGCTGCTCGCGCAGCGCGGGCGGACGTCCGGAAATGCGTTCCTGGTCGGCTGGCTCGCCGGCGAGGCGTTCTATCTGGTGCACGTCTCCTGGACGTCGCTCTATCTCGGCCCCGTGCCGTGGGTCGCGCTCTCGACGCTGGAGGCGCTGTTCTGGGGCGCGGGCGGCGTCCTCCTCACGCTGGCCTACCGCTGGGTGCCGAAGGCGTGGCCCGGCATCGCCGGCCGGCTGGGGATGGTGCCCGTGATCGTCGCCGGGCTCTGGGTGCTGCGGGAGTACGTGACCGGCAACTGGCCGTACGGCGGATTCTCCTGGGGCCGGGTGGCGGAGTCGCAGTCGCTCAGCCCGTACGCCCCGCTGGTCGCCTGGCTCGGCATCTCGGGGCTGAGCTTCGTGATGGTGTGGCTGGTGGCGCTCCTCCTCGAGCTGTTCTTCGCCGTCGATGTCCGCGCGCTGTTGCGCGGCGCCGTGGCGCTCGGCGCGATCGCCGTGGTGCTGGCCGTGCCGTCGTGGCCGGCGACGACGCACGGCACCACCCGGATCGCCGCCGTGCAGGGCAATGGACCCGCCGGCTACTTCGACAACGCCCCGGAGGGCGCGGTGCTGGACACCCAGATCACCGAGACGCTGAAGATCCCGGCATCCCAGTCGACCGGCGCCAAGAAGCTCGACATGGTGGTCTGGCCGGAGGGCGCCGCCCAGCCCGACCCGACGCGCGACCCGGGCTCGGCCTCCGTCCTCGACGCGCTGAGCCGCAAGTTCGGCGCGCCCTTCATCGTCGGGACGATCACCTACCGCGACGGCAAGTACTTCAACACGTCGCTGCAGTGGGAGGCCGGCAAGGGCGCCGTCGACTACTACGACAAGAAGCACCCCGTGCCGTTCGGCGAGTACGTGCCCGACCGGTCGTTCTGGCGGCCGTTCGCGCCGTCGCTCATCGACCTGATCGGCCGCGACTACACGCCGGGAACGCGCGACAACGTCTTCGACGTCGGGGGAGTGCGCGCCGGCATTTCGATCTGCTTCGACATCGTGGACGACCAGCTCCTCACCGACATGATGAGCGACGACGCCCAGGTCATCCTGGCGCAGACCAACAACGCGGACTTCGGCAAGACCGACGAGAACGAGCAGCAGCTGGCGATCGCCCGGCTGCGCGCGATCGAGTCCGGGCGGGCCCTGGTGAACATCTCGACCGTCGGCAGCAGCCAGATCATCGCGCCGGACGGGAGGACGATCACCATGATCCCGCCGTTCCGGCCCGGCCACATGGTCGCGGACGTGCCGCTCGGCACCACGACGACGCCGTCCACGCTGCTCAGCCGCGGCATCGAGTTCCTCGTCGCGGGTCTCGGGCTCTTCGGCCTGCTGGCGGCCGCACTGTGCCGCAGACTGCCGGCGCCGCTCACGAGAAAGCCGCTCCCACCAGAACGGTGAGAGCGGCTTGACGTGGTGCGACGGTCAGGCGGAGTACTTGTGCTCGGCCGTCCCGCGGCGTGCGCGCAGGTACTGGAGCCGCTCCTCGAGGAGCTCTTCGAGCTCGGCCCGGGTGCGGCGCTCCAGGAGCATGTCCCAGTGGCTGCGCGGCGTCTTGACGTCCGAGTGGTCGATCTCGACGGGCTTGTCGTCGACCAGCAAGCGGGCCTCGTGGCCGCAGTGCTTGCACTCCCATCCCTTGGGAGGTTCGGCCTCGGCGGAGAAGACCATATCGGTCTCCAGGCCGCAGTCGGGGCACAGGTAGGTGTAACGGGAACGCGGAGAGTAGACGACGCCTTCTTCGCTCTGTAAGCTCTGGGCGCCAAGCCTCATTCCGCGCAAACTGCGATCAGCCATCGTGTGGTCTCCTCTTCGCGCGAATCGTCACCATTTATAAACCAGCAAGCTGGGGATTCTCTTTCCGGGTGCGCCCTTCTCTCAGTGGGCTCACAGCGTCACTAAAGGGTCTGCGGCTCACTTCCGAGCGCTGACCAGGGCTTTCATGAGGTCGCAGCGGTTGGTGACGATTCCGTCGACTCCCAGGTCGAGCAGCCGCGTCATGTCGGCGACATCGTCGACCGTCCAGACATGCACCTCGGCTCCCACGGCCTGGATGGCGCGCACCGTGCGGGCGGTGACCAGGCGCACCGGGCCGCGGCGCTCCGGGATCTGCACGGCGGCGAACCCGCGCAGCGCACGCCGGGTGAGGGGGCGCACCCCGAGTTTCGAGCCGATCAGCGCCGGCACGAACTCCGAGACGGAGGGCGACACCGCGACGTCGGGGAGCGCGGAGGTGGCGGCCCTCCGACGCGCCGCCGAGAAGCTCGTGAGGAGGACCCGGTCGGCCGCGCGCGTCTTCACGATCGCGGCGGCGGCCGGGGCCGCGGCGCGCTCGTCCTTGATGTCGATGTTGAAGCGCGCCTCCGGGAAGGCGTCCAGCGCCTCGGCCAGCGGGGAGAACGACTGGCCGTGGCCGAGCGGGATGCGCCGCAGCTCGGCCAGAGTGAGCTGCTCGACACGCACGTCCCGGCCGGCCACCCGGGACAGGTCGGGGTCGTGGCTGATCACCGCCTCCCCGTCCGCCGACGCGTGCACGTCGGTCTCCAGGTGCGTCGCACCGGCGCTCAGCGCCTTCAGGAACGCGAGCAGGGTGTTCTCCGGCGCCTCCGACGCCAGGCCGCGGTGCGCGATGATTCGCGGCCGCGGCCCGTCGAGGAACGTCACGCCGGGGGAGCGGACGGGGGAGTCGGGGCTGTAGCGGCAGCCGCCTCCGCGGACGGCGCGGCCTGCGTGCCGGCCGGGACCATGTCGAGCCCGGCCGCGGGCGCGCCCTTCGGCCCGAGCGCCTGGCCGATGCCCTTCAGCGCCTCCGTGAGCTCGCTCGGGATGATCCAGAGCTTGTTCGCGGAGCCCTCGGCCAGCTTCGGCAGCGTCTGCAGGTACTGGTAGGCGAGCAGCAGGTTGTCCGGGTTGCCCGCGTGAATGGCGCTGAAGACGGTGGTGATCGCCTTCGCCTCGCCCTCTGCGCGCAGCACGGCCGCCTTCGCGTCGCCCTCCGCCTTGAGGATCGAGGCCTGCCGCATGCCTTCCGCGTTGAGGATCTCGGATTGCTTCGTGCCCTCGGCCGTCAGGATCAGCGCACGACGGTCGCGCTCGGCGCGCATCTGCTTCTCCATCGAGTCCTGGATGGACACGGGCGGGTCGATCGCCTTCAGCTCGACGCGGGATACTCGGATGCCCCACTTGCCTGTGGCCTCGTCGAGCACCAGGCGGAGCTGGCCGTTGATGTTGTCGCGGCTGGTCAGGGCGGCCTCGAGGTTCAGGCCGCCGACCACGTTACGCAGGGTGGTCGTGGTGAGCTGCTCGACGGCGCCGAGGTAGTTGGCGATCTCGTACGTCGCAGCGCGGGCGTCGGTGACCTGGAAGTAGACGACCGTGTCGATCGAGACGACCAGGTTGTCCTCGGTGATGACCGGCTGCGGCGGGAAGGAGACGACCTGCTCGCGGAGGTCGATGAGCGGGCGCACCTTGTCGATGAAGGGGACGACGACATTGAGGCCGGGGGTGAGCGTCTTGTGGTACCGGCCCAGCCGCTCCACCACCCCGGCCCGCGCCTGCGGAATGATCCGGATGGCGCGGAACAGCGTGACCAGCACGAAGATCGCGATCACCAGGATGATGATCGAGACGACGATGGTCACGACGAGCTGGGTGACTTCGGTCACGTCAGGCTCCTCTCGGTGAGGTCGCCGGCTCCCGCCGACACCGGTGACGGGGCGACGACGGCCGTCGCGCCCTCGATGCTCAGGACGATGACATGCTCGCCGGGCACCAGTTCGGCGGGGCCGGACTGGGCGGGCGAGAGCCGCGCGGTCCAGGTCTCCCCGACGGACAGCTTGACCAGGCCCGCGGTGCGCGAGACGGTCGAGACGACGACGCCGTTCATGCCGATCAGCGCGTCCACGTTGCTCTTGGTGGGGTCGCCGCCGCGCTTCAGCCTGTGCAGCAACGGCGTCCGGATGAAGAACACCAGGACCACCGAGATCACGGCAGCGATGATGAGCTGCAGCCACCACGGCGCACCGAAGAACCCGGCGATCAGCCCTCCGAAGCTGCCGATCGCGATCATGAGGAAGACGAAGTCGAGCGTCAGCATCTCGATGATCACGAACACGAGGATGAGCACGAGCCAGGCGATCCAGGCGAAGGACGTGATGTCCATGAGCGGCCCCCTCCCTACACATCACTATGTACTTGCTAGAACGCTAGCATTCCCGCGGCCCACCGGACGGAACGCACTTGGTAGTCTCAGAAAGCCGTGTCGTCCAACGCTCTAGGAGTACCCGTGTCCAACGCTTCCGCGTCCGCCAGCCCGCTCGATCAGGGCAGCCTCACCGGCAAACGCGCCCTCGTCACCGGTTCGTCGCGCGGCATCGGCGCCGACACCGTGCAGTATCTGGCCGACGCCGGCGCCGCGGTCGCGATCAACTACCGCAACAAGGAGGCGCGCGCGGTCAAGCTGGCCGACGCGATCCGCGAGCAGGGCGGCACCGCGATCACGGTCGGCGCCGACCTCACCGACCCGACCTCGGTCGGCGCGCTGTTCCGGGCGATCGACGCCGAATGGGGTGGCCTCGACATCCTCGTCCTCAACGCCTCCGGCGGCATGGAATCCGGGATGGCCGAGGACTACGCCATGCAGCTCAACCGCGACGCGCAGGTCAACGTCCTGACCTCGGCGCTGCCGCTGATGGCCGCCGGCTCGCGCGTCGTGTTCGTCACCAGCCACCAGGCGCACTTCATCCGCTCGACGCCGACCATGCCCGAGTACGAGGCCGTCGCACTGAGCAAGCGGGCGGGCGAGGACGCGCTGCGGGCGCTGCTCCCGGAGCTCGACGCGAAGGGCGTCGAGTTCGTCGTGGTCTCCGGCGACATGATCGAGGGCACCATCACCGCGACGCTGCTCAACCGGCTGAACCCGGGCGCGATCGACGCCCGCAAGGAGGCCGCCGGCCGCCTCTACAACGTCGGCGAGTTCGCTGCGGAGGTCGCGTCGGCCGTGGTCGACCCGGTGCCGGCCGACCACACCCGTCTCGTCGGCGACGTCTCCAGCTTCGAGCCGATCAGCGAATGAGGCCCGCCGACCTCGAGCTCCTGACCGGAGTCTCGCGTCCCACCGTCCACCCGGCAGGCGGCCGCGCGGTCGTCTCGGTCACGCATCCCTCGCTCGCCGCGGACGCGACGATCGGGCAGCTCTGGAACATCCCGCTGTCCGGGCATGCGGCGCCGCGACGACTCACGCGCGGCTTCCGGGACAGCGCTCCGCAGTTCTCGCCGGACGGGCGTCTGATCGCGTTCCTGCGCGGCGGCCCGAAGTCGCCGTCGCAGCTCATGGTGGTCGACGCGGCAGGCGGCGAGCCGGTGGTCGCCACCGACCGCAAGCTCGGCGTGAGCGAGTTCGCCTGGGCTCCGGACGGCCGCTCGCTCGCGTTCGTGAGCCGCGATCCGGAGCAGGGGCGCTACGGCACGGTGGAGGGCATCGAGCCCAACGGGGAGCGGGCCCGCCGGATCGACACGCTGAAATATCAGGCCAATGGACTCGGCTACATCACCGACCGGCGCTCGCACGTCTACCTCGTGTCGGTCCCCGACGTCTGGGCCGAGCCTCCGGTGGCCCCGATCGCGGAGGCCGACGGCTCGACCCGTCCGGCGCCGGCGGTGGCGACACCGCGCGCGCTGACCGGCGGGGACTGGGACGACTCGACGATCGCGTTCTCGCCGGACGGAGCGACCCTCGCGTTCGTCTCGTCCCGGCACGACACCCGCGACGACGACCTCCGCTCGAACGTCTTCCTGGTGCCCGTCGACGGCGGCAGGGAGCCCTCCGACGCCACGGGGGAGCACGGCAGCTTCTCGGTCGTCGCCGTCGCCTACGGCCTCAACGGCGCGCTCTACTTCAGCGCGCAGGACGTGGGCCAGGGCGGCCGGGACTTCGTGGCCAAGAACACCGCGCTGTACGTGATCGACCACCCGGGGGCGGCTCCGCGCCTGCTGACCGATCCGGAGACGGTCGACCTCACCGAGTCGGACATCGTCGCCTTCCGCGACGACAGCGTGCTGGTGTGCGACCGCCGCCGGGGCGCGCTCGTCCTGACCGAGGTGGAGGCCGACGGCACTGCACGCAGGCTCACCGACGACCTCACCGTGGTGAGCGGCGCCGGCGCGGCGGGCGGGACGATCGTGGCGAGCGTCTCCGACGCCGGAACCGCGGGCGACGTCGCCGTGATCGACGACGACGGCCTCCGGCGGCTCACCGACTTCTCCCGCGCCCTGCGCTCGGCGGGCGTGATCGCCCCGCGCGAGCTCACGGTGACGGGCCGCGACGGCTATCCGATCCACGGCTGGGTCGTGGCGCCGGAGGGCGCAGGACCCCATCCTGTGCTCCTGAACATCCACGGCGGCCCGTTCGCGGCCTACACCGCGGCGCTCTTCGACGAGGCGCAGGTCTACGCGTCAGCTGGCTACGCCGTAGTGATGTGCAACCCGCGCGGCTCGGCCGGCTACGGCCAGGACCACGGCCGCGTCATCCGGCAACGGATGGGCACCGTCGACCTGGCGGACGTCCTGGACTTCCTGGACGGCGCGATCGCGGAGACCCCCGGCCTCGACGCCGAGCGCGTCGGCGTGATGGGCGGCTCCTACGGCGGCTACCTGACCGCGTGGACGATCGCGCACGACCACCGGTTCGCGGGCGCGATCGTGGAGCGCGGCTACCTCGACCCCGCCGCGTTCATCGGCACCAGCGACATCGGCAGCTTCTTCAGCGACGAGTACACCGGCACCGATCCGGTCGGGATCGCGGCGCAGAGCCCGCAGGCCGTGGTCGACCGAGTACGGACGCCCACCCTGGTGCTGCACTCGTCCAGCGACCTGCGCTGCCCGCTCGGCCAGGCCGAGCGGTACTACGCGGCGCTGAAGCGCGGCGGCGTCGAGGCCGAGCTCGTGATCTTCCCCGGCGAGGACCACGAGCTGAGCCGCAGCGGCCGCCCGCGGCACCGTCGCGAGCGGTTCGAGATCATCCTGGACTGGTGGGACCGGCACCTGCCGGTGAAGGCGCGACGCTAGGCGGCGGCGGGCGCAGCGGGAGCTGCGGACGTCTTCAGCACCTCGCGGCCGAACGTGAACGCCCGAACGATCCCGATGATGCCGAGCACGATCAGTGCGATCGCGGCGAACAGGATCAGGAAGACAGCCGACGACGCGGGCAGGAACAGCACCACGAGTCCCGCGACGATGCTGAGGATGCCGTAGGCGATCGCCCATCCGGCGGAGCGGGCGCGCCCGGCCTCCACCAACGCCATGATGCCCTCGATGATCCAGCCGACGCCGATGAAGGCGAGGGCGAAGATCACCAGCACGGTCGCGGCGGTCGACACGTTCTTCAGGGTCACGATGCCGACGAACACCAGCAGCACGCCGAGGATGATGTTGAGCGTGCGGATGCCGCCGCCGATGCCCCGGGCGAAGATCCCGACGCCGAGGCGCATGATGCCGGCGATGAGGAAGTAGATGCCGAGGAACACCGCCAGCACGGCGATGGTCTTGGCGGGCCAGAACAGCAGCACGACGCCGAGGATGACCGCGACGGCGCCGCTGACGCCCATCACGGCCCGGATCGCGTTGATGGCCGAACGGGTCATCTCCGAGGCGTCCAGCGAGAGGTCGCGGACGGCGGAGTCGAGAGGATCGGTGGAGGACATCGCACGCACCTTTCAGTCGTTCGGCCACGTTGTCGGATGGCCGCTTACGCGCAGAATACTGAAAATCTCCTGTGCATATCAGACCCATTCTCGCGACGCTGCGGTCGCGGGGGAGGGGAGCGGGCCGCGGTCACCTGGTTAGATCGGATTGACACCGAACGGACGGAGATCAGCGATGACCACGGCGACCAGCGCGACCACGGCCGAGGGCGGACAGGAGCGGGCGGACAGCCACGACGTCATCCGGGTCCGCGGCGCGCGTGAGAACAACCTCAAGGACGTCAGCGTCGAGCTCCCGAAGCGCCGGCTGACCGTGTTCACCGGGGTGTCCGGCTCCGGCAAGAGCTCGCTGGTGTTCGGGACCATCGCCGCCGAGTCGCAGCGCCTCATCAACGAGACCTACAGCGCGTTCGTGCAGGGCTTCATGCCGTCGCTCGCGCGGCCGGACGTGGATGTGCTGGAAGGGCTCACCACGGCGATCCTCGTCGATCAGGAGCGGATGGGCGCCAACGCGCGCTCCACCGTCGGCACGGTCACCGACGCCAACGCCATGCTGCGCATCCTGTTCAGCCGGCTCGGGCAGCCGCACATCGGCTCTCCGCAGGCCTTCTCGTTCAACATCCCGACCGTGCGCGGCTCCGGCGCCATCTCCATCGAGGGCAAGGGGACGGTGAAGCGCAGCTTCGAGCAGACCGGCGGCATGTGTCCGCGCTGCGAGGGGATGGGCACCGCCTCCGAGATCGACCGCACCCAGCTCTACGACGAGTCGAAGTCGCTGTCGGGCGGCGCGATCACCGTGCCCGGCTACACCGCGGACGGCTGGTCGGTGCGGATGTTCAGCGAGTCCGGCTTCTTCGACGCGGCCAAGCCGATCCGGGACTACTCGGAGACCGAGCTGCACGACTTCCTCTACAAGGAGCCGGTGAAGGTCAAGATCAACGGGATCAACCTCACCTACGAGGGCCTCGTGCCGCGCGTCCAGAAGTCGATGCTGTCGAAGGACATCGAGGCCATGCAGCCGCATATCCGGGCGTTCGTCGAGCGCGCAGTCACCTTCGCGCCCTGCCCGGAGTGCGCGGGGACGCGGCTCAACGCGGGCGCGCGGTCGTCGCTGGTCCGCGGCGTCAGCATCGCCGACGTGTGTGCGATGCAGCTCAGCGACCTGGCGGAGTGGGTGCGGGGGCTGGAGGAGCCGTCGGTGGCGCCGCTGCTGGCGAGCCTGCAGGGCACGCTCGACTCGTTCGTGGACATCGGCCTCGGCTACCTGTCGCTCGACCGGCCGTCCGGCACACTGTCGGGCGGGGAGGCGCAGCGCACCAAGATGATCCGCCACCTGGGGTCGTCGCTCACCGACATCACCTACGTCTTCGACGAGCCGTCGGTCGGCC
The DNA here is from genome assembly GCF_042789575.1 of Leifsonia sp. NPDC056824. Lineage (NCBI taxonomy): Bacteria > Bacillati > Actinomycetota > Actinomycetes > Micrococcales > Microbacteriaceae > Leifsonia > Leifsonia sp. NPDC056824. Next base: position 407,502 of record NZ_JBHUAV010000002.1, on the reverse strand, counting down.
TCCACCCGCACGACATGCGCCGGATGAACGAACTGCTCGTGCAGCTGCGCGACAAGGGCAACACGGTGCTGGTGGTCGAGCACAAGCCGGAGATGATCGTCATCGCCGACCATGTCGTCGACCTCGGGCCGCGCGCGGGCACGGCCGGGGGAGAGATCGTCTACGAGGGGACCATCGAGGGCCTGCGCGGGAGCGGCACGCTCACCGGGAGGCACCTGGACGACCGCGCGCGGGTCAAGGAGTCGGTGCGCACGCCGTCCGGGCTGCTGGAGGTGCGCGGCGCGACGTCGCACAACCTGCAAGACGTGGACGTCGACATCCCGCTCGGCGTGCTGGTCGTGGTCACCGGCGTGGCCGGCTCCGGCAAGAGCTCGCTCATCCACGGCTCGGTGTCGCCGCGCGAAGGCGTCGTCTCCGTCGACCAGGCCGGCATCCGCGGCTCGCGGCGCAGCAACCCGGCCACGTACACCGGCTTGCTGGAGCCGATCCGCAAGGCGTTCGCGAAGGCCAACGGCGTCAAGCCGGCGCTGTTCAGCGCGAACTCCGAAGGCGCGTGCCCGAACTGCAACGGCGCCGGCGTCATCTACACCGACCTCGGCGTGATGGCCGGGGTCTCGACCGTGTGCGAGGTCTGCGAAGGCAAGCGCTTCGACGCCTCGGTGCTGGAGTACCGGTTCGGCGGCCTGGACATCAGCGAGGTGCTCGCGTTGTCGGTGGAGGACGCCGAGACCTTCTTCGCGAGCGGCGAGGCGCGCATCCCGGCCGCCCACGCCATCCTGCAACGGCTGGCGGACGTCGGCCTCGGCTACCTGACCATCGGCCAGCCGCTGACCACGCTGTCCGGCGGCGAGCGCCAGCGTCTCAAGCTCGCCACCCACATGGCTGAGAAGGGCGGCGTCTACGTGCTGGACGAGCCGACCACCGGCCTGCACCTGGCCGACGTCGAGCAGCTCCTCGGCCTCCTGGACCGGCTGGTCGACTCCGGCAAGTCGGTGATCGTCATCGAGCACCACCAGGCCGTGATGGCGCACGCGGACTGGATCGTGGACCTCGGCCCCGGTGCCGGCCACGACGGCGGCCGCGTCGTGTTCGAGGGGACGCCGGCGGACCTGATCGCCACGCGCTCGACGCTGACCGGACAGCACCTGGCGGAGTACGTCAGGGCCTGACGTCCTAGTGCGCCGCCACGGCGGTCCCGGTGAGCTCGTGGCGCGAGAAGGTGTCGACGAAGCACTTGTAGGCGCGGTCGCCGGTCTCCCACTGGGTCGCGCTGTTCGGGTAGCGCAGCTCCACCTGGACGTCCTCGTTCCAGACCGCGACCCAGTTCCAGTCCAGGATGCCGGGGGCGGTGCAGAGGTCGCCGACCTGGGTGTTGAGCGCCTGCACGCCCGGGAACGGTGCGCCGGCGGCCTGGGGGAGCGCGCCCTGCGAGATCACCTGGGCGATGTGCGGCGACGCGCAGTCGATCACGGGGTACGTGTTCGCCCACGGCGACGGGAAGACCTGGAGGCACGATCCGGTGGCGATGCTGCCGACCGGTTGCTCGGGAACGGTCGCGACCGGCGGCGTATGGGTGGGGCGCGGAGGCAGCCCGAGCGGCGTGGGAGCGGGATCCAGCGGATGCGGGGGACCGGACGGGGTCGCTGCCGTCAGGTCGGCCCGGGCATGGCCGGCGGGGAGGCCGTTGGCGAAGGCGGCCACGGACAGCAGGACGACCGCGGCGCCGGCGGTCGCGGCCACGAGCACGATCCAGCCGCGGCGCGACAGGCCGTCGGGGTCCCCAGGCGATCGGCGGTCTCTCACCGCCTCATCCTATGTTCGGCCGTTGAGATCGCGGGCAGTGCCGCAGAACGCGCACACCAGCGTGAACCGCGGGCTCCGGTCGACGGTGACGATGGACGGGTAGGCGGTGCGCCCCTGACACCGCGGGCAGCTGCTCGCGGTGTCGGGTGAGCGGGTGTCGAGGGTCGTCATACGTTGGAGACCCGCACGCGGCGCGGTCGTGACGCGGGCGGATAGCCTGGACCGGTGGAAAATCCCGAACCGATCCAGCTGAGCGTCGGCGGAGCCACCCGCACGGAGCTGCGCGCCGCCCTGCAGTCGCACGGTGTCCTTCTGAACGCGCACGCCGAGACGCTGCTCGATCACGAGGCCTTCGACGTGCGGGAGCCGGTGGAGCTGACCATCGTCGAGCGCAGCGTGGGCGAGCTGGGCCTCGGCGACGGCGGCACCCTCCCGGAGGTGTACGCGGCGGCGCAGCAGCAGGGACTGTCGCTGTGCCCGCCCGACACCGGCCCGTACCTCCGGCTGGCGATGCGGTCGCAGCCGAACGCGCCCGATTCGGTGCTGTCGGCCGGGCGCTCGCCGACCGGGTCGATCAAGGTGGCCGCTGCGCCGCTGAGTGCCGACGTCGAATTCCCGAAGGGCTTCTACCTGCGCGTGGTCGACGGCGTGCCGTGGCTGCGCGGCTACCGCTGCGACGACGAGTACCGCTACTCCGCCGAGGACCGATTCGCGTTCACGCTGCCTCCCTTGTGACATTGATGTGCGATATGCTGGCTGCGATCCGACAATCGCGCGCGCCAGTGAGGAAACATCGATGCGGAAATCAATCACCCGAGGGGTCATCGGAGCGGCGGTCGTCGCCCCGATCGTGCTGAGCAGCGGCGTCGCCGCCGTCGCCGCCCCCGAGAACGACCAGTGGACACGGTCGAACATCGCCATGAACCTGGGCGCCGACGCGTCCGGGGCGTACACGGATGCGTCGGGCGCCCGGTTCGACGGGTCGGGCCAGCTCGTGTTCGACCTCGATGGGGCGTTCACCGGGGGCAACTCGCTCATGAAGGACGCGAGAGGGTACTCGAAGGTGGCGGTGGAGCTCTGTTTCGGGCTCGCCGCCGACAAGACGGCGTGGCCGAACCTCTGCGAGGTGACGAACGTGATCGACGATTCGTTCCTCTACGCGGGCCCGTCGTTCTACAGCAGCCTTGACGGCAAGGCGGCGCCGTCGTCGCGGTGCGTGAATGCGGAGGGCAACCCCTGCCACGACGTTCACGGAACGGCGACAGCCGGGGCTGTCGTGGGTCAGCCGGGCGTGCGGTGGGAGCTCAACGCGGACGGCTCCTACACCCAGGTCTCCACGGCGGGCGCGGCGACCGGCGCGAAGGTGGTCGAGGTGAAGATCGGCGGCGGCACGACCACGGGCGTGAACGACGCGCACGGCTGGTCGGGGGAGTCCATCGTGAATGCGCTCAACTGGATCGACAGCGTGGCGACGACCCAGTCCACCTATCGCGGAAAGATCGCCGCCGTGACCATGTCGGTCGCGGGAAACCCGATCGGGGCAGGGGGCACCTGCTCCACCATCGGGCGCGCCATCGACGATGCGGCGGGGCGGCTCAAGGCCAAGGGGATACCGGTCATCATGTCGGCCGGCAACGACGGTCTCGACTCGCTGGGCGCCTGGAACTGCGGGAAGAACGTGATAACGGTCGGCGCCACCAAGACGCTCGAGCCGCATGTGCGGGCCAGCTATTCGAACCATGCCGCGAGTACGCGCCTCTACGCTCCGGTCGGTGAAGGCGACTACCTGAAGCGCGACGGCGTGCTGCTCCCGTATAAGAGCGCGGGCACGTTCTACGCGATGGGGACGTCGTTCGCCGCGCCGCAGGTGGCGGGCGCCTTCGCCGTGCTCCGCGAGAAGTTCTCCTACGGCCCGACGGTCGACCAACTGGTCGAACTGCTCGCGAAGACCGGAACGCCGGTCACCGGGTCCGGCTCGCCTGCATCCGCCCGCGACATCGACATCCGGGCGGCGCTCAACGCCACCCCGTGATGGGCGAACCTCAGGACCGGTATTCGGGGTTCGGGAAGTCGAATCGCGTCCCCGCGTCCCACTCCTTGCGCTGGTTGCCGTAGTCCGGGAAGCCGCCGGCGTCCTTCAGCAGCCGGGCCAGGTGGAGCAGGTTCCAGGTGAGGAAGGTCGTGTTCCGGTTCGTGAAGTCGTTGTCGAACCCCACGCGCCGGCCGTCGCCCGCGTCGTCCCCGTAGCTGGGGCCGGGCCCGGCCTCGCCGATCCAGCCGGCGTCCGCCTGCGGAGGGATCGAGTAGCCGATGTGCTGGAGGCTGTAGAGCACGTTGGACGCGCAGTGCTTGATGCCGTCCTCGTTGCCGGTGATGAGGCAGCCGCCCGTCCGGCCGTAGTAGAGCCACTGGCCCTTCTCGTTGAGCTCTCCCGAGTGCGCGTAGAGCCGCTCGATGATCTTCTTGGTCTCACTGCTGTTGTCGCCGAGCCAGATCGGGCCGGCGATCACGAGGATGTCGGCGGCGAGCACCCGCGGGAACAGGTCGGGCCAGGCGTCCACCTCCCAGCCGTACTCGCGCATGTCGGGGTAGACGCCGGTGGCGATCGGGTGGTCGACGGCGCGGAACTGATCGACCTGCACCCCCTGGTCGGCCATGATCGACGCGCTCACGTCGATCAGCGACTGGGTGTGGCTGCGGCCGGGGGAGCGGGTGAGGGTCGTGTTGATGAAGAGCGCTTTCAGATCGCTGTAGTCGGTGTCCCGTGAGCTCATGGGTCTCACGGTAGAGAGCGTCCGCCGAGCTGTCCAGCGGTCCGATCACGCCGTGGAGGAGCTTTCTTCACGATTTGTGAGCATTTGCAGCAAACGCAGATGTGCATTCGTGTATTGTTGCACTGCCTGCAAAAAACAATTCGCCAAAAGGAACCCGTCTTGTCTACAACCACTGCGCCCGTGAGGGTGCAATCCGCGGCTCCCGCGCCGCACGAATCGAAGCCGATCATGTCGCACCGGCAGATTCTTCTCGTCATCTACGGCCTCATGGCCGGCATGTTCCTGTCGTCGCTCGACCAGACGATCGTCGGAACGGCGATCCGCACCATCGGTGACGACCTCCACGGACTCAACGACCAGGCGTGGGTCACCACGGCGTACCTGATCACCTCCACGATCGCTGTCCCGATCTACGGCAAGCTGTCCGACATCTTCGGCCGCCGCCCGCTCTACATCTTCGGAATCGTCGTGTTCCTGCTCGGCTCGCTGCTCTCGGCGTTCTCGACGTCGATGATGATGCTGGCCGCCTTCCGCGCGTTCCAGGGGATCGGCGCCGGTGCGCTGATGTCCCTCCCGCTGGCGATCATGGGCGACATCCTCGCTCCGCGTGAGCGCGCCAAGTACCAGGGCTACTTCCTGGCCGTCTTCGGCATCTCCTCGGTCATCGGCCCGCTCATCGGCGGCCTGTTCGCCGGAGCGAACCAGATCCTCTTCGTCACCGGATGGCGCTGGGTGTTCCTCATCAACGTCCCGATCGGAATCGTCGCGCTCCTCATGGTGCTCGCCTTCCTGCACCTGCCGAAGTTCCACAAGGCCGCCAAGCCGCGCATCGACTGGTGGGGCGCGACGGCGGTCATCGTGACGCTCGTGCCGGTGCTGCTGGTCGCAGAGCAGGGGCGTGACTGGGGCTGGACCTCCGTCGCCTCCATCAGCGCCTACGTGATCGCCGCGGTCGGCCTGATCTCGTTCATCCTGATCGAGCGTGCCATGAAGGACGACGCGATCATCCCGCTGCGCCTGTTCCGTTCGCGGGTGTTCTCGATGGCGACCGTCCTCGGTGTGCTCGTCGGCTTCGGGATGTTCGGCGCCATGCTGACCCTCCCGCTGTACCTGCAGATCGTCTTCGGGCTGAGCCCGACAGCCTCCGGCTTCGCCACGCTGCCGATGATGGCAGGCCTGATGATCGCGTCCATCGCGTCGGGTCAGATCATCGCCCGCACAGGCAAGTACCGGATCTTCCCCGTCACCGGAACGCTGTTCACGGCGGGCGGCTTCTTCGTGCTGACCTTCCTCACCATCGACAAGCCGCTCTGGTTCCTGATGATCGCGATGTTCCTCATCGGTCTCGGCCTCGGTCAGATGATGCAGACGCTCACCCTGGCGAGCCAGAACGCGGTCGCGCCGAACCAGATGGGCGTCGCCACGGGTGCGTCCACCTTCTTCCGCCAGATCGGTGGAACCCTGGGTGTCGCCGTGCTGCTCTCGGTGCTCTTCGCCGCCCTGCCGGGCAACATCATCACGGCGACGGCCGACCAGAAGACCCTGAGCTCCGCGCTGGACGCCGCACTGACGCCGGAGGTCGCGACCGCGCCCCACAACAAGGCGATCATGAAGCAGCTCTGGACGCCGCTCGTCACCCCGCTCGAGAAGGGAGTCCAGGACCAGCTCGACGCAGCCGTGGCGAAGGCGAAGGCCGGCGCCGACGCCACCGTGACCCAGAAGGTCACCGCCGCTGTCGACGCACAGGTCGCTGCCGGGCACCTGCCCGCGGAGGCTGCGGCGCCGATCATCGCCCAGCAGGTCGCCGCGGCGACGCCTCAGGCGGAGGCCAAAGCACTCGCAGCGGTCGCGAAGGCGGCCCACGCCACGGTCGTCAACGGGACGGTCGAGGTGAACTGGGCGAACGCGAGCCAGCGCGGCCACTACGTCGACAAGCTCACCCCGACGCTCGCCGACAGGATGAAGAAGGCCGACACCAATGCCAACAACTCGACGAGCGACACCTCGTTCCTCAATGGCGCCGACCCGCGCCTGAGTAAGGCGTTCATGGTCGGGTTCAACGATTCCGTGGTCCTGGTCTACTCGATCGGCCTCGGAGTGATCCTGCTCGCCTTCGTCCTCAGCCTGTTCTTCAAGGTTCCGCCGCTGCGGAAGACGTCCGCGCTGCAGCAGCAGGTCGACGAGGGCGGCGCGACCCTGACCGGGAGCATCCGGGCGGTGCCGCAGACCTGATCGGGGGAGTGGGCGGTGCACTCGTGACGCCGCCCACTCCGCTCGGTCGGAAGCATCAGATCATGACCGCAATCGACATCCACCCCGAGGCCGTCGGCCTCCGGGAGCGCAAGAAGCTCCAGACCCGCACCGCCATCCACGAAGCGGCCTTCCGCCTCATCGACTCGCAGGGGCTGGACGCGACGACGGTCGAGCAGATCTGCCACCAGGCAGACGTCTCCGGCCGCACCTTCTTCAACTATTACCCGTCCAAGGCGGCAGCGGCCCTCGAATTCCAGGGCCCCACCATCCACCCGGACGTGGAGCAGGCGTTCCTGTCGCACTCCGGCAGCCTCGTCATGGCCCTGTGCGACGTCATCGGCAGCGGTTCGGAGCACGGCCCCAGCCTGGTCCGCATGAAGCAGCTCCTGCACCGGCGCCCCGAGCTGCTGACGACCGCGACCCGGATCATGGTCGAGGTGCGCGAGATGTACGTCGACCTCGCCGCTCGCCGCGCACGCGACAGGTCCGAGGCGGAGCTCGCCGTCATCCTCGTGATGGCCGCGCTCAGCAAGGTTCTGCACGACGACAATGCCTCCGATGAGCCGATCACCGCTCAGCTGAAGGCGACGGTGCGGCTGATCCTCGCCCTCCGCTGCGACGAGGCGTAGCCGACGTGATGGCCGCGGGGGAGTGGGCGACGCGCTTCGCGCTCACGTCCCTCTGGGGTGGTCTCCGAGCTTCGCCGTGAACAGCGGAGAGCCGACGACGATCAGCGCTGCGACGACGAAGACCGCGGCGCCGATACCGATGGTCAGGCGGTAACCGAGCAGCGTCGCCAGGAGTCCGGCGAGGAGCGCGCCGACGAAGAAGACGACCCGGTTGACCGTCCGGATGGTCGAGTTCATCCGCCCCTGAATGGCGTCGGGTGCGACGGACTGTCGGTATCCAGTGTCGTTCGGGTCCTCGACGCCCATCGACAGGCAGTAGACGAACTGCGCCGCGGCGACGAGCACGATGCCGGCGCCGGCGGAGTCGACCGGCACGACGGCGAGGGAGAGCCACGGCACGACCACCAGGGCTCTGGCGACGAAGATCGCGCGGCCGGCGCCGAGCCGGGCGCCGACCCGTGGCGCGATGAGCGCGCCCAGGAATCCGCCGACACCGCCGAACGCTAAGGCGAGCCCGTACTCCCAGGGCTCGAGCCGGAGTTCGCGGAGGACGAAGACCGCGAACACCGTGGTCACGATGCTGTTGCCGAGGAACCAGGTGTGGATCGACAGGGCCAGCGGCCGCAGCGTCCGGTGACGGTAGGTGTACCGCATCCCGTCGGCGATGTCGTGGCCGATGTGACGGCCGGGCTCACGCGGACCCGGCCGCGGTTCGTCGACGCGGATGCGCGCCTGCAGGACGGCCGAGACCGCGGTGAGGATCGCGTCGAACGCGAAGAGCAGCGGTGCCCCGAGCAGCGTCAGCAGCGCCCCGCCGAGCGCCGGGCCTGCTGTGCCCGCCACCGTCTCGCTCTGCCCGAGCCGGGCGTTCGCGAGGATGAGGGAATCTCGGGGGACGAGCCGGGGGAGCAGCGGCTGGGCGGCCGAATCCGCGAACAGGACGAGGACGCCCAGCACGACCGTGACGATGGCGACCGACCAGAAGCTGAGCGTGCCGGTGAGGATCAGGACGGGGATGGTCGCCAATGCAAGCGCGCGCCCGATGCTCGTGAGGACGAGCGTGCGTTGACGACGCCAGCGATCCATCAGGGCGCCGACGATCAGCCCGAGGAACAGGTACGGGACGACGCTGAGCGCGCTGAGAATGCTGATCTGCACGGCCGACGCGTGCAGCACGGAGACGACGAGAACGTTGAAGGCGACCCCGGAGATCGCGCTTCCGAACGCACGGACGGTGCTGGCGCTCCAGAACAGGGCGAACGCCGGGCGGCGGAGGATTTCGGGCGGGGGAGAGACGACACGGGCTGGAGTGTCGGCGTCGTCGTCCACACGGCCAGCCTAGCGAAGCGCCGGATGCGCGCCTCAGCCTCGGCCACGAGCCTGGGTGAACTGCACCCTGGCGCTTCCGGGCAGAGAGCTTCGGCCCATTCGCTTCTTGTCTATCTGTCAGATCACATCGATGTGATAGCGTTGATTCATTAGTATGTTACGTGCTCAACTTCATCGCCACGGCCGCATCCCCAAGCCATCGCGCGAGTGCGGGGGTTGTTCGGCGTCCACCGCTGGCTCGCGGAGCATCGAAGGCGGGGGAGCGGCTTTCGCGTGCCGGCATTCCGTCGAGGAAGCGTGGCCGGGTGACTGAGGCGCGGCGTACGGTAGAGATCGACGACGCGACGACGATCTCGTATTCGGTCTTCGATGGGGCTGAACCTGCAATCGTGGTCCTGCACGGGCTGGCCGGCAGCAGCCGCGAGTTCGTCGCGACCGCCCGCGCGCTCGCCTCGCGAAAAGTCATCCTGATCGACCAGCGCGGCCACGGCTTCAGCACGCGCATCCCAGCCGACACATCGCGAGCGGCGTTCGTGAGCGACGTCGTACGCGTGATCGAGGTGGAAGGGTCGCTGCAGGTGGACCTCGTCGGCCAATCGATGGGTGCCCACACAGCGATGCTGGTCGCGGCCGCTCACCCGAAGCTGGTCCGCCGCCTCGTGCTGCTCGAAGGCGACGCGGGCAGCGGCTCCCCGGAAGACCACGCCGCGCTCGGTGACTACTTTCGGGCTTGGAAGGTCCCGTTCGCCAGTCGGGACGAGGCGGGCGAGGCGCTCGGTGACGGTCCGCTGGCGCAGGCGTGGATGGCTGATCTGGAGGAGCGCAAGGAAGGCTTCTACCCACGGTTCGACGCCGACGTGATGGTACGAGCCATCGCCGAGGTGGCCGTGCCGCGTTGGAGCGAGTGGGAGAGCATCACCCAGCCCACGCTGGTGGTCTACGCCGACGGTGGCATGTTCAGCGAGGAACAGAAAGCCGAGTTTGTCGCTCGCGGCAGGAACGTCACCCGCGTCGACCTCACGGGAGCATCGCATGACGCACACCTGAACGCGTTCGAGCAATGGTCGATCAAGCTACGCGGATTCCTCACCGCAGGTGACTGATTGTCGGGTGGGCCGTTTCGTCCGGCACAACAGCTCCCGTAATGACCCATCGGTTTATCGCTGATAATGCACATTATGTCAGCTCGAAGATCTTTCGCCCGTGTACTCTTCCAACATGGCAGCCACAGACGACTTCCCCGGTGACGCCGAACTCACGCACATCCTGGTCGTCAACGACGCCGACGTCTCCCGTGATTTCTACCGCGACGTCGTCGGCGCTGAGATCGTCCGTGAGTACGGCGGCACGAGCGTCGTCGCACGGCTGGCCGGCACCTGGCTGTTGCTGGTGACCGGCGGTGGCCCGACGCCCGACAAGCCGGACGTGACGTTCTCCTCGCCGGATGACCCGGACCGGGTCAGCCATGCGATGACGTTCCGCGTGGCGGACTGCCCTGCGGCCTACGAGCTGCTCCGCGCGCGCGGCGCCACCTTCCTGACCCCGCCGATCGAGAACGGCCCGGAGGTCCGCTGCTTCTTCCGCGATCCGGACGGGCACCTGATCGAACTCTCCGAGTACCGGGGCTGAGCCGTACGAATACATCGGGCGCTCCCACGGCATATCCATCAGACTTCCTTTGAGGCCGCCTCATCGATACGCTTCAGCGCCTTCTTCAGATCGATGATCCAATCCGGATGATCCTCCGCCTTGAGACGCTCGGCGATCTTGTCCCTTGCCTCCGAAACGCGCAGAAGCCCCAAAGCGACCGCGGCGTACGCCCAGACGTAGTCTCTGTCGTCATCCAGCAAAACCATCAGTAACGGCACCGTCAGAGCACGTTTTGCCTTGTATCGTCCCAACGCCTGAATCGGGGACGTCCGTGCACTGCCGTTACGGGGGTCTTCGGCCAGAGTCATCATCAACTCGATATCGGCGGCCTTGGCATTTCGCGCCAGCACGTTCGAAATGAGAAACCGCACTGAGTTGTCTCCGGGGTCGTCCTTGGGGTCGATCCGGTAGAACTCGTCGATCAACGCTTGCTTCGACTGCGGAAAATAGCGTCGATCCCCAAGGGTGCTGATGATGTCTCTCTTGAGATCCTCCTGCGTGACGCGCGGGAGCCAGCGGATCAGTACCGGGATCGCTTCTGGGATATCCAGGAACCGAATATCGGCCATGCGACGGATTCGGATTCCCTCCGCGCTCAACGCACTGAAGAGCGGCGCCGCCGCGGACTGGTAGGCCTGGATCCACTCCCGCTTGTTCACGAGACGTGCGTAGATCGCCTCCAGATCATCCCCCGCCTGGGGCAGAAAGTCCGACGACTCCCCTATCTCAACGGCCAGAGCGAAGACCTCATCGAAGGTCACCATCCCATCAGCTCACGATCCGTCGTCATCTGTGGGCTCCTGTCGACGAATTTGGTGGGGCTCTGAGGAAGTGTTGTTCATGGCGGAAGTCGATGACCAAGCTACCGCCGACGATCCTTCCGGCGAATCCGACACTCTCCAACGGCCCCCGCAAGCACACCCTTGTCGTATACGGACCGCTCCGGACCTCAGCGGTTCCGTCGAGACGAAGGAGCCTGAAATGAAGAGAATCGCCGCGGCCGTTGGGCTGGCCGTCCTGTTCACCCTGACGGCCGCCGCACCGGCCCTCGCGAACAACCCTCCGGGCCCTCCCGGGCCGCCCAGCCAGTCGTGCCAGTCCGTGGAGCCCTTCACTCCCGGGCATGCCGCGAACAGCCCGGGCTCCCCGTTCAACGAGCCCGGCATCAACAGCGCCAACGGCGGCGTCGGAGGGCAGCACTACTCCGCCCGGTCGCAGTACGACGTCGCGTGCTACCAGCAGTCCGTCCATCAGAGGTGACGTGAAGCCAACGGGAACTCCGCATCGCGGGGTTCCCCTCCCCCGCTACCGCACCACCTCGTACACGACCTTCTGCACCCCGTTCCCGTACGTCTCCCCCTCCACCACGGTCAGCTTCTCGATGCCGTGCTCCGAGCCGCTGAACAACCGCTCGCCCTCGCCCAGGAGGACCGGGAAGACGAGCAGGTGATAACGGTCGACGAGTCCCGCGTCGGCCAGGGCGTGTCCGAGCGCCGTGCTGCCGTGGACGATGATGGGGCCGCCCTCGCTCGCCTTCAGCGCGGACACGTCGTCGAGCGTACGCAGGATGGTGGCGGGCCAGCGGTCGTCGTCGCGCTCGAGTGTCGTGGAGACGACGTAGCGCGGCATCGCGTTGTAGCCGGCGAACTCCTCCATCGACGGCCAGACCGGGGCGAAGAGCTCGTAGCTCTTCCGGCCGAGCAGGACGGCGGTCGCCTCCCCCTGCTCGCGGCCCTTCAGCTCGTAGGCGGCGGGGTCGAACTCGACGCCGTTGAAGGTCCAGCCGGCGTTGCGATAGCTCGCGTCACCTCCCGGAGCCTCGGCGACGCCGTCGGCGGAGACGAAAGCGGAGATGATGAGGTCGCGCATGAGTATCAGTCCTCTCGGTACAGGTGGACAGCAGGATGGCTGCTGTATTCAACCTAGCAGTTCTGAACCGGATAGTTCAATACCGAGAAAGTGAGTCGATCAGCCTTCCGCGAGCTCCCCGAGGACGTCGAGGAACGTCATCCAGCCGGCGATCGTCCCCTGCCGTTGCTCGTCCGAGAATCCGGGCGTCTGCTGGGTCATGCGCAGGCGCGTCCCCACAGCGGACGGCGTCAGCTCGACCGTCAGGACGGCGCGCTCGGCGGCAGCGGGACGGTCGGTGAGCGTCATCACCAGGCGCGACGGCGGGTCGACCTCCACGAACTCCCCCGCCCAGTCGATGGTGGCGCCGTCCGGCAGAACCATCATCGCCGACCAGGCTCTGCCCACCTCCGCGCGGTAGTCGAGCCCGTCGAGCGGGACCTGCACCTCGCGGCCGCCGAACCAGCGGGCGAACGACTCGGGCGTCGTCCAGGCGGCGAACACGGCGGCCGGCGGCGCCGCGAACTCCCGGTCGATCTCGATCCCGTCCTCGGTGATCCCGGTCACTCGGCGTCCTTCTGCTCGTCGGCCTGTTCGGCGGCGTGCGTGGCGGCGAGGAGGTCGTCGAGCGCGTCGAAGCCGGCCTCCCAGAAGCGCTGGTAGTCCTCGATCCACGCCGAGGCGGCGAGCAGCGGGCGGGCGTCCAGCATGGCTGGACGGTACTGGGCCTCACGGCCGCGGGTGACGAGGCCGGCGCCCTCCAGCACCCGGAGGTGCTTGGAGACCGCGGCGAAGCTCATCTCGAACGGCGCCGCGAGGTCGCCGACGTTCGCCGAGCCCTCCGCGAGCCGCGCGAGGATCGCCCGCCGCGTCGGGTCCGCCAGGGCCGCGAACGTCCGGCTCAGCGGATCATCGATCGCCGTGGTCATGGCCACCTCCCCATCGACGTACTGAACCGAATGGTTCCATACAACGCCAACGGTAGCACGCGGGGTGCTCCCCCGCCGGGATGCGCTACGCGTTCAGGATCCGGGCCTTCTGCGCCTCGAACTCCGCCTCGGTGAGCACCCCGGCGGCGCGGAGCTCCCCGAGCTGAGCGAGCTGGTCGAGCGGCGACGGCGCAGCGGCTCGGGCCGGCGTCTCGACGGCGGCGGGATGCTGCTGCCCGGCCGCCGCGTCCTGGGCGGCCCAGCGCTGCTGCTGGCGTCGGTGGGTGCTTCCGATGACACGCGTCGCGACGGAGGCGCGCGCGGCGGTGCGCAGAAGGCTCATCGGTCCGTTCCTTCCAGATCGAGAGCGTCGGTCGCATCGAGGGCGTCGGCGAGGTCGATGATGTCGACTCCCCCGGCGAACAGCTCGGTACCGCCAGCCTTGATCCAGGAGTCCGCCGCGGGAGCAAGGGAGCGGTCCTCGTAGACGAGCGCGACGGCGAAGGCGCCGGGCTCCAGCGCGTCGGCGACCCGCTGGACGTCCTCCGCGTCGAGGATGCCGGAGTAGGCGCCCGCGAAGCCGTCGAGGCCCGGGAGCTGGTCGGCCGGCTGCCGGACGGGCGCGCCGGTGTCGTCCACACGGATGAGCTCGAGGTCGAGGACCTCGATGATCCCCTCATCCACCCGGCGCAGCACGGCGGCGAGGCCCGCGCTGACGGAGGCTTCGGTGGGGAAGGCGAACACGAGGTAGTCCACGGGTCCGGCGAAAGCGTCGTTGGCCATGTCGTTCCTTTCTGTTGCGAGGGCACGGCGAGCGTCACGCTAGCGGCGGGTCGCGTGTTCTCCCCTGCTGCGAGCCCGATCGCAGGGTCACGGCGCCAGAAGATCACCGGGACGCCCATCCTCTGCCCCCGTATCGCCCGCAACGCGCTCACCCGAGGGGCTTTCGGTAACGAACAATTAATATGTCTCTAGGTTAGCAGTGCAGTTATCTGGTACGGTCTGGCGGGTAAGCATGATCACGCGTGATACAAGGGAGTTTCAGTGAACGCACCTGCCCGTCGTCCCTCCGACGTCCGCAACGACCGCCGCGCGAGCCTCGTCCCCGCTCCGGGGGGGGGGGGGGGGGGGTAACGCACCCTCCCGTCGCTCCCTAGCCAAGGCGGCCGCCTGGTCGGTGCCCGCGATCTCACTCGCGGTCGCATCGCCCGCGCACGCCACCAGCAGCACCGCGGTGATCCACATCACCGGGGTCCCCGCCTCCGCGAGTACGGGTAGCTCCCTCACGGGCGCCGCGGTCTCCGCGTTCGACAACCCGGGTGCGGACGTGACCGTCACGCTGTCCCCCGGTCTCGCCTGGTCCGACGGAACGACATCGCCGGCCCGCGTCATCGGCCGAGGCCCGGGCGTCTACCTCATCCCGGACGTCATGGTCGGCACACCGGCGCCCGGCTACCCCACCGGCATCGCCGCCACGAGTGCCGGCACCGGCGCCTGGGCAGCCATCACGGTATTGGCCGGCGTCTACGAACTGACCGTGCTCGGTGCGATGGACATCATCGCGAGGGGGCCGGACGAGTACCGGGCCGACTACGCGGTCATCGTGCCGAGGGGCGCGCGCCCGGCGCAGCTGAAGTACCGCTTCGAACCCGGCCTGCCCGCCTCGGCGATCGGCACCATGCTGAAACCAGTGGCCGGCGACATCCGGAAGTACATCGATCAGAACTATGCCATCGTCCATGTGCAGGATCTCGGAAACGGGAACGAGCGACTGTTCCTGAGCTGCCGCGGCGACGCGCATGTGAAGGACGCCACGCCGACCGGCACCTACGCGTGGCCGATGCAGACGACCTGGCCGAACGGCACCCAGACGCAAGTCACGTTCCCGATCCTGGTCCAGCGCCGCGGCGCCGACGGGCGGCCGGTGGCGATCAACGCCTGGGACAAGACCACGGCGGCGCTTCCCGGCTACGACAAGACTTTGTCGTCGCAGGCGGCGTGGGGCAACGTGGTGTCGGCGAACTCGTCGGGCACGCTCAACGGCAACCACTTCCACGTCGACGCGCTCTCGTCCGGACGTCCCGCGGCCGCAGGCAACGACGAGACCACCGAGGTCTACTACCAATTCGTGCACGAGGACGGCACCCCCGCGTCGGTCACGCCCACGCCGAAGCGCGTCGCGATCCGGACCCACTCCGCAGACACGAGCGTGAAGGGCGTGCTGCTCGGGTCGCCCGACCAGCTCGGCACCGCCTTCGAGCTCGACAAGCCGGGCTACTGGCGCCTCGTGTGCTGGCCGCAGTCGAACAACTCGAAGCCGGGCGTCGGGGCCGCACCCGGCGGGGTCGCCTGGGACCCCCAGTCCGACCCGGGACACCAGATCGGGTCCGTCTTCTGGAAGCTGCCGGCAACCGGAGCGTAGCGGCGGCGGGGGGGGGGGGGGGGGGGCGCCCCCCCCCCCCCCCCCCCCCCCCCCCGGCCGGGAGGCGATCTGCCGCATCCAGTCCGCGACCTGCGCCTCGTCCAGGTCCGCGAGCGTCGCCAGCTCCACCCCGCGAGTGGCCTTGCCCATCGCCACGGGCGTCACCGGCGGCACGGGATCGAGAGTCGTCCCGTTCACGAACATGAGCTTCACGATGTCGTCGAAGGCGCCACAGCAGAAGCACCAGCCGTCGCCGACGCCGTAGTACGACATCCCCCACTTGATCGAACGGGTGAGGCCGGGCAGTGTCCGCGCCGCCAGGGCGTCGACGGCCTCGGCGATCACGCGCTGGGCGTCGGGGAGGCTCGCGATGTAGGCGAACACCGGCTTGTCGCCGACCGCCGCCTTCGCTGGGCTCGCGCGGCCGGTCATCAGCGCTCGCTCACGGTGTAGGTCAGGTGCGTCGCGCGCGGCGACGCCTCCGAGGCGGTCTGCTCCAGCTTGATCCGGGAGTCGTCCACGGACTCGAACAGTCGGATGCCCTTCCCGAACAGCACGGGCGAGAGGGCGATCGAGAACTCGTCCACCAGGCCCGCGTTGAGGTACTCCACGATGATCGCTCCGCCCCCGGCGATCCGGACGTCGCGCTCCCCCGCGGACGCGCGCGCGCGATCGAGCCCGACCCGGAGGTCGTCCACGAAGTGGAAGGTGGTCCCGCCGGCGCGCACCCACGGGTCGCGGCGCTCGTGGGTCACCACGAACACATCGCTGTGGAATGGGGCGTCCTCCGGCCAGGAATGCTCACCGGCCTCGAACATGCGCTTCCCCATCACGCTGGCACCGGTGCGCTCGAAGGTGCTGCGCGCGATGTCGTCGTCCAGGCCCTCCTCGCCGCCGGGGCCGAGCCCCAGATTCCCGCGGAAGAAGCGGGTCGGGAACACCCAGTGCTGCAGCTCCATCCACTGCTTCCCCATCAACTCGTCCGGGGAGTCCGGCGCCATGAACCCGTCCAGCGACATCGAGACGCTGAAGAACACCTTCCCTGCCATCAGTCCTCCTTCTCTTCCTTCATCGTGGTCTCGACGTAGCCGGCCAGCTTGGCCAGCGTCTGCCGTCCGCCTTCGGCGGCGTGCGACCGCTCGAGCGCCTGGTCGCGCAGCTCCGTCGTCGGGAACGCCGTGCGCAGCTCGATACGCGTGGCGGCGCCCTCCGGTGTGAAGGTCAGTGCGGACTCGAAGGTGTCGGGATCGTCGCGGCGCTCGCCGTGGAGCATCTCGATCCGCTCGGGCGGGACGATGGCCGTCCAGGTGATCCACTCGGGATGGACGGCGCCGTCCGGCCCCCGCATCGTGAACACCCATTCCCCGCCGACGCGGAAGTCGAACGACCGCGTGGTCGTGCTGAAGCCCTCCGGGCCCCACCACCGCGACAGGTGCGTGACCGACGTGAACGCCTCGAACACCAGCTCGGGCGGCGCGTCGATCACACGGGTGACCACGATCTCGCGATCGGCGGTCGACGACTCCACTGCTTCGGGTTCCCGCACCGGCTACTCCCCTGCTCTCTCGTGTCGCTGTGCTTTCAGTCTCTCTGGGCTGTCAGCTCCTGCATGTACGCGTCGAGCCGGTCGAAACTCTCGTTCCAGAACCGCTCGAAACCGCCGGTCCACTCGTGGACCGTGCGCAGGCCGCCCGCGTCGAGGCCGTAGACCCGGTGCTTGCCCGCCCGGCGGTCCTGGACGAGCCCGACCTCCTTGAGCACCCGCAGGTGCTTGGACGCGCCGGGCTGTGGCATCCCGAGCGCCGCGGCCACCTCGTTCACCGGCCGCTCGCCGGAGCGCAGCAGCATCAGGATGTCCCGGCGGCGCGGCTCGGCGATCGCGTTGAAGACGTCCGACGTCGTCGCTGCCCGTGCCATGGACCGATCATATACCCATATGGGTTCAGATGCGCAGGGTGAAGATCGTCGTTAAACCTGCTTTCCGCTGAACGGAAGAATGCGCTCGGTGCCGCGGAAAAACGGCTCCATGCGGCTCGATCCGCCGGGTGACGTCGGTAGCTTTCGACGGTTATTTCACCGCCGGGGAGGCATCGATGAAATTCTTCACACGGAGGCGCTCGAAAGCGCTGGCCGCGCTCGTGAGCGTGCTGATGGCAGTGGCCGGCGTCATTGTCTTCTCGCAGGTTGCGTCGGCAGCGCCGACCGACCAGCAGTGCTCGTACGCCGATGCCGGCACGGGGACGTACGCGCGCACGCTGTGCTGGCTCGACCAGAGCGGGTACGACCAGGCAGCGGCCGCCAGCCCCGGCGGCCAGCAGATGAAGGTCGCGCTTCCCGGCGGCTACACGCTCGAATACACGGCCTTCGCGACCGGCCGCGCCGTGGTCCCCGCCGCGTTCCCGACGTACACGGCCGCCTATCTCGGCCGCACCGACGGCGGGTACCGGGGCGTTGCGGGCCTGCCCGCGCTCTACCAGGCGGGCGCCACGGGCGGGCACTCGTCCGTGCTGATGAGCAGCATCGCCGTCAAGGATGCCAACGGGAACCCCGTCAACGCGTTCTCGATCGTCATGGCGGACGCCGAGTCCACCGACCAGGACGAATCCTTGGCGTTCGCGTCCGATCAGCCGTTGCGGCAGATCGCGCCGCTCGGCACCGCGTGCGACGCAGGGTTCACCGGGGTCGGCACGAACACGGTGACGTGCTCCAGCAGCCAGAGCGTCTGGAGGACCGGCACGGCGATGGTGGCGGCCAACGCTCCCACCGGCGCCACGATCGACTTGAACTCAACCCGGCGACAGGGCGTCGCGTTCGGCATCCTGCTGTCGAAGGTCGTCCTGTCCAAGACGGTCGCCAGCCGGGTCAGCCCGTCCGACTCCTTCGGGCTCAGCGTGAGCGCCCCCGGCGGCATCCAGTTGGCAAGCGCCAACACCGGGACGGCGACCACCGCCACCACCGGCGAGGTCGAGACCATCGGCGCCGCCACCACCTCCCCGTTCACGCTCGCGGAGACCGCGACCGGCACGACGCCGATCGGCGCGTATGCGCAGTCGTGGTCGTGCACCAGGAACGGCTCGGCCGATCCCGGTCTGCCGTCGGGCGCCGTCGGCCCCTCCGCCACGGTCGCGCTCGCGATCGGCGACCTGGTCAACTGCAGCATCACCAACACGGCGCTCGCCGGCAACATCCTCCTCCAGAAGGAGGCCGGAGCCGTGAACGACGTCAACGGGAACGGCGTCCGCGACGCGGGCGACACCATCCCGTACTCCTTCGCGGTGACGAACACCGGCCAGATGACCGTCGAGAACCTCAAGGTCACCGACCCCGCGGTGGGAGCGGTCACCTGCCCGACGACCACCCTCGCGCCCGGCGCCTCCACCCGCTGCACGGCGAACTCGCCCTACACCATCACGGCCGCGGATGTCGCCTCCGGCGCGTTCACGAACACCGCGACGGCGCAGGCCAACCCGCTCGGCGGCACGACCGTGATCCGCTCCAACAGCTCCGCGACCACGACGACACTCGAGGCCGCGAACGCCGCGCTGACGATGACCAAGACCGTCACCCCCGTGACCGCGGCGACGGCCGGGAGCGCGGTGACCTACGACTACAGCGTCACGAACACCGGAAACGTGGATGTGCACGCCCTCGCCATCCTGGAGAGCTCCTTCTCCGGCAGCGGAAGCGCCCCGGCGCCGGTCTGCCCGGTGACGTCGCTCCCCCCCGGCACCTCGACGGTCTGCACCGCGACCTACACCCTGACCCAGGCGGACGTCGACCGCGGCTCGGTGACCAACACCGCGCACGCGACGGCGTCCGACCCGGAGAGCGGCACGGTCGACTCCCCCGACTCGTCGGCGACGGTGACCTCGGCCGCCGCGCCCGCGATCACTGTCGAGAAGTCGGCGTCGCCGGACGACGCCGCGTCGTTCGTCGTCGGGCAAGTGCTGACCTACTCCTTCGTCGCCACCAACACCGGCAACGTGACGCTGACGAACGTCGGCATCGACGAGCAGGGCTTCACCGGCACCGGAGGCGCGGTGAACCCGGTCTGCCCGGCCAGCGCTCCGATCCCGCCGGGCGGTCAGGTGACCTGCACGGCGACCTACACGTTGACCCAGTCCGACATCGACCAGGGCGACGTGACGAACACGGCGACCTCGCACGGCACCCCGCCGACCGGTCCGGCCGTGACCTCGACGCCGGCCACGATCAGCGCCCCGGGCAACCCGGCGCCGGCCATCACGGTCGAGAAGACGGCGACTCCTGCGACCGTCGCGGCGCAGGGTGACGTCGTGAGCTACCAGTTCGCCGTCACCAACAGCGGGAACGTGACTCTCAAGGGCGTCACGGTCGACGAGACGGCGTTCTCCGGCAGCGGCGCGACCCCCGTCGTGACCTGCCCCGCGGAGGCCGCCACGATGGTCCCCGGCGCACGGGTCGTCTGCACCGCCAGCTACACGCTGACCCAGACGGACGCCGACGGCTCGCAGCTCGTCAACACCGCCACCGCGACCGGCACCCCGCCGGCGTCGGCGGGCGGCCCAGTGACGAGCCCGCCGTCGACGGCGACCGTCTCGGTCGCCGAGAACCCGGCGCTCACCCTGGTGAAGACCGCGAACCCGCTGCAGGCGAGGGCCGCTGGCGACACGATCACCTACTCGTTCGCGGTGACCAACACCGGAGACACGACGGTCAACGGCATCGGGATCAGGGAGGGGGCGTTCTCCGGCTCCGGCACGGCGCCGTCGCCGAACTGCCCGGCGGGAGCGGCCTCCCTCGCGCCGGGCGCGACCGTGACTTGCACGGCGACCTACACCGTGACGCAGGCCGACGCGAACGCCGGCGGCATCGACAACACCGCCACCGCGACGGGCACGACGGGAAGCGGCGCCGCCGTCACGTCGGGCGACGCGCAGACCGTGGTGCCGATCCTGGCGGACCCTGCCGTGACGCTGCAGAAGACCGCCACCGAGCGGAGCGTGACGGCCGCGGGCCAGACGATCACCTACGAGTTCGTGGTAACCAACACCGGGAACGTGACGCTGCAGACCCCGCAGGTCGTGGAGGCCACGTTCAGCGGGTTCGCCGTGCTGAGCCCGGTGTGCCCGGCCGGGGTCACCTCCCTGGCGCCCGGTGAGTCGGTGACCTGCACGGCCGACTACGTCGCGACCCAGGCCGACATCGACAAGGGCGGCATCACCAACCGGGCCGTGGCGACGCTCCAGACACCGGGCGGGGCCACCATCACCGCTCCCCCGTCGGAGGTCGACATCATCGCCGACCCGGCGCCGGCGCTGACGATGGAGAAGACGGTCGACCCCACCGCGATCACCGCGGCAGGACAGCCGGTCACCTACTCCTACCTGGTGACGAACACGGGCAACGTGACGCTCACCGGCGTCTCGGTGGCCGAGGGCGAGTTCACCGGCAGCGGCGCGACGCCGGCGCCGAGCTGCCCGGCCGGCGCGGCCTCCCTCGCGCCGGGCGCGACCGTCACCTGCACGGCGGTGTACACGCCGACCCAGGCCGATGTCGACGCGGGCACGGTGACCAACACGGCGACCGCGAGCGGCGACCCGATCGGCGGGGGTGCGGCGGTGGACTCCACGCCGTCGTCCACGACCTTCAGTGCGATCGCATCGCCGGACATGACCATCACGAAGACGGCCGACCCGGCCATCATCACCAAAGCCGGTCAGACCGTGACCTACAGCTTCGTGGTGACGAACACCGGCAACGTGACGATGTCCTCGGTCGAGGTGATCGAAGGGACCTTCACCGGAACCGGTGTCGCGCCGGCCGTCCAGTGCCCGGCGTCGCCGATGGTCCTGGCGCCCGGCGACACCGTGACCTGCACGGCGACCTACCTCGCGACCCAGGCGGACGTGGATGCGGGGACGGTCGACAACACGGCGACCGTGCAGGGCACGATCCCGTCGGCTCCCGATGTGCCGATGACCTTCGGTCCGGCCGGCAGCACCGTCGACGCGCCGGCCGAGCCGGCGCTGGCGATCGTCAAGTCGGGCACGCCGAGCGACGCGGCGTCGTTCACGACGGGGGCGGTGATCACGTACAGCTTCGTGGTGACCAACACCGGCAACGTGACGCTCGACGACATCCAGGTGGCCGACTCGGGCTTCACCGGCAGCGGCCCCGCTCCGGTGCCGGACTGCTCCGGTGAGCCGACCTCACTGGCGCCGATCTCCTTGGCGCCGGCCGCGCAGCTGACCTGCACGGCGACCTACACCGTCACGCAGGCGGACGCGGACGCCGGAGGCATCAGCAATACGGCCACGGCGAGCGGCGTCCCGCCAGCCGGCGGCGAGCCGGTGGAGAGCGAGCCGTCCACGGTCACGCTGCCGCACGACAGCGCGCCCGCGCTCGACCTGGTGAAGAGCGCCACGGTGAACGCCTCGACGATCGACTACCGCTTCACGGTGACCAACACCGGGAACGTGACGGTCACCGGCGTGGCCATCGCGGAGGGCGACTTCACCGGCACCGGCGGCTTCCCCGGCGTCGACTGCCCGGACGGGGCGGCCTCGCTTGCTCCCGGCGCGTCGATCGTCTGCACGGCGACGTACACACTCACCGACGCCGATCGGCGGGCGGGAACCGTGACCAACACGGCGGTCGCGGACGGCACCACCGGCTCGGGACGGGTCACGTCCCCTCCGTCGACGGCTCGGGCCGCGGTGGGCGGTCTCGCCTCGACGGGGCTGGACGTGGAGACGCTGGTCTGGGTCGGTGCGATCCTCCTGGCGCTCGGTGGAGGCGCGTTCGGATTCCGCGTCCTGCGGCGACGCCGGGCCTGACCGGGGGGTGACGAAGGCGGGGACGACTCAGGTCGTCCCCGTCTTTCGTCGTGCTCGTCCTCAGGCGTCGGCGCGGGCCATGAACGGCTCGTGGTGGTAGCCGTCGTCCGTGAGGATGGCCACCGTGGACTCCCCCACTTCGACGAACGCGCCGGGGATGTCGTTGAGCGGCTCGGACACCACGACCTTCGCCTTGTCGCCGAACACCTCCAGGCGAGCGGCGTCCGGGTACATCTCACGCAGCTCCGGGATGGCAACCGAGTGGTACAGGGTCCGGCTGCGGCCCGAGGTGGAGTGCCGGAACGCCCACAGCGTTCCGCCGTCGGAGATCGCGATCGTCCCCTGCATCGGGAACTGGACGCCGTTCGCCTCGCCGACCTCCTCGATCCGCTCGACGGTCTTCGTCATCGCGCCGATCGGGTCCTCCTGGAGGCCGAGCGTGAGGGCCAGGTAGAACATGACCTCGGAGTCCGTGGTGCCGTGGATGAGCGGGTACAGCGACGGGTCGACCGAGAACGTCAGGTCGCGCTTCATCTTCGCGAAGCCGCCGAGGAAGCCGTTGTGCATGAACAGCCAGTTCTCGTAGCGGAACGGGTGGCAGTTCGTCTGCTGGATGGGCGGCCCGGCCGCCGCGCGCACATGCCCGAAGAACAGCGGGCTGGCGATCGAGTTGGTGAGCTCGCGCAGGTTCTCGTCGTTCCAGGCAG
This sequence comes from Leifsonia sp. NPDC056824, assembly GCF_042789575.1. NCBI lineage: Bacteria > Bacillati > Actinomycetota > Actinomycetes > Micrococcales > Microbacteriaceae > Leifsonia > Leifsonia sp. NPDC056824. The sequence goes on along the minus strand of NZ_JBHUAV010000002.1, from coordinate 384,340 downwards.
GCTCGGTGGAGTGGAACAGCGCGGGCGTGCTGCCCGCCTTCGAGCCTTCCGGGTACCACCCGAAGCCGAAGCCGTCGCCGTTCACCGTCTCGGCGCCGAGCGGCGAGTTCAGCGATTGCGCGACCAGCGAGTGTTGCGCGTCCAGGATGAGGACGGCGGGTTTCAGCGCCTCCCCGGAGTACGCGAGCCAACGGCACATGACGTCTTCCCCTCCCGGATCGACCGGCTCGATCCGGGAGCACCATAACGCCGCGGGCCCTCCCCCGGGAATGGCGGTCAAGCGACTCTCAGGCGGTCGGCGCCGCCCCCGCGATGTTGACCAGCCACTGCACGCCGAACCGGTCGACCAGCATCCCGAAGCTGTCTCCCCACGGCGCCTTGGAGAGCGGCTCGACGACCGTGCCGCCGTCGACCAGCTTGTCGTAGTAGCCGGAGAGCTGGGCCTCGTCGTCGCCGCTCAGCGACACCGAGATCTGCGAGCCCTCCTTGAGGTCCATGTGGGCGGGGACGTCGGCCGCCATGATCGTGAAGCCCGCGTCGGTGGTGAGCTGCGAGTGCATGATCAGGTTCGCGTCGTCCGGGTCCTGGCTCATCCCGAACTCGGCGAAGGTGCTCTGCTGGAGGGAGCCGCCGAAGACGGACTGGTAGAAGTCCATCGCATCGCGGGCCTGCGTGCGGAAGTTGAGGTACGGGTTCAGGATCGACGGCATCGTGGGGCTCCCTTCGTGCGCGCGCACGGTGCGCGGCTCAGGCTTCAGGCTAGTCAGTGGGCCACCCGGGCGGGAAGGCCGCGGACGCGGGCGCGCGCGCCACGTCAGGCGAGGTACGCGGCGACGAACAGCTCGCCGCGGATCGCGCCCAACGCCGCGAGGACACGCTCGACCACCGCGTCCGTCACCCCGGACGCGACGACGTCGTGCGGGCCGAGCGGCGCGAGCGGCGAGCAGCGCACGCGGACGACCTCCCAGCCGGCGGCGCGCAGCAGGCGGTCCTTGCGGCGGTCGGAGGCCTCCCGGGGGCCGACGTGCTCCAGGCCGTGCCGGCCGATGGTGTCGTACTCGATGGCGACGCGCAGCTCGGGGACGACGATGTCGGGCCACACCTCGAGCTGGTTGTAGAACGGCCGGGCGACCCGGACCGCGTTGAGGCTCAGGTCGACCGCGAGCCGGGCGGCCAGGCGGCGCTTCAGCTCGGGCTCGGCGGCAGACGCTGGGCGCGGAGCCAGCTCGCTGAGGAAGGCCTCCCCGACCGGCACCCGGTCCGCTCCGCGGCGGGCGTTCCGGCAGACCGGGCAGCGGCGGCCGCCGAGGATGCGCTCGACCGTGGCGGAATACGTGGGATGCCCGTTCGCGCACTGCCAGGAGTAGCGCGTGGCGGTGCCGTTCTCGTGCGAGAGGGCGACGCGGGAGCCTGGCGCCGCCAGCGCGATCAGCTCCTCCCGGGTCATCGATGTGCGGTCGAGCCTGCGGCAGAGGTAGCAGCGGTCGTCGCCCGGGTCGTTCTCGATGCGGCGCAGGTCGCGCGCGTGGCCGCAGACGTGCAGCCCGGCGTCGGGTTCCGGCGTGCGGATACGGCGCGGGACGGCCTCCTCGCTGCACCACGGGCACCAGGCCGAGCGCCGCCGGGTGCCGCCGGGACGGGAGCGCTGCTCCTCGGGTGTGGCGATGAAGCGGTGGCCGGCGTCGCACTCCCACTGCACGTAGACGTCGGCGGCGGGCGGGATCTGGCTGAGCACGATCCCGGCGTTCAGCTCGGGATGGAACTGGCGCACCACGGTCGGGTACTGCTGCCAGTCGGCGCGATACGTGCCGACGGCGTACGGCACCGGGAGGCCCTTGGACCACTGCCGGCGCGCCCACCACTGCGCGACGTTCTCGGTCACGTCACCCCGTCCTTCACACGCCAACGGTACGGCGGGCCTCCGACAGCGGGGTGTGTCAGAGCATGAACGGGAGCAGGGCGCGGCGGTCGGACGGGTAGTCGGGGAAGGTCTCGCGGTACCAGCGGTGGTTCGCCATCGCCCGCGGCGCGAGGTTGGCGACGGTGTAGAGCGCGAACGCGAGCCCCGCGACGGACCAGGTGGCGACGGCCCAGCCGGTCCACTCCACCATCTCGCCGAGGTAGTTCGGGCTGGACACGAACCGGAAGCCGCCGCCGTACGGGATGCGGTACCCGGTTCCAGTGCGCCGCAGCCGCCGCAGGATGCGGTCGGAGCCGACGTTGAGCGCGTAGCCCGCCGCGAACAGCGCGACCCCGATCCAGAACCGCGGATCGCGCAGCCAGGAGACCGGATAGTCGCCGTACTCGCTGATCCAGCGCGCGTTCACCCACGCGTTGAGCAGGTTGAACAGGATGGCCAGCAGCATCACGAGCACCGGCATCCGGGAGCCGGAGCGCATGAGCAGCGGGTAGACGAAGGCGCGCTGGACGTAGTGCGCCTGCCACAGCAGCAGGAAGAGCAGCGGGACGAGGTCGGCGCGGTGCGAGCCGAGGAGATAGAAGGCCAGGAAGGCGAGGCTCGCGGGGGCCTCCATCACGCTACAGCCGATGCGCGCGGGGACGGTCGGTCCCCAGCCGGGGCGACCGTGGCGGCCGCCGTAGGGCGCGACGACGAAAAGCAGGGCGACGAAGGTGACGGCGGCGAGGATCAGCTCGGCAATGACGAACCAGCGATAGGGGGCCGGCATGTGCGGGAGTCTAGTGAGTGGGAGTGGGCCCTGCCGGGATCGAACCGACGACATCCACGGTGTAAACGTGGCGCTCTACCAGCTGAGCTAAAGGCCCTGACGCCTCCCAGCCTAGCTGGCGAGGCCCCCGCGCTCACACATGCGCCGGCAGCAGCTCCAGCGCAGCTTTGTACGCCTCGATCGAGCGGGCCTCCCCCGGCGCCGTGATGAACGACGCCCGGATGATGCCCGCCTCGTCGATCAGGAAGGTCGCGCGGTTGGCGAAGCCCTTCTCCGGCAGGAAGACGCCGTACTCCTTGGCGATGTCCCCGTGCGGCCAGAAGTCGGCCAGCAGGCTGAAGTCGTAGCCCTCCTGCTCGGCCCAGGCGCGCAGCGTGTACTTGGAGTCCACGGAGATCGCCAGCAGCTCCACCCGGTGGTCCTGGAACATCGCAAGGTTGTCGCGCAGTGCGCACAGCTCACCCGTGCAGGTGCCCGAGAACGCGAGCGGGAAGAAGACCAGGGCGACGGCCTTGGAGCCGCGGAAGTCGCTGAGCCGGACGGATCGGCCGTGCTGGTCGAGCAGTTCGAAGTCGGGAGCCTGGGTGTCGTTCTCCAGAGCCATGAGACGTGTCCTTTCACGCGCTCCGGGGACGATTCCACCCGGCCGGCGCACGAGGACACAGCATAGACCCGGACGCGGGGAGCGCCAACCCGTGCCCTCCCTCCGAGCGGTCACCGGTGGTCCCGAGTTGCGGCTAGGCTGAACGATGGTGCCCGCAGATTTGTCGTGACCCGACAAGCGGATGCGCTCCTTCCACGATCCATCCGACACAAGAAAGAGGTCGAGGGTGACTGTAAACGACCAGGACCCGTACTCGATGAATAACATCGACTCGGACCCCGAGGAGACCGCCGAATGGCGCGAGTCCCTCGACGCACTGGTTGCGGCACACGGCCATGAGCGCGCTCGCGAGATCATGCTCAGCCTGCTGAAGCGCTCGAAGGAACTCCACCTCGGCGTGCCGATGGTGCCGACCACGGACTACATCAACACCATCTCCCCCGACAACGAGCCGGACTTCCCCGGCGACGAGGAGATCGAGCGCCGCTACCGCGCCTGGATCCGCTGGAACGCGGCCATCCTGGTGCACCGCGCGCAGCGTCCCGGCATCGCTGTCGGCGGCCACATCTCGACCTACGCGTCGAGCGCCGCCCTGTACGAAGTCGGCTTCAACCACTTCTTCCGCGGGCAGGACCACCCAGGCGGCGGCGACCAGATCTTCGTCCAGGGCCACGCCTCCCCCGGCACCTACGCCCGCGCCTTCCTCGAGGGCCGCCTGAGCGCCGACCAGCTCGACGGCTTCCGCCAGGAGAAGTCGCACGCGGGCGGCGGCCTCTCGTCGTACCCGCACCCGCGGCTCATGCCCGAGTTCTGGCAGTTCCCGACCGTGTCGATGGGTCTCGGCCCGATCAACGCGATCTACCAGGCGCAGCTCAACAAGTACCTCACCAACCGCGGCATCAAGGACGCCTCCGACCAGCACGTCTGGGCGTTCCTCGGCGACGGCGAGATGGACGAGGTGGAGTCGCGCGGCCAGCTCCAGGTGGCGGCGAACGAGAAGCTCGACAACCTGACCTTCGTCATCAACGCGAACCTGCAGCGCCTCGACGGCCCTGTCCGCGGCAACGGCAAGATCATCCAGGAGCTGGAGAGCTACTTCCGCGGCGCCGGCTGGAACGTCATCAAGGTGATCTGGGGCCGCGAGTGGGACGACCTGCTCGCCCGCGACACCGACGGCGCCCTGGTCAACCTGATGAACCAGACGCCGGACGGCGACTACCAGACCTACAAGACCGAGAACGGCGCCTACGTGCGCGAGAACTTCTTCGGCCGCGACCCGCGCACGCTGGAGCTCGTCAAGGACTACACCGACGACGAGGTCTGGGGCCTCAAGCGCGGCGGCCACGACTACCGCAAGGTCTACGCGGCCTTCAAGGCGGCCGTCGAGCACAAGGGCCAGCCCACCGTCATCATCGCCAAGACCATCAAGGGCTACGGCCTCGGTCCGTCCTTCGAGGGCCGCAACGCGACCCACCAGATGAAGAAGATGACGCTGGACAACCTCAAGACGTTCCGCGACGCCATGCGCATCCCGGTGTCGGACGCGCAGCTCGAGGAGAACCCGTACCTGCCGCCGTACTACAACCCGGGGCCGGACGACGAGGCGATCCAGTACCTGCACGAGCGCCGCGCAGCCCTCGGCGGGTACGTCCCGGAGCGCCGGGTCAAGTACACGCAGCTGAACCTCCCGGACGACTCGGCCTACGCCATCGCCAAGAAGGGCTCCGGCACGCAGGAGATCGCCACCACGATGGCGTTCGTCCGCCTGCTGAAGGACCTGCTGCGGGCGAAGGACTTCGGCCACCGCATCGTCCCGATCATCCCGGACGAGGCGCGCACGTTCGGCATGGACGCGTTCTTCCCGAACGCGAAGATCTACAACCCGAACGGCCAGCACTACACCTCGGTCGACCGCGAGCTGCTCCTGGCCTACAAGGAGAGCCCGCAGGGCCAGATCATCCACGTCGGCATCAACGAGGCGGGCGCCCTGGCGGCGTTCACCAACGTGGGCACGTCGTACTCGACGCAGGGCGAGCCGCTCATCCCGGTCTACGTCTTCTACTCGATGTTCGGCTTCCAGCGCACCGGCGACGCCATGTGGGCGGCGGGCGACCAGATGGCGCGCGGCTTCATGATCGGCGCCACCGCCGGACGCACCACCCTGACCGGCGAGGGCCTGCAGCACGCCGACGGCCACTCGCTGCTGCTCGCCTCCACGAACCCGGCGGTCGTCGCCTACGACCCCGCCTACGGCTACGAGATCGGGCACATCGTCCGCGCCGGCCTGGAGCGGATGTACGGCGAGTCGCACCCGAACCCGAACGTCATGTACTACCTGACGGTCTACAACGAGCCGATCGTGCAGCCGGCCGAGCCGGAGGGCGTGGATGTGGACGGCATCGTCCGCGGCATTCACAAGCTCCGCGTCGGCGAGACCGGCGGCCCGAAGGCGCAGCTGCTCGCGTCGGGCGTCTCGGTGCCGTGGGCGCTGGAGGCCCAGCACCTGCTCGCGCAGGACTGGGGCGTGTCGGCCGACGTGTGGAGCGTCACCTCGTGGAGCGAACTGCGCCGCGACGGCCTGGCGGCGGAGGAGCACAACTTCCTCTACCCGCAGCAGGACAAGCAGGTGCCGTACGTCACCCGCAAGCTGCAGGGCGCAGAGGGCCCGTTTGTCGCGGTCACCGATTACATGCACGCGGTGCCGGACCAGATCCGTCAGTTCGTGCCGGGTGAGTACGCCACGCTCGGCGCCGACGACTTCGGCTTCTCCGACACCCGCGCCGCCGCGCGCCGGTTCTTCAAGATCGACGGCCCGTCGCTCGTGGTCCGCACTCTGGAGCTGCTCGCGGCCCAGGGCAAGGTGGACCCGAACGCCCCGGCCTGGGCGATCGAGAAGTACCTGCTGCACGACGTCAACGCCGGCACCACCGGCACAGCGGGCGGCGAGGCGTAACGACGCCCGTGGCGACCGCACACGAGAGGACGAAAGCCGAGACGCTTGCGTGGCTGCGCAAGATCTCGGGCGAGCTCGCGACGACGACGCTGAAGCGGCTGGAGGACACGCTCCCCTGGTACCGGGACATGCCCCCCGGCCGCCGCAGCGCGGTCGGGCTGGTCGCCCAGGCGGGCATCTCGTCGTTCATCTCGTGGTTCGACGACCCGCGGTCGACGCCGTGGATCGCGGCCGACGTCTTCGGGGCGGCTCCACGCGAGCTGCTCCGGAGCGTCAGCCTGCAGCAGACCCTCCAGCTCATCAAGATCACCGTTGAGGTGGTCGAGGAGCGCGTGAAGAGCGGCGGCAACGAGTCGCTCAAGGAGGCCATCCTCCTGTACTCGCGCGAGATCGCGTTCGCCGCGGCCGATGTCTACGCCCGCGCCGCCGAGGCCCGCGGCCTCTGGGACGCGCGCCTGGAGGCCCTGGTGGTCGACAGCATCCTCACCGGCGAGTACGACGACGAGCTGCCCAGCCGGATCGCCGCGCTCGGCTGGCACGGCCACGGCGAGGTCAGCGTCCTGGTGGGAACCGCCCCCAAGATGCTCGACGTGGACCAGCTGCGCCGTACGGCCCGGCACATGTCCGCCGACGTGCTGATCGGCGTGCAGGGCAGCCGGCTGGTGCTCGTCATCGGCCGTGCGCTCCCGGCCGACACGCCGAACGAGGACGCCATCGGGGCCGCGCCTTCGGTCAGCTTCCTGGAGATCGCGCAGCAGCTCGAGCCGGGCTTCGGGCCGGGTCACCTGGTGCTCGGCCACGAGGTCACGAGCCTGGTGGACGCCTCCAAGAGCGCCAAGGCCGCGCTGGCCGGCTTCGCCGTCGCCAAGGCGTGGCGCAACTGCCCGCGGCCCGTGCACGCCGACGACCTGCTCCCCGAGCGGGCGCTCGCGGGCGACGGGCTCGCGCGCGCCACGCTGATCAGCCGGATCTACCGGCCGTTGCAGGCCTACTCCACGGAGCTCCTCACCACGCTGTGGTGCTACCTGGACAACGGGAGGTCGCTGGAGGCCACCGCGCGCGAGCTGTTCGTGCACCCCAACACGGTGCGCTACCGGCTCAAGCGCGTCTCCGAGGTGATCGGCTGGGACGCCACCGGGGCCAGGGAGGCGCTCATCCTCCAGGCGGCGCTGATCGTGGGCTCGATCAACGAGCCGGACGCGCCACGGCGGCACTGATATCCCCTCTTTGTAGACAACCACAAAGCTTCGGCGCATAGTTCATCCACATCCGACACATCCGCTCGGCGGAAGATTGGCAGACTTGAACCCGTGATCGTCATCGTGTGCCCGGGGCAGGGCTCCCAGACCCCCGGCTTCCTCGACCCGTGGCTCACCGAACCGTCGTTCCGTGACCAGCTCACCGGCATCTCCGACGCGGTCGGCATCGACCTCGTCGCGCACGGCACCGTGAGCGACGCCGACACCATCCGCGACACCGCGGTGGCCCAGCCGCTGATCGTGTCCGCCGGTCTGCTCACGCTCTCGGCGCTCCTCGCCGACGGCCGCCGCGAGAAGGTCGGCGGCATCGCCGGTCACTCGGTCGGCGAGCTCACGGCCGCGGCCGGCTCCGGCGTGCTGTCCGAGACCGACGCGGTCGCGTTCGTCCGGGAGCGCGGCGCCGCGATGGCCCGCGCCGCCGCGGAGGTGCGCACGGGCATGAGCGCCGTGATCGGCGCCGACGAGGACGAGCTGCTCGCGAAGCTCGACGCGCTCGGCCTCTCCCCCGCCAACTACAACGGCGGCGGCCAGATCGTCGTCGCGGGCGATCTCGACGCGCTGGCGAAGCTCGCCGAGGAGCCGCCCGCGCGCGCCCGGGTCATCCCGCTGCAGGTCGCCGGCGCGTTCCACACGCGCTACATGGCCCCGGCGGTCCCCGCGCTCGAGCAGTTCGCCGCGACCCTCGCCACGAACGACCCGACGCTGCGGCTCTGGACGAACAAGGACGGCTCCGAGGTCACCGACGGCGCCGCGTTCCTGCGCCTGCTCGTCGGCCAGGTCTCCTCGCCGGTGCGCTGGGACCTCGACATGGCGGCGTTCCAGGAGGCCGGCGTGACCGGCATCATCGAGGTCGCCCCCGCCGGCGCGCTCGTCGGGCTCGCCAAGCGCGGGCTGAAGGGTGTCCCCGCGGTCGCGGTGAAGACCCCCGACGACCTGCCCGCCGCGTTCGACCTCATCGACCAGGCCGCCTAGGAGGACCGCAGATCATGACCCACCCCACCCTGCAGCAGTCCCACGGGCCGCAGTACACCCGCATCCTCTCCATCGGCGCCGCCCGCGGCGACCTGGTGGTGCCGAACGACGACCTGGTCGGGCCGATCGACTCGTCCGACGAGTGGATCCGGCAGCGCACCGGCATCATCACCCGCACCCGCGCCAGCCACGATGTGTTCGCCGTCGACCTCGCCACCGAGGCGTCGAAGGAGGCGATCGAGAAGTCCGGCGTCGACCCGAAGCTGATCGACGCGGTCATCGTCGCGACGATCTCGAACCCGCAGCAGACGCCCTCTGTGGCCGCCGTGCTCGCCGACCGCGTCGGCGCCAACCCGGCCGCCGCCTACGACATGAACGCGGCCTGCGCCGGCTACGCCTACGCCGTCGCCCAGGCTGACGCGCTCATCCGCACCGGCCAGGCGCACTACGCGCTCGTCGTCGGCGCCGAGAAGCTCTCCGACGTGGTCGACCCGACCGACCGGACCATCTCGTTCCTGCTCGGCGACGGCGCCGGCGCCGTCGTCATCGGCCCGAGCGAGTACCCCGGCATCGCCAAGACGGTGTGGGGCTCCGACGGCTCCAAGGCCGGCGCGGTCGGGATGGACGGCACGCTCACCGCGTTCCGCGACGGCGAGACCCCGTGGCCGACCCTGCGCCAGGACGGCCAGACCGTCTTCCGCTGGGCGGTCTGGGAGATGGCGAAAGTCGCCAAGCAGGCGCTCGACGCCGCCGGCGTCACGCCGGACCAGCTCGCGGCCTTCATCCCGCATCAGGCGAACATGCGCATCGTCGACGAGTTCGCCAAGCAGCTCAAGCTGCCGGAGACGGTCGCGATCGCCCGCGACATCGAGACGACGGGCAACACGTCGGCCGCCTCGATCCCGCTCGCCACGCACCGGCTCCTGCAGGAGCACCCCGAACTGTCCGGCGGCCTCGCGCTCCAGATCGGCTTCGGTGCCGGTCTGGTATTCGGCGCGCAGGTCGTCGTGCTCCCCTAGGGCCTGCCCTAGACTGATCAACGGTCAAAACGACACCCCCTCAAGGAGAAAACAATGGCATTGTCCACCGAAGAAGTTCTTGCCGGCCTGGCCGAGCTCATCAACGACGAGACCGGCATCGCGACCGACACGGTTGAGCTGGACAAGTCGTTCACCGACGACCTCGACATCGACTCGATCTCGATGATGACCATCGTGGTCAACGCCGAGGACAAGTTCGATGTGAAGATCCCGGACGAAGAGGTCAAGAACCTGAAGACCGTCGGTGACGCTGTCGAGTTCATCGTCAAGGCGCAGGACGCCTAAGCACCGCACGAAGAAACTTCCTACGCGCGGGCGGGCCTCCCCCGAGGTTCCGCCCGCGCGGGTGGCAGCGCGCTGCGCGTTGCACCGTTGTCCCTACCAGACGGAGTTGCCGTTATGACCAAGAAGATCGTCGTCACCGGCGTGGGCGCATCCTCCCCGCTCGGTGGCACCGCCCCCGAGAGCTGGGCCGGCCTGCTGGCCGGGAAGTCCGGCGCCCGCAGCCTCACCCACGACTGGGTGGCCGAGCTGGAGCTGCCCGTCACCTTCGCGGCTGAGGCGCTCGTGCGGCCCGACACCATCCTCGACCGGCCGACCGCCAAGCGACTCGACCCGTCCAGCCAGTTCGCGCTGGTCTCGGCGATGGAGGCCTGGGCCGACGCCGGCTCCCCCGAGGTCGCCCCCGAGCGCCTCGGCGTCGACTACGCCACCGGCATCGGCGGCGTGTGGACCCTCCTCGACGCGTGGGACACCCTGCGCGAGCGCGGCCCCCGCCGCGTCCTGCCGATGACCGTCCCGATGCTCATGCCCAACGCCGCCTCCGCCGCGGTGTCCATGCACTTCGAGGCCCGTGCGTTCGCCCGCACCGTCGCCTCCGCCTGCGCGTCGAGCACCGAGTCGCTCGTCAACGCGTACGAGCACCTGCAGGCCGGCCTCGCGGATGTCGTCATCGCCGGCGGCACCGAGTCGGCCATCCACCCGATCACGGTCGCGTCGTTCGCGTCGATGCAGGCGCTGTCGCGTCGCAACGACGACCCGGCGACGGCCTCCCGCCCGTACAGCGTCGACCGCGACGGCTTCGTCATGGGCGAGGGTGCGGCCAGCCTGGTGCTGGAGACCGAGGAGCACGCGCTCGCCCGCGGCGCCCACATCTACGCGGAGATCGTCGGCGGCGGCGTGACCGCCGACTCGTATCACATCACCGCGAACGACCCGGAAGGCCGCGGGGCCATCCGCGCGCTGCGGCTCGCCCTGGAGAAGGCGGGCGCCTCCCCCGACGAGGTGACCCACATCAACGCGCACGCCACCAGCACCCCGGTCGGCGACCCGGCCGAGTACGTCGCGCTCCGCGAGGTGTTCGGCGAGCGGGTGCACGACATCCCGGTGTCGGCCACGAAGGCGTCGACCGGTCACCTGCTCGGCGGCACCGGCGCACTGGAGGCCGTCTTCACGATCTTCGCGCTGCGCGACCGCGTCGCCCCGCCGACGATCAACATCACGGAGCAGGACCCGGCGATCCCGCTGAAGGTCTCCGGCGAGCCGCAGCCCCTCGGCGACGGCCCGCAGCTCGCGATCAGCAACTCGTTCGGCTTCGGCGGCCACAACGCCGTCGTCGCGATCCGCTCGGTCTGAGCCCTGGCGTTGAAGAAGGCCCCGGTCGAGTGACCGGGGCCTTCTTCTGTCACCGCGGGAGGGCGGCTGAGCCTGGCCCGTCGCGGGAGTTCTATCAGCCGACCTTGTGCAACCAGATCACGGAGGTGTCGTCGTGGGCGCGTCGGAACGGCTCCAGCTCGTCGTCCCACGCCTGGCCGAGCGCGAGCCGCAGTTCGCGGTGCAGTTCGAGCGGGTTGGAGCCGGCGACCTCCATCGCGTAGCGGATGCGGTCCTCCGGCACCACGGTGTTGCCCGCGGTGTCGGTCTGGACGAAGAAGATGCCGAGATCGGGGGTGTGCATCCAGCGGCCGCCGTCGGTGCCGAGGCCGGCGTCCTCCGTCACCTCGTAGCGGAGGTGCTCCCAGCCGCGGAGCGCGGTCGCGAGGCGCGCTCCGGTGCCCTGGGGGCCGTCCCAGAAGAACTCGGTGCGCTGGGCGCCCTTGAGCACCGGCTGCGTCTCCCAGGTGAAGTTGACGGCGCGACCGAGAGCGCGTCCTGCCGCCCACTCGATGTGAGGGCAGAGCGCGCCGGGAGAGGAGTGCACGTAGAGCACTCCTCGAGCTGCGTGAGCCGTCATGGTTTTCCTCCTTCGTCGGTACGTCTTCCCCTACGACCGCGAACGAGTGCCATGACTTCTATGAAGTTGACTACCGCGATTATGCCGGACAACGCGCCCGAGTTACAAGATTGTGATTCGGCGATTCCTGCGTGCCACAGCGACGCGAGCGGAATAGCATACCGGGTATGTCGGTTCAGTATGGTTTCCTCGCGGTGCTGACCCAGGGCCCCGCCTACGGCTCTCAGCTCCAGAACGAGTTCCTCCTGCGCGCGGCCAACCGCCGCACGCTCAACGCCGGGCAGGTCTACTCCACCCTCGACCGGATGACCGAGCAGGGCCTGGTCGAGCCGGCGGGCGAGACGGACGACGGCCTCCCGCTCTACCGGCTCACGGACGCGGGAGCCGAGGAGGCCAGGACGTGGCTGACCGCCGGCCCGCGGGACGTGCGTCCGGACTGGGACGAGATGCAGGACCAAGTGCTGGTCGCCGCGTCCCTCGACGGCGCGGACGCGGCCGTCGTCGTCGCGGACTATCGCGCGGCGTTCGCCGAGCGCATCCGGGAGCTGACGCATGACGCGGACTCGCGGGCGGTGCTCGCCGCCAACCGCGCGGCCGAGCTCGGCGCTCGTGCTGCGATCGAGTGGCTGGACGAGGTCGCCAAGGCCCTCGCCGCGCACCCCGGCGCGCTGGTGCAGCCGCGCTGCCCCGAGCGCCCGCGCCGCGGCCGCAAGCCCGCCGCCGCCCTCGACTGAGCACTCCCCTCACGCCGAAGGGCACGTAAACGCCCCTACAACCGCGTTTTAGGGGCGTTTACGTGCCCTTCGACCGCTGGGGTCAGTGGAGGAGGGTGCCGTCCTTGGTGAGGACGTTCTTCTCGCCGGCCTCGATCGGGACCGCGAAGCGGTTCTGCGCGGGAGGCAGCGGGCAGTTGAAGTTGTAACTGAACGCGCACGGCGGCAGCACGGCGAGGTTGAAGTCGAGCGTCACGGTGCCGTCCTCGTTGGGGACGACGAACAGGAAGCGGCCGACCGAGTACGTGCTGTCGCCGTTCGTGGTGTCCGAGAAGACGAGCTGCAGCGCGCGGCCCGCCTTGAAGGCGGCGAGGTTGTAGTCGACGCCGTCCTTGCTGAAGGTGATCTCGCCCGGGATGACCATGTCCCGGGTCGCACCGTCGTCCTTGAGGTGCTCGAAGCCGACCGTCTTGCCGCCCTCGATCGGCGAGAAGGTCGCCGTGATGATCCACTCGGGGTTGAACGGGAAGGCGTCGATCGAGCCGAAGTTCTGGATGTCCTCCGACTGCGCGTCCCAGACCCGCAGCGCGTACTCGCCCTGCTCGTTGGCGATGACGAAGCCGGAGACGGTGTCGCTGAAGCGGACGGCGCTCGGGTTCGGGTCGTTCTTGCCGCGCACGATCGCGGAGCCGTCGACCAGCACCTCGTCCACGAAGACGTCGTCCGTGGCGACCGCGGTGACCTTCAGGCCGGACTGGCCTGCCGGCAGCGGCGACCAGAGCCCGGGAACGCCCCAGACCGGCTGCTCGGAGTCCGGCTCACCGGTGATCCACTGGGTGTTCACGAGCGCCAGGTTGCCCTGCGGGGCCGTGACGGCCTGCTCGCGGCGGGAGCGGTAGCGCGCGAGAACGGCGTCGGGGTCGGCGAGGGCTGCGGTGTCGGTCATGGTCTCCATCCTCTGTCAGGTCGGTGGGTGCAACCAAGCGCGACACTCCCCCATTCCCGCCCCCGGCCCATCCCCGCGCCCGAGGTGGGTTCACTTGGCCTCGCCGTAACTGTCGACCACGGCGGCGGTGACCGGGAAGTCGACGGGAAAGCCGCCGAACAGCAGTCGCCCCGCGGCCTCGGCCGACGCCCGGACCTCGGCGGCGACGGCCTCGGCCGACTCCGCGGGGGTGTGGACGATGACCTCGTCGTGCAGGAAGTACACCAGGTGCGGGCCGGCGGTGAAGTCGGCGCCCTCCGGGGTCAGCCGGGCGAGCCGGTTGCGCAGCTCGGCCATCCAGCACAGCGCCCACTCGGCGGCGCTGGCCTGCACGACGAAGTTGCGCGTGAAGCGGCCCCAGTCGCGGGCTTGGCTGCGCGCCCTGCGCTCCTCGGCGGGCGTGGACTCGGCTCCGGAGGCCGCCGACTGGGCGGCCTGCCAGCTCCCGCCGGGCCGCGGGGAGCTGCGCCCGAGCCGGGAGGTCACGATGTCGCCGCGCTCCCCCGTGCGCGCCGCGTCCTCGACGAGCCGCACGGCCCGCGGGTAGGCGCGTGCCAGCCGCGGCATCAGCCGGCCGCTGTCGCCCGTCGTCGCGCCGTACATGGCGCCGAGCATGGCCACCTTGGCCTGGGCGCGCTCCTCCACCGCTCCGCTCGCCACGATGCCCGCGTAGAGGTCGCGGCCGCGCCCGGCCTCCGCCATCGCCGTGTCGCCGGCGAGACCGGTGAGGATGCGCGGCTCGAGCTGGGCGGCGTCGGCGACCACGAGCTTCCAGCCCGGATCCGCGACGACCGCGCCGCGGACCTCCTTGGGGAGCTGGAGGGCGCCGCCGCCACGCGTGGCCCAGCGACCGGTGACGACGCCGCCCGGGATGTAGTCGGGCCGGAAGCGCCCGTCGCGCACCCAGGCGTCGAGCCAGCTCCAACCGTTCGCCGCGTGCAGCCGGGCGAGCTTCTTGAACTTCAGCACCGCGGGGATCGCGGGGTGGTCGAGCTCGCGCAGCTCCCACGACCGCGTCGAGGTCACCATCAGGCCCGCACGCTGCAGCGCCTTGAGCAGTTCCGGCGGGCTGTCGGGGTTGAGATCGGGCGCCTCCAGGGCCGCGCGGATCTCCGCCGCCAGGGCCTCGAGCGCCTCCGGCCGCCCGTAGCGCGGTCGCGGGCCGAGGACGGCACGCAGCAGCTCATCGTGCCGCTCGACGCTGTACGGGAGGCCCGCGTGCTGCATCTCGGCCGCGATCAGCGCTCCGGCCGACTCGGCGGCGAGCAGGAGGCGGAGCCGCCCGGGCTCCGCGCTTCCCGCGACGGCCTCCTGCTGTGCGGCGTATTCCTGCTCGCTGGAGGGCCGGGTCGTCTCGGCCGGGTGGTCGAGGTCGAAGAGCGTCGCGGCAGCGGGCTCGGGCGCGTCCTCCTGCACGCGTGCGGCGTCCCACGGCCCCGGTGCGGCCGTCGCGAGCGCGGAGCCCGCGGTGAGCGTGGAGGCCCGCAGGATCGCGTGGCTGAGCCGCAGGTCCACGCAGCGCTCGACCCGGACGCCCGCCTGCAGCAGCCGCGGGTACCAGGCACGGGTGTCGTCCCAGACCCAGCGCGGTCGCGTCGCCGCCTCCTCGCGCCGGACGAACTCCGGCACGTCGGCCTCCGCGAGCTCGGTGCGCCCGGCCTCGTCACCGTCCGCACGGACGGCAACGACCCGCCCGGGAGCGACGCGATCGAGAAGGAGGTGCACTCCCTAATTCTGCATGCGACGGACGACACTTCCCGCTATAGTGAGGAAACGTCACTTTAAGCGATGCCGACCCGAAAGGCGAGCGACGATGACAGAGTACCTGCACGACTCCCAGGGAGTGTGGATCGCGTACCGGCCCGACCCGCAGTCGCGCTGGCTGTTCAACTCCGAGGGCGACTGGATCGGCTGGTTCCCCTGGTCGGACGACATGGCGGTGACCCCGGGCGGCTCCTATCTCGGAACCGTGCACGGCGACCGCCTGTTCATGGACGACGAGCACCCGTACCGCGGGAATCCCGGCTATCCGGGAGCGCCGGGCTACCCCGGTCAGGCGCCGTATCCGGGCGCGGGGCCGTACGTCGGGCTGCCGGACGGCTGCGAGGACGTGGCGCCGGCGCTGCTCTGGCCGCGCATCGCCTCCTGAGCTCTCAGCCCGCCAGCGCCGCCAAGCGCGACCGCAGTTCCGGCCAGGCCGCGCCGAAGCCGGGATGCAACGGCAGATCGGCGACCTCCGGAACCGACACCCAGCGCAGCTCGATGCTCTCCACGTCGGCCATGTGCGGCTCGAACGCGCGCACCGCCTGAACGACCACGGTCGTGTACGACCAGAATCCGAGGTCGAGCACGCTCTCGAAGAGCACCTGCACCGCGTCGGCGGGCACCGCCGCCTCCTCCGCGGCCTCCCGCAGCGCGCCCTCGACGGCGGTCTCGCCCTCGTGCCTGGCGCCGCCCGGGAGGCCCCAGGTGCCGCCGAAATGGCTCCAGTCGGCCCGGTGCTGGAGCAGCACCCCGCGCCGCAGGTCGTGGACGAGCAGGCCGGCGGCGCCGAAGCGGCCCCAGAACCGCTCGCCGTTCGGACCTTCCACCCATGCGTCGCCGGAGTTCACGTCTCCACGTTAGCCGCACGGCCGAAGCCGGTGACGCCGCGTGACGGTTCTCGCAGACGGTCCTACTGTGTGGACATGACACTCCAACGCTGGCGCCACCTCACCGAGTGGCCACTCACCGCCGCCGCAGCGGTGTTCCTCGCCGCCTACGCCTGGGAGGTCATCGGCGACCTCCACGGGGCGCAGCTCGTCGTCGCGGAGACGGTGATCTGGATCACCTGGGTCGTCTTCCTGCTCGACTACTTCGTGTGCCTCGCCCTCGCCCCGCAGCGCTGGCGCTGGTTCTACACGCACCTGTTCGATCTCGCGATCGTCGTGCTGCCGATGCTGCGGCCGCTGCGGCTGCTGCGGCTGGTGACGATCCTCGCCATCCTGCAGCGCAGCGCGGGCGCCGCGTTCCGTGGGCGCGTGATCGTCTATGTCGCCGGCGCGGTCGCCCTCCTGGTGTTCACGGCCGCCCTGGCGGCGCTGGACGCCGAGCGCGGGAGCCCGCACGCGCACATCCAGACCTTCCCGCAGGCCATCTGGTGGGCCTTCGAGACCATCTCGACGGTCGGCTACGGCGACTACGTCCCCGTCACCGAGGTGGGCAGGCTCGTCGCGGTCGGCCTGATGATCGGCGGCATCGCGACGCTCGGAATCGTGACGGCGACGCTGGCCTCCTGGATCGTCGAGCGGGTCGCGCAGACCGAGATCGACATGCGGGCGGCCACCCGCGGGCAGATCCGGGACCTGTCGCGCCAGATGGCGGAGCTGAAGGACCTGCTCGAGCAGAGGTCGGCCTGATGGCGGTGCGCAGTGCGGCGATCCTGCTGCACCGCCGCGGGGCGGCCGGCAGGGAGGTGTGGATCGCGCACATGGGCGGGCCGTTCTGGGCGCGCAAGGACGAGGGCGCCTGGACGCTGCCGAAGGGCCTGGTCGAGGCGGATGACGTCGACGACCTCGCCGCGGCCCGGCGGGAGTTCGCCGAGGAGATGGGCGCGCCCTCCCCCGACGCCGTGTACGTCCCGCTCGGCGAGTTCCGCGCCTCCGGCAAGACCTTCGTGGTGTTCGCGGCGGAGGCCGATTTCGCGCTCGCGGAGCTGGTCAGCAACGGGTTCGAGCTGGAGTGGCCGCCGCGCTCCGGCGTCGTGCGAACGTTCCCCGAGGTGGACGACGCCCGCTGGCATCCGATCGAGGTCGCGCACCAGAAGCTCGCGAAAGGGCAGCGGCCCATTCTGGACGCACTCGTGCGGCTCCTCGACGAATCCGGATCAGACTAGCGCGCACGGCACCCCCTCGGTCGTATCGTTGGCTGCACCTGGCCGGACGGGACGAAGGAGGAGCAGGTGGCGAAGAACAAGGCGGAGAAGGACGCCGAGAAGGCCCTGATCACTGCACGAGCCGCTGTCGACGACGCGCAGCGGCTGGTCAAGAAGCTCGACAAGAAGACCCGCAAAGAGGCCGAGGACCTCGCGGCCGCGCTGGAGCAGGCCGCGAGGGACGCGAAGAAGGCCTCACAGCGCGCCCGCAAGACCGCGGAGACGGCGGCGAAGGACGCCAAGGCGAAGGCCCAGGCGGCGCGCGAGCGGGCACGAACGGCCGCGTCGGCCCCGGCGGCGAGCACGGGCATCCCCACCTTCCGCGACTTGCGCGACCGGGCGAAGGCGCAGGGCATCCAGGGCTACTCCCGGATGAACAAGGCCCAGCTGCTGCACGCGCTCGGTGAGGGCTGACGTTCACCGGCCGGTAACCGGCTGCTTCTACGGTTGCCGCCGTGACTGACACCGCCGCCGAGCCCGCGATCCTCTCGGCGCTGGACCGCGCGCCCGCGCCGCGGACGCTCATCGACATCCTGCGGGAGTCCGCCGCCGCCAACCCGCAGGGCTCGGCCATCGAGGACGCCCGCGGGGCGCTCAGCTACCGGGAGCTGCTCGCGCGCGTGCTGGCCACGGCGGCGCGGCTGCGCGGGGCCGGGGTGCGCCGCGGCGACCGCGTCGGCGTGCGGATGAGCTCCGGCAGCCGGGACCTCTACCTGGCGATCCTCGGGGTGCTCGCCGCCGGCGCCGCCTACGTGCCGGTGGACGCCGACGACCCGCAGGAGCGCGCCGACCTCGTCTTCGGCGAGGCGGAGGTGCGCGGGGTCATCACGGACGACGGCTATCTCGCCACGACCTCCCCGGACGGAGCGGACGCGGTCGACGTGCCGGCCGGACCGCTCGCCGTGCAGGGCCAGGAGCCGCACCCGAGCACGTCCGGCCTCCCGGTCGTCGACCCGCCGACGCCGGAGGACGACGCCTGGATCATCTTCACCTCCGGCTCGACCGGGACGCCGAAGGGCGTGGCGGTGCGGCACCGCTCGGCTGCGGCGTTCGTGGACGCTGAGTCACGCCTGTTCCTGCGGGAGGAGCCGATCGGTCCCGGCGACCGCGTGCTCGCGGGGCTCTCGGTGGCGTTCGACGCCTCCTGCGAGGAGATGTGGCTCGCCTGGGGACATGGCGCGTGCCTGGTGCCCGCGCCGCGTTCGCTGGTGCGCACGGGCATGGACCTCGGCCCCTGGCTGGCGGCGCGCCGCATCTCGGTCGTCTCGACGGTGCCGACGCTCGCGGCGCTCTGGCCGACCGACGCGCTCGACACCGTGCGGCTGCTGATCTTCGGCGGCGAGGCCTGCCCTCCCGAACTGGTCAACCGGCTCGCCGTGGAGGGCCGCGAGGTCTGGAACACCTACGGGCCGACCGAGGCGACGGTCGTGGCCTGCGCGAGCCTGCTGACCGCCGGCGAACCGGTGCGGATCGGCCTCCCGCTCGACGGCTGGGACCTCGCGGTCGTCGCGCCGGACGGCTCCCCGGTCTCGGTCGGCGAGCCCGGCGAGCTGATCATCGGCGGCGTCGGCCTCGCCCGGTACCTGGACCCGGCGAAGGACGCCGAGAAGTACGCGCCGCTCCCCTCGCTCGGCTGGCAGCGGGCCTACCGCAGCGGCGACCTGGTGCGCTTCGACCCGGCCGGACTGTTCTACCTCGGCCGCGCCGACGACCAGGTCAAGGTCGGCGGCCGCCGCATCGAGCTCGGCGAGGTGGAGGCCGCCCTCCAGCAGCTCCCGGGCGTATCGGGCGCGGCAGCCGCCGTGCGCAGGAGTTCGGCCGGGAACGACGTGCTGGTCGGCTACCTCGCCGTCCCGGAGCGCGAGGCCTTCGACCGGCGCGCGGCGCTGGCGGAGCTGCGCGCCGAGCTCCCCGCCGCGCTCGTGCCGCTGCTGGCGGTCGTGGACGACCTCCCGGTGCGCACCTCCGGGAAGGTCGATCGTGCCGCGCTCCCCTGGCCACTGGAGGAGGTCGACGAGGACGCGCCGGTCCTCGACCCCGTCTCGGAGCTGCTCGCGGCCGACTGGCGCGGCGTGCTCGGCCTGCCGGTGAGCGGTCTGGACGACAACTTCTTCGACCTCGGCGGCGGCTCGCTCGCGGCCGCGCAGCTCGTCTCGCTGGTGCGCAGGCGGCATCCGGACATCACAGTCGCCGACATCTACGCGCACCCGCGCTTCGGCTCGCTCGCCTCCGCTCTCGCGGAGAGCTCGCCGTCGGCCTCCGCCGCCTCCACGCACGTCGTCCCGCCGACGCCGCGGCGGATGCAGGTGCTCCAGACCGTGCTCGCCGTGCCGCTGTTCATCCTCAACGGCATCCGCTGGCTGCTGTACCTGCTGACGGCGGCGGCCATCCTGCGGCCGTTCGGCGGCTTCGGGTTCCTGCCGGAGGTGAACCTCGTCTGGCTCATCGTCGGCCTCCTGATCTTCGTCACGCCCTGGGGCCGGATGGCCATCGCTGTGGCCTCCGCGCGGCTGCTGCTGCTCGGGGTCGCGGCCGGCGACTACCCGCGGGGCGGCGGAGTGCACCTGCGGCTCTGGCTCGCCGAGCAGGTCGCCCACCAGATCGGCGCGGCCAGCCTCGCCGGCGCGCCCTGGATCAGCTACTACGCCCGGGCGCTCGGCGCGACGATCGACCGCGGCGTCGACCTCCATGCGCTGCCGCCGGTGACGGGCATGCTGCGGATCGGCGCCGGCGCGTCCATCGAGCCGGAGGTCGACCTCGCCGGGTACTGGATCGACGGCGACCTCGTGCGCATCGGCGAGATCCGCATCGGTGCAGGGAGCTCGGTCGGCGCCCGCAGTTCGTTGATGCCCGGCGCGAAGATCGGCCGCGACGCGACCGTGGCACCCGGCTCGGCGGTGTTCGGCCGGGTGCCCTCCGGTCAGAACTGGGCGGGCTCCCCCGCCGTCCGGGTCGGCAAGGCGCGCGAGTGGTGGCCGGGCGAGCGGCCGCTGCGCCGCACCAGGTGGGTCGCCGCGTACGCCGTGGCCTCGCTCGTCGTCTCGCTGGTCCCGGTCGTCGCGCTCGGCGTCGGCGGCCTGATCGTGGCGGGGTTCACGCGCGGCGCGACCACGATCGCCGCTGCCATCCCCGGCGCCGCCGCCGCGCTCGTCCCGGCGACGCTGGCGGCGGGCGTCGTGCTCGCGGGCGTCGTCGTGGTCCTGGTGCGCCTGCTCGGCCTCCGCCTGAGGGAGGGCGTCTACCCGGTGCGCAGCCGGGTCGGCTGGCAGGTGTGGTCGACCGAGCGGTTGCTCGACATGGCCAGGACGCTGCTCTTCCCGCTCTACTCCAGCCTGTTCACACCGGTCTGGCTGCGGATGCTCGGTGCGCGCGTCGGGCGCGACGTCGAAGCCTCCACCGTGCTCCTCCTGCCGGCGATGACCAAGATCCGGGACGGCGCGTTCCTGGCCGACGACACGCTGGTGGCCTCCTACGAGCTCGGCGGCGGTTACGTGCGCGTCGCGGAGGCGGAGATCGGCGCCCGCGCCTTCCTCGGCAACTCCGGGATGGCCGGCGGCGGCAACCGGGTGCCGCGCGACGGCCTGGTCGCCGTGCTGTCGGTGGCCCCGCGCAAGGCCAAGGCCGGGACGTCGTGGCTCGGCTCGCCCCCGGTCAAGCTCCGGCGGCGCGCGCAGGACGCGGACCTCTCGCGCACCTTCGAGCCGAAGGCCTCCCTGCGCGTCGCTCGCACCGCCTGGGAGCTGCTGCGCATCGTCCCGGTGTTCGTGACCTGCGCCATCGGGCTCGCCGTGCTGCTGGCCCTCGCGGCGCTCTCCGAGGCCTGGGGCGTCGGCTGGGCGATCGTCGTCAGCGGTCCCGTGCTCCTGGTCGCCGGCGCGGTCAGCGCGGCCGTCAGCACCGCCGCGAAGTGGGCGCTGCTCGGGAGGCTGAAGCCGGGCGAGCACCCGCTCTGGTCGTCGTTCATCTGGCGCAGCGAGGTGTCGGACACCTTCACGGAGATGGTCGCGGCGCCCTGGTTCGCCTGGGCCGCCGCCGGCACGCCGGCGCTGGTCTGGTGGCTGCGCAGCCTCGGCGCGCGCATCGGGCACGGCGTCTGGATCGACAGCTACTGGCTGCCGGAGGCCGACCTGGTCGAGCTGGGCGACGCATCCACGGTCAACCGGGGCTGCGTCGTGCAGACGCACCTGTTCCATGATCGAATCATGAGCATGGACCAGGTGATCATCGAGCGCGGCGGGACCCTCGGCCCGCACAGCGTCATCCTGCCCGCGGCCGCGATCGGCTCCAACGCGACAATCGGACCGGCCTCCCTGGTGATGCGCGGCGAGACGGTGCCCGATCGCAGCAGGTGGAGCGGGAACCCGATCGGCCCGTGGCGGGATGTGGTGGTACGCGAGTACCGTGCGGTGCGATGACCGAGGCCACCTCCGACACCGACGCCGTCTTCCCCGCCGCGTCCCACGTCTACCTCCCGCGCTCCGGCACCGACGACTTCTCGGTGCTCTCGTACGACCTGGAGCTGTCGTACAGGGTCGCCACGAACCGGCTCGACGGGACGGCGGTGATCCGGGGACGCGCCAACGTGACGCTCCCGGCGGTCTCGCTCGACCTGGTGCACCTGCGCGCCAAGCGGGTCAAGCTGGACGGAGACAAGCGCACCCGGTTCACGCAGTCCCCGACCCACCTGCGGGTGAAACCGGCGAAGCCGATCCCCGCCGGGACGGAGTTCACGGTCGAGATCGCCTACGACGGCTCCCCCGTCCCACGCCGGACCCGCTGGGGCACCCTCGGCTGGGAGGAGCTGACCGACGGCGTCATCGTCGCATCGCAGCCCTCCGGCGCGCCGACCTGGTTCCCGTGCAACGACCGGCCGTCCGACAAGGCCGCGTACCGGATCACGATCACGACCGAGCAGCCGTACACCGTGCTCGCGACCGGCGAACTCGCCGGCCACAGCGTCAGCGGAGGCCGCGGCACCTGGACGTTCGAGCGCCCGGAGCCGACGGCGACCTACCTCGCCGCCGTGCAGATCGGCCGCTACGTGCTCGAGCCCCGGCGCACCGGCGGCGTGGAGTGGGTGATCGCCTATCCGCCCGCGCTCGCCGCCCGCGTGCTGGCCGACTTCGCGCCGGTCGGGCGGATGATCGAGTGCTTCCAGGAGCGCTTCGGCCCGTACCCGTTCCCGTCGTACACGGTCGTGGTGACCGAGGATCCGCTGGAGATCCCGCTCGAGTCGCAGGGCATGGCCACGTTCGGCTCGTCGCACGTCGACGGCCGCGGCGGCTCGGAGCGCCTGATCGCGCACGAACTCGCCCACCAATGGTTCGGCAACAGCGTCGGCGTGGCCGGCTGGTCGGACATCTGGCTGAACGAGGGCTTCGCCTGCTACGCCGAGTGGATCTGGTCGGAGTACTCCGGGAGCCACTCCGCGAACACGCTCGCGCGCACCCACCACGCCGTCCTGCGCGTGAAGCCGAAGGACCTGGTGCTCGCAGACCCGGGCGTCGACAGCATGTTCGACGACCGGGTCTACAAGCGCGGCGCCTGCCTCCTCCACGCGCTGCGGCGGAGGCTCGGCGACGACACGTTCTTCGACCTGGTGCGCGGCTGGTCGGCCGCGCACCGCTTCGGGACCGCGTCGACGGCGGACTTCGAGGCGTTCGCGGCCGGGTTCTCCGACGAGCCGCTGGACGCGTTCTTCGACGCGTGGCTGCGCGAGACGCGGCTGCCGTCGCTCAGCGACTAGGGCCGGTCCTCCACGCGGCGCTCCTCGCCGGTGATCCCGTCGATGCGGGGCGCGTCGTGCGCGGGCGACGCGGTCTCTGCGGCCGGCCGGGGCGGCGGGACCTCGTCGCGGCGGGTGTCGTCCACCGCGCCGTCGGCGACCACGCGGTTGCCGTGCCGGTCGGTCTCGACGTCCGGGTCGACGTCGTCGGCACGGCTGAGCTTGTCCTGCTGCTCATCGCGGGCGGCCGCGGCGGCGCGCTCGCGCTCGTCGGCCTCCCGGCGCAGCCGCTCCGCGTCGACCTCGGCCTGCTTGGCGTCCGCGGCGGCCCTGGCGGACTTCGCCTCGCGTTCGCGCGCGGCCAGCTCGTCGCGGGAGGCGGCCTCCCGCAGCTCGGTCGCCCGCTGCCGGTCGGCCTCCACCTTGCGCCGGCGTCCCACCGTGGAGACGACGATGATGATCCCCACGACGATGACCACGATGACGACGATCAGCACGATCCATCCGATTGCGTTCATGCCGCGGCACGGTACGCGCGGCACGAGGCGCCGTAAGGGCCTTGCGCTCGGGGGCGGGAGGTGCAGGGCGGTCTAGCCGCCGGCGTCCCCCGACCGCAGTCCCGCGAGCAGCAGGCCCACCATCCGCTCCGCGCGCCCGGAGGCCGCCCCGTCCGGCCGGACGCCGTGGCAGAGGTCGGCGACGGCGCCGAGGAACTCCCCCGCGTCGACGTCCTGGGCGATGTCGCCGGACTCCAGCGCCGCCGCGAGCAGCCCGGCGAGCGTCGGCGTGAGGTGGGTCGAGAAGTAGGCGGCCAGCGGTTCGTAGGCCGGGTCTCCGGAGTGCAGGGCGCTCGCCAGCCCGCGCTTGGCGGCCACGAACCGGGTGTAGCGCATGATCCACCGGTCCAGGGCCTCCCCCGGCGGATACGCCGCCGCCAGCGGGGCCGCAGCGTCGACGCAGGCGTCCAGCTCGCGCCGGAACACGGCCGAGATCAGGTCGGACCGGAGCGGGAAGTGCCGGTAGAGCGTTCCGACCCCGACACCGGCTCGCACGGCGATCGCCCGTGCGGGCACGTCGACCCCGGCCTCCGCGAACAGCGCGGTGGCCGCCTCCACGAGCGCGTCAGCGTTCTGGCGGGCGTCGGCGCGACGGGGCCGGGTCGCGGGCTCCCCTGCGCTGAGGCTGCTCGTGTTCGCGGGCATGCGGCTGTCCCCTGCGTCCTTCCTCTGGCGATTCGTCGGCGATCGGTGTAACGTCGGAAGGGTAAACGGAACACTGTTCCGTTTGGAGTCCCAACCGATCCGGAATCATGTTCCGATTGCTCGATCTTAGGCCAGCCGTCATCTCGGCGCCAGACCACGAACCCCTCGACTCAGGAGAGAAAGTCATGCAGTACCGCACTCTCGGCCGCACCGGCATCAAAGTCACCCCCTACGCGCTCGGCGCGATGATGCTCGGCTCGCTGGGCAACCCCGACCGCGCGGAGGGCGTGCGCATCATCCACCGCGCGCTCGACGCCGGCATCAACTTCGTGGACACCGCCGACCGCTACGGCGACTCGGAGGAGGTCGTCGGCGAGGCGCTCAAGGGCCGCCGTGACGACGTCGTGCTCGCGACCAAGTTCTGGGGTCCCGTGGACGACGACATCAGCCACCGCGGCGCCTCCCGCCGCTGGATCATGCAGGCCGTCGAGCGCTCCCTCCGCCGCCTGCAGACCGACCACATCGACCTGTACCAGCTGCACCGCCCCGACCCGGACACCGACATCGACGAGACGCTCTCCGCGCTCACCGACCTGGTCCGGCAGGGCAAGGTGCGCGCGATCGGCTCCTCCTCGATGCGCGGCTCCGAGATCGTGGAGGCGCAGTGGATGTCCGAGCGCCGCGGCTTCGAGCGGTTCCGCACCGAGCAGCCCAACTACTCCCTCCTCGACCGGGAGATCGAGCGCGAGATCCTGCCCGTCGCGCAGCGGTACGGCATGGGGACGCTCGTCTACAGCCCGCTCGCGGGCGGCACGCTCACCGGCCGCTACCGGGCCGGCGGCGAGAACGACAATTTCCGCTCCACCCGGACCGGGATGCGCCACTTCCGCGACGAGCGTCGGCTCGCGGCCGTGGAGGAGCTGATCGCGCTCTCCGACGAGGTCGGCGTCCCGCTCACCCACCTGGCGATGGCCTTCGTGATCGCGCACCCCGGCGTCACCTCCGCGATCGCCGGCCCGCGCACGATGGAGCAGCTCGAGGACACCCTCGCCGGCATGAACGTGTCCCTGTCCGACGAGGTCCTCGACCGCATCGACGCGATCGTCCCGCCCGGCGAGAGCATCGGGGCGATGGACATGGTGTACCGCGGGCCGGAGGTCGGCGACCCGGCGTCGCGGCGGCGCCCGGCGGCCGAGCGGTCGGCGGGCTGAGCCGGTGCCGCCCCGCCTGATCCTGATCAACGGCGTGCCCGCCAGCGGCAAGACGACCCTCGCGCGCGCCTGGTGCGCACGCCACGCGTCCGGCCTGCCGCTCGCCCTCGACATCGACGCGCTGCGCGCGATGCTGGGCGGCTGGCAGGACGACCTCCACTCGGCCGGCCTCGCCGCCCGCGACCTGGCCATCGCAGCGGCCTCCGTGCACCTCGGCAGCGGCCGGGACGTCGTGGTGCCGCAGTACCTGAGGCGGATGGAGTTCATCGAGCGGCTGGAGGCGACGGCCCAGCAGTGCGGGGCGATGTTCGTGGAGACGGCGCTGCGGATCGACGCCGGCGTCGCGGTGGAGCGGTTCGAGAGGCGGGCGGCGGAGTTGGGGGCGGCCGACATCTATGCCACGTTGCCCGGTGAGATGGGGGACGTTGTGGCGGACTTCGAGACGTTTCTACAGTCGCGGCCGCACGCGGCGAGGATTCCGGCCGGTGACGGAGCGCTGGCGGCGCTGGAGGCCGCTGTCGCGGCGGCGCGCTAACACAGGAAAACCCGCCCACATCTCCTGCGGATGGGCCTTCAGCAGGACTTTCGACGCGTGTCGCGGCCGCGGCTCCTGCGGTGGCGCTTCGTTGACGCTCAGGCGGGGGCGAGCACCTGGATGCCGGCCGCTCGGGCGGCGCGCGCCAACTCGGCGTCGTAGGTCACGATTTCATCCGCGCCGATGCGCAGGGCGGTCGTGAGATGGATCGCATCGTTGGACCGGAGCGGAGTCTGTGTGCCGGCGGAAAGCAGATCCCCCCGCGTGACATCGACCAGGACGACCGCGTCCAGAACCGCCGTGATCGCTTCGACCGCGACGGACGCGGGATTCCTCCCTGCGGCGCAGTGCAGTTCGGTGTGGAGCAGCCACGAGGATGCGAGCCGGCGACTCGGGTCGGAGAGGGCGACGACCAGCTTCGTGGACTCGCGCTCCTCGATGACGAGCTTCATCGCGGCGGAGGTGTCCAGGTAGGCGACCGTCACCAGCGGCCTCTGCTGTCCTCGATGATCTGCTCGGAGCTCAGCGGCGAGACCGTGCGCGTGATCCTCGCCAGCGCGTCGGCACCGGTGCGGGCGGCACGGGCCTCCCCGCGTGTCACGAGGCCGTCGAGCGGATCGCCGCCGGCCGGGACGATGATGGCGGCCAGGTGGCCGTTGTTGCTCACCTGCACCGACTCCCCCGCCTCGACGCGGCGAAGGATCTCGCCACTTCGGTTGCGCATCTCACGGTGCGTCACGGTTTCCATGCATCTGAGCGTAGCACGCCGTAGCACACTGTCGCACGGATGCGCGGCTCCTGCCGCGTCAACTCCGTAGGGCGGACGGGACTTGAACCCGTGACCGGCGGATTATGAGTCCGATGCTCTAACCAGCTGAGCTACCGCCCCGTGCGTCCTCCCCCAGGTCACTCCGGGGTGGGCACGCCGGGGGCCGCCGCCGTCACCGGGTCGGCCACCGGCTCTCCACGATACAGGCTCTCGAAGGTGCTGATCGTGGTCTGGATGTCGTGCGTCGCGACGATCCGCAGCGACGCGTTCTTGAGGACGTCGAGCTCCTCCTGCGGGAGGGTGAGCACGCTCTCCAGCTTGTCCGCCAGGTCCTGCGCGTCGCCGGGGCGGAACAGGTGGCCGTTCTCGCCGTCGTGCACCAGGTGCGGGAGCGCCATCGCGTCGGCCGCCACCACCGGGAGCCCGGAGGCCATCGCCTCCATCGTCGCGATGGACTGCAGCTCGGCGATGGACGGCATCGCGAAGACCGTTGCGCGCGTGTAGGCCTGGCGGAGCTCCTCGTCGGTGACGTAGCCGAGGAACCGCACCCGTCCGGCGACGCCCAGGCTCTCGGCGAGCGACTGGAGGTTCTTGAACTGGTCGCCGCCTCCCACGATCTCCAGCTGCGCGTCCAGCGACTCCGGCAGCAGTTTGACGGCGTTGAGGAGCACGTCGATCTGCTTCTCGCCGGTGATCCGGCCGACGAAGAGGATGCGGTTCGCCGTGCGCGGAGTGAAGTCCGGCCTGTAGTTGTGCGCGTCGATCCCGCAGGAGATCGCGTGCACTCCGCGGAGGCCGGTGGCCTTCTCCAGGAACTCGGCTGCGCGGCGGGTCGGGGTCGTGATCGCCTCAGCGCGGTCGAAGCTCTTGCGCGCGTCCCGCCAGGCCAGCGTCACGAAGGTGTGGTGCAGGAACTTCGGCAGCCGGGTGAACTCGATGATGTTCTCGGGCATCACATGGTTCGTGGCGACGATGCGGATGCCGCGCTTCTGGGCCTCGTAGGCGAGACCGCGGCCGACCACGATGTGCGACTGGAAGTGCACCACGTCCGGCTTCACCTCGTCGAGCACCCGGCGGGCGTTCGCCTTGCTCATCCACGGCAGCGCGAACCGCAGCCAGTCGTGCGGGTACCAGCGCCAGCTCCGCAGGCGATGAGCCGTGAGCTTCTCGCCCTCGTGCTCCTCGATCCAGGTTCCGTGGCGACGGCCGGCGGCCGGGGCGACGACGTGCATGTCGTGGCCGCGTGCGACCAGGCCGGCGGCGAGGCGCTCGGCGAAGCGGGCGGCGCCGTTCACATCCGGTGCGAAGGTGTCGCAGCCCATGAGGATGGTCATCGGCCTGTGCTCGGCCGGGGCGGGCGGGAGGTCGTGCGTTCCGCTCGTATCAGGCACGTAGTGAGTCCCTCACGGTCTTCGGCCGGGACGGTTCGCCCGGCGACGGTCTGAGCGCGCCGGGCGGTCGGACCGGCGATTCATCGCTTCAGTCTAGGCCGGATTCCCCTACGGGGTGGGCAAGCCTCTCGGTGAGCGGCGCGTCGAGGTTCGATTGCGGATGGTGCTTGGCGAGCTGGAACACCCCGTAGATCGCCACCGCGCCGGTGACCGCGAAGCCGAGCATCGCCCACCACGGCGCCCCGGCCGCCTCGTTGAGGACGACGATGCCGATGGTCACGGCGACCAGCGGGTCGATCACGGTCAGTCCGGCGATGACCAGGTCGGGAGGCCCGGACGAGTACGCGTTCTGGACGAAGTACGCGCCGAGCACTGCGGCCGCGAGCAGCGCGACGATGCACAGCACGAGCAGCCAGTCCCACTCCTGGTTGGAGATGCGGTCGATGACCACCTTGGCGAGCGTCGCGACGAAACCGTAGAGCACGCCGGCCCCGACGATGTACATGATCGCCTTGAACCGGTGCCGCAGGAACGCGAACAGCAGCCCGAACACGATGAGGACCACGGCGAGGATGATCAGGATGACGACGAGCGCCTGGGTGGTCACCGGTTGGTCGCGCGCGAAGATCGCGGCGATGATGACGAACGCGCCGACGCCGCCGACGCACAGCGAGATGGCGATGACGGACTTCCGGTTGAGCTTCACGCCGCTCACCCGCGCGTTCAGCACGCTCGTGATGACCAGCCCGACGACGCCGAGCGGCTGCACCAGGATGATCGGCGAGAGCTTCAGGCTGACCAGCTGGAACACGATCGCGAGCCCGAGCAGCAGCGTGCCGATCACCCAGGAGGGCCGCGCGAGCAGCAGCCCGAGCTGCCGGACGCTGAGCCCGGCCTTCGCGTCCTGGGTCTGCGCCTCCACCTTGGCGACGCCGTGGTGCTGCAGCTGGGCGCCGAGCGACAGGAACACCGCGCCGACCAGCGCCACCGGGATGCCCAGGAGCTGACTGGGCTGATAAGCCAGCTCGAGCGCGTCCATCAGTTCCGTTGCCACGCCACGACCCTACCCAACATGATCCCGATAGTCTTGCCGAATGGCCGTCCTTCCCATCCGGATCACCGGAGACTCCGTCCTGCACACCCGCGCGGCGGAGGTGACGGACTTCGACGACGCCCTCCGCACGCTCGTCGCCGACATGTTCGAGACGATGGACGAGGCGCCCGGCGTCGGACTCGCCGGGCCGCAGGCCGGCGTGCCGCTGCGCCTGTTCGTCTACGGCTGGACGGACGACGACGACGTGCTGCACCGCGGCGTCGCGATCAACCCGGTGCTGTGGCTCAGCCCGCTGGTGGTCGGCGAGCCGGACGAGGACACCGAGTCGGAGGGCTGCCTGTCGTTCCCCGGCGAGCGTTTCCCGCTGCGGCGCGCCGAATACGTCATCCTGGAGGCCACCGACCTGGAGGGCGAGCGGTACACAGTCCGCGCCCACGGCTGGCTCGCGCGCATCTTCCAGCACGAGTACGACCACCTGGACGGCGTGCTGTACGTCGACCGGCTGGAGCACCCGTACGGCAAAGCCGCGCTGAAGGCACAGCGGAAGAACTCGTGGGGCGTGCCGGGGCTGAGCTGGCTGCCGGGGCGGGACCACCTGGAGGACTGAAGCGTCTGTTTCGGGCCCCATTTGCCGTCACTCCAAGAGGTCGAGCGCGAATTCGTCGGCGTCCCCCGGAATGCACGGGCCCGACATGAAGAAGACAGCTGCGAACCCTGTGATATCAGCCTCGAAGAACACCCGGTCGGCGTCCTTCGGATACCTCACCTCGTAACCGGTTCCTTCGGGCAACGGTTCGACGGTCACCCCGTGATACCCCTCGGACTCCCACAACGCGGCGATCTCGTTCGCCACGGTCAGCGGCTCGAACGTCGCGTGCGTGGCCTCTTGGCGCATGTACTCCGCGCCCTCGCTCCCGTCGGGCAGGTAGCACAGCCCGTAGTCCGATGCGTGGACTTCCCAGCTCGTTCCACCGATGACCTCCCTCGTCGCTTCGAACAGTGCGACGAGGGCTGCCCTCGATTCGCTCGCGGTGGGGTATGCAGAGGTCATGGAGGTCGCCTTTCCGGTAGGAGGTTCCGCTGCTGCGCAGCCGGCGAGGGCCAGCGCTGCGGACGCGAGGGCTGCGAGAACTGGTGCCCGCGTGCTCATTTCGCCACCGCGTTCGGATAGCCCATGGTGTGCGCGGCCAGGTTGTGGAGAGCGCTGGTGCCGTTGTCGTAGTACCCGTATGCCTTGGGGTTACTGGCGTGGACCGTTGCCGCGTGCTCGGTGGTCCCGGCCGTGTCCTGCCCCTCGGGGGTCCGGGCGTTGTCGGTGCTGAACGGCACCGCGCCGAACTCAGCAGGATCCGCGCGACCGCCGGCCAGCCTGCCCACGGTGGCGACGGCGTCGGCGCTCGATTGCCCCGCGGAGATTCCGCCCCGGGGAACGTTCAACGGGACCGGTCGCGGGATCAGACCGGTTCGATCAATCGGCCCGTCTCTAGGCGGCTTACGCTCCAGGCGGATTCCCGCCGACCCGACGGACGCGAATGTGCCGGCGGACGCCAGTTTCAACGCTTCTGCCGCGACCGTCGAACCGTAGGAGAAGCCCACGACCGATAGATGCTTGGACCTCTCGGGCCAACCGCGGGACGCGAGCGTGCCCTCCAACGCTGCCGCCAACGACTTCCCTCCCACGCGAGCGGAATCATTCGCACCCACCTGAGCGACATCCCCAGGGGCGTCGTACCCCAACCACGCCACCACCGCGACCCGGCCCGAGGCCCCCTTCCGCGCGGCGAAGCGTTGCTGCTCGACGTAAAGGTTCCTGCTCGCGCTGGTCCACGCGCTCATGTCTTTGGCGACCGTGGTCATCATCCCGGGAATGTTGTACGTGACGTGATCGGCGGTGTCGAGGTCCCCGAGCGAGATCGCGGCCTTCGGATTCGTGCCGGCCAGGTCCAGCAGGAGCAGTTGCCGCGGAGGTTCACGGTTCTCCGGGTGCGGGCCGAGGGTCCTCCGGATCGCCTCGACCGCCCGCAATTTCACCTGTGCGGCGTCGTACCCGGGGTCGCCCTTCCCGATCGCCTTCAGCGCTGTGGCGAAGCGGGCCAGCTCGGCGCGATTCGCCGCCGAACGCGAGCCCGCGTCCACTCCGTCCATAGCCCCGATCACGCCCGGCTGCTCTGTCAGGTACTTCCGTCGGGCGCCCGGGGTCAGCGACGACCACCACTCCGCGACCTGCGCCGGGGTCATCGATCGCAGTCTCTTCGCCGGCACCAGGGGCGTGGACGACGCACCGGCCTTCGCCGACGCGGTGACGACCGCCCTCGCCGGCGCGGTCACCCGTTCCCGCGCGGCGTCGCGGAGGGCCCGGATCGCGCGCTCGAACTCGGCCACGAACTCCTCGGTCGCCCGGTTGAACGCGCTCACCTGCCGGCGCGCGTCCTCCTCCAGCTCCGCTGCCGCCGGGACCTCGTGGATCTCCGGGTAGTGCGTCGGGCCGTGCACGACCATCCACGCCTCGATCACCGTGGGGATGTCGTGCGCGTACAGCTCGTCCAGCGAGACCAGCAGCGCATCCCGCCGTCGGGCCAACTCACCGTGCGCGCGCCACGCGGTTTCGATCGCACGGAAGAGCTCCTGCGCGATCGTGTGCGCATGCTCGAGAGCCGTCCGGCCGGGCTTCACGTATCGGGCCACGACATCCGGCATCCTCCGCGACCGGAAGCTCTCCGCGAATGCGGTCTGCGCCGACTCCGCCTCCCGCGCGAACCCGACCATCTGCGCCGCCGTGTCGCGGAACACGACAGCAGCCTCGGCGACACGGGTCGGGTCCAGCTCCGCCAGATCGCGCAGGTCGCTCTCCCGGATCACGCTTCCTCCACCGCCAGTGGAGCAGCGCCGAGCAACGTCGCACCCCACCGGTCCGTCGCCTCCGCCCGGTCCACCGCGCTCTCCCCGACCTGTGCCAGCTTCCGGAAAGCGTCGCTCGTCTCAGCGGGCGCACCCACGATGTCTTCGACGACATCGCTCAATGCCGACCGCACGGGCGCGCAACGCATGGCGTACACGACCTCTGCACCAGCAGCCCGGAAAGCGGCTCCCGCTCTCGCGATACCTTCCGCTGCCGCCGTGACCCGTGCCGTCGCCGCCCGCGCCTCGTCGGGTCGAACCTCGATGTCTGCCATGACGTCGAATACTAGTGGGGCAGATTCCACCCCATGAGCGGCAGGGCGTCGGTCGCTACCGCAGCGGCACCCCGTGCACACCGTTGTGGTGCCGCAGCGCCGGGAACACGACGGACAGCGAGAACCCGACGCCCGGAACGGTCTTGGCATCCAGGACACCGCCGAACAGCGCCGCGCGCTCGCGCAGCTCATTGAGGTCCGGCCCCTCCACGTACGCGGTCATCGCCCGCAGGTCATCCTCCGCGCTGTACGCGGTCGCCTGGTCGACGCCGGCCCGGTCGAGGCCGCTGCGCCGTGCCGCGGCCCGGATGCCGTCGTCGTCGACCGTGACCTGGAGGCCGTCCGGCGTCCAGGCCATCGCCACGACGGCCGTCGTGCCGGGGCCACCGTGATCCAGGGCGTTCCCGAGGCTGGTCTGCAGGATGCGGAAGACGACGAGCTCCGCGCCCTGGCGCAGCTCGTAGCGCTCCCCCGTCTCGGAGAACGTCACCTCCAGGCCCGCCTCCCGCATCACCCGGAACAGGTCGCGCGCGGAATGGAGGCCGGGTGCCGGCAGCACCTCGCGGCCTCCCTCGGCGACGGCGTTCTGCATGCGGCGGAGGTCGGCCAGGGCGTCACGGGCCGAGGTCTCGATCGCGGCGGCCGAGCGGGAGGCCGCCTCCGGGTCGGCGCCGGCCGCGTAGCGCATCCCCTCGGCCTGGTTGACGAGCCGGGAGACGGCGGCGACCGCGACATCCCCGAGCTCGCCGATGATCCGGAACCGGCCGGACTGCTCCGCGAGCTCCAGCTCGCGGTCGATGCGGTCCCACTCGCGCTCCTCGCGCGCGTTCTGCGCGCGGCGCCGGCGGGTCCGCTCGAGGAGCCAGAGCACCGCGAACACGACGGCGGCGGCCACTGCGGCGGCCGGGAGTACGAGGGAGAGGGGGGTCATGCTGGTCCTTCCGGCCGGGGGCGCGGCCCGGACGATCATATCCGGGCCGCGCGACGGGGAGGACCGGAGCGGTCAGGCGCTGTCGCCGCGGTTGGCGCGCAGCACCTCCAGACGGGCGCGGTACTCCTTCTCGTCGATGTCGCCGTTGGCGTAGCGCTCGGCGAGGGTCTGCTCGGCGGCGCGGGTGGCGCCGTGCGGGCCGTTCGGGCCCCAGCCGTAGCCTCCGCGCGCGGCGGCGGCGCGGCGCCAGCGGCGGCCGAAGACGCCGAAGATGAGGAAGAAGATCCCGATCCAGAAGAGCGGGATCAGGAACCACCACCAGCCGAACCAGGGGCCGCCACCCCAGGCGACGACGGCGCAGGGGGCGGCGGCTGCGAGCGAACTGAACATGGTGCATCCAATCGGTGAGTGGTCCGCGGCTTTCGCGGAACCGTACTCAGCCTCGCCGTGCCGGCCGCGCGGCGAATCCGCCGGCGGGAGACACTTGGGCTACTCCGACGGGAGCAGCAGGGCGCTCACCGTTTGCCGGGCTGCACCAGCCCCGTCTCGTAGGCGACCACGACCAGGTGCACGCGGTCGCGCGCGGCCAGCTTGGTCATGATGCGCGAGACGTGCGTCTTCGCCGTCAGCGGGCTGAGGAACAGCCGCTCCCCGATCTCGGTGTTGGTCAGCCCGTGGCCCACCAGCGCCAGCACCTCCCGCTCACGCTCGGTCAGGTCGCGCAGCGCCTCCGGGTCGGGCGCCGGCCGCAGCCCGCCCGCCACGCGCTCGATCAGCCGCCGCGTCGCGCCGGGCGACATCAGCGCATCGCCCACGGCCACCACCCGCACGGCGCGTAGCAGCTCCACGGGCTCGGTGTCCTTCACCAGGAAGCCGCTCGCGCCAGAGAGGATGGCCTGCGCGACGTAGTCGTCCAGCTCGAAGGTGGTCACCATCACAATCCGCGTGCCCGCCAGGTCCGGGTCGGCGGTGAGCTCCCCCGTCGCCCACAGGCCGTCACCGTCCGGCATCCGGATGTCCATCAGGACGACGTCGGGATGCGTCTGCCGGGCGAGGTCCACGGCCTCCCGCCCGGTCGCAGCCTCGCCGACCACCTCCAGGTCGTCCTCCGCCTCCAGCAGCGCGCGGAAGCCCGCGCGGACGAGATGCTGGTCGTCCGCCAGCAGCACGCTGATCCTGCCGTCCTCTGTCATGCGTCGTCCGCCTTCCGCAGCGGGATGCGAGCCTCCACCGTCAGTCCGCCGCCCTCCGTCGCGCGCGTCTCGAACCGGCCGCCGAGCAGCTCCGCGCGCTCTCGCATCCCGATCATCCCCTTGCCGTCGGTCTCGCCCTCGGGGAGCCCGCGACCGTCGTCCGCGACCGTCAGCACGTACTCGCCGCCGTCCTCGCCGAGCCGGACGGAGACCGTGCGTGCCTGCGCGTGCCGGCCGATGTTGGTCAGGGACTCCTGCACGATCCGGTACAGCGCGAGCTGGGAGGCGGCGGAGGGCACCGAGGTCAGCGCGTCGTCGTAGCGCACGTCGAGCCCGGCGCGCCGGTACGTCTCGACCAGGACGGGGATGCGCGCCAGGTCCGGCTCCGGCGCCCGCGAAGCCGGATACCCTTCGGCGCGCAGGAAGCCGAGCACGCCGCGCACCTCCTCCAGCGCCTGACTGCTCACGGACTTGATCGCCTCGAGGCTCTCCCGCGCCTTGTCGGGCCGGCTCTCGAACAGATGGAGACCGACCCCGGCCTGCACGCTGATCTGGGACAGCGAGTGCGCGAGCACGTCGTGCAGCTCGCGCGCGATCCGCAGCCGCTCGGCCTCCGCGACGGACTCACGGCGTGCGGCGACCTGGCGGGAGACCTCCCGGTAGCGCTCGCGCCGCCCGCGGATCGCCTCACCGACACCCACCAGGAGGGTGAGCACGAGGGCGATGACGAGCGGCCGGATGACGGCCTCCGGCCTCCCCACCAGCAGGTATGCGCCGAGCGGCCCGACCACGGCGACCCCGGCCACCGTCCACCAGGCCCACACCCGTGCCGAGCGCACCACCGCGCCGACGACGGCGAACGCCAGCGGCACGGCCGCGAGCGGCGGCCCCATCGTGAGGGCGATCGCAGGGGTGCAGAGCACCGCGATCGAGACCAGCACCGGGCCGGGGTACACGCGGGCGAGCAGCAGCAGGAAGGAGGCCGCGAAGGCGACGAGGACGGCCGCCAGCGTCAGCGGGTCGGCCGCCGCCGTGTGCGCGGCAATGAGGACGCCGGGGAGCTGCAGCAGCACTGACAAGACCACCGGGAACCAGATCGTCCCGCGTGGCCGCCGCCCCGACCACCCTCGGCCGTCGGGCCAGCCCGGCCCGTGCGGACGGGAGTCGGCGGACGGGTTCCAGGGCATCTCCTCATGCTAACGAGCGTAGAGGGGGCGTGGCGTGGCCCGCGGGGAGTCTTCGGGGTACTCCCCCGGGAGTACTCAGCCGCCGATCACGGATTGTGCTCGGCGTCGAAGATCTCCCCGTCGTCGCCGTCGCCTTTCGGGAACAGCGGCCCGAAGGCCGGTCCCCCGAAACTGGTCAGCCCGGCCTCGCGCTCCAGTGACGCACGCCGTTCGTCGGCGTCGTTCTCGTACTCCTCGACCGCGTCGTCCGGCTGCTCGGAGTCACGCTCGTCCCGGTCCCTGTGCTTCATGGCCGCATCGTAGCGATTCGCGGGCCGTCTGGGGCGTATTCCGTTTGCGGCATGGGACTGGCTGGGGCGAGGCGCTTGCCACAACGGTAGAACGAGTAGTTCACTATGGCAATGAGGAATGCTCAGTTAAATACGGCCTTCGAATCCCCTCGCACGGCCGACTCCCGCTACGCCTCCCTGGACGGCCTCCGCGGGGTCGCCTCCCTCATCGTCGTCGGCTATCACGCGCACCTCGTCGTGCCCGCCGTGTCCGCGATCTACGTCGACAAGGTCGCTCCCGACGCCTTCACGCCCGAGTGGTGG
This sequence comes from Leifsonia sp. NPDC056824, assembly GCF_042789575.1. Classification (NCBI taxonomy): domain Bacteria; kingdom Bacillati; phylum Actinomycetota; class Actinomycetes; order Micrococcales; family Microbacteriaceae; genus Leifsonia; species Leifsonia sp. NPDC056824. Next base: position 348,017 of record NZ_JBHUAV010000002.1, on the reverse strand, counting down.
CTGTACGCCACGCCCCTGCGGCTACTGTTCGCCGGGCACGAGGCGGTCCTGGTGTTCTTCGTGCTCTCCGGCTTCGTGCTGACGCTGCCGCTGCTGGTGCGGGCGTCGACGGCGCGGTCGACGGTCGCGTACTACGGCCGGCGTGTGGTGCGGCTCTACCTGCCGGTCTGGGGCGCACTGCTCTTCGCGCTGACGCTCGCCCTCGCCGTGCCCCGCGATCCGTCGGTGGGAGGCTGGCTCGGCTCGCATCTGCCGCCCACCGTCCACGACGTGCGGCAGGATGCCGTGCTGCTGTTCGGGACCTCGAACCTCGACAGTCCGCTGTGGTCGCTCACCTGGGAGGTCTGGTTCTCGCTGCTGCTGCCGCTGATCTTCGTGCTGATCCGCGTGACGCGGGCGCAGCGCTGGTGGTGGGCGACCATCCCGGTGCTCATCGGTCTCTCGACGCTCGCCCGCTTCGACGGGGTCCGTGCGAGCCTTCCGTCATCGTGGCTGACGGCGGACATGCTGGAGTACCTGCCGGTCTTCGGCATCGGGATGCTGCTGGCCTTCCAGAAGGAGCGCATCCGGGCCGCGGCCTCCCGCATCCGGGTCTGGTGGCCGATCGTCGCCGGCGCGCTCCTGCTCACGGTCTCCCCCACGCTCGTCGCCCCGCCCGGGTGGGGCCCGCGCCAGGCGGGCGGCTACGTGCTGAGCCTGGTCGGCGTCACGGTCATCGTCGCGCTCGCGTTCATCGGCCCGCTCCGGAGGCCGCTGGAGGCCCGGCCGGTGCAGTGGGCCGGTCGGCGCTCGTTCAGCATCTACCTCGTGCACGAGCCGATCATCGTCGCGACCGCGCTCGTCGTCGGCGTCTCGGGATGGCGACCGTGGATCGCCGTCGCGATCCTGCTCGTCCCGGTCGTCCTCGTGATCGCGCACTGGTTCTACGACGCGGTCGAGCGGCCGTCGATCGGCCTGTCCCGCCGTGTCGGCCGCCTCATCACCTCGGCGCTCCCGGAGCGGAACCGTCACGCCGAGGCGGGTGAACAGCACCTGAACTCGGCCGACGACGACGAAGGCCCGGAGGTCTCAACCTCCGGGCCTTCGCCTGTGTTTCCGCTCCCCGACTTGGACTCGAACCAAGAACCTGCCGGTTAACAGCCGGCTGCTCTGCCAATTGAGCTATCGAGGAATGCTTTATCAGCGAAGCTACTCTAGCAAGACTTCGCGCGCCGAGTGAAATCGGCTCCGCACCCCGCGCGCGTCGCCGTCAGTACCCCAACTCCGGGTCCACGCGGCCCACGAAATCGCCGTCGCCGAGGAACGCGCGCACGTTCGCACGGACCCGCTCGGCGAGCAGCGGAGCGACCATCTCCGACGTGTCCGCCTGGTGCGGCGTGATCAGGCAGGCGTCCTCGGACCACAGCGGGTGGCCGTCCGGGAGCGGCTCGGGGTCGGTGACGTCGATGCCCGCACCGGCGATCTCCCCGGCGCGGAGGGCGCGCAGCAGCGCGTCGCTGTCGACCAGGCCGCCGCGGGCGATGTTCACCAGGTACGCCGTGTCCTTCATAGCGGCGAACTCGGCGTCGCCGAACAGGTGGCGGGTGCCGCCGGTGAGCGCGGCGGCGACGACGACCACGTCGGCGTCCGGGAGGACCTCGAGCAGCCGGTCGGAGCCGACGGTGCGCTCAGCGCCCGGCACGGCCTCCGACGAGCGGCGCACGATGGTCACGCGGGCGCCGAACGGCGCGAGCAGCACCATCAGCTCCAGCGCGATCCCGCCTGCGCCGATGATCACGACGTTCCTGCCGTAGAGCGAACGGCCCTCCTCGAGGGTCGACCAGGAGGTCGCCCGCACGCGCTTCGGGAGGACCCGCAGCAGCGCCAGGGTGAGCGCCAGGGCGTGCTCGGCGACGGGCTGCGCGTAGGCGCCCTTCGCGCTGGTCCAGATCAGGCCGGGACGGTCCTCCGACGCGATGATGCCGGAGAATGCGTCGACGCCCGCGAACGGGAGCTGCACCCAGCCGATGCCGGGGTGCGCCTCCAGTACCGGCGGGAAGGCGGCGGCGTCCTTGTTGGACAGCCAGACGACGCCGCGGGTGCGGTCCGAGAGCGGCTCGACGGTGCCTCCCGCGGCCTCCACGGCCGCGACGAACGAGGGCTCGGCGGTAGGGAGTACGGCGATCGGTCCGGGCTCCGGACGCTCGCCCGGCGCGAGCGGGACTCCGCCCGGAGCGAGGACGGCGCGGTGCTGCGGCGTGGATTCGGTCACGATTCCTCCTGTCGGGGACGGTCTGCTACTTCGCCGCGATCTGCGGCCGGCGCTCCCGCCGGCGCGCCGGCGGCTTCAGCGCGTCCGCCAGCCCGCGCACGAACGGATGCGACGGGTCGGCCAGCACGTCCTCGATCGGCCCGTAGGCGATGGGACGGCCGCCCTGCAGCACCAGCGAGTTGTCCGTAGCGCGCCGCAGCACGGCAAGGTCGTGGCTGACGATCACGGCCGTGAAGCCCTCGTGCGTCCTCAGCTGGGCCAGGAGGTCGATCACCGCGTCGCGGACCGTCGCGTCGATGCCGGCGGTCGGCTCGTCGACGACCAGCACCTGCGGGCCGAGCACCAGCGCCTTGGCGAGAGCGACGCGCTGCCGCTGCCCGGCGCTGAGCTGGTAGGGGTACTTGTTGAGCACGCTGAGCGGGAGGTGGACGGTGTCCAGCATGAGCGCGGCCCGCTCCCCCGCCGCCCGGCGGTCGTAGTGCTCGTCGCGCTCGAAGATCGGCAGCGAGACGTTGTCCTGCACCGACAGCGACGGCTCCAGGGTGGCGGCGGCCTCCTGCGGCAGGTAGCCGACGTGGAAGGTCACCTCGGCCAGGTCGCGCTTGCGCGCGTGCCTCAGCGAATGCCCGAGCACGGTCGCGTCGCCGCCGCTGATCCGCGGGCCGGGCTCGCCGGAGCGGAGGGGAAGCCCCCGCCCGGCGAGCACCGCGGCCAGCGTGCTCTTGCCCGAACCCGTCTCGCCCAGGACCCCGAGCGACTGTCCGGCCTCCAACTGGAAGCTCACCCCGCGGAGGGCGACGCACGAAGGGCTGACGCCCCTGGCGGGATATTCGACGGACAGGTCGCTGACGAGGATGGCAGGTTCGGAACTCACATGATCGACCCTAGGCGCTCTCGCCTGCGAGAGCGCGCAGTGCCTCCCGCCGGTCGGCCTGTTCCACCGGGTCCGGCACCGGAAGGGAGGCCAGCAGCCGCTGCGTGTACGGCTCGCGCGGGTTGCCGAGCACCTCGGCGCCCGTGCCCTCCTCCACCAGCTTGCCGCGGTGCAGCACCGCGATCCGGTCGGCCAGGAGGTCGACGACGGCGAGGTCGTGGCTGATGAACAGCGCGGCGAAGCCGAACTCGCGCTGGAGGTCGGCGAACAGTTCCAGCACCCGCGCCTGCACCGAGACGTCGAGCGCCGAGGTCGGCTCGTCGGCGATCAGCAGGGTGGGCTCCAGGGCGAGGGCGCGCGCGAGGCTCGCCCGCTGCCGCTGGCCGCCGGAGAGCTCGTGCGGGAACCGGTCGCCGTAGCTGCGCGGCAGCTGCACGGCCTCCAGCAGCTCGTCCACCCGGGCGCGCGCGGCCGCGGGCGAGGACGCCCTGCCGTGCACGACGAGCGGCTCCGCCACGCAGTCCGCGATCGTGAGCAGCGGGTTGAAGCTCGACGCCGGGTCCTGGAACACGAACCCGATGTCGCTGCGCACCTTGCGGAACTGCCGCTCCTTGACGCCGTTCATCTCGATCCCGAGCACTTCGAGCGAGCCGTCGGTGACCTTGCCGAGACCGGCGATGGCGCGGCCGATCGTCGTCTTGCCCGAGCCGGACTCGCCCACCAGGCCGAGCACCTCGCCGGGGCGGATGTCGAAGCTCACGCCGTCGACCGCCACGAACCCGGGGCGGCCGAGCCGGCCGGGGTACTGGATGCGCAGATCGCGCGCCGCGACCACCGGAGCCGCCTGGGGACGCTCGGCGCGGGCGATCGCCCGGTCCTGCGTCGCGACGGCGCCCTGGCCGATGTGCGGCACGGAGGCCAGGAGCTTCCGCGTGTACTCGTCCTTCGGCGCGGCGAACAGCGTGCGCGCGTCGGCCTCCTCCACGACCTTGCCCTGGTACATGACCGCGACCCGGTCGGCCAGGTCGGCGACCACGCCCATGTTGTGCGTGATCAGCACGATGGCCGCGCCGAACTCGTCGCGGCAGCGCCGCAGCAGGTCGAGGATCTCGGCCTGCACGGTCACGTCCAGCGCGGTGGTCGGCTCGTCGGCGACGATCAGGCCCGGGTTCAGCACCAGCGCCATCGCGATCACGATGCGCTGCTTCTGGCCGCCGGAGAACTGGTGCGGGTAGTACTTGACCCGCTTCTCCGGCTCGGGGATGCCGACCAGGCGGAGGACGTCGACCGCCTTCTTCTGCGCCTCCTTCTTCGACAGCTTGCCGTGGGCGCGCAGGCCCTCGGCGATCTGCCAGCCGACCTGGAAGACGGGGTTCAGCGCGGTGGACGGCTCCTGGAAGACCATGGCCACGTCGGTGCCGCGCACCTCCCTGAGCTCCTTCTTGTTCAGCGAGATGACGTCAGCCTCGCTGGCGCCGTCCTTGCTGCGCAGCACCACGGCACCCGAGGCGGTCGCGGTCTCCGGCAGCAGGCCGAGGATGGTCTTGGCGGTGACGGTCTTGCCCGAACCGGACTCCCCCACGATCGCCAGCACTTCGCCGGGCGACACGCGCAGGGTGACATCTTCGACGGCCTTCACGGCGCCGGCGTCGGTTGAGAAGGTCACCGACAGGTTCTCGATGGTGACGACGTCGCTCATGGCTTGACCTCGATTCCGTGCTCGTCGAACGACTCTCCGCCTTCAAGTCCGTCGATTCCGCCGGGGCCCGCCTCCAGCGGACCGCCGGGGACGACGGAGGTCTCGGCCACCTGACCGGACGCCACAGCGGCGCGGCGGCGGCCGCGCAGGCGCGGGTCGGCCAGATCGTTCAGGCTCTCGCCGACGAGCGTGATGCCGAGCACCACGAGCACGATCGCGAGACCGGGGTAGATGGATGTCCACCAGATGCCGCTCGTGACATCCGACAGCGCCTTGTTGAGGTCGTAGCCCCACTCCGCCGCGGCGGTCGGCTCGATGCCGAAGCCCAGGAAGCCGAGAGCGGCGAGCGTCAGGATGGCGTCCGACGAGTTCAGCGTGAAGATCAGCGGCAGGGTGCGGGTCGAGTTGCGCAGCACATGGCGGAACATGATCCGGCTGTTGCTCGCTCCGACGACCTTGGCCGACTCGACGTAGGCCTCCGCCTTGATCCGGACGACCTCCGAGCGGATGACCCGGAAGTACTGCGGGATGTAGACCACGGTGATCGAGATCGCAGCGGCGAGGATGCCGCCCCAGAGACTGGACTGTCCTCCCGAGATCACGATCGCCATGACGATCGCCAGCAGCAGCGACGGGAACGCGTAGATCGCATCGGCGATCACCACGAGGACCCGGTCGACCCAGCCGCCGAAGTAGCCGGAGACCAGACCGAGGATGACCCCGGCGAAGATCGACAGGATGACCGCGACGACGATCACCAGGATCGCGGTCTGCGCTCCCCAGATCACGCGCGAGAACACGTCGTAGCCGCCGACCGTCGTGCCCCAGATGTGCGCGGGGCTCGGCGGCTGCTGCGAACCGAACTGTCCGTGCGCGTCCTTGAGCTGCGCGAAGCCGTACGGTGCGATGACCGGCGCGAAGATCGCGACCAGGATGAACAGGGCGGTGAGCACCAGCCCGACGATGAGCATCCCGCGCTGCAGTCCGACGGACTGGCGGAGCTGATGCACGACGGGGAGTCTGCTCCAGATGGATCGCTTGCCCGAGGCCATGTCAGTACCTCACTCTCGGGTCGATGAGCGCCGCGATGACGTCGACGATGAAGTTCGTGAGCGCGACGATGACGGCGAGCAGGACGACCATGCCCTGCACCGCGACGAAGTCGCGCGCCTGAAGGTAGTGGGAGAGCTGGAAGCCCAGACCCTTCCACTCGAAGGTGGTCTCCGTCAGGATCGCGCCGCCCAGCAGCAGGGCGATCTGGAGGCCCATGACCGTGACGATCGGGATGAGCGCCGGACGGTAGGCGTGCTTGCGCACCAGCCGGCTCTCGCTGACGCCGCGCGAGCGGGCCGCGTCCACGTAGTCGGTGGAGAGCGTGCCGATCACGTTCGTGCGCACCAGCCGCAGGAAGATGCCCGCGGTCAGCAGGCCCAGCGTCACGGCCGGCAGGACGGCGTGCAGCAGCACGTCGCCGACCACCGCAGGGTCCCCGGTCATGAACGCGTCGATCAGGTAGATGCCGGTCTTGTTCGGGAGGGTCTGCATCTCGATCTCGGAGCTGGTGGAGGCGCGCCCCGCGACGGGGAGCACGTTCAGCCAGATCGAGAAGATGAGCTTGAGCACCATGCCGACGAAGAACACCGGCGTCGCGTAGCAGAGGATCGCGAAGATGCGCAGCGACGCGTCGCCCCACCTGTCGCGGAAGTAGGCCGCGAGCAGGCCGAGCGGGATGCCGACGATGAACGCGACGATGAGGGCGTAGAACGCCAGCTCGAGGGTCGCCGCGCCGTACGTGATCAGCACCTGGGTCACGGGCTGGTGGTCGGTGAAGGTCGTGCCGAAGTCGCCGCGGAGGATCTGTCCGAGGTACTCGAAGTACTGCACGAGGAGCGGCCGGTCGTAGCCGGCCTCGTGGATGCGCTGCTGCAGCTGCGCGGGAGGGAGCTTGCCGCCGAGTGCCGCCGTGATGGGGTCACCGGTGGACCGCATCAGGAAGAAGACGACGGTGACGAGGATGAAGATCGTCGGGATGATGAGAAGCGCGCGGATGACGAGGTAGCGGCCGAGGCCGCCTCCCGTCCGTCGACGCGCCTTGATACGTTCTGGCCCGGCAGTGGGGGCTGCCGGGGTACTGACGGTCGCTGTCATGGAAGCCAATCGTGGGTGGTTCGTGGGTGAGGGCGGCTCGGGTCAGACGCGAGCCGCCCCCGTTTCGGCCCTGAGGTGCGGCCTAGCCCTTCGAGAGGGCGGCGTAGCGGAACTTGAACGACGGGTCGAGCGTCTTGTCGGTGCCGTTCACGTTCTTGCCGACCACGGCGACCTGCGAACCCTGGAGCAGGGGCAGGGTGGACAGGTCGGCGCCCACCTTCGCCTGGATCTCCTCGATCAGCTTGGTGCGGGCGGCCTTGTCGGTGGTGCCGAGCTGCTGGGTGATCAGCGACTGCACCTCGGGGTTGTCGTAGTGGTTCGCGAGGAAGTTGTCCTTGCTGAAGAACGGCGACAGGTAGTTGTCCGCGTCGGAGTAGTCCGGGAACCAGCCGAGCTGGTAGGCCGGGTACAGGTCCTTCACGCGGTCCTTGGAGTACTGGACCCACTCGGTCGACTGCAGGTTGACCTTGAACAGGCCGCCGTTCTCGAGCTGCTCCTTCACGAGCGCGTACTCGTCACCGGAGGACGGGCCGTAGTGGTCCGGGTTGTACTGCAGGTTGAGCGCGACCGGGGTGGTCACGCCTGCGGCCTGCAGCGCAGCCTTCGCCTTGTCGAGGCTCGGGCCGCCGTTGCCGTCGCCGTAGAGGTCCTTCAGCACCGTGGTGGCGCCGGTCAGGCCCTGCGGGACGTACGAGTACGCCGGGGTGTAGGTGTCCTTGTAGACCTGCTTGGCGATGGTGGCGCGGTCGACGAGGTCGGCAGCGGCCTGGCGCACGGCGAGGGCCTTCTTGGCGTCGGCCTGCGGCGTGGTGGCGCCGTAGGGCTGCGTGTTGAAGTTCCAGACGATGTAGCGGAGCTCACCACCCGGTCCCTTGACGACCTTGACATTCTTGTTCGTGCCGAGGCTCTCGACGTCGGTCGCCGAGAGGCTGCGGAACGCGACGTCGATCGCGCCCTTCTGGATGTCGAGCTTCAGGTTCGACGACTCCGCGTAGTACTTGACGTTGACCTTGTCCGTGGCCGGCTTGCCGAGGAGGCCCTGGTAGTTCGGGTTCGCCTTGTACGCGATCAGGTTGTTGAAGTCGTAGCTCGTGATGTCGTACTGACCGGCGAACGCGTGACCCTTGACGATGGTGTTGTCCGGGGTGACCTTGTCGGCCGAGAAGACCTGGTGGTCGACGATCGGGCCGGCCGGGCTGGAGAGCACCTGCGCGAAGGTCTGGTCGTTCGGGACCTTGAGCTTGAAGACCGCGGTCGTCTTGTCCGGCGTGCTGACGCTGTCCAGGTTGCCGAGCAGCGACGCGGGACCGTTGGGGTCGTTGATCTTGAGCTGGCGGTCGAAGGTGAACTTGACGTCCTCGGAGGTCAGCGGGTGACCGTTCGCGAACTTCAGGTTCGGCTTCAGCTTGACCGTGTACTCCGTCGGCGACGTGAACGTCGCGCTCGTGGCGATGTCCGGCTTGACGTCCGGGCTGCCGTACGGCGAGTTCAGCAGGAACGGGTACACCTGGTTCATCACGGCGAAGGAGCCGTTGTCGTACGAGCCGGCCGGGTCGATCGACGTGATCTTGTCGGTCGTGCCGATGGTCAGCGTGCCGCCGCCGCTGCTGGAGCCGTTATTGGCCCCGGAGCAGCCCGCGAGCACCAGCGCCGCGGCCGCGAATGCGGCCGACACGGCGAGCAGGCGCCGTCCGCCGATTGTTACGGATCTCATATCCGATTACCTCTTCCTTGGTGGGGTCACCGATCGGCGGAGCGCACACGGGTGCCACATCGCCGAATCGTGTAGCCACAGTCCTAGCACGAATGCCGCGCCCGATGCGCATGTTGCCGCGGATCGCGGCGCAATCTTTACATCGGCGCAACAATTCCGCGCGCATTTGCGCACAGTGCTATGGATTCCGTCGCCGGGCTGTGGCGATGATCTATTGTGCCGCGCTATTCGCCGCGCAGCCGCATCCGCTCATGATCGATCGACGCCAGCGCCACCTGGAGCGAGCGCCGCAGCTCCGCGTTCTGGGGGTCGGTGCGTGCCAGCCGGGAGGTCAGCTCGGCCTTCTCGCGCAGCAGATCGCGGTCGATCAGGCCGTCCAGGATGGAGCGGGCGTAGCGGCCCACATCGGTCCCGGTCTGCGGCAGGGCGCCGACGGCGAGGGCGTTCACGGTCGGCGCGTACGCCTGCGGAACCTCGGCGAGGATCCGATCCACCCAGCCGGGGTCGGCGATGGACGGGAGCTGGATGGCGATGGCGTCGCGCACGACCGCGTGGGTCGGGTTCACGAAGGGCACCTGCACGACGCGGGCGGCGCGCTCGGCGCCGACCTCGCCGGGGAACTGGAGCAGCACCATGAGGCTCTCGCGCTCGGTGCGCTGCGTCGGGTCGCTGGGGTCGAGCTCGCGGATCGGCGCCGGCGCGTCGGGGGTCGGCTGCTGGTACTGCTCCGGCGCGCGCTCGCGTCCGCCGCCCTGCTGTCCGCCGCCCTGCCTGGACCCGTCGTCGCCGCGACCGCTGCGCTGCGCCGACCGGACCGCCCGCAGGGCGTCCTGCAGGTCGGCGCCGGAGAGCCGCGCGAGCTCGCGCGTGTAGCCGTTCTGCGAGGCGGGGTCGCGGATGGTCGCCACGATCGGCGCTCCGGCACGCAGGGCGGCCGTGCGGCCCTCCACCGTGTCGAGGTCGAACCGGTCGACCACCTGGCGGATCATGAACTCGAACATCGGCTTGCGGGCGTCGATCATCCGGCGCACGGCCTCGTCGCCGCCCGAGATCCGCAGGTCGCACGGGTCGAGCCCGTCCGGGCCGACGGCCACGTAGGTCTGAGCCGAGAAGCGCTGCTCCTCGCCGAACGCCCTGGCGGCCGCCTTCTGGCCCGCCGCGTCCGGGTCGAACGTGAAGATCACCGAGCCGGTGCTGCTGTCGTCCCCCATGATCCGGCGGATGACCTTGATGTGGTCGACGCCGAACGCCGTGCCGCAGGTGGCGACGGCGGTCGTGATGCCCGCGAGATGGCAGGCCATCACGTCGGTATAGCCCTCCACGACCACGACCTGGTCGTTGCGGGAGATGTCCCGCTTGGCGAGGTCGAGGCCGTAGAGCACCTGCGCCTTCTTGTAGACCGCCGTCTCCGGGGTGTTCAGGTACTTCGGACCGTTGTCATCCTCCAGCAGGCGGCGGGCGCCGAAGCCGATCGTCTGGCCGGTCACGTCGCGGATCGGCCACACCAGGCGGCCGCGGAACCGGTCGTAGACACCCCGGTCGCGCTGGGACACGAGACCGGAGGCCAGCAGCTCGTCCGGGCTGAAGCCCTTGCCGCGCAGGTGCTTGGTCAGCTCGTCCCAGCTCTTCGGGGCGAAGCCGACGCCGAAGTGGGAGGCGGCCGCTGCGTCGAAGCCGCGCTCACCCAGGAACCGGCGGCCGGGGTCGGCGTCCGGCGCGGCCAGGCGCTCGCGGAAGAACTCCTCCGCCGCGTTGTTCGCGGCCAGGAGCCTGGCGCGGTTGCCGCTCGACTCGCTCGGGCCTCCCCCGCCCTCCTCGTAGTGGAGCTGGTAGCCGATCCGGCCCGCCAGCCGCTCGACCGCCTCCGTGAACGAGACGTGGTCGAGCTTCACCAGGAACGCGTAGACGTCGCCGCCCTCGCCGCAGCCGAAGCAGTGGTAGCGGCCGACGCCGGGCCGGACGTTGAAGCTCGGGCTCTTCTCGTCGTGGAACGGGCACAGGCCCTTGAGCGAGCCGACGCCGCCCGGCTTCAGGCTGACGTAGTCGCCGATGATGTCGGCGATGTTGGTACGGGCCTTGACCTCTTCGATGTCGCTCTGTCGTATCCGGCCCGCCATAGGACGAGTCTAGTGAGCGGGGCCGACCTTCAGTCGCGCGGAGGGCGCCTGCGCCGGGTGTTCTGGGCGATCTCGATGATCGCGCAGAAGACCTCGATGGTCACCCGCAGCAGCAGCACGCTCAGGATGGCGGCCACGAGCGTCACCAGGACGCCCAGCAGGAACACGAACGCGCCGCCGCCCGGCGACCTGGTCGCGATCGCGATGCCGAGGCTGTTGGCGAAGCCCACCACGATCCCGAGGCCGATCAGCACGAGCCCGACGACGTAGACGGGACCGGCGAGCTTGCGCGTCACGTAGCTGGTGAAGGTGAAGTCGAACAGCGACGAGAAGAACCGCGAGTCGTCGAGGCGGTCGGCGAGGTCGTTCATGGTGCGACCGGGCCGCGGGGCGTGCGGGCCGGCGGCGGGAGGCGGCGGGGCGTCCTCGCCGACGGGGGCGCCGTTCGCGTGCGCGGCGTTCGCGTGCGCGGCGGCGGGTACAGCCGTGGCCTCCGCTGAGGCGTCCGCCGTTGTGTCTTCGGAGACCGCTCCGACCGGCACCGGCTCTCCGGCAGGCGACGCGGGCAGCGTCTCGGTCTCGATCTCGGCCTCGGCCTCGGCCGACTCGGTGCTCGCCGCCGCCGGGCTCAGGATCTCCGTCTCGGTGGTCTGGGAGCGGTAGAAGTCGTCCGCGGTCGGGAGGACCGCTGTCGCGGCCTCCGTCTCGTGCGGCTCGGCGGCGTCCACGACGACGGGCTCCGCCGGCGAGGTGGAGGTGTCGGGCGCCGAGGCCGCCTTGCTGCGCGACGCGGCCGGGCGACGGCGCGGCTTCGCGGGAGTCGTGGCCTCCACGGTGTCCTCCGTGGCGGCCTTGCCGAGCATGGCGTCCAGGATCTCCGGGGCCTCGCCGTTCGGCGAGATGGGCTCCGTCTTCTGGACGCGCTTGCGCGGGGCCGGCGTGCGCTTCGCAGCCGCGGGCCGCGTGGCGGGCGCCGCCTGATCGGGGGCGGGCGCGTGCTCCGCCGCCGCGCCGGGCTCGGCCTCCGTGGGCCGGTCACCGTCCGCCGGTGGCTGTGGGCTGCTCATCGTCTCTCCTCCGTCGCCGTCCCTCAAGCATTCTGCACCTGGGCTGTCTATTCAAGCCCAGGCCCGGCGCGCCGGATCAGTGCTGCACGAGACGCTCGAACCAGCTCAGCGCCGACTGGTCGGTCAGGCTCGCGACCTGGTCGACCACCACGCGCTTGCGCGCGGCGTCGCTGCCGGCGAGTCGCCAGTCCTCCTGGAAGCCCGGGTCGAGCTCCTCCGGCCCGCGCGAGAGCAACACGTCGGCCAGCGCCATCAGCACCTGCCGCTGCTGCGCGTAGATCGGCTGGCGGGTGTTGCGCGACATCACGAAGGTGGCGACGATCCCCTTCAGCACGGCGATCTCCGCCCGGATGGCGTCGGGCACCACGACGTCGGCGCCGAACCGGCGCAGCTCCACGCCGCCCGCGCGGTGCTTCGTCTCGTGGACCGCGGCGTGCGCGAACCGGCCGATGAGCTGGCTGGTGAGGTTCTTCAGGTGTGCCTGCGCCCGCCGGGAGCCGTCCCAGCGGTCGAGCCAGATGTCGAGGGTGTCGAGCCGGTCGAACGCCGCGATCAGCTCGTCGTGGCTGAATTCGCCGCCCACCCACTCGTACATCGACCGGACCAGGTCGTCGTGGTCGACCCGGCTGCCGAGCGCCGCCACGTCGATGTAGCCGTTGACCACGGCGTCCTCGAAGTCGTGGACGGAGTAGGCGATGTCGTCGGAGAGGTCCATCACCTGGGCCTCGATGCAGCGTGTGCGCTCGGGGGCATCGGCGCGCATCCACTCGAACACGCCGTGGTCGTCGGCGTAGAAGCCGAACTTGGCGCGCCCGCTCGGGTCGGCGACCGAGCTGGTCTCCGGCCACGGGTACTTGCAGCTCGCGTCGAGGCTGGCGCGGGTCAGGTTGAGCCCGTACGGGCGGCCGTCGCGGCCGAACACCTTCGGCTCCAGGCGCGTGAGCAGCCGCAGCGTCTGGGCGTTGCCCTCGAAGCCGCCGATGTCCTCCGCCCAGGCGTTGAGCGCGCGCTCGCCGTTGTGGCCGAACGGCGGGTGGCCGATGTCGTGCGCCAGGCACGCGGTGTCCACGATGTCGGGGTCGAGCCCGAGGCTCGCCGCGAGCTCGCGGCCGACCTGGGCGACCTCCAGGGAGTGCGTCAGCCGGTTGCGCGCGAAGTCGAGGCCGGCCGTCGGGCTGAGCACCTGGGTCTTCGCGGCGAGCCGGCGGAGCGCGCTGGAGTGCAGCAGGCGCGCCCGGTCGCGGGCGAAGTCGCTGCGGCGGCTCGAGTGCTGCTCGGGGAGCCAGCGCTCCCGGTCCCGCTCGGTATAGCCGTTGGCCGGGGCGCTGTCGACGGTCGCCGTCACGCTATCCGCCACTGTTGTGCACCTCCGCCTCGGCGACCTCCGCGCGGGCGCTGCCCGCCAGCTCACGGCTGTCGAGCCAGCCCTCCGGGAGGGCGGGACGCTTGGGCGAGCCGGCGCGGCCGCGCTGGCCCTCCGCGGCTTCGCCCGGGTACTCCTGGCTCCAGTCGAGCGTCGCCAGCAGGTCGTCCAAGTGCGCGAGCGTGTCGACCGTCGCGAGGCTCGCGCGCAGGTCGCCGCCGACCGGGTAGCCCTTGAAGTACCAGGCGACGTGCTTGCGGATGTCGCGGCAGCCGCGCTCCTCGCTCTCGAAGAACTCGACCAGCAGCTCGGCGTGCCGGCGGAACGTCGCCGCCACCTGGCCGAGCGTCGGGTGGGCCTGCGCGAGCGCGGCCTCCTCCGCGGTGATCTCGCCGGCGCGGGCGCGGAACGCCGCCGCCAGGTCGCCGAACAGCCACGGCCTGCCGAGGCAGCCGCGGCCGACCACGACGCCGTCGCAGCCGGTCTCGTCCACCATGCGGAGCGCGTCGGCCGCCGACCAGATGTCGCCGTTGCCGAGCACCGGCGTGCCGGTGATGGCCTCCTTGAGCTTCGCGATGGCGGACCAGTCGGCGTGGCCGGAGTAGAACTCGGCCGCCGTGCGGGCGTGCAGCGCGATCGAGGCGACGCCCGCGCCCTCCGCGGCCTTGCCGGCCTCCAGGTAGGTGAGGTGGTCGCCGTCGATGCCCTTGCGCATCTTGACGGTGAGCGGGATGTCGCCCGCTGCCGCGACCGCACCCTCCACGATCTCGCGGAAGTGGTTCAGCTTCCACGGCAGCGCGGCGCCGCCGCCCTTGCGGGTGACCTTGGGCACCGGGCAGCCGAAGTTGAGGTCGATGTGGTCGGCGCGGTCCTCCGCGACGAGCATCGTGACGGCCTCGCGGACGGTCGTGGGGTCGACGCCGTAGAGCTGGATGCTGCGCGGCGTCTCCGACTCGTGGTGCGTGATGAGGCGCAGCGACTCGGGGGTGCGCTCGACAAGGGCCCGGGACGTGATCATCTCGCTCACGTAGAGCCCGGCGCCGAACTCGCGGCAGAGCCGGCGGAAGGCGGTGTTCGTGATCCCCGCCATGGGCGCGAGGACGACCGGCACGTCAAGCGCGAGCGGGCCGATTGACAGCGCGGGGCTCGTCTCCGTGCGGGGAGCTAGGGTGGCGGTAGTAGACATCTGCATCGATTCTCCCAGAAAGCGTGCTGATACATGGCCGAGAGCCCCGAAGCTGTGGAAAACGGCGGCGGACGCCGACGTGTGGAGGACGATGCCCGTGCCCGCGGCATCCCCGTGCGGATCATCGAGCGGCCCGCCGCCCGCAGCCTGGAGGAGGCCGCGTCACTGCTCGGCATCCAGCCGGGCGACATCGTCAAGACGCTCGTGGTCAAGCGCAGCGACGACACGTTCGTGTTCGCGCTCGTGCCGGGCGGGCGCAAGATCTCGTGGCCCAAGCTGCGCGCGGTTCTGCACGTCAACAAGCTGCAGCTCCCCGACGCGTCGGTGGCGTTCGCCGCGACCGGCTACGAGCGCGGGACCATCACGCCGTTCGGCAGCACGACCGCGTGGCCGGTCGTGGCCGACACGACCGTCGCGGGCCGTACCGTCTCGATGGGCGCCGGCGAGCACGGCTACTCGCTGTTCGTGGACGCCGACGCGCTGCTGGCCGGCTTCGCCGCCACCCTCGCCGACATAACCGACCCCGAGTAGCCCCCGCCCGCCCATCGAGGGGACGCAACACGCCGCTCCCCACGAACGCCAACGGCGTGTTGCGTCCCCTCGATTCAGAGCGCCCTGTGGATAACCGCTCCAGCGTCGACGCGGGCTGGCACCCTGTCGTGATGGGCCATCCAGAACCGCTTCCACCGATCCTCCGATCCCCCGCCTTCTCCACGTCGGCGGCCAGGGCGGCCGGCGTTTCGAGGCCCCGGCTGCGCCGTTCCGACCTGGCGGCGCCCTTCCACGGTGTGCGGATGCGGAACGCGGATGTCGATGGAGGGCTCCGATCGCGGTGCATCGCCTACCGCGCTGGGATGACCCGCGCCTCCTGCTTCAGCCATGCGACCGCGGCGATGATCTACGGGATGTCGTTGCCACAACACGTCGTCCAGTCCGAGGTGCTCCACGTCTCGGCGCTCGAGGGAGGAAGGGCGCCGCGCGGACGCGGCGTGGTGGGTCACAAGTCTCGTTTGACGCCCGACCAGCTCCGGCTCGTCGAAGGTCTGCGGGTGCCGCAGGCGGAGGAGGTGTTCTGCCAGTTGGCAGCGTCGCTCACACCGGACGAGCTGGTCGTGGCCGGCGATTCATGCCTCCGCCGGAAGCGCCCGCTCTCCACGCTCTCGGAACTCCACGAAGCGGTCCGCGCCGCTGTCGGGCGTCCCGGTGCGCGAACGCTTCGCGCGGTCGTGCCGCAGCTACGCGCGGACACCGACTCGGCGATGGAGACGGTGATCCGCCTGCACATCGTCCGGGCCGGGCTCCAGGAGCCCGTCGTCAATCGCCCTATCCGCGTGGCGTCGGGCATCGAGCTGCACGGCGATCTCGTCTATCCCGAAGCGAAGGTGGTGATCGAGTACGACGGCGACCACCACCGGACGGATCCGGCGCAGTACTTCTCGGACGTCAATCGTCTGTGGGCGCTGGAGAACGCCGGCTGGCGCGTCGTGCGGATCAACCGTTCGCACCTTCACGGGGGTGCGAGTGTTGCGGTGGCGCGTATCCGTGCCGCTCTTGAATTGAGGGGACGCAACACGCCGTTCTGACGCTGACGCGACGGCGTGTTGCGTCCCCTCGATCGCTACTTCCCCGCCTGGACGGCGCAGGCGTCGCCGTCGCAGGCGGCGGCCGCCGGGTCGCCGAGGAGGGCGATCGTCGGGCGCGGCGCGGGCGCCGGCGCGTCGGGCGCGCCGCTCACGCGCCGGCCTCCGCCGGCGCCGCGGCGGCCGCCGCGCGCTCGGACCAGACCTGCTCCAGCACCTGCGCGAACGTCGCGGCGTCCTGCGCGCCCGACACGCCGTACTTCCCCTCGATGACGAAGAACGGGACGCCGTTGATGCCGTACTCGGCCGCCGTGCGCTGATCCTCGCGCACCGCCTCCAGGTACTCGCCCGACTCCATCGCCGCGAGCGCGTCCTCCCGGGACAGCCCGACCGAGGCCGCGAGGTCGGCGAGCGATTCGGCGCGGCCGACGTGGCCGCCCTCGATGAAGTAGGCCTGGAAGAGCCGCTCCGCCAGCTCGAGCTGCTTGCCCTGCGCCTTGGCGAAGTGCAGCAGTTCGTGGGCCTTCACGGTGTTGGTGTGCTGGAGGGCGTCGAAGTCGTAGTCGAGGCCGACCGAGGAGGCGATCCCGGTGACGCGCTCGAGCATCTGGTGCACCTGCTCGGCATCGATGCCCTTATGACCGGCGAGGAAGTCCACCTCGCTGCCGTCGAAGTCCACCGGGGTGTCCGGCGACAGCTCGAAGGAGTGGTACTCGACCTCCACCGCGCGGCCCTCGCCCGCTGAAGCGAATGTCGCGATGCCGTTTTCCGACTTGACCTTTCCGATGTAGCACCACGGGCACGCGATGTCGGACCAGATGTCGATCTTGATGGGTTCGCTCACGTCAAGGGACAACGATGTGCAGCGCTGCAGTTATTCCGCGGCTACAGCGCCACGTCGTCCGGCGTGTCCACCGCTCCCCCGAACCGCCGGTTGCGCCGCGCGAAGATCTCGACGGCGTTCCACAGGTCGGTGCGCGAGAAGTCCGGCCAGAGCGTGTCGAGGAACACCATCTCCGCGTACGCGCTCTGCCAGAGCAGGAAGTTGCTGGTCCGCTGCTCCCCGGAGCTCCGCACGAACAGGTCGACATCCGGCATGTCCGGCAGGTAGAGGTGCCGCTGGATGGTCTTCTCCCCCACCGCGGACGGCTTCAGCCGCCCGGCGGCGACCTCCTCGGCGATCGTCCGCACGGCGTCCGCGATCTCGGTGCGGCCGCCGTAGTTGACGCACATCGTGAGGGTCAGGACGTCGTTGCCCGCCGTCAGGCGCTCGGCGTACTGCAGCTCCTTGATGACGGACGACCACAGCCGCGGCGTCCGGCCCGCCCAGCGCACCCGCACCCCCCACTCGTTGAGCTGGTCGCGCCTGCGGTGCAGCACCTCCCGGTTGAAGCCCATCAGGAAGCGGACCTCGTCGGGCGAGCGCTTCCAGTTCTCGGTGGAGAACGCGTAGACGCTGAGGTGCTTGACGCCCACCTGGATGGCCCCGGCCACCACGTCCAGCAGGGAGGCCTCCCCGGCCCGGTGCCCTTCGATGCGGGTGAGGCCCTGTCGGTTCGCCCAGCGGCCGTTGCCGTCCATCACGATCGCGACGTGCTCCGGCACCGCCTTCGCCGGGAAGGCGGGCGGGTAGAGGCCCGTCCAGTCGACCGGCCGGTAGGCGACCGCGTCCTTGTGCGTGTAGGGCTTGGGCGTCATCCACTCGCCTTCTGATCGTGCTGGACGTGCTGCAGGGAGCGCAGGCCGCGCTCCAGATGCCATTGCGTGTACGCGGCGACGAGGCCGTTCGCCCGGGAGCGGGTCGTGTCGTCGGACGCGTCGGCCAGCTTCCAGTCGCCGGTGAGGAGCGCGCCGAGCAGCGCGATGGTCGCTGCGTCGATCCGCGGGGCGCCCTGCGGCGCGCAGTCGTCGCACACCACACCCCCGAGCTGCACCACGACGTGCTCGTGCGGCCCGGGCGCTCCGCAGCGCGAGCAGTCGAGGAAGCTCGGCGCCCAGCCCGCGAGCGACAGTGCGCGCAACAGGTAGGAGTCGAGGGTGAGCTGCGGGCCGTGCTCGTGCCGCGACAGCGAGCGGAGGGCGCCGACGAGCAGGAGGTACTGCTGCAGGGACGCCTCGGCCTCGGTCAGCCGGTCGGCGGCCTCCACCATCGCGTTGGCGGCGGTGTAGCTGGCGTAGTCGTCCGCGATCAGCGCGCCGTACGAGCCGATCGTCTCGGCCTGGGTCACCACGTCGAGGGTGCGCCCCTCGTAGAGCTGCACGTCGGCGACCATGAACGGCTCCAGCCGCGACCCGAACTTGGAGGCCGTGCGCCGCACGCCCTTCGCCACCGCGCGAATCTTGCCGTGCTGCCGGCTGAGCATGGTGACGATGCGGTCGGCCTCACCCAGCTTGTGGGTGCGCAGCACGACGACTTCATCACGGTAGACAGGCACGACTCCAGTATCCCGCGTGATACAAGTGACTGGTGACATCCGCGACCTTCACGATCCCCCTCTGGGGCGACCTGGTCGCCGTCGGCGTCGGCAGCCTCCAGGGCGCCATGTTCGCCTCCGGGTTCCGCGACCGCCGGCTCGACCTGCTCGGCATTGCGATCATCGGCGTGGCGACGGGGCTGGGCGGCGGCCTGCTGCGCGACATCCTCCTCAACGTCACGCCGGTGGCCCTCCAGTCGAACTGGTACCTGCCGGCCACGGTCGTCGCGGCCCTGCTCGGGATGCTGCTGGTGCGGCTGTTCCGGAGGCTGGACCCGATCATCACCTTCCTCGACGCGCTCACGATCGGGCTGTTCGGCGCGATCGGTGCGACCAAGGCGCTCGCGCTCGGGCTGCCGGAGGTGCCTGCCGTGTTCGTCGGCGTGGTCTCGGCGGTCGGCGGGTCCATCCTGCGCGACGTGCTGCTCAACCTCCCCATCGCGCTGATGCACGTCGGCTCGCTCTACGCGGTCGCCGCCGGCGCAGGCACCATCGTGCTCGTGGTGCTGGTCGACCTGAAGGTGCCGTTCACCGTCGCGGTGCTGGTCTGCGTGATCGTGACGCTGATCATCCGCCTGCTCGCCGTCCGCTTCGGCTGGAGCCTGCCCGAGCAGCGCGAGCTCGGCCGGCTCCGCGCGCCCAGCTGGATGGCGTTCGGCTTCGGACGCCGCCCGAGCGTCGAACGGACGAACGAGCGGACCGACACGGGAGCCATCCCGCGCTACCGCATCGAGGACAGGCCCGGCGACAACGGATGAGATCTGCGCGCGTGATCCCCTGAAAAGCAGTTAACGGAGGAGATCCCGGTCGGGTGGACCGGGATCTCCTCCGTTGTTGCGTGGGTCAGGCTCCGACGAGCTCGGCCTTCTCGGCGGTGTGGCCGGCGGACGCCCGCACGGCCCGGTTCACGGCCGACACCACAGCCTTGAACGACGCAGTCGTAGTGTCCCCGTCAATCCCGACGCCCCACAACCGCACCCCATCCACGTCCACCTCAACGTAGGCGGCCGCCTGCGCCGACTCACTCGCCGACAGCGTGTGCTGCGAGTAGTCGTACAGATGCACATTGATCCCGCGCGAGTTCAGGATGTCGAAGAACGCCGCGATCGGCCCGTTGCCCTCGCCTGTCGCCTTCGCCACCGTGTCACCGTCGCGCAGCGCCACCGTGAGGGTGACGTGCTCACCGGTCTCGTTCGTCGTGCTCGTGCTGCCCAGCTCGAACCGTCCCCACTTGGCGTCGGGATGCGCGACCGGGGCCGGCAGGTACTCGTCCTGGAAGATGTCCCAGATCTGGGCGCTGGTGACCTCGCCGCCCTCGGCGTCGGTCTTGGCCTGCACGACGCCGGAGAACTCGATCTGCAGCTTGCGCGGCAGGTCGAGCGCGTGGTCCGTCTTCAGCAGATACGCGACGCCGCCCTTGCCGGACTGCGAGTTCACCCGGATGACCGCCTCGTAGCTGCGGCCCAGGTCCTTCGGGTCGACCGGCAGGTACGGGACGGCCCAGACCAGGTCGTCCACGGTCACGCCTTCGCGCTCGGCCCGCGCGGCCATCGCCTCGAAGCCCTTCTTGATCGCGTCCTGGTGCGAGCCGCTGAACGCGGTGAAGACCAGGTCGCCGCCCCACGGGCTGCGCTCGCCGACCGGCAGCTGGTTGCAGTGCTCGACGGTGCGCTTGATCTGGTCGATGTCGCTGAAGTCGATCTGCGGGTCGATACCCTGCGTGAACAGGTTGACGCCCAGCGTCACCAGGTCGACGTTGCCGGTGCGCTCGCCGTTGCCGAACAGGCAGCCCTCGATGCGGTCGGCGCCGGCCATGTAGCCCAGCTCGGCGGCGGCCACGGCGGTGCCGCGGTCGTTGTGCGGGTGCAGCGACAGGATGACGTTCTCGCGGTGGTTGAGGTGGCGCGACATCCACTCGATCGAGTCGGCGTAGACGTTCGGCGTCGCCATCTCGACGGTCGCGGGCAGGTTGACGATGACCTTGCGGTCCGGCGTCGGCTCGAAGACCTCCAGCACCTGGTTGCAGATGTCGACCGCGAACTCCAGCTCGGTGCCGGTGTACGACTCCGGCGAGTACTCGTAGTAGATCTCGGTGCCGGGGACCAGCGACTCGTACTGGCGGCACAGCCGCGCTCCGGCCAGGGCGATGTCGACGATGCCCTGCTGGTCGGTGCGGAAGACGACGTCGCGCTGCAGGATGCTCGTGGAGTTGTAGAGGTGCACGATCGCCTGCTTGGCGCCGACCAGCGACTCGTAGGTGCGCTTGATGAGGTGCTCGCGCGACTGCGTCAGCACCTGGATGGTGACGTCATCGGGGATCGCGCCCTCTTCGATGAGGCTGCGGACGAAGTCGAAGTCCGTCTGGCTGGCCGACGGGAAGCCTACCTCGATCTCCTTGTAGCCCAGCCGCACCAGCAGGTCGAACATGATGCGCTTGCGCTCGGGGCTCATCGGGTCGATGAGGGCCTGGTTGCCGTCGCGCAGGTCGACGGCGCACCAGCGCGGCGCCTGGGTGATGCGCTTCGACGGCCAGGTGCGGTCAGGCAGTTCGACGGTGATCTGCTCGTGGAAGGGCCGGTACTTGTGGATCGGCATGGCGCTCGGCGCCTGCGTGTTCTTCATGGTCTGTCATCTCCTCGCGGTGTGGTGTGGAGAGCCAACGACGAACTCCGCGACGAGGGAGGCCCGGAACTAGGACTCGTCGCGGCAGCTAAGAAGGAGCAGACCGTACACAGAAACAACGGTACCACGGCGCCCGATCAGCCGCGTCCCACCGCCAGCGCGGCAGCCTGCCGCATGGACAGATCCGGCAGGTAGGCGCGCACCAGGCCGACGCCGATCGCCGGGAGGGCGACCGGATCGGGGTAGGCCATGATGAGCGGGTGCAGCTCCGGCTGGAACTTCTGCTTGAACTTGAGCAGTGAGCGGAAGCCGTAGACCGGCTCCAGCGACGTGCTGAGGTAGCCGAGCACCCGGTCCATCCCGCTCTTCTCCTCGTCGGGCGTGCCGGCGGTGTGGGCGAGCGGGGCGGCGGAGAGGCTCATGAACTCGACGCCGTCCTCCTTCATCCGGGTGGCGGCCTCCGCGATCAGGAACTCCATCACACCGTTGATGCTGCCGGGGCGGCGGCGCATGAAGTCCAGCGTCCAGCCCACGACGTGCCCGTCGCGGTAGCTCGGCAGCCAGGAGGTCACGCCCTCGATGCGCCCGGACTCGTCGACCGCGAGCATCAGCCGCACGGCCGGGTCGCGCAGCTCGTCCAAGCCGCCGAGCGTGAAGCCCATCTCGGGCAGGTCCTTCTCCGCCACCCACTGCTCGGAGATGTCCGAGAGCTGCACCGCGGCGCTCAGCGGAAGCGCGCCGAACGTCGTCCACTCCGAGCGGATGCCTGCGCGCTGGGCGCGGTTGATGGAGCTGCGGACGTCCTGCCACTTCTTGCCGGTGGTCGCCCACTGCTGCGGCCGGATGACCGTCTCCTCCGCGACCGTCATCGTCGACCAGCCCATCCCGTCGAAGATCGGCTGGTATTCGGCGTCCACGCTGTAGAAGGTCGGAATCCAGCCGCTGTCGTCGCAGAACCGCGCGAAGCGTTCGATGACGCCGTCGTGCACGGCCTCGTCCGCGCCGAACGGCGCGCCGGTCGTGAGCGCGACGCGCCCGACGACGCGGTACGCCACGGCGCCTCCCGTCGCGGAGTCGAACCAGTAGCTGTTGCCCGGCCAGGTCGCCATGAACGAGATGGCGTCGCCGCCGCCGCGCTCCAGCAGCGTGCGGACGCGCCCGGCGTCGCCGGTCGAGCGCCGCCACGCGCCGCGGCCGACCATGAACGGGACGGCGGCGAGGATGACGACCAGCCAGAACACGGTGCCGATGTTGTGGTAGACCACGGTCGCCAGCGGCGTCGTCGGCAGGTACTGCAGCGGCTCGCGGCGCAGGAAGCTCACCGGGATGAACCGCTCCAGCACGTCGTTGAGGAGGTCGGTGATGTCGATCGGCCGGGTGAAGCCGGTGTCCTTCTGCAGCCAGCCGACCAGCACGTACAGCCCGATCAGGCCGAGGCCGGTCAGGGCGACGGTGAGCACGTAGCGGCGCACCGACCGGGCGGTCGCGAGCACCGTGAAGTGCCGGCGGTAGGAGACGAGGAGGATCGCCATCGTCACGGGCACGAGCGCCGACAGCGCCAGGATGAAGGTGACCTCCCAGTACCGCGGAGACACCGTCGGGCGCGGGTCGGCGAACGGGAGGATGCCGAAGTAGAGCCCGGAGAGAACGGCGAGCAGCGCGTTGACCGACACGGCCATCCAGACCGCGAAGCGGCGACCGCGCAGGAGGCCGTACGCGGCGACCAGCAGCGCGAGCAGCGGGAGCACCGAGATCAGGACGGGCCCGATGCCGTTGATCCGCTCCAGGGTGAGGTCGTGCACGCAGTCGCGCGTGACGGCGAACGCCTGACAGCGCTCCAGAACGCTGCCGGTGGTCGGCACGTCGTTGGAGAACAGCAGGCCGATCGGCGACAGCATCCCGTACCGCGACTGGGTCAGCAGACCGATGACGGGACCGAGCGCGCTGATGGTCACGGCGGACGCGAGCAGCACCCTGACCTCGTGATGGGACGAGCGGCGCCAGCCGAGGAGGCGCTCGTGCGGCCGCAGCAGCACGCCGAGGCCGAAGCCGGCGAGCACCGCGAGCAGCCGGTACAGGTCGGACGGGTCGCCCGAGTACAGCAGGTACATGATCGCGATGAGCATCGTGATGACGCGGATGCGGCGGCGCCAGAACGCGCCGGCGAACGCGCTCGCGGTCATGATCGTGCCGGCGATGCCGGTCAACACATCGAGGATGACGAGGTGGTGGACGTTGCGCGACCACATCTCGCCCGTCTGCGAGCCGAGGAGCTGGAGGCCGACGCCCGCGAGGATCCCCGCGGCGGAGGTCGCGAAGAAGGCGAGTGCCGTGCGCCACGCGCCCATCATCCGCTCGGAGACGCCGACGAGCAGCACCGTGAGCACGAGCACCACGATCAGCTCGGCGAGGTTGTTCGTGAACAGCACCGCGGTGATCGGCGCCCACCAGTGGCCGTCGATGAGCTGGTCGGGGCCGACGCCGAGCCACACGCGCAGCGGGCGGTGCGGACCGTGGATCGGGCCGGTGACCAGCGCGAGCACGAGGATCAGTGCGGTCAGGCCGGTGGTGAAGGGGTGCGTCGCGATCAGCCGGCCGAGGCGCCCCATCGCGCCGGCGAACCCGCCGGCCCGCGCGGGAGGCTCCGGCGGGCGCGCGGGAGGCTCCTGCGTGCGCACAGCCGCGTCCTCCGGCACGCCGTTCGCCGGCGCACCGCCACCCGCGGTCACGGAATCGGTCACGGAGCCAGCCCCATGTGAGCGGCGACCGCGGGGAAGCCGTTCGTCAGCGTGTAGCGCACCGTGTTCCAATCGTGTGCCGTCCCGGGCGAGATCAGGAGGTCGCTGCGAATCCCGGCGGAGACGGCGTCCGAGTGCAGCGTCTTCGCGAAAGCAGTGTACTTGGCGTCGTTCTGACCCGCGCCGAAGACCATCAGCGTGTTCGCGTATGGGGCGTGCGCCTTCATCGTAGGCCCGAGCTGGGCGTCCTCGAAGGCGGTGTGGGAGCCCGCGAAGCCGGTCGCGATCGTGAGGGTCTCGTTGCCGAGTGTCGGGCCGAGCTCGCTGGAGGAGGACAGCGACGAGCCGAACAGGTCCGGGCGGCTCACGGCGAACTGGGCGGCGCAGGTGGCGCCCTGCGAGTAGCCGAACACGCCCCACGCCGCCGGGTCGCTGCTCACCCGCAGGTGCGAGGTGATCCAGGAGCGCACATCCTTGAGCAGGTACGTCGCCGAGTCGCCGAAGGCGCGGGAGTCGATGCACATCGGGTTGCGGCCGGGGCCGCCGAGCTGGTCGGGCGCCACGACGATCGGCGCGTAGCCGTTGTGCTTGGCCGCGTAGGCGTCGAGGTAGGCGCCGATCCGGCCGGCTGTGAACATGTCGGCGGGAGCCCCGGGCTGACCGGAGAGGGCGTAGAGCACCGGGAGCGCGGGCGGGTTCGGGCCGAGGGCGACCGGCGGCAGGTAGACGACGGCCTCCCGCGCAGGGAAGTTCGACAGCGTCGCCGGGATCTTGACCTTGCCGATCTCGCCCTTCACCGGCGGGTCCGCCTGGGTGGTGGACGCCGACCACGCGGTGCCCTTGATGACCTCGCCGCGCTCGTGGTGCAGGTTCAGCGCCTTGTACGGCACCACGCCGATGGCGTCGTTGAGGTTGCGGTAGGCGCCGAAGTCGACGTTCACGCCCGCGAAGGCGGCGATCACGAACACCGGGATGCTGACGCCCGCGATCACCTTGCGCCACCATCGCGACCGGAAAAAGTTGGCGATCGCCAGGCTGATGCCGGCGAACCCGATGGCCACCCACATCGTCGTCACCGGGGTGAGCCCGACGCCGAAGAGGTTGTAGACGTCGTCCGTCAACCACACCAGGAACCAGCCGATCAGCGCACCGCCGACGGCCGCGATCGCCCCGGCGAGCACGCGCTTCCACGTCGGACGCACGAGCAGGTACACCGCCAGCACGGCGGCGACGACGTCGATCGCGATGAGGAACGGCGCTTTGTCGATCCTCAGGGTCATGAGCCAGTTCAGGGTGGGTCCTCTCGAAAGTGCAGGAGGCGCTCCGGCACGGATGGTGGGCACGACACCGGTGCGCCAGTCCCCCAGTATCGGACACCCAGCCTGCGGATAGCTGAGGCTTGATGAGCGTCCAGGAAACCTGGAGGCTCCCTACTCGACCGCGAGGGCCTCGACCGGGGCGACGCGGGTCGCCCGGCGGGTCGGGGCCACCGAGGCGCCGACGGCGAGCACCGCCGCTGCCGCGACGATCAGGCCGATGAACGGCCAGGGGATCGCCGGCGGGACGAGGCCGCCGCCCGGGAGCTGGCCCAGCAGCGTCTGCGCGCCGATCCAGCCGTACAGCGTACCGAGCAGCAGCCCGGAGAGCACGGCGGCGACGGTCAGCTGCGCGCTCTCGGCGAGGATCATCCGGCGCACCTGCGCGGCGCTCAGCCCGAGCGCCCGGAGCAGGCCGAGCTCCCGCCGGCGCTGCAGCACGCTCAGCGACAGGCTGTTGACGACGCCGACGGCCGCGATCACCGCGGAGAAGCCGACCAGCCCGCTGAACACCAGCATGGTGACCGTGAGCACACTCTCAGCGCCCTGGTAGAGCTCGGGGTCCTTCGCGGCCGCGCTGCGGATGATCGTGAGCCAGGTCTGCGTCGCGACGACGAACATCGTGATCAGCGTGACGCCGATGACGAGGCCGATCGCGGTGCGGGAGCTGCGCTCCGGGTTCCGCACGGCGTTGGCCGCCGCGAGCCTCCCGGCCGCGCCGGCGCCGAAGAGCAGGCCGACGCCGCGCAGCACGGCGGGGAGGAAGAGCGGAGCGGCGACGATGACGCCCGTGAAGGAGAGCAGCCCGCCGAGCATCGCGATCAGCACCCCATAGTGGCCGAACGCGACGAGCCCGGAGTTCCCCGACTTCGCGAACGCGCCCAGGCCGAGCAGGAGGCCGAAGCCGAGCAGCGCTGCCCCGGGCAGGATGAGCAGCGCCGCGGCGACGACACGGCCTCTGCTGCGCACGGCGGCGGACGGACGCTCCTGTGCCGCGCCCAGCGCCTCCACGGGCGCGACGGTCAGCACGCGCCGGCTGCCGATCCACGACGCCGCCCAGGTGGTGAGCACCACGACGACCGGAGGCGCGATCAGCGACGGCGTGACGACCGGGTACAGCACGTTCGGGAGGACGGCCCACAGGATGAGGACGCGCACCGCGACGAGCGCGAGCACCACGGCGACGACGCCGCCGGTGAGCGCGCCGATCACGCCGACGGCGAGGCCCTCCCCCGCCACCGAGCGGCGCTGCGCCTTCGAGCTCGAGCCAAGCAGGCGCATCAGCGCGATGGTGCGGGTGCGCCCGGCGATGACGGTCGCGAACGTGTTCGTGGTGACGATGGCGCCGACGAACACGGCGATCACGAAGAAGATGCCGGCGACCAGCGCGACCGCGAACCGGGCGGAGCCGTGCGCGCCCATCGGCGACGCCCCGATGTACGCACCGAGGACGTTGGTGCAGGCCAGCAGCGCGACGCCGAAGGCGGAGCCGAGCGCCGAGACGAGGACGCTGGCGCGGTGGTCGCGCGCGTTCGCCCGGAAGGCGCGGATCACGCGCGCGCCTCCGTGCTCCGGGTCTCGCGTCGCTGGGTCTTCAGGCCGTGGGCCTCCATGCCGAGCATGAACGCGGAGATCTCCTCCGCCGTCGAGCTCTCCCGCTCGGCGACCACCCGGCCGTCGGCGAGGAACACGATCCGGTCGGCGTAGCTCGCCGCGACCGGGTCGTGCGTGACCATCGCGATGCTCTGGCCGTAGCTGCGGGACGCCTCCTGCAGCACGCCGAGCACCTCCCGGCCGGTGCGCGAGTCGAGGTTGCCCGTCGGCTCGTCCGCGAACACCAGGTCGGGGCGGGTGGCGAGCGCGCGCACGATCGCGACGCGCTGCTGCTGGCCGCCGGAGAGCTCGTGCGGGCGGTGGGTGAGCCGGTCCGTCAGGCCCAGAAGGTCGATCAGGCCGTCGATCCACTCCCGCTGCACGAGCGTCGGCCGATGGCCGTCGATCTCGAACGGCAGCAGGATGTTGGCCCGCACGTCGAGCGTCGGGACGAGGTTGAACGATTGGAAGACGAAGCCGACCCTGCGGCGGCGCAGCACGGTCAGCTCGCCGTCGCCCATCCCGCTGATCTCGGTGTCGCCGAGGAAGACGCGCCCGCCGGTGACCGTGTCCAGCCCGGCCATCACATGCATGAGCGTCGACTTGCCGGAGCCGCTCGGCCCCATGATCGCGGTGAACCGGCCGGCCGGGATGCCGACGGTCACGTCGTCGAGGGCGATGACCCGGTTGGCGCCGGAGCCGTAGGTCTTCGTCGCGCCGTCGACGCGAGCCACCATGATGTCGGGGTTGTCCATACCCTCAGGCTAGGAAGCCGGACGCCCCAGCGGATCGGGCCCGGGGTCCACTGGGGATCAGTCCAGAGGATGATCTGCGGGTGAAATCCGCGCAGTCATTCCGCGCGCTCGGGCGCTCCCCCGGTCAGCCCGTGCTCGAACGCGTAGACGACCATCTGCACGCGGTCGCGCAGCCCGAGCTTGGCCAGGATGCGGCTGATGTGCGTCTTGACCGTCGCCTCGCTGAGGAACTCCGACCCGGCGATCTCCGAGTTGCTGAGGCCGCGCGACGCGAGCACGAAGATCTCCCGCTCGCGGCTGGTGAGCGTGGCGAACGCCGGCGGCGCCTGCTTGGCCCGCTGGGTGTCGGAGAAGTACTCGAACAGCTCGCGGGTCGCCCCCGCCGCGATGACCGCGCTTCCGGCATGGACGGTGCGGATGGCGGCCAGCAGGAACTCCGGCTCGGCGTCCTTCAGCACGAAGCCGCTGGCGCCGCTGCGGATCGCGCGTGCCGCCGCCTCGTCCAGGTCGAAGGTGGTCAGCACGATGATGCGGGCCGGCGCCCGGCCCTCCTGCTCCGCCTCCTCCATGATCCGGGCGGTGGCGGCGATGCCGTCCATGACCGGCATCCGGATGTCCATGAGCACGACATCGGGCCGCTTCTCGCGCACCAGCGCCACGCCCTCCCGGCCGTCCGCCGCCTCGCCGACGAACTCCAGGTCGGCCTGCGAGCCGATCAGCATGCGGATGCCCGCGCGGAAGAGCGACTGGTCGTCGACGAGGGCGACCGTAATCGGGGCGGCAGCGTTCGCCCCGTTCATGCGCGCACTCCCGAGACCACCGGCAGGAACGCTGTGACCACGAAGCCGTCGTCGGCCGGCCCCGCGGACAGCGAGCCGCCCGCCAGGGACGCGCGCTCCCGCATCCCGGGCAGGCCGTGCCCGATCCGCGGGAGGCCGACGGTGGCCAGAGGTTCCGGTGTCGGTGTCTTCATGCTGTTCCTCACGGTGATGACGATGCCCGGTCCTGCGTCGGCGCCGCCCGCCTGGGCGAGCACGACGGAGACCGGGCGGGTGGTGTCCCCGTGCCGGAGGGCGTTGGTCAGCGCCTCCTGCACGATGCGGTACGCAGCGATCTGCTGCGCGGAGCCGAGCCCGTCGAGCTCCCCGCGGCGCTCCATGGTGACCGGGAGCCCGGCCGCACGCACCTGCTCGACCGTCTGGTCGACGTCGGCGAGCGACGGCTGCGGGCCCTCCGGCTGGCTCTGCCGCAGCTCGGCCAGCAGCACCCGCACGTCGACCAGCGCCGAGCGCGCGGTTGCGGCGATGGTCTCCAGCGCGGTGTCCACGGCGTCGGGGTCGGCGTGCCGGGCGTAGCGGGCGCCGTCTGCCTGCGCGATGACGACGGCGAGAGAGTGCGCGACCACGTCGTGCATGTCGCGCGCGATACGGGTGCGCTCCTGCTCGACCACCACGACCTCCTCGGCGCGGTTACGGTCGAGCTCCGCCGCGATCTGGGCGTGCCGGGACGCGCGGGCGTTCCGCCAGGTGCGGACCAGGAGGCCGAGCACCCAGGACAGCCCGAGCACGGTCGCGCTCACGACGAAGAGGAAGGCGAACTGGAGCGCCATCCCGGTGAGCTGGGAGGACAGCAGGTCGAAGTAGCCCTGCGCGAGCGCGGAGGTCAGCGTCAGGTAGAGCGAGGCGACGAGCGCGCCGACCCCGGCCGAGATCAGCCCGGCGTAGCGCACCACCTTGTCGCCGTACAGCGCCGTCGCGTAGAGCACGATCAGTACGGCGATGTCGCTGACCAGGATGTTGTGCCCGGTCGTCATCTGCACCGCGGCCGCGAGCCACGCGATCGCGAGCGAGACCGCCGGCGACATCCGGCGCAGCGCGACGGCGACCGCGAACACGATCAGGACGAGGAACGTCGACCGCCCGCTCGCGTCGGGCACCAGGCTGGAGGTGAGGTCGGTCACCAGGCAGAAGAAGACGTAGGCGACAGCGCCTGCGATGTCGAAGGTGAGCTGCGGCCGGGTCAGCCGCCGCACGAGCCTCGGGCTGTCGCCCTCCTCTGCTGCCGCGGCCTCTGCGCCTCCGCCGGGCGACGCCAGCCAGACCAGCAGCGACGGGACAGGGCCGGAGGTCGCGGTCGCCCGCTGCCGCGCGACGAGGAAGCCGAGCAGCCACGCGCTGACGAAAACGACGGCCAGCAGCAGGCTCATCATCAGCACACCGACGCCCTGGCTCGTGTAGTAGCCGCCGATCACCGGCCCGAACTGCGGGAACTTGAGGTCGCCGCGCACGGTGAAGAGGTAGGCCATCGCCGGCGCCCACAGGATCGCGGAGCCGAACCCGAACCACCGGAGCACCCTCCCCCCGTGCGACGCGATCCCGAACAGCGCGATCGCGAGGGCGACGGCGGAGATCAGCCGGTGCGGCAACGGAAGCGACGACGTCTCGCTCAGCTCGGCCACGACCGCGAGCCAGGCGATCTCCAGCGCCACCACCGGCAGCACCCGGGACAGCGCCACGGCCGCGCAGTACAGCAGCACAGCCAGCGCGCCGGCCAGGTCGAACGGCAGCCCGGTGACCAGCCACACTCCGAACAGCACGACGGCCAGCGCGGGCTCCAGCACCCAACGGTGCGGCGCGAGTGCGCTCAGGACGCGGGTGCGATCTGGCATATCTCTACGTTACGGGGCAGGAGGGCTCGCGCCGGTATCCGCGGGGCGGAATCATCCTGGGGATGTACGCCTGCCGGCCCGTCGACGAAGCTGGTTGCTCGCCGGGCTGCGCGAGTCTCGCACAATGTCAGCGCCATACTCTACACTTCACATGATCGAACAAGCCGTCTGCATCGGGGGAACGACGTAATGGCAACCGCTCAGGACGTGGCAGCGTACATCTTGGAGAAGCGCGGCCTCACGGAGGCGATGAAGCTCCACAAGCTCGTGTACTACGCCAAGGCGTGGTCGCTGGTCTGGGACGACGATCCGCTCTTCGGCGAACGGATCGAAGCGTGGGCCAACGGACCGGTGTGCAGGTCGCTGTATGCGACGTACCGCCGGGAGTACCTGATCGCGAAACCGGTGGCCGGATCGTCGTCGAGCCTGTCTCGCGATCAGAAGATGACGATCGACGCCGTCCTCGATGCGTACAGTGTCAAGTCGGCCATCGAGTTGAGCGAGCTCACCCACCGCGAGTCGCCGTGGAGGGACGCCCGTGCGGGCCTCGCGGACGGCGAGCGAAGCCGGAACGCAATCACGGATCACGCCATCAAGACCTTCTACACCGGCCTCCTCGAGTCGACAGACTCCGAACCCGTCTAGCGGGCAGAGCTGTGCGGGGAACACGGGGCAAGGCCGTGCCTACTGGAGCGGTCACCTCGCCAGGACGCGTACCACGCAAGCTCGCGAGCCGTGGCAGCAACCGCCGTGCTGAACGCTGGATGGACGCGCGACCCGCGTGGGGATTCCAAGTGCTGGACCACGAGGCCACCGGTGCCTGGACCTGGGACATCGATCGCGCCGACATGATGGAGATCATGGGCTTCCTCTCCGAGATGGAGAAGCGGACGTGGTCGGAGATCCGACGCGACATGGCGGGCGGCAATCGCCGCCGTGGAGAGAAGCACAAGTTCATCCCTCTGGCGAGCCTCTGCAAGGAGGCTCGGACCCGGCTCGCGGAGATCGAACTCGACGACCAGGACCAGCTCTTTCGGTTCCGGCTCGGTAACCTCAAGCGGTTATGGGGCGTGATCCTCCCTGACGACCACATGTTCTATCTGCTCTGGTGGGACTCACAGCACAGAGTCTGCCCGTCAGCGGACAGCTAGCCGACGCTCCCCTAGAACCCCAGCCGCCCCAGCTGCTTCGGGTCGCGCTGCCAATCCTTCGCCACCTTGACCCGCAGCGAAAGGAACACCTTGCGGCCGAGCAGCTCCTCGATCGGCTTCCGAGCCTCGGCGCCGACGTCGCGGATGCGGGAGCCGCCCTTGCCGATGACGATGGCCTTCTGGCTGTCGCGTTCCACGAACAGGTTCGCGTAGACCTCCACGAGGTCCTTGTCGTCGCGTTCGATGATGTCGTCGATCGTCACGGCGAGCGAGTGCGGCAGCTCGTCCTCGACGCCCTCCAGCACGGCCTCCCGGATGTATTCGGCGATGCGGTCCTCGATCCCCTCGTCGGTGATCGCGTCCTCCGGGTAGAGCGGGCCGGGCGACTCAGGCAGCAGCTTCATCAGCTCGGAGGTGAGCGTGTCGAGCTGGATGCTGCTCGTCGCCGAGAGCGGGATGATCGCCTCCCACTCGCGCAGCGCCGACACGGCGAGGAGCTGCTCGGCGACCTGGGTCTTACCCGCTGCGTCGATCTTGGTGACGATCGCGACCTTCTTGGCGTTCGGGTAGTCGTCGAGCTGGTCGTTGATGAATCGGTCGCCCGGGCCGATCTTCTCGTCGGCCGGGACGCAGAACCCGATCACGTCCACGTCGCCCAGTGTGGACTGGACGAGGTTGTTGAGCCGCTCGCCGAGCAGCGTCCGCGGCCGGTGGATGCCCGGGGTGTCGACCAGGATGAGCTGGCCGTCGCGCTGGTGCACGATGCCGCGGATGGCGCGGCGCGTGGTCTGCGGTTTGGAGCTGGTGATCGCCACCTTCTCGCCGACGAGGGCGTTGGTCAGGGTCGATTTGCCCACGTTGGGGCGGCCGACGAACGAGACGAATCCTGCGTGGTACTCGCTCATGCGCGGGCCTCCTTGTGCTGGCGATCGGATTTGGGATGTTTCTGGGACTTGTGCGGTTTGTCGCGCTTCTCCGGCACGGCGTCCTCGTGCGGCTCCGGCAGCAGGGCGGTGTCGCGCTCCACCAGCACCGTGCTCACATGCTTGTGCCGGCCGTCCATCCGGTCGACGGTGAAGCGGAGGCCGTGCACGGCGACCGTGGAGCCGACCTCCGGCAGACGGCCGAGCGCCTTCGCGACCAGGCCGCCGACGCTGTCGACATCCTCGTCCTCGATCTCAATGTCGAACAGCTCGCCCAGGTCGTCGATGGGCAGCCGGGTGGCGACCCGGAGCCGGCCGCCGCCGAGCTGCTGCACCAGCTCGACCTCGTGGTCGTACTCGTCGGAGATGTCGCCGATGAGCTCCTCGATGAGGTCCTCCAGCGTGACCAGGCCGGCGATGCCGCCGTACTCGTCCACCACCATCGCCAGGTGGTTGGACTCCAGCTGCATCTGCCGCAGCAGCGCGTCCGCCTTCTGCGACTCCGGCACGAACAGCGCAGGCCGGGCCAGCTCGCCCATCGTCAGCGTGTCGGCGCCGAGCGCGCTCTCGTAGCTGAGCTTGGCGACGTCCTTCAGGTAGAGGATGCCGGCCACCTCGTCGGGGTCGCCGTCGATGACCGGCATGCGCGAGACGCCGGTGGAGAAGAACATCCCCATCGCTGTGCCGAGTCCGGCCGTGATGTCGATGGTGATCATGTCGGTGCGCGGCACCATCACCTCGCGCACGACGGTGTCGCTGAACTCGAAGATCGAGTGGATCAGCTCGCGGTCGTCCTCCTCCAGCACGTCGAACTCGGTGGCCTCGTCGACGATGCTGAGCAGCTGCTCCTCGCTGGTCACCGGCGCCGAGCGGGCGCGGGACGGGGTCACCCGGTTGCCGAGCGCGACCAGGCCGTTCGGGATCGGGCCGAGCACGACCCGGATGCCATGCACCAGCGGCGCGGTGAGCTGGAGCAGGAGGCGCGAGTTGGCCCGACCGACGCTGCGCGGGCTGGCGCCGACCAGCACGAACGAAACGCCGGTCATGATCGCCGCCGACAGGATCAGCGAGATCCACCACTCTTCGAAGATCTGCGTGAAGGCGAGCGTCACCAGCACGGCCGCGGTGGTCTCCGCGATGATGCGGCTGAAGTTGATCGCGTTGAAATACGCGCCGGGGTCCTCCGCGATCGCCCGCAGCGACGTCTTCGCCCGGGAGGTCTCGGCCAGGTCCGCGATGTCGCCGCGCGACTGCACCGCCAGCGCCGAATCGACGGCGGCCATAAGGCCGCCGAACGCGACCAGGAGGAACGCGACGATGAAGAACAGCGTTGCGAGCATCCGGAACCTAGCGCTGTCGGTCGTAGCGGGCGAAGCCCACCAGGATGTCGCGCTGGATGCCGAACATCTCGCGCTCCTCGGCCGGCTCCGCGTGGTCGAAGCCGAGCAGGTGGAGGATGCCGTGCGTGGTCAGCAGCAGCAGCTCCTCCAGGAGGGTGTGCCCGGCGGTCTCCGCCTGCACCTGGGCGACCTGGGGGCAGAGCACCACGTCGCCGAGCAGGCCGGCGGGAGCGGGCTCCTCCTCGGTGCCGGGGCGCAGCTCGTCCATCGGGAAGCTGAGGACGTCGGTGGGGCCGGGCTCGTCCATCCACTGGACGTGGAGCTGCTCCATCGCCGCCTCGTCCACCAGCACGATCGCGAGCTCGGCGTCCGGGTGGACGTGCATGATGTCGAGCGCGTAGCCCGCCAGCCGCTGCAGCGCGGACTCGTCGACCTCGATGGAGGACTCGTTGTTGATCTCGATGCTCATCGTGTCGGGCCCTGTCGTTTCGGGAGGTGGTCGCGCGGTCCGCCGGCGCGGCGCTCGGCGCGGTTCGCGAACTCGCGAGCCTCCTCGCGCTCGTACTGCCGCGCCTGCTGCTTGGCGTCGAACTCGGTGTAGGCGTCGACGATCCGGCCGACGAGGCTGTGCCGCACGACGTCGTCGCTGGTCAGCCGGGAGAAGTGGATGTCGTCGATGTCGTTCAGCACGCGCGTCACCAGCCGCAGGCCGCTCGCGGCGTTGGGCAGGTCGATCTGCGTGATGTCGCCGGTGACGACCATCTTGGAGTTGAAGCCGAGCCGGGTGAGGAACATCTTCATCTGCTCCGGCGTGGTGTTCTGCGCCTCGTCCAGGATGATGAACGAGTCGTTCAGCGTACGGCCGCGCATGTACGCCAGCGGCGCCACCTCGATCGTGCCGGCCGCGAGCAGCTTGGGCACGAGCTCCGGGTCGAGCATCTCGTTGAGCGCGTCGTACAGCGGGCGCAGGTACGGGTCGATCTTGTCGGTGAGCGTGCCGGGAAGATAGCCCAGCCGCTCGCCGGCCTCCACTGCGGGGCGGGTCAGGATGATGCGGCTGACCTCCTTGCGCTGGAGTGCCTGGACGGCCTTCGCCATCGCCAGGTAGGTCTTGCCCGTGCCGGCGGGGCCGATGCCGAACACGATGGTGTTGTGGTCGATCGCGTCCACGTACTGGCTCTGGCCGAGCGTCTTCGGCCGGATGCTCTTGCCGCGCGCGGTGAGGATCGCCTGGCTCAGCACGTCGGACGGGCTGAGGTTCAGGTCGCTGCGCATCATCCGGGCGGAGCTGGCGACCTCGGCCGGGCCGAGGTCCTGGCCGTTGCGGACCATCTGCAGCAGCTCCTCGAGCAGCGCGCGGGCGGCGGCGACCTGCGCGGGGTCGCCGGTGAGGCTGATCTCGTTGCCGCGCACATGGACGTCGACCAGGGGGTACTGCCGCTCCAGCGTGGTGAGCAGGCGGTCCTGGGGGCCGAGCAGCCGCACCATCTGGATTCCGTCGACGCTCAGGCGCGCCTCGGCCGAACCTCCCGGCGTGGTCGCACCGTCCGGGGTCGTCGGGTCACTCGCTGCCAAGGCTTCCTTCCTCGAGTCCGCCGGAGGGCGAGCCCAGAATGTGTGCGTGGACGTGGAACACGGTCTGCCCCGCGCCGGCGCCGGTGTTGAAGATCAGGCGGAAGTCGCCGTCCGCGTGCTCGTCGGCGAGCAGCTTGGAGGTCGCCACCAGCTCCGCGAGCAGCGCAGGGTCGCCGGCGGCCAGCTCTACGACGTCGCGGTACCGCTCGGTCTTGGGCACGACGAGCAGGTGCACGGGCGCCTTGGGCGCGATGTCGCGGAACGCGATGATGCGTTCGCTGTCGTACACGACGTCGGCCGGGATCTCCCCCGCGATGATGCGCGAGAAGATCGAGCGCTCCCCTGTCTCCATGTGGTCCATCCTATTCGTCCCCCTGCGCTGTGCGTGTGTGCCGTGACATCGGGAGCATCTCTGACGTTCCTCATGTGATATGTCTATGTGAGCAGGCTAGGAGGATGGATGAGTGCGAAGGTCTCGGTCGATACGGACCGGTTGCGGGCGGGAGCGTCGACTCTGTCGGCGAAGGTCGCCGAGGTCCGGGACGCGCGGTTCGACGCGGGCGATCTCGGCTCGCCACGGGCGGACGCCGGGTTCGTGGAGTTCGAGCGCTATTGGGCGCCGGGACGGTCTGCCCTCGCACAGAGCGAGGACACCCTGGTGGAGGTACTCACGTCGGCAGCCGACGGTTACACGAAACGGGACGCGGACAGCGCACGCGCGTTCAGCAGGGGTCTTCGTGCGTTCTAACTATCGAGACTGGTCGCCGTTGACCTTCGACTCCGATCCCACACCGGGCCGGGTTGAGGCGGTGGTGGCATGGACGGAGAATCTCCGCGCGCACGCCGAACGGTACAAGACTCGGGGCAACGCGGCGAACGAGGCGCTGGCGCAACTCGGCGAGCGCCAGTGGTCGGGGCTCGCGGCGGACGCGTTCCGCAGGCGGTTGCGAACCGTCCGGGACGGCGCACAGACGGCGTCGACCCGGCACGGTGAGGCGGGCGACGCGGCGCAGTCGTGGGCGGAGGCGATGCACGCCACCCAATACGACGCCCACCGAGCCCTCCTGGCGGCGGAGGAGGCGCAGAACGATATTGCGGTCGCGGAGGCGGCGATGCGTGCTTTGACAGGAGACCACGCCGCGCTTCTCGACGCCGTGGCCGCGCTGGAGTCCGGCTCGGCGGGGTCGAGCGTCCCGGCGGGCGCGGAGCTGTACGCCGCGCGCCAGCGAGCGGAAGAGGCTCGGGAGGACCTGCTCCTTGCCGGGCGCAGGCTGGAGGACGCCCAGCAGCGCCTTGAGGACGCCCGCGCGCTCGGCCGACGCGCGAAGGAGCAGTACGACCGAGCGGAGGCCGACCTCGCCCGCCGCCTCGAGGCGGCCCACAGGGGCGCACTCCCCGGCTCCACGACCGCCGAGCTGACCTCGTTCAGGTCCGGGGTGGGCAAGCTCGGCGCGATCGACGTATCCGGCAAGTCCGTCGCGACCGCGAACATGAACCTGCTGCGCCGACTCACCCCGGACGAGGTGAAGGTGGTGCTCGCCGGCAACCCGGCGCTGCAGCGGCGGTTCTGGGACAACCCGCCCGACCCGGAGGCGGTCGCGGGCTGGTGGAACGGGCTCACCGCGGAGACCCGCGCGACGCTGCTGCGCACCGCGCCGGGGGTGTTCGGCAACCTGCCTGGGCTGCCCTACGCGGACCGGGATACCGCCAACCGGATCAGCCTGGCGAAAGCGCTGAAGAACGCGAACCTCACCGATGATCAGAAGGCCGTTCTGGCGCAGATGGAGCGTGCGTTCGA
Source organism: Leifsonia sp. NPDC056824 (assembly GCF_042789575.1). Classification (NCBI taxonomy): domain Bacteria; kingdom Bacillati; phylum Actinomycetota; class Actinomycetes; order Micrococcales; family Microbacteriaceae; genus Leifsonia; species Leifsonia sp. NPDC056824. The sequence goes on along the minus strand of NZ_JBHUAV010000002.1, from coordinate 311,065 downwards.
GGCACCTGCGGACAACGTTCCGGTGCAGTTGGTGGCGTTCAACCTGTTCATGTCCCCGCCGCGGGTCGCGGTCGGATACGGCGACCTCGACGCCTGCGACAACACCACCTGGTGCGCGAGCGGGATGATGTCCGGGGCGAAAGATTCACTCAACGGGTGGTCCGATGCCGCCAAGAATCTTTGGAACGCACAGAATTCCCTCAACGTTGAGCGTCCGGGGGTGATCGCGTTTCTGGAGTACGACAACCCGGACCCGGTGGGTGTGAACTTCAGCGACTCCGCCAAAAGCGGCGCGCCCCGTTTCGCTGCCGAGCTCGACGGGAACGCAGCCACCCGGGCAGTGTTCGGTCCGGGTCGTACACCCATCACCGTTACCGCGCACTCCTACGGCACCACCATGGCCTCGATCGCGCTCACCCTGACGAAAACCCGGATAGACACATTCGTCATGGTCGCGTCCGCGGGTATCGACACGTCATTAGTGCCATCGCTGTCGGTACTGCACGCGGATCACATCTACACGACGGCCGCTACACCGGACAGGCTCGCGCCGCTCGGCGCGTTCGTCTCCGGCCGCGCGGAACCGAATCCGACCGTCGCCGATCCGCGAGGCATCAGCCTCGGCGGCGCCGAGTCGTTCTCTTCCGACGGCGACGGGCAGGATCTGGAACCGGTCGACGGGCACGACGCCATCGGCAAGACGGGCGCAACCAGCAACAGCGGACCGTGGACCTTCAACACCGTCCCCTCCGAGGGGCACGGGTACTTCGACCTCCGGACGCAGTCGCTCCGCAACATCGCCGCCACCACCACCGGGCAACCCGACCAGGTCAGCGGCCGGCTCACTCACACCACCGCACTGGCAGACCAACACAATAAGGACGCCGCCCGCTACGCCACTCAATTCGCGGTCACCCCGTGAAAATCACCGCTCATCACGGCAACGCACTGACCGCCCTTGCCGCTGCATTCATCCTTGGAGGTTGCACTATGTCCGCCCCTGTCGATCCTGGACCCCAGAAGACCGGCCAACAGCTCCGTGTCGAGATCATCGAGGCCGTCACGGCCGGGATCGCCGCCTCCGGCATCCCGGACGGATGGACGCTTCCAATGGGCCAAGCCTGGGACCCGGACACGAAGGAGTTCCTCGGCGCGTCATGCTCCGTCGCCCAAACCGGAACACGACGCGAACGCTTCCAGGTCGACCTTCACCACGCGCCGGTCGGGGACCCGCTGGCGTTCGCGGACATGATGGGCGACTACTGGAAAGACCAGGGCTACATCGTCAGCCCGGTCGGCACCCCGGCGACGGGGCCGGGTGGTCGCAATTACACGGAGAACCGGGCCGACCGGGCCGACGGCAGCCTCGCCGCCGGCGCGACCGCGCAAGACACCCTGTTCGTCCTCAGCTTCTATTCCGAGTGCTCCACCGACCCTTCGCTCGACAGGTTCGCCGGCCCCGCCGGCTACCGCGAGTTCGACATGCTCGACCCCAACCCGTACTACCCCACCAGCAGCCCCACAATCACGCCGTACCCCGACCGCTGACACGCCGGTCACGAACCGGACAACCCGTGCGGTTGGCCTTAGCAGCGCCCCCTACCAGCGCCCCAGCGCCGCGTTCAGCACCGCCAGCGCCGCGGGCCCCGCCGTCGAGGTCCGCAGCACCGTGTCCCCGAGCCGCACCACCTCCGCACCCGCTGCGCGCAACGCCTCCAGCTCCTGCGGAGCGATGCCACCCTCCGGCCCGACCACCAGCGCCAGCGGACGACCGTCGGGACGGACCCCCGTCAGCGGTTCGGTCGCCCCCGGCTCCAGCACGAGCACCCGGTGCGTCGCGGCCAGCGCCGCCACCTGCTTCGTCGTCGCCAGCTCGCCGACCTCCGGCGTCCAGGCCCGGATCGACTGCTTGCTCGCCTCGCGGACGATCGCCGCCCAGCGGTCGCGGCCCTTCGCCACCTTGGCGCCTTCCCAGCGCGACACCGACCGGGAGGCCGACCACGGCACCACCGCGTCCACCCCGAGCTCGGTCGCGGCCTGGACGGCGAGCTCGTCGCGGTCGCCTTTCGCCAGCGCCTGCACGAGCGTGATCGCCGGCTCGGCGCGCGGGACGCGCTCAACGGCCTCCACGTCGATCGTCAGCTCCGCGCTGGTCGCGACCAGCACCTCGCCCGACGCGACGAGGCCGCGGCCGTTGCCGATGAGGACGCTCTCGCCCGGGCGCGTGCGGTTGACCGTGGCAGCGTGCTTGGCCTCCGCACCCGTCAGCGTGAGCCGGGCGCCAACCTCGACGTCGGCGAGGTCTTCGCGCAGGTAGAGCGAGCTCATCCGTCCGCCCGTCAGAGGTTGAGGAACCGGTCGCGGAGCTTCGCGAAGAGGCCCTGCTGGAAGCGCGCGAGCGACGGATCCGGGTTGTGGTGCGTCTCGGCGAACTTCTTAATCAGCTCCTTCTCCTTGTGGTCGAGCTTCGTCGGCGTGACCACCTGGATGCCCACCCGCAGGTCCCCGCGGCCGCTGCCGCGCAGGTGCGTGATGCCGCGGTCCTTCACCGAGACGATGTCCGCGCTCTGGATGCCGGGCTTCAGTTCCAGTCGGATGTCGCCGTCGAGGGCCTTCACGGTCGCGGTGGTGCCGAGGATGGCGTCGGTCATCGAGACCTCCAGCGTGCAGAGCAGGTCGTCGCCGTCGCGGCTGAACACGTCGTGGTGCTTGACCTTGATCTCCAGGTACAAGTCGCCGTTCGGGCCACCCGCGGGGCCGGCCTCGCCGGAGCCCGGCATCTGCAGGCGGAGACCCGTGTCGACACCGGCGGGGATGTCCACCGGCACCGAGCGGCGCGCGCGGACGCGGCCCTGGCCCTGGCAGGTGACGCACGGCGTGGCGATGACGGTGCCGTAGCCGCGGCAGCTTCCGCAGGGGCTGGAGGTCATCACGTTGCCGAGCAGCGAGCGCACCGAGCGCTGGATGCTGCCGGTGCCGTGGCAGATGTCGCAGGTGACGGGCGCGGTGCCGGGCTGGCAGCAGGAGCCGCCGCAGGTCTCGCAGACGACCGCGGTGTCGACGTCCAGCTCGCGGTGCGTGCCGAAGATGACCTCGTCGAGCTCGACCTCCACGCGCAGCAGGGCGTCCTGGCCCCGCTCGCGCCGGGAGCGCGGGCCGCGAGTCGCGCCGCCGCCCCCGCCGAAGAACGTCTCGAAGATGTCGCCGAAGCCGGCGAAGTCGCCCGCTCCCCCGCCGCCGCCGCCGAACCCTCCGGAGCCGCCGAGGTCGTACTGCTGCCGCTGCTGCGGGTCGCTCAGCACGTCGTAGGCGTGGGTGACGAGCTTGAAACGCTCCTGCGCCTCGGAGCTCGGGTTGACGTCCGGGTGCAGCTCGCGCGCGAGCCGGCGGTACGCCTTCTTGATCTCATCGGGGGTGGCGTTGCGGTCAACGCCGAGTACTTCGTAGTGGTCGGCCACGTAAGGCTGTTCCTTCTGTTCGGTGCGTCGGAGTTCTGAGGTCTGAGTTCTGAGGTCGGAGTTCAGTCGCCGAGGAGGCGGGAGAGGTACCGTGCAACGGCGCGGACCGCCGCCATGTTCCCGGAGTAGTCCATCCGGAGAGGGCCGAGCAGGCCCACGCGCGCCAGGTCGGAGCCCGAACTGTAGCCGCTCGACATGACGGAGGTCTCGGTCAGGCCGATGACGGCGTTCTCGCGGCCGATGCTGACCGCGACGCCGTGCTGGTCGAGCGCCATCTCGTCGAAGAGCCGCAGCAGGACGACCTGCTCCTCGATGGCCTCCAGCACCGGCGTGATGGACCCGGGGAAGTCCGTCTCGGTTCGCGCCAGGTTGGCGGCGCCCGCCATGACCAGCTTGTCCTGCCGGTTGGCGGCGATCTGGTCGAGCAGGGCGCCGGCGACCGGTGCGACCAGCACGCGGGTGCGGTCGGTCAGATGGCCCGGGAGGTCCCGCAGTCGCAGGGCCGCGTCGCCGAGCGAGAGGCCTGCGGCGGCCCCGTTGATCGCGCCGCGGATCTCGGCGATCTCGGCGTCGTCCAGCTCCTCCTGCAGCTCGATCACGCGCTGCTCGACCGCGCCGGAGTCGGTGATGAGCACGCTCAGCAGGCGCCGCGAGCCGAGCGCCACCAGCTCGATGTGCCGGATGCGCGAGCGCGCCACCGACGGGTACTGCACGAGGGCGACCTGGTTGGTGAGCTGCGACAGCAGCCGCACAGTGCGGGAGAGCACGTCGTCGACGTCCACCGACTGGCCGAGGAACGCCTCGATCGCAGTGCGCTGCGCCGCCGACAGCGGCCGGGCCTCCGCGAGGTGGTCCACGAACAGCCGGTAGCCCTTGTCGGTCGGCACCCGGCCGGAGGAGGTGTGCGGGGCGACGATCAGCTCCTCCTCCTCGAGGAGGGCCATGTCGTTGCGGATGGTCGCCGCCGAGACGCCGAACGCGTGCCGCTCCACGATGCTCTTGGAGCCGACCGGCTCCCGCGAGGCGACGTAGTCCTGCACGATGACGCGGAGCACTTCCAGACTGCGTTCCGAGACCACGCGAACCGCCTCCTGTCGTCGCTTCGGCACCCGAGGATCGAGCACGGGAAGACATCGAGTGTACTGGCACTCGATGATCCTGAGTGCTAATCATATCTCGTCGGCGTGGGAGGGCGGTCATGACGCGACACGGATCATTTACCGCGCGGCTCCGGCGCAGTACCCTGTGCGCACCGGCTCAGGAAAGCCCCCCGCAGCCGCCCACGAAAGGGTTCTCCTCATGTCAGACCCGAACCAGCCCCCGGCCGACGGCCAGGGTGGCCAGCCTCCGCAACAGCCGTACGGGCAGCAGCCCTCCGCGCAGCAGCCGTCCGACCAGCAGCCTTACGGGTCCGCACCGGGCCAGCCCGCCGGCGCCGTGCCTCCGCAGCAGCCGTACGCGGCCCCGGCCGGTCAGCCCGCCGGCGCCGTCCCGCCGCCCCAGCAGTACGCGAGCGCCGCCGCCGCTCCCCTCGACCCCGCACAGGACAAGCAGTGGGCGTCGTTCGCCCACCTCGGCGGGATCCTCTGGTTCCTGCCCTCCCTCATCATCTGGCTCGTGTTCAAGGACAGGGGCCAGCTGACCAACCAGGAGGCCAAGGAGGCGCTGAACTGGCAGATCACCTGGATCGCGGTCTGGGTCGTCTCCCAGATCCTCGGCGTGATCATCGGCACGTTCACCTTCGGCATCGGGTACCTGCTGTTCAGCCTCCTCATCCCGTGGGTCCTGTACATCGTCAACCTGGTGTTCTCGATCCTCGGCTTCGTGCGCGTCAACAGCGGAGGGACGTACCGGTACCCGCTGAACTTCCGCTTCATCAAGTAGCGCGCCGCAGCGACGGGGACGGGCGGCTGATCCAGCGAAGAGCTCTCGGCTCTTACTCAGGAACACCGTCCGCCCCTAGGCTGAGACCCGTCATTCCCACTCACCGGAGGAGAACACGACCATGTCCGCAACACCCCCGCCCCCGCCGCCCCCGCAGCAGCCGTACGGAGGTCAGCAGCCGCAGCTCAGCCCGGCGGACGAGAAGCTGTGGGCGACGCTCATCCATGTGGGCGGCATCCTCTTCAGCTTCATCCCCGCGCTCGTCGGCTACCTCGTGCTGAAGGACCGCGGCCCGTTCATCCGCTCGCACACCGCGACGGCGCTGAACTTCCAGATCACGCTCGCGATCGCGTACGTGGTCGGGCTCATCCTGAGCATCGTCGGCGTCGGCGTCCTCATCCTGTTGGCCGTGTGGGTGCTGAACATCGTCTTCAGCATCATCGCGGCCATCAAGGCCAATCAGGGCGCGTTCTACACCTACCCGATCGCGATCCGGTTCGTCAGCTAGGCCGTTCGCTCGTCCTCGGCGAGCAGCCGTCGTACGACGGCGTCCGCCAGCAGCCGCCCTCGCAGGGTCAGCACCACCGACCCGGCGAGGGCGGCTTTCGCGTCCACCAGGCCGTCGGCGATCAGTCCGGCGACGGCGCGGCGTCCCTCGCCGGTCAGCTCGTCCGTCCGCAGCCCCTCGCGGATGCGGGTGAGCAGCAGCACGCGCTCCACCCGCCGGGTCTCGCCGTCGAGCGTCTCCCGGCCGGCGGCGGGTGACTCCCCCGCCAGCACGCGCTGCGCGTACGCGGCGGGATGCTTCACGTTCCACCAGCGCACGCCACCGACGTGGCTGTGGGCCCCCGGTCCGACACCCCACCAGTCGTGCCCGAGCCAGTAGGCCAGGTTGTGCCGGGAGCGGTGCGCGTCGTCGGTCGCCCAGTTGCTGACCTCGTACCAGCCGTAGCCCGCCGCGCCGAGCCGGGCGTCGGCGAGCTCGTACATGTCGGCCTCCAGGTCGTCGTCCGGCTCCTGGACGGCGCCCGAGCGGATCTGGCGCGCCAGCTTCGTTCCGGGCTCCACGATCAGCGCGTATGCCGACACATGGTCGGGCTCGCACGCCAGCGCTGCGTCGAGCGAGCGCGACCAGTTGTCGAGCGTCTCGCCCGGCGTGCCGTAGATGAGGTCGAGGCTGACCTGGAGGCCGGCCTCCCGCGCCCACCGGACGACGAGCGGGACCCGCTCCGGGTCGTGGGTGCGCTCCAGCGTGGCGAGCACGCTCGGCACCGCGGACTGCATCCCGAACGACACGCGCGTGAAGCCGGCGTCGGCCAATCGCCGGAGGTCGTCGGCGTCGACCGAGTCGGGGTTCGCTTCCGTGGTCACCTCCGCGCCGTCCGCGATCCCCCACGCGTCGCGCACCGCGCCGAGCATGGCGCCGAGGTCGTCGGGCGGCAGCAGCGTGGGCGTGCCGCCGCCGAAGAACACGGTCGACACTTTCCGGGCCGGGACGCCGCTGCGCTCCAGCGCCTCCCGCGCGAAGCCGACCTCCCGGACCGCGTGGCCGGCGTAGTCGGACTGGGCGACGCCGCGCAGCTCGGTGGCCGTGTATGTGTTGAAGTCGCAGTAGCCGCAGCGCACCCGGCAGAACGGCACATGCAGGTACACGCCGAAGTCGCGTTCGGCGGCGCCGACGGCCGTGCTCGCCGGGAGGAGGCCGTCCGCCGGCGCGGGGTCGCCGAGCGGGAGGGCGCCGGGCATCAGGCCGCCCGCGCGGGCAGCAGCGAGCGCAGGTACCGCTTGGTGAACCGCGCCTGCATCGCGCGCAGGACGGGCGAGCCGAGCCGGTAGAACGCGTTGGAGGGCCGGGAGAACGCGCGCAGCACGAACCACACGGTCCCGTCGTCGCGCATCTCGACCAGGAAGGCCTCCTCGCCGCTCTCGGGATGCCCCTTCAGCGTGCCGTAGGCAAACCCGCGCCGGTTCGGCTCGTCGACCACGTAGACGACGCGGCAGGGCGCGGAGACCTTGAACGGCCCGAACGGCACCTTGAGCACGGCGGTCATCCCGTTCTGGATGAAGGGGGTGCCGTCGTCGGCGAACACGTCCTCCGCCGCCTTGTGCTCCCGCATCCGCTTCGGGGTGCCGTCCTCGTCGAACTCGATGCCCTCGTACTGGACGCCGGTGCCCTCGTTGACGCCGGTCACCCGGATGCCGCTGTTGCGCTGCACGCCCCAGGTCATCAGCACGGCCGCCGCGGTCTCGAACCGCTCCGCGCCGCTGCCGAGCCGCACCTTCCGCTCCAGCGGCCGGTACCCCTTCGGCGGGTAGTAGAGCAGGTCAGCGGCCTGCGTGCCGCCGATGAACCCGTACGTGACGGGCTGGTCGGTGAAGCTCGTTCGACGCATGCCTTCTATCCTCCGTCAAACCCGCGCGCAGCGCGAACCCGCCCCCACCGACGAGGCGTGAGTCGTTGCCGGAATCCGCGGGACGATTCCCGCGATTACTCACCCCTCGGGGGCTATGTCTCTCGATGGCCGGGGTGAAGGTATGCCCGACTGCTTGGCCGGTGACGGCTGGTCGACGAACTCGCGACGCGCGATCTCGACGAGCTTCGCTGCGACGGTGAACGGCACGCTGACGGTTCCGAAAGAGTTGAAGGTGAGCTCGCCGTCACGATCGTCGTCCCGGAACACCTCGAGTACTCGCTCGCCGCTTGCGTCGACCAGTTCGACGGCGAGACCATCCCGTGCAGATACGTCACTCGCGAGCTGGAAGCGATAGGACGTCTCGGGCCTCACCTCGTCAGAGCTCACTTCTTGCCGTCTTTGCCCTTCTCGGTGTCCCCTGACAGCGCCGCGATGAACGCCTCCTGGGGGACCTCGACGCGGCCCACCATCTTCATGCGCTTCTTGCCCTCCTTCTGCTTCTCGAGGAGCTTGCGCTTGCGGGTGATGTCGCCGCCGTAGCACTTGGCGAGGACGTCCTTGCGCATCGCCCTGATGCTCTCGCGGGCGATGATGCGGGCGCCGATCGCCGCCTGGATGGGGACCTCGAACTGCTGGCGCGGGATCAGCTCGCGCAGCCGGCCGGTCATCAGGACGCCGTACGCGTACGCCTTGTCGCGGTGCACGATCGCGCTGAACGCATCCACCTGCTCGCCCTGGAGCAGGATGTCGACCTTCACCAGGTCGGCCTCCTGCTGGCCCGTGGGCTCGTAGTCGAGCGAGGCGTAGCCGGCGGTACGGCTCTTCAACTGGTCGAAGAAGTCGAAGACGATCTCGCCGAGCGGCATCGTGTAGCGGATCTCGACGCGGTCTTCGCCGAGGTACTCCATGCCGAGGAGCGCGCCGCGTCGGCTCTGGCAGAGCTCCATGATCACGCCGACGTAATCCTTGGGCGCCAGGATCGCGGCCTTCACCATCGGCTCTTCGACCTTGGCGATTTTGCCGCCGGGGAACTCGCTCGGGTTGGTGACCGTGATGACCTTCTTGTCCTCGGTGGTCACCTCGTAGACCACGCTCGGCGCGGTGGTGATCAAGTCAAGGCCGAACTCGCGCTCGAGGCGCTCGGTGACGATCTCCAGGTGCAGGAGGCCGAGGAACCCGCAGCGGAACCCGAAGCCGAGCGCGACCGAGGTCTCCGGCTCGTAGACGAGGGCCGCGTCGGACAGCTTGAGCTTGTCGAGCGCCTCGCGGAGCTCCGGGTAGTCGCTGCCGTCGATCGGGTACAGCCCGGAGAACACCATCGGCTTCGGCTCGGTGTAGCCGGGGAGGGCGTCCTGCGCGGGCTTCGCCGCCGTGGTGATGGTGTCGCCGACTTTGGACTGGCGGACGTCCTTCACACCGGTGATCAGGTAGCCGACCTCGCCGACGCCGAGGCCCTTGGAGGGGGTCGGCTCGGGGGCGGAGACGCCGATCTCCAGGATTTCGTGCGTGGCCTTGGTCGACATCATCTGGATGCGCTCGCGCGGGCTGAGCTTGCCGTCGATCATGCGGACGTAGGTGACGACGCCGCGGTAGCTGTCGTAGACCGAGTCGAAGATCATGGCGCGGGCGGGGGCGTCCGCGGCGCCCACCGGGGCGGGGATCTCCTGCACGACCCGGTCGAGCAGCGCCTCCACGCCCATGCCGGTCTTGCCGGAGACGCGCAGCACGTCCTCCGGGCGGCCGCCGATCAGGCTGGCGAGCTCCTGCGCGTACTTCTCCGGGTCCGCGGCGGGGAGGTCGATCTTGTTGAGCACGGGGATGATCGTGAGATCGTTCTCCAGCGCCAGGTACAGGTTCGCGAGCGTCTGGGCCTCGATGCCCTGCGCCGCGTCGACGAGCAGGATGGCGCCCTCGCACGCGGCGAGCGACCGGGACACCTCGTACGTGAAGTCCACATGCCCCGGGGTGTCGATCATGTTGAGGGCGAACGTGCCGCCGTCGACGGCCCACGGCATCCGCACGGCCTGGCTCTTGATCGTGATGCCGCGCTCGCGCTCGATGTCCATGCGGTCGAGGTACTGCGCCCGCATGTCGCGGTCGGAGACCACCCCGGTGATCTGCAGCATCCGGTCGGCCAGCGTCGACTTGCCGTGGTCGATGTGCGCGATGATGCAGAAGTTGCGGAGGGAGGCCGGGTCGGTCGCGGCGGGCTCGAGAGGCTTCAGGGCTCGTGGTGACATTGTGGGGTTATTCTCCCATGAACCGGGGGCCCGCGAGGCGCACGGAGGCCCGGGCCGGCGCGCTCAGGATGACCTGCCGCGCGGACGGCCCCGGCCCGCGCGGTCAGGCGAAGCGCTCTGCGCGCTCGACCACCCGGCCGGCGCCGTCCTCCCAGCGGTAGACCTCCGCGCCGTCGATGAAGACCTGCTCGGCGCGGGAGTTCACGTCCAGCGGGTCGCCAGACCAGACGACGATATCGCCGTCGAGCCCGGGCTTCAGCGCGCCGACCCGGTCGTCCAGGCCGAGGAAGGACGCCGGGTTCACGGTCAGGGCCTCCAGCGCGGTCGTGGGCGGCAGGCCCTCCTTGACGGCGAACGACGCCTGGTGCACGAGGAAGTTGATCGGCACCACCGGGTGGTCGGTGGTGATCGCGACGCGGACGCCGGCGGCGGCGATCTGCGCGAGGTTGCCGATGGCGCGGTCGCGCAGCTCGACCTTGGAGCGGGAGGTGAACATCGGGCCGAAGATGACCGGGATGTCCCGCTCAGCGAGCACGTCGGCGATCTTGTGCGCCTCGGTGCCGTGGTTCACGACGAGCTTGTAGCCGAACTCGTCGGCGAGCCGGATCGCGGTCGCGATGTCGTCGTGACGGTGGGTGTGCTGGTCCCAGACCAGCTCGCCGTCCAGGACGCGTGCGAGGGTCTCCTTGGTCAGGTCGCGCGCGAACGGCTTGCCGTCGCGCTCTGCCTCGGCCCGGGACGCGGCGTAGTTCTGCGCGTCCACGAATGCCTCGCGGATGATCATGGCGACGCCGAGCCGCGTGCTCGGGGTCTGGTTCTTGCCGCCGTAGACGCGCTTCGGGTTCTCGCCGAGCGCGGACTTGACGCTGACGGCCGCCTTGATGACCTGCTCGTCGATCGTCCGGCCGCCCCAGCTCTTGATCGCGACGGTCTGGCCGCCGATCGGGTTGCCGGAGCCCGGCTTCACGACGATCGCGGTCACACCGCCCGCGAGCGCGTCACGGAAGCCCTCGTCGTCGATGTTGACCGCGTCGATCGCGCGGACGGCGGCCGTGTTCGGCGTGGTCATCTCGTTGGTGTCGTCGCCGGCCGGGCCGTTGGCCTCCTCGTGGATGCCGACGTGCCCGTGCGACTCCACGAACCCGGGGAGCACCCACTTGCCGCTCGCGTCGACCACCCGGACGCCGTCCGGCACGGTGACCTCGGCCGTCGGGCCGACCGTCGTGATGGTGCCGTCCTCGACGAGCACCGTGCCCTTCTCGATCGGGTCTCCGGCGACCGGGACGACGTAGGCATTGACGATGGCGATGCTGGCACGAGTCATGGGATCGAGCCTACGCTCCGCGCGTGGCGGGAATGGGCGCGGGCCCGCTGCGTTGTCCCCTGACATGACCATTCTCCTGACCGGCTCCACCGGCTACATCGGTTCCTCCGTCCTCCCCCGCCTCCTCGAGGAAGGCCACAGCGTCACCGCCGTCGTCCGCGACGAGGCGAAGGCCGACGCCGTGCGTGCCGCCGGCGGCTCCGCTGTGGTGGGCGACGCGACCGACGTGGAGCTCGTGACCCGGCTGGCGCGCGAGAGCGACGGGGTCATCCACCTGGCCTCCGCCCCGGACGTCGACCCGGTGTTCATCCCGGCCGTGCTGGAGGGGCTCGCCGGCTCCGGCAAGCCGTTCGTGCATACCGGCGGAGTCTGGGCCTACGGCCCGAACGCCGACATCACCGAGGACTCCCCCGCTGCGCCGCCCGCCATCAGCGCCTGGCGCGGCGCGACGGAGGCCCTCGTGCTCGCCGCCGAGGGCGTCCGGGGGACGGTCGTCGTCCCGGCCGTCGTCTACGGTCACGGGAAGGGTCTGGCCCGGGTCATCGTGGACGCGCCCCGCGGCGCGGGCGACGACGCTCCGCTGCGCCTGATCGGCGACGGCGCGCAGCACTGGCCGACCGTGCACGCGGACGACCTCGCTGCGCTGTACGTGCTCGCCCTCGAGCGCGGAACCGCCGGCTCCGTCTACATCGCGGCGAGCGGCGCCAACCCGACGGTGCGGGAGCTCGCGGAGCTGGCTGCGGCCGCAGCCGGCGTGTCCGGGGTGGAGGCGGAGACGGTCGCGCAGACCGAGGAACGGCTGGGCGCGGGCTTCGCCGAGGCCGTGCTGCTGGACCAGCAGGCGCGCGGCACGAAGGCGCGCATCGACCTCGGCTGGGAGCCGAACGGCCCGTCGCTCGCCGACGAGATCGCGACCGGAAGCTACGCTCCGGAGTTCGCGCGCGCCTGAGCGGGCGGGGCTCCACTCTCCGGCGTTTTGGTGGAACTGTCCGCCGCTGGTAAAGTGGTTTGTTGGCTTGCGTGTGGGTATACCGCACGAACGCCGCAAGGCGCCCTCTCTCGCTGAGCGGCAACATCCGAATTACTCACTTCGAACGAAAGTAACCATTCGTGGCAAACATCAAGTCGCAGATCAAGCGCAACAAGACCAACAAGAAGGCGCTGGAGCGCAACAAGGCGGTCAAGAGCCAGCTGAAGACCGCCATCCGCGCCACGCGCGAGGCCGTCGTCGCCGGCGACAAGGAGAAGGCGACCGCGGCGCTGCGTCTCGCCGCCAAGCGCATCGACAAGGCTGCCAGCAAGGGCGTCATCCACAAGAACCAGGCGGCGAACCGCAAGTCGGCCATCGCCAAGCAGGTCGCCGCGCTCTGACGCAGTGACCGCTCGCGGGACCTGTCCCGCGCCGCGACGAGCCCCCGCCCCGTACCCACGGGAGCGGGGGCTCGCTGCATGTGCCAGTGCGTGCGTGTGCGAGGTCGCCGCTCGCCGTTCGCCGAAGGGCACGTAAACGCCCCTAAACAGCACTTTTAGGGGCGTTTACGTGCCCTTCGGCAGATGATGGTGCGCGGCCGGGCGGCCGGGCGCGACCGCGGGCGCGGTCAGGCGCGATCGCGGGCGCGGTCAGGCGCGGCCGCGGGCGCTGATGATGCGGATCATCCGCTCCAGCGCGAACACCGGGTCGCGGCCGCCGCCTTTCACGTTGGCGTCGGTCTCGGCGAGGACCTCGATGCAGCGGCCGAGGCCGTCCTCCGTCCAGCCGGACAGGTCGCGCCTGGCACGATCGACCTGCCACGGCGCAAGTCCGAACTGCTGCGCGAGCTGGCCGGACCCGCCGCGCGCGCCGGAGATCTTGGCCATCGTCCGGATCTTGCTCGCGAAGGCGGCGACCATCGGCACCGGGTCGGCCCCGGACGCCAGCGCGTGCCGCATCGTCACCAGCGCCTCGCCGTAACGCCCGGCGATCGCCTGGTCCGCGACCTGGAACGCGTTGGTCTCGACCCGTCCGCCGTAGTACTTGTCGACCGTGGCCTCGGTGATCTGCTCGGCCGCGTCGGAGATGAGCTGCTGGCAGGCCGCGGCGAGCTCGGCAAGATCGTCCGTGAACGCGGAGGTCAGCGCTCGGAGTGCGCCCGGAGCGATCTTGCGGCCGGCGGCGGCGAACTCCGCCTGGGCGAAGTCGTACTTCTCGGTGTCCTTCTTGAGCTCGGTGCAGACGACCTCCACACCCCCGCCGCCGCCCGCGCGGATCGCGTCGAGCAGCTTCTTGCCGCGTACGCCGCCCGCGTGCCGCAGGACGACGACCGTGCCGTCGGCGGGAGCCGCGAGGTAGTCGAGCATTTCGGTGAGGAACCCGTCCCCGGTCTTCTCCACCGCGTCCACCCGGATCAGCCGCGGCTCGCCGAACAGGGAGGGGCTCGCGAGCGTGAGCAGCTCCCCCGGCGCGTAGTCCGCCGCCGAGAGGTCGCTGACCTCCAGGCTTGGGTCTTCCTGTTTGAGGCGGTCGCGCAGCAGCCGCGTGGCTCGGTCGGCGAGGAAGCCCTCCGTGCCGGAGACGAGGACCACCGGAGCCGGGCGGATCTGGTTCCAGGCGAGCTGCGGGATCGCGCTCTTGACGGCTGCGCCGCCCGCCCGGCCTCGCGAGCCGCCGGAGCCGCCCCTGCTGTTGCTTCGTGTCGCCACGTTCCTCCTCGTCCGTATAAAGGATAGAGGTGACCACCGGCAGAGCCCGACGCGACCGCGGCGTCCTCCCGCTCGCCCCAGAGCCGCGGGCCGTCCGGGCCGGAGGACACCAGCAGGAGGCCCGACCGGTCGGTGCGCGCGGTGGCGGTTCCGGAGTGGGCCAGCAGCTCGAACGCCCGGCGCGTCGGGTGACCGTACCCGTTGTCCGCCCCGACCGACAGCAACCCGAGCTGCGCGCGGATGCCGTCGTAGAGCGCCGCGCTCTGGTCCGCCGACCCGTGATGCGCGACCTTCACAACGTCGACCGTGCCGAGCCCGCCCGGCGCCTGGAGCTCCTCCTGCTCGCGTTCGCCGAGGTCGCCGAGGAAGAGCCCGCTGAGGCCGGTCCCCGCCGTGCGGACGACGAGGCTCCCGGGATTCCCGCTCAGCGCGGTCTCCCCCGGGCCGACTGACGGAGGCCAGACGATCTGCCAGCGCAGCGCGCCGAGTGCGCCTTCCGTGCCCGCGTGGCCCTGCTCCACCGCGATCCCGGCTGCCGCCAACCGGTCGACGAGGCCGTGATCGGACGGCCGGCCGGCCTGGCCGACGATCGCGCGACCGGTCCGGCCGAGCACCGCGTCGGCGCCGCCCACATGGTCGATGTCGAAGTGCGTGAGGAGCACCCAGGCGAGCCGGGCGATCCCGAGCGTGTCCAGGCAGTCCGTCACCGGCTGGGGATGCCGCCCCACGTCGATGAGGCCGACGTGGTCTCCATCGCGCAACAGGATCGCGTCGCCCTGGCCGACGTCGCACGCGGCGTACACCCAGTCCGACGGCCGTCCCCAGGAGCGCCCCGCGCCGATCCCGCCGAGCGCTCCCGCGTAGACGGTCGCTCCGCCGAGGAGGCCCACCGCCGCCACGGCGACCACGACGCGCGGAAGCCGCGCACGAGCGGCGAGCACCGCGACCGCGACGAGGGTCAGCGCGCACAGCGCCACGCCCACGATCCCGTCGGGCCACGGCAGCGCCGCCCCGGGCAGGTCGGCCGCGAACCGGGCGACCGCCGCGATCAGGGCGGAGGGCAGCCACGCCAGCCACACGACTACCTGGCCAAGGGCGGGCGCCCAGGTCAGCAACAGGCAGGCGACGCAGCCCAGCACCGTCGCGACGGGAGCGGCCGGCTCGGCCACCAGGTTGGCCAGCACCCCGAACAGCGGCAGTGTCGGCGTCAGCAGGATCAGCACCGGCTGGCAGGCGAGTTGCGCGGCCAGAGGAACCGCGAGCGCGAACGCCGCACCCCGTGGCAGCCATCTCCCGAGGATGCCGGCGAGCGGCCGGGCGAGCACCAGAAGGCCGGCGGTGGCGAGCACCGAGAGCGCGAAGCCGTAGTCGCGCGCGAGCCAGGGGTCGTGGACGAGCAGCACGACGACGGCGAGGGCGAGCGCGGGGAGGCCGTCGGCGACCCGGCCGCGCGCGAGGCCCACGAGCACCACAGCGGCCATCGTCGCGGCACGGATCACGCTCGCCCCCGGCCCCACCAGCACGACGAACGCCGCCAGCGACGCGCCCGCCACCAGGATGCGGCCACGACGGCCGAGGCCGGCGAGGCGTGCGAGCAGAAACACGAGCCCGGTCACCAGCGCGCAGTTCGCCCCGGAGACCGCGGTCAGGTGGCTGAGAGCGCTCACCTTCATGGCGTCGCCGAGATCGGCGCCGACGTTGGTCTCGTCCCCGATCGCGAGGCCGGGCAGGAGGGCGCCGCCGTCGCCGGGGGTCGTGGCGGCCGCGTCGGCGAAGGCCGCGCGGACGGGCGATGGCCACGCGAGCCACCACGGCGGGGCCTCGCGGACCTCCGGCGCCGCGGTGCCGCGGAGAGTGAAGGTGGTGGCCTCCCCTGCATCGTTCGGGCGGACGCGCATACTGCCGGCGATGACCGTCCCGAGGGTGTAGGCGCGGACGGAGTGGGCGGTGCCCGGGAGGAAGACGGAGACCGGAACGCCGGCGTGGATCGGCGGGCGGGTCTCGCGAGCACGGCGGGGCGGTGCCGTGGACGCGGCAACGGTGGTGCCGCGCAGGCGCCAGCGCTCTACGCCGTCCAGCCCGGGGGAAGACCGCTTCGGGGCACTCTCGACGCGCAGCGCGACCTCGACGGTCCCGTGGTGGGTAGAGGCGGCGTCGAGCGTCGCGTCCGTGCGGCCCGGTGCGAGGGCAGCGATCGAGGCGGCGCCGAGCGCGACCGCTGCCAGGGAGATGGCGAGGGAGGGCCAGGGGCGGCCGGACGCCCGTAGCCGTGGACCCCAGGCGGAATGATGGAGCGCGCGACGGCCTCGCAGCTCACCGCGGCGACCGGCCAGAAGTCCCAGCGCCAACGCCGCCACCGCCCCCATTCCCGCGACAACCGCCACTCCCGGCATCGCCCCCACAACTCCCACCCCCACCCCGCAGCACACCCACAGCACCGCCGCCGGGATCGCCAGTCGCAGGTCCGGCATCAGACCGTCACCTTGTCCTTGAGGCCGTCGAAGAGCTTCTGCCCGATGCCGGTGACCTTGAGGAGGTCGGTCACCGCTGCGAAGCGGCCGTTCGAGGTGCGCCAGTCGACGATGCGCTGGGCCATCGCGGGGCCGATCCGAGGGAGGGACTCGAGCTGGGTGGTGGAGGCCGTGTTCAGGTCGACCAGTGCACCATCGGCCGCTGCCCCGCCGGCCGGGTCCGCGGGACCGTCGGCGAGCACAGGCTCCCCGACCATCGGAGCGCGCAGCTGCTCGCCGTCGTGGAGGCGGCGCGCGAGGTTCAGCCCCGCAGGGTCGGCTCCCTCCGCGAAGCCGCCCGACGCCTCCACCGCGTCGACCACGCGCGAGCCCGGGGCGAGCCGGATCAGTCCCGGCTTGTTCACCGCTCCGGAGACGTGGACGAAGAGCTCGGCGGACGACCCGTCCACGGCAGCGCCGGGCGTCGGCGCCGCAGACAGCGACACCGGCGGCGTGCCGGCCGCCAGCGGCAGCTCGCGCCCGCCGCTCAGCCCGGAGATGACCGCCGCCACGACGAACGCCGCGACCAGCAACACCGTCGCCGCCCCGATTCCGACCTTCAGCCGGCGCGACGGCGCTCGTTCCGTGTCCTCGTCCCGATGTCGCATCCCCTCACGCTACGAACGCCGCACGCGCACGAACGAGCCGAGAACGAATCAGTGGAAAACCGACGGCGGCGGCCCTCCTGTGGAGGACCGCCGCCGCGAAGCAACGAACACTACGAGAGCGTCAGCCCCGCGTCGCGATGTTCACCAGTCGCGGCGCCCGCACGATCACGTTCACGATCTCGCGGTCGCCGATCGAGCGGACCACGGCCTCCGACCCGCGGGCCAGCGCCTCCAGGTCGTCGGTTGCGATCTTCGGGGACACCTCCGCACGGTCGCGCACCTTGCCGTCGACCTGGAAGACGGCGGTCACCGACTCCTCGATCAGCAGCGTCGGGTCGGGCTTGCGCCACTGCACCAGCGCGACGGACGGCTCATAGCCCAGAGTCGCCCACATGTCCTCCGCCGTGTACGGCGCGAACAGGTTCAGCGCCATCGCGGTGACCTCGGCGGCCTCGCGGACCGCGGCGTCGGCCGGGCCGGCGGCGCCGTCGATCGCCTTGCGGGTCGCGTTGACCAGCTCCATCAGGCGGGCGACGACGACGTTGAACTTGAACGCCTCGATCAGCCCGGGGGCGTCGGCCAGGAAGCGGTGCGTCACGCGGCGCAGCGCCGGGTCGCCGGTCTTCCAGACCACGTCGGGCGCGCTCGTGACGTCGTGCGCCACGCGCCAGGCGCGCGCCAGGAACTTCGCGCTCCCGGACGGCGAGACGTCCGCCCAGTCGATGTCGTCCTCCGGGGGACCGGCGAACGCCATGGTCAGCCGCACCGCGTCGACGCCGTGCTCGTCCAGCTGCTCCGCCAGCTTCACTAGGTTGCCCCGGGACTTGCTCATCGCAGAGCCGTCCATCAGGACGAGGCCCTGGTTCAGCAGCGCGGTGAACGGCTCCGTGAAGCTGATCGAGCCCAGGTCGAACAGCACCTTCGTGATGAACCGCGCGTACAGCAGGTGCAGGATGGCGTGCGTCACGCCTCCCACGTACTGGTCGACCGGCGCCCACTTCTCCGCCTCGCGGGGGTCGAACGCCTGGGTGGCGTCGTTCGGGTTCAGGAAGCGCAGGAAGTACCACGAGCTGTCCACGAAGGTGTCCATCGTGTCCGTGTCGCGCTGGGCCGGGCCGCCGCAGTTCGGGCAGGCCACGTTGACCCAGTCGGTCGCCCCGCCCAGCGGGCTCGTGCCCTTGGGCTGCAGGTCCAGGCCCTCCGCAGGCGGCAGCAGCACCGGCAGGTCCGATTCGGGCACGCGGACCTCGCCGCACTCCTCGCAGTGGATGATCGGGATGGGCGTGCCCCAGTACCGCTGACGGGAGATCAGCCAGTCGCGCAGGCGGAAGTTCTTCGCCGGAGCGCCGAGGCCGGAGCCCTGCAGCGCCTCGGTGATCCGGCGGATCGCGTTCGACTTGCTCAGCCCGTCGAACGGCCCCGAGTTGGTCAGGCGTCCCTCACCGGTCAGTGCGACGCCGGTCTCGGCCGGGCTCTCCAGCGGGGCGTCCTCCGGCAGGATCGGCTCGCCGGTCACCGGGTCGGTGTGGATGATCGGGATGGCGCCGGTGACCGGCTGCGTCGTGTCCACCACGACTCGCACGGGCAGGTCGAAGGCGCGCGCGAAGTCCAGGTCGCGCTGGTCGTGCGCGGGCACGGCCATGATCGCGCCGTGACCGTAGTCGCTCAGCACGTAGTCGGCCGCCCAGATCGGGATGCGCTCCCCGGTCAGCGGGTTGACGGCGTGCCGCTCCAGGAAGACGCCGGTCTTCTCGCGGTCGGTGCTCAGGCGGTCCATCTCGGTGGTGCCGCGGACAGCCTCCAGGTACTCGTCGAACCGCTCGCGCACCTCCGGGCGCACGTCGGCGACCAGCTCGGCGGCCAGGTCGGAGTCGGGGGCGACGACCATGAAGGTCACGCCGTACAGCGTGTCCGGACGGGTCGTGTAGACCGTCACCGGCTCCTCGCGGCCCTCGATCGCGAACTGGACGTCGGCGCCCTTCGAGCGGCCGATCCAGTTGCGCTGCATCGACAGCACCTTGGACGGCCAGGCGCCCTCCAGCTGGTTCAGGTCGTCCAGCAGGCGGTCCGCGTAGTCGGTGATGCGGAAGTACCACTGGGTCAGCTTCTTCTTCGTGACCAGGTTGTCGCAGCGCTCGCAGCGGCCGTTGACGACCTGCTCGTTCGCCAGCACTGTCTGGTCGAAGGGGCACCAGTTGACCTGGGAGGCCTTGCGGTAGGCCAGGCCCTTCTCGTGCAGCTTCAGGAACAGCCACTGGTTCCAGCGGTAGTAGCCGGGGTCGCTGGTCTGCAGGACGCGGTCCCAGTCGAAGCTGGGCGCGTAGCGGCGCATCGACGCCTTCTGCTGCGCGATGTTGTCATTGGTCCAGCCGGCCGGGTCGAGGCCGCGCTTGATCGCGGCGTTCTCCGCGGGCAGGCCGAAGGAGTCCCAGCCGATCGGGTGCAGCACGTTGAAGCCCTGCTGCCGCCAGTACCGGGCGATGACGTCGCCCAGCGCGTACGCCTCGGCGTGACCCATGTGCAGGTCGCCGGAGGGGTACGGGAACATGTCGAGCACGTACTTGCGGGGACGCTTGTCGTCGGGGTCGGCCGTGGAGAACGGCTTCAGCTCGTCCCAGACCGGGAGCCAGGTGTTCTGGATCTCGGTGAAGTCGTAGTGCGCGCCGGCCTCGCGGACCGGTGCGGATGCTGCGTCGTGCTCGTGTGCCACTGGACTCTCTCTCGAATGTCGCCGCGGCGGGGAGGGGCGTCGCGACGAGAAGGCATCGGGCGCGCGGCCCGAGGTTCCAGGTTACTAAACGTTGGAGGGGTCCGGTCCGTTCCCGGGAGGGCGGAGGCCGGCGGCACGGAAGAGGGCGGCGGCCTTGATGGCGACCTCCTCGAGCTCCTCTTCCGGGATCGAGAGGGCGGTGATCCCGCCGCCCGCGCCGATCGTGACCACGTCGTCGCGGAACCGCAGGCTGCGGATCACCATCGCGACGTCGGCGGAGCCGTCCGCGGCGAGGGAGCCGAAGCAGCCCGAGTAGACCCCGCGCGGGCCGTGCTCCAGCCCGGCGAGGATGCGCATCGCGGACAGCTTGGGCGCACCGGTCATCGAGCCGGCCGGGAAGGCGGCGGCCAGCGCGTCCACCGCGGTCAGGCCGGGGCGCAGCCTCCCCTCGACCGTGCTGACGAGCTGGTGAACCTGCGCGTAGCTCTCGACCTCCAGCAGGTGCCGGACGCCGACGCTGCCGACCTCGCACACCCGCCCGAGGTCGTTGCGCATGAGGTCCACGATCATGACGTTCTCGGCCTGCTCCTTCTCGCTGGCCTCCAGCTCGGCGCGCAGCCGCAGGTCCTCGGCGACGGTCGCTCCGCGCGGGCGGGTGCCCTTGATCGGCTTGGTGCGGACGTGGCCGTCGGGGGTGACGAGGAGGAACTGCTCGGGCGAGGAGCTCACCAGGGACTCGCCGGCGATGCGGAGGAATCCGGCGTGGTGGGCCGGGCTGTCGCTGCGCAGGCGGAGGTGCACGGCGAGCGGGTCGGCGGTGGTGGCGGCCGTCGCGGTGTTGGTGAGGCAGAGCTGGTAGGCGTCGCCGGCGCGGATGGCGTCCTGGCAGGCGGCGATCATGGCGAGGTAGGCGGGGGCGGAGTGGCGCCAGGTCGGGGCGGCGTCGTCGACTACCGGATGCGCGGCCGCATAACGAGCCGCCGCTCCCTCCGCCGCGGCGAGCACGTCGACCGCTTCGCGCAACCACGCTCCCTCGAGCGTCGCATCCACCACGGTCGCCGACCCGTCCGCATGGTCGAACAGCACCATCCGGTCGACGTACAAGAACGCCGCGTCCAGCCCCGGCCCCGCCGCGTACGGCACCCCGAGCGCCGCGGCTCCGGCTTCGTAGCCGAGCCAGCCGATCCAGCCGAGCGGGTAGCCGTGCGGCGTGGGGGCCTGCTCCTGCCGCAGCGCCTCCAGGATGCCGCCGTCAACCCTCCGGCCGTCCACCGTCACCGTCCCCTCGGCCACCGACGCGGTCGCGAGACGCGTCCCCGTGCCGATGACGCTGCGGCCGGTCTCCGCGTCCGGGCCGCTGTCGAGCCAGACCGCGTCGCCGGTAGCGAACAGGGCCGCGAAGGCGTCGGCCGGGTCGACGGGGGCGCGCAGGCGGTGTGTTCGGGGGGTGGGGAGCACCGGACCAGTCTGCACCAGGCGGCGTCGACAGCGCGGCTCCGTTAGCCTGAACGGATGGACTCCTCGGCCACCCTCTTCGACTGGGCCGACGGTGCGCTCACTGTCCGCGACGACTGCGAGGTCGCGGAGACCGAGCTCCTCGCGGCCGACTCCTTCCTGGTGGCGGAGCGGCGCGTCCTGGCGCTCGGACTCCACCGGGAGCGTTTCGCTGAGACGGCGCGCGAGCAGGGCTTCCGCGACGCCGCCTCGCTGGCCGCGTTCTGGGACGCGGGCGTCGCGCAGCTTCCCGACGACGAGCGCTGGTTCCCGCGCTTCGAGCTGGTGCGGGCGCGGGAGGCCCTGCGGCTCCGCTTCCGGCTCCGCACCGCCCCGCCGCTCGGCTCCGACCTGGTGGTGGCCACGGCCGCGACCGACCCGCGCCGCGTGCCGCACCTGAAGGGCCCGGACATCGAGCGGCTGAACGCGCTCCGGCAGCAGGCCCAGCAGGTGGGTGCCCAGGAGGCGGTCATCCTGGACGACGGACGGGTGTCCGACGGCACGACCACGGCCCTGCTCTGGTGGCGCGGTGACACGCTGTGCGCTCCGCCGTTCTCGCTGGCGCGCGTGGACAGCGTGGCCGCGCGGACCGTCCGCGGGATCGCCGCCGCCCTCGGCGTACCGGTCGAGGAGGAGGCGGTGCGGCCGTCCGAGCTCGACGGCGTGGCACTGTGGGCGGTCAACGCGCTGCACGGCATCCGCGACGTGACGGTGTGGGTGGACGGCCCTGCTCTCGGCCACGACCCGGCGCGCACGGCGACGTGGCGTTCGCGCTTCGGGGCGCTGGCGCGGCCGATCCGCTGACGGGCCGGGCGCGCTCACACGAAGTGTCGACAGCCACGATCGTTCGCCGTGGTGTTCATCTCGCCGGGTGCCGGGGTTCACCCGAGACGCATACGGTTGCCGCCTGTCCCCCGAACGAGAGGCAACACTCCCATGCGTTTCACACGAACGAGACTCGAACTGGCCGCAGTCGCCGTGCTGGTCGGCGCTGCGGCGATCGGTGCGATCCCCGCAGTTCCGACGGCCGCGGCCGTCGGAACTGCCCACGCGGATGCCCATAGCCACGGGGATCGTCCCGATTCCGCCGATGGCGACCTCGTCACCGACGTGAATGCGGTCGATCGCAATACCGTGTGGGCCGAGACGGGGCGGGTCAAGCTGGCCTTCCCGACCTACCACACGGAGGGGATCGCCTTCAGCAAGGACCACATCTTCCTCAGCGCCGTGCAGATCCTCGAGCCCACGGTGAAGTACGCCTCACCTCAGAACGGCTACGACCGCACCCCGGGGAAGGGCATCGGTCACCTGTTCGTGATGGACACGGCCGGGCACCTCCAGAAGGACATCGTCCTCGGCGAGGGAGACATGTACCACCCCGGCGGCATCGACTTCGACGGCACGAACGTGTGGGTGCCGGTCGCGCAGTACCGGCCCAACAGCAGCGCGATCATCTACCGCGTCGACGCCTCCAGCCTCTCGGTGCAAAAGCAGTTCGAGGTCGCGGACCACTTCGGAGGGATCGTGTTCGACAAGCAGACCGGGCACCTGGTCGGTAACACCTGGGGTTCGCGCCGCTTCGCGACCTGGACGCTGGACGGCCACGAGATCTCGAGCTGGTCCAACCCCGACTTCTTCATCGACTACCAGGACTGCGGGTATGCGGCGGTATCGAAGATGGTCTGCGGTGGCATCACGAACCTCCCGCAGACGCCCGCTGCGGGCGGCGCATCCGCGACCTATGAGCTGGGCGGCTTCGCGCTGATCGACATCGGGAACCACGAAGTCCAGCGGGAGGTCCCCTTCCAGCATTGGTCCACCGCAGGGCACGTCGCGACCCGCAACCCGTTCAAGCTGAGCGCTGACGGAAACCGTCTCACGATGCGCGTCGCACCCGACAACGGCGACGAGGGCAACGGGACCGAGATCATCACCTACCAGGCGACCGTCGCACCCACGACCGGACGGTAGCCCCCGCAGAGGTGTGGACAGCCTCAACTCACGGCCGGCACGAGCGTGCCCGCCTCCATCCGGATGCGCCGCGTCACCAGCCCGTCCGGCACCGCGGTGTGCGAGATCAGCAGCACCGTGCGGCCGTCGTCCGCGGCCGTCGTGAGGATGTCGCGCACGATCCGGCCGGCGACGGCGGCGTCCACGTTGGCCGTCGGCTCGTCGACGACCAACACGGGGAAGTCCGCCAGCAGGGCCCTCGCGAGCGCGATCCGCTGCGCCTGACCGCCCGAGACCAGCGCGCCGCGCTCGCCGACCGGGCTGGTGAGGCCGCCGCGGGAGCGGGTCCACTCCCCCAGGCCGACGCGGTCCAGCACGGCGAGCAGTTCCTCGTCGGTGGCGGTGTCGCGCGCGAACAGGAGGTTCTGCCGGAGGTCCGAGTCGAACAGGTACGGCTGCTGCTCGACCAGTCCGACCACTCTCCGCACGTCGTCCTGCCGCACGCCGCGCACGTCCACGCCGTCGATCGCGTAGCCGCCGTCGAGGTCGAGGAACCGGGTCAGCACATGGGCGAGCGCCGTCTTGCCCGCGCCGGTCGGGCCGGTGAGCACCACCCGCTCCCCCGCCCGCAGCACGAGATCGATGGACTGGAGGACGGGCGCGTCCGCCCCTGGCCAGTACGCCGAGCGCAGGCTCAGCGCGACGTCGGGCGCCGATGTCACGCTCAGCGGCGTCGCGTCGGGCGCGTCCACCGGCACGCCGTCCGGGACCGTCGCGGGCACGGTGTCCGCGATCCGCTCGGCGCTCGCACGCACCCGCCGGAGCGCGCCGAAGGCCAGCGGGAGGGTGCCGAACACCTCGAACACCGCCAGTGGCAGCAGTGCGACGACCGCGAGGGTCGGGGCGTCCAGGTGGCCCGCCTCCAGCGCCGGGATGCCGGTCGCGAGCGCCAGCACGGTCGCGACGCCCGCGAGGAGCGACACGGCGCCCGCCGTCAGCCCGAGCCCGGCCGCCCGGGTCCGCGCCGCCGCAGTGAGCCGGGCGCTCGCCACCCGCACGCGTTCGCGCGCCTGGGGCAGCGCGTCGAACGCGATCAGGAGGTCGAGGCCGGTCACCAGCTCGTGCAGCGCAGCGGCCAGTGCGGCGCGCAGCGGGCTGATCCGGCGCTCGGCCGAGCCGGCCGCCCAGCGATTGACCAGGGTACCGACGGCGAAGGCCGCGGCGAGCGTCAGCAGCAGGACGACTCCGGCGGCGGGCAGCAGCACGAACGCGGCGACGGAGCTCGCCAGCACGGCGATGCCGCCGGACACCAGCGGCTGGACGACCCGCAGCGCGAAGTCGGGGAGCTCGTCCACGTCGTCCGCCAGCCGCGCGAGCAACTCGCCGCCGCGGGCCTTCCCGGATCCGCGGTCGCCGGCACCCACCCCGTCCGGGCCGAGCGGCACCAGGCGGGCGAACAGGTCCGCGCGAATGTCGCCGAGCCGGCGGAAGGCGGCGTCGTGACCGGCGAGCCGCTCCAGGTAGCGGAAGAAGGCACGTCCGAGCGCGAAGGCGCGCACTCCGACGACCGCCGCCGAGATGTACAGCAGCGCCGGCTGCTCGGAGGCCCGCGTGATCAGCCACGCCGAGACGCCCAGGAGGGCGACGGCGCTTCCGCCGCTCAGCGCGCCGAGGGCGATCGCCGCCCAGAGCCGGCGCGCCGGCGGCAGGGCCAGGCGGAGGATGCGGCGGGTCCGGTCGCGGTCGGCCAGGACAGCGTCAGAGGCGGACATCGGACAGCACCTCCAGCGTCACCACGTCATCGGCGGCGGCCACAACGGCCTCCCGGTGGCTGACCACCAGCACGGCCACCCCGCCGTCGGCGACCGCCCGCAGCGACACCAGCAGCGCCCGCTCCGTCGACGCGTCGAGGGCGGAGGTCGGCTCGTCCAGGATCAGCACCCGGCACGACCGCGCCCGCAGCCGGTACAGCGCCCGCGCGACGGCGACCCGCTGCGCCTGCCCGCCAGACAGCCCCGTGCCGCCGTCCCCGACCGGGAGGTCGGGGTCGAGCTCCGGCGAGGCGGCCGCGCGCAACGACGCGACGACGAGCGCGCGATCCGGCGCACGATCGCCGAGCGCGACGTTCTCCGCGATCGTGCCCGCCCGCAGCCCCGGCCTCTGACCGGCCCAGGCGATGGCCTCCCGTCGCCCCACCGCGTCGGCGCGGCCCCCCGCCGCGATCGTCCCGGTGTGCGCCGCGAACCCGAGTGCCGCGGCGACCAGGCTGGACTTCCCGGCCCCGCTCGGCGCGCTCAGCACCGCGAGCGTGCCCGGCCGCACGGCAGCGGTGAACGGTCCGACCACCGCGTGACCGTCGTACGACACGGCGACCTCCGAGAACACCAGCCCGGCCGCCTCCGCGCGGGCGACCGGCTCCGGCACGACGTCCTGCGCCGCGTCCAGCACCGCGAACGCCTTCGCCGCGGCCTCCATCCCCTCGGTCGCCGCGTGGTAGCTCGCGCCGACGTTCCGCAGCGGCAGGAACGCCTCCGGCGCCAGCAGCAGCACGAACAGCCCGACCGACAGGTCGAGCGAGCCGCCGAGCAGCCGCAGTCCGATCGCGACGGCGATCAGGGCGACCGAGAGGCTGGCCGCGAGCTCCAGCACGAAGCCGGACAGGAACGACATCCGCAGCACCGCCATCGTGCGCGCCCGGTACTCCTCGCTCACCTGCCGGATCCGCGCCTCCTGCCGGTGCTGGCGGCCGAAGAGCGTGAGCGTCGGGAGGCCGGCGACGACGTCGAGGAAGCCGCGCGAGAGCGTCGAGAGCGCCGCCCACTGCCTCTTCTGCGCCGCCTGGGTCGCCCAGCCGACCAGCACCATGAACAGCGGGATGAGCGGGAGGGTGAGCACGAGGATGATGCCGCTGGTGAGGTCCTGCCAGCCGATCACCAGCACGAGCAGCGGCATCGCGACCGCCGTGCCGATGAGCTGCGGGAGGTATTTGGCGAAGTAGCCGTCGAGCGCGTCCATGCCCCGGCCGGCGACGAGCGTCAGGTCGGCGCTGCTCCGACCGGCGAGGCCCTGCGGCCCGAGGCGGCCGTAGGCGTCGACGAGCTGCTCGCGGAGCTGCCCGACGACCGTCGCCCCGCCGCGCGCCGCCACGGACTCCGCCAGCCAGAGCAGCACGCCGCGCACGATCACCACGAGCACGAGCCCGGCGAAGAGCGCGCTCAGCTCGGCGAACGGCGCTCCGGCGATGGCCCGCACGACGAGCCGGGTGACAAGCCAGGCGAACGCCACCACGGCCGCGGTCTGCAGCACCGTGACGAGCGCGCCGGTCGCCAGCGTGATGCGGGTCGCGGCCGCGTAGCGGAGGAGGCGGGGATCGAGCGGGCGCACGTCAGGCGGCCACCGGTTCGGGATCGACGGGCTCCGCGGGCTCCCCCGGGATGCTCGCGCGCGTCACCCGCTTGCGGAACACCCAGTAGGTGAACGCCTGGTACGCCAGGATCAGCGGCAGGGAGATCACCGCGACCCAGGTCATGATCGTCAGCGTGGTCGCCGTGCTGGAGGCGTTGGCGATGGTCAGGCTGTTCTGCGGGTTCGGCGACGACGGCATCACGTTCGGGAAGAGCGCGACGAACAGCGACACCACCGCGAGGGCGATCGTGACGGCCATGAACGCGAACGACCAGCCTTCCGCCCCGCGCAGGTTCAGGATCCAGGACACCACGAGGGCGACGGCGGCCAGCACTGCGAGCACGAGCAGCGCCACCGAGAAGTGCGCGATCACGGTCCAGAGCAGGAAAGCCGCGGCCACCACGATCGCGAGGAGCCCGGCGCGTGCCGCCAGCGTCCGCGCCCGCACCCGGATCTCCCCGTCCGTCTTGAGCGACACGAAGACGATGCCGTGCGTGAAGAACAGCAGCAGCGTGGTCAGGCCGCCGAGCAGCGCGTACCCGTTCAGGAGGTCGAACAGCGTCCCGGTGTAGTTGTGCCCGTGGTCGAGCGCGACGCCCTGCACGATGTTCGCGAAGGCGACGCCCCACAGGAACGCCGGCACGGCCGAGCCGACGACGATCATCCGGTCGAACCAGCGCTTCCACTGCGACTCCGGCCGCTGGTGCCGGTACTCGAACGACACCCCGCGCAGGATCAGCGCGAGCAGGATGAGCAGCAGCGCCAGGTAGAAACCGCTGAACAGCGTCGCGTACCACTCCGGGAACGCCGCGAAGAGCGCGGCGCCGCCGACGATCAGCCAGGTCTCGTTGAGGTCCCAGACCGGGCCGATGGTGTTGATCAGCACGCGGCGGTCGGTGTCGTCCCTGCCGAGGAACGGCAGCGACATCCCGACGCCGAAGTCGAAGCCGTCGAGCACGAAGTAGCCGATGAAGAAGAAGGCGATGATGCCGAACCAGAGGACTGCGAGATCCATGTCGATGTGCTCCTAGTAGACCGTGGCGACCGGGACGTGGTTGCCCTCGTCGTCGAGGTGCTCCTCGGCGGGGGCCGGTCCCTTCTGGGCCGCGCGTTTGATGAGCTTGAACTCGACCACGGCGAGCGTGCCGTAGATCGCGGTGAAGGCGAGCAGCGAGATCAGCACCTCGAGCCCCGTCGTCCCGGGCGAGACGCCGTCCTGCGTCTTCATCAGGCCGAACACGAGCCAGGGCTGCCTGCCCATCTCGGTGAAGATCCAGCCGACGATCATCGCGGCGAGCGAGAGCGGCATGGCCCAGATCGCGACCTTCCACATCCACGCCCACGGCGGCGTCCGGCCCTTGCGGGTGAACCACAGCCCGACGACGGCGATCAGGACGTGCAGGAGGCCGAGGCCGATCATCCAGCGGAAGGCCCAGTAGGTGACCCAGATGACCGGGGTGTAGTCGCCGGGGCCGTAGAGCTGCTGGTACTGGGCGTTGAGGTCGTTGATGCCCTCGACCGTGCCGGTGAGCGTGTGCGTCGAGAGGAACGACAGCAGGTACGGGATGCGGATCGAGAACAGCTCGTGGACGCCGTCCGGCGTGCCGAGCGTGAAGATCGAGAAGGACGCGTCCGCGCCGGTCGAGGTCTTGTAGAGCGCCTCCGCCGCAGCCATCTTCATCGGCTGGGTCTGCACCATCGCGAGGCCCAGCTGGTCGCCGCTGACGACGCTGCCGATGCCGGCGACGACCATCATCCAGAGCCCGAACTTCAGGGCGGGACGCATGGTCTCCAGGTTCCTGGTGCGCGAGAGGTGCCAGGCGGCGACCGCGATGATGAGGCCGGCCGAGACCATGAAGCAGCCGAAGATCGTGTGCGGGAAAGCGGCGAGGGCGACCTTGTTCGTCAGCACTGCCCAGAGGTCGGTGAGCTCCGCCCGGCCGCGCGCGTGGTTGAGCGTGTAGCCGACCGGGTGCTGCATGAACGCGTTGGCCGCGAGGATGAAGTACGCCGACAGGATGGAGCCGACGGCCACGATCCAGATGCAGGCGAGGTGGAGGCCGCGCGGCAGCTTGTCCCAGCCGAAGATCCACAGTCCGATGAAGGTGGCCTCCAGGAAGAACGCGAGCAGGCCCTCCAGCGCGAGCGGCGCCCCGAAGACGTCGCCGACGAACCGGGAGTAGTTCGACCAGTTCATGCCGAACTGGAACTCCTGCACGATGCCGGTCACGACGCCCATCGCGAAGTTGATCAGGAAGAGCTTGCCGAAGAAGTGCGTGAGCTGGAGGTAGTGGACCTTGCCGCTGCGGTACCACGCGGTCTGGAAGATCGCGACGACCGTGACGAGGCCGATCGTGAGCGGGACGAACAGGAAGTGGTAGATCGTCGTCAGTCCGAACTGCCAGCGAGCCAGCAGCAGCGGATCGAGGAGCTCGTGCACGAAGTCCACCCTTCCGATCGTTTTTCTACAACGTGTAGAAGACTACTTCTACAGAGTGTAGAACATTCACAGCCTTCTCGCGCTACCCTGGACCCGTGGCCAATCTCGGAGAACTCGAACGCGCGGTGATGGACGCCCTTTGGTCGGGCGACGCCCCGGTCACCGCCAACGAGTTGCGCGACAAGCTAGCGGCCACCCGCGACGGCGGCAAGACCCCGGCGCTCACCACCGTGCTCACGGTGCTCTCCCGCCTGGAGCAGAAGGGGTTCGTCGACCGCGACCGCGACGCCCGCCCCCACGTCTACTTCGCCTCCCTCACGCGGGCCAACCACGTCGCGGACCTGATGCGCGAAGTGCTGGAGACCTCCACCGACCGCACGGAGGCCCTCGCCTACTTCGTCGGCTCGGTCGACGAGTCGGAGGCGGCCATGCTCCGCCGGCTGCTCGACGCGCGCAGCTGACACCGATGGCCGTCGACTCGACCGCCATCCTGCTCGGCGTCCTGGCGGTCGCCCTCGCCGGGCCCGTGCCGCTGCTGCTGGCACGCGCGAAGTGGCCGCCCGCCGCGCCCGGGCTCGCGCTGGCGCTCTGGCAGTCGATCGCGCTGGCCGGCGGCATCTCGATGATCGGCTCGCTGCTGCTCGCCGGGCTGGAGCCGTTCGGGTACGACCTCCCGAGCCGGATCGCGGATGCGGCCTCGACGCTCTTCAGTGGACCACTCCCCGCCGGTGTCTCGCTGCTGCACACCTTCTTCCTCAGCGCCGCCGTGCTGCTGACGGCCCACCTCGTGCTGAACCTCGCCCTCACCTCGGTCCGCAGCCGCAGCCAGCGGCACCGGCACATGGAGCTGCTCCGGCTGCTCAGCTCGCCGCTGCCCGACGAACCGGCCACCCGGATCATCGACCACCCGGCGCCCGCCGCCTACTGCCTCCCCGGCGCGCGCAGCGTCACCGTGCTGTCCGAGGGGATGATCGAGCTGCTCACCCCCGAGCAGCTCGACGCCGTGATCGCCCACGAGCGCGCCCACCTGCGCCAGAAGCACCACCTCCTGCTCGACGCCTTCCGGTCCTGGAAGCGCGCGCTGCCGTGGTTCCCGATCGCGACCCGCGCGCAGGACGCCGTGGCGCTCCTGGTCGAGATGCTGGCCGACGACACCGCCCGGCGCACGTCCGGCGACGCGGTGCTCGCGGACGCCATCCGCATCGTCGACGCGACCGGATCGGCCGGCGCCGCCCTTGGCGCCCCGAAGGACCCGCGCACGCCCGAGCAGCGCCGGTCGGCCCTGGTGGCGCGCGAGGAGCGCCTCACCTCCGGCCACCGCACGGTCGGTCCGGGAGTGCGCCTCCTGGTGGTGGTCGCCGCGGGCCTGCTCGTCGTGGTGCCGCCGGTGCTCGTGCTGACGAGCTGACCGGGCTGACGAGCTGACCGCCTGACAAGCTGAACGGCCGCGGCCCACTAGCCTGGAATCATGCCGGAGAAGCGGGGATACGCCAAGGGAATCGCCAAACGCGAGGAGATCCTCGCCCGCGCCCTGGAGGTGTTCGCCGACAAGGGCTACCGCAAGGCGTCGCTGCGCGAGATCGCGGCGTCCGTCGGGCTCAGCCAGGCCGGCCTCCTGCACCACTTCTCGTCGAAGGAGGAGCTGTTCGCCGAGGTGCTGCGCAAGCGCGACGAGGTGGACTCCGCCGCCGGCGAGATCGGCGGAGACTGGTCCGAGGCGGCCGACGGCCTGGTGCGCATCGTGCGGCACAACGCCGAGGTGCCGGGGCTCGTCCAGCTCTACGCGACCATCTCGGCCGAGGCGGCGGACCCCGACCACCCGGGGCACGAGTACTTCGTGTCGCGCTACCAGCAGATCGTCGCCGGCCTGGAGGGGTACATCCGCTCCGAGCAGGAGGCCGGGCGGGTGCGCGACGGCGTCGACGCGCGCACGCTCGCGCGCCTCGCGGTGGCCGTCGCCGACGGCATGCAGGTGCAGTGGATGCTCGACCCGTCCGCGGACATGGGCGACGCGATCGAGGCGTTCTGGTCGCTGCTGCGCACGCAGTAACCCTCCCGGACAGACGAATGCGGCGGCCCGGTCGCCCGAGCCGCCGCACGCGGTGTCCGCCAGGAGGTCACCCTCCCGCCAGGCACGTCACGCCTTGATCGGGTGCTCCTGCAGCCACTTCTTCGCCACGGCGTCCGGCTGGGTCTTGCTGGAACCCTGGTTCTCGCTGTTCATCGTGATCAGGTCGTCCGTGGTCAGCAGGGCCGAGACCTTGTTGAGCACCGACTTGACCTTGTCGGAGGCCTTCTTGGTGTTGATCAGCGGCACGATGTTCTGCGCGGCGATCAGGTTCTTCGGGTCCTTCAGCACGACGAACCCGTTGTCCTTGATGGCCGGGGTCGTGGTGTAGATGTCCGCGAGCTGAACGCTGCCGTTCTTCAGCGCCGCCACGGTCAGCGGGCCGCCCGAGTCGCTGATCGGGGTGAGCGACGCCGTCACGCCGTAGGTCGACTTGAGCCCGGGGATGCCGTACGGGCGGGTGCCGAACTCGGGGTTCGCGCCAACCGTCAGCGGCACGGTGACCTTCTTGAGGTCCTCCAGGCTGGTGACCTTGTACTTGTCCGAGAACTCCTTGGTGACGTTGTAGGCGTCGGCGTCCTGCGCCTTGGCCTGGTCGAGCACCGAGAAGCCCTTGGGCAGGGCGTCGTTGAGCGCGGCGTAGACGTCGTCGCTCGAGGAGGCCGTGCTGGTCTTGTTGTAGAACTGCAGCAGGTTGCCGGAGTACTCCGGGACCAGGTCGATCGAGCCGTCCTGCAGCGCCTTCAGGTAGACGTCGCGCTGGCCGATGCTCGGCTTGTAGCTGACCTTGACGCCGTTGGCCGCGAGGGCCTGGCCGTAGATCTGCATCAGGATCTCGGACTCGCCGAACGCGGCGGAGCCGACGGTGACGGTGTCGCTGGAGGAGCCGCTGCCGCCGCTGCTGCTGGTACTGAACGCGCCGCCGCCGCCGGACGAGCAGGCGCTGAGGGCGATGAGCGCCCCCGCCGCGAGCACACCGGCCGCGATGCGGCCTTTCTTTGATCCGAACATGTGATTTCTCTTTCTACTGTGTGCGTTGGGACTCGGGTGAATCGGGAAGCCCCAGGAGGGGAAAGTCTGGGAGGGGAGAGTCAGGGAGGGGAAGGTCAGGAAGAGGACTGCCGCCCGGGGACGGTGATGCCGAACGCGCGCGACTGGTCCTTCTGCTTGTCCGCGCGGATCTTTCCGGCCGTGACGCCGCGCGGCACGACGAGCTTCTGGGTGAGCGCGAACAGGCCGTCGACGACCAGCGCGAGCACGACGACGATGATCGAGCCGCCGAGCATCTCCGGGTAGTTCTGCACGGCCAACCCGTCGAACAGGTACCGCCCGAGGCCCCCGACCGGGAGGATCGCGGCCACCGTCCAGGTCGCGATCACCTGCAGCGCGCCGGAGCGGATGCCGCCGATGACGAGGGGCAGCGACAGCGGCAGCTCCACTTTGGCGAAGATCTGCCACTCGGTCATCCCGACCGCCCGTGCGGCGTCGATCGTGCTGCGGTTGACCGACTCCAGCCCCGAGTACGCGCCGGCAAGGAGCGGTGGGATGGCGAGAATGGTCAGCGCGATCAGCGGCGGCACGATCGTGATGTTCGCCATGATGAGCGCGAGGTAGACGACCAGTCCCAGCGTGGGCAGGGCACGCAGCGCGCCGGACACGCCGACCGCGAGGCCGCGGAAGCGTCCGGTGTGCCCGATCGCGAAGCCGATCGGCAGCGCGATCGCGCAGGCGATCAGGAGGGTCAGCAGCGTGTAGAGGATGTGCTCGCCCGTGCGAACCGGGATGCCCCCGGGCCCGACCCAGTTCACCGGGTCGAACAGCCAGCCGAACGCGGCGACGAAATCGGTCATGCGCCCGTCACCGCCTTCATCGCAGCGTTGCGCCGGAGCCGCCCTGCGCGCTTGTCGAGTCGCGACCACGGCAGCAGAAGCCGCCCGAGCAGCACGAGGACGAGGTCGAATACGAGCGCGATCACCATGATGAGGATGATGCCGACCGCGACCTCCTCCGTGTAGGACCGGTTGAGGCCGTCTGTGAAGAGCTGGCCGAGGTTCGGCACGCCGAGCAGCGCACCGACGCTCACCAGGCTCACGGTCGACACCGAGACGACGCGCAGCCCCGCGAGCAGCACCGGCCCGGCGAGTGGGAGCTCGACGGCCCAGAACCGCCTCCAGCTCGAATAGCCGATTGCGGTCGCCGACTGCACCACGTCACCCGGCACGGACGCAAGGGCGTCGGTGGTGGTGCGCACCAGCAGCGCCACGGCGTAGATGCTCAGCGCGACGACGACGTTCGCCGGATCGAGGATCTTGGTGCCGATCAGCGCCGGCATCGCGAAGAACAACGGGAGCGACGGGATCGTGTACAGGATGCCGCCGATCGTCAGCAGCACCGGCCGGCTCACCTTGTACCGGTTCGCGACCCAGCCGATCGGCAGCGACACCGCGAAACCGACCACGATGGGGATGGCGCTCAACCAGACGTGCGAGAGAGTGAGGTTCCAGACCAGGCCGAAGTTCGACCACAGGAAGTTCACTGCGGTAGCCGTGGAGGAGCGCCACCCTGCGTTACGGCGTCCGCACCACCCGCGACGGATACCGTCGCGGCCTTTGTTTCCTCGGATAGGGGTCGCTCGTCGCTGAGGACGCCCGCAGTGCGCCCTTCGCTATCGACGAGCACGGAACCGGTCTCGGTCCGTTCGATGTGCAGGGCGCGCTTGCCGCGGTCGGCGCCGACGAAGCTCGCAACGAAGTCGTCGGCCGGGTGCGCGAGGATCTCGGCGGGCGTGCCCTGCTGGGCGACGATGCCGCCCTTGCGGAAGATCACCACCTGGTCCCCCAGCCGGAACGCCTCGTCGATGTCGTGCGTCACGAACAGCACCGTCTTGCCGAGCTCGCGCTGCAACCGCAGCAGCTCGTTCTGGAGGTCGTCGCGCACGATCGGGTCGACGGCGCCGAACGGCTCGTCCATCAGGAGGATGTTCGGGTCGACCGCGAGCCCGCGCGCCACTCCGACGCGCTGCTGCTGGCCTCCCGAGAGCTGGCTCGGGTACTTGTCGGCGAGCGAGCGCTCCAGCCCGACCGTGTCCATGAGCTCCAGCGCCCGCTCGTTCGCCGCCTTGCGCTTGACGCCGGTGAGCAGCGGCACGGTCGCGATGTTGTCGACGACCTTGCGGTGCGGCAGCAGCCCCGAGTTCTGCATGACATAGCCGATGCGTCGGCGCAGGAGCACCGGCTTCAGGCTCTGCACGTCCTGGCCGTCGATGGAGACGGTGCCGCTGGTCGGGTCGACCATGCGATTGACCATGCGCAGGATCGTCGTCTTGCCGCTGCCGGACGAGCCGACGAGCACGGTGATCTGCCGGGACGGGATCACGAGCGAGAAGTCGTCGACCGCCACCGTCCCGTCAGGGAACTTCTTTGTAACGGAGCTGAACTCGATCATCGGTCCTCAGCTCTCGGTCGATACCTGTGGGTGGTGTCAGTATTCGGCGCCATCGTCTCCACCCAAACAGCGTTTCGCTCAATCCGCAATGAATTGAGTCGGTTTGTGGCAGGAAACTCAGGCACCATGAGACAACCCTGTCCGATACCGCCGACATTCCCGAAGAGCCTCAGCTCTTCGGGTCGTACCGCCGCTCCAGGTATTCACGGGCCACGACGCGCGCCTCGTCGATGTAGCGGGCGTCTCCCATCGGGTCGTCGCGGAAGGCCCGGTTGATCAGGCCGTCCATGATCTCGACGACGATCTCGAGGCGGAACCCCAGCTCCTCGCCGGCGGGAAGGCCGTACTCCTCAGAAAGGATGGAGGCGAACTGCGACGCGAACGACACGGCCTGCTCCGGCTCCTCCTCACCCGGAAGTCCGGCGCGCTCGGCGTCGGTGAAGCGGATGATCCGGAAGCCGGGCTCGGTGCGGAACATCGCGACGAACGCGTCGATCGCGCACTCCACGGCGTTCCACCAGTGCTCGGGGCTCTCGGCGTGGATCGCGGCGACGACGGAGTGGCGGTAGCGCAGCAGCGCACGGTCACGGAGCGCCTGCAGCAGCACGATGCGGTCCGGGAAGTACCGGTAGACCGTTCCGATGGACGCGCCGGCGCGCTCGGCGACCATCGCGGTCGTCAGGCGGTCGAAGCCGATCTCGTCCACCACCTCCGCGGCGGCGTCGAGGAGGGCGTCGATCCGGGCGGCGCTGCGCTCCTGAATCGGCTCCGTCCGCACGAGCGGCGCTCCGGCGGTGTTCTGTGCAGCGACCAGGTCGTTGATGGGCACTAGGGCGACTCCTTCTTTCTCTGTTCCACGATACGCGTGCGGGTCCCCAGCCCGGCGATGGTTCATTCCATCGCTCTCATCGGATCATATTGTGGAAATCTCACCTTTGCCGGGGAAATTCCTCCGACACACCGAAGAATCCTCACCCCAGATCTGGGGGCTGCGTCTGAGCGGACCTTCACTCCGTGAGAAACTGGTACCTCTATGACTGCTACCCGAGCCAAGCGCGG
Organism: Leifsonia sp. NPDC056824; assembly: GCF_042789575.1. Lineage (NCBI taxonomy): Bacteria > Bacillati > Actinomycetota > Actinomycetes > Micrococcales > Microbacteriaceae > Leifsonia > Leifsonia sp. NPDC056824. The sequence continues at coordinate 275,378 of NZ_JBHUAV010000002.1, read as the reverse complement.
CGCGAGCGTCGACCCGATCATGCACCGTGCCGCGCGCGTCGAGGACGCGTTCCACCAGTTCCGAGCCCGCCGCGCCCGCAAGCGCGGCTTCCTGGCGACCGTCGTCCCGTACGCCGGCTACGGCTCCCCGACCTGGGTGCGCATCCTCGGCCGGGTCGTGCTGGCGAAGGAACCGCGGCCGGGCAGCCGCGCGGAGCGCAAGCACCGCAAACGCGAGGAGTCCATCCGCGGCTGGCGCTCCTTCGTGAGCGTCCCGGTCGGCGACGTCACGGTCACGATCACGGTCGACGGGGCCCATCACGAGGTTCAGCCGGACCGCGGCGGCGTCATCGACACGGTCCTCCCCGTCCAGCTCAAGCCCGGCCTGCACACCGTGCGGCTCACGACACCGGAGTCCGCGCGCGTGTTCGAGGCGCCGGTCTACATCGTCGACCCCAAGGCCACCTTCGGAATCATCTCCGACGTGGACGACACCGTCATGGTCACCGCGCTCCCCCGGCCCCTGCTCGCCGCGTGGAACACCTTCGTCCTGGACGAGCACGCCCGGGTCCCCACGCCCGGGATGTCGGTGCTGCTGGAGCGGCTCTCGGCCGCGCACCCGGGCGCTCCCGTCATCTACCTCTCGACCGGCGCCTGGAACGTCGCACCGACGCTCACGCGCTTCCTCTCGCGCAACCTCTTCCCCGCAGGCCCGCTGCTGCTCACCGACTGGGGCCCGACCCACGACCGGTTCTTCCGCTCGGGCCGCGAGCACAAGCGCACCAGCCTCGCCCGGCTGGCCGACGAGTTCCCCGGCCTCAGCTGGCTGCTCATCGGCGACGACGGACAGCACGACGAGGCGCTGTACCGCGAGTTCACGACCGAGCACCCCGGCAACGTGGCGGGCGTCGCCATCCGGCAGCTCTCCAACGGGGAGGCCGTGCTGGCCGGTGGCCGCTCTAAGGCCGAGAAGCACAGCGAGATCTCCGGCGCGCCCTGGGTCTACGCCCCGGACGGCGCGGGACTGAGCGACCAGCTCAAAGAGCACGGCCTGCTGCCCTGAGTCCGACTTCCCGGCTCCCCATCTAGGACAGAAGCTGTCCGCTGTCTGGGCCAGACTGGGTCCATGACCTCCCGCGCCGACCTGCTGCGCCTGCGCCGCCTCGCCCACGCGATCGACGGCGACCGCGAGGCCTCCCCCGCCGACGTCGCGCGCAGGATGCTCGCCGTGCAGGCGCAGGACTTCGCCGCCGGCTCGTGGGCGCTCGGCCTCCGCACCACCGGCTCGACGCGCGCCGACGTCCTCGCCGACCTCGACGCCGGCCGGATCGTCCGCTCCTGGCCCATGCGCGGCACGCTGCACTTCGTCCCGCCCGAGGACCTCCGCTGGATGCTGGGCGTGACCACCGGCCGCATGATCGCCGGCCTCACCGCCCGGCACCGGCAGCTCGAACTCGACACGCCCGACTTCGCCCGCGCCCGCGACCTGGTCATCGAAGCCCTCGCCGGCGGCGGGCGAATCGGCCGCGCCGAGCTGATGGAGCTGTGGGAGGCGAACGGCATCGCCACCGCCGGTCAGCGCGGCTACCACCTCATCTACTACCTGGCGCAGACCGGCCTGATCTGCTGGGGTCCGACGCTGCGCACGCAGCAGGCGCTGGTGCTGCTGGACGAGTGGGCGCCGGAGTCCCGCCAGCTCGAACCGGATGAGGCGATCGGCGAGTTCCTGCTCCGCTACCTCCACGGCCACGGCCCCGCGACCGTCAAGGACTTCGTCTGGTGGACCAAGGGCACCGTCGCCGGCGCCAAGACGGCACGCGCCGTCCTCGGCGACGCCATCACCGCGCTGGAGGTCGACGGGGTGGAGTACCTGCTCACGTCCGAGCTGGCCGATCGTGCCGCGGGGCTCGCCGAGAGCCGGAGCGAGCGGGATGCCGTCCAGCTCCTGCCGGCCTTCGACGAGTACCTGCTCGGCTACCAGCAGCGCGACCTCGTGCTCGACGACGACCACTTCGAGCGCATCGTCCCCGGCGGCAACGGCGTCTTCCAGCCGATCGTCGTCGCCCGCGGCCGCGTGGTGGGGACCTGGCGGCGCAGTGCAGTGGAGGTCGAGTCGTTCGCGCCGCTCACCGCGGGCCAGCAGCGGGCCGCCGAGCGCGCCGCGGCGGCGTACCGGCGTTACGCGGCCTGAGTCGCCGCACCGGCCGCACGGCTACGCTGGAGTCGTGCGTTCGCTGTCCCCGGTCAAGCTCTCCCTCCCCGTGAACATCCGGTCGACCACGCGCACCCCGTTCCTCCAGGTCGCCAAGACCGCCACGGCGATGATCATCTCCTGGGGTCTGGCGACGCTGATCTTCCCGGGCGAGCTCCCGGTGTTCGCGACGATCGCCGCGCTGCTCGTCGTGCAGCCGAGCGTGAACCAGTCGATCGGCCGCGCCTTCGAGCGCTCCCTCGGGGTCATCCTCGGCGTGGTCATCGCGTACGGGGTGGGCCTGGTCTTCGGCGACAACACCTGGATCGTGCTGCTCGCGATCGTCGCGTCCCTGGTGATCGCCTGGGCGTTCAAGCTCACGCCCGGCACGGCCAACCAGATCCCGATCAGCGTCATGCTGGTGCTCTCGCTCGGCGCCACGAACTCCGAGTACGCCGTCGCCCGCATCGTGGAGACCGTGCTCGGCGCGGCGATCGGCGTCATCGTGAACATCGCGATCGTCCCGCCTGTGCTGACCGGCCCGGCGCGCACGGCGGTGCTCGACCTCGGCCGCGAGATCGCGTCGACGCTCGACCGGCTCGCCGTCGCCCTGACCAGTCGGCCGACTCCCGGCGAGCGGGACGCCCTCCTGATCGAGGCGCGCCTGCTCCGCCCGATGGAGAAGAAGGCGGAGGCTGCGCTCACCGCCGCCGACGAGAGCCTGACCCTCAACCCGCGGCAGGCCAAGCACCGCGTCGTCCTGGCGCACGACCAGCAGCTCTTCGCGCGCCTGCGCCCGCTGATCACGCGCTCGCTCGGCATGACCCGGGCGTTCCACGACCACTATGACGACAGCCTCGCCGACGAACCGACCATCGCCGCCATCGCGGACGAGCTGGAGCGTTCCGCCCACGACCTGCGGCTGCTGTCGCGCGACCCCGACGCCCCCGCTGTCGAGCCCAGCACCGAGACGGCGGGCATCCCTGTGCTCACGGCGCCGCTCGTCATCAGCACGCCGAACCCGCGGCACTGGGTGCTGATCGGCTCGCTCATGGAGGACCTGCGCCGCGTCCACGCCGAGATCACCGGAGACGACGACGCCGCCTGAACCGCGGTGCGGTCAGGCGGCGTCGTCAAGCTCGCTCAGGCGGTCAGTGCCGCGACGGCCTCGGCCAGCGGGAGAGTCGACCGCTCGCCGGTGCGGCGGTCCCACAGCTCGACCTCGCCGTCGGCGGCACCACGGCCGGCGACGAGCACGCGCGGGATGCCGATGAGCTCCGCGTCGCCGAACTTCACCCCGGGCGACACCTTGGGGCGGTCGTCCAGCAGCACCTCCAGGCCGGCGGCCTCCAGCTCGGCGGCGGCCTGCTCGGCCACCTCGAACGCGACCGCATCGCGGCCTGCCGCGACGACGTGCACGTCGAACGGCGAGACGGCCGCAGGCCAGACCAGGCCCTTGTCGTCGTTGTTCTCCTCGGCGATGATCGCCAGGATGCGGGTGACGCCGATGCCGTAGGAGCCCATGGTCACGGTGACGAGCTTGCCGTTCTCGTCCAGCACCTTCAGTCCCAGCGCCTCGGCGTACTTGCGGCCGAGCTGGAAGACGTGGCCGATCTCCATGCCGCGCGCGAGCTCGACGGGGCCGGAGCCGTCCGGGGCGGCGTCGCCCGGCTTGACCTCGGCGACCTCCACGGTGCCGTCCCAGGCGAAGTCACGCCCGGCGACCAGGCCGAAGACGTGCTTGCCCTCGACGTTGGCGCCGGTGATCCAGCCGGAGCCGTCGACGACGCGGGGGTCGACCACGAAGCGGATGCCGGTCGAAGCCTCCTCGCCGAGCACAGGACCCTCGGCCGACCAGGGCCCGATGTAGCCCTTCACGAGCCCGGGGTGCTTGCGGAAGTCGTCCTCGGTCGCGGCCTCGATCTCGGCCGGAGCGAAGGCGACCTCGGCGCGCTTGAGGTCGACCTCCCGGTCGCCGGGCAGGCCGACGACCACGAGCTCGCGCGTGCCATCGAGGTGGATGAGCGCCAGGACGACGTTCTTGAGGGTGTCCGCGGCGGTCCAGGCGCGGCCGTCCGGACGCGGGTGCTTCTCGTTCGCGACGTCGACCAGGGTCTGGATGGTGGGGGTGTTCGGGGTGTCGAGCACCTCCTGCGGCGTCAGCTTCTCGTACCCGCGCGTGGGCGGCGCCAGCGTGGTGAAGGCCTCCACGTTCGCCGCATAGCCGCCGTCCGAGCGCACGAAGGTGTCCTCGCCGACCGGGGTGGGGTGCAGGAACTCCTCGCTGCGGGAGCCGCCCATCGCGCCGGCGTCGGCCTGCACGATGACGTAGTCGAGGCCCAGGCGGCGGAAGATGCGCTCGTAGGCGTCGCGCTGCGCCATGTAGCTGGTGTCGAGACCCGCGTCCGTGTAGTCGAACGAGTACGCGTCCTTCATCGTGAACTCGCGGCCGCGCAGCAGGCCCGCGCGGGGGCGCGCCTCGTCGCGGTACTTGTCCTGGATCTGGTAGATCGACAGCGGCAGGTCCTTGTACGAGGAGTAGAGGTCCTTCACCAGCAGGGTGAAGACCTCCTCGTGCGTGGGGGCGAGCAGGTAGTCGGCGTCCTTGCGGTCCTTGAGCCGGAAGATCCCCTCGCCGTACTCCTCCCAGCGGCCGGTGGCCTCGTAGGGCTCGCGCGGCAGCAGCGCGGGGAAGTGCACTTCGTGGGCGCCCGCGGCGGTCATCTCCTCGCGGATGATCTGCTCGATGCGCGCCTTCACCCGCAGTCCCAGCGGCAGCCACGCGAAGATGCCCGGCGCCTGGCGGCGGATGTAGCCGGCGCGCACGAGGAGCTTGTGGCTGGTCACCTCCGCGTCGGAGGGGTCTTCACGAAGGGTGCGGAGGAAGTAGTTCGTCAGGCGAGTAGGCACCGTTCCATGTTAGTGGTGCGGTGATGCGGCGCCCGCCGCGAGCCCCTAGTGGCCGACGGTGACGGTGGGCTCGCCCGACGCGACCTGGGCGTCCTCCATCTCGGCGGCGATGCGGTTCGCCTCCTCGATCAGGGTCGCGACGATCTCCGCCTCCGGAACGGTCTTGATGACCTCGCCCTTGACGAAGATCTGGCCCTTGCCGTTGCCGCTGGCGACGCCGAGGTCGGCCTCGCGGGCCTCGCCCGGGCCGTTGACGACGCAGCCCATGACCGCGACGCGCAGCGGGACGCTCATGCCCTGCAGGCCCTCGGTGACATTGTCGGCGAGCGTGTAGACGTCCACCTGGGCGCGGCCGCAGCTCGGGCAGGACACGATCTCCAGCTTGCGCTCGCGAAGGTTGAGCGACTGCAGGATCTGCAGGCCCACCTTGACCTCCTCGGCCGGCGGCGCGGACAGCGAGACGCGGATGGTGTCGCCGATGCCCTCGGAGAGCAGGATGCCGAACGCGGTCGCGGACTTGATGGTGCCCTGGAACGCCGGGCCGGCCTCCGTCACGCCGAGGTGCAGGGGCCAGTCGCCCCGCTCGGCAAGCTGGCGGTAGGCCTTGACCATCACGATCGGGTCGTTGTGCTTGACCGAGATCTTGAAGTCGTGAAAGTCGTGCTCCTCGAAGAGGCTGGCCTCCCAGACGGCGCTCTCGACCAGCGCCTCGGCGGTCGGCTTGCCGTACTTCTGCAGCAGGCTCGGCTCCAGCGACCCGGCGTTGACGCCGATGCGCAGCGAGACGCCCGCGGCCTTCGCGTAGGCGGCGATCTTGCCGACCTGGTCGTCGAACTTGCGGATGTTACCGGGGTTCACGCGCACGGCCGCGCAGCCGGCGTCGATCGCCGCGAAGACGTAGTTGGGCTGGAAGTGGATGTCCGCGATGACCGGGATCTGGCTCTTCTTGGCGATGATCGGCAGCGCCTCGGCGTCGTCGCGGCTCGGCACGGCGACGCGCACGATGTCGCAGCCGGAGGCCGTCAGCTCGGCGATCTGCTGGAGGGTCGCGTTGATGTTCGTCGTCGGCGTCGTGGTCATCGACTGGACGCTGACCGGGGCGTCGCCGCCGACCAGGACCTTTCCGACACGGATCTGACGGGACTTGCGACGAGGTGCGAGGGTCTCGGGGACCTTGGGCATCCCCAGGTTGATTGCTGCCACCCGACAATCCTACGCGGCCGAGTGGGAAGCGGCTGGGCGTCGGGTGAACGCCGGGTATGCCGGGGTCAGCCGAAGAAGTTGATCGGCTTGACGATGTCTGCATACATCAGCAGCAGACTCATCGCACCCACCAGCACGACGACCGTCATCGTCAGCGGCATGAGCTTCGCGATGTCGACCGGTCCAGGATCGCGTCGCCCGAACAGCTTGGCGATCGACCGTCTGAAGCCCTCCCACAGGGCCCCGGCGATGTGGCCGCCATCGAGCGGGAGCAAGGGAATCAGGTTGAAGACGAAGAGCGCGACGTTCAGCGAGGCAAGCAACGCGATCATGGTGTAGACCTTGTCGACCACGGGAACGCCGTTGAGCGCCGTCAGCTCACCTGCCGCCCTGCCGACGCCGACGAGGCTCACTGGCCCGTTCGGGTCGCGCGGGGCCGAACCGAACGCGGCGTTCCAGACGTCGACCATGCGCTGCGGCAGGTGGATGACGACGCCGACGACCGCGGAGGTCTGCGCTCCGACGGCGGGAAGGACGGAGGTGATGGGCTGAGGAACCAGCTTCTCCACGGCTCCGATGCCCACGAAGCCGGCTTTCACCGTCTCGATGCTTCCGCTCGACCCCTTGACGGCCTGCCCGTTCGCGTCGAGCTTGGCGACCGCGTTCGTCAGCGGGGTGATCACGACCGTCTGGTCCTGGCCGTCGCGCCGGATGACGACAGTCAGCGGGACGCCCGCGGAGTCCCGGACGATCGCCGTGGACTGCGCCCACGACGTGATCTTCTTCCCGTCGATGCTGACGATGGTGTCGCCGGGCTTCAGTCCCGCGGCGGCGGCGGGGGTCTGCGTCGCGTCGGCGCCGCACTTTTGCGACGTGGTCGTCGCGGGAAGCACGCACTGATTGACCGAACCGATTGTCGTCGACGCCTGCGCCGTCCCGAACCCCATCAGCAGCACGCCGAATAGCACCACCGCGATCAGCAGGTTCATGAACGGGCCGCCGAACATGATGACGATGCGCTTCCAGACCGGCAGGCGGTAGAAGGTGCGTTCCTCCTCGCCCTCCCCCACGGTCTCCGCGCTGGAGGTGCGGGCGTCCTGCACCATCGCCTGCATGAAGCCGGTGGTCGCGTTCCGGCCGGCGCCGCCGTCCTTGCCGGGCGGGAACATCCCGATCATCGAGATGTAGCCGCCGAGCGGGATGGCCTTGAGGCCGTACTCGGTCTCACCGCGCTTGAACGAGAACAGCGTGCGGCCGAACCCGATCATGTACTGGGTGACCTTGACGCCGAACAGCTTCGCCGGCACCAGGTGGCCGATCTCGTGCAGCGCGATCGAGAGCGCGACGCCCACCAGGATGATGACGACGCCCAGGACGAACAGCAGCACGGAATCCACAGAGCAAGGCTAGTCGCGCACGCTTGGAGCCAGCCGCACGGTTCCTATGCCCTCGGCATCACAACGCGCGGCTTCTGCGTGGAGACCTAAAAGACAGCAGGCACAAGCACTCCTGAAGATCACGACTCTCGACAGATCCGGACCCAGCAGGGCTTGTGCCCGCCCATTCCTACCAACAGTCGAAACTACTTAGGACGTGCGCCAACTCATGTTGCCATTCCTTTGGAAACTATCGAAATTCACACAGAAGCCTCCCCCTGCGAATGATGCATACCTCCAGTTGTGGCCATTCTCATAGCGGTAAAACGCGATGGAGACAGTAGTCCCATAGGGAATAGAGATTGACGCAGCATTCTGCCGAATGCCCTGCCCATATCCCTGATGGATCGGGCTCGAATTGAATCTGTCGTTAATCCACTCCTCGCCTGAGTTCATACCGGGGTAGTAACGAGACGCTCCTGCACAGTTCGGGGAATAGTAGATGGTGAACCCCTTCGCCGCCGCTTGCGCCGGCGCGGCGCCGACCAGGCTGACGACGACGGATGCGATCGACACCGCAATTGCGACCCCGGCCTGCTTACGACGCTTGGCTAGCTGTCCGTCGCGTTGCTTGAAGATCTTCATGAGTTTCCCTTTTCGGTTGAGCCAAGGAGCTGAACTCAGCTTCGCTCGGCACCTTGAACGGTCGAAAAACCAACGGGCACGCTTCCATTAAACGAACCACGCGCCACTCCATTAGCAGTGGCATTTATTACGCTAACCACTAGAGTATGTCGAGGCATCCGTGCTACCACGGAGAGAACGCTGCGGGTTCTTACCCAGCGTGCGGCGAATGTCGCCGGCCATACCTTCCAAGGCTCCGCCGGGTATGACCGCCCTCTCACGCATCCCGGTGAACTCACCGGCGCTCCACCACTACGGAGAAGTACTCCGCGCGTCGCAGGTCAGCGGGCGATCAGCGCGTCGGCCGCGGCTCGCGCCAAGGCCTCTGCCTCAGCCAAGGACTCGCGAGTGAGCTCGCCCGCCGGCTCATGCTCGTCCACGACGCGCTCGACCGTGTCCACGATGTCCAGGTAGCCGATCGCGCCCGCGTGGAACGCCGCCACCGCCTGCTCGTTGGCCGCGTTGAACACCGCAGGGTAGGTCCCGCCCGCGGCGCCGACGCGCTTGGCGAGCGCCACGGCGGGGAACGCCTCACCGTCCAGCGGCTCGAACGTCCAGGTGTGCGCCCGCGTCCAGTCCAGCGGCGCGCCGACTCCCGGCACCCGGTCGGGCCAGCCGAGACCGAGTGAGATCGGGAGGCGCATGTCGGGCGGCGACGCTTGGGCGATGGTCGAGCCGTCCACGAACTCCACCATCGAGTGGATGACGGACTGCGGGTGCACCGTGACGTCGATCCGCTCGTACGGCACGTCGAAGAGCAGGTGCGCCTCGATGACCTCCAGGCCCTTGTTGACCAGGGTGGCGGAGTTGGTCGTGACGACGAGTCCCATGTCCCAGGTCGGGTGCGCGAGCGCCTCGGCGGGCGTGACGTCGCGCAGGGAGTCGCGGGACCGGCCGCGGAAGGGGCCGCCCGACGCCGTCAGCACCAGCCGCCGAACCTCCCCGGCCGTTCCGGAGCGCAGCGCCTGGGCGAGCGCCGAGTGCTCGGAGTCGACCGGGACGAGCTGGCCGGGCGCCGCCGCCTGCTTGACCAGCGCGCCGCCGACGATCAGCGACTCCTTGTTGGCGAGCGCCAGCATGGCCCCGGTCTCCAGGGCGGCGAGCGTCGGACCGAGCCCGACCGAGCCGGTGATGCCGTTGAGCACCACGTCGGCCTGCACGGAGTGCAGGAGCCGCACCGCGTCGTCCGCGCCGAGCGCCGTGTCGCGTACCCCGAACCGCTCCGCCTGCTCGGCGAGGAGGTCCGCGTTGCGCCCGGCGGTCAGCCCGACGACGTCGAACCGGTCGGGGTTCGCCGCGATGACGTCGAGCGCCTGCGTGCCGATCGAGCCCGTGGACCCGAGGATGACGACGCGGCGCGCGGGCATCAGCGGCTGGTTCCCAGGATGTCGACCACGAAGACCATCGTATCGGTGCCCTTGATGGCGCCCTGGCCCGCAGCTCCATAGCCGTCAGCGGGCGGAACGATCGCGATCACCTGGGAGCCGACAGTCTGACCCTCGAGAGCCTTCTGGAAGCCCTTCACGACCTGGGTCGTCTGGAACGACGCCGTCTGGCCCCGGCTCCAGCTGGAGTCGAACATCTGGCCGTTCCGCCAGAGCACGCCCTTGTACTGCACCGTGACCGTGTCGCCCGGCAGAACGGTCTCGCCCGAGCCCTTCTTGAGCTCGGCGATCAGCGTCTCCGTCGGCGGGGCGGCCTTCGGGATGGTGATGGTCGGCTCACCGGTCTTGCTGAGTTTCACTGTCGGGAAGCCCGAGGTGGGAGGAACGGGTGTTCCGTTCGCCTTGGTCGGCAGCTTGGGCGCGATGTTGACGATGTCCGCAAGCAGGACGACGGGGGCGTCCTGCTTGAGGCCCAGCTGCGAATAGGCCTGGCCGAATGCCTCGGAGGCCGTCGCGGTCACGACGACCCTGGAACCGACGTTCAAGCACTCGACGCCGCGGACGAAACCGGGAAGCCACTTCGTGTCGTCGACCGGCGCGTCGACCACCTTCGCGGTGCCGAAGCCCTCAGGCGCCGCGAGCTCTTTGCCCGTCGTGCCGTCGTACGCGGCAAGGGCCAGTCCGGCCGTCGCCCCCGCATTGACCTTCTTACCGGTGCCCTTCGTGACGACGGTGCGCTCGAGATCCTTCACCTTGAGCGGCGTCGCGAAGGTTACCGTGGGCGTCTGGTGGAACTCGCCGGAGACCTTGACGGAGTCGGACACAGACCCCGACTTCACGTTCTGACAGGTCGCGGCCGCAGCGGTGCTGGACGCCGATGGGCTGGGCGACGAGGAACTGCAGGCGGCGAGGCCGGCGACGACGAGGGCGGCTGTGAGGACGGAAAGGGATCTGCGCACGAGGAGCCAGTCTGCCCCATCCACCTCTGTCCCCGCTGAACGGACACCTGAACAACGCCCATACGATGGAGGTCATGACCCGCGACTTCTCCGTCCCCCAGTCCCGCCACGTCGTCACCGAGCTCCCGGGCCCGCGCTCGGTGGAGCTGCAGCAGCGGCGTGTCGCGTCGGTCAGCCGGGGCGCGGGGACGCTTGCGAACATCTACATGGAGTCCGGCTCCGGAGCGATCCTGGTCGACGTCGACGGCAACCGCCTGATCGACCTGGGCTGCGGCATCGGCGTGACCACCATCGGCCACGCGCACCCCGCCGTCGCCGCGGCCGCCGCCGAGCAGGCCGCGAAGCTGACGCACACGCTCTTCACGGTCACGCCCTATGAGAACTACGTGCGCGTCGCCGAGAAGCTGGCCGAGATCACGCCGGGCGACTTCGAGAAGCACAGCATCCTGGTCAACTCCGGCGCGGAGGCGGTGGAGAACGCGGTCAAGATCGCGCGCAAGTTCACGGGGCGCCGGGCGATCGCGACGCTCGACCACGCGTTCCACGGCCGCACCAACCTGACGATGGCGATGACCTACCGCCCCTGGCCGGAGCGCGCGGGCATGGGCCCGTTCCCCGGCGAGATCTACAGCCTCCCGATCAGCTACCCGTTCCGCGACCCGGAGGGGATGACGGGCGAGGAGGCCGCGGAGCGCACCATCGACTACATCGAGACGCACATCGGCGCCACGGAGCTCGCGGCGCTGTTCGTGGAGCCGGTCCAGGGCGACGGCGGCGTCATCATCCCGGCGCCCGGCTACTTCAAGCGCCTGTCCGAGTACTGCACCGAGAACGGCATCGTGTTCGTCGCGGACGAGATCCAGGCCGGCATCGGCCGTACCGGCACCTGGTACTCGATCGAGCACCACGGCGTCGTCCCCGACCTCATCACGTCCGCCAAGGGCATCGCCGGCGGCTTCCCGCTCGCGGCGGTGACCGGCCGCGCCGAGATCATGGACGCGGTCCAGCCCGGCGGCATCGGCGGCACGTTCGGCGGCAACCCGGTCTCCACGGCCGCGGCGCTCGCGGTGTTCGAGGCGTTCGAGCAGGAGGACCTGCTCGCCGAGGCGAAGCGCGTCGAGGCGGCGCTGTGGGCGCGGATCGGCGACTGGGCCGAGCGCTTCCCCGTCGTCGGTGAGGTGCGCGGCGTGGGCGCGATGTTCGGCATCGAGCTGGTCGTGCCCGGCACGAAGAAGCCCAACCCGGAGGCGCTGAAGGCCGTGCTCGCGCACGCGACCGCCAACGGCGTCATCCCGCTCGACGCCGGGAGCTGGGACAGCGTCCTTCGGCTGCTGCCGTCGGTCGTCATCAGCGAGGAGCTGATCGACGACGCCGCCACCGTGATCGAAGAGGCGCTCGGCCGGCTCGGCTGACCGACCCGAGACGCCAGCCCATGCGCCTGCCCCTCCGCTCGCCGCTGCGCCCGCCTCTGCGGCGGCTCGCCGCCGCGGTCCTCGTGACCGCGGCGGTCCTCGCGGCGCTGCCCGCGGTCGGCGGCGCGCAGACGGAGGGGGCCACGGCGGCGGTCGCTCCGAAAGCAGCGGCGGCTCTCGCGGCGAAACCCGCGCGGCCGTTCGATCCGGGCGACATCATCAGCGACGACAGCTTCTACAACCCGTACGCGATGACGGCCGCCCAGGTGCAGCACTTCCTGGACACCCGCGCCTGCACCCCCAAGGACACCTCCCCCTGCCTGGCGGACTTCCGCATGGACGTGCCGCGCACCCCGGCCTCCGATGAGCGCTGCGCCGCCATCCCCGCGCGAAAGGGCGAGCGGGCCAGCAGCATCATCGTGCGCATCGCGCAGGCGTGCACGATCAGCCCGCGGGTGCTCCTGGTGCTGCTGCAGAAGGAGCAGTCGCTGCTCACCACGCCGAGCGCGACCGGCTACCAGAAGGCCACCGGGTACGCGTGCCCGGACACCGCCGCGTGCGACACCCGCTACTTCGGCTTCTTCAACCAGGTCTACCGTGCGGCCTGGCAGTTCCGGGAGTACACCGCGCACCCGGCCGACTGGCGCTACAAGGTCGGCGCGAACCGCATCCAGTACCACCCGGACGCCACCTGCGGTGCCAGCACGGTCCGGGTGGTCAACCAGGCGACGGCGAACCTCTACAACTACACGCCGTACCAGCCGGACAAGACGACGGTCGCCCAACCGACCGGCCCTGGCGACAAGTGCTCCGCCTTCGGCAACCTCAACTTCTCGCGGCTCTACACGAGCTGGTTCGGCGATCCGCGGAACGTGCGGTACCCGGGGCTCCAACTCCCTTGCCTGATCTACGCGGGAGGCTGGGGCTGCGCGCCGCTCCTGCCGTTCGGCGAGTGAGGAAACGCATGCCGGCCGGAGCATACAAACGGGACTACCCTCGTTCTGTGAGTCAGACAGCACCCGACGACGGGCACGAGGCGGAGGCCGAGGTCCTCCCGCGCCCTGGGCTGACCTACTTCATCGGCCGACGCGTGGTCGCGCCGCTGCTGCGCCTCATCTACCGGCCGCACATCATCGGCGCCCGCAACGTGCCGCGCCACGGCAAGCTCATCCTGGCCAGCAACCACCTGTCGTTCATCGACTCGCTGGTCATCCCGATGATCTCGCCGCGCCGAGTGCAGTTCCTCGCCAAGTCGCACTACTTCGAGGGGACCGGGTTCAAGGGTGCGGTCTCGCGCTCGTTCTTCACCGCGATCGGCGCGGTCGGCGTCAAGCGCGGGGCCGGGCAGGCCGCCCAGGAGGCCCTGGAGCAGTCCCGCCGGATCATCGACACCGGCGCCGCGTTCGCGCTCTATCCGGAGGGCACCCGCTCGCTCGACGGCCGTCTCTACAAGGGACGCACCGGCATCGGCTGGCTGGCGCTGACGACGGGCGCCAAGGTCGTCCCGGTGGGCCTGATCGGCACGAACGAGGTCCAGCCGGTCGGCGCGAAGTTCCCGCGCGTGCGCCGCATCACCATCGCCTTCGGCGAGCCGATCGACGTCGCACACTACGGCCCGGCGGAGTCCGGCCGCGCCCGGCGCCAGGCGACCGACGAGATCATGGCGGCCATCCACGGCCTCACCGGCCAGGAGCTCGCCGGCACCTACAACGAGTCGCCGCCCGCGAACACCGTCGAGCGCGTCAAGCGCGCCCTCCGCCCCGAGCGCCTCTAGCGCCTCCCGCCTCCGCGACATTCGTGCCGAATGTCGCGCCGCCGCGGTGTCGCGATTCGTGCGGAATGTCGCGAAAGCGGTGGGCAATCACGACATTCGGCACGAATGTCGCGCCGCAGTGGTGTCGCGATTCGTGCCGAATGTCGCGGTGCGGCGGTGCCGCGATTCGTGAGGAATGTGGCGAAAGGGGCGCGCTTTCGCGACATTCGGCACGAATGTCGCGGCGGGGTGGTGTCGTGATTCGTGAGGAATGTGGCAAAAGCGGCGCGCTTTCGCGACATTCGGCACGAATGTCGCGGCGCTCAGGCGAGGGTCAGGAGCTCGGGGGCGTGGCCGACGGGGAAGTTGACGCTTGCGGCGATGAAGCACTTGGCCGCCGCCGGGGCGTGGAGGGAGGCCGCCAGCTCGGCCTGCGCGGGGTCGGCGATCGTCACCTTCGGGCGCAGCATCGCGCTCGTGAAGTGGCCTCCGCCGTTGCCCGTCTGCTCCATGACGCCGGTCGCGGCGTCGGTGTAGCCCACGACGACGACGCCCGCGCGCGCGGCCTCGGCCAGGTAGCTGAGCATGTGGCACTGGCTGAGCGCGGCGAGCAGCAGTTCCTCCGGGTTCCACCGGTCCCTGTCGCCGAAGAACGTGCGGTCGGCCGAACCCTCGATGGGGTGCTTGCCCTCGGTGCTGACCGTGTGGTCGCGTCCGTAGGCCTTGTAGTCGCTGGTCCCCTCTCCCCGGTTTCCGGTCCACTGCAGGTCGATCGCATAGCGGTGCTCGAGCTTCATGGTTCGATTCTCGCACCCCGGCTAAACTGGCCAGATCATGACTGACACCCTGAGCACGCCCACGTTCACCGTGGAGCAAGAACGCCGCATCGTCACCGCCGTCCCCGGCCCGAAGTCTCAGGAGCTGCATCAGCGCCGCCTCGCCGTGGTGCCCACCGGCGTGTCGTCGGCCCTGCCCGTGTACATCGCCCGCGCGAACGGCGCCATCCTGGTCGACGTCGACGGCAACCAGTTCGTCGACTTCGGCGCCGGCATCGGCGTGACCACGATCGGCCACACCGAGACCGCGGTCGTCGCGGCCGCCGCCGAGCAGCTCCAGGACGTCATCCACACGCTCTTCACCATCACCCCGTACGAGGAGTACGTGCGCGTCGCGGAGCTGCTCGCCGCGCACACGCCGGGCGACCACGCCAAGAAGACCGTGCTGGTCAACTCCGGCGCGGAGGCCGTCGAGAACGGCGTCAAGATCGCCCGCAAGCACACCGGCCGCCGCGCCGTCGCCGTCCTCGACCACGCGTATCACGGCCGCACCAACCTCACGATGGCCATGAACTACAAGGCCATGCCGTACGCGACCGGCTTCGGCCCGTTCGCCGGCGACGTCTACCACGCGCCCAACTCCTACCCGTACCGCGACGGACTCAGCGGCGCCGAGGCGGCCGCGCGTACCATCGCCTACCTCGAGAAGGTCGTCGGCGCGACCGACTTGGCCTGCCTCGTCGTCGAGCCGATCCAGGGCGAGGGCGGCTTCGTCGTCCCGGCCGAGGGCTACCTCACGGCGCTGCAGGAGTGGTGCACGGCCAACGGCGTCGTCTTCATCGCCGACGAGATCCAGAGCGGGATGGCCCGCACGGGAGCGTTCTTCGCCAGCGAGCACTTCGGCCTCGTGCCCGACCTGGTGCTGAGCGCCAAGGGCATCGCGGGCGGCCTCCCGCTGGCGGCGGTCACCGGCCGCGCCGAGATCATGGACTCCGCCCAGCCCGGCGGCCTCGGCGGCACCTTCGGCGGCAACCCGGTCGCCGCGGCGGCCGCGATCGCGGTGTTCGAGCAGATCGAGAAGGGCGACCTCCTCGCCCACGGCGCGCGCATCGAGAAGGCGCTCAAGCCGGCTCTGGAGAAGCTGCAGCAGAAGTACGACATCATCGGCGACGTGCGCGGCATCGGCGCGATGGTCGCGATCGAGCTGGTCCAGCCGGGCACCGGCGAGACCACCAAGGTCCCGAACCCGGAGGCCGTGAGCGCGATCATCGCCTACGCGGCGCAGCGCGGCATCCTGTTCCTCAACGCCGGCACCTTCGGCAACGTGCTCCGCTTCCTGCCGAGCCTCGCCGTGAGCGACGCGCTCATCGCGGACGCCCTGTCCGTCCTCGACGACGCCTTCGCCGCGCTGTGACACCGGAGGTCTTCGGAACCGCTGAGGCGGCGGAGCTCGCGGTCGTCGAGCGCAGCGGGTTCGTCGAGTCCCGCCACGCGGGCTCGGCCGTCGTGCTCGGGCCGGACGGCGACGTCGTCTTGTCCCTCGGCGCGCCGGAGAAGCCCGTGTTCCCGCGGTCGTCGCTCAAGCCCTTCCAGGCAGTGGCCGTGATGGGCGCGGGCGTCGCACTGGAGGGCGCAGGCGCCGTGCTGGCGACCGCGAGCCACGCGGGCACACCCGCGCACATCTCGGTGGTCCGCGGGCTGCTCGCGCAGGCCCAGCTCACCGAGGACGCCCTGCACTGCCCCGCCGACTGGCCGCTGGACGGCGCGGCGCGGGAGAACGCCATCCGCGACGGCGCCCAGCGCAGCCCGGTGTTCATGAACTGCTCGGGCAAACACGCCGCGATGCTGCTGGCCTGCCGGGTGAACCAGTGGCCGCTGGAGAGCTACCTCAGCCAGCAGCACCCGCTGCAGCAGCACATCCGCGACACGACCGAGCGGCTGACCGGCGAGAAGGTCGTCGCGACCGGGATCGACGGCTGCGGCGCGCCCGTGCACGCCATGTCGCTGCTGGCGCTCGCGCGGGGCATCCAGCGGATCGGCACGGCGTCGGAGGGCTCCCCGTTCGCGCTCTTCCGCAACGCGGCCGTGCTGCGCACTGCGGTGCTCGCCAACGGCTGGGCCATCGACGGCCCGGGCCGGGCCAACACCGTCGTGATCGATGAGCTCGGGGTCTTCGCCAAGCTCGGCGCCGAGGGCGTCATGGTGATGGCGGCGCCGGACGGCACGACCGTCAGCCTGAAGGTGCTCGACGGCAGCCGGCGCGCGGCCTCCATCGTCGCGCTGTCGCTGCTGGCCGACACCGGCGCGATCGAGCGCGCCGCGGTCGACGCCGTCGCGCCGAAGCTGGACCTCGCGGTCCTCGGCAACGGCGTCCCCGTCGGCACGATCCGGGCCTCGTACACGCACTAACCCCTCGACCCTCCCCCGCCGAGGGGCACTTTGTTGTCACTTTCGGGCTCGAAAAGTGACAACTACGTGCCCCTCGGCGGATGCGGGGAGGGTGTGGGTGGAGTGTGGGCGCGGGGTTACTGGGTGGCGCGGGCGAGGCGCTTCGCGCGGGCGGCGGCGGTGAGCTGCGAGATCAGGACGACCAGGATCGTCAGGATGAACACCGCCGACGCGATCACGTTCGCCTGGGCCGGGATGCCGCGCGACGCAGCGATGTAGATGTACATCGGGAACGTCGTCACCGCCCCGGCGTTGAAGTTCGTGATGATGAAGTCGTCGAAGCTCAGCGAGAACGACAGCAGCGCGGCCGACAGGATGCCCGGCAGCAGCAGCGGGAACGTGATCCGCCAGAACACCGCGTTCGGCGAGCCGTACAGGTCGCGTCCCGCCTCCTCCAGCGCCGGGTCGAGCGAGGCGACGCGCGCCTTCACCGTCACCACGACGAAGCTGATGCAGAACATGACGTGCGCGATGATGATCGTCCCGAAGCCTTTGTTCACGCCGAGGCTCAGGAACTGCGCCGCCAGGCCCGCACCGAGCACGACCTCCGGGCTCGCCATCGGCAGGAACAGCAGCAGGCTGGTCTGCGACCGGAACCGGAACCGGTAGCGCATCAGCGCGATCGCGATCATGGTGCCGAGCACCGTCGCGATCACCGTCGAGACGATGCCGATGATGATCGACGCGGTGAACGCGTCGCAGATGCCGGCGGCGTCGCAGACGTTCGTCCAGTTGCGGAGGGTGAAGCCGCGCCAGGCGATGTTGTTCTTGATCGCGTCGTTGAACGAGAACACGAACGTGTAGACGATCGGGATGAGCAGGAACGCCAGCGCCAGGAAGGCGTAGACGCCGAGCCCGAGGCCCTGGAACCGGAAGCGCCGCCGAGGCGTGGTCGTCGTCGTCACAGCAGGTCCTCCGTCCCGCTCCGCCGCACGTAGAACCCGACGATCACCAGGATGACGGCCATCAGGATGACCGACATAGCGGCCGCCGCCGGATAGTTCTGCAGCACCAGGAAGTTGCTCTCGATGACGTTGCCCATCATCGAGGTGTCGGCGGCGCCGAGGAAGTCCTGCGACGCGTTGATGTAGTCGCCCGCGGCCGGGATGAACGTCAGCAGCGTCCCGGAGACGATGCCGGGCAGCGACAGCGGGATGGTGATCTTGCGGAACGTCATCCAGTTGCTCGCGTAGAGGTCGCGCCCGGCCTCCAGCAGCCGGGTGTCCAGCCGCTCCAGCGTCGAGTACAGCGGCAGCGTCATGAACGGGATGAAGTTGTACGTCAGACCGAAGATCACCGAGAACGGCGTGCCCGTGATGTGGGCGTCCGGCGGGAGGACGCTGAGAGCCTTCAGCGAGCTCGCCACCCAGCCGTCGTCGCTCAGGATCGACTTCCAGGCCAGCGTCCGCAGCAGGAAGCTGATGAAGAACGGCGCGATCACCAGCGTCATCAGCAGGTTCTGCAGCACCGGCTTGGACCGCATCTTCACGCCGATGAAGTACGCCAGCGGATAGCTGATCACGAGCGCCGCGGCCGTGGCGATGAGCGCGTAGCCGAACGAGCGCAGGATCTGCGGCCAGTACTCCGCGATCGCGTCGGTGTAGTTCTGCCACTGGAACGCCGTGACGTACTGCCCGATGTCGCCCTCCGGCGCCGGCGCCTGGAAGGACGTGATGATGAGCGAGACCAGCGGGGTCAGGAAGAACAGCACCAGGTACAGCACGCCAGGCAGCAACAGGATCAGCGCGATCCCGGACTTGCGCCGCGCCGCGGGCTCCTGATCCTGGGTGGCGGGAGGCCCGGTGAAGGCGGCGATGGCCATCTACGCCTCCTCCAGCTCGGTGAGCAGCCGCTCCTTCGCCTGCGCCGCCACCGCCTGCGTGTCCGTGTCGTGGGCGAACTTCCCGTCGGCCGGCGGCTCGTCGGCCAGCACGAACGTGTGGGAGGCCTCCCACGACACCCAGACCTGGTCGCCGAAGCCGGCGGCCGGTCCGCTCGCGAGGTTCTGTGCGAAGACGACCACCGTGCCGAGGCCGGGCAGGTCCACGAGGTACTGCGTGCTCACACCGCTGAACGAGACGTCGATGACCCGGCCGGGGCCGAGCCGGTTCGCGCCGGACGGGATGGTGTGCTCCCCCGCGTGCAGCGTCAGCTTCTCCGGGCGCACGCCCACGGTGACCGTCCCCGAGCTGCGCTGGGCGCGCGACCGCGGCACCTGGATGCGGTGGCCCGCGACCTCCACGCCGAGCGTGTCGCCCGCGCTGTCGAGCACGGGACCGGCGAACAGGTTCGACTGGCCGAGGAAGTTCGCCACGAACACGGTCGAGGGCAGCTCGTAGAGGAGCTCGGGCGCGCCCATCTGCTCGATGCGGCCCTTGTTCATCACCGCGACCGTGTCGGCCATGGTCATGGCCTCCTCCTGGTCGTGCGTGACGTGCACGAAGGTGAGGCCGACCTCGGTCTGGATGGACTTCAGCTCCAGCTGCATCTGGCGGCGGAGCTTGAGGTCCAGCGCGCCGAGCGGCTCGTCGAGCAGCAGCAGCGCCGGCCGGTTCACGACCGCGCGGGCGAGCGCCACGCGCTGCTGCTGGCCGCCGGAGAGCTGGGACGGGCGCCGCGCGGCGAGGTGGTCGAGCTCGACCAGCCGCAGCGCCTCGTGCGCCTTGGCGACCGGGTCGCCGATGCGGCGGCGGCGCAGGCCGAAGGCGACGTTCTCCAGGATCGTCATGTGCGGGAAGAGCGCGTAGCTCTGGAACACCGTGTTCACCGGCCGCTGGAACGGCTTGGTGCTGGTGACGTCCTTCCCGCCGATGAGGATGCGGCCCGCCGTCGGCTCCTCGAGCCCGGCGACCAGCCGCAGCGTCGTCGTCTTGCCGCAGCCGCTCGGGCCGAGCAGGGCGAAGAACGACCCGGCCGGGATGGTCAGGTCGAGGCTCTCGATGGCGGTGAAGCCGGGGAACCGTTTGGTGATGCCGACGAGCTGCAGGTCGGCGCCGGACTCGGCGAAGACTCCTTTCGGCATCAGGCCCCCAGGATCACTTTCTGGAACGCCGTCTGGTACTTCTGCTCCTCCGCGGGCGTGAGGGTGCGGAAGATCTTCACCTTCGACAGGGTGTCGCTGTCCGGGAAGATCAGCTGGTTCTCCGCCAGCGTGGGGTCGATCTTCACCGCGGCCTCCTTGGCGCCCTGCACCGGCGTGATGTAGTTCACCCACGCGGCGACCTCGGCGGCGACCTCCGGCTCGTAGTAGAAGTCGATCAGCTTCTGGGCGTTGGCCTTGCGCGGCGAGCCGATCGGGATGACGAAGTTGTCGCTCCACAGGGTGCCGCCGGCCTCCGGGATGGCGAACTGCCAGTTGTCGCCGGCCTCGGCGTTGAGCTGGGTGATGTCGCCGGACCAGCAGATCGCGGCGAGGGTGTCGCCGGACTTCAGGTCGTTGAGGTAGGAGTTGCCCTTGATGTTGCGGATCTGGCCGTCGCTGACCTCCTTGGTCAGCGTGTCGATGGCCTTGTTGTAGTCGTCGTCGCTGAAGTGCTTGGAGATGTCGACGCCCTGTTGCAGCAGTAGCAGGCCCATCGTGTCGCGCATCTCGCTGAGCACGCCGACCTTGCCCTTGAGGTCGGGCTTCCACAGGTCGTCGATGGACTTCAGGCCGTTCGGGAGCTTCGACTTGTTCCAGCAGATGCCGGCGAAGCCGCTCTGCCAGGGGAGCGACTTGGTGCGGCCGGGGTCGAAGTCGACGTCCACCAGGTTCTCGGTGAGGTTCTTCTTGTTCGGGATGGCCGACGCGTCGAAGCTCTGCACGTAGCCGAGCCGGATCCAGCGCGCGATCATCCAGTCCGTGAGACAGACCGTGTCGGCGCCGATGTCCTTGCCGAGGGCGAGCTGGTCCTTCACCTTGGCGTAGTACGTGTTGTTGTCGTCGACAGCGACGTCGTACTTGACCGACATCCCGGCCTGCTTCTGGAACGCTTGCAGCGTCGGGTACTTCCCGTCCTTGTCCTGGTCGAGGTACGCCTGCCAGTTGGCCCAGGTGAGCGTCTTGTCGGTGGAGGACTGGTCCTTCGCCGGCGTCGGCTTGCCCGACGCGCCGCCCGTCGAGCAGGCGGCCAGCGCGAGCGCTGCGGCGCCGGCCGTCGCGCCGGCCAGCAGACCGCGGCGGGTGAGCTGGGAGGCACGGGCCGACTGGACCAGCCGGCGGATCATCGGATCGTCAGGGAGAGGCCTTGAATTCACTGCGGAGCTCCTTCGGGTCTATCTGGTGTTCGCCTGGAGGGCTTTCCGCCGAAAGCACGTCTTCGTGCCGCCGCGGTGGGTCGATCCTGGCATAGGACCGGTGCGATTCGCACCCTTCAGCGGGCGAATCGTCCATTTGGAAACATGATCGTCACGAAATCCGTTCCATTTCGTCCGAAAGACGAGGGAAATCGCACACAGCGTGCGGTGCGCGGATGAGCACCGAGACGAACTGACGAAATCGGCCCCGATCGGAGGCCGATTTTACGGAATCAGCACGATGGTGAACGGATTGCTATCGAAATCCTCCGTGAAGAAAGCTAAGGTGAAGTCGAACCATCACGTCGAAGTGTGAGGAGCTGAGGAGCCCCATGAAGGTCGCGATCCCCCGCGAGATCAAGAACAACGAATTCCGCGTGGCGATTACGCCCGCAGGTGTCCACGACCTGGTCGGAGCCGGCCACGACGTGTACGTCGAGACCGGAGCCGGAGTGGGGTCGTCCATCCCCGACGAGCTCTACATCGGTGCGGGGGCGACGATCCTCCCCGACGCGGCCGCCACCTGGGCGGCGGGCGACCTCATCCTCAAGGTGAAGGAGCCGATCGCCTCGGAGTACGGCTACTTCCGCGAGGGTCTGGTGCTCTTCACGTACCTGCACCTCGCGGCCGACGAGGCGCTCACCCGTGCACTCGTCGAGGCGCGCGTCACCGCCATCGCGTACGAGACCGTGCAGCTCCCGAACCGGGCCCTGCCGCTGCTCGCCCCGATGAGCGAGGTCGCCGGCCGGCTCGCGCCGATCGTCGGCGCCAACACCATGCTGAAGCCGAACGGCGGCCCCGGCCTGCTGATCCCCGGCGTCCCCGGCACCCACCCGGCGGTCGTCACCGTCCTCGGCGGCGGCGTCGCCGGCACCAACGCGACCTCGGTCGCGGTCGGCCTCGGCGCGGAGGTGACGGTGCTCGACACGAACATCGCCCGCCTGCGCGAGCTCGACGCCCTCTACGCGGGCCGGATCAAGACGATCGCATCGAACAGCTTCGAGATCGACAAGGCCGTCACGGAGTCCGACCTCGTGATCGGCTCGGTGCTCGTCCCCGGCGCGAAGGCGCCCAAGCTCGTCAGCAACGAGCTGGTCTCGCGGATGAAGCCGGGCAGCGTGCTCGTGGACATCGCCGTCGACCAGGGCGGCTGCTTCGCCGACTCGCACCCGACCACGCACGCCGACCCCACCTTCACGGTGCACCAGTCGCTGTTCTACTGCGTGGCGAACATGCCGGGCGCGGTGCCGCACACCTCCACGTACGCGCTCACCAACGCCACGCTGCCGTACGCGCGGGCCATCGCGAACAACGGCTGGCAGGCCGCCCTGCGCGCCGACGCGTCGCTGGCACTCGGCCTCAACGTGCACGACGGCCGCGTCACCAACGCCGGTGTCGCCGAGGCGCACGGGATCGTGGACGCTCCGCTCGCGGACGCGCTGGTCTGATCCTCACGACGTGGGCTGGGCGGGAGACTGCTCGGCCCACGTCGACGTTCAGCCGGCGTTGACGCTCAGCTGACGTCGAACCATTGGTCGCCGATGTCGACGCGGGTCCCCCGCTCGACACGATACCGGCGGCCGGCCTCGCATTGCCGCGCGATGCCGCCGAGCATCCGCGCCACCGTGCCGTTGCCGGAGTAGCGGTCGCAGATCCACAGGTCCTCGCCCTCCAGGCCGAACTCCAGGTGGGTCTTGGAGACGCTCCTGGCCGGGTCGGAGATCGGGACGAGCTGGTCGACGTGCTCCCCCGGCTGTGTGATCGGGCGGCGGCCGACGAGGCCGCTGCCGCGCACCTCCACCGACTCCCCCGTCGAGAAGCTCAACCGGTAGACGCGCACCCGCGCGGCCGGTGGCGCGGGAGGAGCGCTCTCGAGCGGCACGATGTCGATCGCCTCGGTCGGCGGCAAGCCGTCCTCGTCCAGCTCGACATCACCGGGGAACCGCCCGGCGACCGCGGGCTTCGAGCGCCCTGCAGGCGGCTTGGCGAGCGGCCGGACGATGGAAGTGTCGGAGGGCCGGGAGTCGGCCATCTCGGGGGGCCGCACGCGCGAGGCCGTCACCGAGCTTCCGCAGTTGCCGCAGAACAGCGTCCCGTCCTTCAGCTCCGCCCCGCACACCCGGCATCTCATCGCCTGCTCGCCCTCTCTCCCGTCCTTCCACGGTAGCCGAGGGAGCGCAGCGAGACCGCCGCGAGCCACCGCTTCCACCGCGTGTCGCGCCGATCGAGCTGACCGCGGAGGGCGTCCACCGCCTTCCAGACCGAGTCGGCCTCCTCGCGGCTGGGCGCGAGCGGGCTGAAGACGGCACGGTCGGCGACCTGGGCGAGCGCCGACGCCCTGGTGCCGCCGATGGTGGTGGCGAACTCCACGCGCGTGGCGGCCGGCGGCGGGTCGTAGCCGTGGTCGACGGCGGCGTCGGCGAACTCGCGCCAGCCGCCGACGATCCGCTCCGCCGCGCTCGGCGCCGACCTGCGCAGCGACCGTCTGCGCCACTTGGCCGCGATCACCGCCAGGAAGGGCGCGGCGATCAGCGCGACGACGAGCAGCGTCCAGCCGATGACCGTCAGGATCGCCAGCAGCGTCTCCAGCAGCGGGTTGGGCGCAGGCGGGTTGGTGCTGTCGACCTGCGCGTTCGGCGGCTCCTCGTTCTGCTGGGGCGTGTCGTCGATCGGCGGCTGCACGTTCGTCTGCGGACGGGAGATCTCCGTCGGCTGCTGCGGCTGCTTCGGCGGGACGGTGCGCAGTGGCGGCGTCGGGTCGACCGTGACCCAGCCCGTCGTGGTCTGCACCTCGATCCAGGCCGACGCGTCCGAGCCGAGGAACGTGACCGGGCCGTGCGCGTCGGCCGGCGCCACGAACCCCATCACCACGCGGGCCGGGAAGCCGAGCTGCCGGGCCATCAGCGCGGCCGTGACGGCGTACTGCTCCTGGTCCCCCAGCATCGGCACATCGGTCAGCAACTCGGTGATCCGGTCGGCGCCGTGACCGGAGCGGCTCGCCGGCTCCTTCGTGCCGACGCCGTGCGAGAGGTAGCCGTCGGTCTGCAGCCCTTTCAGCGCGGCGGCGAGCTTGGGACCGGCGCCGGTGACGCCCGCGGTGTACTTCTGCACGGTCGACTGCAGCTCGTCGGGGATGACGGTGGGGCGGGGCACCGAGTCCGACCCGGGATCTACCTTGGCGAGCTGCGCCGCGCTCAGCTTCGGCGGCGTCACCGAGTCGGCGACGTAGGTGTCGCCGTCGTGGAGGGAGGCCATCACGGCGCCGGTGCCTGTCACGTCGTTGTAGAAGTACGCCCCCGACAGGTTCGTGGCGTGCGGGCCGTAGAACTGGATCTGCTCCAGCTGCCCGGTGCCGGGCACCCACGGGCCGCGGTAGCCGCGCACGGTCACCGTCAGCTGGGTGGACGCGCCCTTCGTGCCGCTCTGGTCGAGCCGGTACGGCAGCCGCACGAACGACCCGGAGGCGCTGGAGACCGCGTCGGTGCCGACCGAGTAGGTCACGCCGTCGTAGGTGTCGAGCGTCGCGATCCTGACGCGCCCGTCCGCGGGCAGGCCGGACACGCTCAGCATGGGCTCGGAGGCCGCGGCCGGCTCGAAGTACGACCGGAACCCGGTCAGCGGGCTCGGGTAGGCGCGCGGGTCGAAGGGCTGCTCGACCGCGGTCCGCACCACCTGGCGGTCGTTGGCCGGCGGCACCAGCGCCGTGGCGCCGAGGCCCGCAGCCGCAGCGACCGCGAGCATCACGGTCGCGCCTGTCGCCGTCAGCACCGCCGTCGAGCCGCGCTCACGCCGGGTCTCGACGGTGAGCCCGCTCTGCTCGCGCAGCGTGCGCACCGCTGCCGTCCTCCTGCGCAGCCGCAGCCGGATGTTCCACACCAGCAGGAGCGCGAACAGGGTGAGCACCTGCCAGAGCGGCGCCGGCGTCACCGCCGAGCCGAACGCGATCCCGGCGACCAGCACCAGGACGGGCGGGATGCCGGCGAGCTCGGGGAACTTCGACCGCAGGGCGGTGCTCGTCGTGATCGTCGACGCCAGCAGCACCAGGATGAACGCGGGCACGAGCAGCGCCTCGTACGAGCCGACGGGCACCGAGATGGTGACGAGCTGCTTCCAGGACAGCCAGGTCCCCTGCACCAGGTCGACGAAGCCGGGCCCGGTCGGGAGCAGGCCGCCGCCGGCCGCCAGGCTCGGCACGGCGAGCTGGACCCCTGTCGCCAGATAGACCAGGACGAGGACGCCGGCCACGACGATGCTGGGCCAACGGAAGGTCGCACCGAGCACGCCGATCGCGCCGCCGAGCGCCAGCGTCACCACCAGCATCGTGATGAACGCGCCGGACTGGTACACCGGCCAGAACGACCACGCCGCGAGCGCCACCGCCGCCAGCGCGAACGCGGTATCGAGCGCGGCGGATCGCCAGGGCAGCCGGCCGATCACGTCGCGAGCCGTTTCGCGAGGCTGCGCTGGAGGTCCTCCAGGTAGCCGATGGTCAGCACACTGAGGTCGGCGACCCGGCGCAGGCTGGGCACCGCGCCCTCGTCGCAGACGATCGCGACCACGTCCACGCCGAGCGGGAAGTGCGCCGCCGCCGAGCGGAGCTGCGTCGCCGTCACCGACGAGCCGCAGAGCAGGAAGGCGATGGAGATGCCCGCGGCGTCCTCGCTGGCCACCTGGGCGAGCTCGGGCAGCCGCAAGGCGGACTCCGCCGTCTCCACCCCGGCCAGGTCGTCGAGCAGCCGGCCGCGGCCGACGGTGCTCAGCCGCCGGGCGCTGAACACCACGCGCTTGGCGAAGTCGGGCGTCTCGGCGCTGGCGACCACGGAGACGGTGCGGGAGTCGAGCATCGCGCGCACGCCGAGCGAGCCGGTGGCGCTGACGGCCAGCTCGAACTCCTCCTCGGTGGCGTAGTCGGCCTCCGACAGGCTGAGCGCGACCAGGAGGTGGCTGCGACGGGTCTCCTCGAACTGCCGCACCATGTAGCTGCCGGTCTTGGCGGTGCTCTTCCAGTGGATGTTGCGCCGCTCGTCGCCCGGCATGTACTCGCGCAGCGCGTGGAAGGCGACATCGGACTGGGTCAGGTCGCGGGTCGGGGCGCCCTCCAGGTCGCGGACGAAGCCCGTGCTCATGCTCGGGATGGCGATGGTGCGCGGGTGCACGAACAGGTCGAGCGACTCCGCCCACACCATCTCGCGGCGCAGCAGACCGATCGGGTCGGCGCGCACGGTCCGGACCGGGCCGATGGGCACGATCCCGCGCCGGCTGGTCGGCACCACGAACACATCCGAGTGCTCCTCGCCGCTGGCCAGGGCGGGCGCGGCGAACTCGGCGAGCCCGGCCCCGACCGGGACCTCCACCCGCACACCGGGCAGCCGGCGCCGCACCGGGTTGCGGACCGTGACCTCCCCCGGCGCCCGGTCGCCGACGACCACGCGGTTGGTCGGCAGGGTCAGCCCGACGTCGTACGCGATCCGGCCCACCAGGTAGAGCGACGCGATCAGCAGCAGCGCGACGGCCATCCAGCCCGCGACGACCGCCTCGGTCCAGCCCAGGACGTAGCCGGCCACCAGCGCGAGCACCGTCACGAGGAACATCGACCAGCCGAGCGGCGTGATCACCGCGCCCAGGGCGTGCGCGGCCGACGCCACGGCCCGGCCCACGGCGGAGCCCGTGCGGACCGCCCACACGATCGCGTCCGCGAGCATGCCGTCGCGCTCGCCGACGATCCGGGCCCGCGCGTTGGTGAGCTCGACCTGGGTGCGGGTGATGGTGCTGGTCACACGGCGGCCCGATCGCTGGGCGGCGGCACCTCGATGAGGAGCTGGCCGACGACGCTCGAGGCCGTGACGCCCTCGAACTCGGCCTCCGGGTCGAGCACCAGGCGGTGCGCGAGCACCGGCTCGGCCAGGGCCTTCACGTCGTCCGGGGTCACGTAGTAGCGGCCGGACGCCGCGGCGAGCGTCTTGGCGGCGCGGACGAGTGCGAGCGCGCCGCGGACGCTGACGCCGAGGCGGATCTCGTCGGCCGAGCGGCTGGCGTCGACCAGCCGGGACACGTAGTCGTTGATGGTCGGGTCCACATGCACGCCGCGCGCCAGGTCCGCCATCTCCGTGACGGTCTCGGCCGAGATGACCTCGGGGACGACGATATCGTGCGCCCGCCGCTCCGCGCCCTCCAGGATGCGGAGGGTGGCCTCGTGATCGGGGTAGCCGATCGACGCCTTCATCAGGAAGCGGTCGAGCTGGGCCTCCGGCAGCCGGTAGGTGCCCGCCTGCTCGATCGGGTTCTGCGTCGCGATCACCATGAACGGCTCGCCGACCGGATGGCGCACGCCGTCGACGGTGACCTGCTGCTCCTCCATGACCTCCAGCAGCGCCGACTGCGTCTTCGGCGACGCGCGGTTGATCTCGTCGGCCAGCACGATGTTGGCGAACACCGGCCCGCGGTGGAACTCGAACGCGCCCGTCCGCTGGTCGTAGATGTTCACGCCGGTGATGTCGCCCGGCAGCAGGTCGGGGGTGAACTGGACGCGGTTGGTCGTTCCGCGGACGCTCTCGGCCATGGCGCGGGCGAGCGAGGTCTTGCCGGTGCCGGGGACGTCCTCCAGCAGCAGGTGACCCTCGCTCAGCAGCGCGACCAGGGCGAGGCGGATGACGTGCGACTTGCCGAGGAGCACCTGGTCGATGTTCTGCACGAGGCGGTCGAACACGCCCGAGAACCAGGCGGCCTGCTCGGGGGTCATCGTCATGCTGTCGCCTCTCGTGGATGTGAGCAGCGCCGCGCCTGCGCGCGGGCCGTCCTCAGTATGCCGGTCGTCGCTCATGGCATGCCTGAGGCTGGATAGGGGGTGCTGTACGTGTCGCCGTTGGCGTACACCTTCACCGTGAGCGTCGGGTTCGCCGTTCCGACCGGCGCGACGCAGACCGCGGTCTGGCCGAGCGGCGGCATGTCGACCTCCGGGCCGCCGCAGCTGTAGGTGACGCGGGTGTAGCCGGCGCCGGTGGGCCAGACCGTCCAGGAGAACGTGCCGGTGGTCTGGTCGAACCGCGCGCCGCCGATCGCCGTGCTGACCGCGACGCCCAGCGGCTTGGTGAAGTTCTGCGCGGTGCAGAGCTGGGTGCCGTCGGGGTAGGTCTCGCAGATCTGGGTGATGCTCAGCGTGAGCGGCATCCCGTAGTGCTGACCTGGCGCGCCCGCGACCGTACCGCTTGTGCCGGCGAGCTGTCCGCTGTCGACCGCCACGCCGCCGCTGAGGAGCTGGTAGTCGATGATCGGGCTGGAGCCGCTGCCCGTCTGGTAGTCGACCGAGGCCTGGTAGTCCCAGGTGGTCGCGCTGCTCGGCGTCGGGCCGCTGACCGTGACGTCCCGCACCGACCCCGGCTGCAGGCGCTGCGTCGCCGAGACGATGGCGCTCGGCGTGCAGCCCTGGCCGTTGTAGGCGTAGACGACGAAGTTGTAGGTCTGGTTGGCCTGCAGGCCGGTGAACGTCGCGCTCCCGCCCTGCGTGTGGATGAACGACGCGGAGGTGGGGTCGACCTGCAGCACCGGGTTGCCGCTGTCCACTCCGGTGACGGTGCAGCGGGGCTGCGCTGTGCCCTGGAACACTGCGGCGTAGTAGTCGGTGATCGCCTTGCCGTTGGCGCCGAAGACGCTGGGCCACGACAGCGTGGCGCTCGACCCGTCCGCGTTGTTCGGCGTCGCGGTCGGGGCCGTGCCGGTCAGCGTGGGCGCGCCGGCGGGCACACCGCTCCCGGAGGTCTGGTTCCAGGTCGTCCGGTTCTGATAGAAGGCGTTGTGGCTCGCCACCGTGAACCCGATCGCCGCGCCGTTCGCGATCCCCGGGTCCGTGACGTTCAGCGCGTAGCTGCCGTTGTCGGCCGGCCCGACCTGGACGGCGTTGGTGATGCCGCCGACGGTGACGACGTAGGAGGTGATCGGGCTGGCGCCTGGGGCGTCGGCCGGGCGGTTCCAGGTGATCCGGAGTCCGTTGTTCAGCGGGGTCGAGCTCACGTTGGCCGGGGCGTTCGGGATGACGTCCGACCAGACCGGCTCGACGTAGTTGGTCGGGTCGGACAGGCCGAGCGCGTTGCGGGCCTGCACGGCGAGCACGACGGCGTTCTGGGGTCCGTTGCCCGGGGTGGCGATCGCGCAGACGGTGGTCGTGCACTGCGTGGTGCCGAGGACCGCTCCGGTCGCCGCGCTCGTCATGGTGACCTGGAAGCCGGTGATCGGCGAGTTGTTGAACGCGCCGGGCGTCCAGCTGAGCGTCAGGCTGCGGTCGCCGATGGCCCCGATCTGCACGTTGGAGACCGGCGCGGGCCGGTCCTGGACCGAGACGGTGACCGTCCCCCAGGTGTAGCGGTCGGGGTCGTTCGTCGCGTCGGCGACCTCGTACTGGAGGGTCGTGTCCTGCGGCGCCGCCGTGCTCGACACCGTGACCTGCAGCACCGCGTTGTCCGGGCTCGGCGTGATGGTGACGCCGTCCGGGAGCGCCCCACCCAGCCCACGCACCGCGAGCACACGGAGCGGCTTGCCGGGGAACGGGTTCGTCGCGGCGTCGTTCGCCAGCACGTCGACGGTCGTCGTCTGCCCGCGCGGGGCGATCACACGGTCCGGCTGCGGGCTGGCCAGCGGGCGCGTCGACGGCACGATGTTGAGGTCGATCCGGCCGGCCTGGCCGGCGTTGACGGCGTCCTTGACCCCGATCGAGATCGACGGCGAGCTGCCCTTCTGGACGTCGGCGCCCACCGAGATGGTCAGCTTCTGGCCGGACAGCGACAGCGAGACGCCGGCCGGCCGCGGGTTCTGGATCGAGTACTGGAGCTCGCTCTGGTCCTTCGCGTACGGGTAGCTGGTCAGCTTCGTCAGGTCGACCGTCTTGGACTGGCCCGGCTCGAAGTCGATGAGCGCGCCCGTGAACACCGGCGGCTGGTTCTCGCGCGGCGTCACATCGATCGGCAGGACGATGGTCGCCACGTTGCCGTTCGGATCCGTCGCGCTGTTGCCGTCGGTGACCTGGAACGAGATGCTCGCCGGGCCGAAGTACCGGGTGGTCGAGGTGTACTGCAGGGTGTCGGAGTTGACCACCAGGTCGTCGCCGTTGGCGTGCGTCGCCCGCACGGTGGCGGCATCGGTCAGCTTCACCTTCCTGCCGCCGATTGCCACGATGTAGTCGTTCAGGTGGATGGTGAGCGTCTTCTCGCTGACGACCGTGAGCTTCGGCGCCCCGCGCTTGAGCTGCGGCAGGGCGTCGTCGTAGCCGGGCACGCGCACGAAGCCGTAGCCGGCGACGGACTCGTCCTCCGGGTTCGCCACCTTGAACGGGATGATCTGGCTCTTGGCGGCGATCGTCACATGCAGGCGCTTGCCCGCCGTGACCGTCGCCGTGCCTCCGTAGCCGGACACGATCGTGAGCTTCAGCGTCGACACCGGCCCGTCGGCGAAGAACACGTTGGAGAGCACGTTCACGTCCACCGTGTTCCTGCCGAGGATGTCGGAGAGCCCGAGCACGGTGTCGGTCACCACCGGCCGCGCGGGCGGCGCGTTCTTGTCGACGGTGACCCGCAGGAACGCCTGGCTGGTGCCGCCGCGCTCGTTCTGGATCGTGTACAGGAATCCGTAGGCGCCCTCCTGCTGCGGCGCGGTCACCACCACGATGTCGCCCTGGACCTTGGCCTTGGCCTTGCCGTCGAGCGAGGTCACCCCCGTCACGCTCAGCGGGCTGCCGTCCGGGTCGGAGTCGTTGGCCAGCACCTGGACGTTGAGCGTCCTGCCCGGCCGGGTGGTGACGTCGTCCTCGACCGCGACCGGGTTGCGCGCACCCTCGACCCGGGGCGCGATGCCGATGCGAACGGTCCCGGTCGCGCGTGCGCCGAGCGCGTCGACGACCGCGTAGGTGAACGTGTCGGTGCCCGCGGCGTACGCGCCGGCCTGGAAGTCCATCCAGTCCGGTCCGGAGGCCACCACGGCGCCCTTCTGCGGGTTGGTCTCCTGCCCGATGAACTGCACGGAGTCGCCGTCCGGGTCGATCCCGGAGAGCGGGACGGTGACGCGCACGGTGTCGCCGGCCAGCACCCGGGCGGTCACGGTCTTCGGCACCGGCGGGTTGTTGGTGGCGAGGTCGCGCTCGCGCACCGCGATGTTCACCTCCGCCGTGGCCCACTGCCCGTCCGCGCCGTACACCCGGTAGGCGGCGACGTAGTTGCCCGGCTTGGACGGCGCGAGGTACCGCAGGTGGTCCCCGCTGGCGAACAGCAGGCCGGCGCCGGCCGGCAGCGGCGTCGCGAGCGTCGGGTCGAGCGTCAGCTTGTCGCCGTCGGGCTGGACGTCGTTGGCGAGCACCGGGATGTCGACGGTGTCGTTCACCCGCACCGCCACCGAGTCCGGGACGGCGATCGGCGGCTGGTGGACGGTCAGCGCCGGGAGCTGGACGACGGTGACCGTCCCCTCCGTGTCGGCGAGGCCGTTGCTCAGCCGGTAGTGGAAGTCGACCGGCGCGGCGAGCGGGCGCGTCAGCGAGACCCGGAGGGTGCGCTGCTGCAGGATCTGGACCTTGACGCCGGTCGACGGGGCCGGGTCGGTGACCCCGGTGACCAGCAGGACGCCGCCGGAGGGGTCGATGTCGGTGGACAGCACGTCCACGTCCTGCGTCGACTGCTCGCGGATGAACGCGGTGTGCGGCACGGCGATCGGCGTCGTGTTCGCGCCGGGCGGCGCCTTCACCTCGATGCGCACCACGCCGGTCGTCGTGATCACGCCGTCCGTGACCGAGTACTCGATGTTGTGGGTTCCGGCCTGGTCCGACGAGAACCGGAAGGTGCCGCCCTGGTAGTCCGGGGTGATCGTCGCGTCCGCCTTGGAGGGCACGGTGCTCAGCCGGACCACGCCGTTGCCGCCGCGGACGTGGTCGAGCGGGCGGACCGTCGTCTCCTGGCTCTGGTACGCCACGACGGCGAACGGGTCGGCGATGATCGGCACCTGCCCGGGCGGCTGCACCGTGACGGCGAGCTGTCCGGTCCCCTCCGCCCGGCCGTCGGAGAGCGTGAGCGCGATGTCCTTGAGGCCGCCGCCCTGACCGTGGTCGGAGTAGGCGACCTGGCCCTGCGGCGTGAAGGTCACCGTGTCGGGCGCGGGCACCGACGCGCCGGCGAGGAAGAACGGGTCGCCGTCGGGGTCGTAGCACTCGTTGAGCGTCGACGTCGTGACCCGGCCGCCGGCCTGCACCACGGCCTTGGCCGGCCGCACGCAGACCGGTGGCGAGTTCTCCTCCGGCGTGCGGACCGTCACCGTCACATGCGCGGTCGCCGTCCCGCCGCGGCCGTCCGAGATCGTGTAGTCGAAGCCGATCGACCCGCTCGCCGTCGCCGGGAGGGTGATCTGCAGGAGCTGGTCGGAGTTGGTCAGCTCGATCGTGCCCTGGCTCGCCGGGATGGCGGTGAACGAGTCGATCGCGAGCACGTCGCCGTTCGGGTCGTAGTCGTTGAGCAGTACCGGCAGCGGGGTCACTCGCCCGGGCCGGGCGCCGAACTGGTCGTTCACCGCGACCGGCGGCTGCTCCTGCTTGGCGTACTGCGGTGTGGTGTCCTGCTTGGACTGGTCAACCAGTTCCTGCGTCGTCTTCTTGGCGACCAGGTCGTCCCAGTTGTCGATGCGCGTGTTCCCGCTCTGCACGGCCCACGAGACGCCGGACCTGGCGTCGTTGAGGACCACCCGGTCGCGGTTCACCCGGAACGCCAGCACGGCGCCGGAGGGCACCTGGCTCAGCGTGCTGCGCGTGCCGGCCGACGGCGAAGAGCAGGTGTGCCAGGACGTGCCCGAGTTCCAGGCCGTGTACGCACAGCCGCCGACGACCACGGGTGCGGCCGGGGCCCCGGAGACCGTGCCGAGCACCCGCTTGGGCGCCGTCCCGTCGAGCGGGACGCGGATCAGGCCGCCGGCGGTCGCGATCCAGACCGCGCTCCCGTCGGACGACGGCGCCTGGACGATCGGATTGGAGTCCGAACCGATCGCCGCCGCCAGGTCGATCGCGTGACCGGACACCCAGAGCGTCTTCTCGTCCGGGTCGAAGAGCGCCCACTGGCCGCCCGCCGAGGTGAGCTGGATGTGCGCGCCCGTCCCACGCGACGGCACCTTCTCCGAGGAGGTGGCCGGCTGCTGGCCGCCGAGGTCGACGCGCACCATGCTGCGCGTGCCCGGTTGGTAGGCGAACAGCACGCCGGAGGGGTCCATCGCGCCGACCGCGCGGCCGCCCAGATCCATCGTCGGCGCCGAGCCGGAGTTGAACTGCTCCAGCTGCGACACCGAGGTCAGCCAGAGCTGCCCCGTGGTCTGCGAGAGCATCGCGACGTTGTTCCCCGCGACGGCGACCTGCGGCGACCGCGGCGGCAGCGCCACCGACTTGCCCGCCTGCGCGGTCGCCGGGTCGACGACGGCCGCGGTGTTGGCCTCCTTGTCGAGCAGCAGCACGTTCTGGCCGTCCTGGACGACGTCGAGCGCCTCGCCGGTGCCCGGCACGATCGAGTTGAGCGAGTCGATCTGGGTGTTCGCCCGGCCGAGGGCCTTCTTGGCGTCGCTGGCCACCCACACCGACGCGTCGTTGAGCTGCAGGTGCTGGGCGCTGTAGCCTCCCGACACCACCGCGAGCGTCGCGACGACCGCCGCGACCACGGTCCCGCTCAGGGCGGTGGCCGCGATCGACTTGTGGGCCAGGAGCCAGGCGCGGATCATGGCGAGTCGGTCCTCTGGACGCACTTCTGGCCGCTCGGCGACCCGGTCTTGCCGTCCCGGTTCACCGTGATCGTGACGCACACCGTCTGCCCGGGCTTCGCGTCGACGCGGAACTCGGTCGCGCGCTGACTGCTCGGCGGCTGGTCGTCGACCGTGACCTGATAGCTGTCACTGGTCTCCAGCCCCGGATCGGTCCAGGTGAAGACGATGGTGCCCTGGCTGACCCGGCCGCTCAGGTCGCGCACGGTCGGGATGTCGCCGGAGGCGTTCGCCCGCACCAGAACCACCGTCGCCGTCACGGCGAGCAGCACGACGAGGATGGAGCAGGCGACCAGGGCGCCGATGAGCGCGCGCGAGAGGCGGGCAGGCGGCGCGGGTGGGATCGTCGGCGAGCTGCCCGCGCTCTCCCGGACGATCGTGGGCGCCCTGGTCGCCCCGGCCGGCGCGGGCGCGGCACGGCGCCGGCGACGCCGGGCCGCGCCGGGATCGACGGCGAGCACGCCCTTGACGCGCGTCCGCTCCTCCGGGTCGTCGGCGGTGGCCAGCGCCCAGTCGTCCATCGCGACCTCGATCGGCGTCTGCGGCAGCCCGAGCTCGGCCTCCACCGACTGCAGCTCGCGGATCAGCTCCAGCGCGCTGCGCTGCCGCGCGGAGGGCTTGCGCGACATCGAGCGCATCAGGAGCTGCTCCAGCCGCGGCGGCACGTCCGGGCGTCCGATCGGCTGCGGGCGGCCCTTGGTGATGCGCTGGATCAGCTCGGCGGAGGTGTTCTCCTTGCCCGGCAGCTCGAACGGCGAGCGCCCGGCCAGCAGCGAGTAGATCGTCGCGCCGAGGGACCACACCTCGCTGGCGACGGCGCCGCTGGTCTCGTCCAGCAGCACCTCCGGCGCCGACCACGGGATGGAGAGGCCGATCGCCTCCGTCACGTCGGCCTCGCTGAGCGTCGCCGCGATGCCGAAGTCGCTGAGCACGGGGTGGCCGTAGGCCGTGGTGAGGATGTTGGACGGCTTGATGTCGCGGTGCAGCACCCCGGCGCGGTGCGCCGTCTCGACCGCGCTCGCGATCCGGACGCCGATGCTCAGCACCTCCGGCACCGGCAGCGGGTCGGACCGGTAGCGCTGGCCGATGGCGGACGAGCACAGCTCCATCACCAGGTAGGGGCGGCCGTCGGCGGAGACGCTCGCCTGGTACACCGTGAGGATGCTGGGGTGCGTGCTGAGCTGGGCCATCAGGTTGGCCTCGGCCTGGAACATCTGCTTGACCTGGCTGGTGACGACCTCGGCGAGCATCACCTTGACCGCGACCTGCCGGCGCGGCATGTTCTGCTCGTAGAGGAACACGTCGGCGAAGCCGCCCGAACCGAGCACCCTGACGTAGGAGAAGCCAGGGAGGTTCGGCGGCTGTGAAGGCAAGCGCCGAGCCAAGCAGCTCCTCCCGTCATCGGCCGTGCGCCTTCGCGTCGGCGAAGGCGTTTGTCAATTGTAGGCAGCCGCCGGAGTGCCCCAGGGGGCCGGGACCCGCTCTGGGGACAGTTCGATTACCCCCAACTCGGGGGGCATTTCCGCGCGCGGCGGCCCCCCTCGCGCGGCCGTCCGTCAGTGTCTGCGGGCCGCCCTGCGCGGGAATCCCTCGCGGTGCGAACCGCTCTCCGGGGTGGCCAGCACGTCGACCACGACCACGGTCACGTTGTCGCGTCCGCCGTTGCCGAGCGCGGCATCCATCAGCTGCTGCGCGGCGTCGAGCGGCGAGTTGCCCTCGCCGAGGTAGTACCGGATGCCGTGCTCGGTGAGCTCCTTGGTGAGCCCGTCCGAGCAGACCAGCAGGCGGGAGCCGGCGACGATCGGGAACAGGAAGTAGTCGGGCACCGGGTCCTCGTTGAACCCGACCGCGCGCGTGATCACGTTGCTGTGCGGGTGGACCTCGGCCTCCGCGGGCGTGATCGCCCCGGCGTCGAGGAGCTCCTGGACGATCGAGTGGTCGACGGTGAGCTGCTCCAGCGTGCCGTCGCGGAAGCTGTAGACCCGCGAGTCGCCGATGTTGAAGACGAGCCAGTACGGCGACCCGTCCGACAGTGTGAGCGCGATGCCGGTCACGGTGGTGCCCGTGCCGAGGTCCGTCTGCCCGACGCCGCGGCCCATGTCGTCCACCGCGTCGCGCAGCGCCTCGGTCAGCGAGGTCTCCGTGACGAAGTCGACGCGGACTTTCTCGGCCAGCCGCGTCACGACCGCCGTGCTGGCGAAGTCGCCCGCGGTGTGGCCGCCCATCCCGTCGGCGACCGCGAAGATCGGCGAGCGCGCCAGGAGGCTGTCCTCGTTGACGCTGCGCCGGTAGCCGGTGTCGGACAGCGCCGCCCAGGACAGGCTGATGCGTGCGTCTGCGCCGCCCGGCACGACCACGGTGTGGCGCCGGTTGGTGCGACCGATCTGGGTCACTCGCGTCCTTCTTCTCGACGGTCCGCTTCCGGCAGCGGCCGCGGGGTCTCCGTGGTGCCGCCTGCCGGGAGGGCGGTGATCTCGATGATATTACCGTCGCCGATCTCCACAACCGTTCCGGGGAGGACGACCGTGGACTCCCCCGGACGCAGCCGCTCGGCGGCGCCGCCCGGCCGGTGGACGCGGGTGCCGTTCGTCGAGCGGAGGTCGGTGACGACCACGGCGTCCCCCGACCGCTCGATGCGGACGTGCGTGGAGGACACCTCCTGCTCGGGCGACCGCACCGCCACGAGCCGCGGCGCGACGCCCGACTCGACCCGCGGGAGGGTCGGCTTGCGGCCGATCAGGATCGGCATGTCCAGCTCCATGATGTCCCCCGGGACGACGCGGACGGCGAAGCGCTGCGGCGGCGGAACGGCCTCCTCGCCCCCGGCCGGCGTCGGGATCGACCCCGGACCCGGCGCGCGGCCGCCTCCGGGCGTGTCGCGCAGGGCGGGCCGCTCGGTCGCGGCTCCGGGCTCCTCGATGTCGATCGCCCCGGGCAGCTCGTGCGCGACGGGGACGGGCTGGACGACGGGCGCGGCCTCCGGCGACTCGGCGAGCCCGGCCGTCGCGGGGACGTCCGGCTCGTCGGCGTGCGAGAACAGGCTGGAGCTGCGGTTGCGCGAGCGGATGATCGTCTCGTCCAGTTCGGACTCCGGCACCCCGGCGCCGGCGTCCTCGGCCGGCTGCGGCCTACGGTCGGCGGTGCGCTCCACGCGCTCGATCGGCGAGCTCGACCAGGTGAGCAGCTCGCCGTCCACGACGGCGAGGCCGATCGGCAGGGACCCCAGCGACAGCCGGGCGACCGACCCGGTGGGGAGGTCGTCGCCGCCGATCGCGAGCCCGGTGACGTTGCGGAACTCCGCGAGCACCCAGGGCTGGACGCCGCCCGACCCGAACCGCCGTGCTCCGCCGACCGAGTAGATGTCGAGCGCGGCCGACCCGCGGACCACGGCCGTGACGACGATCTCGCCGGCGGCGTTCGGCTCGCCGAGCTCGGCCACCGCGAACGAGCGGACGCTGTCCGGGCCGGCGAGCGGGAACGCGCCGACGACCGACTCGATCGTGGCCAGGTCGGAGTCGGCCAGCCACCAGACCGCGTCCACGATGCTGTCGGCGGCCGTGCTCTCCACGCAGGCGACGAACCGGCGGCCGGCGATCAGCAGCCAGCGCGACGGGCCGGCGGTCGGGGCGTAGCGGGTGAAGCCGGGGGTCACCGGGGGTCCTCCTGGTCGACGATGGACCGGGGCTGCTCCCCGATGCAGGACGTACTGGCCTTACAGATATTAGACCAGGCCCGATGTCAGACCAGGCGGAACGGCGTGCCGGCGCAGCGCACGGCGTCCTCGGCCGTCGCTACAACGTCGCCGACCAGCACCGCGGGGTCGGTGGAGACCATCGCCCGGCCGGCCTCGTTGACCAGCACGACCGGGCGCCCCGCGGCGAGCATGGCGGGCAGCAGCTCGCGCTCCAACCGCTTGACGTAGACATCCACGCCGACGACGCCGATCATCCGGCCGTCCCGTTCGACGGGCGAGGTGACCGTGACGATGTAGTCGCACGCGCACAGGTGGTCGACGTACGGGCCGGTGATGTGGGTGCGGTGCGTGGTCTGCGGGATGCTGTACCACTCCAGCGAGCGGAAGTCGCGCAGATAGTCGGAGTACGACCGCGAGGCCAGGTCGAGCCGGCTCGGCTCGGTGGTGGAGCCGAACACCGGGTTCTCCTCCAGCGGGCCGAGCCACCAGGAGAAGTGCAGGTCGTCGCCGCCGGTGAACTCGGGGGCGGCGATGAACCCGGCGCCGACCAGCAGCGGGTCGTCCTCGCGCAGCAGCGGGATGACCAGCGCGCCGACGGTCGCGTCGATCGCCGCGGGGGCGGTGCCGCTGTCGGTGCTCTCCTCTCCAAGGATGGCGTCGCGCCAGCCGATCAGCGAGTCCTGGATGCGCGCGAACAGCGCACTCACCCGCTCGGCCGCCTCCGCAACGCCCGCGCCGGCCTGAGTCCCGACGACGTCAGCCATCGATCGTCCCTCCCGTCTCGATTCGCGCCTTCGCGGACAGCAGCCAGCGGGCGACGCCCGCCAGCAGCGCACTGATCTCGGCCCTGGCCGCGCCGCCGTCGCCCGCCGCGACGGCGTCCGCGATCACGCGGGCGGAGTCGGCCGTCCCGGCGCGCAGCTCCGCGTCGCGCATCCCGAGCCAGAGCAGCGGGCCGAACTCGGCCTGCAACCGGATCTGCTCCCGCACCAGCCTGGTCGACTGGCTGAGCACGGCGAGCTCCAGCAGGAAGCCGCCCGCGTTGCGGCGCGCCGCGGCCGGACCGGTGAAGTCGGCGGCGTCCAACCACGCCGCTAGCCGCAGGTCGTCGGCCGCGGTCGAGCGTTCGGCAGCGCGGTCGGCGCAACCCGCCGCGATGGCCGTCACGTAGACGGCGAGGTCGCCCAGCTCCACCTGCGACAGGCCGCGCAGCCGGGTCGCGAGCAGCGCCTCGTCGCTGTCGCCCGGGTGGACGACGAAGGAGCCGCCGTCCCGTCCGCGCCGGGTCTCGACCAGCCCCGCCTCGCGCAGCATCCCGAGGCCCTCGCGCGCCGTCACGAGGGCGACGCCGAACCGGCGGGCGAGCTCGGCCTCGCTGGGCAGCCGCTCCCCCGGGGTCAGCACGCCGAGGACGATCGCGTCGGCGAGGCGCCGCGCGACCTGCTCGGCGCGGCCTGCGTCGGAGAGCTGCGCGAAGACCGCGTCCCGCGCCCCTGGCGCCGGCCGGGTCGTTCCGGCAGCATCGCGAGTGGAGGTGGTCACGCCTCCCACGATAACCCGATCCAATCATCCGATATAGGATGAATTACCGACGGCTCGTGTGGGCGACCGTCCGAGCGAAGGAGCGAGCATGGCCGACGGCATCCTCTCCGGCCTGCGCGTCGCCGACTTCTCCCGGGTCCTCGCCGGCCCGTACGCGACCATGACGCTCGCGGACTTCGGCGCCGACGTGGTCAAGATCGAGAGCCCGGCCGGCGACGACACCCGGTCCTGGCGGCCTCCCGTGGACGACGCGGGCGAGTCCACCTACTTCGGCGCGGTCAACCGCAACAAGCGCTCGGTGGTCTGCGACCTCGCCACACCGGAGGGCCTCGCCGCCGCCCGCGCCCTCGCCGAGACCGCCGACGTCGTGGTGGAGAACTTCCGCCCGGGGGTGATGGAGCGGTTCGGGCTGGACGAGGACAGCCTCCGTCCCGCCAACCCGGGCCTGATCTACTGCTCGATCACCGGCTTCGGTCGGGCGGAGGGCGCCGGCCTGCCGGGCTACGACCTCCTCGTCCAGGCGGTCGGCGGCCTGATGAGCATCACGGGAGCGCCGGACGGCGAGCCGAGCAAGGTCGGCGTCGCGCTCGTGGACGTGCTCACCGGGCAGAACGCGCTCGCCGGCATCCTGCTCGCCCTGCGCGAGCGGGACCGCACCGGCGTCGGGTCGCGCGTCGACGTCGACCTGCTCGGCTCCCTGCTCGCCGCCCTCACCAACCAGGCGTCGAGCACGCTCGCCACCGGCCGCTCCCCCGGCCGGCTCGGCAACGCGCACCCGAGCATCGCGCCGTACGAGCTGTTCCGGGCGGCCGACCGGGAGCTCGTGCTCGCGGTGGGCAACGACCGGCAGTTCGCCGCGTTCGCCGCCGCCATCGGCCTCCCGGAGCTCGCGGCCGACGCGCGCTTCGCGACCAACGAGGAGCGGGTGCACAACCGCGCCGCGCTGCGGGCCGTGCTGGAGCCCGTGCTCGCCGGCCGGCCCGCGGCCGACTGGGTGGCCGTGTTCGGCGCAGCGCGCGTCCCGGCCGGGCTCGTCAACAGCGTCGGCGAGGCGTTCGCGTTCGCGGACTCCCTCGGGCTCGACCCGGTGACGACCACCACCGACCCGGCGACCGGCCGCACCTCGCGCCAGCCCGCGACGCCCATCCACCTGAGCACGTCCCCTGCCGTGCACCGCACCCCGCCGCCGCTGCTCGGCGCGCACGAACCCCAGTGGCTGGACGCCGTCCGCCCGTCCACCGAAAGGACCACCCGATGACCACGCAGACGCTCGCCTCCGCCGCCTCCGCACTCGACGAGGCGTTCAGCATCGACCATCTGCTCACCGACGACGAGCTGCGCTGGCGCGACGCCGCACGGCGCTTCGCGGTCGAGCGGATCGCGCCCGTGATCGAGCAGGACTTCGAGGACAAGCACTTCCGCCGCGAGTTCGTCGCCGAGCTCGGCGCCCTCGGGTTCCTGGGAATGCACCTGCAGGACCCCGGCTGCGCGGGAGCGGGCGCGGTCGCCTACGGGCTGGTCTGCCACGAGCTGGAGGCCGCCGACAGCGGCTGGCGCACCTTCGTCTCGGTGCAGGGCTCGCTCGCCATGAGCGCCATCTCGAAGTTCGGCTCCGACGAGCAGAAGGCCGAATGGCTGGCGCCGATGGCCCGCGGCGAGCGCATCGGCTGCTTCGCCCTCACCGAGCCGCAGGGCGGCAGCGACCCCGCCGCGATGAGCACCACCGCGCGCCGGGACGGCGACGACTGGGTGATCGACGGCGCCAAGCGCTGGATCGGCCTGGCGGCGCTCGCCGACGTGGCGGTCGTCTGGGCCGCGACCGAGGACGGCGTGCGCGGCTTCGTGGTGCCGACCTCCACTCCCGGGTTCACCGCGACCGCGATCGACGGCAAGCTCTCCATGCGCGCATCGGTGCAGTGCGACGTCGTCCTCGATGGCGTGCGCGTCCCCGCCTCGGCGATGCTGCCGGGCGCGCGCGGCCTGTCCGGTCCGTTCTCCTGCCTCAACGAGGCCCGCTACGGGATCGTGTGGGGCGCGATGGGCGCGGCCCGCTCGTGCCTGGAGGTCTCCATCGATCGCGCGACGACCCGGGAGGTGTTCGGCCGGCCGATCGGCGCGACGCAGCTCATCCAGCAGAAGCTCGCCGACATGCTGGTCGAGTACGAGAAGGGGATGCTGCTCGCCCTGCACCTCGGCAGGCTGAAGGAGGCGGGCCGGTTGACCCCGACCCAGATCAGCGTCGGCAAGCTGAACAGCGTGCGGGAGGCGCTCGCCATCGCGCGCGAGGCCCGCACCATCCTCGGCGGCGACGGCATCACCAGCGAGTTCCCGGTGATGCGCCACATGGCGAACCTGGAGTCGGTGCGCACCTACGAGGGCACGGACGAGATCCACACGCTGGTGCTCGGGCGGGCGCTGACCGGGCTGGCGGCGTTCTGATGGGCGACGTCGCCGCTGCTGCCGCGGCCGCCGCGCTCACCCCCACCACACGCGAGGAGCGCGCTGTCTGGCTCGACGCCCTCGCCGCCGCGCTGGAGGGCGACAGGGACGCGCTCGTCGCGCTCGCGGCCGAGGAGACACACCTCTCCGAGGCGCGCCTCGACGGGGAGGTCACCCGTACCGCCGCGCAGCTCCGCTTCTTCGCGGGCGTGGTACGCGAGGGCGGCTACCTGGAGGCCACGGTCGACTCCCCAGACCCGTCGCTCATCCCGCCGCGTCCCGACCTGCGCCGGATGCTGCGGCCGCTCGGGCCGGTGGCCGTGTACACGTCGTCCAACTTCCCCTTCGCGTTCTCTGTGCTCGGGAACGACACCGCGTCGGCGCTCGCCGCGGGCTGCCCGGTGATCGTGAAGGCCCATCCCGGGCATCCGCGGCTGTCCCGCCGCACGGCGTCGCTGGCCATGTCGGTGCTCCCCGCGGGCTGGTTCGCGCTGGTGGAAGGGATGGAGGCCGGCGTCGCGCTCGTGCAGCACCCCGCGGTCCGTGCCGCTGGGTTCACCGGTTCGGAACGCGGCGGGCGCGCGCTGTTCGACCTCGCAGCCTCGCGGCCGGACCCGATCCCGTTCTACGGGGAGCTGGGCAGCATCAACCCCGTCGTCGTGACGCGTACGGCTGCCCGCGAGCGCGCGGGCGTCATCGGCGCGGGGCTGGTGGGCTCCTTCACGCGCGACGCCGGGCAGTACTGCACCAAGCCCGGTCTGGTGTTCGTCCCGGCCGGCGAGGGCGTGGATGACGCCGTGAGCGCCGCTCTCGGCTCGGCGCCCGCGTCCCAGCAGCTCACGGCCGGGATGAGCGCCGCGTATGCCTCGGCCCTCGAGCTGTTCGCAGCGGACCAGGACGTGACCGTGCTGCTCGGGCCGGACACCCCGGGCACCTCGGTGCCCGCCGTCGCGCTCGTGGACGCCGCCGCGTTCCTCGCAGCGCCCGACGCCTTCCGCGAGGAGCACTTCGGGCCCGTCACGGTCCTCGTCTCCTACCGGGAGGACGAGCTCCCCGCGTTGCTCGCCGCACTGCGTCCGTCGCTCACCGCCACCATCCACCGTGGCGCGGACGAGGACGTCACCGCGCTCGCCGCTGCGCTCGCCCCCGTGGCGGGGCGCCTCCTGTTCGATGGCTGGCCCACCGGCGTCGCTATCGGGTGGGCGCAGCACCACGGCGGCTCCTGGCCGGCGACCACGGCGAGCGTCCACACCTCGGTCGGCGCGACGGCGATCCGCCGCTGGCTGGCGCCGATCGCGTACCAGGACGCCCCGCAGGAGGTCCTCCCGCCCGAGCTCCGCGACGGCAACCCGCTGCGCATCCCCCGCCGCGAGTCCTGACCCCATCCAGGGGACGCAACACGCCGCTTCGCCAGGCCGCGGACGGCGTGTTGCGTCCCCTCGTTCACACGATCGAGGGGACGCAACACGCCGCTTCCGCTTGCGGGAGGCGGCGCGTTGCGTCCGCTGGACACGCGGGCGCGGCCGCCGCCGGCGCACAGTTCCGGCGGCGGGCCGCGCCCGGAGAGCGGCCGGCGTCAGTCGGCCGGGGCCGGCTCCGCGGCGGCGGCCGGCGCGACCGTCCCGCTCCGGTGCGCCCGCAGCAGTTCCGCCACCCGAATGGCGTCGCCTGCAGGCGCGTCCGACGCGCGGTCCGGCCGCGCGAGGAACAGGTACAGCAGTCCGGCGCCAGCGACGATCCCGAACCCGATCAGAACGATCCAGTCGTTGAACCAGTTGCCCGTGCTCGTCGGCCAGGCCAGCAGCACCATCGCGAAGATCCCGTACGCGAGCGCCAGGATGTTGACGATCATCCCGCCACGGCCGAGCGAGAACGGCCCGGCCGGGCGCCAGCCCTTGACCCGCTGCCGCAGCGACGCGAGCACCACCGACTGGAACGCCACGTAGATGCCGAGCACCGCGAACGCCGTCACCTGGGTGATGAGCCCGTCCGGCCCGAGGTAGACGATCAGGCTGATGACCACCGGGATGCTGCACGCCACGATCAGCGCGTTCACCGGCACCTTGGTCCGCGGCGACACCTTCGACAGCCAGCGGTGCGCCGGGATCATCCCGTCGCGCGCGAACGAGAACAGCAGCCGGCTCGCCGCCGCCTGCAGGCTGAGCACGCAGGACAGGAACGCGGTGACCGCGACGACCAGGAAGATCTTCGCTCCGACGTCGCCGAGGGCGGACTGCAGGATCTCCGGGATCGGGTCGACATCCTTGCCCGCCACGATCTTGGCCAGGTCGGGCGCCGCCAGGATGTAGCCGCCGAAGGCGAACAGCGCGGACACGCCGCCGACCAGGATCGTCATCATCATGGCGAGCGGGATGCGCCGGGCCGGGTTAGCGACCTCCTCGGCGACGTCGCCGCAGGCCTCGAAACCGTAGAAGAGGAACAGCCCGGCGAGCGCCGCGCCGAGGAACGCCGTCAGGTACGAGCCGTGGCCCTGGACGCCCATCGTGTCGAAGAACACCGAGAACGGGTGCTTGCGCTGGAAGATCAGCAGGTAGAGGCCCACCGCGATCACGCCGATGAGCTCCGCCGACAGCCCGATCCGGGCCACGGTCGCCAGCGTCTTCGTGCCGGTGAAGTTCAGTCCGAGCGCCACCACCAGCAGCAGCACGGTCAGCCCGAGGGTGACCTCCTTGGTGGCGGGGAGGCCGAACAGGCTGGCGAGGAACCCGCTGCCGTACGACGCCACCGCGGTGATGGTCACGATCATCGCCCAGATGTAGATCCAGGCCGCCATCCACGCGTAGCGCCGGCCCCACAGCCGCCGCGCCCACGGGTAGATGCCGCCGTGGATGGGGTACTGCGAGACCACCTCCCCGAAGACGAGCGAGACCAGGAACTGGCCGGCGCCGACGATGACGATCCACCAGATGGAGGGCGGCCCTCCCGTCGCCATCGCGACGGCGAATAGCGAGTAGACGCCCACCAGCGGCGAGAGGTACGTGAAGCCGAGAGCGAAGTTGGCCCACAGGGTCATGGACCGGTTGAAGGAGTCCTCGTACCCGAGGACGGCGAGGTGCTCGCCGTCTCCGAGATGTGTCGAGGACGAGGGTTCTGAGGACATCGAATGCCTTCCGGGT
Source organism: Leifsonia sp. NPDC056824 (assembly GCF_042789575.1). Classification (NCBI taxonomy): domain Bacteria; kingdom Bacillati; phylum Actinomycetota; class Actinomycetes; order Micrococcales; family Microbacteriaceae; genus Leifsonia; species Leifsonia sp. NPDC056824. The sequence continues at coordinate 230,453 of NZ_JBHUAV010000002.1, read as the reverse complement.
CAGCTGCACACGACGGTGTGTGTGGCAGGAGCGTAGCGGAGGACGGACCCGGATACCTATAGGAGCGGATGTTTAAGGGCGGACGGCGTGTCGTGTCACTCCCCGATGTACGACATGACGTGCTTGAGGCGCGTGTAGTCCTCGAACCCGTACATCGACAGGTCCTTGCCGTAGCCGGAGTGCTTGAAGCCGCCGTGCGGCATCTCGGCCACGATCGGGATGTGGGTGTTGATCCACACGCAGCCGAAGTCGAGGCCCTTCGCGAAGCGCATCGCCCGCCCGTGGTCCTTGGTCCACACCGAGGAGGCCAGGCCGTAGCGCACGCCGTTCGCCCAGCGCAACGCCTCGGCCTCGTCGGTGAACTTCTGGACGGTCTGCACCGGCCCGAAGATCTCGTTCTGCACCGCGTCGTCGTCCTGGCGCAGGCCGGAGACGATGGTGGCCTCCCAGAAGTAGCCGCGGTCGCCCTGGCGACGGCCGCCGAGCTCGACGTTCGCGTGGTCGGGCAGCCGGTCGACGAAGCCGCTCACCTGGGCGAGCTGGTTCGCGTTGTTCAGCGGGCCGTAGAGGATGCCGTCCTCCCGCGGCGCGCCGGTGCGGGCGTTCTCGCGCGCGTACTCGGCGAGCGCCGCCACGAACTCGTCGTGCACGCCCTCCTGCACCAGCAGGCGCGTCGCCGCCGTGCAGTCCTGGCCCGCGTTGAAGTACCCGGCTGCGACGATCCCCTCGACCGCCTTCTGGATGTCGGCGTCGTCGAACACGATCACCGGCGCCTTGCCGCCGAGCTCGAGGTGCACGCGCTTGAGGTCGTACGAGGCTGCCCGGGCGACCTCCATGCCCGCCCGCACCGACCCGGTGATCGACACGAGCTGCGGCGTCGGGTGGTCGATCATCGCCGCCCCGGTGCTGCGGTCGCCGAGCACGACGTTGAGCACGCCGGCCGGCAGGAACTCGCTGGCGACCTCGGCCAGCAGCAGTGTCGACAGCGGGGTGGTGTCGGAGGGCTTGAGCACCGTGGTGTTTCCGGCGGCCAGCGCGGGCGCGAACTTCCAGACCGCCATGTTGAGCGGGTAGTTCCAGGGCGTCACCTGGCCGACGACGCCGATCGGCTCGCGGCGGATGAAGGAGGTGTGGTCCGGCATGTACTCGCCGGCCGAGCGGCCCTCCAGGTTGCGGGCGGCCCCTGCGAAGAACCGGATCTGGTCGACGGACAGCAGGATCTCGTCCTCGACCAGCGTGCCGCGCGGCTTGCCGGTGTCCTGCGACTCGGCGTCGGCGAACTCCTCCGCGCGCTCCTCCATCGCGTCGGCGATGCGGAACAGCGCGAGCTGGCGCTCGCCGGGCGTGGTGTTCCCCCACACCTCGAAGGCGGACTCGGCCGCGCGGTACGCGTCGGCGACGTCCTCCGCGGTCGAGACGGGGGCGGTGGCGTACACGTCCTCCGTCGCCGGATCGATCAGGGAGATGCTGTCGCTCCCGCGCGCGGCGGTGCGCGCTCCGCCGACGAAGTTGTGCAGTTCGGGTGTGGTTGTCGTGCTCAGCGGTGAACTCATGGCGGGGAGTCTACTGATTTCGTCAGTTAATCGGCCAGTAATGTGCGGATTCGCTTGCTAGAGCGCCTCGCCACTGACAGAATCGCTCCATGAGTACCCCTCGGGCAACGAACGGCACGAAGGCTGCGGTCATCGACGACGTCTCCAAAGCGATCATCGAGCAACTGCAGGTGGACGGCCGCAAGTCCTATGCGGAGATCGGCAAGGCCGTCGGTCTCAGCGAGGCGGCCGTGCGCCAGCGCGTGCAGAAGCTGACCGAGTCGGGTGTGATGCAGATCGTGGCCGTCACCGATCCGATGCAGCTCGGCTTCTACCGCCAGGCGATGATCGGTGTGCGCGTCACCGGCGACACGCTGGTGATCGCGGACAAGCTCGCAGCGATGCCCTCCGTGGACTACGTGGTCCTCACAGCGGGCACCTACGACATCCTCGCGGAGGTCGTGTGCGAGAACGACCTGGACCTCATCACGATGCTCAACTCCGAGATCCGGACGCTCGAGGGAGTGCTCTCCACCGAGACGTTCGTGTACCTCAAACTCCACAAACAGTTCTACAACTGGGGAACGCGATAACAATGACGACAACCGTTGAAACGTTCGGTGAGCCCATCACACCCGATGAGGCAGACCTGCAGGCGAAGGCGCGCGACCACCTCTGGATGCACTTCGCGCGCCAGTCGGTGATGGAGGAGGGCCACGGCGTCCCGATCATCACCCGCGGCCAGGGCCACCACATCTGGGACGACCACGGCAAGCGCTACATCGACGGCCTCTCCGGCCTGTTCGTGGTGAATGCCGGCCACGGCCGCAAGCGCCTCGCCGAAGTCGCCGCGAAGCAGGCGGAGCAGCTCGCCTTCTTCCCGATCTGGTCCTACGCCCACCCGAACGCGATCGAGCTCGCGGACCGCCTCGCGCACTACGCGCCGGGCGACCTCAACCGCGTGTTCTTCTCCACCGGCGGCGGCGAGGCCGTCGAGACCGCCTTCAAGCTGGCCAAGTACTACTGGAAGCTGCAGGGCCGCCCGACCAAGCACAAGGTGCTCTCCCGCGCGGTCGCCTACCACGGCACCCCGCAGGGCGCGCTGGCCATCACCGGCATCCCGGCCATGAAGGAGATGTTCGAGCCGCTGACCCCCGGCGGGTTCCGCGTCCCGAACACGAACTTCTACCGCGCGGGCGAGATGGGCGCTCCGACCGACGACATCGAAGCCTTCGGCGTCTGGGCCGCGAACCGCATCGAGGAGATGATCCAGTTCGAGGGTCCCGAGACCGTCGCAGCGATCTTCCTGGAGCCGGTGCAGAACTCCGGCGGCTGCTTCCCGCCTCCCCCGGGCTACTTCCAGCGGGTGCGCGAGATCTGCGACAAGTACGACGTGCTCATGGTCAGCGACGAGGTCATCTGCGCCTTCGGCCGCATCGGCCACATGTTCGCCTGCGACCAGTACGGCTACGTGCCCGACATGATCACCTGCGCCAAGGGCATGACCTCCGGGTACTCCCCCATCGGCGCGACGATCATCAGCGACCGGATCTACGAGCCCTTCAAGCACGGCAACACGTCGTTCTACCACGGCTACACGTTCGGCGGTCACCCGGTGTCCTCGGCGGTCGCGCTGGCGAACCTCGACATCTTCGAGGAGGAGCGCCTCAACGAGCGCGTCCGCGAGAACTCGCCGCTGTTCCGCGCCGAGCTGGAGAAGCTGCTCGACCTCCCGATCGTCGGCGACGTCCGCGGCGACGGCTACTTCTTCGGCATCGAGCTGGTGAAGGACAAGACGACCAAGGAGACGTTCAACGACGACGAGTCGGAGCGCCTGCTGCGCGGCTTCCTCTCCAAGGCGCTGTACGACGCGGGCCTGTACTGCCGCGCCGACGACCGTGGCGACCCCGTCGTCCAGCTGGCGCCGCCGCTCACCATCGGCCCGGACGAGTTCGTCGAGATCCGGCAGATCCTGGAGTCGGTGCTCACCGAGGCGAGCAACCACCTGTAAGGAATGCATTACCGGACGAGTCCGCGCACCGCACCACTTGAGCGGGGCGCGGGCTCGTTCCTTTTTTCGTGACGTGTTGAGGAGTGACGTGGACTACCGCAGTGTCGGCTTCTGGTTCGACTCGATCGCCGAGGCCGAGGACGGCTTCGGGCCCCGCCCGGCCCTGGCCGACGACGCCACCGTGAACGTGGCCATCGTCGGTGCCGGCCTCACCGGCCTCTGGACCGCCTACTACCTGCAAGAGCTCGACCCGGGCCTGAACATCCTGCTGCTGGAGCGGGAGGTCGCCGGCTTCGGCGCCTCCGGCCGCAACGGCGGCTGGTGCTCCGCGCTGTTCCCGTGGTCGGTCTCCCGGCTCGCTGCGCGCTACGGCCGGGACGCCGCGGTCGCGCAACGGCAGGCGATGGTGGACACCGTGGACGAGGTCGGCCGCGTCGCCGCCACCGAGGACATCGACTGCGACTACCTCCGCGGCGGGACCGTGACGTTCGCCCGCGACCGCGTCCAGCTGGCCGCCGCCCGAGCCGAATTCGCCGAGTCCGAGGAGTTCGGCGTCGACCGGGTGTCGCTCGCCGGGACCGAGACTGTCCAGTCCCGGTACGGGGTCCCGGACGCCGTCGCCGCGACCATCACGCCCGCCTGCGCGCGCGTCCACCCAGCCAAGCTCGTGCGCGGCCTCGCCCGGGCCGTCGAGCGCCGCGGCGCCACCATCGCGGAGGGCACGGAGGTCCTGGGCTGGGCGGACGGCGTCGTCCGGGTGCGCGTCGGCGACGTCGAGCGCACGGTCACGGCGGGCACGGTCGTGAACGCCACCGAGGGCTACGGGTCGCAGCTCCCCCAGGTCGGCAGGAGCATCCTCCCGCTGTACTCGCTGATGATCGCGACCGAGCCGCTGTCCGACGCGGTGTGGGACCGCATCGGCATCGAGCACGGCCAGACCTTCACGGACTTCCGGCACCTGATCGTCTACGGTCAGCGCACCGCCGACAACCGGATCGCGTTCGGCGGCCGCGGCGCCCGCTACCACCTGGGGAGTGCCATCCACCCGTCATACGACCGCTCACCGCGCGTGCGGGACCACCTCGTCCACACACTCGGCGAGCTGTTCCCCGCGGTCGCCGGCGTGCGTATCACACACCACTGGGGCGGCCCGCTCGGCGTGCCGCGCGACTGGCACGCCGCCGTCGGCATCGACCGCGACACCCGGGAGGCCTGGGCCGGCGGCTACGTCGGAGACGGCCTGAGCACGACCAACCTCGCCGGCCGCACGCTCGCCGACCTGATCGCCGGCCGGCGCACCGAGCTCACGGAACTCCCGTGGGTCGGCCACCGCTCGCCGAGCTGGGAGCCCGAGCCGCTGCGCTTCCTCGGCGCCAACGCGGGCCTGGCCGCCATGGAGGGCGCAGACCTCGAGGAGCGCGCCACCGCCCGCCCGTCCCTCATCGCGCGCGCCATGGCCCCCTTCACCGGCCACTGACCCCCCGAAACGTGACTAATCGCGGAAATCCCGCGGCGGATTTCCGCGATTAGTCACGTTTCGACGGCAGGTCAGGCGCCGGTCGCTCAGCGCCGTCTTGACGCCCTGATCCGACGCCAGCGGCATCGCACCGCTCGGGATGTGGTTGGCGAACTCGGCCACGACCTGCGATGGAGGGTGCCGACCTGAAGGAGCGGGCACCTGGGTACGGCGCCCATCGCCAGCGCGGTCGCGCCGCCATCGGACAACGACTCGACCAGTCGTCGTTCCCGTGTAATCTAATCAGACTCTCATTCATATATTACTTGCAAAAGTATGGAGCCTGAATCATGAACGACTACGGACCCCGAAGCCCCCGCCGACGCGCATTCCTCGTCGGCGGTCCGGCGGTCGGCATCTCAGCCGTCGCGACCTCGCTCGCGGTGACAGAGCCCGCTGCCGCAGCAGGCGAGACTCCTCTGACGACCGCACAGCTCGGTGCGGCGAACGGCGTCGCCCCACTGGATGGGGCCAAGAAGGTACCCGTCGCGAACGTCCCGACCGACGACGGCCAGGCGCCCGCGTCAGTGCGGTCGCTTTACATCCGCGCGCGAGACCGGGCCATCACATCGAGTGTGAGCGCTGACCAGAGCGCCGCAGTGCAAGCAGCCGTGAACGAAGCAGCGACTGCTGGCGCGCGCCTTGTCTTCCAGCCGGGCGTCTATCGGGTGGCCGATATCCGTTTGCCCCCGTATGCGTGGGTCGCCGGACTCGGCTCTGCGCACTCCCTCGCTCAGGCGTCCTCGAACCAGCAGACCGTCAAGTTCCAGCCCGCAGACAAGTCGAAGTCGGTGTTCCGGATCGGCGGCGAAGGAAATGGGGGCGATCACGCGATCCGGTTGGAGGACTTCACCATCGAGGCGAAGTCCGAGACGCCCTTCATCCACCAGCACACTGGGTTCGAAGTCACGATGTCCAACCTGTTCCTCTACGCGTCGGACCCCGCACCGGCGCTGGTGATCGATGCGGCCTCCAATTGCCGGTACATCGACATCCAGATTCAGGGCTGCGGTTCTCAGAACTGGCCCGCGCTGATGTTCTCCTCAGGCGGCCACCCGTGGGGGCCGGCCGATGGGCAGATGTCGAACACGAACGACTTCGAACGTTTACGGATCGAGCGCTGTGTAGGGTCAGCGATGTCGATCGGGCTCGGCGACAATTGGAACGACTCGTTCGCAGAGTTCACTCGTCTCGTCACTCCGCATTTCGAGCGGAAGGCGTCTGACACGGCCGCCCCTCTACTTCGCGTCGGCAACATTCGATCGCTTGATGTCGTCGCTCCGATGTTCTATGGCGGGAAAGGCGGTGCGATCTCTCACGAGCAAAGCACCGACGAGTCCACCCTCCACAGTGGGCGCGGTGATGGCGATTGGGGCGGGATCAGCCTTCTAGGAGGCACCGTTATCGGCAACGCAGGTAGTTCCGGGACCGGCAGCACGCAAGGGGTACGCCTGGTGAACGGCAACGGCTTCTACGCTGTAGGAACCAAGTTCATCCGCTGCGACACTGCGGTGCGGGTCGAGAAGGAATACGGTCCCGACGTGAACGTCGACCCCGCGCTCGCGCAGTTCGGCCTCCTGAACGGCGTTGGCGCCGACGGGAATTCCCGTCCCGGCCGGATCCCCGTGCTCAACGACCTTCGCGGGGACGCCTGGGCGCCGACGATCAAGCACGACTCGCCGTCAGGCGCCGGAGCGTCGGGAAAGGCCTCGGGAGACGAGCGCAGCGGGACGATCACTCTCGTCGCCGGCACCTCGCCGAAGGCGGGTCCTCACTGCGTCCTGAACTTCAAGAGGAATCGACGAAGCTCACACCGCACCGTCTCGCTCGAGCCGACGAACGCTGCGGCGGTGGACGCCGGAGCCTACGTGAACGCGATTTGGGACGGTGCGTTCCAAATCTCGTTCCGCTCGACGCCGGCAGCCGGAACCGAGTACAAGTTCTCCTACCGGATCATCGACTGACCGGCGGGCACAGCGTCAGGCGTCTTCGAAGCGGAGGTGGCGGACGCTGCGGCCGTTGCGACGGACGAGGCGCAGCGCCTCCACGCCGATGCGGATGTGCCGCTCGACGAACTGCGCGGTGACGCTTCGGTCGCTCTCGGCGGTCTTGACGCCCTCCGGGATCATCGGCTGGTCCGAGACCAGCAGCAGCGCGCCGGCCGGGATGTGGTTGGCGAAGCCGGCCGCGAAGATGGTCGCCGTCTCCATGTCGACCGCCATGCACCTGGTCTGTCGCAGATACGTCTTGAACGTGTCGTCGTGCTCCCACACCCGCCGGTTCGTCGTGTAGACGGTTCCCGTCCAGTAGTCGTAGCCGGCGTCCCGGATGCTGGTGGAGACACCGCGCTGCAGCTGGAACGCCGGCAGCGCAGGCACCTCCGGCGGCAGGTAGTCGTTCGACGTGCCCTCGCCGCGGATCGCCGCGATCGGCAGCACCAGGTCGCCGAGCTGGTTCTTCTTCTTCACCCCGCCGCACTTGCCGAGGAAGAGCGCCGCCTTCGGGCTCACGGCGCTCAGCAGGTCCATGACCGTCGCCGCGTTCGGGCTGCCCATGCCGAAGTTGATCATCGTGATGCCGTCGGCGGTCGCGTTCGGCATCGAGCGGTCGGTGCCGCGGACCTCGCCGCCGTACCACTCCGCGAACCGGTAGACGTAGTCGCCGAAGTTGGTGAGCAGGATGTGCTCGCCGAACTCCTCCAGCGGCGTCCCGGTGTAGCGGGGCAGCCAGTCCCGCACGATCTCCAGCTTCTCCTTCATCGCTCCCCCTTCACGCGCCCGAGGGCGTCAGCCTACCGTCGTGCCGAGCAGCGCGCCGATGGCGAACGTTGCCGCCAGCGCCAGCGCGCCTCCGATGACCACACGCAGCATCGCCTTGCCGCGTGAGGCGCCGCCGATGTAGGCCGCGACGTACCCGGTGGCCGCCAGCGCGATCAGCACGACCACGAAGGTCAGCGGGATGCGGATGGCCGGCGGCGTGAGGATGGTCAGCAGCGGGAGGATGCCGCCGATCGTGAACGAGATGGCGGACGCGATCGCCGCGTGCCACGGGCTCACGACGTCGTCCTGGTCGATGCCGAGCTCGGCGGAGAGGTGCGCGGCGAGCGCGTCGTGCTCGGTCAGCTCGATCGCGACCTGGCGCGCGGTCTCGGGCTTGAGGCCCTTCGCTTCGTAGAGGCCGGTCAGCTCGGCGAGCTCCTCCTCCGGCATCTCCTCCAGCTCGCGGCGCTCCTTCGCGATGAGCGCGTGCTCGCTGTCGCGCTGGCTGCTCACCGACACGTACTCGCCGAGCGCCATCGAGATCGCGCCACCGACGAGGGCGGCGAGGCCGGCGGTCAGGATGGCAGGGACGGCGGGCGTGGCTCCCGCGACACCGACGACGACCGCCGCGACGGACACGATGCCGTCGTTGGCGCCGAGCACGCCGGCCCTCAGCCAGTTCAGCCGTTGCGCGATCCCCTCGCGGTGGGGTTCGTCGGGGTGCTTTCCGTTCATGGTCTCCGCGCTCATAGCGTCAGCCTAGGAACGTCGGGCCCGGGATTCCAGCAAGCGCAGCCGAACCTAACCCGCGGCGGGCTCGCCCGCGGTCGCCTCGGCGCGCCTCGCAGCCCGCAGCCGCCGCTGCACGCGGTACTCGTGGACGGTCAGCGCGACGATGAGCAGGTCGAACACGGTGAGCCCGAGCAGCCCCCAGGAGAAGTGCCTGGCCAGCTCCCAGGTCTGCCAGCCGATGAACACCACGAGGAAGCCGATCATCCACGGGTACGCCCAGAGCTGCTCCTTCAGCACCGCCCAGACCAGCACGACCTTCACGACGCCGTGCAGCAGCAGATAGACCGCACCGAACAGCGTCGCCGAGCCGGTGAGGGTGTGGCCGAAGTGCACGATCCAGTTGGAGACCGGGTCGTTCGGGTCCTCGCCGAGCTCGTGCTGGGTGAGGAACACGACGACCGCGTTCATCCGCGCGGGAGTCAGGAAGAGCAGCAGGACGCCGCCGAGGAGCTCGAGCACGCCGTCCGCGCCCTTCAGCACCAGGGTCACCCGGAAGAGGACCTCCAGGCCCCGCTCCCGGCGGTCGATGGTGCCGTGCTCGGCGTCGCGCTCCGTGCTCATCCCCCCATCGAACCACCGGACCGGGCGGCGCCCGTGGCGAAGGCAGCGAGTTCTCTGAGAGTAGACTCAGAAATCTTACGTTCGAGAAAGGCCTCCGTGTGACTCCCGTGCTCTCCTCACTCCTGGACGACGTCCTCCGCCGCAACGCCGGGGAGCCGGAATTCCATCAGGCGGCGCGCGAAGTGCTCGGCTCGCTGGGCCCCGTCATCGAGGCCAACCCGCACTACGCCAGAGCGGCGGTGCTGGAGCGCATCACCGAGCCGGAGCGCCAGCTGATCTTCCGGGTCCCGTGGACGGACGACCAGGGGAACATCCGGGTGAACCGCGGGTTCCGGGTGGAGTTCAACTCGGCGCTCGGCCCGTACAAGGGCGGTCTGCGCTTCCACCCGAGCGTCACGCTCGGCACCGTGAAGTTCCTCGGCTTCGAGCAGATCTTCAAGAACGCGCTCACGGGCCTGCCGATCGGCGGCGGCAAGGGCGGCAGCGACTTCGACCCGAAGGGCCGCTCCGACGCCGAGGTGATGCGGTTCTGCCAGTCGTTCATGACCGAGCTGTATCGCCACCTCGGCGAGTACACGGACGTGCCGGCGGGCGACATCGGCGTCGGCGGCCGCGAGATCGGCTACCTGTTCGGCCAGTACAAGCGCATCACGAACCGCTACGAGTCGGGCGTGCTGACCGGCAAAGGCGTCGGCTGGGGCGGCTCGCTGGTCCGCACGGAGGCGACCGGCTTCGGCGCCGTCGTGTTCGCGCAGCGGATGCTCGCCACCCGCGGGCGCTCCTTCGACGGCGCGCGGGTGCTCGTCTCCGGCTCCGGCAACGTCGCGCTGTACGCCATCCAGAAGGTGCACCACCTCGGCGGAACGGTCGTGGCGTGCTCGGACTCCTCCGGCGTCGTCTACGACCGCGACGGCATCGATTTCGAGCTGCTCCGCCGGCTCAAGGAGGTGGAGCGCGCCCGCCTGTCCGAGTACGCGGCCAGGCGCGGCCCGTCCGCGGAGTACCGCGCGAACGGAGACCTCTGGGCGCTCGCGGCCGAGACCCCGATCAACGTCGCCATCCCCTGCGCAACGCAGAACGAGCTGGATGGGACCGCCGCCGCCGCCCTTGCGGGCAACGGCGTCGCCGCCGTGGTCGAGGGCGCGAACATGCCGTGCACGCCGGAGGCCGTCCACGTCCTGCGCGCTGCGGGAGTGCTGTTCGCGCCGGGCAAGGCGGCGAACGCGGGCGGGGTGGCGACGTCCGCCCTGGAGATGCAGCAGAACGCGTCCCGGGACGCCTGGACGTTCGAGTACGCCGAGCAGCGACTGGACGACATCATGACCGCCATCCACGACAGCTGCGCGGAGACCGCCGAGCGGTACGGCGCTCCCGGTGACTACGTGCTCGGGGCGAACGTCGCGGGGTTCGTCCGGGTGGCGGACGCGATGCTGGCGCTGGGGGTCATCTAGCGGAGCGCCGCCGCTACCGCCCGATCCGCTTCCGCAGCCACTCGATGCGCTGCTGGAGCTGCGACACGCTCGCCTGCGCCACCGCCGGGCCGCCGCACACGCGGCGCAGCTCGGCATGGATGAGGCCGTGCGGCTCCCCCGAGTTCTTCGAGTAGAGGCCGACCAGGCTGTTGAGGAGCTGCCGCTGCTCTTTGAGCGTGCGGTGCAAGGTCGCGGGCGGGTGCCCGTCGGCGGCGGCCGGGCGGGACGAGTGCCGCCGCGCCTGCCGCTGCTGGCGCTGCATCAGCAGGTCGTGCACCTGGTCGGGCTCCAGGATGCCGGGCAGCCCGATGAAGTCGAGCTCCTCGTCGGTGCCCGGCACCGCGAACCCGCCGAACTCGCGCCCGTCGTAGACCACCCGGTCGAAGTTCGCCTCCGACCCGAGCGCCTCGAACGCGAACAGCTCGGTCAGCGCCTCCGACGCGCGGGACTCCTTGTTGGCCTCCGCGACCAGGGCGTCCTCCGGGTTCCAGAGGTCGCCCTCCCCGCCCTCCTCCGTCGGCCGGTCGAGCGCGTGGTCACGCTCCAGCTCCAGTGCGCTCGCGAGCGCCATCAGGGTGGGGACGTTCGGAAGGAACACCGACGCCGTCTCGCCGCGGCGACGCGCGCGCACGAAACGCCCGATCGCCTGCGCGAAGAACAGCGGAGTGGAGGCGCTGGTCGCGTACACGCCGACCGCCAGCCGCGGCACATCCACGCCCTCCGACACCATCCGCACCGCGACCATCCACCGCGAGTCGCCCGCGGAGAAGTCGGCGATCCGATCGCTGGCCTCCTTCTCGTCGGAGAGCACGACCGTGACCGGCTCCCCGCTGATCTGCTGCAGGAGGTCGGCGTAGGCGCGGGCCGCGTAGTGGTCGGTGGCGATCACCAGGCCGCCGGCGTCCGGGATGGAGTTGCGCACCTCGGTGAGGCGGCGGTCCGCCGCGCTCAGCACCGCCGGGATCCACTCGCCGCGCGGGTCGAGCGCCGTGCGCCAGGCCTGCGAGGTGATGTCCTTGGTGTTGCCCTCGCCGAGCCGCGCCTCCATCTCGTCGCCGGTCTTGGTGCGCCAGCGCATGTGGCCGGCGTAGACCATGAAGATCACCGGGCGCACCACGCCGTCGCTGAGCGCGCGGCCGTAGCCGTAGTTGTAGTCGGTGACCGAGGTGCGGATGCCCTGCCGGTCGGGCAGGTAGGCGACGAACGGGATCGGCGCGGTGTCGGACCGGAACGGCGTCCCCGTCAGCGACAGCCGCCGGGTGGCGCGCTCGAACGCGTCACGGATCCCGTCGCCCCAGGACAGCGCGTCCCCGCCGTGGTGCACCTCGTCGAGGATGACGAGCGTGCGGTAGGACTCGGTGATGTCCTTGTGCAGGCTCGGCCGCATCGCCACCTGCGCGTAGGTGACCGCCGCGCCCTTGTAGTGCCGGGCGTAGCGGCCGTCCGCGTTGCGGAAGTCGGGGTCGAGATGGAGGCCGACCCGGGCGGCGGCCTCCGCCCACTGCCGTTTGAGGTGCTCGGTAGGCGCGACGACCGTGACTCGCTCGATCACGCGCCGCGACAGCAGCTCGGTCGCGAGCCGGAGCGCGAACGTGGTCTTGCCTGCGCCGGGCGTCGCGGCGGCGAGGAAGTCGCGCGGCTCGTTCACGAAGTAGGCGTCGAGGGCCTCCGCCTGCCAGGCGCGGAGCTTGCCCGCGGTGCCCCAGGCGGCGCGCTCGGGGAACGATGGAGAGAGGTGCTCGGCGGCGAAACTGCCCGCCCGGGCGCCCGCCGAGAGATCGAGTTCTGCACTGTCTGTGGGTACGCCAGCGCTCATCCCGGGCTCATCGGGCAAGGCTGCTGCGTTCGTCTCCACTTGAATCGAATCTACCGGAGCCGCCTGACAATCGTCGGCGGCCCTCCCCCGGATGCAGAATGGTGGAATGGTCGACGCTCAGCATCCGTGGTCCCGCTATGTCGCGCTCGGCGACTCGTTCACCGAGGGCATCGGCGACCCGGAACCGCTCAGCCCGGGCGGCCACCGCGGCTGGGCCGACCGCGTGGCGGAGGTGCTGAGCAGCAAGACGGACGACTTCGCCTACGCGAACCTGGCCGTCCGCGGCAAGCTGATCAAGCAGATCCTTGACGAGCAGGTCGACGCCGCGGTCGCCCTCCGTCCCGACCTGATCACCATCTCGGCCGGCGGCAACGACGTCATCCGCCCGGGCACCGACCCGGATGCGATCGCCGCATTGTTGGACGAGGCGGTACGCCGCCTGAGCGCGCAGGGCGCCACGGTCGTGGTCTTCACCGGCGTGGATGTGGGCTTCTCCCCCGTGTTCCGCGGCATCCGCGGCAAGGTCGCGATCTACAACGAGAACGTCCGCGCGGTCGCGGCCAAGTACGACGCGATCGTGGCCGACCAGTGGTCGCTCACCGAGATCCAGGACGTGCGGATGTGGGCCCCCGACCGCCTCCACCTCGCCCCGCTCGGCCACCACACCGTCGCCCGCATGGTCCTGGCCGCCCTCAACGTGGACAACGACCTCCAGCCGCTCGAACCCGAACCGCTGCCGGTGCGCACCTGGCGGCGGGCCCGCGCGGAAGACCTGTCGTGGGCGCGCGAATACCTGGTCCCGTGGGTGCTGCGGCGCATCCGGCACCAGTCGTCGGGCGACCATGTGCTGCCGAAACGGCCGCAGGCGGGGCCGTTCGTCATTGAGGTGGTTGAGGAGGAGTAGGGGCGACACCTCCTAACCACCGGCGGGGTCGAAGAGCTCGACTCCCTCCTTGGCTAGAAGGGCTTTCGCAGCCGGAGCGATGTGCCGTGAATACTCGTCGGTGAGGTGGACCAAGTCGAACTTGGTCGGAATCCCTCCGGCGAATGCCGGGCACCTCGAACCGACGCAGACGAGCGGCCGAGGGTCGAACCAGACGCCATCCACTTCGGTGGCGAGCCTCATCTCACGCTGCCCTCGTTCCAGCCAATACGTTTGCACCTTGGTGACGCAGTCACGCGGGGACGTTCGCGGCGAGTAGCACTCACGCACATCTTTGTCCGACGGTGGGGGCGCGAACATCACGACCTTGCCGGCGTTCGGCGCCAGCTGATTCAGATACGATCGCATGCCCGCCTCGTACGCCTCCTCGGTGACGCGCTGACCGTCGATGTCGTTGTACGGGGTGTACGTGTTCGTGATCAGTAGAACATCCGGCTTGAGCGTCGCCATGTTCGCGATCGACTGAAGCTTGTGCGCCGGGCACGCCTTCTTGACCTCAGCAATGCTGTTCGACGTCTGGACGTCGACGAAAGGGCACCCGAACATGCCGAGGGATGTCACCTTCAGCTGCCCGTTCGACGAGTCCGCCAGCGCCCTCAGCATCGCCACGTACGCCATCGACGTGGAGTCGCCGACGATTGCGAGCGACGTTGGCGCGTCGGCCGCCCCCCATGTGCACCTGTCCATCCCCGGATAGGTGGGCTCACCGCATGCGGCAACCGCTGGGTCGTGCTTGTAGCCGCTGAGCACGCTGTCGATCGACGGTGCGAGTTCTGGCCACTGTTTCGCAGCCAACGCCTCTGTCAGTTCGGTCTGAACGGATTGAATCGCCGAATCGCCGTTCGGGGCGTTGGAGGTGCCGTCCGCGACAGGTGGTGTCCCTTCAGACGGGGTGTTCTGTGAGCCTCGGTCCACGATGAGACTTGCGGCGATCGCTCCCACCGCCACCGCCCCGGTGGCAGACACGGCAATAAGCCGAATCCGGGCCGTCTTGATCGCCGTCTTCCGTCGCTTCTTCTCCTGCGGCTCCAACCAGGACGAGCGACGCACGGGCTCCTCGATGAAGCGGTATGAAATTGCCGCGAGCAGGACCGAGAGCGCGATCGATTCGAGAGCCGGAATCGGTGTTCCGTAACTCGGTGTTCCACGAGCGAGCTCGATTACGAAGATGAGCGCTGGGAAGTGCCACAAGTAGAGCGAGTAGGAGATGTCGCCGATGTAGCCCAGGAACGGATTGGCCAGCGGATTGAGCCAAGCGACCTTCGGCTGCCAGGGAACGGCGATGAACATGGCAGTGCTCAGTACGGCCACGGCAGACCAGGGAGCCGGGAAGCCGTGGTCGGACGGCGTGATCGTGGCCGCCGCGATCATGCCGGCGATAGCCAGCACTGAGAGGACTGGCCGGAAGACTGAAGGAAGCCGGGAGAACCAGGGCATGCCCAGTGCCACGGTCGCTCCGACCGAGAGCTCCCAGAGCCGGGCCGGTGTGATGAAGTAGGCAGTGCCGATGTCCGCGTGCGTGAGCTGAAGGGAGAGAACGAACAATCCGACCGTGATCGCAAGTGTCGTCAGGGCCGCGAAAACGCGAGGGCGGCCGGTGCGACGGGCGAGCACGGCAATGAGCAGGATCGCCGCCGGCCACACCACGTAGTACTGCTCTTCGAGACTGAGCGACCAGTAGTGCTGAAGCGGCGACGTCTGAGTTCCCTGAGCGAAATAGTCGGTCGCCGCAGCCGCGAATCTCCAGTTCGAGACGAAGAACAACGATGCGACGGCGTCCCATAGCGTCGTGATGAACCGGCCGGAGCCGAACAGCCCCCACGCCGCAACGATCGTCGCTGTGAGGACTGCCACCGACGCGGGGATCAACCGTCGGATTCGGCGCCGGTAGAACGCGAGGAACCGGATACGACCGTGGCGTTCATACTCGCGATGGAGCACGGAGGTCATCAGAAAGCCCGAGATGACGAAGAAGATGTCGACCCCGACGAATCCCCCCGCCGGCCACTCGAACGCGTGATTCAGCACGACCAGTCCGACGGCCAGCGCCCGCAGTCCCTGCAGATCGAGTCGGATCGTGCTTCGCTGGGCTGGCGCCGGCTTGATCCCTGAGCGTGAAGAACGGTCTCGTCGACGCCCCTCCCCTGGCAGTGGGCGCGGAAGTGTCGCGGTCGTGTCGTTGCTGTCCATCAGATTCGGTTCCGGGCCGCTGGCGCAGTTCGCGCTGGCATGGCTGCTGGGGCTTGGTCTTCGGCCGGCTTCTCCGGAGCAGGGGGATCGCCGGCTCCAGCGGCACCCGTGAGGCTGACCCCCTTTGCGGCCAAGAGTTCTGCCATGCCGCCGGCGATATGCCGCGAATACTCCTCAGTGAGGTGCACTCGGTCGAATTTGACGGGGATGGCCGCCGAGAACGCTGGGCACGATCCGCTCACGCAGAAGAGGTCACGCGTGTCGATCCATACGGCGTTCGACACGGCCTGCGCCCACTTGGCCTCGGCTGCTGCTCGGAGCTTCCACTGCTTATCCACCCGCGAGACGCACTCCTGAGGACCGGTTCGCGGTGAGTAGCACTCCCGGATGTCTTTATCCCCGATGGGAGGAGCGACCAGAGCAATCGTGCCTACGCTCGGTGATATCTTCTGCAGGAAAGTGTCCAGGCCCTTTTCGTACTCGGCGAGCGTCACTGCACGACCGCCCGGGTAGTGAGACTCGGTGAGGTACGAGTTGGTGATGATCAGGACGTTCGGCTTCAGGTCGATGATGTTGTCGACCGCCTGCGCCTTTCGCCCGGGGCAGGCCTCCTGAAACGACGGAATCCCCATCGCCGTGGAGATATCCACGAACGGGCAGCTGTACATTCCCAGCGTCGTGACCTTCAGTTGCCCGTTCGACGAGTCGGCCAACGCGCGCAGGAGGGGGACGTACGCGACCGACGTGGAGTCGCCGACGATCGCTGCGGAATACGGTGCGTCCCGGTTTCCCCAGGTGCATTGGTCGACACCCGGGTAGACCTGATTGGAGCACGCGTTGGTGTCCTTGTCTCGCGTGTACTTGGCGATGATGTTGTCGATCGACGGGTCGGTCTCCGGCCATGATTTCTCCGCGAGCGCGGCCGTCAATTCTGTCTGAAGGCTCTTCAGCGCCTCCCCGTTGGCAAGGTCCGTCGCGCGTGGCGTCGACGCCGACGTCGTCGCCCCGTCGGTATCGCCGCCGCCCCGCGACTGCGTGTCCACGACGAAGGCAAGAGCAACCGCTGCAACCGTGATGACCGAGGCCGCTGCAAGTGCGAAGGTCTTCGCGGGCGATGCCCGAATGCGCCGTTTCCCGCTGGGTTCGAGCCAGCGCGAGCGTCGCACGGTCTCCTCGATGAAACGGAAGGAGAGCTCCGCAGCGAGCAACGTGATCGCGATCGACACCACGGCGGGGACCGCGGTCTTGTCGCCCGGAAGTCCCCGGAACACCTCCGTGATCACGATCAATGCCGGGAAATGCCACAGGTACAACGAGTAGGAGATGTCACCAAGGTGCGCGAGGATACGGTTGTCGAGCGGATTGAGCCACGATATCCGTGGCTGCCAGGGGAAGGCGATGAAGACCGCGGTGCTGAGCACGGCCACAAGCGCCCATGGAGCCGGGAAGCCTTTGCTTGACGGAGTGATGACCGCGGCGGCGATCATGCCCGCGAGCGAGAACAGCATGACCGCCGGCCGTAGAGCCGTGGGCAGCCGGCCGAAGAACGGCATGCAGAAGGCGACGGTGGCGCCGACAGAGAGCTCCCACAACCGGGCGGGAGTGATGAAGTACGCGGTGCCGATCTCAGCCTGCGTGAGTTGCAGCGAGACCAAGAACAGACCTGCGGTGATGATGAGACAGAGGAGTCCAGCCGTGACACGCGGGCGGCTGTTCTGCGCGACCAGCAGCGCGAGGACGAGAACCCCGAGCGGCCAGATCAGGTAGTACTGCTCCTCGAGGCTGAGTGACCAGTAGTGCTGCAGGGGAGACGTCTGAGCGCCCTGCGCGAAGTAGTCCGTCTGTCCGGCCGCGAATCGCCAGTTCGAGACGAAGAACAGCGACGCGACACCGTCCCACACGGTGGTCAGGAACCGGCCGGAACTGAACAGGAAATAGGCGCCGACGAGCGTGGCCACGATCACGGTCGCCGACGCCGGAACCAAGCGCCGGATGCGGCGTCGATAGAACGCGAAGAACCTGATCGTCCCCGACCGCTCGTACTCGCGGTACAGCAGCGATGTCATCAGGAATCCCGAGATGACGAAGAAGATGTCGACCCCGACGAACCCGCCCGCGGGCCATTCGAACGCGTGGTTCAGGATGACGAGGCCGACCGCAAGCGCGCGCAAGCCCTGCAGGTCGAGTCGTTTGACCGTGGGAGCGGTCGCGGTGCGGGTCGTCGCGGACGACCGGGAGCGGCGGCGGCCGGATTCGGCGCGCGTGAGTGTTGTGGTGTCAGGGTCCATGAACGGTGGGGCCTCAGCGGGTTGTGGGTGAACCTCATCACGCTAAAGGGACGATTCACCCCCTGAGAGACCTCACATCTGGGATATCCGCACCAGCACCCCGAACGCGAGGCGAGCTACTCACCCCGACGATCACCCGACCGAGCACCGGCGCGTGCTCGGCCAGGATCAGGACCTCAGGTCCCCAGCCCTCCCGGATGCGCCAACCGCCACCCGAACCCCGGGTCCGGCACATCCTTCGCCAGCGCCAAATCCACCGTCTTCGCCGCCCCGTTGACCGTGAACGTCACGCGCCCGACGACATCCCCCTTGAACCCGGACTGCAGTCGCTGCGTCGTCAGGTCCACGGTGATCGGCGTGTTCGACCACACGACGAAGCTCTGGCCCGAGGCCGCCACCACGGTGGAGCCCGCGCCCCATTTGGTCGTGTAGGAGCCGAAGACCTGCCCGGTCGTCGCCGCCGTCACCTCGTGGAAGCCCGCCTGCATGCTCGTCAGCAGACCACTCACCCCCGCCCACAGCGTGTCGTGGTCGGCCGCGCCGAGCACCACGCCGAGCACGCGCACCTTCTCTGTGCCGACCGGCACCTCGGCCGAGAACAGCAGGCAGAATCCCGCCTCGTCGGTGTTGCCGGTCTTGATGCCGTCCACGCCGTCGACGCCCAGCAGCGCGTTGGTGTTGTCCTGCGCACCGGCGCCGGGGAGTGTCGCCGACTTCTGCGAGACGATCGCGGAGAGCGCGGGCGAGGCGAGCACGAGCTTGCCGATCCCGATCAGATCTTTCGTGCTGCTCACGTTGCCGGGGTCGAGGCCGTCCGGGGTGACGACCTTGGTTCCGCTGAAGCCCTTCGACGCGAGCCAGCTGTTCGCCGCCTTGAGGTAGGCGGAGGTGGAGCCGAAGGCCCAGTTCGCCAGCGAGATGGCGTAGTTGTTGGCCGACGGGAGCAGCATCGCGGTGAGCGCCTGCTTCTCGGTCATCGAGGTGCCGGCCTTCACGGGAGCCCAGGAGCCGCCCGCGGCGATGACCTGGTTCCAGATGTCGACGTCCTTCTGCGTGAACGCGATGGTCGGGCCGTCCGCGTTGCCGTCCAGCGGCTTGGCCTGGAGGACGACGAGCGCAGTGATCGTCTTGGTCATGCTCGCGATCGGCATGCTCGCGTCGCTGCCGTGGTATTCGGTCGCGCCGGGATAATCCGGCGCCGTGATCGCGGCCGACCCGTAGCCGGGCCAGTTCAGCTGGGCCGCGGCCTGTGTGAGGGAGGTCTCGTGCTGGGTGACGGCGGCGGTGGCAGGGATCGGCGTGATGACCGAGCCGAAGACGTACAGCAGGGTGAGCAGCAGCACGCCGCCGACTCCGAAGACGACGATCCGGCGGCGGCGGTACACCTGCTTGCGGCTCTGACGGCGCGGCGGATCGGCGAGGACTTGCTGAGGCACCTTCGGAGTCTAGGGGGACGCGCTGAGGTGTCTGCTGAGAACGCGCCAGGGAGCGGCGCACCGGGGCTGCGGCGACGGAGGGCTCAGGAGACCCCGCGGCCGGGAAGGGACCGGACGACCCGATCCGCCACCTGGTCAGGGGTGAGCCCGCCGGTGTCGACGACCGCGCCCGCCTCGTGCAGCCAGGTGCGCGCGGCGGCCGCATACGGCTGGACGTACGCGTGCCGGAACGTCGACGGCCCGAGGTCCTCGTCGTTGTCGATCCTTCCGACCAGGACATCCTCGTCGGCATGCAGGACGACGTGCTGGACCGGAATCCTGTGGCCGGCGAGCCCCGCCTCGATCTCGCGCCAGTAGTCCTCGACCAGCACGGTCATGGGGACGATCAGCGTCCCGCCGACGTACTCGATCAGGCGCCGCGCGGTCTCCACGACCAGCGGACGCCACAGCGGCCAGTGCTGGAAGTTGTCCGTCGCAGGAAGGCCGGGCTTCACGTCCATCAGGACCTCGCCGACCTTCTCGGCATCGAAGATCCGGGAGTCCGGGATCCGCTGCTGCACGAGCACGCTCGTCGTCGTCTTCCCGACGCCATGCGTGCCGTTCAGCCAGACGATCATGCCTGCGACCGTACCCGCATCGCCCACAGCACCACCGCGCTCGCGGACGCGACGTTCAGCGAGTCCACCCCGTGCAGCATCGGGATGGTGACCACCTTGTCCGCGGAGGCCAGCGCCCGGCGGCTGAGCCCGTCACCCTCCGACCCGAACACGAGGGCGACGCGCTCGGGAGCGCGGGCGGCGTACTCGTCCAGGGAGACCGCGTGATCCGCGAGCGCCAGCGCCGCGAGCTCGAAGCCGGCCTCGTGCAGCAGCGGCGCGGCCTCGTCCCACTCGGGGATGCGCGTCCACGGCACCTGGAGGACCGTTCCCATGCTCACCCGCACGCTCCGCCGGTAGAGCGGGTCGGCGCAGCGCGGGCTGACCAGCACCGCGTCGGCGCCGAGGCCGGCGACGCTGCGGAAGATCGCACCGACGTTCGTGTGGTCCACGATGTCCTCGAGCACCACGACCCGCCTGGCCCCGGCGAGCAGCGTGCGCGGGTCTGGCATCTCCGGCCGGTGCATGGCCGCCAGCGCCCCGCGGTGGAGGTGGTAACCGGTGAGCTGCTCCAGCAGCGCGGACTCCCCCACGAACACCGGCACGTCGGGGTGGTCGGCCAGCAGCGGCGCCACATCGTCCAGCCACTGCTCCTGCAGCAGCACGGACCGCGGGCGGTGCCCGGCAGCGAGCGCGCGCGTGATGACTTTGGTCGACTCGGCGATGTAGAGGCCGCCCTCCGGCTCGCTCACGCGGCGCAGCGCGACGTCGGTCAGGCGGGAGTAGTCGGCGAGGCCGTCGGCGGTCAGGTCGGTCACGCGGTGGATGTTCACGCCTCCAGATTGCCAGTAGCCGGAAACAAACTCGAAAAGCGGCCGGTTTAGACTTCGGGGAGGATCGACCGGGAGGTGTCTGTGACCACGCTGACGACCGAGCTCTCACCCGAGCTCTCGCGCGGCATCGACGAGGTCGAGGGCCTGCTCGCCGGGCGGACCTTCGCGGTGCTGACCGGCGCCGGCGTGTCGACCGACTCGGGCATCCCGGACTACCGCGGCGAGGGCGCGCCGAAGCGCACGCCGATGACGTTCCAGCAGTTCCTCGCCGACGACCGGTACCGCAAGCGGTACTGGGCCGGCAGCCACGTCGGCTACCGCCGGTTCGCGGCGGCCCACCCGAACGACGGCCACCGCGCCCTCGCCGCGCTGGAGGCCGCGGGGGCGGCGAACGGCGTCATCACGCAGAACGTGGACGGCCTCCACAAGCAGGCGGGCAGCCGCCGCGTGGTCGACCTGCACGGTTCGATGGACCGCGTCGTCTGCCTGGTCTGCGGCCAGATCTTCGCCCGGGAGGCGATCACCGCCAGCATCGACGCGGCGAACCCGTGGCTGGAGACCGAGGGCGCCGTGGAGATCGCCCCGGATGGCGACGCGATCGTGGCCGATGTCGACTCCTTCGTCATCCCGGATTGCACGGTCTGCGGCGGCCACCTGAAGCCCGACGTGGTCTTCTTCGGGGAGTTCATCCCCGCCGAGAAGTACCGGGAGGCCAGCTCCCTGGTGCGCGGAGCCGACGCGCTCGTCATCGCGGGCTCGTCGCTCGTGGTCAACTCCGGCATTCGGCTCCTGGAGGAGGCGCGCCGCAAGCGCCTCCCGATCGTCATCGTCAACCGGGGCGAGACCAAGGGCGACGCGCGGGCCAGCGTTAAGCTGGACGGCGGGACCACGGAGACGCTGGTCGAGCTGGCGCGCCGGCTCGCCTGACCCGCCGCGCGTCCTCGACGAAAGGACGCGCGTGACCTTCATCTCCCTCGTTCGCCACGGCCAGACCGACTGGAACCTGGCCAAGCGCATCCAGGGCTCCAGCGACATCCCGCTCAACGGCACCGGCCGGGCACAGGCGGAGGCGACGGGACGCGCGCTGTCGGGAGGCCGGTTCGACGCCGTGTACGCGAGCCCGCTCAGCCGCGCTCTGGACACGGCGCGGATCATCGCCGGGCACCTGGGGCTCGGCGAGCCGGGCAGGCTGCCGGCGGTGGCCGAGCGGCAGTACGGCGAGGCGGAGGGGCTGACCGGCGCGGAGATCCTCGAGCGCTGGCCGGAGGGCACGCCCGTCCCCGGGCGCGAGACCCGCGAGGAGGTCGTCGAGCGCGCGCTCCCCGCCCTGATCGAGCTGGGCGACGCGCATCCGGGCCAGAACCTGATCGTGGTCAGCCACGGCGGGGTGATCGGCTCGCTGGTCAGGCATGTGACCGACCACGCGCTCCCCGGGCCGGGCGAGGTCATCCCGAACGGCTCGGTGCACCGCTTCCGGTACGACGACGGCCGGCTGACCCTCGACCGGTTCAACCTCGGTCCGGAGGACCGCGACCTCTACACGGCGTCGGTGCTCTGAGAGTTGGGGCTCTGAGAGTTGGGGCTCTGAGCCCTGCGGCCGCGCCGGGCGGCCCTGGTCGCCGTCGCGGTGAGCACCGTCAGCAGGTGGTCGGCCGACGCCGACCAGGTGAAGCGCCCGGCCTCGCGTTGCGACGCCGCCGACCGCTGCGCCCAGACACCCGCCTGCTCCAGGTGCCGCACCCGGGCGGCGAGAGCGTCGGCGTCGTCGGCCGGGAAGTACAGCGCCGACTCGCCGCCGATCTCGCGGAAGATCGGGATGTCGCTGACCACGACCGGCGTCCCGAGCGTCATCGACTCCACCAGCGGGATGCCGAAGCCCTCGTCGCGCGACGCCGTCACGAGCGCGGTCGCCCGCGCGAGCGTCTCGGCGTAGTCCTCGTCCGTCGCGCCGTCGTGGAAGACCAGCCGCGCCCCGGGGGCCAGCGCTGCGAGCCGGCCGCGCTCGGCCGGCGTGACCCGGCTCATCAGATGCAGCTGGTAGTCGGGGAGCTGCGCCGCCGCGCGCACGAGCGTGTCCACGTTCTTGTACGGCATGAACGAGCCCATGTAGACCAGCAGCTTCGCCTCCGGGGCGGTGCGCGCGAGCCGCTGCTCCGGGAGGGTGGGCATGTCCGCCGCGTTCGGCACGACGTAGACCGGGCGCTTGGTCAGGTGGTGCTCGGCGATGAGCTCCTTGGTCGTCTCCGACACGGTCACCACCGCGTCCGACCGGTTGAGCAGCATCCGCTGCGGCCACCACGCCAGGTGGTACAGCCGCCAGAGCACGCGCACGAACCCCGGGAGGTCGCGCGGCGGCGTCGGGTGCCGGTAGTAGATCAGGTCGTGCACGGTGAGGATCAGGCGGTAGCGCCGCCCGAAGCTGCCCATCGTCTGCATGGGCGTGAACACGACGTCGGGCTTCAGCTTGTTGACCCGGCGGGCGACCAGCGGCTCCAGCGCGGAGGTCGGCGCGGGGGCGAGCTCCCACGGGAGGTCGGGCAGCAGCTCGAGCTGGCGGTGGTCGTTGATCAGCATGGTGACGGCGTGGCGCTGGGCCAGCGCCCCGACGAGCCCCGCCGTGAAGCGGCTGATGCCGTCGTGCCTTCCGATGCGGGTGTAGCGGCAGTCGAAGACGATCCTCACGCGCTCTCTCCCTGCTTCGCTGCGGTGTCTCGTCCGGCCAGGCCGGCCAGGAACTCCTCGATCGCCCGGGCGGCCTCCACCGGCTTCTCGTAGTGGATGAGGTGCCCCACGTCCGCGATCTCCACGAGCCGCGCGTCCGGGAAAAGCCCGCGCAGCCGGCGTTCGGCGGCGATCGGCGTGATGTCGTCGTCCACCGCGGCGACGAGCAGCGTCGGCTCCGGGATGCGCGCCGCGTACTCGCTGACGTCGTGCGCGACCGAGGCGCGGAAGGCCTGCAGCACGACGCGCCGGTCGCTGAAGGCCGAGAAGTAGCTGTCGTGCTGGCCGTGGATCCACTGACGCAGCGAGCGGACACGCGTCTTCGCCATCGCGACGCTCATGACGCGCACGATGACCCGGTTGCGCAGCAGGGCGAAGCCGAGGCGCTCGGGCAGCGCCGCCGCAAGCCAGTAATAGAAGATCGCGAGCCGGGTGAGCACGCCGCGCGGCCCCGCGAGCGCGGGCTGGCCGATCGGATTGACCAGCACGACCGCGTCCGGACGCTCGCCCGCGTCCTCCGCTAGCGTCGCCGCGACCACGATCGAGCCGAACGAGTGCCCGAGCAGCACGACTCTCCCGCGCAGGCCGAGCCCGGCGGTGAACGCCCGCAGCCAGGCCGAGTAGCCGGGGATGTCGTGGTCCCGCTCCGTCAGCGGCGTCGACTCGCCGAAGCCGGGGAGGTCGGGCGAAATCAGCCGCAGGCCGCTGCCGAGCTGCGCGACCACAGGCTCGAGGCCGTGGTGGTCGCCGCGGAAGCCGTGCACCAGCACGAGCGTGGTGGCGGCGTCGGGGTCGCCGTAGTCCCAGTAGCGGGTCAGGCCGCCCAGCAGCGGGAGCTCGGCCCGGCGGACTGGGACGCGGCCCAGTGCCTCCGCGTACGGAGAGGCGGCGGCTCGGTACGGGGAGGCGGCGTACCGTGTCGAAGAGGTCATCTCGTCCAGTCTAGGCCGGGTCCCCTCGGGAACCCGGTGAATGCGGCTGGAGGACTGGACAGCCCACCGCCCGCAGGTCCTAGACTTCTCTGGATGTAATCGCTTGCATGACCCCACCGTGCACGACACCCGAGCTCGCTGCCCCGACGGCGTGGCAACTCGAGAAGGAGAACCGTGAGTTTCACCGCTCCCATCACGCTGCCCGGGCTCACCCTCGATCCGCAGTGGTACCGCCGTGCCGTGTTCTACGAGGTGATGGTCCGCTCGTTCGTCGACAGCAACGGCGACGGCTCCGGCGACATCTCGGGCCTGACCTCCAAGCTCGACTACCTGCAGTGGCTCGGCATCGACGCGCTCTGGCTGCCGCCGTTCTTCCAGTCGCCACTGCGCGACGGCGGCTACGACGTGTCCGACTTCAAGGCGATCCTGCCGGAGTTCGGCACGATCGAGGAATTCCGCGACCTGGTGACCAAGGCGCACGAGCGCAACATGCGCATCATCATCGACCTCCCGATGAACCACACCTCCGACCAGCACGAGTGGTTCCAGCAGTCCCGCAGCGACCAGGATGGCCCGTTCGGCGACTTCTACGTCTGGAACGACACCGACGACAAGTGGCCGGACATCCGCATCATCTTCGTGGACACCGAGGACTCCAACTGGGCGTTCGACGAAGCACGCAGGCAGTTCTACTTCCACCGGTTCTTCTCGCACCAGCCCGACCTCAACTTCGAGAACCCTGCGGTGCACGACGCCATGTTCGAGGTCGTCCGGTTCTGGCTCGACCTGGGCGTCGACGGCTTCCGCCTCGACGCGATCCCGTACCTGTACGAGTCGGACGAGGGCAACGGCGAGGGCGAGCCGCCCACCCACGAGTTCATCAAGAAGCTGCGGGTGATGGTCGATCGGGAGTACCCCGGCCGCATGATGATCGCCGAGGCGAACCAGTGGCCCCGCGAGGTCGCCGCCTTCTTCGGCTCGGACGACGAGCCCGAGTGCCACATGGCGTTCGACTTCCCGGTGATGCCCCGCATCTTCTACGCGCTGCGCAGCCAGCAGGCCTCCGAGCTGATCCGGGTGCTCTCCGAGACGACCGACGTCCCGGAGGGCTCGGCGTGGGGTGTCTTCCTGCGCAACCACGACGAGCTCACCCTGGAGATGGTCAGCGAGGAGTACCGCCAGGCGATGTACGGCTGGTACGCCTACGACCCGCGGATGCGCGCCAACATCGGCATCCGGCGGCGCCTGGCGCCGCTGCTCGACAACTCGCGCGCCGAGCTGGAGCTCGCCCACGCCCTGCTGTTCTCGCTGGAGGGCAGCCCGTTCCTCTACTACGGCGACGAGATCGGGATGGGCGACAACATCTGGCTGCCCGACCGGGACAGCTCGCGCACCCCGATGCAGTGGACGCCGGACCGCAACGCCGGCTTCTCCACCGCCGATCCCGGCAAGCTCTTCCTCCCGGTCGTGCAGTCGCTCGTCTACCACTACAACCAGGTGAACGTGGAGGCGCAGCTCGCCCAGTCGCGCTCGCTCCTGCACTGGATCCGCAACGTCATCCACGTCCGCAAGGCCCACCCGGTGTTCGGCCTCGGCGACATGCGCGTCCTGCCCACCGACCACGAGTCGGTGCTGGCGTTCGTGCGCACGTACGAGGGCAGCGGCACGCACTTCGGCGACCAGCCGGAGGACGTGCTGTGCGTGTTCTCGTTCGCGCACAACCCGGTGTCGGTGACGCTGGAGGCCCCCGAGTTCGCGGGCAGCGCGCTATACGACCTGTTCGGCGGAGCGGAGTTCCCGACCGTCGCGGAGGACGGCCGCTTCACGCTGACCCTCGGCACCCAGAACTTCTACTGGCTCCACATCGAACCGCCCCGGCCGTGACCGGTTCCGCGGCACGCCAGCCGCATTCCGCGGCACTGACGGAGGTCGTTCCTACGCTGGCTGCATGAGCAACTGGCATCACGAACTCGGCGTCTTCGATCTGGAGACCACGGGTGTGGATGTCGAGACCGCGCGGATCGTCACCGCCCACGTCGGACTGCTCGGCGAGAACGGCGAGGTCAAGCACGGCCGCTACTGGCTGCTGGACCCCGAGGTGGAGATCCCGGCGGAGGCCACGGCGGTGCACGGCATCAGCACCGAGCTCGCCCGCGAGAAGGGCATGGACGCCGGGGCGGGCGTTGAGGCGATCGTCGACCAGCTCCGCCGCCTGTTCGACCGCGGCATCCCGGTCGTCGCGTACAACGCACCCTACGACTTCACGCTGCTCGACCGGGAGGCCCGCCGCCACGGCATCGAGCCGCTGCACTCCCCCGGCCCCGTCATCGACCCGCTGGTGATCGACCGCGCCGTGGACCGCTTCCGGCCGGGCAAGCGCACGCTGACCGTCACGGCGACGCACTACGGCGTCGAGCTCCTGGCCGCGCACGACGCCGCCGCGGACGCCATCGCCGCAGGCCGCCTCGCTCAGGCGCTCGCGCAGCGGCACGTCGAGGAGCTCGCGGTCGGCGCGGTGGAGCTGCACAGCAAGCAGGTGGACTGGTGCCGCGAGCAGGCGGCTGATTTCCAGGAGTACATGCGGCGCGTGCGCGACCCGGAGTTCACGGCGTCGGGCGCGTGGCCGGTGCACGCCTGGCAGGCCTGACCGGTCTCACCCCGCGGGAGTCGTCACCCCGCAGGCCTCTTCACCCCGCAGGTTGGGGACTGGCCGGGCATCGCATCGGGTCGCTACTGTCTGAGACATGAGTGACTCCGACCAGAATCCGCAGCCCCTCCCGCCGCAGGAGCCGCAGCGTCCGCAGCCGCAGTACGGCGCGTACCAGCCGCCGGCCCAGCCCGGCTACAACACGATGTCGATCGTGGCGTTCATCCTCGCGTTCTTCGTGAGCATCGTGGGGATCATCCTGGGCTACGTCGCCCTCTCCCAGATCAAGCGCACCGGCGAGCAGGGCCGCGGCCTCGCCCTCGCGGCCATCATCATCGGCTTCGTCGAGGTGGCCCTCGCGATCTTCTTCTTCATCCTCTTCGCGGTCGTCCTGGGCGTCGCCGCCACCCACGGCTACAAGACCTACTGAGCCGTTCGACCACTGCAGAAGGCCCCCGTCGGAGGACGGGGGCCTTTCGCATGCTCAGGCGAACAGGTCGCCCCAGCGCACATCGCCGTGCAGGAAGACCACGCGAACGCCGTCGCCCTCCCAGAGGTCGATCCAACTGGGTGCGCCATACCCGCGCACGAACGCGGGTGCGTCCGCGTGCGCGGCCGCCGCAGCCTCGTCGGGTCCGGCCCACGAGATCGCACAACCGCTGTCGCCACCGCACCCGCAGCTCTCGAACGCGATCCCGGCTCCGTCACGGACCAGGACAGCGGCCTCGGCGGGTGCGAGCTCGGGGGTGGACCTGGTCATCCGACGACCCTGCAGATCATAGAGCGCGCCATCGCGCCCGATGCTGCCGAATCGCATGTCCTTCGCCGCACGGCTCTGCGCGCGGTCAGCCGCGGACAGTTTCACCTCTGCGACGATTTCCGCGAAGGTCGCGCTGCTCTTCCTGGCCACGGGCCGATCCTCTCACGTCACCGCCCCGCAGGAACACGAAAACGACCCCACCCTTCCCGGGCGGGGTCGTTCGCGTTGCGGCTTATTACTTGCCGAAGTTCTTGTAGCGCGTGTTGAACTTCTCGACGCGGCCGGCCGAGTCGAGGATGCGCTGCTTGCCCGTGTAGAACGGGTGCGACTCCGACGAGATCTCGACGTCGATGACCGGGTAGGTGTTGCCGTCCTCCCACTCGATGGTCTTGTCGCTGCTCACGGTGGAGCGGGTCAGGAAGGTCGCACCCGAGGCCAGGTCGCGGAAAACCACGGGGGCGTAGTCGGGGTGGATGCCAGTCTTCATGAGGACTTCCTTGTTGCGTAGTGTTCGGTCGGTCGTGTCCGCGCGCGAAAGCGCGGGGACGAGAAGCTTTTCGGTCCGCACCAGTCAGAGCCACCAGGATGGCGGATCATGCGGGGAACCAGCTATCGAGTTTAGCAGATACCTCAGTCGCTCGTCGCCTGACGCGCCCGGGCGGTGAAGCGTCCCTCGGTCTCGGTGAGCTCCACGTCCACCCCGAAGGTCTCGCTGAGCGACTCGCTCGTGAGCACCTCGGCGATCGGGCCGGCGGCGGTGACGCGGCCGTCCTTCAGGAGCAGCGCACGGTTGAAGGCGAGCGGGATCTCCTCGACGTGGTGGGTGACCATCACGATGGCCGGGGACTTCGGGTCGCTCGCGTACCCGCCGAGCAGCTGCACGAGCTCCTCGCGGCCGCCGAGGTCGAGGCTGGCGGCCGGCTCGTCGAGCAGGAGGATCTCCGGGTCGGTCATCACCGAGCGGGCGATCTGCACGCGCTTCTGCTCGCCGTCGCTGAGGCTGCCGAAGGTGCGCTCGGCGAGGTGGTCGAGGTGCCACTCGGAGAGCACGCGGCGGGCACGGCGCTCGTCGATGTCCTCGTACAGCTCGTTCCAGCGTCCGGTCACCGCATAGGCGGCCGTCATGACCACGTCGAGCACGCGCTCGGTGCGCGGGATGCGCCGGGCCAGCGCGGTGGAGGCGAAGCCGAGCAGCGGGCGCAGCTCGGACAGGTCGCTGTGGCCGACGGTCTCGCCGAGCACGACGGCCTCCCCCGACGACGGGTGGATGGCCGCGGCGGCGACCTGCAGCATCGTGGTCTTGCCGGCGCCGTTCGGGCCGAGGATGACCCACCGCTCGTCCGGCTCCACCGTCCAGTCGACGTTCTGGAGGACGGGGTTGCCGTCCCGGACTACGGACACGTCGTGAAGACGGAGAACACTGCCTGCCATGCGCTCTAGCCTACCGGCGTCAAGCGGAGGTCACGGACCGGTAGACGGCGCGGGTCTGCTCCGCGATCGCCGTCCAGCTGAACTCGGTCTCCGCTCGCGCGCGCCCCGCCTCGCCCATGCGGGCGGCCCGCTCGGGGTCGGAGGCGACCTCGGTCAGCGCTGCCGCGAGGTCGCGCACGAACGCCTCCGGATCGGTCGGCGTGCCCGTGCCGTCGTGGAGCTGATCGATCGGCACCAGCCGGCCCGTCACGCCGTCGACGATGACCTCGGGGATGCCGCCGGTGGCGGTGCCGACGACCGGGAGCCCGCACGCCATCGCCTCCAGGTTCACGATCCCGAGCGGCTCGTAGATCGATGGGCAGACGAAGACGGTGGAGGCGGTGAGCGCCGCGCGGAGATCGTCGTTCGGGAGCAGCCGGTCGATCCAGACGACGCCGTCACGCTCGGCCTGCAGCCCCTGCACCAGCCCGGTCACCTCGGCGAGGATCTCGGGGGTGTCCGGCGCGCCGGCGCACAGGATGACCTGCACCTCCGGCGGCAGCATCCTGGCCGCGCGCAGCAGGTACGGGAGGCCCTTCTGCCGGGTGATCCGCCCCACGAAGATGACCGCGGGACGGTCGGGGTCGATGCCGAGCGCGCGCGCCTTGCCGTCGTCGTGCAGCGGGGTCCAGCGCTCCAGGTCGATGCCGTTGTAGACGACGGTGACCTTCTGCGGGTCCAGCGCCGGGTAGGAGGCGAGGATGTCGCGGCGCATGCCGTCGCTCACCGCGATGACCATGTCGGTGGCCTCGAACGCGGTCTTCTCGATCCAGCTCGACACGCGGTAGCCGCCGCCGAGCTGCTCGGCCTTCCACGGCCGCAGCGGCTCCAGGCTGTGCGCGGTGACGACGTGCGGGACGCCGTGCAGCAGCTTGGCGAGGTGGCCGCCCGCGTTCGCGTACCAGGTGTGCGAGTGGACGACGTCCGCTCCGCCGCAGTCCTGCGCCATCTGGAGGTCGACGCCGAGCGTGGTGAGCGAGCCATTGGCCGCCGCCAGCTCCGCCGGGACGCGGTACGCGAACGTGTCCGCCTCGTCCCGCGGCTCGCCGAAGCAGCGCACGCGGACCTCCGTATCGGTCCTCAGCGCACGGACCAGCTCGGTCACATGCACCCCGGCGCCGCCGTAGATGTCCGGCGGGTACTCCTTGGTCAGAAGATCAACGCGCATGACCTGAACGCTAGTACAGCCCCCCGGTTGCCTCTACTGTGGTGCCTATGGCAGCAGGCAAGAAGATCTTCGGCATCGTGCTCGCAGGCGGCGAAGGGAAACGGCTGATGCCGTTGACCGCCGACCGCGCCAAGCCCGCGGTGCCGTTCGGCGGACAATACCGGCTCATCGACTTCGCGCTGTCCAACCTGATCAACTCCCAGCTCCGCCAGATCGTCGTGCTGACGCAGTACAAGTCGCACAGCCTCGACCGGCACGTCTCGCAGACCTGGCGGCTGGACGGGATGCTCAACTCCTACATCGCGTCGGTGCCGGCCCAGCAGCGACTCGGCAAGCGCTGGTTCAGCGGGTCGGCCGACGCCATCCTGCAGAGCCTCAACCTGCTGCGCGACGAGCGGCCGGACATCGTGGTCGTGGTCGGCGCCGACCACGTCTACCGCATGGACTTCAACCAGATGCTGCAGGCCCACATCGACTCCGGCGCCCCCGCGACGGTCGCGGCGATCCGCCAGCCGATCGCGCTCGCCGACCAGTTCGGCGTGATCGAGGTCGACGCGGACAAGCCGGACCGGATCGCGGCGTTCCGCGAGAAGCCGAAGGACCCGGTGGGCCTGCCGGACTCGCCCGACGAGGTGCTCGCCTCGATGGGCAACTACGTCTTCGATGCGGACGCTCTCATCGACGCGGTGATCCGCGACGGCGACCGGCCCGACTCCAACCACGACATGGGCGGGGACATCATCCCGGACTTCGTGTCGCGGAACGAGGCGGCCGTGTACGACTTCAACAACAACGACGTGCCGGGTTCGACGGACCGCGACCGCTACTACTGGCGCGACGTGGGGACGATCGACTCGTTCTTCGAGGCCCACCAGGACCTCATCTCGGCGCTGCCGGTGTTCAACCTCTACAACGCGGAGTGGCCGATCTTCAGCCAGGTGCTCAACTCGCCGCCGGCGAAGATCGTCCGCGACGGCCGCGGCGCGCTCGGCACCACGATCGACTCGATCGTCTCGCTCGGCTCAGTCATCTCCGGGGCGCACCTGGAGCGCAGCGTGCTCGGCCCCTGGGCCACCGTCGCCTCCGGGGCCAAGGTGATCGACTCCGTGGTGTTCGACCGCGCCCTGATCGAGCCGAACGCGTTCGTCGGCCGGGCCATCCTCGACAAGGACGTGGTCGTGGCGGAGGGAGCGCGCATCGGCGTCGACCCGGAGCGCGACCGCGCGCGCGGCTTCACGGTCACCGAGTCGGGCATCACCGTCGTCGGCAAGGGAGTGCACGTCGTCCCATGACGCACGGTCATCCATACGACGGCACCCGCCCCTCCGAGCGTGCCGCCCGCTTCCTCGTGGTCCTCGACGCCGACTCCACGCTGATCCATGACGAGGTGATCGAACTGCTCGCCGAGGAGGCCGGCTCGCGCAGCGAGGTCGCCGACATCACCGAGCGCGCCATGCGCGGAGAGCTCGACTTCGAGGAGAGCCTGCGCGAGCGGGTCCGGACGCTGGAGGGCCTCCCGGTCTCGGTCTTCGAGCGCGTCGGGGAGCGCATCCGCGTCACCGATGGCGTGCCGGAGCTCATCGCCGGTGTGCAGGCCGCGGGCGGCGAGGTCGGCGTGGTCTCCGGCGGCTTCCACGAGCTGCTCGACCCGCTCGGTGAGCGGCTCGGGCTCGATCACTGGCGGGCCAACCGGCTCGCGGTCGCCGACGGCCTGCTGACCGGCGAGGTGGACGGCCCAGTTGTCGACGCCGCGGCGAAGGCTCAGGCGCTGCTGTTCTGGGCCGCGGAGTCCGGCGTGCATCTGCGGCAGACCGTCGCGATCGGCGACGGCGCCAACGACCTGCGGATGATGGCGGAGGCCGGGCTCGCGGTCGCCTTCAATGCGAAGCCGCGAGTGCGCCAGGAGGCCGACCTCGTGATCGACCGGCAGGACCTCGCGCAGGTCCTCCCCCTCCTCGGCCTCCGCGGCTGAGCCCTGTCACCACGCGCGAAGGGCACGTCGTTGTCACTTTCGGGGCCCGGAAGTGACAACGACGTGCCCCTCGGTGGAAGTTAGTGGCCCATCCCGAGGCCGCCGTCGACCGGGATGACGGCGCCGGACACATAGCCCGCGTCGTCGCCCGCTACCCAGGCCACCACGCGCGCGACCTCGTTCGGCGACGCGAAGCGGCCGGCCGGGATGTTGCGCTTGTACTCGGCCTGCTGCGCCTCCGGGAGGGCCGCGGTCATGTCGGTCTCGATGAAGCCGGGGGCGACCACGTTGGCGGTGATCCCGCGGGCGCCGAGCTCGCGGGTGATCGACCGCGCCATACCGACGAGGCCGGCCTTGCTGGCGGCGTAGTTGACCTGGCCCGCGGACCCGTACAGCCCCACGACGCTCGAGATGAGCACGACGCGGCCCCAGCGCGCCTTCAGCATGCCCTTGGAGGCGCGCTTCACGACGCGGAACGCGCCGCCCAGGTTGGTCTCCACGACCGAGTCGAACTCCTCGTCGCTCATCCGCATGAGCAGGGTGTCCTTGGTGATGCCGGCGTTCGCCACGACCACCTCGACCGGGCCGAGCTCGGCCTCCACCCGGGTGAAGGCGGCGTCGACGGAGGCCGCGTCGGTGACGTCGGCGCGCACCGTGAGCGCGCCGGCCGGGCCCTCGCCCGAGCGTGCCGTCACCGCCACCCTGTGCCCCTGAGCGAGGAACTCCTCGGCGATCGCGTAGCCGATCCCCCGGTTCCCTCCGGTGACGAGCACAGTGCGTGGCGTGGTCATGCAGACGATCCCTTCAATCGATTCGGTCCGTGGCGGACCGGTACCAGTTTATGGACGTACTCTGGAGTCAACGCACATGAAGCAGCCACGCCCGTCCATCACCAATCTCCCGCTCTCCCCGGACGAGGAGCGCAAGCGGCGGATGATCAAGTACTCCGTCGCCATGGGGGTCCGTATCGTCTGCCTCTTCGTCGCGATCTTCGTCGGCTGGCCGTGGGGTGCGATCCCGCTGATCGGCGCGGTGTTCCTGCCGTACATCGCGGTGGTGATCGCCAACGTCGGCGCGGAGCCGCATGAAGCGGAAGCACAGCGTCCGGGCAATATCCTGCCGATGGCCCCTCCGCCCGGAGGAGGCCGCCAGCAGTCGGGCGAGGAACCCGCTGACACGCACGGCGCGGATGCGCATGGTGCGAACACGCACGGCGCGAACGCACACGAGGAGGACGAGTGATCGGACTGGGCGAACCCGAGCCGCTCACCTGCTCCCGCGCCGGCTGTCGTGAGACCGCGTCCTGGCGGATCGAATGGCGCAACCCGCGCATCCACACCGCCGACCGGGTGAAGGTCTGGCTGGCGTGCGGCGAGCATGTGGACTACCTGCGCGAGTTCCTCGCGGCGCGGGACTTCCCGGTCGCCGTCGTGCCCGTCGAGAGGACGACCGCGTGACCGCCGAGCCATCGAAGCCCGAGCAGAAGTCGGTCGGGTGGGGCTTCGCGTTCTCCCGCCGCTGGTTCGGCTACCTCGCGTTCGCGATCGTCTTCGCCATCGCTTGCGGCTTCCTCTCCAACTGGCAGCTCGCGCGCAGCAAGGAGGCCGCGGCCGCCAACGCGCTCATCTCCGCCAACTTCTATTCGCACCCCGTTCCGCTCGACCAGGAGCTGCCGTCGCTCACGGCCTACTCCCCCGCGCAGGAGTGGACGCGCGTCACCGTGACCGGCACCTACGAGAAGGACAAGGAGATCCTGGCGCGCAACCGTCCGTTCAACGGCAGCCCGGGGTTCGAGGTGCTCACCCCGCTGCGCACCGCCGACGGCTCGCTGTTCATCGTGGACCGCGGCTGGGTGCCGACCGGCAACAACACCGACTCCCCCGACCATGTGCCCGCCGCTCCGTCCGGCACCGTGACCGTGATCGCGCGGCTGAAGGCCAGCGAGCCGGCCATCCAGGGCCGCACCAGCGTCGGGATGCAGGTCGGCACCATCCAGCTCTCGGTCGTCAAGCAGAAGCTCGACGGCGCCGACGTCTACACCGGCGCGTACGGGCTGCTCGCGTCGCAGAAGCCGAGCCCCGCGAGCGCGCCGACGCCGACGGTCACCGACCCGCCGACCCAGGACGAGGGACTGCACTGGTCGTACATGATCCAGTGGATCATCTTCGCCCTGATCGGCTTCTTCGGTCTGGGCTACGCCCTCCGCACCGAGTACCACAAGCGCAACGAGCACGACCCCGCCGAGCAGGCCCGCGCCGCCGAGCGCGCCCGCCGCCGGGCCCTCCGCCGCACCGACTCCGACGTCGAAGACGCCCTCCTCGACACCCACACCTGACCCGAAGCGAGACAAATCGCGGAAACCCGTGCGTGGATTTCCGCGATTAGTCACGTTTCGCTGGCGCTATGCCAGGGAGATCAGGTCGAGGTAGTCGCGGTTCCAGTGGTCCTCGACGCCGTCGGGGAGGATGAGGACGCGCTCGGGGTTCAGCGCCTCCACGGCGCCCTCGTCGTGGCTGACCAGCACGACGGCGCCCTCGTAGTGCGCGAGCGCGTCGAGGATCTCCTCGCGGCTGGCCGGGTCGAGGTTGTTGGTCGGCTCGTCCAGCAGCAGCACGTTCGCGCCTGAGACCACGATCATCGCCAGCGCGAGCCGGGTCTTCTCGCCGCCGGAGAGCACGCCGGCCGGCTTGTGCGCGTCGTCGCCTGTGAACAGGAACGAGCCGAGCACCTTGCGCGCCTCGGTCTCTGTCAGCGACGGCGAGGAGGACACCATGTTCTGCAGCACGGAGCGCTCGACGTCGATCGTCTCGTGCTCCTGCGCGTAGTAGCCGACGCGGAGGCCGTGGCCGGGCTCCACCTGTCCGGTGTCGGGCCGGTCGACGCCCGCGAGCATCCGCAGCAGCGTGGTCTTGCCCGCGCCGTTGAGGCCGAGCACGACCACCTTCGAGCCGCGGTCGATCGCGAGGTCCACGGCCGTGAAGATCTCCAGCGAGCCGTAGCTCTTCGACAGGTCGGAGGCCTGCAGCGGCGTCCGCCCGCACGCGGCGGGCGTCGGGAAGCGCAGCTTGGCTACGCGGTCGACCTGGCGCACCTCGTCGAGGCCGGCAAGCAGCTTCTCGGCGCGCGCGACCATCTGGTGCGCGGCCGCAGCCTTGGTCGCCTTGGCGCCAAACTTCGCTGCCTGGAGCTGGAGGACGGACGCCTTCTTCTCGGCGTTGACGCGCTCCTTCTTGCGGCGCTCCTCGTCGGCCGCGCGCTGGCGCTGGTAGTTCTTCCAACCCATGTTGTAGATGTCGATGGACTGGCGGTTGGCGTCGAGGTAGAACACGCGGTTGACGGTCTCGCCCACCAGCTCCACATCGTGCGAGATGACGATGAAGCCGCCGGAGTAGTTCTTGAGGAAGTCCCGCAGCCACACGACGGAGTCGGCGTCGAGGTGGTTGGTCGGCTCGTCCAGGATCAGCGTGCGCGCGTCCGAGAACAGGATGCGCGCCAGCTCGATGCGGCGGCGCTGACCGCCCGAGAGGGTCTTCAGCGGCTGGTCGAGGATGCGGTCGGGCAGGTTCAGGTTGGAGGCGATGGAGGCCGCCTCCGCCTCGGCGGCGTACCCGCCGTGCATGTGGAAGCTCTCCTCCAGCCGGCCGTACTTCTTCATGGCCGCCGCGGACACCGCGGCGTCGTCGCTGGCCATGTCGTGCGTGGCCTGCTGCATCCCGAGGACGATCGAGCCGAGGCCGCGGGCGTCGAGGATGCGCGTGCGCGCGAGGTCGTCGAGGTTGCCCGAGCGCGGGTCCTGCGGCAGGTAGCCGAGCTCGCCGGAGCGGTCGACCTTGCCGGCGGTCGGCAGCAGGTCGCCGGCGAGCACCTTGGTGAGGGTGGTCTTGCCGGCGCCGTTGCGGCCGACGAGCCCGATCTTGTCGCCGGCCGCGACGCGGAAGCTGACGTCGTCCATCAGCAGGCGCGCGCCGACGCGCAGCTCGAGTCCATGCACCGCAAGCACAGCAGTATTCCTAACGTTCGGTAAACAGCGATCCGTTCCGGAGTTATGTACGCGACACGCCGAGGCGCGGCGTACACAACTCCGGAACGGATGGAGGGGGTGGCGGCGCTAGATGGCGAAGCCGAGGGCTCGCATCATGTCGCGGCCGTCGTCGGTGATCCGCTCGGGACCCCACGGCGGCATCCACACCCAGTTGATGCGGAACGCCTCCACGATGCCGTCGAGGCTCTCGGCGGTCTGCTCCTCGAGCACATCGGTGAGCGGGCAGCCGGCGCTCGTGAGGGTCATGGAGATGATGAGGGCGTTGTTCTCCTCATCCCAGGCCAGGTCGTAGATGAGGCCCAGGTCGACGACATTGATCCCGAGCTCGGGGTCCATGACGTTCTTGAGCGCCTCTTCGACCTGGTCGAAGAGCGCGGGGCTCAGCGTGGCGGGCATGATCGGATTCTACGCTTCGGCCAGGTCGACGGCGTCGGCCTTGGCGGGCTCGGGGGCATCGACGAAGCGGTCGTAGCCCTCCTCCTCCAGGCGCTCGGCGAGCTCGGGCCCGCCCTCCTCGGCCACGCGGCCGGCGACGAAGACGTGCACGAAGTCCGGCTTGATGTAGCGGAGGATGCGCGTGTAGTGCGTGATCAGCATGATGCCGAGGCCGGTGTTGGCCTTGGCGCGGTTCACGCCCTCCGACACGACCTTGAGCGCGTCGACGTCGAGGCCGGAGTCGGTCTCGTCCAGCACCGCGAACTTCGGCTTGAGGAGTTCGAGCTGCAGGATCTCGTTGCGCTTCTTCTCGCCGCCCGAGAAGCCCTCGTTGACGTTGCGCTCGGCGAACGAGGAGTCCATGCGGAGCTGCCCCATCGTCTCGCGGACGTCCTTCACCCAGGTGCGGATGGCGGGCGCCTGGCCGTCGATCGCGGTCTTGGCGGTGCGGAGGAAGTTGGTGTTGGTCACACCGGGGATCTCCACCGGGTACTGCATCGCGAGGAACAGACCGGCGCGGGCACGGGCGTCGACGGTCATCGCGAGGACGTCCTCGCCGTCGAGCGTGATGGTGCCGCTGGTGACCGTGTACTTCGGGTGGCCGGCGATCGTGTAGGCCAGGGTGGACTTGCCCGAGCCGTTGGGGCCCATGATGGCGTGGATCTCACCCTCGCGGATGGTCAGGTCGACACCGTTGAGGATGGGCTTGGTGCCCTGGTCCGTCTCGACGGTGACGTGCAGGTCGCGGATCTCGAGGACTGACATGTGCTTACTGAATCTCTTTCGTGACGGTCGGGTCGATGTAGACGTCTCCGTCGATGACCTCGACCTGGAAGACGGGGACCGGCTCGTAGGCCGGGAGGTTGAGCGGCTTGCCGGTGATGAGCGAGAACTGGGAGCCGTGCGCCCAGCACTCCAGCGTCTCGCCCTCGATGAAGCCTTCGGCGAGGGAGATCTCGCCGTGCGTGCAGGTATCGCCGATGGCGTGGATGTCGCCGTTCGAGTCCTTGACGACCGCGATCGGGACGCCGTCGACCACCACGCGGGTGGCCTGGTTCTCGACCAGCTCGGCCGCCGAGGCGACGCGGGAGCCCGCCATCAGCTCGCCGCCGTGACGGAGACCGTGAGCTCGGCCTCGATGGCCGTCTGCAGGTGCTCCTGCAGCGCGGGCGAGCCGATCTGCTGGACGATCTCGAAGAGGAACCCGCGCACGACCAGGCGGCGCGCCTCCTCCTCGGTGATGCCGCGCGACTGCAGGTAGAAGAGCTGCTCGTCGTCGAAGCGTCCCGTGGCGCTGGCGTGCCCGGCGCCGACGATGTCGCCGGTCTCGATCTCGAGGTTGGGCACCGAGTCGGCGCGGGCGCCGTCGGTGAGCACGAGGTTGCGGTTCTGCTCGTAGGTGTCGGTGCCGACCGCCTTCGGGCCGATCAGCACGTCGCCGATCCACACCGTGCGCGCGCCCTCGCCCTGCAGCGCGCCCTTGTAGGTCACGCGGCTGCGGGTCTCCGGGCCGTCGTGGTGCACGAAGACCTGCTGCTCGAGGTGCTGCGAGGCGTCGGCGAAGTAGGCGCCGAGCAGCGTCGCCTCCGAGCGGGCACCCGTGAGGTGCGCCGACGGGTTGAGCCGGACGACGCCGCCGCCGAGCGTGACGGCGACGTGCTTGATGCGCGCGCCCTCGGCCAGCTCGGCGAAGTGCGCCGCGACGTGCAGCGCGTCGTCGTCCCACTCCTGCACCGAGACGACCGTGAGGTTCGCGTCGGCGCCGAGCAGGAACTCGACGTTCTCGGTCAGGTGCGCAGCCCCGCTGTTCTGCAGGATGAGCGTGGCGTGGGCGCCGGGGGCGACCTCCACCACGGTGTGCGCGGCGCGGGCGGCCCCGCCGAGGGCGGCGCGCGTGAGCGTGGCCTCCTTGGCTTCGTCGCCCGAGATCGACACGAGCAGCGCCTGCTCGAAGTTCGTCCAGGCGTTCGCCGAGGCGCGGTCCTCCGGGATGCCGGCGGCGCCCACACGGGCGTCGTCGCGGGCGATCCACTCGGCCGTGACGCCGGGCGCGGGCGTCAGGTCGAACACGTACGGCGAGCCGTCCAGCTCACCGGAGATGAGCTCGGCGAGGCGGGCGACCGGGGTGTGCTTCCACATGACCTCGCGGCCGGTGACGTCCGGGAAGTCGGCGACGTGCGTGGAGGTGAACCGCTCGGAGCGGGTCTGGACCGGCACGGGCGCGCGCAGATGCCGCGGCGCCGGCGCTGGGGTGTCCTGGGTCTGCGTCGGGGTACTGGGGGTCGTCATATCAGCCGACAGAGCCTTCCATGCCCATCTCGATGAGCTTGTTGAGTTCGAGTGCGTATTCCATCGGGAGCTCGCGAGCGATCGGCTCGATGAAGCCGCGGACGATCATCGCCATGGCCTCGTCCTCCGGGAGCCCTCGGGACATCAGGTAGAAGAGCTGCTCCTCGCTGACGCGGGAGACCGTCGCCTCGTGGCCGAGC
This sequence comes from Leifsonia sp. NPDC056824, assembly GCF_042789575.1. Lineage (NCBI taxonomy): Bacteria > Bacillati > Actinomycetota > Actinomycetes > Micrococcales > Microbacteriaceae > Leifsonia > Leifsonia sp. NPDC056824. The sequence goes on along the minus strand of NZ_JBHUAV010000002.1, from coordinate 191,072 downwards.
TGCACGTCGTCGACGCGGATGTCGATCGACGGGTAGGTGTCGGAGCGCGAGATGGTGTCGACCAGCAGCGCGTCGCAGCGCACGGTGTTGGCCGCGTGGTGCGCGTTGGCGTCCACCCGCACCTCGCCGCGGTAACCGGCACGGCCTCCGCCGCGGGCGATCGACTTGGAGACGATCGAGGACTGCGTGTACGGAGCCATGTGGATCATCTTCGCGCCGGCGTCCTGGTGCTGGCCCGGGCCCGCGAAGGCCACGGAGAGCGTCTCGCCCTTGGCGTGCTCGCCCATCAGGTAGATCGACGGGTACTTCATCGTCACCTTGGAGCCGATGTTGCCGTCGATCCACTCCATCGTCGCGCCCTCGGCGGCCGTCGCACGCTTGGTGACGAGGTTGTAGACGTTGTTCGACCAGTTCTGGATCGTCGTGTAGCGGACGCGGGCGTTCTTCTTGACGATGATCTCGACCACGGCGGAGTGCAGCGAGTCGGACTTGTAGATCGGGGCCGTGCAGCCCTCGATGTAGTGCACGTAGCTGTCCTCGTCGGCGATGATCAGCGTGCGCTCGAACTGGCCCATGTTCTCGGTGTTGATCCGGAAGTAGGCCTGCAGCGGGATCTCGACGTGGACGCCCTTGGGCACGTACACGAACGAGCCGCCGGACCAGACCGCCGTGTTGAGCGCGGCGAACTTGTTGTCGCCGGCCGGGATGACGGTGCCGAAGTACTCCTGGAAGATCTCCGGGTGCTCGCGCAGCGCCGTGTCGGTGTCGAGGAAGATGACGCCTTGCTGCTCCAGGTCCTCGCGGATCTGGTGGTAGACGACCTCGGACTCGTACTGCGCGGCGACGCCGGCGACGAGGCGCTGGCGCTCGGCCTCGGGGATGCCGAGCTTCTCGTAGGTGTTGCGGATGTCCTCCGGCAGGTCCTCCCAGCTCTGGGCCTGCTTCTCCGTGGAGCGGACGAAGTACTTGATGTTGTCGAAGTCGATCTCGGAGAGATCGGCGCCCCAGGTGGGCATCGGCTTGCGCTCGAAGAGCTGGAGGGCCTTGAGGCGGCGCTGCAGCATCCACTCCGGCTCGTTCTTGAGAGCGGAGATGTCCTTGACCACCTCCGGTCCGAGCCCGCGACGTGCGGAGGCGCCCGCCGCGTCGGAGTCCGCCCAGCCGAACTCGTACTGCCCGAGGCTCGCGAGTTCCGGTCGGTCGATCAGGATGTCTGACATATCTACCTCTGCTTCTTTCCACTCTCAACCGGATATCAGTCCGGCTCATTCCCCTCGCGGCGCGCGTCTGCCTTGCGCCGGGAGCGTCCTGATTGTGCGGGTGGCTGTACTGCGACCTGCGCAGCACGTACCTAAACTGATCGAGGACTGGGGCGGCAGTGCCCCGGCCGCAGGCGAGGAAACGCTTGCGGGCACGCGCACTTTCACGCGCGTTTCTCGAACCCACCAATTCTACAGGTGCGAAGCGGTAATAGTAGAGGCGCGCCTGCACGTTGGCCGAGTATCGAACAGATCTGAGGAACCCAGGAACTATGAAGCGCATCATCGCGTGGCTGCCCGACCGTGTCGATCGGCGCACCCGGGTCGTCGCCTGGCTGTACCTCGCGGCTCAGATCCTGCTGGTCACGACCGGCGGCGCGGTTCGGCTCACGGGGAGCGGGCTCGGCTGCCCGACCTGGCCCAAGTGCACCGCAGACTCGATCGTGAACACGCCGGAGATGGGCATCCACGGCGTGATCGAGTTCGGCAACCGGATGCTCGGCGGCGTGCTCGCGATCCTCGCGATCCTCGCGTTCCTGATGGTGGTCAAGCTCCTCCGCACGCGGCGCGACCTGTTCTGGCTCGCCTTCGCGGCGGGTCTCGGCGTCCCGTTCCAGGCCGTCCTGGGCGGGATCACGGTCCTCATCAAGCTCACCTGGTGGGTGGTCGGCCTGCACTTCATCACCTCCATCGTGCTGGTCGCGCTGACGACGGTGTTCCTCGTCCGGGTGTACGCCGTGCCCGGCCCGCGCGTGCGCGCCGTCCCCGGCTGGTACGCGGTCACCGCCTACGTCACGAGCGTGGTCGTGGGCATCACGATCGTCCTCGGGATCGTCACGACCGGCACCGGCCCGCACGCGGGCGACCCGAACACCCCGCGCACCGGCCTGAACCCGGAGATCATCGAGCACGTCCACTCCATCCCGGCGTACGCGACCTTCGCGCTGACGCTGGTGTTGGTGATCGGCGCGTGGCGGATCACCGCGACGCCGGTGCACCGCCTGACGCTCCTCCTGCTCGGCGTGGAGCTCGTGCAGATCGCCGTGGGGGTCATCCAGTCCAACACCGGCCTGCCCGGGGTCCTCGTCGGCATCCACATGACCCTGGCCGCCACGCTCGCCGCGGTGATGACCGCGGTCGTCATGTCGCTCACGGCCGCCCGGCGGCCCGAGCCGGTCGCGACCGGCTCAGCGGCGGACGTCGTCGCGGCGTAGCACGCCGGTCAGCGCCTCGCGCTGCTCGCCGCGGAAGTCGATCGTGCGCGGCTGGGCGCCGGCGAAGTCGAAGCCGACCGCGTCGGCGAGTCTCCTGCTGGCCTCGTTGCCCGGCAGGTACTCCCAGCGCAGCCGGTCGAGGGCGAAGCCGTCCGGCGACAGCGCGTAGTCGCAGACGGCCGTCAGCGCCTCGGTCATCACTCCCCTGCGCCGCGCGGACGGGGTCAGCCAGCAGCCGAGGGACGCCGATCCCGGCGCCTCGTCCCTGCGCACCTCCACGGCGCCGACGAGCGGGGCGTTCGCGCCCTCCCGGATCGCCCACACCGTGAAGCGGCCGCTGGCCAGCCCGTGCGGGCAGTAGGAGCGCACGAAGAACTCGGCGTTCTCGAGCGTGTACGGCTCCGGCAGCGGCACCCAGCGCAGCAGCTCCGGGTCGCTGCAGGCCTCCAGGACGGCGGGGATGTCGCTCTCCCGCGGCGCGTCCAGAACGAGCCGCGCCGTCCTCAGCGCCTGCACGCTCACGACGCTAGCAGCGCCGCCCGCATTCGTCACGAATGTCGCGAAACCCGCGCTCAATCACCACATTCGGCACGAATCGCCGCGCGCACATTCGTCACGAATGTCGCGAAAGCGGCGCGCATTCGCGAGATTCGGCACGAATCGCGCGCGTCAGAACCAGAGGAGCGGGTCGATCGCGACGGCGAGGAAGATGAGCGTCAGGTAGGCGATGGAGCCGTGGAACACGCGCATCGGCGAGACGTGCTCGTGGCGGATGGCGAGGTTGTAGAGCCGGTGCGACTCGTAGAGGAACCAGCAGCCCGCGCCCAGCGAGACGACGGTGTAGAGCAGCCCCATGTGCGCGACCGGGATGAGCAGCAGCGAGCAGGCGACCATCGCCCACGCGTACAGGACGACCTGCAGGCCCACGACCGTGCGGCCGCGGACGACGGCGAGCATCGGCACGCCGGCCTCCTTGTAGTCCTCGCGGTACTTCATCGACAGCGGCCAGTAGTGCGGCGGCGTCCAGAGGAAGATGATGCCGAACAGGATGACCGGCGGCCAGGCGAGCGAGCCGGTGACCGCGGCCCAGCCGATCAGTACCGGCATGCAGCCGGCCACGCCGCCCCAGACGATGTTCTGGGCGGTGCGGCGCTTGAGGATGAGCGTGTAGAAGACGACGTAGAGCAGGATGGCGCCGACCGACAGCGCCGCAGCCAACCAGTTCGTGAAGAAGCCGAGCACCAGCACCGAGGCGATGCCGAGCGCCCACGCGAACACGAGTGCCTCCCGGTCGCTCAGTTCGCCGGTGACCAGCGGACGACGCTTGGTGCGGCGCATCACGCGGTCGATGTCGCGGTCGATGTAGCAGTTGAACGCGCCCGCGGAGCCGGCCGACATGTAGCCGCCGACCACCGTGGCGAGCACGAGCCAGAGGTTCGGGATGCCGTGCGCGGCGAGGATCATCGTGGGGACGGTCGTGACCAGCAGCAGCTCGACGACGCGCGGCTTGGTGAGGGCGAGATACGCCTTGGCCTTGCGTGCGACACCGATGCGGGCCGCCGGTGCGACACGGCTCTCTACAGCGACGTCCATTGCTCCTCGTACTACTGGGATCGTGCGGCCGCGGGACGCCGGTCTCACGAGGTGTCCCGGCGACTGTGCGGATTGTTACAGACCGCGACCAGTCTACGACACCGGTGCAGTTCCGCAGTCTTCCGCGCCAGGCCGCCGCGTGGTAGCGCACGGACCTCCAGGAACACCGCAGGTTTCGTGCGTGTTACCTATACTTGGAGGTGCTCGCCAGCCGGGACCCCTATCCCTCGAAGCCCGTTTGTAGGACTGTGACGGAAGAAGTGACCGGCGCCGATGACGTCCACGGCGCGCACTACCTCAACCGGTGCGGGTTTCACGACGACCCTCACCACCTCTAGGAAGGGTCAGTTTTCAACGTGGCAGCTCTGCAGTGGGAACCCATTGACAACAAGGCAGTAGACACGGTGCGCGTCCTCGCGGCCGACGCAGTGGAGAAGGTGGGCAACGGGCATCCCGGCACCGCGATGAGCCTCGCCCCCGCCGCGTATCTGCTGTTCCAGAAGGTCATGCGCCGCGACCCCCACGACGAGCACTGGCTCGGCCGCGACCGTTTCATCCTGTCTGCAGGCCACAGCTCGCTCACCCAGTACATCCAGCTCTACCTCGCCGGCGACGGCCTCGAGCTCGACGACCTCAAGGCGCTCCGCACCTGGGGCTCGCTCACCCCCGGCCACCCCGAGTACCGCCACACCAAGGGCGTCGAGATCACCACCGGCCCGCTCGGCCAGGGCATCTCCTCCTCGGTCGGCTTCGCCTACGCGCAGCGCTTCGAGCGCGGCCTGTTCGACCCGGAGGCCGAGCAGGGCACGAGCCCGTTCGACCACCACGTCTACGTCATCGCGAGCGACGGCGACCTGGAGGAGGGCATCAGCTCGGAGGCGTCCAGCCTCGCCGGCCACCAGCAGCTCGGCAACCTGATCGCCATCTACGACGCCAACCAGATCTCGATCGAGGACGACACCAACATCGCCTTCACCGAGGACGTCAAGGCGCGCTACGAGGCGTACCACTGGCACGTCCAGGTGGTCGACTGGAAGAAGACCGGCGTCTACGAGGAGGACGTGCAGGAGCTGCACCAGGCCATCGTGAACGCGCAGCAGGTCACCGACAAGCCGTCGCTGATCGTGCTCAAGACGATCATCGGCTGGCCGGCCCCCAAGAAGCAGAACACCGGCAAGATCCACGGCTCCGCCCTGGGCGCCGACGAGCTGCGCGCCGTCAAGGAGGTGCTCGGCTTCGACCCCGATCAGACCTTCGAGGTCGCCGAGGACGTCATCGAGCACACCCGGACGGCGATCGACCGGGGCGCGGAGGAGCACGCCGAGTGGCAGAAGGGCTTCGACGCCTGGGCCGCCGCCAATCCGGAGCGCAAGGAGCTCCTCGACCGCCTGCTCTCCGGCGACGTGCCCGCGGGCTTCGAGGAGGCCCTCCCGGTCTTCGAGGCCGGCAAGGACGTCTCGACCCGCGCCGCGAGCGGCAAGGTCATCAACGCCATCGCCGGTGTCATGCCCGAGCTGTGGGGCGGCTCGGCCGACCTCGCCGAGTCGAACAACACCACCATCGAGGGCGCCGCGTCGTTCGTCCCCACCGTGCACTCGACGCACGAGTGGACCGGCAACCCGTACGGCCGCGTGCTGCACTTCGGCATCCGCGAGCACGCGATGGCCGCGATCCTCAACGGCATCGTGCTGCACGGCCCCACCCGCGCATTCGGCGGCACGTTCCTGATCTTCAGCGACTACCAGCGCCCGGCGATCCGCCTGGCCGCGCTGATGCAGGTGCCGTCGATCTTCGTCTGGACGCACGACTCCGTCGCCCTCGGCGAGGACGGCCCGACGCACCAGCCGATCGAGCAGCTCTCGACGCTCCGCGCCATCCCGCACCTCGACGTCGTCCGCCCCGGTGACGCCAACGAGGTCGCCTACGCGTGGAAGACCATCCTGGAGCGTCGCGGCGGCCCGGCCGGCATCGCGCTGACCCGCCAGAACATCCCGGTGTTCGAGCGCGGCGACGGCGAGGCCACCGGCGACACGCTCGCCTCCGCGGCCAACGTCGCCAAGGGCGCGTACATCCTCGCCGAGGCCCCGGGCGGCACGCCCGACGTGCTGTTCATCGCCACCGGCTCCGAGGTCCAGATCGCGCTCGAGGCCCGCGAGGTGCTCCGCGGCGAGGGCATCAACGCCCGCGTCGTCTCGGCCCCCTGCCTGGAGTGGTTCCACGAGCAGGACGCCGCCTACCAGGAGAAGGTGCTGCCGACGGACCTCAAGGCCCGCGTCTCCATCGAGGCCGGCCTGGCGCTCGCCTGGGACAAGATCGTCGGCGACCACGGCCGCAGCGTCTCGATCGAGCACTTCGGGGCCTCGGCCGACTACAAGACGCTGTTCCGCGAGTTCGGCATGACCACCGAGCACGCCGTCGCCGCAGCCAAGGAATCGCTCGCGTCGCTCTGAGCGCGGGCACGGAAGAAGAGAAGAAGAAACCACGATGACCGACACCACTTCCACCACCTCCTCCCCCACGGCCGAGCTCTCCGCCGCCGGCGTCAGCATCTGGCTGGACGACCTGTCCCGTGAGCGCATCGCCACGGGCGGCCTCCAGGCGCTGATCGCCGAGCGCAACGTCGTCGGGGTGACCACCAACCCGACGATCTTCGCCGCCGCCCTCTCCAAGGGCGAGGCGTACAACGCCCAGGTGAAGGAGCTCGCCGCCGCCGGCACGAGCGTCGAGGACGCGATCTTCGAGATCACGACCGACGACGTGGCCGACGCCAGCGACATCTTCCACGACGTCTACGAGGCCAGCAACGGCGTCGACGGCCGCGTCTCCATCGAGGTGGAGCCCGGCCTCGCGCACGACGCGCACGGCACCATCGAGCAGGCCAAGAAGCTCGCCGCCAAGGTCGACAAGCCCAACGTCCTGATCAAGATCCCGGCGACGGTCGAGGGCCTGGAGGCCATCACCGAGACCATCGCGGCCGGCATCAGCGTCAACGTCACGCTGATCTTCAGCCTCGAGCGCTACCGCCAGGTGATCGACGCCTATCTGACCGGCCTCGAGAAGGCCAAGGCCGCGGGCATCGACCTCTCCGGCATCCAGTCGGTCGCGTCGTTCTTCGTGTCCCGCGTGGACACCGAGGTCGACAAGCGCCTGACCGCGATCGGCACCGACGAGGCGTACGCGCTCAAGAGCAAGGCCGGCATCGCCAACGCCCGCCTCGCCTACGAGCTGTACGAGCAGGAGTTCGCCACCGACCGCGCCAAGGCCCTCGTGGCCGCGGGCGCGAACGAGCAGCGCCCGCTCTGGGCCTCCACCGGCGTGAAGGACCCGAGCCTGCCCGACACCCTCTACGTCACCGAGCTGGTCGCGCCGAACACGGTCAACACCATGCCGGAGAAGACGCTGGAGGCGACCTTCGACCACGGCACGATCGCCGGCGACACGGTCACGGGCAACTACGCCGACGCGAAGGGCGTCCTCGACGCGCTGGCCGGCCTCGGCATCTCCTACGACGACGTGACCGCCACGCTCGAGCGCGAGGGCGTCGACAAGTTCAACGTCTCGTGGGGCGAGCTCGTCGAGACCGTCACGAACGCTCTGGAGGCCGCCAAGTGACCTTCCGCATCCATGTCACCGGCGCGGCGGCCCGGGCCGTCGCGTCGGTCGTGCCGCAGCTCGTCGCCGACCGGGTCGGCTCCGGCATCACCGCGCAGGACCCGGCCCTCTGGGGCCCGGCCGCGGAGCCGGAGGCCGAGAAGCGCCTCGGCTGGACCGAGGCCGTCGCGATCTCGCGCCCGCTGGTCGCCGAGATCGTCGCGCTGCGCGAGCAGCTGCACGCCAAGGGCGTCAACCACATCGTCCTCGGCGGCATGGGCGGCTCCTCGCTCGCGCCGGAGGTCATCACCCGCACCGCGGAGGCCGAGCTCACCGTCCTCGACTCGACCGACCCCGGTCAGGTGCTGTCGGCGCTACGCGACCGCCTCCCGGCGACCGCCGTCGTCATCTCCTCCAAGTCGGGCTCGACCCTGGAGACCGACAGCCAGAAGCGCGTCTACGAGAAGTGGTTCCGCGACGCCGGGATCGACCCGACCGAGCGCATCGTCGTCGTCACCGACCCGGGCTCGCCGCTCGACCAGTCGGCGCGCGAGGCGGGCTACCGCGTCTTCAACGCCGACCCCAACGTGGGCGGCCGCTACTCGGCGCTCACCGCGTTCGGGCTGGTCCCGTCCGGTCTCGCCGGCGTGGACATCTCCGAGCTGCTGGACGAGGCGGAAGCGACGCTCATCGAGCTCGCCGTCGACAACAAGGCGAACCCGGGCCTCGTGCTCGGCGCAGCCATCGCCGGCTCCAACCCGCTCAAGGACAAGCTGGGAATCGTCGCGGACGGCACCCACATCGTCGGGTTCGCCGACTGGGCCGAGCAGCTCATCGCGGAGTCCACCGGCAAGGAGGGCACCGGCCTGCTCCCCGTCGTGCTCGACACGCTCGCCCCCGAGCTCACGTCGAAGCCGGCGGACCTGCAGGTCGTGCGGCTCGTCGCCAACGCGGAGGCCCGGCACCTGTTCCCCTCCGACCGGCACGAGGGCGAGATCCTCGTCTCCGGCAGCCTGGGCGCCCAGCTCATCGTCTGGGAGTACGCCACCGCGGTCGCCGGTCGCCTGCTCGGGATCAACCCGTTCGACCAGCCCGACGTGGAGGCCGCCAAGGTCGCCGCGCGCGCGCTGCTCGAGAACCGCCCGGAGACCGCAGCGCCCGCGTTCACCGCGGGCGGCGTCGAGGTGCGCACCACCGGGTCGTTCCTCGGCGACGCGTCGACGCTCGACGGCGCCGTGGACGCCCTCCTCGCGCAGCTCGGACCGGACGGCTACGTCTCGGTGCAGGCCTACGTCGACCGCCTGGCGCTGCCGCAGCTCGCGGGCATCCGCGACCTGCTCGCCGCCAAGGCCGGCCGCCCCGTCACCTTCGGCTGGGGTCCGCGCTTCCTGCACTCGACCGGTCAGTTCCATAAGGGCGGCCCTGCCGTCGGCGTGTTCCTGCAGCTCACCGCGGCAGCGCCGGAGGACCTGGCGATCCCTGACCGTCCGTTCACGTTCGGCCAGCTCATCCAGGCCCAGGCCGCCGGCGACGCGAGCGTGCTCGGCGAGCACGGCCGCCCGGTGCTGACCCTGACCCTTTCGAACCCCGAGGCCGACGTCGTCTCGCTGTTCGAGGCCGTCAACTAGAGGAGCCAGATGTCACCGGTGGAGATCACCCCGGAGTTCAATCCCCTGCGGTTGGCCTCCGACCGTCGCCTCAACCGCATCGCGGGGCCGAGCAGCCTCATCATCTTCGGCGTGACGGGTGACCTGTCGCGCAAGAAGCTGATGCCGGCCGTCTACGACCTGGCGAACCGCGGCCTTCTGCCGCCCGGCTTCTCGCTCGTCGGGTTCGCCCGCCGCGACTGGGAGGACCAGGACTTCGAGAAGGTCGTCTACGACGCGGTCAAGCAGTACGCGCGCACCCCGTTCGACGACGACGTCTGGAAGCAGCTCGCCCAGGGCATCCGGTTCGTCTCGGGCGAGTTCGACGACGCCGAGGCGTTCACACGGCTCAAGGAGACCGTCGAGAAGCTGGACGTCGAGCGCGGCACGATGGGCAACCACGCGTTCTACCTGTCCATCCCGCCGAAGGCGTTCCCGCTCGTCACCGAGCAGCTCAAGAAGTCGGGGCTGGCCGACCAGTCGGGCACCGGCTGGCGCCGCGTCGTCATCGAGAAGCCGTTCGGCAGCGACCTGAAGACGGCGCGCGAGCTCAACCACGTCGTGGAGTCGGTGTTCCCGCCCGACTCGGTCTTCCGCATCGACCACTACCTCGGCAAGGAGACGGTCCAGAACATCCTGGCGCTGCGCTTCGCGAACGAGCTGTACGAGCCGATCTGGAACGCCAACTACGTCGACCATGTGCAGATCACGATGGCCGAGGACATCGGCGTGGGCGGCCGGGCCGGCTACTACGACGGCATCGGCGCGGCGCGCGACGTCATCCAGAACCACCTGCTGCAGCTCCTCGCCCTCACGGCGATGGAGGAACCCATCTCGTTCGACGCCGCGGACCTGCGCGCTGAGAAGGAGAAGGTGCTCGCGGCCGTGCGGCTGCCCGCGGACCTGGCGAAGTCGACCGCACGCGGTCAGTACGGCAGCGGCTGGCAGGGCGGCGAGAAGGTCGTCGGCTTCCTGGAGGAGGACGGGATGAACCCCGACTCCACCACGGAGACCTACGCGGCGATCAAGCTCGACATCGGCACCCGCCGCTGGGCCGGCGTCCCGTTCTACCTGCGCGCGGGCAAGCGCCTGGGCCGCCGGGTCACCGAGATCGCGGTCGTGTTCAAGCGTGCGCCGCAGCAGCTCTTCGCGGAGTCGCAGACCAGCGCGCTCGGCCAGAACGCGCTCGTCATCCGCGTGCAGCCCGACGAGGGCGTCACCATCCGCTTCGGCTCGAAGGTCCCCGGCGCCGGCATGCAGGTGCGCGACGTGAGCATGGACTTCGGCTACGGCCACGCCTTCACCGAGGCGAGCCCCGAGGCCTACGAGCGGCTCATCCTCGACGTCCTGCTGGGCGACCCGCCGCTGTTCCCGCGGCACGAGGAGGTCGAGCTGTCCTGGAAGATCCTCGACCCGATCGAGGAGTTCTGGGCCACGCAGGGCCAGCCCGAGCAGTACCGCCCCGGAACCTGGGGCCCGACTTCCGCCGACGAGCTCCTCGCCCGCGACGGCCGCGTCTGGAGGCGTCCATGATCGTCGATCTGCCCGACACCACGACGAGCAACATCTCGAAGGCGCTCGTCAAGATCCGCGAGGAGGGCGGCGCCGTCGCCCTCGGCCGCGTGCTGACGCTCATCATCGCGACCCACCTCGGCCAGGAGGAGGAGGCCATCGAGGCCGCCAACGACGCCTCCCGCGAGCACCCGATGCGTGTCATCGTGGTCTCGACCGAGGAGGAGCGCAGTCCCAGCAGCGGTCAACACAGTGGTAGCGGACGTCTCGACGCCCAGATCCGCGTCGGCGGCGACGCGGGCGCCAGCGAGGTCATCGTGCTCCGCGCCTACGGCGAGACCGCGAGCGACCAGGAGGGCCTGGTCACCGGCCTCCTGCTCCCCGACGCCCCCGTCGTCGTCTGGTGGCCGGGGATCGCGCCCGCGAAGGCGTCGACCTCCCCGCTCGGCCGCATCGCCACGATCCGCATCACGGACGCGTCGGCCCAGCCGAACCCGCAGGAGGCGCTGTTCCACCTGGCCGAGACGTACGCCCCCGGCGACACGGACTTCGCCTGGACCCGGCTCACCCTGTGGCGCGCGCAGCTCGCCGCCGTGCTCGACCAGCCGCCGTACGAGCCGATCACCGCGGTGGATGTGGCCGGCGCGGCCGACTCGCCCTCCACGCTCCTGCTCGCCGCCTGGCTGCGCCTGCAGCTCCAGGTGCCGGTGAAGTACGACCTCGCCTCGCGCGCGATCGGCTCCGGCGGCATCCACGGCGTGCGGATGGAGCGCGCGACCGGCACCATCGAGCTCGAGCGCGAGGTGCCGAACATCGCGCGGCTGTCCCAGCCCGGCCAGCCCACCCACGACCTGTCGCTGCCGCGGCGCAGCCTCCGCGACTGTCTCGCCGAGGAACTGCGTAGGCTGGACCCGGATGACCTGTACGGTGAGGTCATCACGAAGGGTCTCGGGATGCTCGAGACCTCCGACGAAGGAGCGGGCGCGACAGCATGACGAACGAACGGCGGGTGCTCGTCCACCCCGACAAGGAAGCACTCGCCGCGTCGGTGGCCGCGCGTTTCCTCACCAAGACGATCGACATCCTCGACGACCTGGGCGCGGCGAACATCGCGCTGACGGGCGGCACGATGGGCATCGCCGTGCTGGAGGCCGTCAACGGCTCCCCCGCGCGCGACACCATCGACTGGTCGAAGGTGCACTTCTGGTGGGGCGACGAGCGCTTCGTCGAGAAGTCGAGCGAGGAGCGCAACGAGCGCCAGGCGCGCGAGGCGCTGCTCGACCACCTGCCTGTGCCGCCGGAGAACATCCACCCGTTCCCGGCGTCGGACGAGATCCCGGACATCGAGGAGGCCGCACGCGTGTACGCGGCCGAGCTGGAGGCGTTCGCCCCGGAGGGCGCCGCCTTCCCGAAGTTCGACATCACCTTCCTCGGCGTCGGGCCGGACGGCCACATCGCGTCGCTGTTCCCCGACCGCGCCGGCATCCGCGAGACGGAGGCCACCGTGATCGCGGAGCGCGAGTCCCCGAAGCCGCCGCCGCAGCGGCTCAGCCTCACCCGGCCGGTGCTCAACGCCTCCGACCGGGTCTGGCTGGTGCTGTCGGGCAGCGACAAGGCGAGCGCCCTCGGCCTGGCGCTGGCGGGCGCGAGCTACACGGAGGTGCCGGTCGCCGGCGCCAAGGGCCGCAAGCGCACCGTGTTCTTCGTGGACAAGGACGCCTCGGTCAACGTGCCGGAGAACCTCATCGCCCCGAGCTACTGAGCATCGAGGGGACGCGACACGCCGTTCCGCCGCTCGTGCGGCGGCGTGTTGCGTCCCCTCGATCGTGGCAACGAAAGAAGCCCCGCCGGTCTCGGACCGGCGGGGCTTCCTCGTTGGTGCTAGTTGCTGGTGGGCTTGCCGCGGCGGGCGCGGAGCTGGTTGAGGGCGTCTTCGAGCAGCTGCTCCGCCTCCTCCTCCGAACGGCGCTCCTTCACGTAGGCCAGGTGCGTCTTGTAGGGCTCCGCCTTCGCGACCGACGGCGGGTTCTCCTTGTCGCGGCCGGCCGGGAGGCCGGTCGACGGCGAGTCGATCACATCGGGGATCTCCTCGTCGGGCAGGTTCGCCGCGAAATAGCGGACGGTCTCGTTGCCGAGGGCGTCCCAGTACGAGACGGCCACGCGCTCGGCGTGGAACCCCCGGTCCTGCTCCCCCATCGGGCCCGCGCCGACGCGCGAACCGCGGATTGCGCTTCCTCCGGATGCCATGCTTCTCCTCTGGTGAAGGCGCGCCGGTCAGGCGCTGAACTTGGTGATGAGCCCGAGGACGACGATGCAGGTGATCCAGATGAGCCCGAGAATGACGGTGATCCTGTTGAGGTTGCGCTCCGCGACGCCCGACGCGCCGAGGTTGGACGTGACGCCGCCGCCGAACATGTCGGAGAGGCCGCCACCGCGTCCCTTGTGCAACAGGATGAGGAGGGTCAGCAGGAGGCTGGTGATCCCCAGCAGGACCTGGAGGATGACCGTGAGAATCTGCACGCTTGACCTTTCGATGCGACCGGGCTCGCGCCCGACAAAACCAACAGCCAGTATAACCGCCGAAGGGCGCGACGGCTCACCGGCGTTCCGGGGAGCCGCCGCGCGTCGTCAGAGTCCGACGTGCTTCTGGTAGCGGATGATCGCGGAGAACTCGGCCACGTCGAGGCTCGCGCCGCCGACGAGCGCGCCGTCCACGTTCGGCTCGCGCATGAAGCCGGCGATGTTGCCCGACTTCACCGAGCCGCCGTAGAGGATGCGCGTCTTGGCCGCGACCTCCTCGCCGAGCTTCTCGACGATGACCGCGCGCAGCGCGGCGGCCACCTGCTCGGCCTGCTCCGGCGTCGCCGCCTGCCCGGACCCGATGGCCCAGACCGGCTCGTACGCGACCACGAAGTCGGCGGCCGAGTCGACGGACGCCAGGGCGGCGCGGAGCTGGGCGACCGGCACGGCGCTCGCGCCGTGCGTCTCCAGGTCCTCCGCCGTCTCGCCGACGCAGATGATCGGCGCGATGTTGTTCTTGACGGCCTGCGCGACCTTCGCCGCGACCTGCTCGTCGGTCTCGTTGTGCAGCGTGCGCCGCTCCGAGTGGCCGATGATCACGTAGCGCGACTCCAGGGCGGCGAGGAACGACGCCGCGACCTCGCCGGTGTATGCACCCGAGTCGTGCTCGGAGACATCCTGGCCGCCGAACGCGATCGGCAGCTTGTCGGCCGAGATCAGCGTCTGCACGCTGCGCAGGTCGGTGAACGGCGGGAACACCGCGACCTCGACGGCCGAGTAGTCGTGCCCGGCGTCCTTGAGGGTCCACGCCAGCTTCTGGACGACCGCGATCGCCTGCAGGTGGTCGAGGTTCATCTTCCAGTTGCCCGCGATCAGCGGGACCCGCCGCACGGACTCGTTCACTGCTGCCATCCCAGGACCTCCAGACCCGGCAGGTGCTTGCCCTCGAGGAACTCGAGGCTCGCACCGCCACCGGTAGAAATGTGACCGAACTGATCGTCGGCGAAACCGAGCGCGCGCACGGCGGCAGCGGAGTCTCCCCCACCGACCACGCTGAGGCCGTCGACCTCGGTGAGCGCCTGCGCGATCGCCTTGGTGCCCGCCGCGAACGGAGCCAGCTCGAAGACGCCCATCGGGCCGTTCCAGAACACCGTGTGAGCGCCGCGGATGTACTCCGAGAACAGCTCGCCGGTCTCCGGGCCGATGTCGAGGCCGAGCCCGGAGGCGCCCCAGTCGGTGTCCTCGATGCCGTCGATCGGGCGCACGACGTGCTCCGCGTCCGCGCCGAACTTCGAGGCGACGACCACGTCGCGCGGCAGCACGATCTGCACGCCGAGCTCCTCGGCCTTCGCCAGGTAGCCCTTCACGGTGTCGAGCTGGTCGGCCTCCAGCAGGCTGGAGCCCACCTTGTGGCCGAGCGCCGCGAGGAAGGTGAAGAGCATGCCGCCGCCGATGAGCAGCGAGTCCACGCGCGGCAGCAGGTGGCCGATCACGCCGAGCTTGTCGGAGACCTTCGAGCCGCCGAGCACGACCGCGTACGGCCGCTCGGGGTTCTCGGTGAGCCGGTCGAGCACGTCCAGCTCGGCCGCGATGAGCGTGCCCGCAGCGCTCGGAAGCGCCTTCGCGAGCTCGTACACGCTGGCCTGCTTGCGGTGGACCACGCCGAAGCCGTCCGACACGAAGGCGTCGCCGAACGCGGCGAGCTTGGCGGCGAACGCCTGGCGCTCCGCCTCGTCCTTGGCGGTCTCCCCCGGGTTGAACCGGAGGTTCTCCAGCAGGGCGACGTCGCCGTCCTGCAGGCCGGCGACGGCGGACTCGGCGCCGGCGCCGACGGTGTCCTGCGCGAAGGTCACCGGCTTGCCGAGCAGCTCGGAGAGCCGCTGGGCGACCGGCGCCAGGCTGTACTTCGAGTCGGGAGCGCCCTCCGGGCGGCCCAGGTGGGAGATCACGACCACCTTGGCGCCCTGATTGATCAGGGCGTCCAGCGTGGGAATCGACGCTCGCACGCGACCGTCGTCCGTGATCTTCCCGTCCTGGAGGGGGACGTTCAGATCACAGCGGACGACGACGCGTTTTCCTGCGAGCGAACCGAGTGAGTCGAGAGTGCGGAGCGTCACGTCGGTTCCGGCCCTTACAGACGCTCGGCGACGTACTCGGTCAGGTCGACCAGACGGTTGGAGTAGCCCCACTCGTTGTCGTACCAGCTCGAGAGCTTGACCTGGTCGCCGAGGACGCGCAGCAGCCCGGAGTCGAAGATCGACGAGTGCGGGTCGGAGACGATGTCCGAGGAGACGATCTCGTCCTCGGTGTACTTGAGGATGCCCTTGAGCGGACCCTCCGCGGCCTTCTTGTACGCGGCCTTGACCTCGTCGGCGGTGACCGGGCGCGAGGCGGTGACGGTCAGGTCGGTGATCGAGCCGGTGGGGACCGGCACGCGCAGCGCGAAGCCGTCGAGCTTGCCCTTGAGCTCCGGGAGGACCAGGCCGATCGCCTTGGCGGCGCCGGTGGAGGTCGGGACGATGTTGATCGCGGCGGCGCGGGCGCGGCGGAGGTCGCTGTGCGGGCCGTCCTGGAGGTTCTGGTCGGCGGTGTAGGCGTGGACCGTGGTCATCAGACCGCGCTCGATGCCGAACTCGTCGTTGAAGACCTTGGCCAGCGGCGCGAGGCAGTTCGTGGTGCACGACGCGTTGGAGATGATGTTGTGCTTCTCCGGGTCGTACAGGTGCTCGTTCACGCCGATGACGAACGTGGCGTCCTCGTCGGTGGCCGGAGCGGAGATGATGACCTTCTTGGCCCCCGCCGCGATGTGCTTCTTGGCGTCGGCGGCCTTGGTGAAGCGCCCGGTGGACTCGATGACGATGTCCACGCCCAGCTCGCCCCACGGGAGGTTGGCCGGGTCGCGCTCCTCGAGGACCTTGATCGGCTTGCCGTTGACGACGATGCTGTCGCCCTCCAGCTCCACCGTGGCGTCCAGGCGGCCCGTGATCGAGTCGTACTTGAGCAGGTGCGCGAGCGTCTTGTTGTCGGTGAGGTCGTTCACCGCGACGATCTCGAGGTCGCTGCCCTTGGCGAGGGCCGCACGCAGGTAGTTGCGACCAATGCGACCGAACCCGTTGATTCCGATCTTTACGGACACAGATGTCTCCCGTTGCTTGATGGGGGGCGCCGGACGGCGCCATGTGGGTGTTGTGGCGGACGGCGGCGTCCCGGGAAGGGTCCCTCCCGGGACGCCCACCCGCTACGACAGTAGCAGCAGACCCGAGGTCTTCTCGCGGGTCCGGGTGAAGCGGTCGGAGACGTCGGCCCAGTTGGTGATGTTCCAGAACGCCTTGACGTAATCCGCCTTCACATTCACGTAATCGAGGTAGAACGCGTGCTCCCACATGTCGAGGAGGAGCAGCGGGACGGTGGCCGCCGCGAGGTTGCCCTGGTGGTCGTAGAGCTGCTCGATGATGAGCTTCTGGCCCAGCGAGTCCCACGCGAGGATCGACCAGCCGGAGCCCTGGATGCCGAGCGCCGAGGCGGTGAAGTGCGCGCGGAACTTGTCGAACGAGCCGAAGAACTCGTCGATCGCCGCAGCCAGCTCGCCGGTCGGCTTGTCGCCGCCCTCCGGGGACAGGTTGTTCCAGAAGACCGTGTGGTTGACGTGGCCCGCGAGGTTGAACGCCAGGTCCTTCTGCAGCTTGTTGACGTACGTCAGGTCGTCGGCGTCGCGCGCCTCCGCCAGCTTGGCGATGGCGGTGTTGGCGCCGTCCACGTAGGCCTTGTGGTGCTTGTCGTGGTGCAGCTCCATGATCCGGCCGCTGATGTTCGGCTCCAGGGCCGAGTAGTCGTACGGAAGTTCGGCGAGCGTGTAGTCAGCCATTACTCATCTCCACAGTTGTTCTTCTTCGAGACCCGATTCGGGCGACTTCTTCAGTCTACTGAGGGCAACCCGGCCGGTCTCCGGTTCCTTCCCGGCCGCAGGCCCATCCGGAAACTACACCTCATCCAGGTCGGCGGGGAGGTTCGCGTCGGTGCCGGGGATGTCCAGCTCCGACGCCTTCTTGTCGGCCATCGCCAGCAGGCGGCGGATGCGGCCGGCGACGGCGTCCTTCGTCATGGGCGGGTCGGCGTGGTGGCCGAGCTCGTCCAGGCTCGCGTCGCGGTGCGCCAGGCGCAGCTCGCCGGCGTAGCGCAGGTGCTCCGGCATGTCGGGGCCGAGGATCTCCAGGGCGCGCTCGACGCGGGAGCAGGCGGCGACGGCGGCCTGGGCGGAGCGGCGCAGGTTGGCGTCGTCGAAGTTCACCAGGCGGTTCGCCGTCGCGCGCACCTCGCGGCGCTGGCGGAGCTCCTCCCAGTTGGCCACGGTGTCGGTCGCGCCCATCACGACGAGCATCGCGCTGATCGCCTCGCCGTCGCGGATGACGACGCGGTGCACGCCGCGCACCTCGCGGGCCTTGGCGGACACCCCGAGGCGGCCGGCGGCGCCGACGAGCGCCATGGCGGCCTCGTTGCCGGGGCAGGTGACCTCCAGCGCGGCCGAGCGGCCCGGGTCGGTCAGCGAGCCGTTCGCGAGGAATGCGCCACGCCAGACGGCGGACAACTCCTCGCGGGAGCCCGTGGTGAGCCGGTTCGGGAGGCCGCGGATGGGCCGGCGGCGGGCGTCCAGCAGGCCGGTCTGGCGGGCGAGCGTCTCACCGCCCTCCAGCACGCGCACCAGGTACTGGCTGGCGCGGCGGACACCGGAGGCCGAGATCACGGAGACGTCGCTGCGGACGCCGTACAGCTCGGCGAGGTCTTTACGCACGCGCCGGGCGAGCTCCGGCGTGTCCAGCTCGCTCTCGACGGCGATCCGGCCGCCGATCAGGTGCAGTCCGCCGGAGAACCGCAGGATGGTCGCCAGCTCGGCGGCGCGGACGGTCGTCTTGCTGACTTCGACCTTCGTGAGTTCGTCTTTGACGTCGGCGGTGAGAGCCAATCGGATTCCTAACTGTGAAAGACGGCGCGGGTCACGCCGTGAAGTGGGCGGCCGGCATCATTCACGGCCCAGGTCGCGGTGCTTGGTGTTGACCGCGACGCCGGGGAAGCCCCTCAACCTGGTCGCGAGCTCTTCGGCTATCGCGACGGACCGGTGCTTCCCTCCCGTGCAGCCTATCGCGATCATCGCGTGCCGCTTGTTCTCCCGCTGATAGCCGGCGAAGATCGGGCGCATCGCGGCGACGTAGCCCTCGATGAACTCCTCGGCGCCGTCCTGCTGGAGCACGTACTCGCGGACGATCTCGTCCAGCCCGGTGTGCGGGCGCAGCTCGGGGTTCCAGAACGGGTTCGGGAGGAACCGCGCATCCGCGACCAGGTCGGCGTCCGGCGGCAGGCCGTACTTGAAGCCGAAGCTCATCACGGTCACCTGCACGCCGGCGGTGTCCTCCGCCGCGAAGGTGTCGGTGATGTTGGTGGCGAGCTGGTGGATGTTCAGGTCCGTGGTGTCGACGATGATGTCGCTCGCCTCGCGGATCTCGCGCAGCCGCGCGCGCTCCGCGTCGATGCCGTCGAGGATGGTGCCGTTGCCCTGCAGCGGGTGCGGACGGCGCACCTGCTCGAAGCGGCGGATGAGCACGGCGTCGGAGGCCTCCAGGAACAGCACACGCACCTTGGTGCCCTCGCGCAGGCTCTGGATCATCGACTGCAGGTCTTCGAAGAAATTACGGCCGCGCACATCGACCACCGCGGCGATGCGCGGGAGGCCGGACTCGGCGCGATTGGCCAGCTCGATGAGCGGCCGGAGCATCTGCGGAGGCAGGTTGTCGACCACGTACCAGTCGAGGTCTTCGAGGGCGTTGGCGACCGTGGACCGGCCCGCGCCCGACATCCCGGTCACGATCAGCACTTCCTGCTGCTCGGCGTTCGCGTCGACGTCGCTCGCCACGTTCTCTCCTTCTCTGGACCGGGTGCGACCAGCCTACCGACTGACCCGGCGGCCCGAGACGGTTTCCGGGAACGGTGCGCGTCTGCGCGCACCCCCGCTTCGGGGCGGACGCGCTCAGCCGGCGGTGAGGCGCTCGTGGACGGCGGCCGCGATCGCCGGGCCGACCCCGCGGACCTCCGCGATCTGCTCCGGAGTCGCTTGGCGGAGCTGCGCCACCGAGCCGAAGTGCTTGAGCAGCTCCTTCACACGCGCGGGACCGAGGCCCGGGATCTCGCCGAGGACGGACGAGATGTCGCGCTTGCGCCGCGCCCGCTGGTAGGTGATCGCGAAGCGGTGCGCCTCGTCGCGGAGGCGCTGCACCAGGAAGAGCGCGTCGCTGTTGCGGGGCAGGATGACCGGGAAGTCGGAGTCGGGCAGCCAGATCTCCTCCAGCCGCTTGGCGATGCCGGCCAGCTGGATGCCGGTGACGCCGGACTCGTCCAGCGCGCGCTGCGCGGCGGCGACCTGCGGCTGGCCGCCGTCGACGATGAGGAGGTTCGGCGGGTAGGAGAACTTGCGGCGGCGGCGTTCTGCGGCCTCCGCGATCTCGGCGTCGACGTCGATCCGGGGGTCGTCGCCGTCGTCGTCGCGCTGCTCGATGTCCGGCAGCTCGGAGTCCTCCGGCTGGTCCGCCCCGTCTCTCAGGTAGGCCAGCCGGCGCGAGATGACCTGGTAGATCGACTCGGTGTCGTCGGTGGACTCGGGGATGCTGAACCGGCGGTACTGGTCCTTGCGGGGCAGGCCGTCCTCGAACACCACCATCGAGGCGACGATGTTGGTGCCGCTGAGGTGCGAGACGTCGTAGCACTCCATCCGCAGCGGGGCGTCGGCCATGCCGAGGGCGTCCTGGATGTCGTTGAGCGCCTTCGAACGCGCCACGAAGTCGGAGCTGCGCCGGGTCTTGTAGAGGATCAGCGCGTTCTTCGCGTTCATCTCCGCGGTCTGGGCGAGCGCGGCCTTGTCGCCACGCTGGGCGACGCGCAGCTCGACCCGGCCGGTGGACTTGGGGCCGCGGCGGATCGGGCCGGCCTCGTCGGCCTCCACCCGCCGCGCCATCAGCCACTGCTCCAGCTCGCTGGCGTCCTCCGGCAGCTCGGGGACGATGATCTCGCGCGGCGGGGCGTCGGTGCCCTCGTAGGCGTTCTGCAGTACGGTCTCGACCAGCTCGCCGAGCGTGATGTCGAGCTCCTTGTCGACCACCCAGGAGCGCACACCGCGGATGCGGCCGCCGCGGACGATGAACTGCTGCACGGCGGCGGCGAGCTCGTCGTGCGCGATCCCGAAGGCGTCGAGGTCGACGTTGTCCTGCAGGACGACGGCGCTCTTGCCCATCGCCGCCTCGAGCGCGCCGATCGCGTCGCGGTGCCGCGCCGCGGCCTCGTAGTCGAGGGTGCTCGCGGCCTGCTTCATCTTGTCGGTGAGGTCGCGGATGTACTTGGTGTCGTTGCCCGCCATGAACGAGACGAAGTCCTCGGCCAGCTCGCGGTGGTCCTCCGGGCTGATCCGGCCGACGCAGGGGGCGGCGCACTTGCCGATGTCGCCCAGCAGGCATGGCCTCCCGGTCAGCTCGGCGCGGCGGTAGACGCCGTCGGAGCAGCTGCGCACCGGGAACGCCTTCAGCATGAGGTCGACGGTGTCGCGGATCGCCCAGACCTTCGTGTACGGGCCGAAGTAGCGCGCGTCCTTGAGGTTGCGGTTGCGGGTCACCATGACGCGCGGGATGCGCTCGCCCAGCGTCACCGCGAGGTACGGGTACGACTTGTCGTCCCGGAACTGCACGTTGAACGGCGGGTTGAACTCCTTGATCCAGGTGTACTCGAGCTGGAGCGCCTCGAACTCGCTGGCGACCACCGTCCACTCGACGCTGGCCGCCGTCGTCACCATGCGGCGGGTGCGCTCGTGGAGGCTGCGCAGCGGCTGGAAGTAGTTGCTCAGCCGCGCGCGGAGGTTCTTCGCCTTGCCGACGTAGAGCACACGCCGGTTCTTGTCGCGGAACCGGTAGACGCCCGGCTGCGTGGGGATCTCGCCGGCCTTGGGGCGGTAGCCGACCGTGTCCGTACTCACAGCGCGATCCTACGCGGCGCCACGGACACGCTCGCTGCCGAGCGCGCCCTCCCCCTGCAGGAGCTCCTTGAGGAAGTAGCCCGTGTGGCTCCCCGGCGTCTCGGCCACCTGCTCCGGCGTGCCGGTCGCGATGACGGTTCCGCCGCCCGCGCCGCCCTCCGGGCCCATGTCGATGATCCAGTCCGCCGACTTGATGACGTCGAGGTTGTGCTCGATGACGATGACCGTGTTGCCCTTGTCGAGGAGACCGTTCAGCACCAGCAGGAGCTTGCGGACGTCCTCGAAGTGCAGCCCGGTGGTCGGCTCGTCGAGCACGTAGACGCTGCGGCCGTTCGAGCGGCGCTGCAGCTCGGTCGCGAGCTTCACGCGCTGCGCCTCGCCGCCCGACAGGGTGGTCGCGCTCTGGCCGAGCCGGACGTAGCCGAGGCCGACGTCCACGAGCGTCTGCAGGTAGCGGTGGATCGCCGAGATCGGCCGGAAGAACTCGGCCGCCTCGCTGATCGGCATGTCGAGCACCTCGGCGATGTTCTTGCCCTTGTAGTGCACGGTCAGGGTGTCGCGGTTGTACCGCGCTCCCCCGCAGACCTCGCACGCGACGTAGACGTCGGGCAGGAAGTTCATCTCGATCTTGATCGTGCCGTCACCGGAGCACGCCTCGCAGCGGCCGCCCTTGACGTTGAAGCTGAACCGGCCGGGCAGGTAGCCGCGGGCCTTGGCCTCCGGCGTCTCGGCGAACAGCGTGCGGATGCGGTCGAACACACCCGTGTAGGTCGCCGGGTTGGAGCGCGGCGTGCGCCCGATCGGCGCCTGATCGACGTGCACGACCTTGTCGAGGTTCTCCAGGCCGGTCACCGTGCGGTGCTTGCCCGGCAGCTTGCGGGCGCCGTTGAGCTTGTTGGCGAGCACGCGGTACAGGATGTCGTTGACCAGCGAGGACTTGCCCGAGCCGGAGACTCCGGTGACCGCCACGAACGCGCCGAGCGGGAAGTCGACAGACACCTTCTTGAGGTTGTTGGCCTCCGCGTCGACCACCCGGAGCACGCGCTTCTTGTCGATCTTGCGACGCTTCTCGGGGAGGACGATCTCGCGCCGGCCTGCCAGGTAGTCGCCGGTCAGCGACTCGGTGTTGGCGAGCAGCTCGTCGTAGGACCCGGAGTGCACGACGTGTCCGCCGTTGACGCCGGCGCCCGGGCCGATGTCGACGATCCAGTCGGCGGTGCGGATCGTGTCCTCGTCGTGCTCGACCACGATCAGCGTGTTGCCGAGGTCGCGCAGCGCGACGAGGGTGTCGATCAGGCGCCGGTTGTCGCGCTGGTGGAGGCCGATGCTCGGCTCGTCCAGCACGTAGAGCACGCCGGTGAGGCCGGAGCCGATCTGGGTCGCGAGGCGGATGCGCTGCGCCTCGCCGCCGGACAGCGTCGCCGCCGCCCGGGCGAGGTCGAGGTAGCTGAGGCCGACCTGGATGAGGAAGTCGAGCCGGATCTTGATCTCGCGCAGCACCTGCGCGCCGATCTTCTGCTCGCGCTCGGTGAGGTGCAGCTTCTCCATGAACGCGCGCGCGTCGGACAGGCTGAGGAGCGACGCGTCCGCGATGGAGGCGCCGTGGACCAGCACCGAGAGCACCTCGGGCTTCAGCCGCTTGCCCTGGCAGACCGGGCACGGCACCTCGCGGAGGTACTCGGCCCAGCGGGCGCGCTGGCTGTCGGTCTCCGCCTGCGCGTACTGGCGCTCGATGTAGGGCACGACGCCCTCGAAGCCGGACGTGTAGGACATCTCGCGGCCGTAGCGGTTCTTCCACCGCACCTTGACCTCGAAGTTGTCGCCGCGCAGCACGGCCTCCCGCACATTCTGCGGGAGCTTCTTCCACGGCGTGTTCAGCGAGAAGCCGAGGTCGCGCGCGAGGCCGTCGAGCAGCTTCTCGTAGTAGTTGAAGAGGCCCTTGCCCTGCGTCGTCCACGGGACGATGACGCCCTCGGCGATGCTGAGCGAGTCGTCGCCGAGCAGCAGGTCCTCATCCACCGACATGCGCGTGCCGAGGCCGGAGCACTCCGGGCAGGCGCCGAACGGGGCGTTGAACGAGAAAGTGCGCGGCTCGATCTCGGTGAGCTGGATGGGGTGGCCGTTGGGGCAGGACAGCTTCTCGCTGAACGACTGCCACGCCGCCGGGCCCTCGCGGTCCACGAAGTTGACCTGCACCAGGCCGTCGGTGAGCCGCAGCGCGGTCTCCAGCGAGTCGGTGAGGCGGCCGAGGATGTCCGGACCCGCCACGAGGCGGTCGACCACGACGGAGATGTCGTGCTTGACCTGCTTCTTGAGCGTCGGCGGCTCGCTGAGCTGGATCTGCTCGCCGTCCACGAGCGCGCGCGAGTAGCCGCTCGCGGCGAGCTCCTTGAAGAGGTCGACGAACTCGCCCTTCTTCTGCGAAATGACCGGGCTGACCACCATGTAGCGGGTGCCCGCTTCCAGCTCCATGAGCTGGTCGGCGATCTGCTGCACCGTCTGGCGCTGGATCTTCTCGCCGCAGACCGGGCAGTGCGGGACACCGATGCGCGCCCAGAGCAGGCGCATGTAGTCATAGATCTCGGTGATCGTGCCGACCGTCGACCGCGGGTTGCGGTTGGTCGACTTCTGGTCGATCGACACCGCGGGGCTCAGGCCCTCGATGAAGTCGACGTCCGGCCGGTCGACCTGGCCGAGGAACTGCCGCGCGTACGCCGAGAGCGACTCCACGTAGCGGCGCTGTCCCTCGGCGAAGATCGTGTCGAACGCGAGCGACGACTTGCCCGAGCCGGACAGGCCGGTGAAGACGACCAGGGAGTCGCGCGGGATCTCGAGGTCGATGTTGTGGAGGTTGTGCACCCGCGCGCCGCGGACGCTCAGGTGCGACCCCACGACCTTGCTCGGATTGCCTGCCGAACTCCTGCTACTCAGAGTGCTCACTCGTTCCATTCTCCGCTATTCGACGTCGCCCCACCCGCGTGTTCGCCCTCCGCGCACCTGCGCGGCGCCCCCGTCGGAGGCCCTGCCGGCGGGTTCGAAGCTTTGTTCGATTCTAGCAACCCGGACAGAGGATGTGCGACCACGCGCGAGCGTACGCCGGACCACCGACATTCCAACTCCGCACCGCGTTCACGCCCGCGGCCGGGCGAGCAGGAGCGCCGCCAGGAGGACCACCAGTCCGACGATCGCGCCGCCCGACACCACCGCCAGCCAGGGCGCAGCGGACGGCCGGCCGACGAGCAGCAGCACGATCGCCACGGCCTGCACCGGGACCTGGATGAGGATCAGGCGCCGCAGCGACGGCAGCAGCACGGTCGGCTTCACGCGGGCGGTCGCGGGCAGCACGAGCATCCACGCCGCGAGGACATGCAGCACATGGACGGCGGCGATCACTGCGAGGACCCGGAGGGTGAGGGTGCCCGGCTCCAGGAGCGTCGAGAACGCGAGTACGGCGATGAGGACCCACGCCACCCGCCAGCGCGGGACGGCGAGGGCGACCGCGGTGAGCAGGACGGCCACGGCGGGCCACGGGCCGCTGGGCGCGGTGGTGATCGCGAGCGGGACGGCGACGACCGCGAAGGCGACGCGGAGAGCCCAGGCAGGCACGGTGAGGCCGAGGTCGGGGGCGGGCGCCGGGGCCGTCTGCTCCCCCGTCCCGCTCATCCCCGCCTCCCTGGCGTCGCCAGCCGCCGCAGCATCGCGTCGCGCTCCGGCGACGCCCACTCCAGCAGCTCCGCGCCCGCCGCCCGCAGCCGGTCCAGGCGCAGCCTGCGCTCCAGGTCCACGATCCGCAGCGCCAGCCGTTCCCTGGCCGGGAGCTCGTCCACGGCGCGGGGCGGCAGCACGTCGACCGCCACCACCCGGTGCCCCGCCGCGCGCCAGGTCAGCGCCAGGCGCATGGCCTGGTCGTCCAGGAACGTGGACATCACGAAAACGACCGCTCCCTGCGCGAGCCGCGGCGCCCGCGCCCGCTCGGTCGCCGAGCCGTGCGGGGTGGTCAGCTCGACCGCGCGCAGCACCCGGTGCAGGTGTCGGGCGCCCGCGCGCGGCGGCAGCGCCCGGCGGGCGTCGGAGAGGTCGTCGAACCCGACCCGGTCGGACGCGGCGGCGTACGCGCCCGCCAGCGAGACCGCAGCCTCCCGCGCCACATCGAGGGAGGTCGCTCCCGGCCGCTGGTAGGGCGCCGCCCAGCCGGCGACGGCGCCGGGGACGTCGTCGCGCGCATCCAGTACGAGCTGCACCGCCGCGTCGGAGGTCGCCGTGGTCCGCCGCACGTACAGCTCGCCCGGACGCTGCGCGAGGCGCGCGGTCGCCTTCCAGTCGATCCGGCGGAGCCGGTCGCCCGGGCGGAAGCGGTCGATGTCCCGGAACTCGCCGCCGTCCCCCGGCCGCGCGGACACATGGCCGCCGGTCAGGCCGAGCAGGCGCGCGGGCAGCGGGAGGCTGCGGACCCGCTGCGAGGCAGGACGCACCACGCGCTCCGCGACGGCGGGGAGGCCGGGGTCGCCGGTCCACGCGGCGTCCGGCCCGATCCCGCGGGCGGCGAGCGTCATGATCCGTTGCGGGCCGGAGTGCGAGACGCCGATGCGGAAGCGCAGCCGGGCGGCCTCCCGCGGCGTCACCACCGCGTCCTCTGGTCGGCCGTCGGCCCGGTGAATGCGCAGGTGCACACCGTCCACGCGCCCGTCCGCCTCCGCCACCGCCTCGACGCCGACGCGGCCGTCCGGGTCGTCGCCGGCGATGGTCACGCGGGTGCGCGCGGCCGCGGACTCCGGCCGCGACGACCAGCCGAGCACGGCTGTCAGGAGCAGCGGGGCCGCGACCAGCATCAGCTCGACGCGCGACAGCACGAACGCCGCGACCAGGCACACGGCCGCGACGATCGCTGCCGCGGTCACCGCCGGGCTCAACGCCCACCCGGACCCGCCGGCCGGCGCCTCGGTCCGCTCGCGCGGGCCGGGCATGCGCGCCCGCGACCACAGCGACATCAGTCCGCGGCCTCCCGCTCGCGCGTCCCCACCGCCGGAGGCCCCGGCACGGAGGACACGACCTCGAGGACCACTTGCGAGGCGCTCACGCCGCTCGTCCACGCCTGCGCGGTCAGCGTCAGCCGGTGTGCGAGGACCGGCACGGCGACCCGCTTGACGTCGTCGGGGATGACGAAGTCCCGGCCGGCGAGCACCGCCAGCGCCCTGGCGACCAGCAGGAGGCCCTGCGACCCGCGCGGCGAGGCGCCGACCTCCACGGAGCGGTGCCGGCGGGTGGCGGCGGCGAGGCGCACGCAGTACGCGGCGATGTCGGGATCGACGTCCACGCTCTCGACCCCCGCCTGCATCGCCAGGAGCGTCCGCGCATCCGTGACCGGCTCGACCGTGGCGACCTCGTGCCGCCGGGCGACGCGGGCCATGAGCACCTGCGTCTCGCCGTCCGCGTCCGGGTAGCCGACGCCCAGCCGCACCATGAACCGGTCGAGCTGCGCCTCCGGGAGGGCGTAGGTGCCCTCCGACTCGATCGGGTTCGCGGTCGCGACGACGTGGAAGGGCCGCGGCAACGGGAAGCTGCGCCCCTCGACGGACACCTGCCCTTCGGCCATCGCCTCCAGGAGCGCCGACTGCGTCTTCGGCGAGGTGCGGTTGATCTCGTCGGCGAGGAACAGCCCGGTGAACACCGGACCCGGCCGGAACTCGAACTCGGCGGTCGAGGGCACGTAGACGAACGAGCCGGTGATGTCGGACGGCAGCAGGTCGGGCGTGCACTGCAGCCGCCGGAAGTCCAGGCCGACGGCGCTCGCGATGCTCCGCGCGGCGAGGGTCTTGCCGAGGCCCGGGACATCCTCGAACAGCACATGGCCGCCGGCGAGGACGGTGGCGAGCGCGACGAGCAGGGGCTCGCGCATCCCGACGACGACCGACTCGACGCGGTTCAGGACGTCGGCGCCGAGCCGGGCGACCTCGGTGACGGGGAGCGGGGCGAGGTCGGTCGCGGTGGTGGTGGACGTATCCGGGGTCATGCGGCTCCTGTCGTGTCTGCGGTGAGCGGGTCGGCGGGGCGAGCGCCGGCCGGCCGTTCGATTCCGTTCGGGCCGTCCGCCACCGCGCCCGGCACGGGCAGCGTCTCCGACCGGCCCAGCGTCTCGAATCGGGCCAGCGTCTCCAATCGGCCCAGGGACGCCGTGAAATCCTTCGGACGAGGGGCGGCCGCGCTGCCCTTGCGCAGCATCGCGGCGGTCTGCTCCCCCAGTAGCCGGACGACCTCCGGCTGGGCGGCCGGGTCGTCGAGCTGCACCCCGTACCGGTCGAGCACCTCGGCGGCGAGGCGACGGAGGCGGCGGACCGCCTCGGGCGACACGCGCCCGCCCCGCGCCCCGAGCGACCAGCCGAGCTGCACGACGTCCCGCCGCGCGCCCGCCCGCGGCTGCGGCTTCGGGACCGGCCAGGTCACTTCGGCCTGCTCGCCGAGGAGGGAGAGCACGGCGCCGAGCGCGAAGACGACGAACCCGAGTCCGACGGCGTGCGGGGCGTCCATCCCGAAGAACCAGGCCGCCACCCCGACGACCGTGGCCGCGAGCACGCACCCGACGGCGCGCCGCACCATCCGCGCGCGGGTCATCGGACCGCCCCGCCTGCCGCGGCGGTTCCCCACGAGGCGCGCAACGCCTCGATCGCGGTGCGGGCCGCGTCGACGTCGGTCGCGGTCACCGGCGCGTCGCTGAACCGGGCGCGCAGGTACAGGTCGAGGAGGTCACCGGCCGCAGCGCGGTCGGAGGCGACCCGGGCGAGCACCCGGCGGACGAACTCCCCCGGGGTCTCGGACGGGAGCCGGTGGACCCCGCTGTCCGCCGCGCCCTCCTCCAGGCCGAGCCACGCCCGCTCGATGGCGTCCCGCGGCTCCCGGCCCTCGCCGAGCAGGTCGAGCGCACGGTCGAGGCCGCGGCGTACGCGCTCGGGCCGCGGTTGCGCGGGCGGCTCCGGCGCGACGGACCCCTCGGTGGACCCGTCGACGTCGCCGTCGAGGCCGGGGTACTCGGGACGCAGCCTGCGCCGCAGGTAACGGTAGAGCAGGGCGAGCAGGACGACGACGACCAGCGCGATGACCGCATAGGTCACCCAGGTCAGGTCGATACGGGTATCGTGCGGGACATCGTGCGGCCCGGGGGTGCCGGTGACCTGCGGCTGCTCCCCGGGGTGCGGCTGGAGGTCGGCGGCCGGTGGGCTGAACCGGAGGCCGGTGAAGACCGGAGCGCCCTGAAATGCGAGCGCGAGACCGGAGAGGGCGAGCAGGATGCCGGCGGCGGTGACCATCCCCCACCGCTGCCGCGTCCGCGTCGCCTTCGAGCTCACTCTGCCACCGTAGCGCGGAGCTGGTGGGAGCGCGCGGAGGGTTACCCCTGCGCCAACGCAATCGATCCATTGCGATTTAACCGATCGACCGTTATCTTCAACTGCGCCGAGAATGTGCGCGCCAGGTTCAGCTCGAGGAGGAGCAATGACCGCAGTCCCGACCGCACCACGCCTGTTCCCGGTTCGCGGGCGCGCAGTCGGCATCATCGGCCTCGTCGGTGCGCTGCTCTTCGCGTTCTACTTCTTCGTGCCGACGCTGTTCCCGAGGATGGAGGCCGTCGTCTACGCGGCCCGGCCCTCCACGACCGAGATCGTCGCCGTCGGCGCGCAGTATCAGCAGCTGGTCACCTTCGGCACCTGGCTGCAGGCGACAGGGGCGGCCCTGTGTGTCGTCTTCTTCATCGGGGTCCTGTTCCTGACCCTGGCCAACGGCAGCGCCCCAGGGTACGTGGTCCTCTTCGGCGCGAGCGTCCTCGTCGCCCTGGTGCTGCTGGAAGGGGTGTTCACCCTGACCTGGGTGAGCGCCTCCAGCGCGGGGGTCGCCACCAGCGCGCGCGTCGGCTTCGACCTGATGTCCCGGTTCATCCAGGTGTTCCCGCTCGTCCCGGCGCCGGCGGTGTATCTGCCGCTGGGCTACCTCCTGCTGCGCAGCGGCCTGCTTCCCCGGTGGCTGGCCTGGGTGGCGGCCGGACTCGGCGCGGCATTCCTGCTGGTCGGCCTGCTCGAAGTGTTCCTGCCGTTCGCCCAGGCGTTCGCCGCCGGCCTCGCCGGTCTCCAGGCGTTCTGGATCATCACGGCGTCCATCGTGCTCATCGCCCGCGGAGAGGCCCGCGCGTCTCAGCCCGCGGCCGCGTCCGTGATTCCGGAGCAGTGAAGCTCGGCGGGTATCTGGAGCAGTGAAGCTCGGCGGCCCGTCGCACCCTCAGCCCAGGTGCCCCGCCTTCTCCATCTGCCTCAGGTCCCGCTTCAGATCCGACAGCTCGTCGCGCAGCCGCGCCGCCAGCTCGAACTTCAGCTCTCCCGCCGCAGCGAGCATCTGCCCGTTCAGGTCGGCGATCAGCGACTCCAGCTCCGCGGCGCCCTGGGCGGCGATGCCGCCGTTGCGGAGGTTCGGCGTCGGGCTCTTGCGGCGCTGCTCGCGGCCCGCGAGCATCCGGGCGGTGTCGGCCTCCTCGCGGGCCAGTACGTCGGTGATGTCGGCGATGCGCTTGCGGAGCGGCGTGGGGTCGATGCCGTTGGCGCGGTTGTACTCGATCTGCAGCTCGCGGCGGCGGTCGGTCTCCTCGATCGCGTTCTTCATCGAGTCCGTCAGCACGTCGGCGTACATGTGCACCTCGCCCGAGACGTTGCGGGCGGCGCGGCCGATGGTCTGGATGAGCGACGTCGACGAGCGGAGGAAGCCCTCCTTGTCGGCGTCGAGGATCGCGACCAGCGACACCTCCGGCAGGTCGAGGCCCTCGCGGAGGAGGTTGATGCCGACCAGCACGTCGTAGACGCCGGCGCGCAGCTCGGTGAGCAGCTCGACGCGACGCAGGGTGTCGACGTCGGAGTGCAGGTAGCGGACCTTCACCCCGGCCTCCGCCAGGAAGTCGGTGAGCTCCTCCGCCATCTTCTTGGTCAGCGTGGTGACCAGGATGCGCTCGTTGCGCTCGACGCGCACGCGGATCTCCTCGAGCAGGTCGTCGATCTGGCCCTTGGTCGGCTTGACGACGATCTGCGGGTCGACGAGCCCGGTCGGGCGGATGATCTGCTCGACCACGCCGTCCGCGATGCCCATCTCGTACTTCCCGGGCGTCGCCGACAGGTAGACGGTCTGGCCCACCCGGTCCTTGAACTCGTTCCAGCGGAGCGGGCGGTTGTCCATGGCGCTGGGCAGCCGGAAGCCGTGCTCGACCAGGGTGCGCTTGCGGGACGCGTCGCCCTCGTACATGGCGCCGATCTGCGGCACGGTGACGTGCGACTCGTCGATGACGACGAGGAAGTCGTCCGGGAAGTAGTCGAGCAGACAGTTCGGCGCCTCGCCGGGCTGCCGGCCGTCGATGTGCCGCGAGTAGTTCTCGATGCCGGAGCAGAAACCGATCTGCTCCATCATCTCCAGATCGAACTGGGTGCGCATCCGCAGCCGCTGCGCCTCCAGCAGCTTGCCCTCGCGCTCGAGCTCCTGCAGCCGCTCGCGCAGCTCCTCCTGGATGGTGCCGATGGCGCGCTGCATCGTCGCCGGGCTGGCCGCGTAGTGCGTCGCCGGGAAGACGGAGACGGCGTCCATCTTCTGCAGCACCTCGCCGGTGAGCGGGTGCAGCGAGTAGAGCGCCTCGACCTCGTCGCCGAACAGCTCGACGCGGACCGCGTGCTCCTCGTACATCGGGATGATCTCGATGGTGTCGCCGCGCACGCGGAACTTGCCGCGCGAGAAGTCGACGTCGTTGCGCTCGTACTGCATCGCGACGAACCGGCGGATGAGCGCGTCGCGGCCGACGTTCTGGCCGACCTGGAGCGCGACCATCGCCTCCAGGTACTCCTCGGCCGCGCCGAGTCCGTAGATGCAGGAGACCGTGGAGACCACGACCACGTCGCGCCGGCTGAGCAGCGAGTTGGTGGTGGAGTGCCGCAGCCGCTCGACCTCCGCGTTGACCGACGAGTCCTTCTCGATGAAGGTGTCCGTCTGCGGGACGTAGGCCTCCGGCTGGTAGTAGTCGTAGTACGAGACGAAGTACTCGACCGCGTTGTTGGGCAGCAGCTCGCGGAACTCGTTGGCGAGCTGCGCGGCGAGGGTCTTGTTGTGCGCGAGGACGAGCGTCGGGCGCTGCACCTGCTCCACCAGCCAGGCGGTGGTCGCCGACTTGCCGGTACCGGTCGCGCCGAGGAGGACGACGTCGGTCTCTCCCGCGTTGATGCGGCCGGCGAGCTCGGCGATCGCCTTGGGCTGGTCGCCGCTGGGCGAGTATTCACTGACGACCTCGAACGGGCGGACGAGACGCGTGGCTTGCATGAGTCCAGTCTAGGAAGGACCACCGACATCGCGGCCCGCTCTCGCTGAGAGCGGAACGGGCGGGCGCGGAACCCCGCGCTCAGGACCGCAGGCTCTCCCAGAGCTCGTCGACCTGCTCGCGGGTCCGGTCGAGCGATCCGTCGGTGTCGATCACCACGTCCGCCACCGCCAGCCGCTCCTCATCGGAGGCCTGCGACCCGATCCGGCGCTCGGCCTCCGCGGCATCCATCCCGCGCAGCCGCACCAGCCGGTCGATCCTCGTGGCGGCATCGGCGTGCGCGACGACGACCAGGTCGAAGGGGTACTCGTTGGCCGACTCGACCAGCAGCGGCACGTCGTAGACGACGATCGCCGCGGGATCGGCGGCGTCGGCGGCCTCGAACCGCGCGGTAGACGCGGCGAGCACGGCCGGGTGGGTGATCCCGTTGAGCTTCTGGAGGGCGTCCGCGTCCCCGAACACGATCGCGCCGAGCGCGGGCCGGTCGAGGCTGCCGTCCGCGGCGATCACGCCGTCGCCGAACGTGCGGGCGATCTCGGCCAGGGCCGGAGTACCGGGCTCGACGACCTCCCGGGCGATGCGGTCGGCGTCCACGACGACGGCGCCGAGCTCCGCGAGCCGGGAGGCGATGGTCGATTTTCCGGAGGCGATGCCGCCCGTGAGTCCGATCAGCTGCACGCCCTCCACTCTATTGCGTCCTCCACCCCATCCGCCGAGGGGCACGTCGTTGTCACTTTTGGGCCGCGAAAGTGACAACAACGTGCCCCTCGGCGGATTGCGGGCGCGTTAACGCCGGAACGGCCGGCCCCGAAGGGACCGGCCGTTCACGGGTGAGACGGGTCTCAGTTGTTGGAGCTGAGCTTCTCGCGCAGAGCGGCGAGCGACTCGTCGTCGGCGAGGGTTCCGCCGTTGCCGGTCTCGCTCGAGAAGGACGACGAACCGGTGTCGGCGGCCGCCTCCTCGATGCCCTTCGCGACCTGGCGCTTGTGCGCCTCCCAACGAGCCTGGGCGGCGGCGTACTGCTGCTCCCACTCGTCGCGCTGGGTGTCGAAGCCTTCCTTCCACTCGTTGGTCTCCGGGTCGAAGCCCTCGGGGTACTTGTAGTTCCCCTGGTCGTCGTACTCGGTGACCATGCCGTAGAGGGCCGGGTCGAACTCGGTGCCTTCGGGGTCGACGCCCTCGTTCGCCTGCTTGAGGCTGAGCGAGATGCGGCGGCGCTCCAGGTCGATGTCGATGACCTTGACGAAGACCTCTTCGCCGACCGACACGACCTGCTCCGCGAGCTCGACGTGCTTGCCGGAGAGCTCGGAGATGTGCACCAGGCCCTCGATGCCGTCCGCGACGCGGACGAACGCACCGAACGGAACCAGCTTCGTGACCTTGCCCGGGGCGACCTGACCGATCGCGTGGGTGCGGGCGAAGACCTGCCACGGGTCCTCCTGGGTCGCCTTGAGCGACAGCGAGACGCGCTCGCGGTCCAGGTCGACCTCGAGGATCTCGACGGTGACCTCCTGGCCGACCTCGACGACCTCGGACGCGTGCTCGATGTGCTTCCACGAGAGCTCGGAGACGTGCACGAGGCCGTCCACGCCGCCCAGGTCGACGAACGCGCCGAAGTTGACGATCGAGGAGACGACGCCCTTGCGGACCTGGCCCTTGTGCAGGTTGTTGAGGAACGTGGTGCGGGACTCCGACTGGGTCTGCTCCAGCAGCGCGCGACGCGACAGGACCACGTTGTTGCGGTTCTTGTCGAGCTCGAGGATCTTCGCCTCGATCTCCTGGCCCAGGTACGGGGTCAGGTCGCGGACGCGGCGCAGCTCGATGAGCGACGCCGGCAGGAAGCCGCGGAGGCCGATGTCGACGATCAGGCCGCCCTTGACGACCTCGATCACCGTACCGGTGACCACGCCGTCGGCTTCCTTGATCTTCTCCACGTCGCCCCACGCGCGCTCGTACTGCGCACGCTTCTTGGACAGGATGAGGCGGCCTTCCTTGTCCTCCTTCTGGAGAACGAGCGCCTCGACGGTGTCGCCGACCTCGACGACCTCGCTGGGGTCGACGTCGTGCTTGATGGAAAGCTCGCGCGAGGGGATGACACCCTCGGTCTTGTAGCCGACGTCGAGGAGGACCTCGTCGCGGTCGATCTTGACGACGGTGCCTTCGATCAGGTCTCCGTCGTTGAAGAACTTCAGCGTCTTTTCGACCGCGGCAAGAAAGTCTTCAGCAGAACCGATGTCGTTGACTGCGACCTGCTTCGGTGCCTTGTCGGTCGTTGCGGTTGTCATGTAGTGGATGCTCCGTTATGGACATAAATCAGGCCGAGCGCGAACCTCTGTGGGTGTCTTCCGCGAACGGCAGGCGGATGTGGATGTCACACAAGTGACGGTCTAGTCTACCGACTGGCCTGCGAAAGGGGCAACTCGCGGCCGGCGACGATGTCGCGGAGGGCGGGCTCCAGGTCCGGGAACGCGAATTCGTAGCCGGCGGCGAGCAGCCGTTCCGGCACCACCCAGCGGCTCTTCAGCACCAGCTCGGTCTCGGTGCGGATGACCGCCGTGCCGACCTCCAGCATCCAGCGGAACGCGGGGAGACCGGCCGGCACCCGCAGCACGCGGCGCAGGGTCGCCATCAGGGTGCGGTTGTCCGACGGGTTCGGCGCGGCGACGTTGACGGCGCCGTCGAGCTCGGGATGCGCGCGCAGGAACTCGATCGAGCCGAGCACGTCGGCGATGTGCACCCAGCTGAACCGCTGCCGCCCGCCGCGGGCGCGGAACTCGTGGAAGGTGCCGGCGTTGCGGCGTGCGGCGGTCGCGAACCAGCGGCCGTCGAGCTGCGGTCCGCCGAGGCCCGACTGGGTCAGCCGGATCAGCGGGAGGAGCGCGGAGCCGTCGCCGAGCACGATCGCCATGCGCAGCGCGACGCGTCGGGTGCCCGGCAGCTCGCCCTCGAAGAACTCGGCCTCCCAGCCGCGCGCGACGTTCACCGAGAAGCCGGCGCCGAGCTCGCCGGTGGACTCCGTCATCGGCCGGTCCTCCGCGTGCCGGTAGATGGTGGCGGTGGAGGCGTTGAACCAGACCGGCGGCGGGGCGTCGGAGGCGGCGACGGCCTCCCGCAGCGCCCGCGTCGTCTCCAGCCGGGAGCGGAAGATCTCGGCGCGGTTCGCGTCGCCGTAGCGGCAGTTCACGCTCTTGCCGGCGAGGTTGATCAGCACGTCCGCGCCGGTGACGACCCGTCGCAGTGCCTCCGCGTCGCCCCAGCGCGCGTCGGCGCCGTCGCGGCCGACCAGCAGGACCGTCGCGCCCGCGGCACGGTAGTGCTCCGCCAGGAAGCGTCCGATGAAGCCGGACGCGCCGGCGATAACGATGCGCTCGCTCACTCACTCCCCCGATGCGACGGCGGCGCTCCCGACCTGGTATCGGAACGTCCCCGCGTACTGGTACACCCTACCGATCAGCGGGACGCGCGCGACGATGGAGACCGCCTGCGCGCCGCGCTCGTCGTCGTACCGCTCGGTGAGCGCGACGACCGGGGCGACCGCCCTCGGGAGGACGAGCCGCAGCCTCCCCACCCGCACCGCGACCCGGCGGGAGGTCAGCCGCAGGGCGCCGTCGATCACGCGGGCGGAGAACCAGGCTTCGGCGAGCACCGGAGCGCCGAGGCGGTCCACGACCATCCAGCCGTCGACGCCGATCTCGTCGCGCATGTCGAGCACCCGCCCGCCCAGCTCGAACCGTCGCACCGCGCGTACCGCCGGTCCGCCGTCGGCCGACACCACGGGGACGTTCTCGACCGTGAACGGGACGGCCCGCTCCCACACCGGGAACATCACATGCGCCCGGCCGAACACCGCCAGCACCGGCCACAGCCAGCGCCGGGGCGTGCCGACGGTGTCGAACACGCCCCGGCCCGTGCCGGTGGACCCGGCGGGGATGGCGTCGAAGTAGGCGCGCAGCCGCGGATGGAGCTCGTCGAACGCCGGGCCGAGCACGGCCCGGTACGGGGAGGTCATCGCGGCTGCGCGCTCACTCGGAGTTGGCCGGTCGCTCAGTCGAGCAGCGCCGACTTCAGCGTGTCCAGGCCGACGCCGCCGATGTCGAGCGCCTTCTTGTGGAAAGCCTTGATGTCGAACGCGGCCCCCTCGCGGCGCGCGTACTCGTCGCGGAGCTGCTCCCAGATCCGCTGGCCGATCTTGTACGACGGCGCCTGCCCCGGCCAGCCGAGGTAGCGGTTCACCTCGAAGCGGACGAAGCCCTCGTTCATGTTGACGTTGTTCGCGAGGAAGCCGAAGGCGTACTCGCCGGTCCACGGGCCGGAGCCGTCCGGGAGCTGCTTCTCCAGGTGCACGCCGATGTCGAGGACGACGCGGGCGGCGCGCATCCGCTGGCCGTCGAGCATCCCCAGCCGGTCGGCCGGGTCGTCGAGGTAGCCGAGCTGCTGCATCAGGCGCTCCGCGTAGAGCGCCCAGCCCTCGGCGTGGCCCGAGGTGCCGGCGATGCGGCGCCAGGAGTTGAGCTGCGCCTTGTTATAGGTGGCCTGCGCGATCTGGAGGTGGTGGCCGGGGACGCCCTCGTGGTAGACGGTGGTCAGCTCGCGCCAGGTGTCGAACTCGGTGACGCCCTCCGGCACGCTCCACCACATCCGGCCGGCGCGCGCGAAGTCGTCGCTCGGGCCGGTGTAGTAGATGCCGCCCTCCTGCGTGGGGGCGATCATGCACTCCAGGCGGCGGATCTCGGCCGGGATGTCGAAGTGCGTGCGGCCGAGCTCCTCGATCGCGCGGTCGCTGGTCTGCTGCATCCAGCGCTGCAGCGCGTCGGTGCCGTGCAGCTTGCGGGAGGCGTCGCCGTCGAGGAACGCGATGGCCTCGTGGACGCTCGCGCCCGGCTTGATCTCCCGGGCGATGGACTCCTGCTCGGCGACCATGCGCGCCAGCTCTTCGATGCCCCACTCGTAGGTCTCGTCGAGGTCGACGGTCGCGCCGAGGAAGTCGCGGGAGGCGAGGGCGTACAGCTCGCGGCCGACGGCGTCCTTCTCGGGCGCGCTGGCGGCCAGCTCGTCCTGCAGGAAGGCGGCGAGCGTGGCGTAGGCGGCCGCCGACTCCGTGGCGCCGTGCGCCAGGTCGGCCTTCAGGGACGCGGGCAGCTCGCCGTTCAGCGGGCGGGCCGAGCCGGTGAAGTCGAAGAAGAAGCCGGTGTCCGCGATCTGCTTCTTCGCCTGGGCCAGCACCTCGCGCACCTGACGGATGGCGGGGACGTTGCCCGACGCGATGCCGCTGCGGAGGGTCTCGATGTAGCCGTCCATCGCCGCGGGGAGGTTGTGCAGCCGCTTCGCGACGTTCGCCCAGTCCTCCTCGGTGTCGGTCGGGACGAGGTCGAAGATGTCGCGGAGCTCCTGCGCCGGGGAGGCGATCACGTTGAGGTCGCGCTGATTGAAGCCCGCCTCGTGCTTCTCGATGGTGAGCTCGAGCTCGCGGGAGAGGTCCATCTTGGTGACCCGGTCGATGTCGTCCACCGGCTCGGCGGCCCGGATCTTGCCCAGGGCCTCGCGGACCTTGCCGACGGCCTGCTCGGCGCCGGCCGGCGAGTAGTCCGAGTACTCGCCCTCGCGGCCGGGGCGGCCGAGCCAGACGTGGTACTCGGGGTGGAGCTCCAACTGGGTGTCGACCCACTCGTCAGCGATCGTGTCGATCGGAGTGGATTCGCGCTTCTCTGCGTTCGTCATGATCCGACCCTATCGAGCGGCCCACGGCCGCAGAAAGACGCGGGCTGAATTGTGGACAAGTCGCGTAGACGCCCGCCCTGTGGAGACAAATGGACAGGCGGTTCAGTCTCCGCCCTCGATGGACCTTCCGTCGGCGGTTCGCCGCGTCCGCTCTGCTCGGCGGTCGAGCTCGTCCTGGAGGGCGACGAAGAAGCGGTCGATCTCGCCGAGGCGCCGCGTGTAGAGCAACACGTCCGCGCCCCGCACTTTCCCGACCGCGTCGAACTCGATCCTCGTGTGCGTCGCGTCCACGGGCACGAACCGCAGCTTCGCATCGAAGAGGAACCAGCCGGACGCGAGCTGCGCGAACGGGTCGAGGAGGCTCGTCCCCTGCAGCGCCTCACGCACGAACTCCGGCACCTCGTCCGCGGGGACGGGGACCACTTCGCTCGGCATCCGGCGCGGCTGGACGGCCTTCTTCGCGTGCCTCCGCGGCTCCAGCTCGCTCATGACGTGAAGCGTAGTCCGGCGCGCTTCGGCGGTCAGTGCGCCGCGGCCTCCCAGTTCGCGCCGCGGCCGATCTGCACGTCGAGGGGGACGCGGAGGTCGGCGGCGCCGGCCATCCGGGTGCGCACGATGGCCTCGAGGGCGTCCCACTCGCCGGGGGCGACCTCGAAGATGAGCTCGTCGTGCACCTGCAGGAGCATCCGGGAGTTCAGCGAGCCGTCGATCAGGTCGCCGGCGATTCCGAGCATGGCGATCTTCATGATGTCGGCGGCCGAGCCCTGGATGGGCGCGTTGAGCGCCTGGCGCTCGGCGTTCTCGCGCAGCACGCGGTTGGTGGAGGTCAGGTCGGCGAACGGGCGGCGGCGGCCGAAGATCGTCTCGGTGTAGCCGTCGACGCGCGCGATCTCCACGACGCTGCGCAGGTAGTCGCGCACCGCGCCGAAGCGCTCGAAGTAGCCGGCCATCAGGTCCCGCGCCTCCTTCGTCTCGATGCGGAGCTGCTTGGAGAGGCCGAACGGGCTGAGGCCGTAGGCGAGGCCGTACGACATCGCCTTGACCTTGGTGCGCATGAGCGAGGTGACGTCCTCCGGCGCGACGCCGAAGACGCGTGCGCCGACGAAGCGATGCAGGTCCTCCCCCGCGTTGAATGCCTCGATGAGCCCGGGGTCCTCGGAGAGGTGCGCCATGATGCGCATCTCGATCTGCGAGTAGTCGGCGGTCAGCAGTGTCTCGTAGCCCTCGGCACTGCGGAACGCCGAGCGGATCTCGCGGCCCTCCTCGGTGCGGATCGGGATGTTCTGGAGATTCGGGTCGTTGGAGGAGATGCGGCCCGTGCTGGTGCCGGTCTGGTCGTAGGTGGTGTGGATGCGCTCGTCCCCGTTGACCGAGCGCTCCAGGGTCTCGACGATCTGCTTCAGCTTGGTCGCGTCGCGGTGCTGGAGCAGCAGGTCGAGGAACGGGTGCGGGTTGCTCTCCTGCAGGTCGGCCAGCGACTGGGCGTCGGTCGAGAAGCCGGTCTTGGTGGAGCGGGTCTTCGGCATCCCGAGCTCGTCGAACAGCACCTGCTGGAGCTGCTTGGGCGAGCCGAGGTTGAGCTCGTGGCCGACCTCGGCGTAGGCACGGGCGGCATAGTCGTTGGCC
This sequence comes from Leifsonia sp. NPDC056824, assembly GCF_042789575.1. Taxonomy (NCBI): domain Bacteria; kingdom Bacillati; phylum Actinomycetota; class Actinomycetes; order Micrococcales; family Microbacteriaceae; genus Leifsonia; species Leifsonia sp. NPDC056824. Next base: position 152,058 of record NZ_JBHUAV010000002.1, on the reverse strand, counting down.
TTGTCGGTGAGCTGGCCGCGCAGGCGACGCAGCACCTCGGTGTCGATCGAGACGCCGTCGAGCTCCATCTCGGCCAGGACCGCGACCAGCGGGAGCTCGATGTCGTCGAGCACAGCGCGGGTGCCGGCGTCGAGGGCGATCATCTGGCCCTCGGCGACGCGGCGGATGTACCAGGCCTCGGTCGCCGGGCTGACGGCGTCGTTGATCGGCACGAGCTGGTTGGGGTCGGAGACCGGGAGGGTCTCGCCGAGCACCTCGTAGACCTGCTCGGCCAGCGACTGCGGAGCGGCGCCCGGCCGGACGAGCCAGGAGGCGATCCGGGTGTCGAAGGCGAGCCCGTCGACCACGAAGCCGGCGCGGGCCAGCGCCTTGTACTGCGGCTTGGCGTGGAAGAAGTACTTGGGCGCGCTGCTCGCGAGCCACTCCTCCAGCGCCGTGTAGTCGGGACGGCCGGCGGCCCACGGGACGTAGACGGTGTCGTCGGCGGCGGCCAGGCCGAAGCCGGAGATGCCCGCGGGGCCGGTCTCGAGCTGCACCGCGACCGGTGTGTCGTCGGCGGAGGCCTTGGCCAGCCAGTTGGCGAGCTCCTCGTCCACGAGGGTGCGGACGACCGGGGCGCTCACGGGCCCGACGTCACCCTCCGAGGGCGCGACGCCCCCACCGCCGGTGAACGTGCCGTCCTCGGCCGCGGCCTTCAGCAGCCGGTCGAGCAGGGTCTTGAACTGCAGGCGGGCGAAGATGTCGCGCACGGCGTTCTCGTTGAGCGGCTTGCGCTCCAGGTCGTCGGGGGCGACCTCCAGCTCCACGTCGTCCAGGAGCTTGTTGAGCCGGCGGTTGCGGAGGGCGTTCTCCTGCTGGTCGCGGAGGTTCTGGCCAACGACGCCCTTGATCTCGTCGGAGTGGGCGACGATGTTCTCGACGGTGCCGTACTGCTGTACCCACTTGACCGCGGTCTTCTCGCCGACCTTGTCGATGCCGATCAGGTTGTCGCTGGTCTCGCCGACCAGCGCCGCGATCTCCGGGTACTGGTGCGGCTCGACGCCGTAGCGCTCGCGCACGGCGGCGGGGTCGTAGATCTTGAGCTCGGAGACGCCGCGGACGTTCGGGTAGAGCAGCGTGACGTCGTCGTTGACGAGCTGGATGACGTCGCGGTCGCCGGAGACGAGGAGGACGCGGTAGCCCTGCTCCCTGCCCTGGCGGGCGAGGGTGGCGAGGATGTCGTCGGCCTCGAAGTCCTCCTTGGCGATGGTGGTGATGTTCATCGCGTGGAGTGCCTCCTGCAGCAGCGGGATCTGGCCCACGAACTCGGAGGGGGTCTCGTTGCGGGTGCCCTTGTACTCCGGGTACTCGCGCGTGCGGAACGAGTAGCGGGAGATGTCGAACGCGACCGCGAGGTGGGTCGGGCGCTGCTGCTGGAGCAGGTTGATCAGCATCGCGATGAAGCCGTGGATGCCGTTCGTGTGCTGCCCTTCACGGTTGACGAAACTGTCGACCGGCAGTGCGTAGAAGGCCCGGAATGCCAGCGAATGGCCGTCGATGACGAGAAGGGTAGGCTTTTCGGAGTCTGACACCAGGCAAGCCTACAAGGGGCCGGTGACAGTCCAGGACGACGGCCGACGAGGGCGGAGAGGCACCAGAAATGACCGAGGACGCGCTCGCGTACGTGAAGCAGCGGGGGCTCGGCGCCCTCGCCGACAAGATGGGCATCGAGATCGTGGAGTTCACGATCGAGCGGGCCGTCGCGCGGATGCCGGTGCTCGGCAACACGCAGCCCGCGGACCTGCTGCACGGCGGCGCCTACGTCGTGCTCGGCGAGTCGCTCGGGTCGATGTCGGCGAACCTCTACGCCGGCGAGGGCCGCCTCGCGGTCGGCATCGAGATCAACGCCTCGCACACCCGCGCCGCGGTCGACGGCTACGTGACCGGCGTCTGCACGCCCATCCACCTCGGCCGCACGCTGACGACGCACGAGATCGCCGTCACCGACGACCGCGGCCGCCGCTGCTCCACCATCCGCATCACGAACCTGATCAAGGACCTGTAGCGCGACGCCGCCGCGATTCGCGACGAATGTCGCGAATCCCGCCCCCTTTCGCGCGATTCGTCACGAATGTGCGAATGCCGCGCCGTTCCAGCGATTCGGCACGACTGTCGCGAATGCCGCCCCGTTTCGCGCGATTCGTCACGAATGTGCGAATGCCGCGCCGTTCCAGCGATTCGGCACGACTGTCGCAAATGCCGCGTCGTTTCGCTCGATTCGTCACGAATGTGGCGAACGCGAGGACGCGCGATTCGTGACGAATGTCGCGAAACCGGCGCCGATTCGCGCGATTCGGCACGAATGTCGCGAATGCCGCCCCGTTTCGCGCGATTCGGCACGAATCGCGGGGCGGGCGGAGGGGGCGCGGGGCGTTACTTCTTGGGGGCGAGTTGCTCGATGATCGCCTGGGCGACGTCGTGCATGGTGAGGCGGCGGTCCATCGACGCCTTCTGGATCCAGCGGAACGCGTCCGGCTCGCTGAGGCCCATCTTCTCGTTGAGGAGGCCCTTGGCGCGGTCGACCAGCTTGCGGGTCTCGAAGCGCTGCACCATGTCGGAGACCTCGGCCTCCAGCGCGATGATCTGCTGGTAGCGGGCCAGGGCGATCTCGATCGCCGGCAGCAAGTCGTTCGGGGTGAACGGCTTGACCACGTAGGCGAGGGCGCCGGCCTCGGTCGCGCGCTCCACGAGCTCCTTCTGGCTGAACGCGGTCAGCAGCACGACGGGCGCGATGTGGTTCTTGGAGAGGCGCTCGGCCGCCGAGATGCCGTCGAGCTGGGGCATCTTGACGTCCATGATGACCAGGTCGGGGCGCAGCTCGGTGGCCAGCGCGACCGCGGTCTCGCCGTCCCCGGCCTCGCCGACGACCTCGAAACCGTTGTCGCGCAGGGTCTCGACGATGTCGAGCCGGATGAGCGACTCGTCCTCCGCAACGACGACTCGGCGGGGTGCGGCGGGGGTGGTCTCCTGGTCAGTCACGGACAAAAGCCTACGGTATTGTTCAGGTGTTGTTGTGCGCCGCTGTGGCGGAATGGCAGACGCGGAGCACTCAAAATGCTTTGTCCGGAAGGGCGTGTGGGTTCGAGTCCCACCAGCGGCACAACCGAAACCGGCCCGCGCGGCGGGTCCCCTCAGCCCACCCGGCGCAGCCGGAGGGCCAGCACGGGGCACAGCGCCACCGCGTCCTCCGCGGCGTCGAGCTGGTCGCTTCTGACCGGGATGTCGGAGCGGCCGGATGCCGGCTGGCCGACCGCGAACGGGTAGCCCCACTCGTCGCGCGCGATCGTCCCCTCCAGCAGCTCAGCGCACAGCCCGCGGCCGTCGCAGCGCGTCCAGTCGACGTGGAGAGCGTGCCGCGCGGTCATCGTGCGCTCCTCAGGCAGCGGCCCTCGGCGTGGGCGTGGATGTCGCGGGCGAAGACGCGCAGCGCGCTGCGGACGAGGCGCGCTGCTCCGTCGGGATGGTGGCACGAGCCGCGTCCGTCCACCACCTCTGCGAGCCGGGCGAGCTCGGCCGCCGCCTGCGGGGCGAGCCGGCCGGCGGCGAGCTCGGCGAGCCGGTCGGCCATCGCCGGGAGGCCGAACAGGCACGGCCCGCACTGCCGGGCGGAGGCGGCGGCCAGCTCCTGGACGATCGCCGCGGTCGCCGCCAGGCCGCAGCGCTGCGGGCCGAGCACATGCACGACGCCGGCGCCCGCGGACTCCCCCGCCGCCGCGCCGGTCTCGGTCGGCGCGATCCAGCGCCCGTGGTACCCGCCGAGGAGCACGCCGGCGGCGAGCCTGGCCTCCCCTCCGGCCCGGGCGACGATGTCCACGACGGTCGCGTCGGTCGGCACCTCGAGCACGCCCTCTGCGGCGACGTCGCCGGTCACCGTGACCAGCCGGGTCCCCGGTTGCGCCGGGTCGCCGACGCTGCGGAACCAGTCGCCGCCGTAGCGGTCGACGAGCGCGAGCTGCGCGAGGGTCTCGACGTTGTGCAGCAGCGTCGGCCTCCCGTCGAGCCCGGACTCCGACAGCCGCCGCACCCGGTCGAGCGGCACGGCCCGGCCGGTCTGGAGGGCGTTCACCACGGCGCTCGCCTCGCCGGCGACGAATCCGTCCGCCGCTTCGACGAGCTCGACGCGGCCGGCGTCCGAGCGCTCGGCGACGGCGGCCGCGACCGGGGCGACGGCTGCCTCGTGGAGGTACAGGACGGTCCGCGCGGCGCCGACGGCCTCCGACGCGGTGAGGAGGCCGTCGAGGACGAGGTGCGGCGCGTTGGCGAGCAGCACGGCGTCCTTCCAGCTCCACGGCTCGCCCTCGGAGCCGTTGCCGATCACGACAGGAGCGCGTCGCCCGGTCGTCGCCGCCAGCTTGCGGAACGCGGAGAACGCGGCGCCGCCGCGGCCGGTGAGACCCGACCGCTCCAGCTCGCGTTCGAGGTCGGGCCGGCGCAGTCCGCGGCGCGGGCCGAACGCGGAGAGATGGGCGAGCGCGTCGGCCGAGCGTCCGGCCGCGAGCAGCCGCGGCGGCGTGGCGGCAGGGTCGGAGACCGGCAGGACGTTGTCGGCGGTCATGGTCATGACGGTCCCCTTCTACTGAGTTCGGCGTCCGTGCGGCGTGCGGCGGAGGTCTCCAGGAATCGGGCGGACACCCGCCAGAGCACGGCGACGAGCACGAACAGCACCGACGCCCCGGCGAGCAGCAGCATCCAGCCGGACGTGCCGTCGGTGCCGTCGCCGATCGTGTGCGCGAGCGCCACCGGCCACAGCGCGTAGCTCAGCCGGTGCACCGCCTTGAAAACGCGCAGCCCGAGCCGCCGGCGCAGCAGCGCAGTGATCGTCACCGCGATCAGGAGGTCGACGGCCACGGTGCCGAGGCCGAGCCAGAACGGCAGGTGCGCGCCGAGGAACGGCACCAGGATGTCGATGAGGGTGAGCTTCGCGTAGGAGTCGAGCAGCAGCGTCCCGATGTGGAGGACGAGGAACACGACGGCGAGCAGCGACACGTTCCGATGCAGGAGCGTGACGGAGAAGCGCGGCATCCCGGGCAGCGGGCGGCCGGAGCGGGTCACGATCCCGAGCCAGAGCGAGACGGTGAGCAGAAGGAGGGCGACGACGCCGGAGGCCCGGCCGACCGCCCAGAGGACCTCATCCATCAGTTCGCCTCCGTCCCGGTCGGCGTCAGCTCGGCGGGCCAGCTCCCGGTCGTGACGACCGAGCCGTCCCTGGCCACCAGTCGCGCGTCGGCGCCGAGGCCGCGCAGCCAGGCCGGGGCCGTCAGCCCGCGCACGACCGACGCCGTGCTCAGCGCGTTGGCGCGCACGCAGGTCGTCGCAGCGACGGTGACCGACCGCCAGACGTCGTCGGCCGGGAGCCCGAAACGCGGGTCGAGGATGTGGTGCCTGGCCTGCCCATCGCTGCGCCAGCGTCGCTTCTGCGTGCTGGAGGTGGCGACGCCCGCGCCGTTCGGGATCGCGATCTGCTGGGCCGGGTCGGACGGGAGGTCCTGGACGAGCACCTCCCAGAGCCGGTCGGTGGCGCCCGCGGTGGCGAGGTCGCCGCCGAGTGAGACCAGGGTGTCCGCCCCGGTCGCCTCCGCGATGCGGCGTGCGATGCGATCCGCCGCGTGGGCCTTCGCGGTCGCACCGAGGTCGAGCCGGAGGTCGGCGGGGAGGCTCAGCGTGCGCCCGTCGAGCGCGACACGCTCCCAGCCGGGCCGGCGCGGGCGGGTGACGGTCAGGGTGACGCCGTCGGCGGGCAGCGCCGCGAAGTCGCGGTCGTAGCCGAGGCGGTCGAGGTCGCCGCCGAGCGTCGGGTCCACGTCGCCGTCGGTGTCGGCGGCCGCGGCGAGCGCGACCGCGACGAACTCGGCCAGCAACGGGCTCAGCTCGACACCGCCGGCCGGACGGTCGCCCGCGTTGAGCCGCGAGAGCTCGCTCTCCGGCTCGAACCGGCTGGCGGCGGCCGTGACGGCGGCGAGCTCGGCGTCGGCGATCCCGCGCGCCTGCGGGAGGGCCTCCGGGTCGGAGACGACGATGCGGGCCGCGACGCCCCAGACCGCGAAGTCGTGGTGGACGAGGTCAGGAGCCGCTGGACTGCCCACTGGACCCACCGCCCTGGCTCTGCTGGATGCCGCTCCCGGAGCTGCTGGAGGAGCCGGAGTTGTCACTGCTGCTCCCGCTGCCGGAGGAGTCGGAGCTGGAGGAGCCTGAATCCGAACTGCTCGATCCCGAGCTGCTCGATCCCGAACCACTGGTTCCCGACGTGCTCGTGCCCGAGGTGCCAGCGGTCGAGGTGCCCGCGAACAGGAAGCCGGACAGTATCCCCGTCACCGCGAGGCTCGAGATGCCGATCGCGGTGGTGATCCCGACGGCCGTGCGCCGTCCCGCCGATCGAATGTCCATGTCAGGCCCTCCATCCCTTCCGATCGCCGTCTGTTGTGCGGCGTCCCGGAACTGATCACCAGCCTGCGCTCGGTTTCTTTCCGGAACCTTATTCGGGGTGGGAACGGGATATCGGGTCCCTATGAATCAGCTTTGTGCGCTCAGGGCCGCACGCCCACGACGGCCTGCGCGAACCGCCGCACACGCTCGGAGAGCCCGGCAATCTGCTCCTCGATCACGCGCGCGGAGTCGAAGCCGACGAACTGAGGAGGCGGCGTGCGCCGCACGTTCTCGGTGCACTCGAACGACGCGCACACCAGGGCACCGACGGTGTCGCCTCGCCGCCCGGCGTCCCCGGCCCTGCGCGCCGACCAGAAGTAGACGTCGCGCCGGACGTGGACGTCCTGGCACCAGCCGCACATGGTGGGCGCGTGCGAGCGCATGGAGGCCTCCGACGCGCGCAGCAGGATGCCGACCGGACCGCTCCCGGTCGGGATGACGACGTAGCCGCGCTGCGGGAGCCGGGGGTCGCGCCAGCCGAGGTACTCGCGGCGGGACCAGTCCACCTCGTGCATCCCGGGCGGCAGCGGCAGGTCGGCAGCGTCGGAGCGCGAGCAGTTCACGAACGAGTCGCGGAGCTCCTGCGGGGTCAGGGTGTCCATGTCCACCTCCTGCATCCCATGCTGGCACAGGTGCTTGACCTTGACCTCGGGGGCACGGCGTAGCCTCCCGGCATGAGCACTCTTGACAGCGTCACCGACGCCTCCTTCGCCTCCGACGTCCTGGACGCCGAGGGCACCACCCTCGTGGAGTTCTGGGCCCCCTGGTGCGGCCCCTGCCGCGCGGTCACGCCCATCCTGGAGCGCATTGCCGACGAGCACCGCGACGACCTCCGGATCGTGCGGATCAACGCCGACGAGAACCCGCGGTCGTCGGCCGAGTATCACGCGCTCTCGTTGCCGATGATGAAGGTGTTCCAGGGCGGCGAGGTGGTGAAGACCATCGTGGGCGCCAAGCCGAGGCCCGCGCTGGAATTCGAGCTCGCCCAGTACCTCTCCTGACCTCAAGTCAGGTGGTCGAACGCGCCGCTGACCCAGCCGATGTACCGCTCGGCCGACCGCTGCACGGCTGCCCGCGCGTCTACCGGGATGACGTTGCCGAGGTTCCCGTACATCCGCTCGAACGGCCGGTCGCAGACCAGGTCGGCGACGCGCCGCACCACCGAGGCCGAGAGCGGGATGTCGTTGGGGAAGCTCCGCTGGAACGTCACCCACTTCTGCGACGGCCCGGGGAAGATCGTGTCGCCGCTGAGCACGACCCCGCGGTCCCAGTGCACGATCGCGCTGCCGGGGAAGTGCCCGCCGACCGTGCGCAGCAGCACGCCGGGCAGCACCTCCTCCTCGCCGCTCCACTCCCGGATGGCCGGGTCCTCGCGCTGCACCCAGTGCCGGTCGGCCGCGTTGACCAGCACCGGCACGCCGCCGAGCAGCCGCGACCAGGAGGTCTGCGCACCGAACATGTGCGGGTGACTGGAGGCGATGACGGCGGCGCCGCCGAGGTCCTGGACGGCCGTGGCGGTGGCGTCGTCGACGTACCCGGTGGGGTCCCAGAGCAGGTTTCCGTCCGGCGTGCACAGCAGCAGGGCGCGCTGCCCGATGCCGACCCTCGGCTCGCTGCTCAGCCCGTAGAGCCCCGGCTCCAGCTCTGTGACGGTCACGCGCTCGCCCTCGCGCTGGAGGCGTTGCAGGGTGGTCCAACGCTGGCCGGTCGGCGGGACGTACTGCCGCTCGTCCTCGCAGATCGGGCAGGAGGCCGGCGGCTCCTCCCCCGCGTCCGTCACGATCGGGGTCGTCTCCACCGCGCATGTCGCGCACAACCAGTCGGCCATGCGGGTCACGTTACCCGGCGCCGGCGCCGCCGTCAGGGTCTGGTCACGCGGCGCGGAGCGCAATACCCTGTGCCGCATGGCGAATCAACCGGTGATCTTCATCCACGGCCTCTGGCTCCACGCGAGCAGCTGGCAGCCCTGGATCGACCTCTTCACGGCGGAGGGCTACGCCCCCGTCGCACCCCCGTGGCCCGGCGAGAAGGACACCGTGGCCGACACCCGCGCGAACCCGGACGACGTGGCCAACTTCGGCATCGACGAGGTCACGGCGCACTTCGCGAAGATCATCGAGGCGATGGACGTCCCTCCGGTCATCATCGGCCACTCGTTCGGCGGCCTCGTCACTGAGAAACTGCTCGGGCAGGGCTACGGCAATGCGGGCGTCGCGATCGACCCCGCTCAGATCAAGGGCGTGCTGCCGCTGCCGTTCCGGCAGCTGAAGGCGTCGTTCCCCGTGCTGGACAACCCGGCCAACATCCACAAGCCGATCGCCCTCACCGAGGAGCAGTTCAAATTCGGCTTCGCGAACCAGCTGACGGACGAGGAGGCAAAGGAGCTATACGACCGCTGGACCGTGCCGTCGACCGTCCGCCCGATCTTCCAGGCCGCGGCGGCCAACTTCAGTCTGCACTCGCAGGCCGCTGTCGACACGAAGAACGAGGACCGCGGACCGCTGCTCCTCATCGCGGGCGGCGAGGACAACACGGTCCCGGAGGTGACGGTGGACGCGACGCTCAAGCAGTACCGCGACTCCAACGCCGTGACCGAGCTGATCACGTTCCGCGACCGCGGCCACTCTCTGGTGATCGACCACGGCTGGCGGGACGTCGCGACCGAGATCCTGGTCTGGCTCGGGCAGCAGGGGCTGGAGGACTGAGCCGGCCCGGAATACCGCGCCGGCCGGACGGCTTGCCCTCACTGTGAAACGCATCGGCTTCCTCAGCTTCGGCCACTACCAGGCCGTCCCGGGCTCCGTCGTGCGGACGGCGGCCGACGCCCTCCTGCAGACGGTGGAGCTCGCGGTCGCCGCGGAGGAGGTGGGGGCCGACGGCGCGTTCGTCCGGGTGCACCACTTCGCCCCGCAGCTCGCCTCGCCGTTCCCGCTGCTCGCCGCGATCGGCGCGCGCACGTCGCGCATCGAGATCGGCACCGGCGTCATCGACATGCGGTACGAACATCCGCTGTACATGGCCGAGTCGGCCGCGGCCGCCGACCTGATCAGCGGCGAACGCCTCCAGCTCGGTGTCAGCCGCGGGTCACCCGAGACCGCGCTCGCCGGCTACGAGTCGTTCGGCTACGTGCCGGGCGAGGGCGAGTCCGACGCCGACATGGCCCGGCGGCACACCGCGATCTTCCGCGCCGCCATTGCGGGCGAGGCGATGGCGAACGCCGACCCGCGGATGACCGGCACCAGCGGCGGCCTCTCCATCCAGCCGCTCTCTCCGACCCTCCCCGACCGGATCTGGTGGGGAGCGGGCACCCGGGCGACCGCCGAGTGGACGGCCGAGCAGGGGATGAACCTGATGTCGTCCACACTGCTCACCGAGGACACCGGCGAGGCGTTCGACAAGCTCCAGGCCGAGCAGATCCAGCGCTACCGCGACACCTGGGCCGAGATGGGCTGGGAGCGCGAGCCGCGCGTGAGCGTCAGCCGCAGCGTCATCCCGATCGTCGACGACGAGTCCCGCCGTTACTTCGGCGCGCGGGCGCAGGTGGAGGGCCGCGACCAGGTCGGGCACCTCGACGGCGGGATCGCGCGCTTCGGCCGCTCCTACATCGGCGAGCCGGAGAAGCTGGTCGCCGAGCTGGCGCAGGACGAGGCGGTGCGGATGGCCGACACGGTGCTCGTGACCGTGCCGAACCAGCTGGGGGTGGACTTCAACGCGCGGCTGCTGGAGGCCGTGGTCGGCGTCGGGCGCGAGCTGGGGTGGCGCGACTGAGTTCCGTGCCCGCGCCCGTGTACCCCGAATGCGGCCCTGTGCGATATTCGTGCACATGAGAGGATCGCAATGCGGTACACCCGAATTCCGCAGCACAGGCCGTGACGACATCGTCCGGTCCCATGGAAGGGGTGTGCTTTGCGAACTCGACGATCGGGTGCTGGACTCATCGCGGCCGGGCTGGCGCTCGCCCTCGGCTCGGTCGGGATCAGCGCATCCGGGCTCGCCGCTGAGCCGGCGAAGGCCGTGACGCTGACCGACGCGTCCACGCCGTCCGCCATCACCGGCATGTGGGCGTGGGGCAACCCGATCGACCCGTCCGTGGATGCGCGCGGCGACGGCCAGCCGGCGTTCGAACCGAAGGCGCTGGCCGCGTTCGCCTCCGCGCACAAGCTGCGGACCGTCTACCTCTCCGTGCCGTGGGCGGCCGACCAGGGGCCGTTCGGCCCGTGGCTGCGCTCGGCGGTCACCGCACTGCACCGCGCGGGCGTGACCACGGTCGGCGCGCTCGGCGGCGACCCGGCGTGGGCGCAGCAGCCCGACCTCGCCGCCACCTGGACCACCGCGGCGCTGAAGGCGGCGCCGTTCGACGCGGTGCAGTTCGACGTCGAGCCGTGGGTGAACGCCACCGACGACCAGCTCCCCGGCATTGTCGACCAGCTCGCGACCATGTATGACACCGCCAAGAGCGCCGCCGGGTCCGTCCCGGTGGGCGCCGACTTGCCCTGGTGGCTGGAGGCCAAGCCGACGGCGGACGGCAGCAGCACGCTGTTCCGCACGCTGCTCCCCCATGTGAAGTCGGTCGCCATCGTCGCGTTCTCCGACCACGCCGCCGGCGACGACGGCATCGTCGCGCTGGCCCGGCCGGCCGCGACGGCCGCGGCGAGCGCCCGGGTGCCGTTCAGCGTCGGCGTCGAGACGGACACGCCGGACGTGGCCGGAGGCTCGTCCGCGACGTTCGGGGACGACTCGGCGAGCGTGCTCGAGTCGCAGACGGCGCAGGTGCGGACGGCGTTCAGCGGCCTCCCGGGCTACAAGGGCGTCACCGTCGAGCACCTGCTCGCCTGGCAGGCGCTGATCGCTCGCGGCTGACGCGCGCTCAGGCCGGGTCGGCCGCCGCGTAGAGTGCGGCGATGTCGAGCTTGCCCATCGTGAGCATCGCGGCGTTCGCGCGTCCTGCACGCTCGCGGTCGGGGTCCTGCTGCAACTCCAGCAGCGCGCGGCACGATCTGCCAGCTCAGCCCCCAGCGGTCCTTCAGCCAGCCGCACGGTCCCGGCTCACCGCCGTCCGCCGTGAGGCCGTCCCAGAGCCGGTCGACCTCCGCCTGGTCCTCGCAGACGACCATGATGGAGGCCGCCTCGGTGAAGGAGTACAGCGGGCCGCCGTCGAGCGCCACGTACTCGATCCCGCCCAGCTCGAAGGTGACGAGGACGGTGCTGCCGTCCTCGCCGAGCCGGTCGACGCGGAGGATGCGGGAGTCCGGGACGAGCGAGGCGTAGTACTCGGTCGCCGCCTCGGCCTGGCCGTCGTACCAGAGGAACGTTCTGACCGTCTGCATGCGGGTCATGCTACGCGCGGGCGGTAGCGTAGCGGGATGGGCTACTCCAGTTTCATCGCGATCGGCGACAGCTTCACGGAGGGGGTCGGCGACGACCTCCCGGACGGCCGGCAGCGCGGCTGGGCGGACTTCGTCGCCCTCGGGCTGGCGCTCGCCTCGCCCGAGCCGGTGAGCTACGCGAACCTGGCGATCCGCGGCCGGAAGCTCACCCCGATCCTCACCGAGCAGCTCGGTCCGGCCATCGCCCAGCGTCCGGAGCTCGTGAGCCTCAACGGCGGCGGCAACGACATCATGCGCCCGCGCGTCACGATCGCATCGGTGGCGGCCCAGCTCATGGACGCCGCCGACCGGGTGACGGCCTCCGGCAGCACGATGCTGCTGCTGAGCGGGGCCAACCCGAGCCGGCACCTCCCGATGGGCGGGCTGCTGCGCAAGCGCGGCGACGAGCTGGCCGTCGCGGTGCGGGCGCTGCTGCCGCGCGACGGCGTGCTCTTCGTCGACAACTGGGCCGACGAGTCTCTGGAGGACATCCGCTACTGGTCGGCGGACCGCCTGCACCTCAACGCGCTCGGTCACGCGAAGGTCGCGAGCAACGTGCTGACGGCGCTCGGGGTGCCGGTGCCGGCCGAGTGGGGCGTGGACGAGGTGGAGACCGCCGCAGCCGGCGAGCCCTCCCGGCGCACCGCCGACTACTACCGCCGGTACGTGCTGCCGTGGATCGGCCGCCGCCTCACCGGGCGCTCGTCCGGCGACGGCCGCGTCGCCAAGATCGCCCACCTCACCGTCGTCGACCCCACCTCCGCCCACCCCCTCTAGCCTCCGTCGAGGGGCACGTAAACGCCCCTAAAACGCACTCTTAGGGGCGTTTACGTGCCCTTCGGCGGGATGTGGGCCGGGCGTCAGTCGTTGTCGCCGCCGGTGGTGTCGATGCGGGACGTGCGGGAGGTGCCACCCCAGCGCCACTCCGCGACGGCGGGGATGTCCTCCCCGTGGTCGCGCGTGTACTGCCGCGCGTGCAGGCGCGCGTCCACCATCTCCTGACGGAAACCCGCCTCCCGCGCCGCCAGTCCCGGCACCCGGTCGAGCACGTCGATGACCAGGTGGTAGCGGTCGAGGTCGTTGAGCATCACCATGTCGAACGGCGTGGTCGTCGTGCCCTCCTCCTTGTAGCCGCGGACGTGGAGGTTGTCGTGGCCGGCCCGGCGGTAGGTGAGGCGGTGGATCAGCCACGGGTAGCCGTGGTAGGCGAAGATCACCGGCTTGTCCGTCGTGAACAGCGCGTCGTACTCGCGGTCGCTCAGCCCGTGCGGGTGCTCGCCCTCGCTCTGCAGGCGCATCAAGTCCACGACGTTCACGACCCGCACCGCCAGGTCGGGCAGCCGGCGGCGCAGGATGTCGGCCGCGGCCAGTACCTCCAGCGTCGGGATGTCCCCTGCGCAGCCCAGCACCACGTCCGGCTCCTCGCCCTCCCGCTCGGTCCCCGCCCAGTCGAAGACGCCGATGCCGCGCGTGCAGTGCGCGATCGCATCCGGCATGCTCAGCCAGTTGGGCGACGGCTGCTTGCCCGCCACCACCACGTTCACGTAGTCGACCGAGCGGAGGCAGTGGTCGTACGTCGACAGCAGCGTGTTCGCGTCGAACGGCAGGTAGACGCGGACGATGTCGGCCTTCTTGTTCATCACATGGTCGATGAAGCCGGGGTCCTGGTGGGAGGCGCCGTTGTGGTCCTGCCGCCACACATGCGAGCTGAGCAGGTAGTTGAGCGAGGCGATCGGCCGTCGCCACGGGATGGCGCGCGAACCCTTCAGCCACTTGGCGTGCTGGTTGAACATCGAGTCCACGATGTGGATGAACGCCTCGTAGGAGGTCAGCACGCCGTGGCGGCCGGTCAGCAGGTAGCCCTCGAGCCAGCCCTGGCACTGGTGCTCGCTCAGCACCTCCATCACGCGGCCGGTCGGCGCGAGGTGGTTGTCGGAGTCGATGGGCAGGTACTCGGCGTTCCACTGCTTGCCGTGACCTCGTAGACGTCCTGGAGGCGGTTGGAGGCCGTCTCGTCCGGCCCGAACAGCCGGAAGTCCTCCGGGTTCTCCGCCATCACGTCGCGCAGCCAGCCGCCGAGCACTTTCGTGGCCTCGGCGACGGTCTCCCCCGGTGCGGGCACGTCGACGGCGTAGTCGCGGAAGTCGGGCAGCCGCAGGTCCTGGCGCAGCAGGCCGCCGTTCGCGACCGGGTTGGCGCTCATCCGGCGCTCGCCCTCCGGCGCGTGCGACGCGATCAGCGGGACGGGCGCGCCGGACTCGTCGAACAGCTCCTCCGGGCGGTAGGACAGCAGCCAGTCCTCCAGCAGGCGGGTGTGCGCCTCGGTGTCGCGGGCGTCGGCGAGCGGGACCTGGTGCGAGCGCCAGTTGTCCTCCGCCGGGTGGCCGTCGATCACTTTCGGGCACGTCCAGCCCTTGGGCGTGCGGAGGATGAGCATCGGCCAGGCGGGCCGGTCGATCAGGTCCCCGGACTCCGCCGTCGCCTTGATCTCGGCGATCCGATCGAGGATCTCGTCCAGCGTCGCCGCCATCCGCTTGTGCACCTCGCGGGGGTCCTCGCCGTCGAACCCGCCGGAGACCAGGTAGGGCGTGTAGCCGTAGCCGCGCATGAGTTCCAGCAGCTCGGCCTCGGGGATGCGCGCCAGCACGGTCGGGTTGGCGATCTTGTAGCCGTTGAGGTGCAGGATCGGGAGGACGACGCCGTCCGCCTTCGGGTTGAGGAACTTGTTGGAGTGCCAGGCCGTCGCCAGCGGCCCGGTCTCGGCCTCCCCGTCGCCGACCACCGCCGCGACGAGCAGCTTCGGGTTGTCGAACGCCGCCCCATAGGCGTGCGAGAGGGAGTAGCCGAGCTCGCCGCCCTCGTGGATGCTGCCCGGCGTCTCCGGGGCCGCGTGCGACGGGATGCCGCCGGGGAACGAGAACTGCCGGAACAGCTTCCGCAGCCCGTCCTCGCTGCGGTCGATGCCGCTGTAGACCTCGCTGTAGGTGCCGTCCAGGTACGCGCCGGCCACCACGCCGGGGCCGCCGTGGCCGGGGCCGGCGACGAAGATCGTGTCGAGGTCGCGCTGCCGGATCGCGCGGTTCAGGTGCGCGTAGAGGAAGTTGAGGCCGGGGGTCGTCCCCCAGTGCCCGAGCAGCCGCGGCTTGATGTCGTCGCGCGAGAGCGGCCGCCGCAGCAGCGGGTTGTCGAGGAGGTAGATCTGGCCGACGGAGAGATAGTTGGCGGCGCGCCACCAGGCGTCGAGCTGATCGAGGTCGGATTCGGAGAGGGCGGATGCTGACGCGTTCGAGGAGTCGCTCACGCGGGAATCCTACGAGCGGTCCGCTCCGAATAACAGGTGTGCAAACCTCCCTCATCGACACCGCCCTCGGACCCGTGACCGTGCGTCACACGCGGGTCGTCTCGGGGACGGCCACGATCCTGCTGCACGGAGCAGCCGGATCATGGACCACCTGGCTGCCCGCGATCGAGGCGGCGGGCGGAGCGGAGGCGACCGACGATCTCGTGGTTCCCGACCTCCCCGGCTGGGGCGACTCGCCCGCTGTGACAGCCGAGCTGAGCCCGGAGTCGCTCGCCCGGGCCGTCGCGACGGTCGCCCGGGCGCTCGGCTACCGCCGCTGGCGGGTGGTCGGTCACTCGATGGGCGGCTTCATCGCGCTGGAGCTGGCGGTCCTGGAGCCGGCGGCGACGGTCTCGGTGCTGTTGGTGTCCGCGACGACGCTGGGCGGCCGCGGCGACCGGCTGGGACGCGGCGGGCTGACGGGCGCGGCGCCGTCGCTCGCCCTCATGCTCGCCGGGATGCGGCTGCTCGCGGCCGCTGGCGCGGCGGCGGCCCCGTTCGTTCGCTGGCTGGACCGGCGCCGGCTGCTCGGGCTGCTGCTGGCGCCGCTGTTCGCCGGGCGGCAGCCGGGGGCGGTGCACGAGCTCGCCAGGGACCTCCGGCCGGCGGCGTTCGTCCGCGCGGTCGAGTGCCTGCGACGGTATCCGGCCGCGGAACGCTGGTCGAGGATCGCGTGCCCGGTCATGGCCGTGCACGGCGACCACGACCTGTTCTCACCCGCGGACGACGATGCGCGGCTCGCCGGCATCATCCCGCGGTTCGCGACCCTCACCCTCCCGGCGACCGGCCATTTCGGCCACGTCGAGCGTCCGGGAGTCCTCGCCGGTGTCCTCCGCTCGCGCTAGGTTCGAGGCATGACGGACGAGGTGGTCACGGAGTCGGTCGACGCGTCGACCTGGAGCGAACTGCAGACGGTGTTCGGCACGAAAGGCGACCCGGCCGGGTGCTGGTGCCAGTGGTTCAAGCTGAGCCGGTCGGACTGGGACGCCGCGACACGCGAGGAGACGCAGGCCCTGTTGCACGGGCAGGTGGAGGCCGGCTCCCCCGGCGTCATCGCGCGCATCGACGGCGAGCCGGTCGGCTGGGCGGCCGTCGAGCCGTTCTCCGCGTATCCGGCGCTCGGCCGCTCGCCGATCACGCAGCGACAGGAGGGCGACCCGGAGGACGTTTGGGCGGTGACCTGCTTCGTGGTCCGGATCGAGTACCGCAAGCGCGGCGTCGCGCGGGCGCTGCTGGCCGGCGCGCTCGAGCACGCCAGGCGCCACGGCGCGACGGTCGTGGAGGGCTACCCGGTCGACCCGGAGGTCCGGCCGTCGCTCTCGGCCGCGGAGCGGTACCACGGCACGGTGTCGCTGTTCCGCGACGGCGGCTTCGACCTCATCCGGCGCCCCAGCGCGACCCGCGCGATCATGCGAACCACCCTCCCCGTCGAGAAGTGAGTAGGCGCGGGTATTCCGCGACGATTTCCGCAGGTAGTCACCGTTCGAAGGTCGTTGAATGGCCCTAAGCTCGGTCGGGTGAGTTCGCAGCGCAACCGGGTCGTCGCCGGAGCAGGCACCCAGGTCGCCACCGAGGTCAGCATCAACTTCGGCTCCTCGGTCGCCGGGCTGCTCATCCCGATCGTCGGCTCGCTGGTCGTGGTCGCCGTGCGACAGCTCGTCACGGCCGTGTGCATCCTGCCCTTCTACCGGCCGAAGCGCGCCGAGCTGACCTGGACCCGGCTCTGGCCGGCGCTCGCGCTCGGCGTCGTGCTGGCCGCGATGAACCTCAGCTTCTACGAGGCGGTCGGCCGGCTCGGGCTCGGCATCGCGGCGACCATCGAGTTCCTCGGCCCGTTCGCGCTCGCGCTGGCGGGCTCCCGCCGGCTGCTCGACGCCGGCTGCGCGGTCGCAGCGGCGGGAGGCGTGCTGCTGCTGACCGCGACGGAGGGCGCCGTCGACCCGATCGGCGTCGTGCTCGCGCTCACGGCCGCGGCCTCCTGGGCGGCGTACATCCTGCTGACGCGCCGCGTGGCGATGCGCTTGCCCGGGCTGGAGGGGCTCAGCGTGGCCAGCGTGGTCGCGACGGTGCTCACCGTGCCGCTCGCGCTCGTCGTGGTCGACTACAGCCGCATCGACTGGCGCGTCGCCGGTCTGCTGCTGACCGCCGGCATCCTGTCCTCGGCCGTGCCCTACAGCCTGGACACGTTCATCCTGCGGCGGATCACCCCTCGACTGTACGCCGTCATCACGGCGTTCGGGCCGGTGATCGCGACGATCTTCGGCGTCATCGTCTTGGGCGAGCACTTCGCGTTCGTGCAGCTCATCGGCATCGTCATCGTCTGCCTCGCGGCGGGCATCACGATCGCCACGCAGCGCGACCACCCGCGCTCCGACCTCGAGTCCACGGCCGAGACGATCCCCTGACGCGATCTACCTGACAGGACTCGCCGTCTCGCGGGCGGGCCAGACGGCGTGTGCTGTCAGATAGATCGCCAGGAATGGCCGTCTCGCGGGCGCGTCAGGCGGCGTGTCCTGTCAGATAGATCGTCAGGAGAGGACGTCTTTGGTCAGGAAGCGGCCGACGGCGAGGGCGCCGAAGACGGCGACGTAGCCGGCCTGCAGCCAGAGGTTGGACACGAACGAGTCCCAGACCAGCGGCGCGCGCAGGAAGTCGGCGAAGCCGAGCCAGTAGTGGCTGAACAGCCACGGGTGGATGGCGTCGAGCTGCGGGAGCTGGTCCAGCACCTGCGACACCACGGCCAGCACCGCGGTCGCCGCCATCGCCCCGACCGGGACATCGGTCAGCGTGGACAGGAACAGCCCGATCGCGCACATCCCGAGCAGCGACACCACGATGTAGAGCCCGATCAGGAGCATCCGCACCGCGGCGTCGCCGAGGCTCACGACCGCCCCCGACAGCAGCGTCACCGGACCGATCGGGAACAGGAGCGCCCCGATCAGCGCCCCCGCCAGCGCGACGACCAGTGCCGCGGCGACGCAGAAGACCGCGCAGCCGGCGAACTTCACCGCGAGCAGCCGCAGCCGGCCGGCCGGGGCGATCACGAGGTAGCGCAGCGTGCCGTGGCTCGCCTCCCCCGCGATCGTGTCGCCGGCGACGACGCCGATGGTGAGCGGCAGGAACAGCGGGACGCACACCACGAGCGCGGTGAACGCGACGAAGAGGCCGTTGCTGGTGATCTGCTCGAGGAAGGCCGGTCCCCTGGCCCCTCCCCGCAGCCGCACGGCGACCGCGATGAGGATGGGGACGGCCGCCAGCGCGCCGAGCATCGCCCAGGTGCGCCAGCGGCGGAACATCACCGACAGCTCGGAGCCCAGCAGCGCCCAGCCCGCGGAGGGCCTGGCGCGGCGGGCGCCGAGCGACGCCACCGCGGGTGCGGCCGTCGTCGCCGCGACCTCCCCGACCGGGACCGCCTCACTGCTCGACATCGAAGCCCTCCCCGGTCAGCTCCACGAAGCGCTCCTCCAGGCTGGACGACCGCACCGCGAAGCCGCGGAGGCGCACGCCGGCGCCGACCAGGCTCGCGGCGAGGTCCTCCACGGCGGGCGAGCCCTCGGTGAGCGCCGCCTCCACGCCGTCGCCGCCGGTCTCCGGCGCGAGACCGGCCCGCACGAGCACCTCGGCGGCGGCGGCACGATCCGGGGTCGTCACGCTCAGCCGCGGGCCGGAGGCGCTGCGCAGCTCGTCCAGTGAGCCCTGCGCGACCAGCCGCCCCGTGCGCATGATCGCCGCGTGCGTGCAGATCTGCTCGATCTCCGCCAGTAGGTGGCTGGAGACGAACACGGTCCTGCCCTCGTCGGCGAGCGAACGCACCAGGTTGCGCACCTCGCGCGTGCCCTGCGGGTCGAGGCCGTTGGTCGGCTCGTCCAGCACCAGGAGGTCGCGGTCGGTGAGCAGGGCGCCGGCGATGCCCAGGCGCTGCTTCATGCCGAGCGAGTAGGCGCGGACGTGTTTGCCCGCGGCGTGCGTGAGCCCGACGCGGTCGAGCGCGGCGGCCACCCGCGCCGAGCGGGTCGCGCCGGGCGCGTACCGGTCGGCGGTGTCGCGCCGGACAAGGTTCGCGGTCCCGGACAGGTAGGGCGCGAACGACGGACCCTCCACCAGCGCGCCGACGCGCGGCAGCACGGTCGCGCCGCGGTCGGGCATGGCCTCCCCGAGCAGGTCGATCGAGCCGGCGGACGGCGAGATCAGCCCCAACAGCATCCGGATGGTCGTCGTCTTGCCCGAGCCGTTCGGCCCGAGGAAGCCGAAGACCGAGCCCCGCGGCACCGACAGGCTGAGCCCGTCCACGACGGGGCGCCCGCGGAAGCGCTTGGTCAGCCCGCTCGTCGCGATGGCGGCGGCGTCGCTCACCGGTCGTCGCTCACTGAGCGGCGGCCTGGAGCGCGGAGACCGGGACGGCGCCCGCGAGCAGCCGCCCGTCCGCCGTCACCAGCACCGACACCAGCGAGGTCGACAGCGCACGGCCTCCCGCGACGGACTGGGTGAGCTGGGCGACCAGCGGGTCGGCCAACGCCTGGGCAGGAACAGTGCCGGCCGGGAGGCTGACGATCGTCGCCCAGCCGGTGCCCGTGACGGTCGGCTTCGGCCGGTTCGTCGTCGTGGAGTGCTCGCCCGTCTTCGGCGTCTGCTCGGTGACCGTCGCGCCCTTCGGCGGGGTGAACGAGAAGACGCTCGCGTCGGGCGCGCCCGGCGTGAAGTCGCTGAACCCGGCCTGGAACGACGGCGAGGACGCCCCGCGCGCGGTCACCTGGACCTGCAGCGGGAGGCCGGTCTGGCCGTCCACGGCGATGGACACCGAGCCCACCAGGGTGGCGTCGGTGCGCGGCGTCAGCACCAGGTCGTAGGCGTCCCGGTTCGCGACCTTCGTGTTCGCGCCGAGGGTCAGCGCGGTCGAGGGGTCGACGGCGGCGAGGAACTTCTCGGCCAGCGCCTGCGGCGTCGTGGCCATGGCGCCTGGTGTCGCCGTCGGAGCCGGCGTCGAGCCGCTCTTCTCGTGCGCCGGGATGGTGGCGTGGGTGACCGACTGGTCGCTCGACTGGTAGAGCCAGACGTCGGAGCCGTTGCGGATGGCGTCGCGCTCGGCGAGCTGGTCGAGGAGCTGCACGCGCATCTTGGTCGGGCCGTCGACATACACCTTGGCGCTGTGGTCGCCCATCAGCAGCGAGAGCGTGCTCGCGATGGAGCTGTCCGTGCTGGAGGACCCGCCACCCATCTTCGGGATGCTGGGCAGCCCCAGGTCGGAGGTCTGCTGGACCGTGCCGGAGAACGCCTTGGTGTCGCTCGACGCGACGAGGCGGAGGACGTCCGACGGCGACTTCACGGGCAGGTCCGCCGCACCCGCGGCGAGCGGGATGGCGATCGCTCCCGCGGCGATGACGGCGGGGACGACGATGGCCGGGAGCCAGCGGATCAGGCGGTGCTTCATAGTCCCGAGGATACGCTCGGGACCACCCCACCGACCCTTCCGATTAGCCGGGAGAGCCTGAAATCATCCCCTGGTATGACACGGGTCATGACACACAGAAGGCCCCGCCGAAGCGGGGCCTCCCTCATCCGCCCTAGAGGACGTCGCCGACCTTGTGGACGCGGATGTCGTTGGTGGTTCCGGGGATTCCGGGAGGGGACCCGGAGATGATGATGACCTTGTCGCCGTTCCCGGCGAGGCCCCCCGACTTCAGCGCCTCGTCCACCTGGGCGACCATCTGGTCGGTGTGGGTGACGCGGTCCACGACGAACGACTCGACGCCCCAGAACAGGGACATCCGGCGGCGCACCGACTCCTCCGGCGTGAACGCCAGGATCGGGATCTTGTTCCGCAGGCGGGCCATCCGGCGGGCCGACTCGCCCGACTCGGTGAACACGCAGAGGTACTTGGCCTCCACGAAGTCGGCGACCTCCACGGCGGCCAGCGTGATCGCGCCCGACTGGGTGCGCGGGCGGGTGCCGAGCGGGAGGATGCGGTCGAGGCCGTGCTCCTCGGTCGAGGTGACGATGCGCGCCATGGTGGCCACGGTGATCGCCGGGTACTCGCCGACGCTCGTCTCGCCCGAGAGCATGACCGCGTCGGCGCCGTCGAGGACGGCGTTGGCGACGTCGGAGGTCTCCGCGCGGGTCGGGACCGGGCTGGAGATCATCGACTCGAGCATCTGGGTGGCGACGATGACCGGCTTGGCCGCGCGGCGGGCCAGCTCGACCGCGCGCTTCTGCACGATCGGGACGGCCTCCAGCGGCAGCTCGACACCGAGGTCGCCGCGGGCGACCATGATGGCGTCGAACGCTTCGATGATCTCCTCGAGCGCCTCGACGGCCTGCGGCTTCTCGATCTTGGCGACGACCGGGACCTTGCGGCCCTCCTCCGCCATGATCTCGTGCACGCGCTCGATGTCGGCGGCGTTGCGCACGAACGACAGCGCGATGATGTCGGCGCCGAGCTTGAGGCCCCAGCGCAGGTCCGCCTCGTCCTTCTCGGACAGCGCCGGCACGTTGACCGCGACGCCCGGGAGGTTGATGCCCTTGTTGTTGGACACCGGGCCGGCCACGATGACCTCGGTCGTCACGACGTTGCCCTCGACCTCGACGACGCGCACACGCACCTTGCCGTCGTCGATCAGCAGGTAGTCGCCCGCCTTGACGTCGTTGGGCAGGCCCTTGAACGTCGTGGAGGAGATCTCCTTGGTGCCGATGATGTCGTCGGTGGTGATCTTGAAGATGTCGCCCTCGGCGAGATCGTAGGGACCCGCCTCGAACTTGCCGAGACGGATCTTGGGACCCTGGAGGTCGACAAGGACCGCGACCGGCTTCCCCGCGTCGTCGGCGGCCTTGCGCACGTTGGCGTAGACCCCTTCGTGCACGTCGTAGCTGCCGTGGCTCAGATTCATCCGAGCGACGTCGACACCCGCATCGATGATCGCGCGGATGTTGTCGTAGCTGGAGGTCGCCGGACCGAGGGTCGCGACGATTTTCGCCCTTCTCATGGGTTTCTCAATGCTCCGTGATTCTCGCACCATTGACGGCGCGTTCTCGTGGTGGAGGGGATCAGACAAGGATGCCGCGATCCGTGGGGCGGACCGGCGACGGCAATTCCGTCTCCCCTTCAAGATACCGGTCGACGGCGGCTGCCGCTGCCCGGCCTTCTGCGATGGCCCAGACGATGAGCGACTGCCCGCGGCCCGCGTCGCCGGCGACGAACACGCCGGCCTCGCTGGTCTGGTAGTCGCCATCGCGGGTCACGTTACCCCGGTCGTCGAACGGGAGGCCGAGCTGGGCGCCCAGGTCCTCCTGCTCCGGACCGGTGAAGCCCAGTGCGAGCAGGACGAGGTCCGCGGGGATCTCGCGCTCCGTGCCCGCCTTCGGCACGCGGCGGCCGTCGAGGTACTCGGTCTCCGCGACGCGGAGGGCCTTCACCTCGCCGAACTCGTTCGCGAGGAACTCGACGGTGGAGGCGAGGTACTCGCGTGCCCCGCCCTCCTCGTGCGCGCTCTGCACCTCGAACAGCGTCGGGGTCATCGGCCACGGCTGGTGAGCGGGGCGCTCCGCCGGCGGCTGCTTGCCGATCGCGAGGTTGGTCACGCTCGCCGCGCCCTGACGGTGCGCGGTGCCGATGCAGTCGGCGCCGGTGTCGCCGCCGCCGAGCACGATGACGTGCTTGCCGTCCGCCGTGATCTGGCCGGAGACCTGGTCGCCCGCGCCCGCCTTGTTCTGCTGGACGAGGTACTCCATCGCGTAGTGCACGCCCGCGAGGTCGCGGCCCGGGATCGGGAGGTCGCGCGGCACCATCGCGCCGGTGGCGACCACGACCGCGTCGTAGCGCGCGCGCAGGTCGTCCCAGGCGATGTCGACGCCGATGTTCACGCCGGCGCGGAAGCGGGTGCCCTCGGCCATCATCTGGTTCAGTCGCGCCTCGAGGTGCTTCTTCTCCATCTTGAAGTCCGGGATGCCGTAGCGCAGCAGGCCGCCGATGCGGTCGTCGCGCTCGTACACGGCCACCGTGTGGCCGGCGCGGGTGAGCTGCTGGGCCGCGGCGAGCCCGGCCGGGCCGGAGCCGACGACCGCGACGGTCTTGCCGGTGAGGCGCTCCGGCGGGTGCGGCTGCACCCAGCCGTTCTGCCAGGCCTGGTCGATGATCGACACCTCGACCTGCTTGATGGTGACCGCAGGCTGGTTGATGCCGAGCACGCACGACGACTCGCACGGGGCCGGGCAGAGCCGGCCGGTGAACTCCGGGAAGTTGTTGGTCGCGTGCAGGCGCTCGATGGCCTGGCGGCCCTCCCCGCGCCACATCAGGTCGTTCCACTCCGGGATCAGGTTGCCGAGCGGGCAGCCCTGGTGGCAGAACGGGATGCCGCAGTCCATGCAGCGCCCGGCCTGGCGGCGGAGCTGTGCAGGGTCGCCGGCCTCGTAGACCTCTTTCCAGTCCATGAGCCGGACCGAGACGGGACGGCGCTTCGGCAGCTCCCGCTCGGTCGTCTTCAGAAAGCCTTTGGGGTCAGCCACCGGTCACCTCCAAGATACGGTTCCACACAACATCGCCGTCGGGGTCGAGTCCCTCGTCGACGGCCTCCTGACGCATCTGCAGCACGGCCGCGTAGTCGCGCGGCAGAACCTTGACGAACTTCGACACCGTGGCGTCGAAATCGGCGAGCATCCGCTCGGCGAGAGCCGAGCCGGTCTCTGCGCGGTGCTTCTCCAGCAGGTCGCGGACGATCTCGATGTCCGCGCTGCCGAGCGGCAGCAGCTCCAGCTCGCCGGTGGCTAGGGCGTCGCGGTTGACGCGCTCGCGCTTCAGGTCGTACACGTACGCCGTTCCGCCGGACATGCCGGCGCCCAGGTTGCGGCCGGTGCCGCCCAGGATGACCGCGAGGCCGCCCGTCATGTACTCCAGCGCGTGGTCGCCCACGCCCTCCACGACCGCCGTCGCGCCCGAGTTGCGGACCAGGAAGCGCTCTCCCACGATGCCGCGGATGAACATGCTGCCCTGCGTCGCGCCGTAGCCGATCACGTTGCCCGCGATGACGTTGCGCTCGGCCGGGAAGACGCTGCCCTGCGGCGGGCGCACGACGATCTGGCCGCCGGAGAGGCCCTTGCCGACGTAGTCGTTGGAGTCGCCCTCCAGCCGCAGCGTGATGCCCGCGGGGAGGAACGCACCCAGCGACTGGCCGGCGGAGCCCGTCAACGTGATATCGATGGTGCCGGTCGGGAGGCCGTTCTCGCCGTGGCGGGCCGTCACCTCGTGACCGAGCATGGTGCCGACGGCGCGCTCGGTGTTGCGGATCGGCAGCGACAGCGCGAGCGACGCACCCTCCGAGCCGGGGTGCGCGGACGCCAGCACGTCGTGCGCGGCCTGGATGAGCTGGTTGTCGAAGTGCTGATCCAGCTCGTGGTCCTGGGCGCGGCCGTTCTTGCGCGGAGCGGACTCCGGGAACTCCGGGCCGCGCAGGATCGGCGTGAGGTCCAGGCCGGCGGCCTTCCAGTGCTCGATCGCACGGTCGGCGTCGAGCAGCTCGGCGTGGCCGATCGCCTCGTCCAGGCTGCGGAAGCCGAGCTCGGCGAGGTACTCGCGCACCTCCTGGGCGATGAACTCGAAGAAGTTGACGACGAACTCCGGCTTGCCGGAGAACCGCGAGCGGAGCTCCGGGTTCTGGGTGGCGACGCCGACCGGGCAGGTGTCGAGGTGGCAGACCCTCATCATCACGCAGCCGGAGACCACCAGCGGCGCCGTCGCGAAGCCGAACTCCTCGGCCCCGAGCAGCGCGCCGACGATGACGTCGCGGCCGGTCTTGAGCTGGCCGTCCACCTGCACCACGACGCGCTCGCGCATGCCGTTGAGCATCAGCGTCTGCTGCGTCTCGGCCAGGCCCAGCTCCCAGGGCGTGCCCGCGTGCTTGAGCGAGTTGACCGGGGACGCGCCCGTGCCGCCGTCATGGCCGGAGACCAGGATGACGTCGGCCAGCGCCTTCGCCGTTCCGGCCGCGACCGCGCCGATGCCCGACTCGCTCACCAGCTTGACGTGCACGCGGGCCTGCGGGTTCGCGCGCTTCAGGTCGAAGATGAGCTGCTTGAGGTCCTCGATCGAGTAGATGTCGTGGTGCGGCGGCGGCGAGATGAGCCCGACGCCCGCCGTGGCGTGGCGGGTGCGCGCGACCCACGGATAGACCTTGGTCGGCGGGAGCTGGCCGCCCTCGCCGGGCTTGGCGCCCTGGGCGAGCTTGATCTGGATGTCGTCCGCGTGGGTCAGGTACATCGATGTGACGCCGAACCGTCCGGAGGCGACCTGCTTGATCGCGCTCCGGCGCTCCGGGTCGAGCAGGCGGTCGAGGTCCTCGCCGCCCTCGCCGGTGTTCGACTTGGCGCCGAGGCGGTTCATCGCGATGGCGAGCGTCTCGTGCGCCTCCTTGGAGATGGAGCCGTAGCTCATCGCCCCGGTGGAGAAGCGCTTGACGATGGACTCGACCGGCTCGACCTCGTCGATCGGGACCGCCGGGCGGTCGCCGGTGCGCAGCGCGAACATCCCGCGCAGCGTCATCAGCGACTCGGCCTGGTCGTCCACCAGCTTCGTGTACTCACGGAACACGTCGTAGCGACGGGTGCGCGTGGAGTGCTGCAGACGGAACACCGTCTCCGGGTTGAAGAGGTGCGGCGAGCCATCACGGCGCCACTGGTACTCGCCGCCGGTCTCCAGCCGCTCGTGCGCGAGGATCGCGCCCTCCGGCGGGTAGGCCGCGGTGTGCCGCGCCAGGTTCTCCGCCGCGACGACGTCGATGCCGACGCCGCCGAGCTTGCTCGTGGTGCCGGTGAAGTACTTGTCGACGAACTCCTGGCTGAGGCCGACGGCCTCGAACGCCTGGGCGCCCGCGTACGACGACACGGTCGAGATGCCCATCTTGGACATGATCTTCAGCACGCCCTTGCCGAGCGCCTTGATCACGTTCTTGACGGCCTTCTCGGGCGTGACGTTGGTGATCATCCCGCTGCGGACGAGCTCCTCGCAGGTCTCCATCGCCAGGTACGGGTTGATGGCGGAGGCGCCGTAGCCGATCAGCAGCGCGACGTGGTGCACCTCGCGGACGTCGCCCGCTTCCACGATGAGACCGCACTTCATGCGGTTCTGGGCGCGGATCAGGTGGTGGTGCACGGCCGCGAGCATGAGCAGCGACGGGATGGGCGCGAGGTCCTTGGTGGAGTCGCGATCGCTCAGCACGATGAACTGGGCGCCGGCCTCGATGGCCTCGTCCACCTCGTCGCACATCTCGGCGAGGCGCGCCTGCATGGCGTCGGGACCGGCGTCCGAGCGGTACAGGCCGCGCAGCGTCGTGGTGAGCCGGCTGCCCGGCCGCGGGTCGATGTGCTGGATCTTGGCCAGCTCGTCGTTGTCGATCACGGGGAAGTCGAGGACGACCTGGCGCGCGTGCTCCGGGCCGGCGCTGAGCAGGTTGCGCTCCGGGCCGAGACCGAGGGCGAGGGAGGTGACGACCTCCTCGCGGATGGAGTCCAGCGGCGGGTTGGTGACCTGCGCGAACTGCTGCGTGAAGTAGTCGAACAGCAGCCGCGGGCGCTCGGAGAGCACGGCGACCGGGGTGTCGGAGCCCATCGCGCCGAGCGGCTCGGCGCCTGTCGTCGCCATCGGCCGGAGCAGGACGCGCACCTCCTCCTCGGTGTAGCCGAAGGTGCGCTGGCGGCGGGTGACGGAGGCCGGGGTGTGCACGATGTGCTCGCGCTCCGGCAGGTCCTTGAGGTTGATCCGGCCGTCGGCGAGCCACTCGCCGTACGGCGCGCCCGCGGCGAGCTCCGACTTGATCTCGTCGTCCTCGATCAGGCGGCCGGCGACGGTGTCGACCAGGAACATCCGGCCGGGGCGCAGGCGGCCCTTACGCACCACGCGGCTCGGCTCGATGTCGAGCACGCCGATCTCGGAGGCCAGCACTACCAGGCCGTCGTTGGTCACGACGTACCGTCCGGGGCGGAGGCCGTTGCGGTCGAGGGTCGCGCCGACGACCGAGCCGTCGGTGAACACGATCGCCGCCGGGCCGTCCCACGGCTCCATGAGCATCGAGTGGTACTCGTAGAAGTCGCGGCGGACCGGGTCGATCTCGGTCTGGTTCTCCCAGGCCTCCGGCACCATCATCATGACGGCGTGCGGCAGCGACCGGCCGGTCAGCGAGATGAGCTCCACGACCTCGTCGAACGACGCCGAGTCGGAGGCGCCGGGCGTCACGATCGGCAGCACGGGCGAGAGGTCGCCGAGCAGCTCGCTCTCCAGCTGCGACTGCCGGGCGCGCATCCAGTTGCGGTTGCCTGAGACGGTGTTGATCTCGCCGTTGTGCGCGATCATCCGGAACGGCTGCGCGAGCGGCCAGGACGGGAACGTGTTGGTGGAGTACCGCGAGTGCACCAGGGCCAGCTTGGATGCGAAGCGCTGGTCGGAGAGGTCGGGGTAGAACGGCTCCAGCTGGAGCGTCGTGACCATGCCCTTGTAGACCATCGTGCGGCTGGACAGCGACGAGAAGTACAGGTCGAGCTCGCGTTCGGCGCGCTTGCGGAGGAAGAACGTCAGCCGGTCCAGCGCGATACCGGCGACGGGCTCGCCGTCTTCGTCGGTGCGGGTGCTCGCGACGAAGAGCTGCTCGATGACGGGCATGGCGTCGCGCGCGAGGTTGCCGAGCTCCTCCGGGCGCACCGGGACGGGACGCCAGCCCAGCACGGTGAGGTCGTGCTCGGCGGCGATCGTCTCGACCGCCGCCTTCACGGCGTCGCGGGCGTCGGCATCGGTCGGCAGGAACGCGTTGCCCACCGCGTAGCGGCCGGCACCGGGCAGGTCGAGCCCGGAGACCGCGCGCAGGAAGGCGTCGGGCACCTGCGTGATGATGCCTGCGCCGTCGCCGGTGCCGGCGTCGGAGCCGACCGCGCCGCGGTGCTCCAGGTGGCGCAGCGCCTCGAGCGCCGCGTCGATGATGTCGTGACCGGCGGTGCCGCGGAGCGTGGCGACCATGGCGAGGCCGCACGCGTCCTTCTCGTCGGCGGGGTCGTAGAGACCCTGCTTACCGGGAACCGTGCTGAACCGGGAATGGGGAGGCGTGACCGCCATGTTTCGACCGTCCTCACAGTGTCGTGGATGTGGGGAGTGGAGTGCGGGGACGCCTTCGGCCCGATGCTGGGAGGTTCCGCCGCAACTGCGCCGGGCTTGTGTGCGGCCCGGGGGTCGGTGCGGTCAGGTAGTGCTTATGGGATCAGCCTCTACGGGGTGGGTTGTTCTGAGCCGGCGGAGATCATCCGCGCGACGGGCTTGTGGCCTTGGCTCCGGCGGACGCGGAGGGCTCTCCGTCGCCATCGACGAAGTCCTCGTCGTCCGAGTCCGTGTCGTCAGAGTCTACCTCAGCATCGGGGCGAACCCATTCACGGCCCGTGTGGTACACGCTCGGCTCGAGTCCGGGGTGCCGGCGGGACTGGACGATGAAGAGCACGACGCCGAGGACGACCGCGGCGAAGGCGGCCCAGACGTTGCTCGGGATGCCGAGGAACGTGAACTCGCTCGGGTCGATGCGGATCGACTCCAGGTAGGAGCGGCCCACGCCGTACCAGATCAGGTAGACGGCGAGCGTCTTGCCCCACTGCAGGCGGAGCTTGCGCTCCAGGAACAGGATGACCAGCACGCCGATGACGTTCCAGATGATCTCGTAGAGGAACAGCGGCTGGAACAGCGTGTTCTCCGGCAGACCGACCGGGATGGCCTTGTTGCCCGAGTCGATCTGCAGGCCCCACGGCACGTTGGTCGGCAGGCCGAACAGCTCCTGGTTGAAGTAATTGCCGAGGCGGCCGATCGCCTGGGCGAGCAGCAGCGCCGGCGCGAGGGCGTCGGCGACGCTCCAGAACCGGAGGCCGCTGATGCGGCAGGCGATCCAGATGCCGATGGCGCCGCCGATGAGCGCGCCGAAGATGGCGTTGCCGCCCTCCCAGATCGCCCAGACGCTGCCCGGCTGGAACGGGTTCCAGGTGTTGTGGCCGGCCGCGAAGTAGTCGCCGGGGTGGGTGAGGACGTGATAGATCCGGGCGCCGACGATGCCGAGCACCACGGCCCAGAGCAGGATGTCGAGAATGACGCCGGGCTCGGCACCGCGCTTGGTGAGCCGCCGGGACGTCCAGGCCGCAGCGATGATGATGCCGACCAGGATGATGAGCGCATACGTCTGGATGCGGTACGGCCAGAACGGCAGTACGATCTGCTGCCACTCGGGTCCAGGGCTCGGGATGCTGGCGACCCAGCTGCTCATCGTCGCGACCACGCGAAGACTACCTTTCGTATCCGATGGAGTCCGGCGCCGAGTGGCGCGCGGCCTCCAGTCTAAGTGTTGGTCGGGGATGTCCCCGACGCGGCTGAGTCAGGCGACGCGTCCGGGTCAGGCCGTCGCGCCCTGGCGCACCGTGCCGCGCGCGAGCTCCGCGGCGACCCGTCCGGCCTCCGCGACTCCCCCGTCGGCCAGCGCCTTCACCAGGGCCGAGCCGACGATGGCGCCGTCCGCGTACTCCAGCACCTCGGCGACCTGCGCCGCACTGGAGATGCCGAGGCCCACGCAGGCGCTGGTGGCGCCTGCATCGCGCAGCCGGCCGACCAGCGTGCGGGCCGCGGAATCCACGTCGCTGCGCGCGCCGGTGATGCCCATCGTGGAGACGGCGTAGACGAAGCCGCGGCTGTGCTCGACGGTCGAGCGCAGGCGCGCGTCCGTCGAGGAGGGCGCCGCGAGGAAGACGCGGTCGAGCCCCGCGCGCTCGGAGGCGGCCAGCCAGGCCGCTCCCTCGTCGGGGATCAGGTCGGGCGTGATCAGCCCGGCGCCGCCCGCGGCGGCCAGGTCGTCCGCGAACCGGTCGACACCGTACTGCAGCACCGGGTTCCAGTAGGTCATCACCAGGACCGGGATGTCCACGCGCTGCGTGATCTCGCGCACGGCGGTGAAGCCGTCGCGCAGCCGGAAGCCGTTCGACAGCGCCCGCTGGGTGGCCGCTTGGATGACCGCGCCGTCCATTACCGGGTCGGAGTACGGCAGGCCGAGCTCGATGACGTCGACGCCGTTCTCGGCGAGCGCGACGGCCGCCTCGATGCTGGTCTGCAGGTCGGGGAAGCCGGCCGGGAGGTAGCCGATCAGGGCGCCCGCGGCCTCCGTGTTGCGGCGGGCGATGGTGTCTGCCACACGGCTCACGACTGCACGGCTCCTTCGTCGATCAGGCCGAAGTAGCGTCCGGCGGTCTCCATGTCCTTGTCGCCGCGGCCGGAGAGGTTCACCAGCACGATGCCGTCCGGGCCGAGCTGCGTGCCGAGCTCCAGGGCGCCCGCCAGCGCGTGCGCCGACTCGATGGCCGGGATGATGCCCTCGGTGCGGCTGAGCAGGCGCAGCGCCTCCATCGCCTCCGCGTCCGTCACCGGGAAGTACTCGGCGCGGCCGATCGACGCGAGCCAGGAGTGCTCCGGCCCCACACCGGGGTAGTCGAGCCCGGCGGAGATCGAGTGCGACTCGATGGTCTGGCCGTCCTCGTCCTGCAGCAGCATGCTGCGCGCGCCGTGCAGGACGCCGGGGCGGCCCTTGGTGATGGTCGCGGCGTGCCTCGGGGTCTCCGCGCCTTCGCCGCCGGCCTCGAAGCCGACCAGGCGCACGTCCTCGTCGTCCAGGAACGCGTGGAAGATGCCCATCGCGTTCGAGCCGCCGCCGACGCAGGCCGCGACGGCGTCGGGCAGGCGGCCGGTCAGCGCGAGCACCTGCTCGCGGGCCTCCTCGCCGATGATCTTCTGGAGGTCGCGCACCATCTCCGGGAACGGGTGCGGGCCCGCGACGGTGCCGAAGATGTAGTTGGTGTCCTCGACGTTGGTCACCCAGTCGCGCATCGCGTCGTTGATCGCATCCTTGAGCGTGCGCGAGCCGGTCGTGACGGCGATGACCTCCGCGCCGAGCAGCCGCATGCGCGCGACGTTCAGCGCCTGGCGCTCGGTGTCGACCTCGCCCATGTAGATGGTGCAGCTCAGGCCGAAGAGTGCCGCCGCCGTCGCGGTCGCGACGCCGTGCTGGCCGGCGCCGGTCTCGGCGATCACGCGGGTCTTGCCGATCCGCTTGGTGAGGATGGCCTGGCCGAGCACGTTGTTGATCTTGTGCGAGCCGGTGTGGTTGAGGTCCTCGCGCTTGAGGATGACGCGCGCGCCGCCTGCGTGCGCGGCGAAGCGCGGCACCTCGGTGATGATGCTGGGCCGCCCGGTGTAGCTGCGGTGCAGTTCGTCGAGCTCGGCGTGGAACGCGGGGTCGGCCTTCGCCGCCTCCCACGCCACGGTGAGCTCGTCGAGGGCGGCGACGAGGGACTCGGGGACGAAGCGCCCGCCGAACTCGCCGAAATAGGGTCCGTGTTCAGAACGAAGGGACATCAGGCTCCAAGGAACTGGCCGAGCGTGGCGATCGGGTCGCTCGTGACGAGCGCCTCGCCGACGAGCACGACATCCGCGCCCGCCGCCCGGTAGTGCGCGACATCGGCGGCCGATTTCACGGCCGACTCCGCCACGCGGATGACGCCGGACGGGTACCGGTCGGCCAGGCGGCCGAACAGGTCGGGGTCCAGCTCGAACGTCGAGAGGTTGCGCGCGTTGACGCCCACCAGCTTCGCGCCGGTGTCGAACGCGCGGGTCAGCTCGTCCTCGGTGTGCGCCTCCACGAGCGCCGTCATGCCGAGGTCGGTGATCAGGTCGTGCAGCTCCACGAGCCGCTGCTGATCGAGCGCGGCGACGATGAGCAGCACGAGGTCGGCGCCGGCGGCGCGCGCCTCGAGCACCTGGTAGGGCTCGGCGACGAACTCCTTGCGGAGCACCGGGAGGGTCACCGCGGCGCGGACGGCTTCGAGATCCTCGAGCGATCCCTTGAAGCGGCGCTCCTCGGTGAGGACGCTGATGGCGCTCGCTCCCCCGGCCTCGTAGAGGGCGGCGAGGGCGGCCGGGTCGGGGATCTCGGCGAGGTCGCCGCGCGACGGGCTCGCGCGCTTGACCTCTGCGATGATCTTGACCCGCTCGGCGGGCGCTAGTGCCGCGAGCGCGTCGATGGCGGGCTCACGCGCGGCCGCGGCGGCTTCCACGACCGCGAGGGGTCGCTCGGCGCGTCGCCGCTCCGCATCCTCCAGCGCGCCGGCGACGAGGTCGGCGAGCACGGGTTAGTGGCCCTTCGGGGTGTACTTGGAGCCGCCCACTCCGTAGCCCGCGCGCTTCATGACCCAGCCGACGATCAGTCCGACGATCGCCAGACCGGCGGAGGCCCACACCACGATCGGCGCGTCGTAGAAGAACGCGATGGCGCCGATGGTGAAGGCGATAAGCATGATGATCACGGCCGTCCACGCCGCCGGCGAATGACCGTGGCCTGGCTCGACTGACTCGCTGCTCATGGGACTCCTGCACGTCGGGTGCGCATCGAGGCAGCCCGGAGGCTGCACCACGGCGCGCACGGATTGGTGGATCTGATCCAGTCTACTGGCTCAGCGGGTGGGGTCGTCGCCGCGACTCAGCTCGTCCCAGCTGTCGATCGCGGAGTCGCGGTCGAGGGAGGTGGGCTCCTCCTCGGCGCCGGATTCGGCGGCCGCGCGCGCCTCGCGCTCGTCGCCCTCCTCGGTGTCCGCAGCGGTCGCCGGCTCCGGCTCCTCCGCGTCCAGCTCGGCGAGCGTCTCCTCTGCCGAACGGCCGTCCTCGCCGGCGAAGCGCGACTGGTACTTGCGCGACGGGCCGGGCCAGGCCCGCAGGAAGACGATGGCGAGCGCGCCGGCCACCGCGACCAGGACGCCGCCGAGCACGGCGAACCACGGCCAGAACTCCGTCGTGGTGCTCTGGACGAGCTTGCGCAGTGACGCCTCCCCCGCGACCCCGGTCGCGGACGTGATCGCGGCGCTGGCGGCCTGGAGCGGGTCGCCGAGGACGGCGAGAGCCGAGTAGACGATGGACGCGCCGAGCAGGATGCCGAGCAGCGCCAGCACGACCCGGAACGCCGGTCCCGCGATGGCGAGGGCCGCGGTCAAGGCGAGCCCGGCGAGCGACAGCGCCGGAAGCGCCGGCGCCGCCGCCGAGCCGGCGACGGTCACCGTGCCGGCGTGGTTCGCCACATCGGTGACCTGGATGGTGAACCAGGTCTGCGTCGCGGAGAGCAGGCCGAGGCCGCTCCCGACCAAGAGGGCGAGGAGCGTCAGGTATTTGACGCGGCGGTTCTCAGTCCGCACCGTGCACCCGCCGCATCCCGTTGGCCACCGCGACCGCGCGCAGCGGCGCAGCCGCCTTGTTCTGCGACTCCTGGAACTCCAGGCGCGGCACCGAGTCGGCGACGAGGCCACCGCCCGCCTGCACGCGCGCGACGCCGCCCAGGATGGTCGCCGTGCGGATCGCGATGGCGAGGTCGGCGTCGCCGGCGAAGTCGAAGTAGCCGATCACTCCCCCGTACACGCCGCGCTGCGCGGGCTCCAGCTCGTCGATGATCCGCAGCGCCATCGGCTTGGGCGCGCCCGACAGCGTTCCCGCCGGGAAGGTCGCCCGGAAGACGTCGATCGCACCGGACTCGGGCAGCAGGTCGCCCTCCACCGACGAGACGATGTGCATGATGTGGCTGAACCGCTCCACCCGCATGAACTCGGTCACCTCGACGCTGCCGGCCGCGCACACCTTCAGGAGGTCGTTGCGGGCCAGGTCGACGAGCATCAGGTGCTCGGCGCGCTCCTTGTCGTCGGCGAGCAGGGAGGCCTCCAGGTCGAGGTCCTCCTCCGGCGTCGCGCCGCGCGGCCGCGAGCCGGCGATGGGGTGCGTGAACGCGCGGCCCTCCTGCACCTTGACCAGCGCCTCCGGCGACGAGCCGACGATCTGGTACGGCTCGCCATCCGGCCGCTCCAGCGACAGCAGGTACATGTACGGGCTCGGGTTCAGCGCCCGCAGCACGCGGTAGACGTCGAGAGCGGAGGCCGTGCACTCCAGCTCGAAGCGCTGCGAGATGACGACCTGGAAGATGTCGCCCGCGACGATGCGCTCCTTGGCCGTCTCGACCGACGCGAGGAAGTCCTCCTCGCGGGTGCGGGACACCGGGTGCGCGGGGGCGCCGAGGTCGACCTCGGCCAGCCACGCCTCGGACGGCTGCGCGAGCTGCCGCTGCATCCGGTCGAGTCGCTGCTGCGCGTCGCTCCAGAGGGCGTCGGCGTCCTGCTCGCCGTCCGCCAGTGCATTGGCGATCAGCTTGACGGTGCCCGAGCGGTGGTCGATCACCACGAGGTCCGCGGCGAACGCCATCGCCTGACCCGGGATGTCGTAGTCCGCGGGCGGACGGTGCGGCAGGCGCTCGAGCTGGCGCACGGCCTCCCAGCCGATGAAGCCGACCAGGCCGCCGGTCAGCGGCGGGAGTCCGGGGATCCGCGGCGACGACCAGCGCTCGTGCAGCGCCGCGAGGGCGTCGAGCGGACGGCTCGGGACGGCGGTCCCGAGGGCGCGCTCGGCGGACAGGCCGTAGTCGAGCCAGCGCACGTCGTCGCCGTCCTGCGTCAGCATGCCGAAGGACGCCGCGCCCACGAAGGAGAAGCGCGACCAGATGCCGCCCTGCTCGGCGGACTCCAGCAGGAAGGTGCCGGGCCGGCCCGCGGCCAGCTTGCGGTAGATGCCGACCGGCGTCTCGCCGTCGGCGAAGAGCTCGCGGACCACGGGCACGACGCGGTGCTCGGCGGCCAGCGCGGCGAACTCGTCGCGCCCCGTCGTGCCGTTCGCGGTCGCGATCACAGGTCCGACCCCATCTCCTTGACCAACTCGTCGGTCTCCGCCCCGCCCACGACGGGCTCCAGCACGTCGGCGTCGAAGCAGGTGCGGGTGCCGGTGTGGCAGGCCGCGCCGACCTGGTCGACGGTCACGAGCAGGGTGTCGCCGTCGCAGTCGAGCGCGGCGCCCTTCACGTACTGGACGTGCCCGGACGTGTCGCCCTTGCGCCAGTACTCCTGCCGGGAGCGCGACCAGAACGTCACGCGGCCCTCGGTGAGCGTGCGGCGTAGCGCCTCCGCGTCCATCCAGCCCATCATCAGCACCTCGCGGGAGTCCCACTGCTGGATGACGGCGGGCACCAGCCCGGCGTCGGTGAAGCGCACCCGTCCGATCACGTCGTCCAGCGCGGTCATGAGCGCACCTCCAAGCCTGCCCGCAGCAGTTCGTCCTTCACGTCGCCGATGGTCAGCTCGCCCGAGTGGAACACGCTCGCGGCGAGCACGGCGTCCGCGCCGGCCTCGATCGCGGGGGCGAAGTCGCCGACCGCTCCCGCGCCGCCGGAGGCGATGACCGGCACCCGGCTGATCGCCCGCATCTCGCGGATGAGCTCCAGGTCGAAGCCCTCCTTGGTGCCGTCGGCGTCGATCGAGTTGACCAGGAGCTCGCCGGCGCCGAGCTCGATGGCGCGCTCCGCCCAGGCCAGGGCGTCGATCCCGGTCTCGGTGCGGCCGCCGTGCGTCGTCACCACGAAGCCGGAGGGCGTCGCCGCCGAGCGCTTGACGTCGAGCGAGAGCACGAGCACCTGCGCGCCGAACCGCCGGGCGATCTCCGCCACCAGCTCCGGCCGCGCGATCGCGGCGGAGTTGACGCCGACCTTGTCAGCCCCGCTGCCCAGCAGCTTGGCGACGTCCTCGGTGCTGCGCACGCCGCCGCCGACGGTGAGCGGGATGAAGACCTGCTCGGCCGTCGCGCGCACCACGTCGTACGTGGTCGCCCGGTCGTCGACCGTGGCCGTGACGTCGAGGAAGGTCAGCTCGTCGGCGCCCTGCTCGAAGTACCGGCGCGCCAGCTCGACGGGGTCGCCCTGATCGCGGAGGTTCTGGAAGTTGACGCCCTTGACGACGCGTCCGGCGGCCACGTCGAGACAGGGGATGACCCGGACCGCGACGCTCATCAGATCCGCGCCGCGTGGATCGAGGTGACCAGGATGGCCCTGGCGCCGAACTCGTAGAGGTGGTCCATGACGTGGTTGGTGGTGTCGCGCTTGATCATCACGCGCACCGCCACCCAGTCGGGCTCGCCGAGCGGCGACACGGTGGGCGACTCGACGCCGGGCGTCAGCGCGACGGCCTTCTCCAGCAGTGCGACCGGGAGGTTGTAGTCGATCAGCACGTACTGGCGGGCGACCATGACGCCCTGCAGCCGGCGGAGCAGGGTGTCGACGCCGGCAGCGGGCGACGGCGAGGAGACCAGCACGGCCTCGGACTCCAGGATGACCGGGCCGAAGATCTCCAGGCCCTGCTTGCGGAGCGTCGTGCCGGTCTCGACCACGTCGGCCACCGCGTCCGCGACGCCGAGCCGCACCGCGGACTCCACGGCGCCGTCGAGCTTGATGAGGGCGGCGTCCACGCCGTTCTCGGCGAGGAAGCCGCCGACCAGGCCGGGGTAGCTCGTCGCGACACGCTTGCCGTCGAGGTCGGCGAGGTCGGTGTAGACGCCGGTCGGGCCGGCGAACCGGAACGTGGAGGCGGCGAAGTCGAGCGCCGCGATCTCGGCGGCCGGCGATCCCGAGTCGATCAGGAGGTCGCGGCCGGTGATGCCGACGTCGAGGGCGCCGGAGCCGACGTAGGTGGCGATGTCGCGCGGCCGGAGGTAGAAGAACTCCACCCCGTTGCGCGGGTCGGCGACGATGAGCTCCTTGGGGTCGCGGCGGCCGTTGTAGCCGGCCTCGTGGAGCATCTGCGCCGCGGTCTCGGAGAGGGAGCCTTTATTCGGGACGGCGATCTTCAGCATGTTCTTGTGACTTTCGTGACGTGGTTGACGGAGACGGGTCGAGTCGTCACAGATGTCGGTACACGTCGGCCGGAGTCAGGCCTTTCGCGAGCAGCAGCACCTGGAGGTGGTAGAGGAGCTGGGAGATCTCCTCGGCCATGGCCTCGTCGGACTCGTACTCGGCGGCCATCCAGACCTCGGCGGCCTCCTCCACGATCTTCTTTCCGATGGCGTGCACGCCCGCGTCCAGCTCGCGAACCGTCCCGGAGCCCTCCGGGCGGGTCTCGGCCTTCTCACGGAGCTCGGCGAAGAGGTCGTCGAAGGTTTTCACCACTACAGCGTACCGGTCGTGGGGCGCGGGTCGCTCCGCGTGACGGTGCGGGCAGCCGTCGAGTGTGACCGATGTGCTAATGTCAACGGGTTTGCTCTGACATATCCCATCTCGACGAGGAGATCCGTATGGTTCCGACCACCTCCCCACTGCCCGCCGGCCGCGCCGCGTTCTGGCCCCTGCTGTTGTGCTGGGTGATCGTCGCGCTCGACGGCTTCGACCTGGTGGTGCTCGGCACCGTCATCCCCACCCTGCTGAGCACGAAGGAGCTCGGTTTCGACCCGGCAGCGGCCACCGCGGTCGCCACGGCCGGGCTGGTCGGCGTCGGCGTCGGCGCGCTCACCGTCGGCCCGCTCGCCGACCGCTACGGCAGGAGGCTGTGCCTGCTGCTCTGCGTGACGGTGTTCTCGCTGTTCACGCTCGCCATCGTGGTCGCGCCGAACGTGTTCGTGTTCGGGCTGCTCCGCGTGCTCGCCGGCCTGGCCCTCGGCGCGTGCCTGCCTGCGGCGCTCGCGTACGTCACCGATCTGATGCCCAGCGAGCGCGCGGGCAGGGCGACGACCCTCACGATGACCGGCTACCACGCCGGCGCCGTCCTCATCTCCCTCCTCGCCATCGCCGTCATCCCGGACTGGCGGGTGCTGTTCGTGGTCGGCGGCGTCGCCGGGCTCATCACGGTCCCGCTGATCCGGGTCGGCCTGCCCGAGGCGCGCAGGGAGCGCACCGCCGCCCCGCGCCCGACCGTCCGCCGGCTGGTCGAGCGGCGCTACGTCACGATCAGCATCGGCATCTAGGTGGCGTCCTTCATGGGTCTGCTGCTGGTCTACGGGCTCAACACCTGGCTCCCGCAGCTCATGCGCGACGCCGGCTACGGCTCCACCGACTCGCTCGGGCTGCTGCTCACCCTGAACGCCGGCGCCGTCACCGGGCTGGTCGTAGCGGGGATCGTGGCGGACCGGGCCGGCACCAAGCGGGTGGCGGTGGCGTGGTTCGCGATCGCGGCCGCGCTGCTCGCTGTGCTCAGCGTCCGGATGGACGACGTGACGATGCTCTACGCGGCGGTGTTCGTCACCGGCGTGTTCGTGTTCTCGGCGCAGGTGCTCGTGTATGCGTTCGTCACCCAGCTCTACCCGGCGGAGATCCGCGGCACCGCGCTCGGCTTCGCCGCGGGCATCGGGCGGCTCGGCGCGATCCTCGGCCCGGCGGTGACCGGGACGCTCGTCACGCTCGGCCTGGCGTACCCCGGCGGGTTCTACGTGTTCGCCGCCACGGCGCTGCTCGGCGCTGCCGCGCTGACGGTCATCCCCGCGCGCGTGCGTGCCGCGGCGGAGGCCGCGCCGGTGCGGAGTTGATCGGTCGGCGGAGCCGCCCTCAGTGGGCGTGCGCCGCCACCGCGGCCCGCAGGCCGGCGATCCGCTCGGCCGGTTCGCCGCGGAAGACGCTGGACCCGGCCACGAACGTGTCGGCCCCGTTCTCCGCCGCCGTCACGATCGTCTCCTCGGTGATCCCGCCGTCCACCTGCAGCCAGACGTCGAGGCCACTGGCCTCCACGGCCTCCCGCAGCGACCGCAGCTTGGGCATCGTCTCGACCATGAACGACTGGCCGCCGAAGCCGGGCTCCACGGTCATCACGAGCACCTGGTCGAACTCCGGCAGCAGGTCGAGGTAGCCCTCGACGGAGGTGCCGGGCTTGAACGCGATTCCGGCGCGGGCCCCGATCGTGCGCAGGCGCCGAGCCAGTGCGACGGGATCGGCGGCGGCCTCCGCGTGGAAGGTCACCGAGTACGCGCCGAGCTCGGCGTAGCCGGGGGCCCAGCGGTCGGGGTCGTCGATCATCAGGTGCACGTCGAGCGGGATCGGGCTGACGTCCTGGATGCGGCCCACCATCTGCGGGCCGAACGTGAGGTTGGGCACGAAATGGTTGTCCATGACGTCGACGTGCACCAGGTCGGCCGTGGCGATGGTGCCGAGGTCCCGCTCCAGGTTCACGAAGTCGGCAGCCAGGATGCTGGGGTTGATGCGCGTCGCCATGCCTCCAGCCTAGGGCGCGGAGGCGTCGCCGCCCGTCTTCTCCAGCACGGCGATGAACATCGCGTCGGTCAGGTGCCGGTGCGGCCAGAGCTGGACGAGGTCGGGGTCGCCGGCGAGGTCGAGCCGCTCCTCGGCGACGGACTGCACGATGTCGGCCGTGCCCACCGGACGCAGGGCGCCGCGGTGCCGGTCGAGGGCGTCGGCCACGATCGCGCGGGTCTCCGCGACATGCGGCGAGCAGGTGACGTACGCCAGCAGGCCGCCCGGCTTGAGCGCCGCCACCGCGGAGTCCAGGAGCTGCGTCTGGAGTCCGGTCAGTTCCGCCACGTCGCGCGGGGTCTTGCGCCAGCGGGCCTCCGGACGGCGTCGCAGCGCGCCGAGGCCGGTGCACGGCGCGTCGAGCAGGATGCGGTCGAACGCCTCCGGCTCCTCCGCGCCGATGCCGAGGCCGTCGCGCTCCCAGACCGGGACGTCGAGCGGCACGGCGGCGAGGGCGCGGCGGACCAGCTCGGCCCTGGCGGGCACGATCTCGTTCGCGACCAGGGTCGCGCCGCCGGTGAGCGCCTCGGCCGCGAGCAGCGCCGCCTTGCCGCCCGGGCCGGCGCAGAGGTCGAGCCAGCGCTC
Organism: Leifsonia sp. NPDC056824; assembly: GCF_042789575.1. NCBI lineage: Bacteria > Bacillati > Actinomycetota > Actinomycetes > Micrococcales > Microbacteriaceae > Leifsonia > Leifsonia sp. NPDC056824. Next base: position 112,180 of record NZ_JBHUAV010000002.1, on the reverse strand, counting down.
CCCCGGCTCGACCGGCCGGGCGCGGGTGAGCGCGAGCGCGGCGAGCTGGGAGCCCTCGTCCTGCACGCGGAGCCGGCCCTCGGCTCCGGTGACGAGGCCCTGCGGGTCTCCCCCGCCCGCGGTGAAGCCGACGGGCGAGAACCGGTCGGGGCGTGCGCCCTCCGGCGGGTCGGCGAGGCCGGGCAGCGCGACCAGGTTGACGCGGGGCGCGGTGTTGTCGGCCTCCAGCAGCGCCTCCAGCTCGTCGCCGCGGCCCTCGCACTCCAGCGCGCGGTGGAACGCGCGCACGATCCAGGCCGGGTGCGAGCTGAGCGCGGCGTAGCGCTCGTCCTCGTTCTTCGCGTCGGCCAGGACGCGCGCGCGCCACTCGTCCGGCGTCGAGCGGCCGATCTCGCGGAGCACGCCGTTGACGAAGCCGGTGCCGGAACGGCTGCCGACCTGGCGGGCGAGGGCGACCGACTCGTTGACGGCCGCGTGCGACGCCACTCTGGTCGACAGCAGCTGGTGCGCGCCGAGCCGCAGCACATCGAGCAGCGGCGGGTCGATCTTGTCGACGGTGCGGCCGGCGGCGCGGGCGATCACCCGGTCGTAGTAGCCCTGCATCCGCAGGGTGCCGTAGGTCAGCTCGGTGGCGAGCGCGGCGTCGGCCGGGGAGAGTCCGGCCCGGGCGATGCGGCCGGGCAGCAGGAGGTTGGCGTAGGCGTCCGACTCGCGGACGGCGGAGATGACGTCGAGCGCGACCTTGCGGGACGGCTGGACGCGGGTGCGCTCGGCGGCGTTGCGACCGGGCTGGTTGCGGTCGGAGCGGTTGCGATCGTTGCGGTGGTCGTTCATGCCAGCACCGCCTCCCCGCCGGCGCCGCGCCACCAGTCGGCGGCGTCCATGGCCCGCTTGCCCGCGGGCTGCACGGTGAGGAGCTCGAGCGGGGTCGTCCCGGTGCCCACCTGGATGCGGCCCTCGGTGGCGGCGACCACGCCGGCCGGGAGCGACAGCCCGGTGGCCGGGCGCGCGGCGTGGATCTTGAACCGCTCGCCGTCGAGGAGCGCCCAGGCGCCGGGCTCCGGGGTCACGCCGCGCAGGCGCGCGTAGACCTCCTCCACCGGCCGGGTGAGGTCGAGGCGGGCGTCGTCGATCGTGAGCTTGGACGCGAGCACCGGCTCGCCCGACTGCGGCACGGCCTCAGCGGTGCCGTCCGCCAGGGCGGCGACGGTGTCCACGAGGAGCGGCGCGCCGTCCTCCGCCAGGGCATCGAGCAGTTCTCCCGCCGTCGCGTCGGCCGGGATCGGGAGGCGGAACTCCGCGAAAACGTCGCCCGCGTCCAGCCCGGCGACGAGCTGGAAGACGGCGGCGCCGGTCTCGGCGTCGCCGGCCATGACGGCGCGCTGGACGGGCGCGGCGCCACGCCAGCGCGGGAGGAGCGAGAAGTGCAGGTTGACCCAGCCGAGCCGCGGGGTGGAGAGCAGCGGCTCGCGGACCAGGCCGCCGTAGGCGACGATCACGCCGAGGTCGGCCTCCAGGCGGGCGACCTGGTCGGTGACGTCGTCATCCAGCCGGTTGGCCTTGATGACCGGGAGGTCGAGGGCGGCGGCGGCATCGGCGACCGGCGAGGGCGTCAGCACCCGCTTGCGGCCGAGCGGCGCGTCCTCGCGGGTGATCACGGCGGCGATGTCGAACCGCTCGGCGAGGGCGTTCAGGGAGGGGACGGCGACGGCGGGCGTGCCGGCGAAGACGAGTCGCATGTCAAGGTTCTTTCGCTAAGGTCCAGCCCCCGAGTCTACCCACCCTCCCCCTGCACCCACCCCCACCCCACATCCGCCGAGGGGCACGTTGTTGTCACTTCCGGACGCGAAAAGTGACAACAACGTGCCCTTCGCGCACTTCCGCTTCCGCCGAGGGGCACGTTAACGCCCCAAAAAAAAGGTTTTAAGGGGGTTTAAGTTCACCACGGCGGTGGGGGTTATATGATTTAAG
>NZ_JBHUAV010000002.1:0-110199 GCF_042789575.1 Leifsonia sp. NPDC056824 | reverse complement strand
GCCGGTGCCGCGGCGGGGCTCTTTACCGCCCCTAAAACTGGTTTTTTGGGGCTTTTCGGGGCCCCTCGGCGGTGGGGGTTAGAGGATTTCGGGGTCGTCGAAGCGGACGCGGAGGGTGGGGGCGGGGCGGTAGCCGGGGCGGCCTCCCGGAGCCCGGCGGCGCTGCGTCGCGTTGCGGACGACCGTCGCGCGCACGGCCGCGGCCACGTCGGCGCCCTTCGCGTACTCGAAGCGCAGGATGGCCCTGACCGTCTTCTCGTCGACCTCCGCCGGGCCGAGCACGTCGACCAGCAACTCGGGGTCGACCGCCTTCAGCACGCCGTCGACCGACTCGGCCGCCCCGGTCACCGAGGCCAGCCGCACGGCGGGCGGGAACCGGAGCTGGCGGCGGTCCGCCAGCTCCTCGCGGGCGAAGTCGACCAGGCGGCCGGTCGCGAAGTCGCGGGCGAGGTCGCCGGAGACGCCGACCAGCACAGTCGGTGCAGCGGCGGCGGCCAGCACGGCAGCGCTCGTCCACCAGCGCAGGCAGTCCTCGGCGACGTGCAGGTTCTCCCTGGCCAGCATCCGCTCGCCGTCGAGCAGCAGCACCGCCTGGTAGCCGCCCTCGGCGATCGGCTCGGCGCCGCGGGTGGCGACCACGAGCGCAGGGGCGGAGCCGACGCGCTGCACCGGGTGGTCGCCGTCCGCGAGGATCACGCGCGTGCCGGGGAAGGCGCGACCCAGCTCCTCCGCCGTCCGGCCGGAACCTGCCGTCACCATCCGCAGCTTGGTCTGCTCGCAGCGCGTGCAGTGCCAGTCGGTGGCCAGCGCGCCGCACACGCCGCAGGACGGCGTCGCCCCCGCCCGACGCTGCCCGAGCGGCCCGGTGCAGCGGGCGCAGCGCGCCGCCTGACCGCAGTTCGCGCACGACAGCACCGGCAGGTAGCCCGGGCGGGCGACCTGCACGAGCACGGGGCCGGGCGGCCTCCCGCTCTCGCCGCTCAGCGCCTCCCTGGCGGCCCGCCACGCGGACGACGGGATGCGCGCGGCGCGGGCGGCCGGCTCGTCGGCGCTCTGGTTCGCGGTCAGCACGACCTTGCCCGTGTACGCGCGCTCCGGCCCGAGGTCGCGCAGCCAGCCGAGGTCGACCAGCCGCTGCGCCTCGACGCTGCGGACCAACCCGCTCAGCACGAGCGCTCCGCCCTCCAGCTCCTGCCGGACGAGCGCGGCGTCGCGCGCGTGCACATACGGGCTGAGCGGCTCGGCGAACAGCGGGTCGCTGTCCTCCCACACGGCGACGAGGCCGAGCCGGGCGGCGGGAGCGTAGACCACCGAGCGGTTGCCGATGACGATGCGCGGGCCGGAGAGCGCGGCGAGGAAGCCCTTGTACCGCTCCGGGTTCGACTGGGAGGCGTCGGCGCGCACCACCGCGGACGCCGGGGCGATCGCCGCCAGCGCGGCCGCGAGCTGCTCCAGGTCGCGGTGGTCGGGCACGGCGACGATGGCGGTGCTGCCCGCCCGCCAGGTGGCGGTCGCGAGCGCCGCGAGCGTGACCGCCCACTCCCCGACCCAGGTGCCGTCCGGGAGCCTGCTCAGCCGCGGGATCGGCCGCAGTGCGATGCGCTCCCCCGCCGCGACCGCGGCCTCCAGCGCGCCGGCGACGTAGCCGCGCACCGGGAACGCCGCAGGCTGCGCCCCGCCAGGCGCGGAAACGGAAGCGGGAGCGGCAGCGCCCGCCTCGCGCGCCGCCAGCCACGCCTTCTCCACGCGCACCATGCGCGGCGGCACGGCGAGCCGAAGGATGTCGCTCGCCGTCCCCGCGCTGCGGTCGGCGAGCCGGCGGGCGAGCCGCCACACCGGCTCGGTGAGCACCGGCACGGGCGACACCACGGCCTCCAGCGGGCTCAGCGTGCCGGAGAAGGCTTCATCGGGTTCGGCGAGCTCGACCAGGTACCCGTCGGCCACCCGCCCAGCCGAGCGCAGCGGTACGCGCACGCGCACGCCGGGGACCGCCTGCTCCGCGAGCTCGTCCGGCACGCTGTAGTCGAACAGATGGTCGAGCTGCGGGAGCGGCGAGTCCAGGGCCACACGGGCGACCGTGGCGGCCGCCGGCACGGCTACAGCCCCGCGGCGGAGCGCAGGTCGTCGACGCGGTCCAGCCGCTCCCAGGTGAAGTCGGGGAGGTCACGGCCGAAGTGGCCATAGGTCGCCGTCTGCGCGTAGATCGGCCGGAGCAGGTCGAGGTCGCGCACGATCGCGGCGGGGCGCAGGTCGAACACCTCGCGGATGGCGCGGATGATCTGCTCGTCCGAGACGGTGCCGGTGCCGAACGACTCCACGTAGAGCCCGACCGGGGCGGCCTTGCCGATCGCGTACGCGATCTGCACCTCGAGCCGCTCGGCGAGGCCCGCCGCGACGGCGTTCTTCGCGACCCAGCGCATCGCGTACGCGGCCGAGCGGTCGACCTTCGACGGGTCCTTGCCGGAGAACGCACCGCCGCCGTGCCGGCTGGCGCCGCCGTAGGTGTCGACGATGATCTTGCGCCCGGTGAGCCCGGCGTCGCCCTTCGGGCCGCCGATCTCGAACCGGCCGGTCGGGTTGATGAGCGTGCGGATGTGCGCGGTCTCCAGCCCGGCGGCGTGCATGACTGGAGCGATGACCTCCTCCACGACCTCGGCCTGCAGCTGCTCGCTGGAGACGTGCGGCGCGTGCTGGGTCGAGAGCACGACGGTCTCCACCGTTCGCGGCGTGTGGCCCTCGTAGCCGATCGTGACCTGCGTCTTGCCGTCCGGCCGCAGGTAGTCGAGGGTGCCGTCCTTGCGCACGGCGGCGAGACGCTCGGCGAGGCGGTGCGCCAGCCAGATCGGCAGCGGCATGTACTGCGGCGTCTCGGTGGTGGCGAAGCCGAACATGATGCCCTGGTCGCCGGCGCCCTGCCGGTCGAGGTCGTCGGTGCTCTGCTCGGTGCGCGACTCGAACGCGTTGTCGACGCCCTGGGCGATGTCGGGCGACTGCGCGCCGATGGAGACGGACACGCCGCACTGGGTGCCGTCGAAGCTGACGTCGGAGGAGTCGTAGCCGATCTCGACGATCTTCTCGCGCACCAGCGCGGGGATCTCGACGTAGCCGTTCGTCGTCACCTCGCCCGCGACGTGGACCAGCCCGGTCGTGACCAGCGTCTCCACGGCCACGCGGCTGTGCGGGTCCACCGCGAGCAGCGCGTCCAGGATGCTGTCGGAGATCTGGTCGCAGATCTTGTCGGGGTGACCTTCCGTGACCGACTCCGACGTGAAGAGGCGCAGATCTGCCATTGTTCTCCTTGATCGCGGCGTGGAGGTTCGGCCAGGGATGCCGTGGCCCTGGTCGACGACTAGACGACGACGTCCAAGATACGGTCGGCCACCGACAGCTTGCTCCCCGAGGCCTCCATCACTATATCGCCGCCCCTGCGGAGGACCACGACCTCGTTGCTCTCCGTTGCGAAGCCCTGCTCCCAGCCGACCTGGTTGAGCACGAGGAAGTCGCTGCCCTTGGCGGCGAGCTTGGTGCGGCCCAGCTCGATGAGCGTCGACGGGTCCGGCTCGGTCTCGGCGGCGAAGCCGACGACGACCTGGCCCTCGGGCTTGGCGGCGGAGAGGCCGGCAAGGATGTCCGGGTTGGCGACCAGTTCGAGCGTGAGGGTCTGGCCCGCCTCGGACTTCTTGATCTTGGAGTCGCGCATGACGGCGGGCCGGTAGTCGGCGACCGCGGCGGTCATCACGACCAGGTCGGCGGAGCGCGCCGCCTCGGTGACGGCCTCCTGCAGCTCCAGCGCAGTCTGCACCTGGACCAGCTCGACGCCCTCCGGCGGCTCGACCTCCAGGTGCGCGGCGATCAGGACGACTTCGGCGCCGCGAGCCTGGGCCGCCGCCGCGACGGCGACGCCCTGCCGGCCGCTCGACCGGTTGCCGAGGAAGCGCACCGGGTCCAGCGGCTCCCGGGTGCCGCCTGCGGTCACGACGACGCGCTTGCCCGCGAGGTCGACGCCCCCGCGCGGCCGGCGGGAGGCCTCGTTGGCGCGGCGCCGCTCGGAGAGCACCACGACGTCCGCGACCGGCTCCGGCACCGCGGAGACGGCCAGGCGCGGCGAGATGCCGGCGGCGCGCAGCGCGGCGCGCACGATGACCTCGGGCTCCTCCATGCGGCCGGGTCCGGAGTCGGCGCCCGTGAGCTGGCCGGAGGCCGGGGCCACGACGGTGACGCCGCGGCTCCGCAGGGTGGCGACGTTGGCGACCGTGGCGGGGTTGCGCCACATCTCGGTGTGCATCGCCGGGGCGACCACGAGCGGGGCCGTCGACGCCAGGACGGTGTTGCCGAGCAGGTCGTCGGCGATGCCGGCGGCGAGCTTCGCCAGGGTGTTCGCCGTCGCCGGGGCGATGACGATGAGGTCGGCGGACTGGCCGATCGCGACGTGCCGCACCTCGGCGACGCCCTCGTAGAGGTCGGTCGCGACAGGGTTCCGGCTGATCGCCTCGAGCGTGGGGCGGCCCACGAACCGCAGCGCGGCCTCCGTCGCCACGACGTGCACCGAGTGCCCGTCGAGCACCAGCGCGCGGATGACCCCGACTGCTTTATACGCGGCGATGCCGCCGGTCACTCCGACGACGACGGTCAATCGTGGGCTCACGGCGGCATCTCCTCCAGCCAGCGGGACACGGTCCCGGCTGTGGTCGTTCTCTTGCGCTCGGTCGGCGGCTCTCTGTCTGCCGGTGGTGCCGGGAAGTTACTCCGCGGCCAGCGGCTTGATGACGAGCTTGTCCTCGTTGATCTCGTGCAGCGCGACCGAGAGGGGCTTGTCGTCGACGGAGGAGTCGACCAGCGGTCCGACGTTGTCGAACAGGCTGCCCTCGTGCAGGTCGGCGTAGTAGTCGTTGATCTGGCGGGCGCGCTTGGAGGCGAAGATGACCAGCGCGTACTTGGACTCGACGCGGGCCAGGAGGTCGTCGATGGGCGGGTCGATGATGCCGTTGTTGGTGGTCGCCATGTGCGGTAACCCTCTCTGTTGTGCGTCCACGCCTCGCGGTGTCGAGACGTGGAGGAACTGCGGTAGAGCGCCGTCCCCGGCGCGTACGATTCCGGCCTACGGGCGCGACGGCGCCGCGCGGACCTTCATCAAGTCTACGACCTCCCGGGCCGCCTCAGCGACCGTGTGGTTGACCACGCGGTAATCGAACTCGTCCTGGGCGGCGAGTTCCACCTTCGCGGTCTCCAGCCTGCGCTGTTGCTCGGCGGCCTCCTCGGTGCCGCGCCCGATCAGGCGTCTGACCAGCTCGTCCCAGGTCGGCGGCAGCAGGAAGATCAGCCGCGCCTCCGGCATCGACTCGCGCACCTGGCGGGCGCCCTGGAGGTCGATCTCCAGCAGGACGCTCCTGCCCTGCTCCAGCGCCGCTTCGATCGGCCCGCGCGGCGTGCCGTAGCGGTACGCGTTGTGCACGGTGGCGTGCTCCAGGAGCTCGCCCTGCTCGATCATCCGGTCGAACTCCGCGTCGTCGACGAAGTAGTAGTTGACGCCGTCGACCTCGCCGGGCCGCGGCGCGCGCGTGGTCGCGGAGACCGACAGCAGCACCTCCGGGTAGTTCTCCCGGATGTAGGTGGAGACCGTGCCCTTGCCGACGGCGGTGGGGCCGGCCAGCACGACGAGCTGGTTGCGGCGGCGGTCGGTTCTGTTCTCGCGCTCGATCAGGTACTCGCGCAGCTTGAGCCGCTGGTGCCGGCCGAGGCCGCCGAGCCGCTTGGCCGGCGAGATGGCCAGCCGCTGCAACGCTTCCTGCATCTTGGTGGTGCCGATGGCGGGGACGCTCAGCAGGAACTCGGTGACGCGCAGCCGGCCCTCCACGCCCTCGGGCGCGGCGGTCGCGTGGTCGAGGACCACCAGCGGCGAGACCTCACGCGAGGCGATGGCGTTCTTGACGGCCGCGCGCGCACGGCGGGCCGCGACGGCGGCGGCGGACGCGGCGGTCCGGTCGACCTCCGGCGGTGCGGGGCGGCGGGAGGCGGTGGTCGGCTCAGCCATGGCTGGCGCGCACCTCCTCGGCGCGACGGGCCACGGCTTCGGCCAGCCCGCGGGGGCCGACTGTCAGCAGCCCGCGGGACTCGCTCACGATCACGCCTGGCGTGAACGCGCCGAAGAGCGCGCGCATGTCGGCCACCCGGGCGCCCTGGTGGCCGAACCCGGGCGCGAGCACCGGCACGGCAGGCGCGACGGCGGTCGCGGTGTCGATCCCGTAGTCCCCGAGCGCGACGGTGGCGCCGAGCACCAGGCCGACCGTGCCGAAGGGATGCGGAGGCTTCTCCTGGTTGAACGCGTGCACGTCTTCGATGATCGCACGGGCGACCGTCATCCCGGCACGGGGTCCGCCCTGGAGCACCGCCTGCTGACCCGCTGCGGCCTCCGGGTTGGAGGTCGCTGCGAGCACGAACAGGCCCTTGTTGGTGAGCTCCGCCAGCTCCATCGATTCGGCCAGCGAACCGACGCCCTGGAACGCCGAGACCGTCAGAGCGTCGGACTCCAACGGCGATCCCGGCCTGAACCAGGACTCCGTGTACGCGGCGACGCTGGTGCCGATGTCGCCGCGCTTGGCGTCGGCGATCACCAGCAGGCCGGCCGAGCGGGCGGTGCCGATCACCTCTTCGAGCGCGGCGTACCCCGCCGACCCGTAGAGCTCGAAGAACGCGACCTGCGGCTTGACGATCCCGACCCGGCCGATGGCGGCGTCGACCACGCGCAGCCCGAACTCCCTGGCGCCCTTCGCGGAGAGCTCCAGGTCCCACTCGGCGAGGAGCGCCTGGTGCGGGTCGATGCCGACGCACAGGCGGCCGTGCGCGTCGAACGCCGCGGCCAGCCTGTCGCCGAACGGCGCGGAGGGCAACCCGGTCACGCGCGCGCAGCCCTCTGCAGCGCGTACTCCTGCAGCGACGTCACCTCGAAGCCCTCGCGCACCGCGTCGAGCGACGCGACGGCCGCGCTCAGCTCCGCGATGGTCGTGAACAGCGGCTTGTCCCCCGCCACCGCCGCCGCGCGGATCTCGTACCCGTCGGCGCGGGCGGAGCGGCCGCTCGGCGTGTTGATGACGACGTCCACCTCGTTCCGCGTGATGAGCCCGACGACCGAGTCCTCCTCCGGCGCCTCGCTGAACTTGCGCACGATCCGCGCCTCGATGCCGTTGCGGTTGAGCACCTCGGCGGTGCCCTCGGTGGCGACGATGTCGTAGCCGAGCTGCTTCAGCCGCAGCACCGGCAGGACGATCGCGCGCTTGTCGCGGTCGGAGACCGAGACGAACACGGTGCCCTCCAGCGGCATGCCGCCGTAGGCCGCGGCCTGGCTCTTGGCGAACGCGGTCGGGAAGTCGCGGTCGATGCCCATGACCTCGCCGGTCGAGCGCATCTCCGGGCCGAGCACCGAGTCGACGATCTTGCCCTCGCGGGTGCGGAACCGCTTGAACGGCAGCACGGCCTCCTTCACGGCGACCGGCGAGTCCATCGGGATGACCGAGCCGTCGGTCTCCGGCAGCAGGCCCTCCTCGATCAGGCCGGTGACGGTGTCGCCGACCATGATCCGCGACGCGGCCTTGGCGAGCGGGATGCCGAGCGCCTTCGACACGAACGGGACGGTGCGCGACGCGCGCGGGTTGGCCTCCAGCACGTAGAGCACGCCGGCGCCGATCGCGAACTGCACGTTCAGCAGGCCGCGGACGCCGATGCCCTCGGCGATCTTCAGCGTCGCCTCGCGCACCCGGTCGATCTCGCGGCGGCCCAGCGTGATCGGCGGCAGGGTGCAGCTCGAGTCGCCGGAGTGGATGCCGGCCTCCTCGATGTGCTCCATGACGCCGCCGATGTAGAGCCGCTCGCCGTCGTAGAGCGCGTCCACGTCGATCTCGATCGCGTCGTCCAGGAAGCGGTCGACCAGCAGCGGGTGCGACGGCCCGACGATGCCCTGGCCCGCGACCCGCTCGAAGTAGTCCGCGAGCGAGGCGGTGTCGTAGACGATCTCCATGCCGCGGCCGCCGAGCACGAAGCTGGGGCGCACGAGCACCGGGTAGCCGATCTGCTCCGCGGCGTGCGCGGCGCTCGGGAAGTCGATCGCCGTGCCGTTCTTCGGGGCCAGCAGCCCGGCGTTCTCGAGGATGCCGGCGAACAGCCCGCGCTCCTCCGCCAGGTCGATGGCCTCCGGCGTGGTGCCGAGGATCGGGACGCCCGCCGCCTCGAGGCCCTTGGCGAGGCCGAGGGCGGTCTGGCCGCCGAGCTGCACGACGACGCCGACCAGCTCGCCGGACTGCGACTCGGCGTGGATGACCTCCAGCACGTCCTCGAGCGTCAGCGGCTCGAAGTACAGGCGGTCGGAGGTGTCGTAGTCGGTCGAGACCGTCTCCGGGTTGCAGTTGATCATGATGGTCTCGAACCCGGCGTCGTGCAGCGCGAACGACGCGTGAACGCAGGAGTAGTCGAACTCGACGCCCTGGCCGATGCGGTTGGGGCCGGAGCCGAGGATGACGACCTTGCGGGTGTCGCTCGGGGCGACCTCCGTCTCCTCGTCGTAGCTGGAGTAGTGGTACGGCGTGAGCGCGGGGAACTCGCCCGCGCAGGTGTCGACCGTCTTGTAGACCGGGCGGACGCCGAGGATGTGCCGCACCTCGCGCACGTCGGCCTCGCCGAAGCCGCGCAGCTCGCCGATCTGGGCGTCCGAGAAGCCGTGGTCCTTCGCGTAGCGGAGCGTGTCGGTGTCGAGCGTCTCGGCGTCGCGGATCTGCTCGGCCACCTCGTTGATGAGCACGATCTGGTCGAGGAACCAGGGGTCGATCTTGGTCGCCTCGAAGACCTGCTCGGGCGTCGCGCCCAGGCGGAGCGCCTGCTGCACGTCCACGATCCGGCCGTCGGTCGGCGTCGCGATCGACTCCAGCAGCTCCTCGACGGTGTGGGACTGCGCGCCCCAGTGGAAGGACGAGCCGCGCTTCTCCAGCGAGCGGAGCGCCTTCTGCAGCGCGCTGGTGAAGCTGCGGCCGATCGCCATCGCCTCTCCCACCGACTTCATGGTGGTGGTCAGCGTCGGGTCGGCGGCCGGGAACTTCTCGAACGCGAACCGCGGCACCTTGACGACGACGTAGTCCAGCGTCGGCTCGAAGCTCGCCGGGGTGACCTTGGTGATGTCGTTGGGGATCTCGTCCAGCCGGTAGCCGATGGCGAGCTTCGCGGCGATCTTCGCGATCGGGAAGCCGGTGGCCTTCGACGCCAGCGCCGAGGAGCGGGAGACGCGCGGGTTCATCTCGATGACGATGATCCGGCCGTTCTCCGGGTCCACCGCGAACTGGATGTTGCAGCCGCCGGTGTCGACGCCCACCGCGCGGATGATGTCGATGCCGATGTCGCGCAGCTTCTGGTACTCGCGGTCGGTCAGCGTCAGCGCGGGCGCGACGGTGATCGAGTCGCCGGTGTGCACGCCGACCGGGTCGACGTTCTCGATCGAGCAGACGACCACCGTGTTGTCGGAGGTGTCGCGCATCAGCTCGAGCTCGTACTCCTTCCAGCCGAGGATGGACTCCTCCAGGAGCACCTCGCTGGTCGGGCTCTGGTGGATGCCGTCGCCGGCGATCCGGCGCAGGTCCTCCGGCGTATAGGCGAAGCCCGAGCCGAGCCCGCCCATCGTGAACGAGGGGCGGACCACGAGCGGGTAGCCGAGGTCCTCGGCGAACTCCAGCGCCTCCTCGACGGTGTGGGCGATGTGCGAGCGCGCGACCTCCGCGCCGGCGGCGACCACGAGCTCCTTGAAGATCTGGCGGTCCTCGCCCTTCTGGATCGCCTCGAACTTCGCGCCGATCAGCTCGACGCCATACTTCTCCAGGATGCCGTGCTCGTGGAGCTGCATGGCCGCGTTGAGCGCGGTCTGGCCGCCGAGGGTCGGCAGGATCGCGTCCGGCTTCTCCTTCGCGATGATGGTCTCGATGACCTCCCAGGTGATCGGCTCGACGTAGGTCGCGTCGGCGAAGTCCGGGTCGGTCATGATGGTGGCCGGGTTGGAGTTCACCAGGATGACGCGCACGCCCTCCTGCTTGAGCACGCGGCACGCCTGGGTGCCCGAGTAGTCGAACTCGCAGGCCTGGCCGATGACGATCGGGCCGGACCCGATGACCAGGACGGAGTGGATGTCGTCGCGCTTGGGCATCAGTCGGTGCCTTCCTGGGTCGTGTCGCTCTCGGAGCCGGCCTCGCGCTTGTGGATCATGTCGAGGAACCGGTCGAAGAGGTAGTTGGCGTCGTGCGGGCCCGCCGCCGCCTCCGGGTGGTACTGCACGCTGAAGGCGTCGATGTCGAGGCAGTTCAGGCCCTCCACGACGTTGTCGTTGAGGCTGAAGTGGCTGACCTCCACCTGGCCGAACCCGGCCGGGGAGTCGAAGGTCTCGTCGATCGGCGCCTTGACCGCGAAGCCGTGGTTCTGCGCGGTGATCTCCACCCGGCCGGTGCGCTTGTCGAGCACCGGCTGGTTGATCCCGCGGTGGCCGAACGGCAGCTTGTAGGTGGTGAGGCCGAGCGCGCGGCCGAGGAGCTGGTTGCCGAAGCAGATGCCGAAGTAGGGCAGCCCGGCGCGCAGCGTCTCCTGGAGGAGCGTGACGTGCTTGTCCGAGGCCTGCGGGTCGCCGGGGCCGTTGGAGAAGAACAGCGCGGACGGGTTCAGGCTGAGGACGTGCTCAGCGGTGACCTGCTGCGGGAGGACGTGGACGTCCAGCCCGCGCGCGGCGAGGTTGTCGAGCGTGGACTTCTTGACGCCGAGGTCGAGGACCGCGACCGAGCCGACGCGCTCGCCGACCGCGGGGACCGTGTACGGCTCGACGGTGGAGACCTCGGCCGACAGGTTGCGGCCGGACATCTTCGCGCCGGAGAGCACGAGCTCGAGCTGCTCGGAGTCGCTCAGCCCGAAGTCGTCGCCGGAGAAGATCCCGGAGCGCATGGCGCCCGCCGAGCGGATGTGCCGGGTGACGGCGCGGGTGTCGATGCCGCTGATGCCGACGACACCCTGCTCGACGAGGTCGTCGTCCAGGCTGCGCTGGGCGCGGAAGTTGGAGACGACCCGGCTGGGCTCGCGGACGACGAAGCCGTCCACCCAGATCCGGCGGGACTCCATGTCCTCGTCGTTCGTGCCGGTGTTGCCGATGTGCGGCGCCGTCATCAGGACGATCTGGCCCGCGTACGACGGGTCGGTCAGGGTCTCCTGGTAGCCGGTCATCCCGGTGGCGAAGACCGCCTCGCCGAGCGTCCGCCCGCGGGCGCCGTAGGCCCGGCCCACGTAGCGCTTCCCGTCTTCGAGGACGAGCACGGCAGGTTCTGCTGCGGCCACGTCACACCTCGCTTTCGTTCGTGTCCGCGGGCGAATCGCCCGGGAGGATGTCTTCGACGGCCGCGGTCAGCAGACCGCGCCCGGCCGGGTCCACGACCCGGAAGTAGCTGTCGGCGGACGCGCCGCCGCTGGTGGTCCAGCCGAGCCGGAGCAGGCCGTCCCGCTCCACGACCCGGTCGATGGTGACCGTCGCCGCGCCGACGCCGGTGAGCGCCGTCGCCGGGATGAACACCGGCGGCTCCCCCGTGACGCGGAGCTGCACACCGTCTCCGGAGACCTCGATGGTGCCCCGGCCGCGGTACGACAGCCCGGGCAGCGCCAGGCGCTCCAGCGGCTCGCCCGACTTGGTCGTGGCGACGTAGAGCACCTCGGAGGAGGCCGTGGGGGCCGCCAGGGTCTCGGGCGCCGGGTACCCGCCGCCCGCGGGGGCGTCGCGCCGGATGCGTCGGCGCCAGCCGACCAGCGCGAGCGCGAGCACGACGATGACGACGAGGAGGATGCCGATGGTCGGCAGGAGCTTATCCACGGGTCGCCTCCAGTTCCTCGACCACGGTGCCGTCGAGCACGGTCGCGTAGCCGCGGTGGAAGGTCGCCACCACGCGGCCCGGCAGGGTCATCGACAGGTAGGGCGAGTTGACGCCCTTGCCGGCGAGGTCGCCGGTCGAGAACTCCCGAGACGCGGTCGGGTCGTAGAGGAACAGCTCGGCGGGCGCGCCGGTCTCGAGCGGGAGGCCGTGGCCGTCCAGCCGGCCGATCCTGGCCGGGGCCGCCGAGAGCACGCGGGCGATGTCCGTCCAGCCGAGGAGGCCGTTGTCGACCACCGACGCCTGCACGACCGAGAGCGCGGACTCCAGCCCGACCATCCCGAACGCGGCGGCGTCCCACTCGCAGTCCTTGGACTCCACGGGGTGCGGCGCGTGGTCGGTCGCGACGATGTCGATCGTCCCGTCCGCGAGGCCCGCGCGCAGCGCCTCCACGTCCTCCGCGCGGCGCAGCGGCGGGTTGACCTTGTAGCGCGCGTCGTAGCCGGAGGCGAGCTCCTCGGTCAGCAGCAGGTGGTGCGGCGTGACCTCGGCCGTGACGTCGACGCCGCGCGCCTTCGCCCAGCGGATGACGTCCACCGAGCCGGCGGTCGAGACATGGCAGACATGCAGGCGCGAGCCGACGTGCTCGGCGAGGAGCACGTCCCGGGCGATGATCGACTCCTCGGCGACGGCCGGCCAGCCGGTCAGGCCCAGCTCGCCGGACAGCGCGCCCTCGTTCATCTGGGCGCCCTCGGTGAGCCGCGGCTCCTGCGCGTGCTGGGCGATCACGCCGCCGAACGCCTTGACGTACTCCAGCGCGCGGCGCATCAGCAGCGGGTCGGAGACGCACTTGCCGTCGTCGGAGAAGACCCGCACCTTGGCGCGGGAGTCGGCCATCGCGCCGAGCTCGGCGAGCCGCTCCCCCGCGAGCCCGACGGTCACGGCACCGATCGGCTGGACGGTCGCGTAGCCCGCGGCCTCGCCGAGCCGGAGCACCTGCTCCACGACGCCGGCAGTGTCGGCGACCGGGGAGGTGTTCGCCATCGGGAAGACGGCGGTGAAGCCTCCCGCCGCGGCGGCGCGCGTGCCGGTCAGGACCGTCTCGCTCTGCTCGTAGCCGGGCTCGCGCAGGTGCGTGTGCAGGTCGACCAGTCCAGGGAGGGCGATCAGGCCGTCCGCGTCGATCACGGTCGCGCCCGAGACCTGGGCGTCCGAGCCGGTCGCGGCGATCCGCCCGTCGGAGAGCAGAAGGTCGGTGCGGGCGCCATCGGCCAGAGTCGCGCCGCGGATCAGGTACTTCTGGGTCATCACGCTCTCACTCATCGCACACCGTCATTCGTCTGCTGGCCGTCCCTGTGTCCATCCTTGGGTCCGTCGCCACCGGAGAGCAGCAGATACAGTGCCGCCATTCGCACGGACACACCGTTGGCGACCTGCTCCCGCACCGTCGACCGCGGCGAGTCGGCGGCGGCCGCCGAGATCTCCAGCCCGCGGTTCATCGGTCCCGGGTGCATCACAATGCTATCGGCCCCGAGCCGGCCCAGCCGTTCGTCGTCCAGCCCCCAGCGCCGCGCGTACTCGCGCTCGGAGGGGAAGTATGCGGCGTGCATCCGCTCGCCCTGGATGCGCAGCATCATCACGACGTCCGGCTGCGCGTCGATCGCCGCGTCCAGGTCGTAGCCGATCGTGGCCGGCCAGCTCGACACGTCGACCGGCAACAGGGTCGGCGGCGCGACCAGCGTCACCTGGGCGCCGAGCGTCTGAAGCAGCCAGACGTTGGAGCGGGCGACGCGGGAGTGCAGGATGTCGCCGACGATCGTCACGGTCACGCCGTCGAGGTCGTGTCCACGCGAAGCGCGGCCGTGCAGGCGGCGCCGCATCGTGAAGGCGTCGAGCAGCGCCTGGGTCGGGTGCTCGTGGGTGCCGTCGCCGGCGTTGAGCACGCCCGCGTCGATCCAGCCGCTGGTCGCGAGCGTCTGCGGGGCACCGGAGGCGCTGTGCCGCACGACCACCGCGTCCGCGCCCATCGCCGCGAGCGTCTGCGCGGTGTCCTTCAGGCTCTCGCCCTTGGAGACGCTGGAGCCCTTGGCGGAGAAGTTGATGACGTCCGCCGAGAGCCGCTTCGCCGCCGCCTCGAACGAGATGCGCGTGCGGGTGGAGTCCTCGAAGAAGAGGTTGACGACCGTCTTGCCGCGCAGGGTCGGCAGCTTCTTGACCTCGCGGTCCTGCACGTCCGCCATGTCTTCGGCGACGTCGAGCAGGGTGATCGCTTCGTCGCGGGACAGGGTCTTGGTGCTGAGCAGGTGCCTCATGCTCCGGCCTCCTCGATGGTCGCCGACTCCTCGATGGTCACCGATTCCTCGCCGTCGACCTCGTCCAGCCGCACGAAGATGCGCTCGGAGGCGGCCGACGGCAGGTTCTTGCCCACGAAGTCCGCCCGGATCGGCAGCTCGCGGTGCCCGCGGTCGACCAGCACGGCGAGCCGGACTGCCCGGGGCCTCCCGAGATCGCTGAGCGCGTCGAGCGCGGCCCGGATGGTGCGGCCGGAGAAGAGCACATCGTCCACCAGGACGACGGTCCGCCCGTCGATCGACCCCGGCAGCGAGGTCGGCTGCGGAGCCCGGGTGGGATTCCGGGACAGGTCGTCGCGGTACATCGTCACGTCGAGGGAGCCGACGATGTCGTCGGGCGACGCGACCGAGTCCGGCTCGATCCGCTGGATGTTCGCGGCGATCCGCCGGGCCAGCACGACGCCGCGCGTCGGGATGCCCAGGATCACCAGGTCGTTCGTTCCCCGGTTGGACTCCAGGATCTCGTGGGAGATCCGAGTCAACGCCCGGGCGATGTCAGCCTGTTGCAGCACGGTGCGCGCTGTCATGCCGACCTCCTTCCCCGCCTCACAGGACGGCTGTTAAAGGATGCCAATTGGATCGAGCCTAGCAGGCCCGGCGCCGCTCACCGGCCGAGGAAGCTCGCGAACGCCTTCTCGTCGCTGATCGAGCCGGTGTACTGCTTGCCGTTCACGATCACGGTCGGCGTGCCCTGGATGTTGTCGAGGACCTTCTTGCCGTCGACCCTGATCGGCCCGGTCTGCGACTGTGCCGTGTTCGCCTGCGCCCAGGCCTGGTACGGCCCGCTGCGGTCGATGCAGCCCGAGATGTCGGCGATGCCGCGGTCGGTCGCGAGCTTGGCGAGCTGCTTGTCGGTCAGACCGTTGGAGTTCTCCTCCGGCTGGTTCGCGTAGAGCGCCTGGTAGTAGTCGAGCGTGCGATTCCGGTCGTGCACGGCGACGCAGACCAGCGCAGCCGACGCCCGGGTGGAGTACCCGGTGCCGTTCGACGAGCGGTCCAGGAAGGTCAGCGGGTGAAGGCGGAGCGTGATCGAGCCGTCCGTGACGGCGTTGGCCAGCGTCGTGCCGTTCGACTTCTCGAACGCGCCGCAGACCGGGCACATCGGGTCGAACCAGACGTCGACCTTCTTCGCGCCCGACCCCGCGGAGACGTAGCCCCCGTCGAAGTTCGCAGCGCCGTCCGTGCCGGTCGCCGGCTTGGCCGTCGCGACCGGGACGTTCGAGTTGCCGCCGAGCAGCGAACAGGACGCGACGCCCGCGGTCACCGCGACCGCGAGCACCCCTGCGGCGGCGATCCGGCGCAGCCGGCCCGGCGCGGTCATGCGCGCTGCGGGCGGTTCTGCGCGATCTTGGCCAGCAGGCCGTTCACGAAGCCGGCCGAGTCGTCCGTCGACAGCACGGTCGCCGCCTCGACGGCCTCCGAGATCGCGACGCCGTCCGGCACCTCGTCGTTGAACAACAGCTCCCAGACGCCGATGCGCAGGATGGCGCGGTCGACGGCGGGCATCCGCGCCAGGGTCCAGCCCTGGGCGTACGTCTCGATCTGCTCGTCGATCTCGTCCTGGTGGTCGATCACGCCGTCCACGATCTCGCGCGCGTACAGCCAGGAGGCCTCACGCGTCGGCTCGTTGGCCGCGCGCTCCGCCTCGGCCGCCAGGGCCTGCGGCAGGGTCAGCTGCCGCAGGTCGGCGCTGAACAGCACATCGAGGGCGCGCTTGCGCGCCTTGGTCCGGGCGCTCACTAGTCGTTGACGCGACCGAGGTAGTCACCGGTGCGGGTGTCGACCTTGACCTTGGTGCCGGTCTCCAGGAACAGCGGGACCTGGATCTGGTAGCCGGTCTGAACGGTCGCCGGCTTGGTGCCGCCGGTG
The DNA here is from genome assembly GCF_042789575.1 of Leifsonia sp. NPDC056824. NCBI lineage: Bacteria > Bacillati > Actinomycetota > Actinomycetes > Micrococcales > Microbacteriaceae > Leifsonia > Leifsonia sp. NPDC056824. The sequence continues at coordinate 94,112 of NZ_JBHUAV010000002.1, read as the reverse complement.
GAGCGGTCGCCCTGCAGGCCCGGCTCGGTGTAGGTGATCTCCAGCACGACGGAGGCCGGGAGCTCGACGTAGAGCGGCGAGCCCTCGTGCAGCGCGACGGTGACGTTCTGGTTCTCCAGCATGAAGTTGGCGGCGTCGCCGACGACCGGGCCGGTGATGGTGAGCTGGTCGTAGTCGCTGGTGTCCATGAAGACGAAGTCGGCGCCGTCCTGGTACAGGTACTGGTACTCGCGGCGGTCGACGTTGGTGATGTCGATCTTCGCGCCCGCGTTGTAGGTGCGGTCGACGGTCTTGCCGGTCGTGACGTTCTTCAGCTTCGTGCGGACGAACGCTCCACCCTTGCCCGGCTTGACGTGCTGGAACTCGATGACGCTCCAGAGCTGTCCGTCGATGTTGAGGACGATGCCGTTCTTGATGTCAGCGGTCGATGCCATGCGGGAGTTCCATTCGGTTTGCGGAAGTTACGGGTGGTAGCGGCGCCCCTCGCCGTCCACGACGGGCCCCGGCGTACGGAGCCCCAGAAGATTCTAGACGTCAGCGCGCGTTTCGGCGAATGAACGCCAGAGCGAGGCGGTACGACTCGAAGCCGAACCCGGCGATGACGCCGGTGGAGACCGCGCTGATGACGCTGGTGTGCCGGAACTCCTCGCGGGCGTGCGGGTTCGACAGGTGCACCTCGACGACGGTGCCGCCGGCCTTCGTCACCAGGGAGACCGCGTCGCGCAGCGCGTACGAGTAGTGCGTCCACGCGCCCGCGTTGAGGATGACCGGGGCGCCGGTGTCGGCGGCTTCGTGCAGCCAGCCCAGCAGCTCCCCCTCGACGTCGGTCTGGCGGAGGTCGATGTCCAGCCCGGGGGCGTCGGAGGCCAGCTGGGCGCGCAGGTCGTCGAGCGTCCCGGCGCCGTACACGTCCGGCTCGCGGGTGCCGAGCCGGCCGAGGTTGGGACCGTTCAGGACGAGGACGGAAGTCATGCCGCTCACCCTACCGGCGCCTCGCCGTCGGTGAGTGGACGGACGCGCACCGCCGACCAGACGTCGTCCACGGCCACGTTGCTGATCGGCCGCCAGCCGAACGCGCCGGCCTCGCGGATGAAGGTGTCGCGGTTGAAGTCGGCCCTGCCGCCCTTCGGGTACAGGAACCAGACGGCGCGGGCGCCGAAGAGCGCGGGCAGCTCGGTCCGGAACTGCGACATCAGCTCGTCGCGGGTGCGCACGAACGTCACGGCGACGGCGGCCTCGGCGGGCGCGACCTCCGTCACGCCGTCCGGCAGCGGGCCGAGCACGGCGCGCTCGTCGGGGCCCGCGCCCACGAGGCTCAGGGCGTCGCCGTCGCTCAGGAGCAGCTTCTGCGCGATCGTCTTGGCCATCAGGACCCCACCTCCTGGTAGGCGGCGAACAGCAGGCTCTGGTCCGGACCGGCGAGGACGGTCGGCCGGCCGATGTCGTCGAGCACGATGAATCGCAGCAGGCTGCCGCGCGCCTTCTTGTCGCGCTGCATGCTCGCCAGCAGCGTCTGCCAGCGGCCGAGCGGGTAGCTGGTCGGCAGCGTGAGCGACTCCAGGATGCGGCGGTGCCGGTCCACGGCCTCGTCGCTCAGCCGCCCGCTCAGCCGGCCGAGCTCGGCGGCGTAGACCATCCCGACGGAGACCGCCGCGCCGTGCCGCCACTGGTAGCGCTCGGCGTGCTCGATCGCGTGGCCGAGCGTGTGCCCGTAGTTGAGGATCTCGCGCAGGCCCTGCTCGGTGAAGTCCTCCCCGACCACGCGCGCCTTGATCCCGATCGACAGCTCGACCAGGCGGCGGAACTCCGGCGACTCCGGGTCGGTGGCGACGTCCACGTCCCGCTCGATGATGTCCAGGATCTCCGGCTCGGCGATGAAGCCGTACTTGACGACCTCGGCGAAGCCCGCGAGCAGTTCGTTGCGCCCGAGGGAGGTGAGCGTGTCGAGGTCGCAGACCACGGCGGCGGGAGCGTAGAAGGCGCCGACCAGGTTCTTGCCCTCGGCGGTGTTGATGCCGGTCTTGCCGCCGACCGCCGCGTCCACCATCCCGAGCACGGTCGTGGGCACCTGGATCAGCTTCACGCCGCGCAGCCAGGTCGCGGCCACGAAGCCGGCCAGGTCGGTGACGGCGCCGCCGCCGAAGCCGATCACCGCGTCGGAGCGGGTGAAGTCGGCCTGGCCCATGATGCCCCAGAGGAACGAGGCGACCTCGACGCGCTTGGCGGCCTCCGCGTCCGGGACCTCGGCGAGCAGCACCTCGTACTGCCCGAGCAGCGACTCGCGCAGTTCGGCCGCAGCGGCGCCCAGGGTCGGCGGGTGGACGACGAGCACCTTGCTCACCCCGGTGCCGAGGTGCGCGGCGAGGTCGAACCGGAGGCCGCGGCCGACGACGACCGGGTACGGGCTCGCCCCGGCGACGAGGATCTCGGTGGGCTGGTCGGTCATGACTCTCCTAGTTCGGTGCTCTGGCCTTGTTCGGTGCTCTGGCCGTGGCCGGTGGGGATGCCGCCGTCTTCGATCCAGCGCGCGATCTCCTCCACGATGGTGTCGATCGGCCGGGTGGACGTGTCCGCGGTGTAGTCCGCGAGCGACTCGTAGAGCGGGGTGCGCGCCGCGACGAGTCGCTTCCACGACTCCAGGTCGGTGACCAGCGGGCGCTTGCGGTTGGTGATCCGGGCGGCGATGGCCTCGGGGCGCACGGTCAGCAGGACGACGCGGGTGGTGGCCAGGTCGGCCTGCGTATCCGGGTCGAGCACCGCTCCCCCGCCCAGCGAGACGATGCCCGGCCGGGCGACGGCCTCCGCGACCGCAGCGCGCTCCAGCGCGCGGAAGTACGGCTCACCGTGCTCCGCGAAGATCTCCGCGATGGCGCCGTGCCCGGCGACGACGACCGCGTCGGTGTCCGCGAACGGCAGGCCGAGCCGCTTGGCCAGGCGCTTGCCCACGCGCGTCTTGCCCGCCGCCGGCGGGCCGATCAGGACGATCGTCACGGGACTCAGGCGTAGGGCGCGCTGACGCGCTCTGTCGCCAGGTTCTGCGGGATGGCGTCGAGGTAGCCGTGCAGGTTGCGCGCCGTCTCGGTCACCGAGTCGCCGCCGAACTTCTCCAGCACAGCGTTCGCGAGCACGAGCGCGACCATCGCCTCCGCGACCACCCCGGCCGCGGGGACGGCACAGACGTCGGAGCGCTGGTGGTGGGCGGGAGCGGCCTCGCTCGTGGCGATGTCGATGGTGCGCAGCGCGTGCGGGACGGTCGCGATCGGCTTCATGCCCGCGCGGACGCGCAGCACGCCGCCGGTGCTCATGCCGCCCTCGGTGCCGCCGGCCTTGTCGCTGGTCCGTTGGATGGCGCCCTCTTCGGCCACGAGCTCGTCGTGCGCCTGCGAGCCGCGGCGAGTGGTCGTCAGGAAGCCGTCGCCGACCTCCACGCCCTTGATCGCCTGGATGCCCATGAGCGCCGCGGCGAGCTGGGCGTCGAGCCGGCGGTCCCAGTGCACATGCGACCCGAGCCCCGGCGGGAGGCCGTAGGCGAGCACCTCGACGACGCCGCCGAGGGTGTCGCCCTCCTTGTGCGCGTCGTCGACCTCGGCGACCATCCGCTCGGAGGTGGCCGGGTGGAAGCAGCGCAGCGGGTCGGCGTCGAGCGTCGCGACATCGGCGGGCGTGGGCAGTGGGGCGTCCTCCGGGACCCGGACCGGGCCGATGGACAGCGTGTGGCTGACGAGCGTGATGCCGAGTTCGGCGAGGAACGAGCGCGCGACGGCCCCGAGCGCGACGCGGGCCGCGGTCTCCCGAGCGCTGGCGCGCTCCAGGACCGGACGGGCCTCGTCGAAGCCGTACTTCTGCATGCCGACGAGGTCGGCGTGGCCGGGACGCGGACGCGTCAGCGCGGCGCCGCGGCCGGACGCGAGCTTCTCCGGGTCGACCGGCTCCGGGCTCATGACGTCGACCCACTTGGGCCACTCGGTGTTGCCGATGCGCAGCGCGATCGGGCTGCCGAGGCTCAGGCCGTGGCGGACGCCGCCGGAGACCTCCAGCGCATCCTGCTCGAACTTCATCCGCGCACCGCGGCCATAGCCCAGCTTGCGTCGGGCGAGATCGGCGCGGACGGCGTCCAGGGAGACCGGGACCCCGGCGGGGAGTCCCTCCAGGACGGCGATGAGTTCGGGGCCGTGGGATTCCCCGGCCGTGAGCCAACGAAGCATGCTTCGATTCTGGCACAGCGGCAGGGTGCCGCCTCCCGGCGTTACGGCCGGCGGCGGTGCTCCGCTACTCGGATTCGCCTTCCACGGAGCCATCGCCGACCGGCGACCCCTCCGCGTCGATGCCGACCGCGGCGAGCATGGCCTCCAGCACGCCCTCCTCGTCGGGCAGCGGCTGCAGCACGTCGCCGGAGACGAAGATGCGCACCTGCAGCAGCGCCTGCTGCGCGAGCATCGCCAGGCCCGAGACGACCCGGCCGCCGACGGCCTGCCAGGCCGTCGCGAGCACGCTCGGCCACGGGTCGTAGGCGACGTCGAGCAGCACGGCCGCGCGGCGCGTGGAGTCGGTGTAGATCGCCTCGGTGGAGGCGCCGCCCGGCAGCGTGCTGATCACGAGCTGCGGCACCTCCAGCGACCGGTCGGCCTGCGCGAACGACCGGATGCGGACCCGCAGCCCGAGCTGGTGGGCCAGCGGCTCCAGCCAGACGCTCTTCTGCAGGTCGCGCACATGCACGTCCACCCGCTCCGCGCCCAGCTCGGCGGCGGCGACCAGTGCGGACGCGGCGGTCGCTCCCCCGCCCAGGACGTGCACATAGCGCGCCTCCTGCAGGCCGGCGGCGGACAGCGCCCGGACGATGCCGGCGACGTCGGTGTTGAAGCCGCTGATGTCGTCGCCGTCGAGCAGCACGGTGTTGGCCACGCCGGTCTGCTCCGCGACCCGGTCGGTCTCGGTCAGCAGCGGGATGACGGACTGCTTGAGCGGCATGGTCAGCGACAGCCCGCGCCACTCCTCGCCCAGGCCGTCGAGGAACGCGGACAGGCCGGCCTCGCTGACGTCGAGCTGGTCGTACGACCAGTCCAGGCCGAGCGCGGCGTAGGCGGCACTGTGCAGGGCGGGCGACTTGGAGTGGCCGATCGGCGACCCGAGGACGGCGAGGCGGCGGGAGGGCGTGGGCTCCTCAGCAGGCTCCTCGGGCTCCTCGGGCTCCTCCTCCGACGTGAGCTCCTCCGCGGGCTCCTCCTCCGACGTGAGCTCCTCCGCGGGCTCCTCGTCCTCCAGCGGCTCCTCCTCGTCGGCGGCCCGCTCGGCCTCCGCGATCGCCGCCTCCTCGGCCTCCGCCACGCGCTCGGCCTCCACCAGCTCGGCGATCAGCTCTTCGGCGGACGCCTCCGATACCCCGTTCTCGACGGCGTCGAGCGACTCCTCGGCCGGTTCGGCCTTCGCCGGCTTCGGTCGAGGGGCGCGCGACTTCGCGGCGGGCCGGGGCTTCGGTGCGTCACTCATAGCCGGGGTTGTCCTTCATCCATTGCTGCCATTTCGCGACCGCCGCGTCGTGCTCCGCCTGCGTGGTCGAGAAGATCGTCTCGCCGGTCTTGAGGTTCCAGGTGACGAAGTACATCCAGGTCCCGTCCGCCGGGTGCGTCACCGCGTTGAGCGCGAGATCGCCGGGGTTCGAGATCGGCCCGACCGGGAGGCCGGGGTGCGCGTAGGTGTTGTACGGGTTGGACGCGTCCGCGCGCTCGGCGTCGGTGGTCGTCACCCGGTCGGTGTGCCCGGTTCCGTAGGCGACGGTCGCGTCGGACTGGAGGTCCCAGCCCTGCGCGAGCCGGTTGAGGAACACGCGCGCGACCTTCGGGTAGTCGTCCTTCAGCCCGGCCTCACGCTGCACGACCGAGGCGAGGATGACATCGTTCCAGCGGTCGGCGACCGGCACGCCCGCCTGGTCGAGCGCCTGGAAGGACCGGTCCACCATCGTCTTGATCGCATCGTGCGCGGTGACACCGGGCGCGAACGTGTAGGTCGCCGGGAACAGGAAGCCCTCGAGCGTCTTCGCCTGCGCCGGCAGCCCGAAGTCGGCCGGGGTGGCGGCGGCCGCCTGCAACTGGGCGAGCGGGATCTTCGTGGCGGTCGCCACGGTCTGCAGCGCGTCCTTCTCCGCCGTGCCCTCGGGGATCACCGCGGTGTTCTGCAACCGGGAGGATGGGCTCTGCAGCGCCGCGAGGGCCGCCTTCGCGCTCATCTGCTTCGCGAGCTTGAAGACGCCGGGCTGCCAGACGATCTGCGGCTGCTGGTGCAGCAGCAGCGAGTAGAACGCGGTGTAGCTCTTGGTAACGCCTGCTTTCTGCAGGTTGGTCGCGATCGCGCTGCCGTCGTCGCCCGACTTGATCGTGAACGTCACCGAGCCGGTGCCGTTGCCTTTGTAGTCGTTGTCCTGCGGCATGACCTTCGCCACAAGCGCGGCGACCTGCGGCTGGAACGCCATGAAGCCGCCGGCCGCGAGGCCGCCGAGAACCAGGATGATGACGAGGGTGATGACGAGCCGCTTCAGCCAGCGCCGCTTGCGCCTGGGCGGCTCGTGCGAGAGGTAGTTCTGCTGGCGCCACGCCAGGGGCGAGTCGCCGCGTCCGCCACCCGACGCGTCGGCGTGGTCGTCCGCGCCGTCGCCGGCGAGCGACGCGAAGATCGCGTGCGCCGAGTCGTCGAACCGGCCGTGGTCGCCGGCCGCGGCGCCGTGGGCGGCCTCGTGGCGCGCGGACGCGCCGACCGGCTCCCGCCCGGAGCGCGCCGCGTCGACGGACACGGGTCCGGTCACAACGGAGTCGAAGTCCAGGCCGTCCAGGGTGTCGCGGTTCGACAGAGTCTCGGCGGGAGGGGGCGTCCACGGCCCAGGGGTCTGCGGGTTGCGGGTGTCGTCGACGGGCGCCGGCCGGTCCGCGGGCGGCTGCTGCGCCTCCTGCTGAGCCTGCGCGGCCTGGGCCTCCTCGGCCTCCCTGGCCTGGCGCGCCTCGCGCCGGGTCAGCGGCTGCTGCCGGTTCACGGCGGGGAAGACGGGGGGCTCCGGCTTCTCCTGCGGGTTCTGGGACAAACTAGGGTCCAATGCTCGGTTCGACGGGGTGGCCCGGCGGACGGCCTGAAGCGCGCTCCGCGTCGAGGGCGTGCTGCAAAATTATCGTGGCGGCCACCTGATCCACCACCGGACGCGCGCTTTTCGAGTTCTTGCCCGACGCCCGGAGCGCCGAGTGGGCCGAGACGGTCGAGAGCCGCTCGTCCACCAGTCGCACCGGGACGTCCATCTGGGCCTCGAGCGCTTCCGCGAAGGCGACGGCATCCGCCGTCGACGCAGTGTGCGCGCCCGAGAGCGCCAGAGGCAACCCGACGATAATCTCGAAAACTCCGAGTTCGGTCACAATCTCCGCGATCCTGCGCCGATCCGCAGCATCCTCGGAGCGTGCGACCGTCTCCACCGGAGTCGCCAGCATCCCGTGCAGGTCGGACCGGCTCACGCCGATCCGCACCTTCCCGACGTCGATGCCGAGCCGCACGCCCGTGCGCACGCGCTAGCCGATCGCCGAGACCACCGCGGACAGCGCGGCCGGGATCGCCTCGGCGTCCGTGCCGCCGCCCTGCGCGAGGTCCGCCTTGCCGCCGCCGCCACCGCCGAGCACGCCGGAGGCCGTCTTGGCGAGCGCTCCCGCGTTCACGCCGGCGTCACGGGCGGCCTGGTTGGTCGCCACGATCACGACGGGCTTGCCCGCCGCGCGGGCCGCGAGCGCGACGGTCGCCGCGTCCGAGCCGAGCCGCTCGCGGACGGTCGTCGCCAGCAGGCGCAGGTCGTCGGCCGAGTTGAGCGTGCCGGCGTCCTCGGCCACCACGGTGACGGCGCCGCGACGGGTCGCGGAATCCAGCAGCGCGGGCACCTTGTCGAGCACCGCGCGGGCCTCGAACGCCTGGATGCGCTTCTCGGCGGCCTTGAGGTTCGCCATCAGGTCCGCGATCTTCTCGGGGAGCTGCTCGCGCGGCGTCTTGAGGGCGCCGGAGAGCTGCGACACGATGGTGCGCTCGACGGCGAGGTCCTGGAAGGCCTCCAGGCCGACCAGCGACTCGACGCGGCGGTTGGTCGAGCCGACGGACGACTCGCTCACCAGGTTGATCATGCCGATCTCCGCGCTCGTGGCGACGTGCGTGCCCGCGCAGAGTTCGCGCGACCACGGGCCGCCGATGTCAACCACGCGCACGACGTCGCCGTACTTCTCGCCGAACAGCGCCATCGCGCCGAGCGCCTTGGCCTCCGCCAGCGGCAGCTCGCGCGTCGTCACCTGCAGGTTGTCGCGGATCGCGTTGTTGGAGATCTCCTCGATCTCGCTGCGGGTCTCCGGCGACAGCGCCTGGTTCCAGGAGAAGTCGAGGCGCAGGTAGCCGGCCTTGTTGAACGAGCCGGACTGGTGCGCGTTGGAGCCGAGCACCTGGCGCAGCGCCGCGTGGATGATGTGCGTGCCGGAGTGCGCCTGCTTGGCGCCGCGGCGGTACTCCGCGTCCACGAGGCTGGTCGCCGGGGAGCCGACGCCGACCTCGCCGCTGCGGACGAGCACCTTGTGGCTGATCAGGCCCTTGACCGGCTTCTGCACGTCGAGCACGTCGAGCTCGTAGCCCGGGCCCACGATGGTGCCCGCGTCGGCGTCCTGGCCGCCGGACTCCGCGTAGAGGGAGGTCGCACCGAGGATGATCTCGGCGACCTGGCCCTCGCGCGCGACGTTCACCGACCGGCCGTCGACGATCAGGCCGAGCACGCTCGACTCCGTCTCGAGGTCGGTGTAGCCGGTGAAGACCGTCTCGCCCTGCGCGCGGAACGCGCTGTAGACCGACAGGTCGGCCAGCGCCGTCTTCTTCGCCTTGGCGTCCGCCTTCGCGCGGGCGCGCTGGTCGGCCATGAGCGTGTCGAACGCGGCACGGTCGACGCTGAGGCCGGCCTCCTCCGCCATCTCCAGGGTCAGGTCGATCGGGAAGCCGTAGGTGTCGTGCAGCAGGAACGCGGTGTCGCCCGCGAGCTCGTCCTTGCCCGCGCCTTTGGTGTTCGCGACGGCCGTGTCGAGGATGGTCGTGCCGGAGACGAGGGTGCGCAGGAAGGTCTCCTCCTCCGCGTAGGCGAGCTGCGACGTGCGCGCGAACTCGGCCTCCACCTCGGGGTACGCCGCCTTCATGGCGTCGCGGGAGGCGGGGAAGAGCGCGGGGAACGTCGCGGTCTCGACGCCCAGCAGGCGCATCGCACGCACGGTGCGGCGCAGCAGGCGGCGCAGCACGTACCCGCGGCCCTCGTTGGACGGCGTCACGCCGTCGGTCATCAGCATCAGCGCGCTTCGGACGTGGTCGGCGACAACGCGCAGGCGGACGTCGTCCTCGTGCGCCTCGTTGCCGTACGGCTTGGCGGCCAGCTCCGCCGCGCGGTCGAGCACCGGGCGCACCTGGTCGATCTCGTACATGTTGTCGACGCCCTGCTTGATGAACGCGACGCGCTCCAGCCCCAGGCCGGTGTCGATGTTCTTCTTCGGCAGGTCGCCGAGGATCTCGAAGTCCTTCTTGCCGGTTCCCTCGCCACGCAGGTACTGCATGAAGACGAGGTTCCAGATCTCGACATAGCGGTCGTCGTCCGTCGCCGGGCCGCCGTCGATGCCGTAGGCCGGGCCGCGGTCGAAGAAGATCTCCGAGCAGGGGCCCGCAGGGCCGGGCTGGCCGGTCGACCAGTAGTTGGTGTCCTTGCCGAGGCCCTGGATGCGCTCGGCCGGGAGGCCGGCGACGCGGGTCCAGATCTCGCGGGCCTCGTCGTCGTCCTCGTACACGGTGACCCAGAGGTCCTTCGGGTCGAAGCCGAGGCCGCCCTCGTCCTCGGGCAGGGTGAGGAGGTCCCAGGCGAACGTGATCGCCTGCTCCTTGAAGTAGTCGCCGAACGAGAAGTTGCCGCACATCTGGAAGAAGGTGCCGTGGCGCGGGGTCTTGCCGACCTCCTCGATGTCCAGCGTGCGGATGCACTTCTGGACGCTGGTCGCGCGCGGGAACGGCGCGGGCACGACGCCCGTCAGATACGGCACGAACGGCACCATCCCGGCCACCGTGAACAGCAGCGACGGGTCGTCGCTGACCAGCGAGGCGGACGGGACGACGGTGTGACCGCGCGTGGCGAAGAAGTCGAGCCAGCGGCGGTGGATTTCAGCAGTCTGCATGGTTTCCGGTCGATCGAGGGTGGAACGAGGAGACGAGGGCGTCAGAAGGGGTACGGCGGATCACTCGCCGTCGATGGCCGATCGCAGCTCGGCCTCGCGCTGGCGGTACCCGTCCGTGACGGCCTCGCCGAAGTCGCGCGCCTTCTTGTCGAGCGAGCCGAAGAACTCGCGACCCTTGGGGGTCTCGTTGACCTTGTGGGCGACGACGAAGCCGACGGCCACGCCGATCAGGAGCCACAGGAAACTCTTCATTGCCGGATCTTCCCTCCCTGGTTGCGCGCGCTCAGCGCACTCGCGCAAGTCTAGTCCGCCTGGCGGCGGGAACGCCGGGAGGCCCCCGGCACGCGCAGGGCGGCTCGGACGGCCGCGCTGAAGCCCGCCAGCTTGATCAGCGGACCGCCGACCGTCGCGGCGAACAGCGCTACCAGCGCGGACACGTTGCCCGTGACGTCGGCGACGTTCCTGGTGATCGCGTCGACCCGCGCGAGCTGCTTGTTCGTCTCCTGCAGCGTGGTCGCGGTCTCCTCCAGGATCGGCGTGATGCCGTCGCTGGCCTCCTTGATGGCGTCGCGCGTGGAGTCGAGCACGCGGCCGAGCTTCAGCAGCGGAACGGCGATGAATCCGACCAGGACGGCGAATACGGCCGCCGCGATCAGTCCTGCGATGTCGCCTCCGGACATGACGGCCCCCTCCATTCCGTGACGGGCATACGACCCCCAGCGTACGGGAAACCGCTCCCGGATGGACCCGGGAGAACGAGAAACGGGGCCGCGGCCGAAGCCGCGACCCCGTTCTGCGGGAGTCTGTCGTTCGCCTTAGCGGGCGGCGTAGTACTCGACGACGAGCTGCACGTCACAGGTGATGGGGACCTCGGCGCGCTTCGGGCGGCGCACGAGGCGGGCCTGGAGCTTGTCGATCTCGACGTCCAGGTAGCCCGGAACCTTGGGCAGGACGTCGACGTGACCGCCGGCGGCCGCGACCTGGAAGGGCTCGGTGCCCTCGGAGCGGGCCTTGACGTGGATGAGCTGACCCGGCTTCACGCGGAAGGACGGGCGGTCGACGAGCTTGCCGTCGACGAGGATGTGACGGTGCACGACGAACTGGCGGGCCTGCGAGATGGTGCGGGCGAAGCCGGCGCGCAGCACCAGGGCGTCGAGGCGCATCTCGAGCAGCTCGACCAGGTTCTCACCGGTCAGGCCGGCGCTGCGGCGGGCCTCTTCGAACGCGATGCGGACCTGCTTCTCGAGGATGCCGTACTGGGCGCGCAGACGCTGCTTCTCGCGCAGACGAACGGCGTAGTCGGAGTCAGCCTTGCGCTTGGTGCGGCCGTGCTCACCCGGAGCGTACGGGCGCTTCTCCATGTAGCGGGCCGCCTTCGGGGTCAGGGCGATGCCCAGTGCGCGCGACTCGCGGGTCTTGCTGCGGGAACGTGAAGACACGATTTCCTTTCGGTTTTCTCTCTACGAATGTTGGTCGCAGTGCGCACAGGGGCGCACCGCGCAGGGTCTTTCACCTGCAAGAGAGAGGGATTGACGCCAGGGACGCCCGGCTAAAGGGCCTGTCCGTCGAAAGCGTGTCTCGGGCAGCCGCACCCTGAACACGCTTCTAGGCCAGACGATTCTAGCAGAACCGCGTCAGCGTCCGCGCACGATGCGGCGCAGCTTCGCCAGGCGGGCGGCGACGTCGCGCTCGTTGCCGTGCTCTGTCGGCGCGTAGTAGGTGGTGTCGGCCAATTCGTCGGGCAAGTATTGCTGCTGAAGCACCCCGAGGGCGTCGTCGTGCGGGTACTTGTAGCCCTTGCCGTGGCCGAGCCGCTTGGCGCCGGGATAGTGCGCGTCGCGGAGGTGTTTGGGCACCCTCCCGATCTTGCCGGCGCGCACGTCGGCGATCGCCGCGTCGAGCGCCATGTACGCGGCGTTCGACTTGGGGGCGGTGGCGAGGTGGACGACCGCCTGCGCGAGCGGGATGCGCCCCTCCGGCATCCCGATGTACTGCACCGCGTCGGCGGCGGCAATGGCCACCACGAGCGCCTGCGGGTCGGCCATCCCGATGTCCTCGGACGCCGAGACGATGATTCTGCGGGCGATGAATCGCGGGTCCTCCCCCGCCTCGATCATCCTCGCCAGGTAGTGCAGCGCGGCGTCGACGTCGGAGCCGCGGACCGACTTGATGAAGGCGCTGATCACGTCGTAGTGCTCGTCGCCGTTGCGGTCGTAGCGCAGCAGGGCGCGGTCGACCGCCTGCGCCACCAGCTCGGCGGTGATGACCGGCTTCTTCTTGGAAGTCGCGGGCGTCACCGATGCGGCGGTGACCGACGCGGCCTCCAGTGCGGTGAGGGCCCGCCTGGCGTCGCCGGACGCGAGCCGGATGAGGGCGGCGCGCGCCTCGTCGTCCAGCGTGTACTGGCCGCCGAGGCCGCGGTCGTCGGACACCGCCCGGTCGACCACGACGCCGAGGTCCTCGTCGCTGAGCGTCTCCAGCGTCAGCAGGAGCGACCGCGACAGCAGCGGGGAGATGACGGAGAACGACGGGTTCTCGGTGGTGGCGGCGACCAGGATGACCCAGCCGTTCTCCACGCCGGGCAGCAGGGCGTCCTGCTGGGCCTTGGTGAAGCGGTGGATCTCGTCGAGGAAGAGGACGGTCGAGACGCCGTACAGGTCGCGGGTGGAGAGCGCCTCGTCCATGACCAGGCGGACGTCCTTCACGCCCGCGGTGACGGCGGAGAGCTCCACGAAGCGCCGGCCGGACGAGTGGGCGATGGCCTGCGCCAGCGTGGTCTTGCCGGTGCCGGGCGGGCCCCACAGGATGACGGAGACCGAGCCGGACTGCCCGTCCTTGTCGGAGGCCAGCGCGACCAGCGGGGAGCCTGGCCGCAGCAGATGACGCTGCCCGGCGACCTCGTCCAGCGACTTCGGCCGCATGCGCACGGCGAGAGGCGTCGCTCCCGTCCGGAGCCCAGGTTGCAGGTCGACCACCCGACAAGAGTAGTCGCCGCCACCGACATCGGCGTCCGCCCGGGCGAGGCCGACACCGGCGCGTGGGTTTGGGCGCTCATAGCCACGCCGGATAGGGTTCGTGCAGCATCCATCCCGCCGCACGGCATCCGTCGGCGCGGTGGGCATCCATCCCCCGCTCGACGGCGCCCCCGGAGGACAGACGTGGCACCCAGCAAGCAGAACGACCGCGAAGCGCGACAGGCCCGCGAGCGCCTCCGCGCGTATCAGGCGCGGCAGACGGTGCACGAGGAGAAGGTCAAGCGCCGCAAGCGGGACAACTGGATCGCCGGGATCAGCGTGCTCGTGATCGTCCTGCTCGCGGTCGGCACCCAGCTCCTCTTCTTCGCGAAGCCCGCCGCCACAAGCGCGTCGGCCTCCCCGTCGCCCTCCGCCGCGTCGCCCTCCCCGTCGTCGTCGGCCGCGGCCGTGCCGTCGAAGAGCATCGCCGAGGGCCGCACCTGGACGGGCGACCTGACGATCAACGGCATCAAGCTCGGCGTCTCGCTCGACGGCGCCGCCGCGCCGCAGGCGGTCTCCTCGACCATCTCGCTGACGCAGAAGAAGTTCTACGACGGGCTCACCTGCCACCGCCTCACCAACGGCGGCTTCTACGTGCTGCAGTGCGGCGACCCGAACGGCGACGGCACCGGTGGTCCCGGCTACTCCTACGGCCCGGTCGAGAACGCGCCGAAGAACGACAAGTACGCGGCGGGCACCCTCGCGATGGCGCGACAGAGCGGCAACGCCAACAGCCAGGGCAGCCAGTTCTTCATCGTCTACAAGGACACCACCATCCCGTCCGACTCCGCCGGCGGCTACACCGTCATCGGGAAGATCACCAGCGGTCTCCCCACCCTGATCAGCAGTGTCACCGACAAGGGCGTCCAGGGCGGCAGCACGGACGGCAAGCCCGCCGTCGCGACGAAGATCGACAGCTTCACGCTGCAGTGATCCCGGCGTGTGCAATAGGCTGATTCCCAACGTGGCACCGCAAGCAAGGTGAGGCTCTTGGCTACTTCTGAACAGCACCCCTGGGGTCGCGTCGATGAGACCGGCACCGTGTACGTCCGTGAGGGCGATGGCGAGCGCGCCGTCGGCGAGTACCCGGACGGCACTCCCGAGGAGGCGATCTCCTACTTCGAACGCAAGTACAACGACCTGGCCGGCCAGGTCGGCCTGCTGGAGCAGCGTGCCCGCCGCGGCGCCCCGGCCGCCGACGTCGCCAAGTCGGTCGCGAGCCTGCGCACCGCGGTCGAGGGCGCGAACGCCGTCGGCGACCTCCCGTCGCTGATGACCAGGCTCGACGCGCTCGGCGGCACCGTCGAGGAGCTCACCGAGCAGCAGAGCGCCGAGGCCAAGGCCGCACTCGAGCAGGCCGTCGCCGAGCGCACCGCGATCGTGGAGCAGGCCGAGGCCCTCGCCGCGCAGGACCCGGCCCGCACGCAGTGGAAGCAGACCACCGCCGAGCTCGACGCGCTCTTCGCGAGCTGGCAGGCCCACCAGCACGACGGTCCCCGGCTGCCCAAGAACGAGGCCAACGAGCTCTGGAAGCGGTTCCGCGCCGCGCGCTCGACCATCGAGCACAACCGCAAGGCGTTCTTCGCCGACCTGGACAACCAGCACCGCGACGTCCGCAGCCGCAAGAACGCGCTCATCGAGCAGGCCGAGGGCCTCGTGCCGCTCGGCGCCGACGGCGTGCCGGAATACCGGCGCCTGCTCGACCAGTGGAAGCTGGCCGGCCGCGCGGGCAAGAAGAACGACGACGCACTGTGGGCCCGGTTCAAGGCCGCGGGCGACGCGATCTACTCGGCCAAGGCCGAGGTCGACGCGCGCGACAACGTCGAGTACGAGGAGAACCTCACGCTCAAGCTCGCACTGCTCGAGGAGGCGGAGCCGCTCCTGAAGGAGAAGGACCGCGAGACCGCGCGCACCAAGCTGCTCTCCATCCAGGAGCGCTGGGACGCCGTCGGCCGCGTGCCGCGCGACCAGGTGCGCCCCATCGAGGACCGCCTGCGCAAGGTCGAGACGGCGGTGCGCCGGCTGGACGAGGAGCACTGGGAGCGCAACAACCCCGAGAAGAAGGCGCGCTCCGAGGGGCTGGCCAGCCAGCTCAACGCGGCGATCGCCAAGCTGGAGCAGGAGCTCGAGGAGGCCAAGGCCGGCGGCGACTCCGCCAAGGTCAAGGCCGCCCAGGAGGCCCTCGACGCCCGCAAGGTGTGGCTGGACGCGCTCGGCTGACTCCCGGTCGCCGGTCTGGTCGTCGGCGCCGGGTTTGTTCTCCACAGCCCGCGTGATCGGGTGAGTACTCCACGGATTCGCCGACGGCGGTCCACGAGGGTTGCGACCGGCGGAGGCTGGACGCATGACAACAGCACTCCCTCTCCTCCTCGACCGTGACGTCCTTCCGCTCGCCGAGCTGTGCTCGCTCGTGCTCGACGGGCAGCTCTACCGGGTCGGCGACGCGTTCGCGGCGACCGACACCCCCGACACCCCGTCACTGCGCGCCACTGTGTTCGCGACGCTTCGGCCGGGAAGCACGGTCGCCGACCGCGGCACCGCGGCCTGGATACACGGCACCCGTTCGACGCCGCCCGCACGACCACAGGTGTGCGTCGACCGCATCCGCCGCGGTCGCGTCTCGCCCGAATTCGACGCGCACCAGCACCGGCTCGCGGCCGGCGACGTCGTCGAGCTGTGCGGTGTGCGGGTCACCGCCCCGCTGCGCACGGCGGCCGACCTGATGCTGACGCTCCCCCGGTTCGGGCATCCGGAGGCCCTGGAGGTGCGTCACCTGCTCGAGATCGGGCGTGCCTCGCCCGACCGGCTCGGCGCCCACCTCGCCCGGTCCCGCCGGCACGGGGCGACGCGGGCGCTCACCCGGATGTCCGTGGTGGAGCGCACGGAGCTCCCGGCCCCCGTCAGCCGGCGCTGACCCGGTACACGTCGTAGACGCCGTCGATCCGGCGCACGGCGTTGAGCACGCGGTCCAGGTGGGTGGTGTCGCCCATCTCGAACACGAAGCGGCTCAGCGCCAGCCGGTTGCTCGACGTCGTGACCGTCGCAGAAAGGATGTTGACATGATGCTCGGACAGCACGCGCGTGACGTCGGAGAGCAGCCCGGAGCGGTCCAGGGCCTCCACCTGGATCTGTACCAGGAAGACGCTCTTGGAGCTCGGCGCCCACTCCACGTCGATCATGCGGTCGGGCTCCTGCAAAAGCGACTGCACGTTGTGGCAGTTCGCCTGGTGCACGGAGACGCCCTGACCGCGCGTCACGAAGCCGACGATCGGGTCGCCGGGCACCGGCGTGCAGCACTTGGCCAGCTTCACCAGGATGTCGGGCGCACCGCGCACGAGCACGCCGGAGTCGCTGTTGCGCAGCTGCTTGGGCCGGCCCTTGACCGGGATGTCCATTTCGCCGTCGGACTCGACCTCGCTCTGCAGCGAGGCCACGATCTTCTCGATCACCGACTGCGTCGAGATGTGGCCTTCGCCGACCGACGCGTACAGCGACGAGACGTCGGGGTGCTTGAGCGAGGAGGCGACCTCCACGAGGGCGTCCTGCGTCATCAGCTTCTGCAGCGGCAGGTTCTGCTTGCGCATCGCGCGGGCGATGGCGTCCTTGCCCTGCTCGATCGCCTCGTCGCGGCGCTCCTTGGTGAACCACTGGCGGATCTTGTTGCGGGCCCGCGGGCTCTTGACGAAGTTCAGCCAGTCCTGGCTCGGGCCGGAGTCCGGGTTCTTGGAGGTGAAGATCTCCACCACGTCGCCGGTGGAGAGCGTGCTCTCCAGCGGAACCAGGCGGCCGTTCACCTTGGCGCCCATCGTGCGGTGGCCGACCTCGGTGTGCACGGCGTACGCGAAGTCGACCGGCGTCGCGCCGGCCGGCAGGCCGATCACGCGGCCCTTCGGCGTGAAGACGTACACCTCCTTCGCGCCGATCTCGAACCGCAGCGAGTCGAGGAACTCCGACGGGTCGGCCGTCTCGGCCTGCCAGTCGGAGATGTGCGCGAGCCAGGCCAGGTCGGTGTCCACCTTGCCGGGGCCGCCGGCGCTCTTGCCGGTGGTCTGCTCCTTGTACTTCCAGTGCGCAGCGACACCGAACTCGGCCCGCTGGTGCATCTCCTCGGTGCGGATCTGGATCTCGACCGGCCGGCCCTGCGGACCGATCACCGTCGTGTGGAGCGACTGGTACAGGTTGAACTTCGGGGTGGCGATGTAGTCCTTGAACCGGCCGGGCATCGGCGTCCAGCGCGCGTGGATGGAGCCGAGGACGGCATAGCAGTCGCGCACCGTGTTGACGAGCACACGGATGCCGACCAGGTCGTAGATGTCGTCGAACTCGCGGCCGCGCACGACCATCTTCTGGTAGATCGAGTAGTACTGCTTGGGCCGGCCGACCACCTTGCCGCGGATCTTCGCGGTCTTCAGGTCGTCGTTGATCGCGTCGATCACCTGCTGCACGAGGCGCTCGCGCTCAGGAGTGCGCTGCTTCACCAGGCTCTCGATCTCGGCGTACAGCTTGGGATACAGCACGGCGAACGAGAGGTCTTCCAGCTCCCACTTGATCGTCTGGATGCCGAGCCGGTGCGCGAGCGGAGCGTAGATCTCGAGGGTCTCCGTCGCCTTGCGGGTCGCGTTCGCCGCGGGCACGAAGCCCCAAGTGCGCGCGTTGTGCAGGCGGTCGGCCAGCTTGATGATCAGCACACGGATGTCCTTCGACATCGCCACGATCATCTTGCGGACGGTCTCGGCCTGCGCGCTGTCGCCGTACTTGACCTTGTCGAGCTTGGTGACGCCGTCGACCAGCATGGCGATCTCGTCGCCGAACTGGTCGCGCAGCTCGTCCAGCGTGTAGGCCGTGTCCTCCACCGTGTCGTGCAGCAGCGCGGCGGCGATGGTCTTGGCACCGATCCCGAGGTCGGCGATGATCTGCGCGACGGCGACTGGGTGCGTGATGTACGGCTCGCCGGAGCGGCGCTTCTGGCCGTCGTGGGCGCGCTCGGCGACCGCGTAGGCGCGCTCGATGAGCGAGAGGTCGGCCTTCGGGTGGTGCATGCGCACCGTGCGGATCAGGGTGTCGACGGCGCCCGCGGGCTGGGCGCGGGAGAAGATCCGCGGCACGAGACGGCGCAGCGAGGCGGACTGCGGTGTCGTCGTGTCAACCATCTGCTCGCCTCCTGTCGTCCATTATCGCCGCTGTTCGCGCCGACCTGTTCACAGGGGCGGCGCGACGGACGCTCAGGCGGGCTCCGACGGCGGCCGGCCCGGCTCGGAGACCGGGCCTCCCGAGGCTTGCCAGGCGAGCATCCCGCCGGCGACGTTCGCCGCCGGATAGTCCGCCTGCAGCAACGCGTCGGTCACCATCCGCGACCGGCCGCCGACGGCGCAGATCACCAGGATCTGCTCGTCCTCCGGCAGCTCGTGCTGGCGCAGGCCGAGCTCCCCCATGGGGATGTGGTGGGCGGCCGGAGCGTGGCCCGACTCCCACTCGTGGTCCTCGCGGACGTCGAGCAGCCAGGCCGCTCCGGCGTCCACGAGCTCGCGCGCACGCGCGGCAGTCACCTCATCCTCCGACAGGTAACGACCGCTCATGCGCCGACGCTACTCCGCCGCGACCGGCTCGGACGTGGCGACCTTGGCCTTGGGACGCACCGCGCGGACCTTCTGGTCGTGCTTCTTGATGGCGGCCTCGCCCTCGCGGAACTGCGAGTACATCGGCGCGGCCAGGAAGATGGTCGAGTACGTGCCGACGATGATGCCGATGAGCAGCGCCAGCGAGATGTCGCGCAGCGTGGCGGCGCCGAAGGCGTAGGCCCCGATGAAGAGGATCGACGCGACCGGCAGCACAGCGACCACGGCCGTGTTGATCGAACGCACCAGGGTCTGGTTCACCGCCAGGTTGACCGCCTCCGGGAACGTGCGCCGGGTGAGCTCCAGCTCCTCGCGCGTGTTCTCACGGATCTTGTCGAACACCACGACCGTGTCGTACAGCGAGTAGCCGAGGATCGTCAGGAAGCCGATCATCGTCGCGGGCGACACCTCGAAGCCGACGAGGGCGTAGATCCCCGCGGTGATGATGAGGTCGTGGAAGAGCGAGATGATCGCAGACGCCGACATCTTCCAGGTGCGGAAGTACAGCGCCATCGCGATGAACGCCAGCAGCAGGAACACCACGAGGCCCTGGATGGATTGCTGCGTGACGTCCGCGCCCCACGACGGACCGATGAAGGTCGAGGAGATCTCGGACGACGGGACGCCGTAGGCCGTGGCCAGCGCGTCGGCGACGGCCTTGGTCTGGGTGTCGGAGAGCTGGTCGGTCTGCACCTGGATGGCGTTGTTGCCGATGACGCTGACGTGCGAGATCGCGTTGGGCACCACGCTCGCGACGGCGTTCTGCGCCTTGGTGGTGTCGGTGCTCTGCACCTGGCTGATCTGGAACTGCGATCCGCCGCGGAACTCGATCGAGAAGTTGAACCCGCCCCTGACGATGGGGACCAGGATCGAGAGGGCGACCATCACGATGGCGATGGTGTACCAGATCTTGCGCTTGCCGACGAAGTCGAACGAGCGCGCGCCCGTGTAGAGGTCGTTGCCGAACTTGGTGAGGCGGCTGGCCATCAGTTGTCCTTCCCCTCGGTCGATCGATCCGACGACGAGGAGGTCGAGGCGGAGGCGAGCTCCGCCGCCTTGCGCTCGGCGATCGTCTGGCGGCGTGCCGCCTCCCCGCTGCTGCGGGCGGCCTTGCCGGTGCCCACCAGCTCGGGCTTCGGCGCACGGAACCGGGCTGCGCCGCGGTACACCGCGCCCAGCGCGTCGGGGTCGAGGCCGGAGAGCGGGTGGCCGCTGCTGAAGAACCGGGTCTTGGCCAGGAGCTGGAGCGTCGGGTGAGTGAACAGCAGCACCACGATCACGTCGATGATGGTCGTGAGCCCCAGCGTGAACGCGAAGCCGCGCACGTTGGCCGCGGCCAGCACGTACAGCACGACGGCCGCGAGGAGGTTGGTCGCCTTGGACGCGTAGATCGTGCGGCGCGCACGGCCCCAGCCGGCCTCCACGGCGGATTCGAGACTTCGCCCGTCGCGCAGCTCGTCTCGTATTCGCTCGAAGTAGACGATGAACGAGTCCGCTGTGAAGCCGATCGCCACGATCAGACCGGCGACGCCCGCGAGCGAGAGCCGGTAGTCGTAGTGCCACGACATCAGCGAGATGGTGAGCCAGGTCAGCGTGCCGGCGACGACGAGCGAGACGATCGTCACGAGGCCGAGCAGGCGGTACTGGAAGAACGTGTAGATCGCGACCAGGATCAGACCGATCAGACCGGCGATCAGCCCGCTGATGAGCTGCGAGGTACCGAGCGTCGCCGAGATGTCGTCCTGGCTCTGCACCTTGAAGCTGAACGGCAGCGCGCCGAACTTGAGCTGGTCGGCGAGCGTCTTGGCGCTCTGCTCGGTGAAGTTGCCCGAGATCTGCGGCTTGCCGTCGGTGATCACCGCATTCGTGGTCGGCGCCGAGATGACACGGCCGTCCAGGACGATCGCGAACTGGTTCTGCGCGCCCTTGAGGGCGTTCAGGCGGGTCGTGACCGTGGCGAACTGCTTGGTGGCTGTGGAGTCGAAGACGATGTTGACGGCCCACTGGCCGGTCGTGACGCCCTGCGAGCTCTGCATCAGGCCGGCGCTCGCGTCGGAGATGTTCTGGCCCTTGACCTCGACCGGGCCGAGCAGGTACTTGACCGTGTTGTTGTCGTCGCAGGTGATCAGCGGCTTGTCCGTGGGAGCGGCGCTGAGGTCCTTGTTCTTGTTCGCGGCGCACGAGAACGCGTCGTACTCCGCCTGCAGCGCCGGGGTCACCCAGGCCAGGTCGCTGCCGTTCGTCGGCGACGTCGACGGCGTGGACTGGAGGCCGGGAGCCGGGCTCGGCGCCGGGGTCGACTTGCCGTCGGCGCCCACGACCTCGTTGGTCGGGCCGCCGGTGAGCAGCACCGGCCGGAAGTCCAGCCGCGCGCTCGCCTTGACGCGGTCGAGCGTCTGCTGGTCGGGCTTGCCCGGCAGCGACACCACGATGTTGCGCGAGCCCTCGGTGGAGATCTGCGCCTCGGACACGCCGGACGCGTCGATGCGCTGCCGGATGATCGAGACCGCCTGGTCGAGCTGCTGCTGCTGCACCGACTGACCGTTCTCCACCTGCGGAGCGAGGATGATCTGGGTGCCGCCCTCGAGGTCGAGGGCGAGCTTGGGCAGCCACGTCGCGTTACTGAACAGGACGCCGGCCGCGAGGGTCCCCAGAAGGACCACCACGATGACGCCGAGCCAGGTCAACGAACGCCAGGCTTTTTTGACCGGAGTCGACTTTGCCACCTAGGAACTCAGCTTTCTACGAGCGATCCGCGCACCCTCTCGGTGCGCGGAGCACAGGGATGCTATCAGTCGTCGCTCTTCGCGCCGGGCTTCTTCGGCGCGTCGTCGACCCGCTCGCCGAATTCCGGTGCGGAGGACTCGGCCGGGATGGCGTGGTCCTGGTTGAGCTCGGGGCCCGCGACCTCGGTGTCGTCGATCTCCGGGGTCTTCGGCTCGACGACGCGCGAGAGCACCTGGCGGTGCACCTTCACGACGTGGCCGGGGCTGGTCTCGATGATGGCGGTGTTGTCGTCCTCGTCGACGGACAGCAGGGTGCCGTACAGGCCGAAGTTGGTCATGACCTCGGCGCCTGGCACCATCTTCGAACGGGTCTCCGCCTGCTCCTTCTGCCGCTTGCGGCTGTTGCGGAACATGAAGAAGACGAGGGCCGCCAGAATGACGACCATCACAATGGTCAACGGATCCATGAAGTAAGCCGAACCTTCCGGTGAAGTCAAGGGGGTGTGTGGCGAGTGGCCAGCTTGAATTATAGGTCATCCATCAGGGACGGTTGCTGTGAGTGGCCTTGCGGTACACCCCCAGGTCGCGGGCCGGTGAGCCCGAAGTGCCGCCAGGCCGCCGCTGTCGCGACCCGTCCGCGCGGTGTGCGGGACAGCAGACCGATGCGGACGAGGAACGGTTCGACCACGGATTCGATGGTCTCCGCCTCCTCACCGACCGACACCGCGAGGGTGTTGAGGCCGACCGGACCGCCCTCGAAGCGCTCCAGGATGGCGTGCAGCACGGCGCGGTCGAGGCGGTCGAGGCCGAGCGGGTCGACGTCGTACAGCTCCAGCGCGGCCTGCACGGCCACAACGTCGGCGCGGTGTCCGTGCACGAGCGCGTAGTCGCGCACGCGGCGCAGCAGCCGGTTGGCGATGCGCGGGGTGCCCCGGCAGCGGCCGGCGATCTCCGCCAGCGCCTCGCGGTCCACCTCGAAATCGAGCATCGTCGCGGCGCGGGTGAGCACCTGCGTCAGCTCGCCCTCGTCGTAGAACTCCAGGTGAGCGGTGAAACCGAAGCGGTCGCGCAGCGGGTTCGGCAACAGACCGGAGCGCGTCGTCGCGCCGACGAGGGTGAACGGCGCGAGCTCGAGCGGGATGGACGTCGCCCCGGCGCCCTTGCCGACCATGATGTCGATGCGGAAGTCCTCCATCGCGAGGTACAGCATCTCCTCCGCCGAGCGCGCCATGCGGTGGATCTCGTCGATGAAGAGCACCTCCCCCGGCGTCAGCGACGACAGCAGCGCGGCGAGGTCGCCGGCGTGCTGGATGGCGGGGCCGCTGGAGAGCCGCAGCGGCCGCTCGCTCTCGTGCGCGACGATCATGGCGAGCGTGGTCTTGCCGAGCCCGGGCGGGCCGGCGAGGAGGATGTGGTCGGCCGTGCGATCCTGCATCTTCGCGGCCGTCAACAGCAGCTGGAGCTGGCCGCGGACCTTCGCCTGGCCGACGAACTCGGACAGCGTGCGCGGACGCAGCGCGCCCTCGAAGGCGAGCTCGGACTCCGACTCGAGTTCCGGCGCGGTGAGGTCGTCTGTCATCGGCCCGCTCCGCTCGCCGCGCCGGCCGGGCCGAGGCGCGCGAGCGAGAGCCGCAGCAGGGCCTGCACGGAGTCGCGCTCGCCCTCCTCGGTCTCGGCGACCACGTCGGACACGGCCTCCGCCGCGATCCTCTCCGGCCAGCCGAGGCCCACCAGGGCGACGATCACGCTGTCGGGGACGGCGGAGGGCGCGCCCTTGGTCTTCACCGCGCGGGTAGGCGCGCGTCGGGCTGCGGCGAGCTTGCCGGTGAGCGAGACGACGATGAGCTTGGCGGTCTTGGGGCCGATCCCCGACACCTTGCGGAACGGCGCGTCATCGTCGGCCGCGACGGCGTCGGCGATCTGGTCGGGGCCGAGCACCGAGAGCACGCCGATCGCGGACTTCGGGCCGACTCCGGACACGCCGGTGAGCAGCTCGAAGACCTGGAGCTGCTCGAGGTCGGCGAAGCCGAAGAGCTGGAGGGCGTCCTCCCGGACGATGAGCGACGTGTGCACGAACGCCTCGTCCCCCACGCGCAGCGAGAGGACATGGTCGGGCGTCAGCTGCACGGCCATGCCGACCCCGCCCACCTCGATCACGGCGGTGCCGCCGCTGGCAGAGAGGACGGTGCCGCGGAGGGAGGAGATCACCTGGCCAGCCTACGGGGAACGGCCGACGTCCGGGCGGAGCGCTCGGCGGCGAGCCACGCGGCCTGCGCGGGGGTCTGCGCCGCGCCGGCTGCTCGCCCGCCGGTCGCTCCGCCGTCGCCTGCTTCCCCGGCGGCAGCGGGCGCGCCGCGCCAGGCGTGGCAGATCGCGATGGCGAGGGCGTCGGCGGCGTCCGCCGGCTTCGGCACCTCGGCGAGGCCGAGGATGCGGGCGACCATCGCCTGCACCTGCTTCTTGTCCGCGGCGCCGTACCCGGTGATCGCCGCCTTCACCTCGCTCGGCGTGTGCAGCGCGACGCTCAGGCCGCGGCGCGCGGCGGCGTGCAGCGCCACTCCGCTCACCTGCGCGACGCCCATGACGGTGCGGAGGTTGTGCTGGGCGAAGACACGCTCGATCGCCACCACGTCCGGGCGGTGGGCGTCGAGCAGTTCGTCGATCCCGGTGCCGACCGCCAGCAGCCGCTGCTCCAGCGGCATGTCGGCGGGCGTGCGGATGACCGTGACCTCCACGAGCGCGGCCGTGCGGTCGGGGCGGACGTCCACGACGCCGACGCCGCAGCGCGTCAGACCCGGGTCGATGCCGAGCACCCGGATCGTCATCGCAGCGCCTTACTCGTCGTCTTCGAGCTGCGCCTGCACCTCGGGCGTGAGGTCGAGGTTCGTGAAGACGTTCTGCACGTCGTCCGAGTCCTCCAGGGCGTCGATGAGGCGGAAGACCTTGCGCGCCAGCTCGGCGTCGGCCTCCACGTTGACCGTGGCGACGAACTCGGCGTCGGCCGAGTCGTAGTCGATGCCGGCCTCCTGCAGCGCGGTTCGCGCGGCGACCAGGTCGGTGGCCTCAGTCAGCACCTCGAAGCTCTCGCCGCGGTCGGTGACCTCCTCGGCGCCCGCGTCGAGGACCGCCGTGAGGACGGTGTCCTCGTCCACCCCGTCCGCGTGCGGGACGACGATGACGCCCTTGCGGTGGAAGTTGTAGGCCACGCTGCCCGGGTCGGCCATTGTGCCGCCGTTGCGGGTCATCGCGGTGCGGACCTCGGCGGCTGCTCGGTTCTTGTTGTCGGTGAGGCACTCGATCATGAGGGCGACGCCGCCCGGGCCGTAGCCCTCGTACATGATGGTCGTGTACTCGATCGACTCGCCGGTGAGGCCGGCGCCGCGCTTGATCGCGCGGTCGATGTTGTCGTTCGGGACCGAGGTCTTCTTGGCCTTCTGGACCGCGTCGACCAGGGTCGGGTTGCCGGTCAGGTCGGCTCCGCCGGTCTTCGCCGCCACCTCGATGTTCTTGATGAGCTTGGCGAACGACTTCGCGCGGCGGGCGTCGATGACCGCCTTCTTGTGCTTGGTCGTTGCCCACTTGGAATGCCCGGACACTGGTGCTCCCTCGAATTGCGGTTGAACCTGTCCATAATAATGCCTCGGCAGGAGGCCGCCCGAAGGCGCGGCCGGCCGTGGGAGCGCTACTGCGCCGCGAGCGCTACTGCGCCGCGAGCGCCCTGTGAACCGAGGCGACAGCGCTCGCGCCCTCGCCGACCGCGGCCGCGATGCGCTTCATCGAGCCGTGCCGCACGTCCCCTGCCGCGAACACGCCGGCCAGGCTCGTCTCGAACGGCAGCGGCCCGCGCCCTATGTCCGCGCCGACCGGGCCGTCCGCCGGGAGGTCGACATCCGTCAGCAGGAAGCCGCTGCCGTCCACCGCCGCGCCGCTCAGCCACGACGCCCGCGGCTCCGCGCCGACGAAGCAGAACAGCGCCGCGGCGGCGACGTCCTCGCTCTCGCCGGTGGCGGACGAGGTGAGCGTGACGGCCTCCAGCTGATCGCCGCCGTGCAGCGCGGTCACGTCGGACGACGCGTGCACCGTGATCCGCTCGTGCGCCCGCACCCGGTCGACCAGGTAGCTGGACATCTTGGCGGCGATGTCCGGACCGCGGACGACCACGGCCACCTCGCTGCCCAGCTCCGCGAGGTAGAGCGCGGCCTGCCCCGCGGAGTTCGCGCCGCCCACGACGACCGCGGGCCGGCGCGCAACGGTCCTGGCCTCCAGCTCGGTCGTCGCGAAGAAGATGCTGCCGCCCTCGAAGTCCGCCCAGCGCTCCAGCGGGAGGCGGCGGTAGCGCGCTCCGGTGGCCACGACGATCGCGCGTGCCCGGATGCCGTCGCCCTCCGCCAGCGTCAGCTCGTGGCCGCCCTCCCGCGGCGACAGCGCCGTGACCTCCGCGGGCGCCGACAGCCGCACGCCGAACTTCAGCGCCTGCACCAGGCCCAGCTCGGTGATCTCGGCGCCGGAGACGCCGGACGGGAAGCCGAGGTAGTTCTCGATCCGGGAGCTGGCCGCCGCCTGGCCGCCGGGTGCGAGGGCGTCGAGCACCAGCGTCCGCAGCCCCTCGGAGGCGCCGTAGATGCCGGCCGCCAGCCCGGCGGGACCCGCGCCGACGACGACCAGGTCGAACTCGTCCCCGTCGCGGTAGCGGTACGCCAGGCCGACCGCCTCCGCGAGGGCGAGCGGGGTCGCGGCGGCGATCACCGCGCCGCGCGACACCACCAGCGGGAGGTCGAGGCCGGCGTGCTCCGAGGCCTCCAGCGCCGCCCGGCCCGCCTCGGTCGAGACGTCGGTCCAGCGGTGCGGCAGCTCCATCCGTGCGGCGTAGCGGCGCAGCGCCAGGGCCGCGGCGGAACCCTCCGTCCCGAATATCTGCGTGGTGCGGTCGGCGGCGGCCATCAACAGGCGCCGCCGGGCGCGGAAGGCCGCGAGCAGGATCTCCGACAGCTCCCCGTCGTTCGCCATGAGCTGCTTGAACGCCGCGTTCGAGATGCGCCGCACCCGGCTCGGCTCGACGATCCGGGCGGTGAGCAGGGAGGCCTGCCCGGTCAGCATGCTCAGCTCGCCGAGGAACTCGCCCGCCTGCCACTCGGCGACGACGCGCTCGCGCGAGTCCACCGTGGCCTCCCGGACGATGTCGACCCGCCCGGACTCCATGACGAAGAAGTCGAGGTCCTCGTCCCCGGCGCGGAACAGGGTGTCGCCGACGCCGAACTCCTCCGGCTCGCCGAGCGACATCAGGCGGGCGAGGACGTCCTGCTCCAGGACGGGATTGGCCGCGGTGCCGACCGGAACCCGGAACGGCGGCCGCTCGGCGGGAGGCGTCGGCACGCGGTGATCATAGGGGACCGCGGCGGGGTGGTGCCATCCTCAGACAGCCGCGTCCACCCGCGCGTTCACCCGCGCCCGCACCTTCGCCAGGAAGTACTCATGGAACTGCGTATCCCCCGTGATCTCCGGATGGAACGACGTCCCGAGCAGGTCGCCCTGCTCCACCGCCACGACCCGCCCGTCCGGCACGCGCGCGAGCACGGTCGCCTTCTCCCCTACGCTCTCCACGATCGGCGCGCGGATGAACACCGCGTGCACCGGCTCGTCGCCGAGCTGTGGGATGTCGAGGTCGGTCTCGAAGGAGTCCACCTGGGAGCCGAAGGCGTTGCGGCGCACGGCGACGTCCAGGCCGCCGAGGCTCTGCTGGCCGGCGATGCCGTCGACGATCGCGTCCGCGAGCATGATGAGCCCGGCGCAGGTGCCGTAGACCGGCAGCCCGGCGGCGATGGCGGCCTTCAGCGGCTCGGCCACGCCGAACGCCCGCGACAGCTTGTCCATGACGCTGGACTCGCCGCCCGGGATGACGAGGCCGTCGATGCTCTCCAGCTCCTCCGCCCGTCGGACGGGCACAGCGTCGGCGCCGAGGACCCGCAGGACCGCGAGGTGCTCGCGGAAGTCTCCCTGCAGGGCCAGGACGCCGACGCGGGGGCCGGCAGGAGTGGCGTTACCAGCCACGCTCGGAGAGGCGGTGCGGCGCGGCGAGGTCGGAGACGTTGATGCCGACCATCGCCTCGCCCAGGCCGCGGGAGACCTCGGCGATGACCTGCGGGTCGTCGAAGAACGTGGTCGCCTTGACGATGGCGGCCGCGCGCTGCTCCGGGTTGCCGGACTTGAAGATGCCCGAGCCGACGAAGACGCCGTCCGCGCCGAGCTGCATCATCATCGCCGCGTCGGCCGGGGTGGCCACGCCGCCCGCGGTGAACAGCACGACGGGGAGCTTGCCGGTCTCGGCGATCTCGGCGACCAGCTCGTAGGGGGCCTGGAGGTCCTTGGCGGCGACATAGAGCTCGTCGCGGGTCATCGACTTGAGCGCGTTGATCTCGGAGGTGATCTTGCGGATGTGCTTGGTGGCCTCCGAGACGTCGCCGGTGCCGGCCTCGCCCTTCGAGCGGATCATCGCCGCGCCCTCGTTGATGCGGCGCAGGGCCTCACCGAGGTTGGTGGCACCGCAGACGAACGGCACGGTGAACTGCCACTTGTCGATGTGGTTGACGTAGTCGGCGGGCGAGAGCACCTCGGACTCGTCGATGTAGTCCACGTCCAGCGCCTGCAGCACCTGGGCCTCGACGAAGTGGCCGATGCGGGCCTTCGCCATGACCGGGATGGAGACCTCGGCGATGATCGCCTCGATCAGGTCCGGGTCGCTCATGCGGGCGACGCCGCCCTGCGCGCGGATGTCGGCGGGGACGCGCTCGAGCGCCATCACGGCGACGGCTCCGGCGTCCTCGGCGATGCGGGCCTGGTCCCGCGTGACGACGTCCATGATGACGCCGCCCTTCAGCATCTCGGCCAGGCCGCGCTTGACCCGGCTCGACCCCGTGGCGGTGCCCTGTTCTGTGACTGTCATGATCGCCCTCTCGTGCGGTACGAAAAAAGTTTTGGCCTATGCCGAAGATATCATCCTCCTGAGGGCTGGTTAGACTCGACGCCGGGGAGCGGAAATTGGACGAACAGGTCATCACGGGCACGACCGCGGCGGAGATCGCGGCGAGCGTGCGAGCACTGCACGAACGCGGTGCGCTGCGCCGTGGCGACGCCCTCCCCCCGGTGCGCGAGCTGGCCGCCCGGCTGCAGGTCAACCGCAACACGGCCGTCGCCGCGTACCGGCTGCTGGCGCAGGCGGGCGTGGTCGTCGCACGCGGCAGGGCCGGCACGGTCATCGCGGGCGTGGAGGCCGTCGCGCAGGAGGGCTACGCGGCCGACAACGTCCTCCGCGACGTCGGCACGGGCAATCCCGATCCCGGCCGCATCCCCGACCTCTCCTCCGCCCTGGCCCGCGCGACCGGGCGGCCGGTGCTCTACGGCGAGCCGGTGATCGACCCGGCCCTGGAGGCCATCGCGCTCGCCTGGGTGCGGGAGGACCTGCCGAATCCGGACCTCCGGATCACCGTGACGAACGGCGCGGTCGACGCCGTCGAGCGGCTCCTGGCCCAGGCGCTACTGCGCGACGACGCGGTCGCGCTCGAGGACCCGTGCTTCCTGGCCAGCATCCACACGGTCCGCCACGGCGGCTACCGCGCCGTGCCCGTGCCGGTGGACGCCGAGGGGATGACGGTGGACGGCCTGCGCGCGGCGCTCGACGACGGCGTGCGCGCGATCATCTGCACGCCGCGCGCCCAGAACCCGACCGGCGCCACCCTCTCCCCCGCGCGCGCCGCCGCCCTGCGTGCGCTGCTGGCCGACCATCCCTACGTGCTCGTCATTGAGGACGACCACTTCTCCATGCTGTCGCAACGGCCGTACGAGACGCTGATCGGGCCGGGCCACCGCCGCTTCGCGCTGGTCCGCTCGGTCTCGAAGTTCCTCGGCCCCGACATGTGCCTCGCGATCGCCGCGACGGACGCGGAGACCGCCGACCGGCTCGCCTTCCGGCTGAGCCCGGGCACCACCTGGGTGAGCCACATCCTCCAGCGGCTCGTGCTCGCGCAGCTCACCGACGACACGGTGCTGAGCGAGGTCGCGGAGGCCGGTCGGCACTACGCCGCGCGGAACGCGGCGTTCGCGGCGCTGCTCAGCGCTCGGGGCCTCCCGACCGAGGCCGGCGACGGGCTCAACCTCTGGGTGGAGCTGCCGGTCGAGGCGCGGATCGTGGCGGAGCGGCTGATGCGGCGCGGGTGGCTGGCGCGGACCGGGGACGAGTTCCTGCTGGGAGGGCGGCCCGCAGCGTCGCATCACCTGCGGCTGACCGTGCACGACCTCGGCGACGAGGAGGCGGGCCGGCTGGTGGACGACCTGGTGGAGGCGGCCGAGCGCTCGGCCCGCGTCTGATCTGCCAGGATCGAAGGATGCGTATCCTCTCCATCCAGTCCGCTGTCGCCTACGGCCACGTCGGCAACTCCGCCGCCGTGTTCCCGCTCCAGCGCATCGGCGTGGAGGTCCTCCCCGTCTACACCGTGAACTTCTCCAACCACACGGGCTACGGCGCGTGGCGTGGGCCGCTGATCGCGCCGGACGACGTTCGGGCGGTGATCACCGGGATCGAGGAGCGGGGTGTGCTCGGGAGCATCGACGCCGTCCTGTCCGGATACCAGGGCAGCGAGGGCATCGGGGACGTGATCGTGGACGCCGTGGCCCGCGTCAAGGCGGCCAACCCGAACGCCGTGTACGCGTGCGACCCGGTGATGGGCAACGCCAAATCCGGCTGCTTCGTCGCGCCGGCCATCCCCGAGCTGCTGCGCGACAGGGTCGTCCCGGTCGCCGACATCATCACGCCGAACCAGTTCGAGCTCGGCTACCTCACCGGGACCGAGCCGGCCGACCTGGAGTCCACGCTCGCCTCGGTCGACGCCGCGCGGGCGATGGGGCCGCGCACCGTCCTCGTCACCAGTGTGGAGCGGCCGGACCAGCCGGAGGACACGATCGAGATGCTCGCGGTGGACGACGCGGGCGCGTGGATCGTGCAGACGCCGCGGCTGCCGCTGAAGGCGAACGGGTCGGGCGACGTCACGGCGGCGCTGTTCACGGCACACTATGTCGCGTCCGGCGATGCGGCCTCCGCGCTGAGCAAGACCGTGTCCAGCGTGTACGACCTGCTCGCGAACACGCTCGCGTCGGGTGAGCGCGAGCTGCAGCTTGTGGAGTCCCAGGAGTCGTACGCGCACCCGCGAGAGCAGTTCACCGTCACGCAGGTGCGCTGACCCGCACGCATTCGTGCCGAATGTCGCCTTTCGCGCCCGCAAACACGACATTCGGCACGAATGCGGGGGGGTCAGTCGGCGTCGTGGGGCCAGGCGTTCGCGATGGCCTCGCGGACCTCGCCGAGGAGCTGCGGCAACGCCTTCGTCTTGGCGATGATCGGGAAGAAGTTCGCGTCCTGCGCCCAGCGCGGCACGATGTGCTGGTGCAGGTGCGCGGCGATCCCGGCGCCGGCGACCTCGCCCTGGTTCATCCCGATGTTGAAGCCGTCGTTGTGCGAGACCTCGCGGATGACGCGCATCGCGGTCTGGGTGATGCTGCCGATCTCGGCGACCTCCTCCGGCGTCGCCTCGTCGTAGTTCGCGATGTGGCGGTACGGGCAGACCAGCAGGTGGCCGCTGTTGTACGGGAACAGGTTGAGCAGCGCGTAGGCGTGCTCGCCGCGCGCGACGATCAGCGCGTCCTCGTCGCTCAGGATCGGGGCGACGCAGAACGGGCAGTCGTCCTTGCCCGGCTGCTGGCCGTGCTGGATGTAGACCATCCGGTGCGGGGTCCACAGCCGCTGGAACTCGTCGGGCACGCCGACGAGGTGCGACGGGTCGTCCACGCGGATTCCCTCCGCGTGGACGTCCCCGCCGCCCTCACCGGCCGAGCCGTCGGCGTAGTCGTCGAGGCTCAGTCGAGCCATGCCGTCTCGACCAGCTCGTGGCTCTCGATGCTCGCGACGATCCGCTCGATCGCCTCGTCCACGGTCACGCCGTTGCGCTGGCTGCCGTCGCGGAAGCGGAAGCTGACCGTGCCTGCCGTGGCGTCCTCCTCGCCCACGATGAGCTGGAAGGGCACCTTGGCTTTCGTGTGCGTGCGGATCTTCTTCTGCATGCGGTCGTCGGAGTGGTCCACCTCGGCGCGCACTCCCCTGGCCTTCAGCCGGGCGATCACGTCGTCCAGGAACGGCCCGTAGTTGTCGGCGACCGGGATGCCCACGACCTGGATCGGCGACAGCCAGACCGGGAAGGCGCCCGCGTAGTGCTCCAGCAGGATCGCGAAGAACCGCTCGATCGAACCGAGCAGCGCGCGGTGGATCATCGCCGGCTGCTTGCGCGTGCCGTCGGCCGCGTTGTACTCCAGCTCGAACAGCTCCGGCTGGTTGAAGTCGAGCTGGACCGTCGAGAGCTGCCAGGTGCGGCCGATCGCGTCGCGGGCCTGCACCGAGATCTTCGGGCCGTAGAAGGCCGCTCCGCCCGGGTCGTCCACGAGCTCCAGCCCGGACTCGACGGCCACCTCGTGGAGGGTCTGGGTCGCGGTCTCCCAGCTCTCGTCGCTGCCGACGTACTTCTCCGGGTCCTTGGTGGAGAGCTCCAGGTAGAAGTCGGTGAGGCCGTAGCCGCGCAGGGTCTCCAGCACGAACTCGAGCTGGCGCGCGACCTCGTCCTTGATCTGCTCGTCGGTCACGTAGATGTGCGCGTCGTCCTGCGTCAGGCCGCGCACGCGGGTCAGGCCGGAGAGCGTGCCGGACTTCTCGTACCGGTACACGGTGCCGAACTCCGCCAGGCGCAGCGGCAGCTCGCGGTAGCTGCGCCCGCGCGCCCGGAAGATCAGGTTGTGCATCGGGCAGTTCATCGGCTTGAGGTAGTAGTCCTGCCCCTGCCGGGTGATGTTGCCCTCGGCGTCGCGCTCCTCGTCCAGATGCATGGGCGGGAACATTCCGTCCTTGTACCAGTTGAGGTGCTGGCTGATCTCGTACAGGTGCGCCTTGGTGATGTGCGGCGTGTTCACCAGCTCGTAGTCGTTCGCGATCAGCCGCTCGCGCATGAAGTTCTCGATCTCGTTGCGGATGATCCCGCCCTTGGGGTGGAACACCGCCAGGCCCGAGCCGATCTCGTCGGGGAAGCTGAACAGGTCGAGCTCCGCGCCGAGCTTGCGGTGGTCGCGCTTGGCGGCCTCCTCCATGCGGGTCTGGTACGCGCGCAGCTCGTCCTTGCTGGGCCACGCGGTTCCGTAGATGCGCTGGAGCTGCGGGTTCTTCTCCGAGCCGCGCCAGTAGGCGGCGGCGACGCGGGTGAGCGCCCAGCCGTTGCCGAGCATGCGCGTGCTCGGGACGTGCGGGCCGCGGCAGAGGTCCTTCCAGACCGTCTCGCCGGTCTTCGGGTCGACGTTGTCGTAGATCGTCAGCTCGCCGGAGCCGACCTCCACGGACTCGTCGCCGCCGGACTCCGCGCCGGAGCCCTTGAGGCCGATCAGCTCGAGCTTGTACGGCTCGCCGGCGAGCTCGGCGCGCGCCTCGTCGTCGGTGACCACGCGGCGCATGAAACGCTGGCCCGCGCGCACGATCCGCGCCATCTCCTTGTCGAGGGCCTTCAGGTCCTCGGGGGTGAACGGCTCGGCGACGTCGAAGTCGTAGTAGAAGCCGTCGGTGATGGGCGGCCCGATGCCGAGCTTGGCCTCCGGGTTGACCGCCTGCACGGCCTGCGCGAGGACGTGCGCGGTGGAGTGGCGGAGGATGCTGAGGCCCTCGGGCGAGTCGATGGTGACCGGCTCGACGGTGTCGGTGGTCGTGACGGTCGTCGCGAGATCCTTCAGCTCACCGTTGACGCGCATCGCGACAACGGAACGGTCGGTGAAGAGCTCGAAGCCGTCGGCCACCTGTCCACTCCTTGAGTCGTATTCCAATGGGATGCGTCAAGCCTAGTCGGCACGAGTGCCCCCTCCCGTCCGGGAGGGGGCACTCGGCACTGCGATGGACGCGCTACTTCGTGATCGCTGCGAAGAAGGAGGCGCCGTTCGGCGTCCCCACTCCGGTGGCGGTGTCGTAGCCCTTGGTGCTGTGGAGCGTCTGGTTCGGCGACTCCTGGGTCCGCAGGCTGTAGCTGAGACCGCCCGCGGCGCTCTCGCTGTCGACGTAGTTCACCCGGAGGACGCTCGGCAGCGCCGAGCCGAACATGTCCTTCTGGTCGACGTCGTAGTACGCCGAGCCTCCGGCCGAGTACGCCCCGTAGATGCGCGGGTTCAGGAACCCGAGCGGAGCGCCGGCGACCTGGTTGGCGACGGCCGCCATGCCCGCGGTCAGCGGAGCGGCGACGGAGGTGCCGCCGATGCGGTACTCGTCGTAGTACGTCCCGTTGCTGAACGTCTGGGTCTGACCGACGAGCAGGCCCGTGTTCGGGTCGGCCAGGGCGCTGATGTCGGGCACCAGTCGTCCGGACGCCGAGCCGACCGCCGCGGCCTGGTAGGACGGCTGCGCGAAGATCTTGCTCACGCCTCCACCGCCACCGCCGTTGAAGTTGCCCGGCAGGGCCGCCGCGAACGTGCCGTCCAGTTCGTACGGCGCGCTCGTGATGTGGTCGGTCGCGGTGGGCTTCACCGCGTCGAGCCCGGTCTGCCAGCCCACCTCGAACGACCGCTTCCAGCCGTTCTGGTTGAGGGCGGAGGACGGGTCGTCGACCGAGCCGTAGCCGAGACCGGTCGGAGCAGCGCCGGTCGGGACGACGGAGGCGGACGAACCGCCGACCGCGGTCACCCACGGGCTGTCGGCGTAGAAGTCGACCTGGGGCGAACCGAAGCTGCCGACCTCGTCACCGCTGTCACCGCTGGAGACGAACACGCCGATGCCGGTCGCGGCCGCCTGGATGAACGTGTTGTTCAGGCTGTTGATGAAGCCCTGCGGCACGGCCTCCCCTGCGAACCCGTAGCTGATCGAGAGGATGCTCGCCAGGTGCTTGTCGACGATGTGGTTCACCGACGCGTCGAAGTCCTGCCGCGCGTTCGACGAGGCGACATAGAGCAGGCTGGCATCCGGCGCCATCGAGTGGATGGCCTCGGCGTCCAGCGTCTCCTCACCGTAGAAGTCACCAGGCGTCTGCTTGGGCGTGTCGGGGAGCTTGTAGACCCCCGGCGCCACCATCTGGGTGATCTTCGGTGCGGGCAGGTTGTGCAGGCTGCTGTACTTCGTCACGTCCTGCACGATCGTCGGGCTCGCGGTGGCGCCGACGAAGGCGACCGTCTGGCCCGCTCCCGTCGCGGCGACGGAGTCGAGGCCGTAGAGGCCGCGCACCTGGGCCGGCGTGTACCCGCATGGGGCGATCGGCTTGCTGCTGGTGCCGTACGCGGGGGCGTTCGGCATCGCGACCGTCTTCTCCCCGTACCAGAGCGAGCACGGCTGGCCGGCGCGGAAGCCCGCGGACGGTGCGCCGTGCACCTGGTTCGGGCCGTTGCCGTTCGTGTTGCTCGGCGCGATCAGGTCGGCGCCCTGGTCGAGGCCCGCCACGCTCTCGACGATCCCGTTGAGGGAGGCCGGGATGGTGACCGCGGACTCCGGCGCGCGCAGCGTGGTGCCGTAGGCGTCGTACTCGCCGAGGGTGACCCCGAACGCGCTCTGCGCCTGGGCGACGGTGCCCTCGGCGGAGACGTAGCGGTTGTTGGACGGCGTGTCCACGATGTTGAACCCGGCGGACCGCAGGAACTGCTGCACCGCGACCACGCTGGACTGCGCGGGAGCGAACTGCTGGCGGAACTGCTGCGGGGTCAGGTAGTGCCGATAGCTCGCCGAGCCGGGCGTGGACACGGCGAGCGCCGTCGCCGCCGCCTGCGCCTGGTTCTGCCACGGCAGGTACACCCGCAGGTCGACCGTGTCGGTCGCGGGGGCTGCGGAGCGGAGCGCTTTCGCGTTCGCCCAGGCCGGTTGGCTGCCCGGTAGGGCGTTCCTTCCTGGTGATGCGACGGCGGGTGACGCTGCCACCGCGGCAAAGAGAAGGGCCGCGCCGGTGGTGACGGCTGCGGCCCTGAGGGTTCTGGTTGTCGTGCGCATGGATGTCCTTTCACCAATGCGATGGATGCGCTGGTAAGCGCACGGCTATCCAACCCCTGTGAACGGGGGTAGACCAAGCATGGTTTTCTGAGAAAGTGTTCAGAAAGGGGCGACGACGTTCACCGCAGCGGGATGTGCCGCCACGTCGGTTCGGCATGGTCGGTGACCGGCAGCTCGCGCAGCACCGGCCGGTCGCCGTACCAGATGAGCGCCCAGAGCGTCCCCTCCCGGCCGCGCCCCTGGGTCGGGTCGTGGAACACGATGGCCCGGCCGCCGGCCCAGGTGACGCCGAACGCGATCCTGCCGGGCGCGACGTATCTGAGCTTCGCGTAGCAGGCGGCGACGGACCGGCACGTCGCCGGCATCGTCGCCAGTTGTGCGCCGATGGTGAAGGCGAGCAGGTCGCGGGTCGGCCCTGAGCGCGCGGTGGAGACATGGGCGATCCCGACGCCCAGGGACCAGGCGGTGAGCTGGACACTGTGCGAGCCGTCGCGGTCCTCCCGGAACAGCGCGGTCCGACCGGTGGGGTCGTGTGCCAGCACGACACGGTACCCGGCCGGTGCGAACGTCGGGGCGCTCTGGCTGAATCCCGGGCTGCCCGCGGTTATTCGGATGTGAATAGCCCCGGCGAGGTCGGTCTGCCACAACTCGCCTCGCCGGTCCCCGGTCTGCATCGTGTAGATCACATGGTGGCCGTCGGGCGCCCACACCGGGTGAGTCGGCCCGTCGGGGGCGAGCCGGCTGCCGTCGTCGAGGCGTCGTTCGCCCCGACCGTCGAGCCCGATGACCCGCACCTCGAAGCGGAGGCTCCCGGTCGCACGGCCGAAGAGCACGTAGCGGCCGTCGGGTGACACCCGGGGGCCGTAGTCGACCGAGAGGTCGGGTGGGTGCGTCAGCTGACGGACCCGGTGGCTGGCGAAGTCGTAGAGGGCGAGGTGGGTGCTGGTGCCCGAATCGCTGACGCGCGACCAGACGTACACCCCGACCTCATGGGCGGCCGCGGACGCGGACTTGGGGGCTCGCAGGGTGGCCGCCAGCAGCGCGGCGGCCAGCAGCGCGGCGACGAGCAGGGCGGCGCCGAACAGAGGAGCGAGCACACTGACCCGCCGCCGGACGACACCACCCTTCCCGCCGCTGTGGCGCATGGTTCATCGCAGGCGATCCCCCGCGACCGCCTGCCTCCATACCGGCCGTGGCCGGTTCGCGGTTCGGGCCGCGACCCTGACGCACGTCTCCACGAGCAATCACCTGCCGGGAACCGGAAGCCGATGATCTGACACCCGGCGCCCGCACGCTCACGGTGCATCAGGAGGAACCGTCATGGCAAGCGTTCTGCGCGAGCTGGATGGGATGCGCGGAATCCGGATGGGTTCGCGCCGGGCCGGGACCGGTGCGCCGTGACGGTGAGCGGAGGTTACGGTGGAGCGCATGACCACGATCGAGATCGACGTCCCGACCGCCCTCGACAGCGCCGACCTGGAGGCCATCCGCCGGTTGCTCCCGCAGCTCTCCCGCTCATCCACGTTCGACGAGGAGCGGCTGGTGGCGATGCTGGGCCACCCGGGCGCCGACCTGCGGCTCGCCCGCGTGGACGGCGAGGTGGCCGGGATGGCGACGCTGGCCTCGTTCCCGCTCACGACCGGTTGGCGCGGTCATGTGGACGACGTGGTGGTGGATGAGGCGCACCGCGGCCGGGGCATCGCCCGGCGGCTGTTGGAGGCGATCATCCAGCTCGCCGAGGCGCGGGGCCTCCGGACGCTGGACCTGACCTCGCGACCGAGCCGGCGGGCGGCGATCGCGCTGTACGAGTCGGTGGGGTTCGTGCGCCGGGAGTCGACGCTGATGCGGTACGCGGGGGCGCGGGACTAGGTCGCTCAGCGCCCGGGCGCTGACAGGAGCCGGTCGAGTCGCGCGAGCAGGGCGTCCAGCGCCCCGGGAGCCTCCGAGGGGTACGGCAGCACCGTCCCGCGCAGGTCGAGCACCTCCCGCCGGTCGTCGTCGACGCTCTCCCGGAACTGCTCGACCCAGGCGTGGTCGCCGTGACCGGGATGCCGCGACCCGTCGCGGGCGCGTTGCTCGAACCGGCGGACCAGCTCGTCCGCCGGCGCGGTGCAGTGCACCTGGATCGTCGTGAACCCGTACTGCGCCTGCCACGCCTGGAACTTGGCGTCCTCGTAGGCGGCGTTGAACGCTGCGTCCACCACGAAGGGGGCGCCCGCCTGCAGCTGCCGCTCGACCACGTAGTCGAGCAGCGCGAAACTTGCGCGGCCCAGCGTCATCGACCACTCCCGGTCGCCGGCGCCGAGGGTGTCGAACAGGACCTCCTTCAGCCCGTCCTTGGACACCACGGGGAGCCCCCAGCGGTCGGCGATGGCCGTGCTGACGGTGGTCTTCCCCGACGCGGGGCGGCCGACGACCAGTATGAGGGCGGGGCCGGCGGCGGCGGGCGGGAGTGGCGGCTGTTGCGACGGCATGACGGACAGGGTAGCCCGGGGCTGCGTAGGCTGCAGGGATGCCGCTGTCCGACTACATCCTGTCGATCCGAGCGCTGCCGCGGCACGGCTGGATCGACCAGGTGATCGCGGATGCGGGCTGACCGCTCCGTCTGAAAGCATGCCGTTATGACTCGATCACTCGACGCCGACCGTGACCACACTCCTCGCGCGGCTCCCTACGACGCGATCGCCGAGGGCTACACGGAGCTCAACGCGACCAGCCTGCTGAACGAGTACTACAACCGGCCCGCGCTCGTGGAGCTCGCAGGCGATGTCGCCGGTCACCGCATCCTGGACGTCGGGTGCGGTTCGGGACCGATCCTGGCCGACCTCCGCGACCGTGGTGCGATGGTCACCGGCGTCGACGCGAGCGCCGGGATGCTCGAACAGGCACGAGCCCGGCTCGGGACCGGAGTCGACCTGCACGTCGCCGACCTGGCAGAGCCGCTGCCGTTCGACGACGACAGCTTCGACGACGTCGTCGCCTCGCAGGTCCTCCACTACCTGAAGGACTGGGGACCGACCCTCGCCGAGCTCCACCGCGTCCTCCGGCCCGGCGGGCGCCTGATCGTGTCGGAGGAGCATCCCACCGCCCTCTTCCTCTCCGACCGGCTGTCGGGCGGCGACCGCGAGTACTTCGGGGTCCACGAGCGGACCGAGGAGTGGGTGCTCGGAGGCCGGACCGCCGAGCTCACCTTCTGGGATCGGCCGCTGCACGCGATGACCGACGCGTTCGCCGCCGCCGGCTTCAGGATCGCTACGATCAGCGAGCCGGCCCCCGCACCGGAGGCGTTCGACCGCTTCCCGGAGATCCGGAAGCACGCGAGCGGGCGGTTCCTCGCGTTCGTGCTCTTCGTGCTGGTGGCGGAGCCGCCGCAGTGAGGATCGTCGACGTCGTGAACGTGGCCGGGGAGTGAGCGCCGCGGACAGCTTCCCGATCCTCCCGCCTCTCACTCCCCCGCGCTCGGCTCGATGAGGAACGTCCCCCCACCCGGCTCGATCACGACCTCCCGATCCCGAGACGTCCGGGCGGATCGGACGGTGTCGCCCTGCAACGACACGATCGCCTGGCGGAAGCCCGCGTCGCCGAACCGAAGCACGCGGGTGCCGACCACGACCGTCGGCCAGCGGGGAATGGTGACGATCGACCGTCGCTCGCCGAGGAACACCAGCTGCGGGTCCTCCATGTCGAACGTCACGCGCTCGAAGATCGAGCCGTGCAGCTGCTCGATGAGGCGGGTGCTGCCATCCGACCAGCTCTGTGCGCGTGCCGCCTGGATGGCGTCGCGCCAGGCGAACCGTCGTGCGACCAGCACGGCGCCGGTAATCAGCGCCACGCACACGAAGAAGATCGCTGCGCCCAAGACCCCGTGTCCCACGGTCAGAGGGTAGCGCGACGTGCTCTGTTTCAGCGGGCGCGGAGAGCCCCGATGGCGTCGTTCAGCCCGGCCATCTCATCGATGAGCACGTCGGCGTCGTGAAGCAACTCCGGCGGCGTCAGGGCGCTGTACCCGATCACAGCCATCCCGACGGAACGGGCAGCGGCGACCCCGGAGGGGCTGTCCTCGACGACCACGCACCGCTCTGGCCTGTGGCCCAGCTGCGCTGCCGCGTGGAGGAAGAGATCAGGTGCGGGCTTGCCTCGCGTCACGTCCTCGGCGCTGAAGATCCGCCCCTCGAACAGAGCCCACAACCCTGTCATCCCCAGCGTGAGCCGCATTCTCGCGTGGCTGCCGGAGGAGGCCACGCACGTTTCGTGGCCGCTGCCGTGCAGGTCGTGGACGGCTCGGCGCACGCCGGGAACCTCGGTGAGCCGATCCGTGAAAGCCTGTTCGTAGGCCGCGCGTCGCCGCTCCGTGAAGTCGTCGGGGACAGGCCGGCCGATCACTCGCTCGATGTTGGCCGTGACGGCGGCTTCGGATCGGCCGAGATGCTGTTCGAGGATCTCCCGCCGCGTGATCCTCCAGCCGAGCTCACCGATCATCCTCATGTCGACGTCCTGAGCCAGCCGTTCGCTGTCGACCAGGACGCCGTCGCAGTCGAAGATCACGAGCGGCAGCGGGGCCATGGCGGGATTCTAGCCAAGCGACATCGGGGCCCAGGGGCTCGGGCGACGGGTTCCCGTCCGCCCGACCGCCATCCGGGAACTCGCGGAATGCGGCGATCCGCCAGGAGCGTACAGTGCCGCGCATGAAGGTCAGCGTCCCGAGCCGATCGTGGCGGAGCATGCTGACCTTCGGCGTCCTGTACTGCGTCATCGGGATCATGGAGACGGTGGCCGGCGTTCTATCGCTGCAGTCACAAACCGGTTCGAGGCTGGCCCTCGACCGGGTTCTCATTGCGGCGTCCGCCGCGTTCTTCCTCGTCGGCGTGGCAACGATCGTGCTGGCGCTCGTACGGCGCGGGGCTTCGAATCGGGCAGCGGACACCAGTGGTGAGTAGGCGGGCTGGGCAGGCAATGATGCGTGATTCCCACGACGGAGACGTTCACCGTGCCTGAGCCGGGGTCGAGGCGGCCACGACCACGCGGGATCTCCGCGCTGGTCTTCGTCGTCGCCGGGCTCGTCGTGGGTGTGTACGGATTCATCACCCATCCGGGACACGTTTCGCCGATCACGTTCGCGCTCGCCATGGTCGCATTCGTCGGCATCGGTATCCTCGTGTACCTGAAGCAGCGGGCCCGCAGGTGACACCCCGCATCACGCGGCGGTGCGCGCCCAGCGTGACACCGTCATCGGGTGGGCTCTGCTCGTCACCGCGGTGGTCATCGTCGCGGCCGGTGTGGTCGGGCTGATCTGGTTCCCGATCCCACACGGCGCCGGGTTCTGGGAGCGGCTTCTGCATTTCCCGGTGTTCGTGTCCGGACCCATCGCTGTCGCGGTCGGACGCTCGGGCGTCCGCGCGTTGCGACGCCGGTCGACCGCGGACGGCGCGGCCATTGACGACTGATCCGTCAGCGGGATTCATGGTCGGGTCGTTCGCGGATGGTGCGCAGCGATCTCGCAGGCGGTCACGGCCAGGCGTATGTTCACTTGGTGAGCGTTCCTCGGAAACGCCCCTGGTGGGTGACGGTCGACCGGTCGAAGGCCTTGCTGGCGGCGGTCCTGTGGACCGCCCTCGCGGTTTTCGCCGCGCTTCTCGTCCCCTTCCTGCGGTTGTGGATTCTCCAACTCGCGGTCGTCATTCTCATGGGGTTGCTCGCGGTCAGCGGCTGGGCAGCGTATGTCTACTACCGGCGGCACCCCGAAGCCGAGCACATTCCTACAGACGACCGGAGCGCCAAGTGAACGACGATCCGGCTGGCGAGCGGGTTCCGAGCCCGGCCGCCGTGCACGACCACGGGGAGACGCCGCCGGTCGGCCATCCAAAGGCACTCGGAGGGTCCGCAGCGGTCGCGCCATGCTCCGCGACGAGCCCCGACGGCGCACAGGCGGGCCGCCCGCGGGACCACCGCTCCGCCGCCTGGCAATCGCGTGGGCCGCGTCCCAGCGACCGCAATCCACGGCCTCCCGCAGGCCTGGCAGTACGCTCACCACATCGGCGGGAGGAGTCCGCCGCGAGCCTGGAGCAGAGCGATGTCAGAGCCGTCATCCCCCACCGGAGCACCGACGCCGCCGAACGCGGGCGGAACCTCCAGAGCCACTGCACCTGTTCCAGAGCACCGGCGCCCGATCCTGAGGCCCAGCCGGCTGCTCGCCAACTCCTCGCACGAGAAGTTGCATCCCGCGGTGCTCGCCGAGGCCGAACGCCGCGCCTCGAGCGTTCAGCTGCGTATCGCCGACGCGATCACCGCGTTCGCCGGGTCGATGATGTTCGTCTACCTGCACATCCTGCTCTTCGCCGTCTGGATGCTCGTGTTCGAGAAGAGCCCCTGGCCGACGCTGACTCTCATCGTCTCGCTCGAAGCGATCTTCCTGTCGACGTTCGTCATGATCGGGCAGAACCGCCAAGCGGCCTTCCAGCAGTCCAAGGCGGACCACGACTACATCGCCCAGCAGAAGCTCCTCGAGGAGAACACCGAGCTCACCCGCACGATCCACAAGCTCACGCAGGAGATCCACGCCCGAATGCTCGAAGACGGGACGCCGTCCGCCGGGGCGCCCAGCGCGTCCCGTTAGCCGGCCCGCTGGCCCACGCCGATGGCACGGGCAAGACCCGCAGGCGTCGCGGCCTGCTTTCTCGCACTTGATGCGGTAGACAGCTCGGTCCAGACTCTGGTTCGTTGAGGTTCTCTCACTGACGAGAATGCCCTCGACAGGTCTATTCACGCACCATCGCCCGCGGCCTCCCGCTCTGCGATGACACATGCCTGAACACCGACGACACTGCTGTGCCCGCCAGGATCCGACACCCGAGTCTGTTTCTTGCACCACCCTGATCCCGATGGGGAGATCATGCAGTTGTCGCACAGGCGCGCCTCGCGCCACGGGTCCCGCTTGTCCACGCTCACGAGCTCGCGCGGCTCGGCGCCGTCCAGGCGCAGGTTCCCCTGGCTTGCCGCGTTCGCGACGGTGGCGTCGGCGGTGATGCTGGCGAGCATGGTCACCCCTGCCTACGCGGCACTCTCGACTGGGCCGACTACGACGCAGATGACGGGCATCCGCCCGAGCGCGACGAGGCTCTCGTTCCGGATCAGCGACCAGGTGACCGGCAGCGTGGATGTCGGAACGGGCAACTTCAACGTAACAGTGAACGAGCTGTCGCTCCCGGGCATCAACGGCAATGCGGTGATCGGCGCCTCGTACAACTCGCTCGACGCCTCCGGCGGCGCCGGGGTGACCTCGGCGATGGATGCCAAGAGCTGGTCGTACAACCTGGATGGCGCAGGCCAGCTGGAGCAGCAGTCCAGCGGGACGCTTGTCTGGGTCGGGCCGGACGGATCGACGTGGCCGTTCACCCCCTCCGGCTCCGCATACACGTCACCTGCTGGGCTGAAGGCGGTCTTGGCCGGCAGCTCGATGAGCGGCTGGACGCTGACCTTCCTACAGACCTACACGGTGATCACCTTCGACACGAACGGGATGCCGACGCAGGTCGCCGACCGCAACAACAACGTCACAACAATCAGCTTCCCGTACGGCAACCTCGGGTCGGTCGTGTCCACGGCTGGCCCGACCTCGGCGCGGACGGCGAGCTTCAGCTACTCGTCCTTGACCGGGACGCTGACCGTGACGCGGGCCAACGGGTCCAGCCGGACCGTCCAGTTCACCAAGAACTCGTCCGCGCAGCTGGTCTCGATCCAGGACGCGAACTCGAAGACCACGAACTTCACCTACACGTCCGGTCTGCTGACGAAGATCGTCAACGCCGCCGGCGAGGAGACCGACATCACGTACGACTCCTCCAACCGGGCCACTCAGGTGGACCAGCACAACGCGGGTACGCCGACTTCACGATCGACACGAACCACATGGTCACCACCGTCAAGG
This sequence comes from Leifsonia sp. NPDC056824, assembly GCF_042789575.1. Lineage (NCBI taxonomy): Bacteria > Bacillati > Actinomycetota > Actinomycetes > Micrococcales > Microbacteriaceae > Leifsonia > Leifsonia sp. NPDC056824. The sequence goes on along the minus strand of NZ_JBHUAV010000002.1, from coordinate 50,602 downwards.
ACGCAGCGGGTCGCACCCGCAGCGCCAGCTACACCCCGCAGGGCTTGGACGTGGCTAGCCTTTCGGCAGGCACGACCAGCGCCTCTGGCAGCTCCCACGGCTACTCGTCCACGGTGAACGGCGGGCAGTCGCTCACGTCCGCGACCGAAGGGCTGAGCACCTCGAACCCGACCAGCACCTTCACCTACGGCAACACCTCAGCGCAGACCCAGTACCTGCCCTCCGGCGGGTCAAACGACGCCGGAAACGCGATGACGATCGGCTACAACGGCCCCGGCAACCCCACCACCACCACGAACACGTCCACCACCGTACAAGCCAAGCTGAATTACCCGCTGACCGGGAACGTGGGACTGCCGTCCTCGGCCGCGGCGCCGGACAACGGCAGCAACGTGACCAGCTACTCGTACACGAACTACCAGCTCACCGGGATCACCCCTGTCACCGGCACCTCCCTCACCGCCCGCACGCTCACCTATGACGCATTCGGCCGGCTGTACACGCAGACCGATGGCCGCGGAAACACGACCACCTACACCTACGACAACGATGACCGGCTGCTGACCACCGCGTTCTCCGATGGCACGACGACGGTCACGAACGTCTACGACAGCGTCGGCGACCGCACCAGCCAGGTTTCCGCCTCCGGCACGATCACCAACGTCTTCGACCAACTCGGCCGGCTGACCTCCACGGTGAACACCGCCGGCGGTGACACCGAGAAGTACGGCTACGACCTCGCCTCCAACCAGGTGACCACCACCGACAGTCGTGGGACGACGACGAACGTGTTCGACGCGTCCGGGGTGCTCACCCAGACCCAGTACGCGCACTCCGGCGGCACCCAGTACACGAACTTCGCCACCGACGCCAACGGGCGCCGCACCGACACCTGGCTGCAGTCCACCAGCAACCCGACCGACAACAGCGGCTGGTCAGCGCACACCCACTACAGCTACGACACCTCCAACCGCGTGACGGCGATCACCGCGGACAAGGGTCCGGCGTCCGGCCCGACTGCGCAGATGAACGTGACCTACAGCTTCGACCCCTCCACCACCGGCACCACCTGTCAGAGCACCGTGCCCGCCGCCGGTGACCGGTCGAAGATCCAGTCCTCGGTCGATCACCTCCTGGGACAGACCACCATCTACTGCTACGACACCTCCAACCGGCTGACCAAGATGGTCCAGTCCGGCGGCACAGGCACCAACAACAGCTACGCGTACGCCTACGACGTGCGCGGCAATCGGACCTCGGCGACGGTGAACGGTGGCACCCCGCAAACCTGGACCTACAACGCTGCCAACGAGATCACCAATACCGGCTACAGCTACGACGGAGCAGGCAACCTCACCGCCACCCCGACCGGCTCGTTCACCTACAACGGCGCCGAGCAGATGATGACCTCCGTCGTGGGAGGCACGACGTATCACTACACCTACGCCGGAGCATCCCAGAACGCGGTGCTGTCTGAGCAGCTTGCCTCCGGGAGCACGGTCCAGATCACCTACGGCCGCTCCGACCAGAACGGCAACCCGGTGATAGAGGGCTACAAGGTCGACTCCGGCCAGGCGTACGTGGAGAATGATCCGGTGACTGGGGCGGCGAACATGCTGCGCACCAGCTCCGGGATCGCATGCCTCTACGTCTACGACGGCATCGGGAACCCTGTTGCGTTGCTAACCGATTTCCAGACCACCAGCTACTCGTACACCTACGACCCGTACGGGCTGCCCACCCTCACCTACACCAGCGGCGGCAACGGCATCACCCAGAACCCCTACCTGTTCAAGGGCGGCATCCAGGATCGCGCCACCGGCTTCGTGAAGTTCGGCGGCCGCTGGTATGACCCCGCAACCGGGCGCTGGACGCAACAGGACACCCTCGACGCGCCCCTGGACCCGGCCAACGCCAACCGGTACATGTTCGCCGGCGACGACCCCATCAACAACGCCGACCCTTCAGGCCGCGACCTACAGTTGCTCGAGTCTATCGCTGCAGCCACATTGGTGACCGCCGTTGCCGGTGTTGCGTTGTCAAGTGTTTGCGTTGTCTCCGCACTTATTGGCTGCATCACCGTGGGCATATTCTCACTTGCTCTAGGAGCTACGGTGGGTAACCTGACGGGAGACGTCCTGAATGGCGAAACGTATGATCCGAGCCAGACATATTGAATGGGAGGGGTCCAAATGCCAGCGAAGTCTTCGAGAGAATGGGGAATTCGTTCGGTTCTGGTTCGTGTGCTTGCTTTCGCCGCCGCGGCGCTGCTGCTGACCGCTCTAGTGACCGCCTTGCTCCCTGGGTTGGGATTGATTGCGAGGTTGGCAGCTCTTGCTGCGGGCGCAATCGGCTTGAGCGCCTATTTCCTTTGGCTTCACGCCGGGAGGGCAATACCCGATCCGCAAGATCCACCGCCAGATGAATAGGTCCGGCGAAGAACCCTGATGAGTCGAAAGCAAGCATTTTGCCTGGCCCTAGGCATGTGCATACTGATCATTCTCGTGACCGCAGTCGTGTTTGTTGTGCCTATATTGCGAGGCCTCGGAAACGGTTGGAACGTCGTTGGAAGCATCGGAGGTGCAGTTGCTTGGTCATTGGTCTTTTCGTTCTTGTGCTGATGCGCCCTCGAACATGGATTCGTTGAGAGAGGCCACTCCACAGGATGTCGTCATGACGATCGATCTACGCGGACAGCTGGCGAACGAGCAGACGCCGAGGGCGCGTCACGAAACGCTGAACCCTGAACGAGCGAAATACGACTCGTACTCGCTGGCGCCACCGAGCATGTCAATGAGGCGCGCCAGCTCGTTGGAGCTACGACACCGCAACCGGACGCTGGACACAACGGGACACCCTCACCGCCCCCTCGACCCGGCTAACGCCACCTCGAAGAGGATGAGTTCAGACCGACCGTCGTCCGCCGTCACTCCGCGGAGCTCCACGGCTCGGCTAAGAGTCCCGACCCCGCGTCAGCCGGCCCGTACAGCGCAGCGCCCGCGCCGGTCGACATCGCCCAGTACCGGTCGCCGAAGGACCAGTGCCACCACTCGGTCGGATAGTTCACCAACCCAGCGCTGCTGAGCGCGTCGACGAAGATTTGCCGGTTCTCGGCTGCCTCCGTCGCCAAACCGTCGGCAGCCGTGAAGCAGGCGCCGGCGGACTCCTCCGGTGTCGTATCCACGGGGCAGCCGAGGTCCAGTTCCTCGCCGGACATCGTGCACAGCGTCAGATCGATCGCCGCGCCGCTGGGGTGCGGGGCGACCTCGGGCGGCGAGACGAACCGCGACGCCAGACTTCGGATCGCCGCGTCGTCCCGCTCCGGATGGAGCCGCCGCAGCCTGTCCGCATAGCCGGAGAAGTAGAGCTCCTGCAACGCCGGCGGCCGGTACGCCTCGACACCCAGGAATCGCAACCCGGAGGGCAAACCCGCCGACGCTTGGCGCAGGCGGCGCGCAACGCCTTTCCGGACGAACCCGATCATCGGATTCTTGTCGCGTTTCCGGTCGGAGAACGCCATCACCCCGGCCGCCTCGAGATCGACCAGCGGCTCCCCCGACTCCACGACCGGCACATCCGTGACGCGCCGATCGCTCATCAACACCAGTTCGAGCATCCACAGAGCGTACCCGCCCAGAGCATGACGACCGCATGACGACCGGACGGGTCGTCCGGCCCCGAGCGCGACTCGGGTCAGCTCGTCAGGTGCGTGAGCGCTTCGAGTGCGTCATCGCGACCGCGAACGGGATGGCGACGGCGACCAGCAGTGCGGCCGCGACGAGTGAGCGTCGCGTCCAGGTGCGGAGCGGGAACCCGCTCACGCCCCAGGTTGCGATCAGGACCACGGCGACGGCGGCTGTCGCGGTCGACCAGACGGGCACGCTGTCGTGCGCTTCGTCTCCGACCAGGAGCGTCCACATGCAGAGCGCGATCGTGACGACGACCAGGCCGATCGCGACCGCGAGAACCGTCCTGCGTATCCGGTCGCTGAGGGGCTCCGCTTCCAGCGAAGCCGGGTAATAGGGCTCGTCATCGTCCACGCACTCATAGTGGCAGCGGAGGGCGGGTCCGGGCCGCATCACGGCCGCGACACGCAGCCGGGACACGGGATGCGGCGCCGGCCCGTGTCGACGACACACCGGAGACCGGCGCAGACCACGGCCGCTCCGAGCGCTTCGATGAGGGCATGGGTTCTGGATACCGCTTCTCTGCTGACGCTTCCGAGATCGACCGTGAACTGGTCCACCGCTGGATCAGTGAGCAGTCGTACTGGGCGCCGGAGCGCTCGCGGGCGAAACAGGACGCAGCGATCGACGGTTCGCGCAACTTCGGTGTGTACGACACCAGCACCCAGCGGCAGGTCGCCTACGCCCGCGCGGTGACGGACGGCGCGACGTTCGTCTGGCTGTGCGACGTGTTCGTGGACCCCGAGGTTCGCGGGCACGGCATCGCCCGCATGCTCATCTCGGGCGTGATCGACGAGTTCAGGCCGCTCGGACTGAGGCGCATCGCTCTCGCCACGAACGACGCGCACGGACTGTATGCGAAGTTCGGGTTCGGGGCGCTGGCCTTCCCGGAAACCTGGATGGAGCTCGTGGGTGATCCGACCGCGTAGTCGGTGCCGACCACGGTCGTGCCCGGAGACGCTCTACGGCCCCAGCTACCGCACCATCCGCGCATGCGGTAGCTCAGGCAGCGCTGGCTCGACCTTGTGGGCGCCGTCGAGCTCGAAGCCGTTCCGGCGATAGAACGCCTGCGCGCGCGGGTTGTGCTCGGCCACCCAGAGGAACGCGGGGCCGTCGCCGAGCGTCCGATCGAGGAGGCTCTGAGCGACCCCGCTGCCGTGGTGATCGCGAGAAACGTAGATCGAGTACAGCTCGCGGTCCACACCCTCCGGGCCGTCGCTGACCGGAGGCCCGGCGAACGCGAAACCGACGAGAGCGCCGTCGAACGTCGCCACCTGGACCTGCCGGTCGGCGCGCGGATTACCCACGATCCGTTCCCACATGGCGCGTCGTCGTTCCAGAAGTTCCGGCGTGAAGAAGTCGGACGGCAGCTGGTCGGCGTACGTCTCGACCCATGTCGCGACATGCAGTCGTGCGAGGGAATCGACATCCGAAGGGCCGGGGGCTCGGGTCTCGTAGGTCACCGAATGATCATCGCAAAGATCGTCGGCGGCCCGGAAGCACCGGTCAGGAGGACCCTCTCTCGAAGATGGCCGTGCTGGTCGGTCCCGCCGAGGCGACGACCTCCCTCCACCCGCGTGCCTTCAGACCCGTCACGGTCTTCTCGAGCGTAGGGTCGACGCTGATGAAGTCCGAGTGGAACTCGTCTGCGGCCTTGATCAAGTCGTCGGCGGACAGCGCCGCGTACAGCATCGGGCCGGGAGCGACGCACTGCTCGTATCCGCCCAGCGCTCCGAGCCGTCGCTTCCATTCGCGCCACGGCTCGCCGCCGTAGGGCACGTCCTTGCAGTCCGCGATCACCGCACGCTGGGTGACGAGCTTGATCCAGGTCGTGCGGGGCGACGCCACGATGACGCTGCCCTTCGGAACGACATTGCGGACCTCTGCTCCCCACGCGACGAGCGACTGGTCGCCGATGAAGCGGAAGTTCGGCGCCTTGATGGTCAGGTTGCCCGACCCGGCGGCGACGAAGACGAAGAGGAGACCGAGGAGGAACGAGGTGAGTCCCACGATGAACGCACGGCTCACCCGCTTGCGGTATCGCACCGCAACGAGTCCTGCTGCCACGATGACGACGATCGCTGCGATGAACAGCGGGTCGGTCACCCCCTTCACGATCCAGCTCGTGCTCTGGAGCAGCGCCCAGAAGGAGAGCGCCCAGACAGCGAGTCGCACGACGCTCCAGCGATCCAGCGACGGCCGGACCAGGGGCAGCATGATCCCCCAGATCGCGAACGGCAGCAGGACGGTGCCGAGCCGGTACACGTTCACGCCCTGCGCGAGCTGGCCGAGGACCGGGATGCTGAGCGAGTCGGCAGCGAAGCCGAGGGCGAAGCCCAGGGTCGCCAGTCCGACCGTCACCAGCCAGGCGAGACGTGTGCGTTTCGGCAGGAGGAAGGCGGACAGGACGGTGAGGACGATCAGTCCCCACGTCGCGAGGAGGTCCGGCCCACCCCACAGGTGCGCGGCGCAGTGAAACGGGATCACCTGGTCGCAGATCTGGACGAAGTCGCTCAGGTTGGAGGCGACCGGCCGCAGGACGAGACCGAACACGACGAACGCGAGTGAGACCGCGGTGGCCCCGACCAGTCGCCAGTCGATCCGCTTCCGGCGGATCGCGTCCATCAGGGTGAAGGCCGCGAGGACGACGACGATGTTCGCGCCCTGCTGCACATGCACGATGGCGACGAGCACCGCGGTGACGGCCGCGAGCCAGCGGCGCTCCGTGAGCAGCGCCGCGATGGTGAGGTAGACCAGGCTGGCACTCGTCACGGCCGGCAGGGCCACCGGGATCACCAGCGAGCCCGTCCCGCCGATCAGCCACGGCGTCTGCGAGGTGAGCAGGGTGAAGCCGATCGCGATCGGCCACGCGGCACGACCGCCGACCCGCACCGCGATGATGGCCGTCGCACCGCCGAACGCGAGCAGCCCAACGGCCCAGAAGGCCGCGTACGCGGACGACAGGTGGCCCGAGAGCTGCCCCAGGTAGGTCACGATGTCGAAGAACCAGTGCGGCTGCGGCGCCGCGGCCATGAACCAGTCGTTCTGGAACGCTCCGGGGATGGCCCAGCTGAGCCCCTCCGGAGCGAGGACGATGTGGTCACCGGAGCCGGCGTAGTACCCGCCGCTCGCGTTCCCCCAGACCTCGAGGGTGCCGAGGAGCACGGCCATCGCGACCGCGATGCCGGGCACTCCCCTGGTCCACCGCCACAGCGTGGCACCCCACGCGGCGGCCCTCGCCGCGGCCGTCACTCGACGACCTCGGCCGTCAGCTCGGCATTGATCCTCGTGCGGCCTTTGCGGAGTCGGAGCAGGCCGAGACCCATGTCCCAGACGTCCGAGACCCGGACCGTCGACGGCTTGGGGCTGTGGTCCGACGACAGGACCACGGGTACTTCGGAAATGGAGACTCCCTGGAGCTCGGCGATGAAGATGAGTTGGGTGGTGAAGAGGAATCCCGGCTCGTCGACGTGCCCGACGACCTGCCGCAGCCAGTCGCCGTCGGCGATGATGGTGCCCTGCGAGTCGCCGACCTTCGAACCCAGCAGAGCGCGGCGGAACTGGCGGTAGCCGTAGGTGTACAGCTTACGGTGAACGTCCCGGCTCACTTCGGACTCCGGGTGAGCCTTCGATCCGACCACGATCCGCGGTCGGGGGTCGAGGGTCCGCGCCTGCTCGATGTCCGTGAAGTCGAAGGGAAGATCGTCGGCCGTGAGGAGGACGTGACGACCGCGGGTCAGCTCGATTCCGCGCCGGAGAGCGTTCCCCATCCCCTTGTCGGACCGCGCCAGCTGGAAACTGACGTGCGGGTTGTCGCGGGCAACCTCCTGCGCGAGCGCCCAGGTGATGTCGGTCGAGCCGTTCTCGACGAGGATGATCTCGTGGTGCCCCTCCGTGAGGTAGTCGACCCACCGTTCGACGGTCCGGGCCAGCACCATCGCACTGTTGTGCAGGGGAACGACGATCGACAGATCGATCCGATGATCTCGCGCGTGGTCGTGCAAGGCTTGGCTGCTCCTCGTTCGTACTGGCCGCCTGGTGCACGCCGGAGCGAAAATCCGGGACCGCAGCCTGGGAGATCATACCGAACGTTCGGTCGCACCGATGACCATACGCGGGTCCGTGACCGTGTCGCTTGCGCGAGCGCACGAGGAATGGCGCAGGAGATGCAGAAAACCCCCGGCATCCCGGGGGTTTCGTTGGTGGGCGATACTGGGATCGAACCAGTGACAGCGCTACTGAGTCACTTCCTTGATATGACGCCAATTAGGGGCACAAATCGTTGATTTGGCGCGGATCGCACGCCAGTCGTGTTAAGGTCACTGTTATCCACAAGTGGACACAAGTGGACACGAGATATTGCCCGGTATTGCCCAAAATTAGGGAGCGACATGGCTACGAAGCAGACCAAGCGCAAGCGGCGCGAGTCCTTCGGCGCCATTAGGCAACGCTCGTCGGGTCGCTATCAGGCCAGCTACGTCGGCCTCGACGGGGAGCGATACAACGCGCCGCACACCTTCGATAACCCGACCGACGCGCGAGGTTGGCTAGCGATCCAGCACGCCAAGCTTCTGAGCGGAGATTGGTCCCCCAACGATGCTGCGCAGGTGGCCACCGCCAAGAAAGCACGCGCTGACACTCTCGGCGACTACGCCGAGCAATGGCTGAGGACGCGCGTAAACCGCCACGGCGAGGGACTGCGACCGCGAACCCGCGTCGAGTACGAACGCCTCTTGGATGGCAGCCTCGCGCCGCTAACAGCCGAACGGCTCGCGATGATCACCCCCGCGATGGTGCGCGCCTGGTATGCCGCCGAGCTCGAGACCGGACGCAAGACCCAGACCGCGCGGGCCTATGGGCTCTTGAAATCGATCCTCGCGACCGCTGTGCAGGATGGCAGGATCTCGGCAAACCCGTGCATGATCCGCGGCGCCCAGAACGCGAGCACCGGAAAGAAGGTCGAGCCGCCGACCCCCGCGCAACTGCAGAAGATCCTCGACACGATAACGCCCCGCTACAAGGCCGCTGTGCTGATCGCAGCATGGGCAGGATGCCGATACGGCGAACTCACCGAACTGCGCCGCAAAGACGTACGCGTCGTCAAGAATGGCCGCGACGTCGAGGCCATCATCATCGACGTGGCTCGCGCGGTCACGCACACAACGGGCATCGGGTACACGGTCGGCAAAACCAAGAGCGAGGCAGGCGTGCGATCCATCGCGCTGCCACCGCATGTGCACCCCGACGTACTGGCGCATATGAAGGAGAACGTAGGAAGCTTCCCCGAGTCGCTGCTGTTCCCCGCAGCGGACGGTAGCTCACACCTGGCCGAGTCAACGTTCGTTAAGCACTGGTACCCGGCGCGCGCTGCGGCGAAACGCTCCGACATGCCGTTTCACGCGCTACGCCACTACGGAGCGACCCGGTTCGCGCAGACTGGCGCGACCCTCAAAGAGATTCAAGAGCGGCTAGGACACTCCACCGTTTCCGCCGCCATGCGCTACCAACACACCGCCGGCCGCGACGCTGAGCTCGTCCGCCGCATGTCAGAGCTTGCCGCCAACTGACGGCATGAAGATGCCCCCGGGACCGTTCACGGCGGTTCCAGGGGCGCAGTCCGCAACCAGCAAAGGAAAACGAACCGTGTCACATTTTACATCGAACATCGTGGAGTGCACCCTCGTCGGATGGTGCGAAGGCCACCGCGACGACGAGACCGAATCACACGCGACCCTTCTTCACACCGCACCCGACATCGTGCTCAAGCGCGGAACCGAAGACAGCGAGAACCCGCACCCCGGCGAGATCGTCGTCTGGCGTACCCTCGACGCGACGAGTGGCCACGAGCGGTACAACATCGACACCACGTACAGCCGCACCGTCCGCATCGAGGACATCGCCGACCTCGCCGCCGACTTCGAAGAGGTAGCGGCACAGCTGCGCGCAATGCACGCGGCACTGAACGACTAAGACCATCAGCGCACGGAACCCCCGGCCCCCAAAGGGCTGGGGGTTTCGTCTTGCGACACGCCGGGACGTGTCCTCATTTAAGTGGACACGCGCGCCTATCGTTGGGCATGTCTCAACCGAGACAATCGACGCCGGGCTGACAACGCTTCGCTAGGTCGAAGCAGTCGGAATCAGATTCCGACCAGGATCGCAGACACCACCTCGATTCCCACCTCTTACTGAGGAGTGAATCGTGGTGCCCTCTGAACTCCCGGCCTGGATCACCGTCCGCGAAGCCGCTGAACATAAGCGCGTCGACGTGAAGACGATCCGTCGCTATATCTCTGCCGGCCTCATCAAGGCCGAGCGCGTAGGTCCCCGTCTTATCCGGGTCGAGACCGCCAGCCTCAACAATCTCGGCAGGCCGCTGCAGCACACGGAAGGTCAGGCCCGCGAGGGCCGCTAACGGTGGGCTTCAAGATGGCCGACCTCGCCATGAAAGCGACCGTCGTCAATGGCCCCCACAAGGCCGTGCTGATCGTCGTAGCGCTCAAGGCCGACGACAAGACCGGCGAGCTGTTCCCAAGTCAGCAGACGATCGCAACAGCGGCCGGCGTAGCGCTCGCGACAGTCACCCGGGCCCTTGCGAAGCTCGAGGCGCTCGGTATCCTCACACGCGCTCGCAGGCAGCCGCGCGCTGGATACCGGGCAACGGACTTGATCACGATCCAGACCGATGCGCTCGTGAGCTACGCCTCACAGAGCTACATAGCTGGGAGCAACGTAGCTGAGAGCTATATAGCTGACAGTTCGGAGCTACACCTCACACAGTCCGGAGCTACACCGCAGAGAGACACCTACAGTAAGGAAGATCATTCAGTAGATCATTCAGAAGATCACTCAGTCTCTCGCGATCCGCTCGAGAACGAGTTTGAAGAGTTCTGGAAGGTCTATCCGAGACGGCAAGCCAAGGCCGACGCGCTCAAGGCCTACCGAGCAGCGCGGAAAATCGCGAGCGCTGACACAATCCTCGCCGGCACGCAACGCTATGCGCTGCTCACGCTCGGAAAAGAGCGCGAATATCTCAAGCTCCCCGCTGGCTGGCTTCGCGGCCGTAGGTGGGAAGACGACGAGATCCCGCAGACGCCCGCGAACGACGATCGCGCGCGCGTCACGCAGCAGATGGGTCGAGACCTCGCGATCGATCCCGGCTACGGCAGACCGCCACGTCAGGACGAAATGCCGCCTGAGTGCGTCATTCACCCCGGCTATCCGGACACCCCGCTTGCACCATGCGGGCGCTGCGAACGTGACGCGCTCGAACTGACCGCTGGCATACCCGAAGGAGCCAATTTCTGATGATGACCGATATGGATCTCGGCGCCCGGTGCGACCGGCACGTTGGGGAAGCGTTCCAGCCACGCTGTACGGACTGTGACAGAGCGAACGACGACCTACGTGAGCAGGAAGCCGCAGAGCGCCACCAACGAGCCGTGCAGCGCAACCTCGCGCTCGGCATCACCCCAGGACGCACACCGCGCCGCACACGAAGGGACCGCACATGGCGGTAGACGACCCGACCGGATTCAACGCCAGCCTCGCCGGCCAGCTCAAGCGCATCAACGAACGACTCGGGGAGCTGTCCGCGGCGCCGCTCGGAAAGGTGAAATGGGGCCTCACGTTCGTGAACCCGCTACACCCGACAATCACACCCGCACCGACGTCGCTCATCGCCACGATCGCCGTCCCACCGCTCGCAACCCAATGCGGGTACAGCATCCTCGCCACCGGGCTCGCAACGAACCCATCAGCCACTACCGCCGGAACGCTCACCGTGAAACTCGCCGTCACCTGCGGCAGCTACACGAAAACCGCGCCCAACCAGTCCGCGACCGTGAGCGCAGGGCAAGCCGTCCAGGTCGGCAGCACGCTCGTCGACACGTTCATGCTCGATCCCGGCGTCAGCACCATCACCATCACCGCGTCGGTCAACTGCGACGCCGGCACCTGGACCGACCCGAACAACACACTCACGCTCACCCCGATGGCGCTCTTCGCCTACTAGGAGACCAGATCATGCCTCACACAAACACCAGCATCCTCGAGCTCGTCATCGCAGCAGCAGGCGACGACCCACGCGTCCCCGCCGAGCTCGACGCGATCGACGACTGGGAAGAATTCGGGCGCCGAGCATTCGACCTGCTCGTCCTCAACCAGCAGATCAACCAACCCGAACCCGCCCAAGATTCAACCCACCGGGCCACCTTCTGGGCAGTCGCCAAAACCATCACCGACAGCGACGACCTCGACCTCACCGCCCAGACCGTGGCAACCCTGGACAAGAACGAGCATGACCGTCTGCTGTTCACCTGCCTCTCGCTCATCCGCATCTACCGCACCGCACCCACACGAGCGGACGCGGCCGCAACGTGGCAGCAGCTCATCAGAGACGAAAACAACCGCACCGGCATCGAACCAACCGAGTAGCGCGCACCGGGTGGACGTACAGCACGAAATCGCATGATCCGCGGTTTTTTGAGGCAGCCTGCGTCCACCCACGCACCTATGTTTTCTACTTTCACAGCCGATTGCTTAGCGCTAAGGAGGCGTATTCCGATGTTGAAGCAGTGTGAATTCTGCGGGAAGCAGTTCAACGCGGCCCGTTCGTCGAAACGGTTCTGCGATTCGTCATGTCGTGCCCGATTCGCCGCCGCACCGAAGGCGCCGAAGCCTCGAGGATTGTTCTGGCCGGATCTCTACTACGGCATGTGCCCGGACGGCTCGGATGCAGTCACCATCGAAGGCGTGATCGCCTCCGCGATCGCCCAGTCGATCGACGACGATGTCGTGCCGGCCGGTCTGGTCGAGGCCGCGAAGGCGAAGGCGCTGGAGTTCGCCGAGATCGAGGCCGCACGTCATACGTGACAGATATCGGACACGACGGGTTGACCACACCAAATGTCGGCCCGATCGGTTTAAAATGTGACCAAGGATTGCACGCCGGAGCGTCACAGATCGTGTCTGTGATTGAAAACTTCGCCGGGGCCGACTGATTCGTCAGGCGGCACCACCAGGGCCACCACCTGCAGTTCGGGAAATCGTTCACGATTCCCGGGCTGTAGGGGCTCGGGGGAACAGGTGGTTCCGGCAATGACAATCGAAATCAATCGGGCTGACGCTCCACGCGAGGTCCGAAGCAGCAACCAGCCCGGCGGCAAGGGCAGTCTCCTCGGGTTCATCGGCGATCGCATCACCGCTGTCCAGGACGAGCACCGCGCCGTCTCCAAGGAGCTCCGTGAGGGGCGGGCTGCGTTCTACAGCGGCGAGATGACCGAGGCGGAAGCCCGCAAGGCGGGCAACGCCCACCAGGTCCGCACCCGGGCGCTCCAGAGCAAGGTCGAGGAGCTCGAAACCGACCTCGGAACGCTCGAGGAGCGCCAGGACGAGCTGCAGCAGCAGGCGCAGCGGGATGAGCGCGCCCGCCAGGTGCGCGCAGCCTTCGGACCGGCGCGAATCGTTCGCTCCGAGGAGGTGTACCGCCCCGATCGTCCTGAGCTGTCGTTCTTCATGGACCTCCGCAACGCTCGTTCGGGCGGCGACTGGGCCGCCGCTGAGCGCCTCAGCCGGCACCAGGCGGCCTACGAGACGGAGACGCGTGCCCTGTCGACGCAGGCGGGCGCCGGCGGCCAGTTCGCACCGCCTGCATGGCTCGTCGACGAGTGGGTGGGCCTGGCTCGTCCGGGTCGCATCAGCGCGGACCGGCTGACCAAGGACGAACTGCCCTCGGGTGTGTCCTCGATCAACCTGCCGAAGGTCGCCTCGGGCGAGTCGGTGGGCGTGCAGGCCACCCAGAACACCGCGGTCAGCTCCACCGACCTCACCACCAACTCGGTGTCGTCCGGCATCACCACCCTGGCCGGTCAGCAGGTCGTCGCGCTGCAGCTGATCCAGCAGTCGGGCATCGCCTTCGACAAGGTCATCGGTCAGGACCTCATGGCCGAGTACGCGAAGCAGCTCGACCTGCAGGTGCTCAACGGCTCCGGCGCGTCCGGTCAGCTCCAGGGCCTCATCGGCGTCGCGGGCGTCAACGCGATCACGTACACCCAGGCAACCCCGACCGTGGGCGGCGCCGGCCAGTTCCTCGCACAGATCAACCAGGCCGTCCTCGCCGTCAACACGAACCGGTTCCTGCCGCCGTCCGGGATCATCATGCACCCGCGCCGCTGGGCCTGGGTGCTGAACGCGAACGACAACCAGGGCCGCCCGCTCGTCACCCCCAGCGGCGACTACGCAGGGTTCAACACCCCCGGCTCGGCTTCGGGCGCTCCCGTCGCTCAGGGGGCCGCTGGGTCGCTGTTCGGCCTGCCCGTCTACGTCGACGCGAACGTCCCGACCAACCTCGGCGCCGGCACCAACCAGGACGTCGCCCTGGTCGGCCGTTTCGAGGACTCGTTCCTGTGGGAGACCGCGCCGGCGTTCGAAGCGTTCGACGCCCCGTACGCCAACCAGATGTCGATCCTGTTCCGCGTCAGCGGCTACGCGGCCATGATCGCCAACCGGTACCCGGCTTCGCTGTCCATCATCAGCGGCACCGGCCTGGTCACCCCGACCTTCTAACCAACAGCCAGGGGGTGTGCAAGATCTGCACCCCCTGGCACCTAGAGACTTGCGTCAACCGCACCGCTCGGGCCCTTCTCCTTTCTGGCTCAGGCGGACGGAAGCGCGGATCAGGAGCTCGTAGGGGGCTCCGCACACGCCGCGCTGCGCAACACAGAGCCCGCCCCGAGAGCACACGGGGCGGGCTCTCACTCTCTGGTCCCACCATGAGCCCATCACACCAGGGGTGTCGATCTGACAGACACCCCTTCTCGGCATCGCGGACCATTTGCGGGACGTCCCGAAGATGGATCACCCATGATTTCGCGGCGCCGCGAAAATACCCCGAGGACATGACCTAAGCGCGACTTAGGCCACCCCCTAAATCATTTCCGCGGCGCCGCGGAGATGATCTAGCGACGCCCGCCGAGCCTCAACGACAGCCCCGGCATGATCCGCACGGATACGCGGCCGCGGGAGTTGAACGTGACCCGCCCGACACGCTCCGAGACAGACGCTCCGTGCCCCGAGAGGTTCACTGTCGTGCGCTTGCCGGCGCGGACGCGCTTACGGAAGTAGAGACCCATCAGCGGGGCAAGAGCGCGGGATAGACGCTCGCCAGCTCTTTGTAAACGGTCTGGCTCGGACTCTTACTCACTGGCAGCACAACCTCTCGCCCCTCAAATTCCAGCGTGACCTCGAGTCGCATGGGGAAGTCGGTGGTACCAGCATGCACGTCCTCCACGGACAAGAGACGCAGTACCCGAAGTTCCGAAAGCGCAATCGTGATCGCTTCGAACGCTGCCGGATTCGAGTCGCGGCTGGCTTGAACCCAGATCAACCTCTCGTCGGTGAGTGCCACGAACGTTGGGCTTGCTTGCTCCGCTTCGACTGACGCGTCGAGGAAGCGAATCTCACTTCCGGCGGCGAGGGCAATGAGCATCGAAATGACCCGACGCTGCCAGGGCGGTATTTCACCCATTCCATGTTGTTCGCGGTCCCAGGTTGACTGAGCGCTGGTATCCGAAATGCGGCGGCTCAGTTGCTTCGCCTGTTCCCACGCGTCTGCCATGGATTTTCCCTCTCGTCGGTTTACGGCCAACGTAGCGGCGAATGCGTCCAACCCGATATCCCTCACCCGGGGGCTGCTGTGCCCGCGAATGAGAGGGGGTGATATTGCCCAGATATTGCCCAAGCCCTCCGGCAACGCAAAAACCCCCGGAAATCCGGGGGTTTTGTGGTGGGCGATACTGGGATCGAACCAGTGACCTCTTCCGTGTCAGGGAAGCGCGCTACCGCTGCGCCAATCGCCCAGAGCCTGAATGCTCAGGTTCGAGGTGGATACGGGATTCGAACCCGTGTATACGGCTTTGCAGGCCGCTGCCTCGCCTCTCGGCCAATCCACCGAAGCCACAACACGGAAGAACCGTACCGTATTCGAGAGGCCTGGATTCCGAGGAAAACCAGGCCGACTCGAGCGGATGACGAGACTCGAACTCGCGACCCTCACCTTGGCAAGGTGATGCGCTACCAACTGCGCTACATCCGCATTTCGCACCCCGGTTTCCCGCGGCACTTGAATGACTTTAGCCGATCCCCGCACCGATGACCAAACCGGACTCGCCGTCCGGGTGTGTCGCGCGACGCAACACCCGGCGCACGGGGCCGATGTGCAATCCGGTGCCGCGGTCGGCTAGTATCGAGTCTCGCAGCCGGAATCCGCGGCCGCGAACGCACGGGCGATTGGCGCAGTTGGTAGCGCGCTTCCTTCACACGGAAGAGGTCATCAGTTCGAGTCTGGTATCGCCCACCACAGACACCCCCGCTCAGGCGGGGGTTTTCGCATCATTGGCCGACAACTGGCTAGAAGAAGTCCACGGGGATGTCGAGGTCTTCGTCCCGGTCCTTGCCGCATTTGCTGCAGCGCATGTAGCGGTCCCCGTCGGGGGTGCTCTCGAGATGCCAGTGGTGGTGGATGTTGAGCCGGCACAGCAGGGGCTTGCGTCGGGAAGCCGCCATCATCTGCCTCCCTTCGGTTCACGGCAGGAGCGGGAGGCACCGACCGTTCGGGCTCTCATCGCATCGCCTCGGTGAAGAAGTCGACCAGGACGTCCGGTCCGAGCGTGATCGGAGCGGGCGCAGTCACGGTGCCGCCGCGGGTCACCGTCGAGAGTGCGCCGGTGGTCGTGGCGGCGCTGAAGAGGAAGTCCCCGGGTGGTCCGTGGTTGCCGTGCGGGAGAAGGATGAGCTGAGCTCGGGCGCCGGCGGCGCGGGCGGCGTCGAACATCCGTTGGCTCTGCCGCCATCCGACGGTGTCGTCCTGCTGTCCGTGCAGCAGGAGCATCGGCGGGTCCTGCCTGTCGACGAGGGTGACCGGGGAGGCGGACTGGACGAGAGCGGCCGGACAGGTGGGCAGTGCGCAGCCGAGGAGCCGCGATGCAGGCGAGGAGGCGTCGGCCTGGCAGGAGCTGATGTTCGACTTCGGCGGTCCGACGCAGTTGCTGGGGAGGTCCCTGTCCAGGGTCGCGAAGTCGGTGGGCGGGTAGAACGCGGCCACCGCGCGGACGGGGTTCTCGCGCGGGCTGCCGGCGGCGCCGCCCTCCGTTTCGGCGAGCGCCGCCATGAGCGCCGCCCAGCCCCCGGAGGAGTCACCCGCCACCCCGAACCGGTTCGGGTCGAGGCCGTACCTGTGCGCGTTGATGCGGAGGTAGTGGATGGCCGCCTGGATGTCGGTCAGCTGCGCGGGGAAGGTCGCCTGGGCGCTGCTGCGAATGTTCACACCGGCGACCGCGTAGCCTTCGGGGCCGAAGAGCTGCGCGGCACTCTCACCGACATCGCCGCCGTCGTCGCGGAGCCAGCCGTTGCCGCCGGTCCACACGATCAGCGGGACGCGCTTCTGCGCTTTCCGGGCAGGCAGGTAGAGGTGCAGAAGGTGACCCTCGCCGGTCCTGGGATCGCTGGGTGCGTACTCCAGCAGAACAGTCGACGCGCCGGTGGGGGTGTTCGTAGCCGCGGGTGGCGTGCTGTCCGGGGTGCACCCGGTCAGGACGATCACCGCTGCCGTCAGCACGGCAGCATACGCGGCAGTGCGGAACACGATAGGCCTTTCCGCCGAAGGGTACCGCCCGGCGGGTGAGCTGCGGTAGACCGCATCGTCAACCTCGGCTGCGGATGAAGCGCCCGTGAAAGAATGACGCCATGCTCGAATCCGAAATGTCTGTTACACGTTTCAGTTCACGTCCGTGGTGGGTCGTCATCCTGGCTGCGTTCCTCTGGCTTGGAGGCTGGTACCTGACACCAGGTCTGGGCAACGGCGTCGGTCAGCTGTTCACGGACGACCTGGCCGTCTCCGTCCTCATCGAGACGATGCTGGCGCTTGTGCTGGCGGTCATCCTTGTCCTCACGCACCGTCGCTACAACCGCGTCCTCTTCGCTCGTTCCGGGACCGTCTACCTCTACGCGCTACCGCTGATCACGTCCGTCGCTCTCCCGTTTCATTACAGCCTCATGCTGCCGGTCGTCCTCTACATGCTCTGGATGACCGTCTCGGTGTTCTGGCAGGACTATCTCACCTTCGGACTGCTGCAAAGCTACCTCGGCGAGCGCCTGCCTGCCTGGGGTGTGATCGTCGTCAGTGCGGTCATGTTCTGGCTCGGACACGCGCTGTTCATCCCCGAACGCTTCGCACCGACCAACGTGCTCCCGAGTCTTGCCATTCTGGCCCTCGGCTTCACGATGGCGTCGCTGCGCGTGTGGCTCAGGTCGATTCATCTCATCCTGGCGCTGCATCTGACGTTCTACTTCGTGTTCGCGTAGAGCAGGCGCCGCCGACTCAGTATCCGACGACGCCGGTGAAGTCCGGGGAGCCGTCCGGCCGGGCCGGGAGCGGCGTCCCGTTGACGTAGCGCGGCCACTCCAGGCGGTATCCACCGACCGGCGTCAGCACGTTCGGGTACGGAGACGACGGCACGGCTGCGGCGGCAGGAGCCGCGGGCGGAGCGTAAGTGGTGGTGGTCGCCGGAGCAGCGACCGGCGCAGCAGCAGGTGGCGCATACCCAACGGGCCCGACGGCGGGAGGCACCGCCCTCGCAGGTCGCGACTCCTTCGGCCCGAACAGCGTGTACGTCAGCGGGATCAGGATCGTCCCCAGCGCGTCCAGGATCGCGATGGTCGCCACGAGCCGCCAGTACGTGTCCGTGAACGTCGTGTGGTCGAACACCAGCGGCGCCGCGAGCCCCAGGGTGAGCGCACCGACCAGCACCAGGGTGCACACGGTCACCTTGGACATGATCGGCCCGGTGAAGCGGCGCTGGGTGTTCAGCACCAGGTGGATGTGCAGGAGGCCGAGCCGCACGACGACGACGAGCGCGATCCAGCCGAAGAAGCCCCAGGAGGACGTGCCGGTCCCGTCGTCCGGGGAGGAGCTGCCGTCGAGCGCCGGCGCCCAGATCTTCACCAGGCCGTCCAGCAGCAGGAATGCCGACAGGATCACCGACACCGCACCGAACCACGACGCGCGGCGGGCGGACACGTCCGCGTCGTACCAGGACACCAGCGAGAAGAACACCAACAGCGCGATCGTGCCGATCAGCCGCCAGCAGGTCTCGTCCCAAGTCCCGATGATCACCGCATAGACGCCGACCAGTGCCGCGGCGATCAGCGCGCCGACCACGATCCGCGGCAGGAGCTTGCGCACCCAGGCGAAGCGGTCGGTGTCGGGTGGGAGGGCGCCGGTCATTTCCGTCATGGCTCGAACGCTAGCGACGGGCCGCGGGCGCAGAATCCGTGCCAGTACGGTATTCGTCGCCGCGCTATTCCGCCCCCTGGCTCGGATGCGGCAGATCCCCCACCCGCTCCTGCTCGCGCAGCATCGCCGCCGTCAGCTCGGCCCGCACCTCGGCGTACTCCGGTTCCCAATACACGTTGCGCACCTCCTCCGGGTCGCGCTCCAGGTCGTACAGCTCCCACTCCGGCGGGTACGTGAAGTGTCCGGTCCCCGCCAGTCCGAGGCCGTCGTTGTAGAAGTAGATGAGCTTGTGCGTGCGCGTGCGGTAGCCGTAGTGCGCGGGCGCGCGGTGGGAGCTGTCGTCGTGCTCCCAGTAGCGGTAATACATCCCGTCCGCGGGCGGCGACGACGGGGACGACACCACGTCGCCCCAGAAGCTCCGTCCTTGCATCCGCGAAGCGGGCTCCACCCCCGCGGCGTCGAGGATGGTCTGCGCCCAGTCGACGTTCGTCACGATCCCGTCGTGCACGGTCCCGGCCTTCACCCGCGACGGGAGGCTGAGCACCAGGGGCATCCGCAGCGACTCCTCGTACATCAGGCGCTTGTCGAACCAGCCGTGGTCGCCGAGGAAGAAGCCCTGGTCGGAGGCGTACATCAGCAGGGTGTCGTCGAACCGGCCGCGCTCGTCGAGCCAGTCGATGACGCGGCCGACGTTCTCGTCCACGGCCTGCACGCAGTCGAGGTAATCCTCCATGAAGCGCTGGTACTTCCAGACCGCGGCGTCCTCGTAGCCGAGACCGTCGGGCGGCGACGCCTTCAGGTCCTCCAGGGCGAGGTGCTCGGCGATCCGCATGGCGGCCCTCCGCGCGGACGCCGACCGGGTGGCGTAGTCGTCGTCGAAGGTCGCGGGCAGCGGTACCGCCTCGGTCCGGGGCCGCGACCCCTCCCGCGGCTCCCACGGCCGGTGCGGCGCCTTGTGGTAGATCAGCACGCACCACGGGTCGTCGCCCTCCAGCGAATCCAGCCACGAGAGCGCCAGGTCGGTGATGATGTCCGTCGCATACCCCGGCACGGTCCGCTCCCCCGCCGCCGACAGGAACAGCGGGTCCCAGTACTCCCCCTGCCCCTCCGATCCCACCAGCACGTCCCAGTAGTCGAAGCCTTCGGGATCGTGGCCGGGCCCGTGCCCCATGTGCCACTTGCCGACGATGGCGGTACGGTAGCCCGCGGCCTTCAGCTGCGACACGAACGTCGGCTGGGAGGCGTCGATCGGCGTCTCCAGCGTGGTCACGCCGTTGACGTGGCTGTACGTGCCGGTCAGGATGCTCGCCCGGCTCGGCGAGCACAGCGAGTTCGTGACGAAGCAGTTCTGGAAGAGCGCGCCGCGCCGCGCGATCTCGTCGATGCGCGGCGTTGCGTTCACCACCGACCCGTACGCCCCGATCGCGTGGGAGGCGTGGTCGTCGGTGAGGATCATCACCACGTTCGGCCGGCGCTCGCTCATCGGACCGGGTAACTGCTCTCGTCAAGCCCGCTCATGCTCGGATCGTAACGGACTCCCCCCACGTCATACATCGACGTCATCCAGTGGTAGAAGTTGTCGCCGCGCTCGACCAGCGCCGTGTAGAGCCGGTGCAGCATCCGGGCGCGGATCTCCTCGAACTCGGGGTGCTCGTAGCGGTTGTGCAGCTCGTCCGGGTCGGTCTCCAGGTCGTACAGCTCGTTGACGGACTCCGGGTTGACGACCAGCTTGTAGCGCCGGTCGCGCAGCATCCGCTGCGGGTACGGGAAGTGGTGGCCGTGGAACTCGCACAGCACGTCCTGCTGCCAGTCGACCTCCTCCCCGCCGACCAGCGGCAGCAGGTTGCGGGAGTCCAGCGCCGGGCGGGTGTCGGCTCCGGCGAGCGCGAGGATGGTCGCGGTCGCGTCGGTGAGCGTCACGAACTCGTCGCTGACCTGCCCCGGCGGCATCCCCGGCACCCGGATGATGCCGGCGGTGCGGTAGATGTCCTCGTACATCGCCGGCCCCTTGTCGTGGAGGCGGTGCGCGCCGGTGAACTCACCGTGGTCGCTGGAGAAGAACACCGCGGTGTCGTCCGCCAGCCCCAGCTCGTCGAGCACGTCGAGCACGCGGCCGAGCTGCCGGTCGATGAGCGTCACGTAGCCCCAGTAGACCGCGATCAGCTTGCGGCTGGTCTCGATCGGGATGGTGTCGAAGGTCCAGTGCTTGCTGTAGTTGCGCTGCACCGGCGGCTTGCCGAGGAAGTCCTCCTGCACGGACGCGGGCAGCTCGATCTGCGCCGGGTCGTACATGTCGAAGAACTCGTCCGGCAGCAGGTACGGCAGGTGCGGCCCGAAGTAGTGCAGCCCCAGGAAGAACGGCGTCCCTTCGGTTCGCTTGCCCGCGGCGAAGTCGCGCAGCATCGCGATCGCCTTCTCGGCCAGGTAGTACTCGAACGTGGCCTCCTCCGGCTGGTGGAGCCTGGCGGCGAGCAGGTTGCCCGGGCTCCCGTTCGGCAGCACGCCGCGGATGCGGTCGTCGATCGCGTACGGCGGGTAGCCGTTCGTGGCGAGGTAGGCGAGGTAGTCCGGGCTGTCGACCGGGTTGTGCCAGCCGGGCAGCGTCGGGCCCTCGAAGCCGTAGTCGGCCGCGGTCTTGTTCGTGCCGACGTGCCACTTGCCGACCAGCCCGGTGCGGTAGCCCTGCTCCTGGAGGGCCTGCGCGAAGGTGAACTGACCCTCGCGCAGGTCCTCCAGGTAGCCGACGTTCCGCTCGTAGTTGGCGAGCAGGCGGTGCCGGAACGGCGCCTGACCGGTCAGCAGGCTCGCGCGCGCCGGGGTGCAGATCGCCGTCGGGGTGTACCACCGGTCGAACCGCGTGCCCGTGGCCGCCAGGCGGTCCAGGGCCGGGGTGCTGATCCGGGTGTTGCCGTAGCAGCCGAGCGTGTCGACCCGGTGCTGGTCGGTCAGCAGGAACAGGATGTTCCTCCGGCCGTCGTGCTGTGGAGCGGTGGAGGTCAATGTCCCGCCTTGGCATAGAGGTCGGAGGTGTAGTAGTCCTTCGCGCTGCCCGGCTGCTGGAGCGTGCCGACCGTGGTGAAGTACTTCCCGAAGGTGTCGAGCCACTTGTTCACGTCACCGGACTTGGTGGAGGCCTCCAGCGACGCCGACGAGACGAGCTGGTCGAAGCTCGCGTCGGTGGTCACCTGGTCGACCGGGACATTGGTCATCTGCGATACGAGGTTGATGGCCTCGGTGCGGTGCGCGAGCCGGTAGTCGTTGGCCTCCTTGAGCACCGCGAGCACGGCCGACACCATCTTCGGGTTCTGCGTCGGCAGGTTCTCCCGGGCGACGAACGCGGTGACGAAGCGCATGGAGCTGGAGAAGTCGGAGTCCTTGGCGAGCTCGATGATGCCCGGCTGCTGCTTCTTCACCGTGGTGAGCTGCGGGTAGCCGAAGCCGGCCGCGTCGAACTGGCCGGCGGAGAGCGCGGAGGTCAGCGTCGAGTAGTCGAGCGGGGTCGCGTCGATGTCGCTCATGCTCATGCCCGCCTTCTGGAGGCCCAGGCGCAGGATCATCTCGCCCGAGGTGCCCTTGGGGTAGGCGACCTTCTTGCCCTTGAGGTCCTTGATCGACTTGATGCCCTTGCCGGGGAGCGCGACGATGCGGTCCGCGTTGGTGAAGGTGTCGATCGCGACGATCTTGGCCTTGCCGGAGGCGGGCAGCCAGAGCGCGCCAGGGCCGATGTAGCCGAAGTCGAGGCTGCCGGAGGCCATGGCCGTGATCTGCAGCGGGCCGTTGGTGAAGACCTGCGGGTTCACGTTCAGGCAGTGCGCCGCCCACAGGTTCTTGGCCTTGGCGATGGCGAGGAGGCTGGTGCCGTTGAAGTCGCCGATGTAGCCGAAGTTGACGTTCTGCGTGGTCGAGCACGAGGTCGCGCTGGAGCCCGAGCCGGCCGTGGCCGAACCGGTGCTGCAGGCGGCCAGGGACAGGACGAGTGCTCCGGCGGCGAGGGCGGCGATGCCCAGGCGTGCGGGGATTTTTGGCATGGCGATGCTGCTTTCTGTGAGTCGGGTGGAGCTGGGACGTGTTGTGGTGCGGTTCAGAGGCGAGGTCAGCGCTGCGCGCCGACGCTCGCCGTGTCGAGGGCCGGCTGGTGGTACACGGCCCGCCAGACGCGGTTCTTGATCTCCGCGAACTCGGGCGAGAGCCGGGTCTCCTCGGTCCGGTTCGGCGGGAGGTCGACGTCGATGACCTCGAAGATCCGGCCGGGCCGTGCGGCCATGACGACCACGCGGGAGGCCAGGTACACGGCCTCCTCGACGTCGTGCGTGACGAAGAGGACGGTGCGCCGCTCCTCCTGCCAGGTGCGCAGCAGCCGGTCCTGGAGGGTGACCCGGGTCAGCGCGTCGAGGGCGCCGAACGGCTCGTCCATCAGCAGCAGTTGCGGGTCGACCGCGTAGGCGCGGGCGAGGGCGGTGCGCTGTTTCATGCCGCCGGAGAGTGCCTTGGGGAGCTGGTCCGCGTGCGTGGTCAGCCCGACCAGGTCGATGTAGTGCTGCGCGCGCTCGCGGCGCTCCGCGGCAGGCACTCCCGAGACGCGGAGGCCGAACTCGACGTTCTTGCGAACCGTCAGCCACGGGAACAGCGCGTACTGCTGGAAGATCACGCCGCGCTCCGGGCCGGGCCCGTCGACCGGCTCCCCGTCGACCACAACGGTGCCGGAGGTCGGCGTCTCGAGCCCGGCGACGATGTTCATCAGCGTGGACTTGCCGCAGCCGGACGGCCCGACCAAGGTGACGAACTCACCGTCGGCGACATCCAGGTCCACCCCGCCGAGGGCGGTGAACTCGCCGCTGCCGAGCGGGAAGACCTTCCGGAGGTCCGTGACGCTGATCTTGGGGGTCATCGGCGTTCCTGCCACGAGGTCACTCTCCGTTCGATGGCCATCAGCAGGCGGTCCATGAGCAGACCGAGCAGGCCGATGAAGATGATGGATACGAAAATCGTCGGCAGATCGAAGTAGAGCTGCGCCTGCTGCATGCGGAAGCCGAGGCCCTGCTGGGCCGCGATCAGCTCGGAGGCGACGAGGGTCGCCCACGACGAGCCGAGGCCGACGCGCATGCCGACGAAGATGAAGGGCGAGGAGGCCGGGACGATGACGCGGGCGAAGATCGTGCCGTCCTTCGCGCCGAGCACCCGCGCGGCGTTCACCAGCGTGCGGTCGACGCTGACGACGCCCTGGTAGGTCGCCACGATCGCGGCGAGGAACGACGCCAGGAAGATGACGAACACCCGCGCGACCTCGCCCGTGCCGAGCACGACGATCGAGAGCGGCAGGATCGCCAGCGGCGGGATCATGCGCACGAACTGCACCCACGGGTGCAGCAGGCCGCGCGCGGTGGTGTACCAGCCCATCAGGAAGCCGACCGGGACGGCCAGCAGCGTCCCGAGCAGGAAGCCGACCAGCACCCGGGCGAGGCTCGCCCCGATGTCGGTGAACAGGATGCCGTTCGACGCCAGGTCGATCGTCTTGGCGACGACCGCGGGCGGGCTGGGCAGGATCGTGAAGAACGACAGCACCCAGAAGGCGCCGATGCCCGCCACGATCGAGACGGTGGTGAACACCCAGGAGGGCACCCGCCGGCGCCGGCCGGGGCGTGCGGGCGGCGCTGCGCCGTCCTCCACGGGCAGGCTCTCGGTCGCGAGGGTCGTCATCGGTTCTCCTTGTCGGGGTGGTTCGGGGTGCTGGGTGGGTCGGGGTGCTGGGTGGGTCGGGGTCTAGGCCTGCCGGCGCGCGGCGTCGGCGGGTTCGGGGAGGCCGGCGAGGCTCGCGTAGCCGACCAGCAGTGAGGAGCGGTGGAAGGCCGCGGCGATCGCGCCGAGCGCGCCGGCCTCGTCGCGGAGGGTGGAGACCCGCAGCCGGGCGCCGCCTCCGACCAGGAGGGTCTCGTGCGCGAACGCCTCGCGGGCCGCGTCGAGGAAGCCGGGGAACCGGAGCACGTCTCCCGCGATCACGATGTCCCGCGGGTCGACGACCACCGAGGCCGCGGCGAGCGCCCGCCCGGTCGCCTCCCCGGCCGCGCGCACGACCGCGGCCGCGACCGACCCGTCCGCGTCGTCCGCGGCGCGGACCGCCGTCAGCCGGTCCTGGATCGCGGGCACGGACGCGACCGTCTCCAGGCAGCCGGTCTTGCCGCACCAGCACGGGAGGCCGTCCGGCTCGACGGTCACATGGCCGACCTCCCCGGCCGAGCCGGACGCGCCGGAGACCAGCCGGCCGGAGACCACGAGGCCGCCGCCCACGCCGTCGCCGAGCCGCGCGTACAGGAGACTGTCGGCGTCGTCGGCCCGGCCCCAGACCGCCTCGCCGAGTCCGGCCAGCCGGGTGTTGTTGTCGAGGGTGAGCGGAGCGGAGAACCTCCCGGCGAACCGGCCGCGGATCAGGTCGAGCAGTTCATCCCTGCCCTGCCCCCGCCAGCGCGGCGGCGTGCGCTGCTCGCCGCGGAAGGCGGTGCTGAGCGGCCCCGGGACGCCGATGCCGATGCCCTCCAGCGCCTGGAGCCCCACCTCCTCGTCCCTGGCGAGCTCCTCGATGAGCGCGAAGGTGGCGTCGATCCGCTCGGACCAGGAGGTGTCCGGGTCGTAGGCGCGTTCTCCCGAGACGATGATCTCGTTGGAGGCGTTGACGACGGCGACGTGCACACGCCGGTGACCGAGGTCGACGCCGAGGAATTGCCCGGACGCAGGGTCGAGCGCCAGCTTGGACGCCGGCCGTCCCCGGCCGCGCTTGTCGTCGTGCGTCTGGCGCTCGACGAGGACGCCGCGGCGCAGCAGCACAGCGGTGATGTCCGAGAGCGTGGTGCGGGAGAGCCCGACGCGCTTCTCCAGCTCCGCACGGGTCAGCGGGCCGATCTCGCGGAGGGTCGCGAGTATCCGCTCTTCGTGGGTGCGCCGGATCAGCTGCGGCACGTCGTTGGGCTTGTGCACGATCGCAACTGTATGGAGCGTGAATTATTCCGTCAACGCAACGGCATAAATGAATTTTCACAACATCCTTGACGCCCGCTCCCCCGCGGGAATCCGGCGACGAAGGGTCCGGAGATATCCATTCGGCCGCCCGGTTTCCGGAAGAATTCCGCGGTCCTAGCATCCGTACAGCGCCGAGCCTCGGCGCTCTCACGGCGCAGAGTCGCGCCAGCGAAAGGGGCACCATGCACCATCTCGGGAAACTCATCGGCCGGCGGCCGCGAACCGGCAGGGCGCGGGGGTGGTCGGCGGCCCTCGGCTCTCTCGCGCTCGTCGGGCTCGCCCTCGTCGCCGTACCGCAGAGCGCGGCCGCCACCACGTCGCTCCCCTGCGACCTGTACGGCTCGGCCTCCACGCCGTGCGTCGCCGCGTACAGCTCGGTGCGCGCGCTCTACGCCGGCTACGGCGGCAGCCTGTACCGGGTGACCCGGGCCTCCGACGGCCACACCCTCGACATCGGGGTGCTGAGCGCGGGAGGCTACGCGAACGCCGCGGCGCAGGACACGTTCTGCGCCGGGACCACCTGCACGATCACCGTCGTCTACGACCAGTCGCCGCGCCACAACGACCTCACCATCGAGGGACCCGGCCTGCAGGGCGGCCAGGACGTCGGCGCCATCGCCGACCAGCTCCCGGTCACCGTCAACGGTCACGAGGCGTACGGCATCCTCATGCAGCCGGGCGTCGGCTACCGGCACACCAGCGGAGCGGGCGTCGCGACCGGATCGCAGCCGGAGTCCATGTATCTGGTCGGCAGCGGGACGAACACCAACGACAAGTGCTGCTCCGACTTCGGCAACGCCGAGGTGCAGGAGGCCGACACCGGCGCCGGGCACATGGACGCCCTCAATATCTCGGTGCGCAACGCCACGGGCAGCTACGGCAACGGCCCCTGGATCGCGGCCGACCTGGAGAACGGCCTCTACAAGGGCGCCACGCTCACCGACAACTCCAATCACGGCAACAGCAGCGACTTCGTCACGGCCGTGCTGAAGAACAACGGCACCACGAGCTTCGCGCTCAAGGGCGGCGACTCGCAGTCCGGCGCTCTGACGACCTGGTACGACGGACCGCTGCCGGCGGGAGGCTACGCGCCGATGCACCTGGAGGGCTCCATCGTGCTGGGTACCGGAGGGGACAACAGCAACCGCGGCACCGGCTCCTTCTTCGAGGGCGCGATGACCGCCGGCTACGCGCCGGACGCGACCGATGCCGCCGTCCAGGCGAACATCGTCGCGACGAACTACGTGGGCTACAGCCGCGGCGGCGTGCAGCTCGTCGGCAAGGGCGGCCTGTGCGTCGACCCCTCCGGCAACGACACCGGGGCCAACGGTGAGCAGGCGCAGCTCAACACTTGCGACTCTTCGGCGCTGGACCAGAAGTGGGTGCTCAACCCGGACGACACGCTCACGACGGTCGGCGCCTGCCTCGACATCATGGGGAACAGCACGGTGAAGGGCACGAAGGTCCAGCTCTGGACCTGCGACTCCGCCGGCGGTCAGGTCTGGGTGCCGCAGTCGAACGGCTCGCTCCTGAACCCGCAGTCCGGGCTCTGCCTGGACGACCCGGGCGGGAGCGTCACACCGGGGACGCAGTTGCAGATCTACAGCTGCAACGGGCTTCCCGCGCAGCAGTTCCCGATCCACTGAGTCGCGGGGGCTGCTGAGGAAGCGGGTCTCCGGGGGCGGCGGGCGCCTCCGGGGACCTCCCGGCCTAGCCCGTGGCCGCGAGGCCGCGCAGCGCCGTCACCAACTGCGCGGTGTCCGGCATCCCCCGCAGCCCGGCCGGTGTCGGGTACACGCGGCAGGCCAGCTCCCGGATGGGCTCCGCCGCCGGGAACAGGTCGGCGCCGTCGACCACGATCGTCGGCGAGCCGGCGAACACCGTCCCGGCGATGTCGGCCGGGGCCTCCAGCAGCCGGTACTCCACCGTCGCGTCGATCCCGGCCTCGGCGAGCGCGAGCTCCAGCCGTGCGCCGGCTTCGCGCCAGCTCGGGCAGTCCTGGATGTGCAGCACCTCGACGCGCACGGCCCTCCGATCGATGGTCTTCCGTCCTTACCTTACGTTCCGTGACGCGGCCGGATGCGCTCGGCGCCGCGGTGCCGCATCCTTGGGCGATGAGCTTCGCACCGGCCCGGCCCCTGGAGCAGCTCTTCGCGTCCCGGTCGAGCATCAAGTGGCGCCGCTATCCCGCGGACGTCCTGCCGGTGTTCGTCGCCGAGATGGACTTCGACGTCGAGCCGGCCATCCTCGACCGCGTCGCCGAGACGCTCCGCAACTCGGACACCGGCTACCTCGACTCGGCCGGTCCACTGGCGCCCGCCTTCGCGGACTTCGCCTGGAGCTCGTGGTCGTGGGGCGTCGACCCCGAGTGGGTGCACCTGGCCACCGACGTGACGGTGGGCGTGGTCGAGACGCTGCGGCTGGTGCTGCCGGAGGCCGGTGGGCGCGTCGTCCTGACGCCTCCCGTCTACCCGCCGTTCTTCGAGATGATCGAGGAGGCCGACGCGGTCGCGATCACCGTCCCGCTGCGCGAGGACGCCGGCTGGACGCTCGACCTCGACGGCCTGGAGGCCGCCTTCGCCGCGGGAGCCGACGCCATGCTGCTCTGCAACCCGCAGAACCCGACCGGCCGATGTCACAGCCGGCGCAGCCTGGAGGCGCTCGCCCGCCTCGCCGCCCGCTACGGGGTGTTCGTCGTCAGCGACGAGGTGCACGCCCCGCTCGCCCACCCCGGCGCCCGCTTCACGCCGTTCGCCCCTGTCGCCAGGGCCGCAAGCGCCCGCGCCGTCACGGTGACCTCCGCCAGCAAGGCGTGGAACCTCGCCGGGCTCAAGTGCGCGGTCATCGTGGCCGCCGAGCCGGCCACCGCCGACCTGCTCACCCGGCTCCCGGAGGAGCTCGCCGCACGCACCAGCATCCTCGGCCTGCACGCCAACGTCGCGGCGCTGTCCTGCCTGCGCTGGCGCGACGGCCTGCTCGACCAGCTCGTGACGAACCTCCGGCTGCTGGAGGCCGAGCTCGCCGTGCACGCGCCCGCGGTGCGGGTGGTCCGGCCCGACGCCGGCTACCTGGCCTGGCTGGACTTCCGGGAGACCGGGCTCGGCGACGACCCGGCCCGCACTCTGATCGACGTCGGCCGGGTCGCGCTCAACTCCGGGCTCGCGTTCGGCGAGCAGGGACGCGGCTTCGCCCGGATCAACCTGGCCTGCGACCCGAGCACCGTCGTGGAGGCGGTCCGCCGCATCGCCGCGACCGTCGCCGCGGCGCGCCCGGCGCTGGCGCCCCTCCCCGCGTAACCCCCTCACGATTCGCCACGAATGTCGCGAAACGGCGGCGCATTCGCGCGATTCGGCACGAATGTCGCGGGCGCTACGCCTCGAGGGCGCGGCGCAGGTCGGCGATGATGTCGCGGGGGCTCTCGAGGCCGATGGACAGGCGCACCAGGCCGGGCGTGATGCCGGCCTCCAGCCGCTCCTCCTCGGTGAGCTTGGCGTGGATGGTGCTGCCCAGGTGGATGGCCAGCGTGCGCACGTCGCCGATGTGCGTCATCGGGCTGATCAGCTGCAGCGCGTCGAGGAACCGTTGAGCGGCCTCCCTCCCTCCCGCGAGGTCGATCGAGACGATGGAGCCGGCGCCGTGCGGCATGTACCTGCCCGCGAGGTCGTGGAACGGGTCCCCGGCGAGCCCCGGGTAGTGCACCCGCGCCACCTCCGGCCGGCCGGCCAGGAACTCCGCCACCTCCTGTGCGTTGGCGACGTGCCGGTCCATCCGCACCGACAGCGTCTCGACGCCGTGCAGGAGCAGGAACGTACTCATCGGCGGCACCGTCGGCCCGTACTCCAGCACGATCACCGTGCGCAGGTAGGCCAGGTACGCCCCGGCGCCGAACCGCTCCACGAAGGAGGCTACCCCCGGCCGCGGCGGCTCGGTGAGCTGCGGGAAGCGGTCGGCGTGCGCCGCCCAGTCGAACCGGCCGCCGTCGACCACCGCGCCACCGATCACCGATCCGTGACCGGACAGCCACTTGGAGGTCGAGTGCACGACGATGTCGGCGCCGTCCTCGATGGGGCGCCAGAGGTACGGGGTCGGCACGGTGTTGTCGACGACCAGCGGGACGCCGGCCGCGTGCGCGATCCCGGCCAGCCGCTCGATGTCGACCACCTGGTTGAGCGGGTTCGGCAGCGTCTCGGTGTAGACGGCCTTCGTGTTCGGCCGGAACCGCGCCGCCCACTGGGCGTCGGACGCGTCGTCGTCCACGTACTCGAACGCGATCCCCTGCCGCTTCAGGATGCCGCGGAACATCTCCCGCGTCCCCTCGTACAGCGACCGGGTGGCGAGGATGTGGTCGCCCGCCTCGGCGAGCGCGTTGATCGCCGCGGCGATGGCGGCCTGCCCGCTGGAGACCACGATCCCGTCGACGCCGCCCTCCAGGTCGGCGATGCGCCGCCCGGCCACCGCGTTGGTCGGGTTGTCGTTGCGGGAGTAGGCGCGGTAGCGGCTGCGGCCGGCGAAGCGTTCCTCACCGTCGTCGAAGTCGTCGAAGACGTAGCCGGCGGTTTGGTAGATCGGGGTGACCCGGGCGCGGGTCTCGGCGTCGACCACCGCTCCGGCGTGGATCTGCCGGGTCTCGAAGTCGAGCGGGCGCGAACAGTCGTCAGGCATGCCGACACTGTAGTGACGAAGGCCGGGAGCCGTGCAGTTCCCCTTCACCGTTCGTCACGGTCGCCGCTCAGCTCCAGCCGTACAGCGCCCGCAGCGCGCTGCGGACGGTTGCGAACCGGCGCGCGTCGAGTGCGGCGGCCTCCCGGCGCATCCCGGTGCGGTGCACGCGGAACACCCGGTCGAGCTTGACGAAGCTCGGCCGGCCCTTGCCGTCCCAGTCGCCCGCGCCGATCGCCAGGTACTCGGGACGCCCGGGATGCGCCTGGCTGGTCAGCGCGACCGCGATCAGGCTGCCGGAGGGCTCCGCCGCCACCACAAGCACCGGGCGGTCCTTGCCGCGGCCGTCGTTCTCCTCGTACGGCACCCAGGTCCAGACGATCTCGCCCGGGTCGGGCTCGCCGTCGGTCTTCGGGTTGTAGGAGGTGCGCAGGCCTTTCAGCCGGCGCGGGTCGACCTGGATCGTCGCGTCGACGCCCCCGCGCCCCGGCTC
Source organism: Leifsonia sp. NPDC056824 (assembly GCF_042789575.1). Classification (NCBI taxonomy): domain Bacteria; kingdom Bacillati; phylum Actinomycetota; class Actinomycetes; order Micrococcales; family Microbacteriaceae; genus Leifsonia; species Leifsonia sp. NPDC056824. The sequence continues at coordinate 19,461 of NZ_JBHUAV010000002.1, read as the reverse complement.
GAGCCCGGCGACGCGTCCGGGGCGGGCGGGGGCGAACCGGGAGGCCGGTCGTTCAGTCTTCCGCGCCGCCGGCCGGAACAGTCGTGCGATCGCGTCGAGGAGTCGGCTCACTCGTGGCACGATAGCGGACCCGGGTGAGCCCCAGCGTGAAGCGCAGCGCGAGCGCTAGCAGCAGTGAGACCAGGAACGACCCGATCAGCACGGAGAACCCCGCGATCGCCTGGGCGGTGAACAGGTCGAAGTTGCCGCTGTCCACCATCCCGCCGCCCCTGGCGAACAGCCCGAGGTAGAGCAGGCCGACCATGCTCGCGACCGTCACGATGACGATCAGCGCCATCGATGCGCCGAATCGCGCGCGGGCGGCCAGGTCGACCATTGTCGCGCACGCCACCGCGGCGATGGCGCCGAGCAGCAGCGACCAGCCGACGGTCAGCACGCCGGCCGCCGGTGTGATCGCCACGAGCCCGGAGAAGGCGCCGCAGAGCGCGCTCACCGTGGTGGGCCGCCGCAGCAGCACCCGGTCCACGACCATCCAGGCCAGGCAGCCCCCGGCGGAGGCGATGAACGCGTTGATCGCGATCAGGCTGAGGTAGGAGTCCACCGATCGCTCCGAGCCGACGACCAGTCCGAGCCAGCCGACCCAGAGCAGTGTCCCGCCGATGGCGATGGCCGGGAAGCTGCGCCGCTCCGGAGGCCGGTGCTCGCCGCGCCCGCACGCCAGGATGACCCCGGCAGCCGCTGCGCCCGCCGCGACGCCGATGGGCAGCGCTCCCCCGAAGTCGATCACGCCCAGCACGCCGGACGCCCAGCCGTCGTCCAGCGCGAACACGGCGTAGCCCGCCGGGTACAGCACCAGCACCGACCAGAGCACCGTGAAGACCAGCCAGGCGCGCAGCGTGACCCGCGACGCGACGGCGACGCCCACGATCGAGACCGACACCGCGGCCGCCGCGAGGATCGCCCCTGCCCTGGCCAGGGCGTACAGGTCGGGCCGGTGCGACGCCGCCCCGAAGCCGCCGGCGAGGTCGAACGACGGAGCGCCGAGCACATGCGCCAGCAGCGGCCGCCCCGCCAGCATCCCGTAGCCGCCGGCCACCCCGAGCAGGATGGTCGCCGCCGTGCCGGTCAGGGCGAACTTCAGGGCCCGGGAGGTCGTCGCGCTCCCACCGAGCCCGCCGACGAAGAACGCGAGGCCGAACGGGACGAGCAGCGTCAGTGCCCCGGAGACGAACAGCAGCAGGGTGTCGACCTGCTCGCTCGTGGCGGCCATCCCGCTCCTTCCGCCTCAATGCAAGCATTACATTAGCGGCCGCCGCCACGCGGAACGGGGCGCCGCCCGCAGGCGGCACCCCGTTCGCGGATGCTCGATGGTGTGGGTCGGTCACACCGGCTCGAGCGAGTATCCCTCCTCGCCGTGCACGACGGTGTCGACGCCGGCCAGCTCGTCCTCGTTCTTGATCCGGAAGCCCATCGTCTTCTGGATGACCCAGCCGATCGCGTAGGCCAGGACGAAGGAGTAGATCAGGACGCTGAAGGCGCCCAGCGCCTGCGCTCCGAGCTGCTGGAAGCTGCCGCCGTACAGCAGGCTCGAGAAGGCGCTCGTCGGCTCGCCCTTGCTGTTGTAGACGTGGGTGAAGCCGAAGACACCGATCCAGAGCGTTCCGATGATGCCGCCGACCAGGTGGATGCCGACCACGTCGAGCGAGTCGTCGAAGCCGAGCTTGAACTTCAGGTCGATGGCGATCGCGCAGACAGCGCCGGCGACGAGGCCGAGCAGCATGCCCCAGCCCGGGGTGAGGATGTTACAGGCCGGGGTGATCGCGACCAGGCCGGCGACCGCACCCGACGCCGCACCGATGGAGGTCGGCTTGCCGTCCTTGATCTTCTCGACGATCAGCCAGCCGATGGTCGCGGCGGCCGGGGCGGCGAGCGTGTTGATCCAGGCGATCGCGGCGACGCCGTCGACTCCACCCTCCGAGCCGGCGTTGAAGCCGAACCAGCCGAACCACAGCAGCGCAGCGCCGAGGAGCGTCAGCGGCACGTTGTGCGGCTTGCTCATGCCCTTCTGGAAGCCGACGCGCTTGCCGAGCACCAGGGCGAGCGCCAGGCCCGCCGCACCGGCGTTGATGTGGACCGCGGTGCCACCGGCGAAGTCGTTAACATGCAGGATCGTGGAGATCCAGCCGTCCTGCAGGTTGAACACCCAGTACGCGACCGGGAAGTAGACGACCGTCACCCAGATGCCGGCGAAGACCATCCAGGCGCCGAACTTCGCCCGGTCCGCGATGGCTCCGGAGATCAGCGCGACCGTGATGATCGCGAAGGTGGCCTGGAATCCGGCGAACGCGAGATGGTACAGGTCGGGCGTCATCCCGTCCTTGCCCATCAGGCTGGACAGGAACCAGTCCGGCGTGCCGAGGATGTGCGGGATGAGCGGCGTGCCGAACGCGAGACCGTAGCCGTAGACGACCCAGAGGACGCCGACGATGGCCATCGCGCCGAAGCTCATCATCATCATGGAGACGACGCTCTTCGCGCGGACCATGCCGCCGTAGAAGAATGCGACGCCGGGGGTCATCAACAGGACGAGGGCTGCGGCGACGAGCAACCACAGGGCGTTGACGGTCCCTGTCGGTGCGTAGTCCGCTGCTGTGTGCAACACCATGCGAGTCTCTACCTCTCTGTGCGACGCCCTGGGGGGGGTTCTGACTCATCGGAGCCGAGCCGGGCGCTTCGGGGTGGAGCCAGTCTGATCGCAGGAGGTTTCGGACGCGGGCTACTCGTGTTTCGCGGGTGTTACGCATCCCCGCATTGTGTAAACAGTCTGTTTCGCCGCCGTGCGAATATCCGGGGCGGACAGAGAGGGGGCCCTACTCGTCGTGCGGGGGCAGCTCGCCCGCCGTCAGAGCGATCATGCGGGAGACGGAGCGAAGGTACTTCTTGCGGTAGCCGCCGCCGAGCATCTCGTCGTCGAACACCTCGCTGAGCGGGGTGCCGGTCTGCACGACCGGGATCTCGGCGTCGTACACGCGGTCGATGAACGCGACCAGCCGGAGGGCCGCCATCTGGTCGTGGAGGACATGGACGTCGGAGAGGCCGATGACGTCGACGCCGTCGAGCATCTTGATGTAGCGCGACGGGTGCACGGTGGCGAGGTGCGAGATGAGGGCGTCGAAGGTGTCGCTGGTGGCCGTCTCGCCGCGCGCGCTGAGCGCCGCCAGCATCCGGTCGTACTGCGCGGCGTCGACGCTGACCGCTGCACCGGAGGTGTCGCGGCGCCGGTAGTCGAGGCCGTCGATGCGCAGGGTCTGGAAGTTGGCGGAGAGCGACTGGATCTCGCGCAGGAAGTCGCTCGCGGCGAACCGGCCCTCGCCGAGCGCGTTCGGGGGCGTGTTGCTCGTGGCGGCGATGCGGGTGCCGGAGGCGACCAGCTCGCCCAGCATGCGCGTCATCATCATGGTGTCGCCCGGGTCGTCCAGCTCGAACTCGTCGATGCAGATCAGGGTGGAGCCGCGCAGGAGGTCGACGGCCCCCGCATAGCCGAGCGCGCCGACCAGGGCGGTGTACTCGATGAACGTGCCGAAATACTTGGGACCCGGCGCCTCGTGCCAGAGCGCGGCGAGGAGGTGGGTCTTGCCGACGCCGAAGCCGCCATCCAGGTACACGCCAGGCTTCATGGCCTCCACCTTGCGGCGGCTGCGGCTGAACAGGCCGGCCGGGCGCTGCGGCTCCCACGACTTGGCGAACAGCTTCAACGTGGCGACGGCCTCCGACTGCGACGGGTAGTCGTGGTCGGGGCGGTACGAGTCGAAGGTGGCGTGCTCGAACTGCGACGGCGGCACCAGGCTCGTCGCGATCTCGGCGCCGGTGATCGCCGGCGAGCGGTCCGCGAGGCGGGGCAGGGCTCCGGTCGTCTCGATCGTCATGTGTGGATGCGCACCTTTAGTGTGAAGAAGTGTTGACGGGACGTTCGTCACCCGCTGCGGGCCGCGTAGCCTGGACTCCTGGCCCGCGATTTCGCAGGCTCCCAGCTTAACCCGGAGGATCAGCAGCATGGCCATCGCCCCCGACCCCTCGACCGACTTCGCCGGCTACGCGCACCCGGAACGGCTGGTGGGCACCGGCTGGCTGGCCGAGCGCCTCGGCGAGCCCGGCCTGGTCGTGGTGGAGTCCGACGAGGACGTGCTGCTCTACGAGACCGGCCACATCCCCGGCTCGGTCAAGATCGACTGGCATACCGACCTCAACGACCCCGTGGTCCGCGACTACGTCAGCCCGGAGCGGTTCGCGGAGCTGCTCGGCGCCAAGGGCATCGCCCGCGACACCACCGTCGTCATCTACGGCGACAAGAACAACTGGTGGGCCGCCTACGCGCTGTGGGTGTTCACGCTGTTCGGCCACGAGGACGTCCGCCTCCTCGACGGCGGCCGCGACAAGTGGATCGCGGAGGGCCGCGAGCTCACCCGCGAGGTGCCGGCGCCCGCCCCCGTCGAGTACCCGGTGGTGGAGCGCGACGACCACACCATCCGCGCCTTCAAGGACGACGTGCTCGCCCACCTGGGCAAGCCACTCATCGACGTCCGCTCGCCCGAGGAGTACAGCGGCGAGCGCACCGAGATCCCCGGCTACCCCACCGAGGGCGCGCTGCGCGCGGGCCACATCCCGTCTGCCGCCTCCGTGCCGTGGGCGCGCGCCGCCGCCCCGGACGCGACCTTCAAGCGCCGCGCCGATCTGGAGGCCATCTACCTGGGCGACGCCGGCCTGAAGCCCGGCGACGAGGTGGTGGCGTACTGCCGCATCGGCGAGCGCTCCAGCCACACCTGGTTCGTGCTGACCCACCTGCTCGGCTTCGAGAACGTCCGCAACTACGACGGCTCGTGGACGGAGTGGGGCTCGGCCGTGCGCGTCCCCATCGTGACGGGGACGGAGCCGGGCGAGGTCCCGGCGCACTGATCCTGCTGAGCCCGCACGAAGGTAGCCTTTAAGCATGACCGCCCTCACCGGCACGCTCGCCGAGATCCGCGACGACTTCCAGGCGCTGGAGCAGAACGACCGCCTCCAGCTGCTGCTGGAGTTCTCCGACGAGCTGCCCGACCTCCCGGAGCGCTACCGCGACCACCCCGACCTGCTCGAGCGGGTCGAGGAGTGCCAGGCGCCGGTCTACATCTTCGTGGAGGTGGACGAGCACGACATCGTCCACCTCTTCGCCACGGCCCCCCAGGAGGCCCCCACCACCCGCGGCTTCGCGTCGATCCTCGTCCAGGGCCTCGCCGGGCTCACGGCCGACGAGGTGCTCGCGGTGCCGGACGACTTCCCGAACACCCTCGGCCTCACGCAGGCCGTGTCGCCGCTGCGCCTGCGCGGGATGTCGGCGCTGCTGGGGCGCGCGAAGCGGCAGGTGCGGGCGAAGGTCGCGGCGGCGTAGCCCAGTCGGCCCCGCTCAGCCGCGGCGGTAGTCGGCGAACACCCGGCGGCTCTCGCCGTCGAGGGTGATCCGCCCGCCGTACGGCACGATCCACTGCGGCGAGGTGTGCCCGAACGGCACGCCGACGCACACCACCGCCTCCGCGTTGTACTCGGCGACGGTCTCGATGACGGCGTCGCGCTGTGCATGCCGCAGCCGCCTCCGCTCAGCCTCGTCCGGCCGATGCTCGAACGTGCTCACCGGGGGCCGGGCCGCGAGCACGCCCGCGAGCGGCGCGAGCAGCCCGCGCTCGCCCAGGGCGCGCAGCGTGTAGCGCACCCAGTGCGCCGGCGGCGTCAGCTCGCTCGTCTCGACCAGCAGCACCGCGCCCTCCAGCGCCGCGGGCGGGAACGGGAAGCGGTCGGCGAGCAGGATCCAGTCGACGACCTCGAGGCAGCCGCCCCAGGTCGTGCCCGTGACGCTGCGCGCCGGGCCCGCCCAGGCGAAGCCCTCGGTCGGCTCGCGCTCCCCGGTCTGCGTCAGGGCGCGCGGGTCGCCCCAGTCGGTCCCGAAGTCCTCCGACTCCCCCGGGTCGGTCAGCTCGATCGGGTCGCCGCCGAGCAGGGCGGCGCGCAGCGAGCGGAGGTGGATGTCGTGCACCCGCGGCCCCGGCCCCAGGTTCACCTGCGTGCTGCCGCCGCAGAACCCGGCGACGCCCGCCGACCAGAGACAGTTGAGGAGGCTGGTGTTGTCGCTGTAGCCGAGGAACGGCTTCGGGTCGGCCAGCACGGCCTCCCGGTCGAGGTGCGGGATCACCCGCACCTGGTCGTCGCCGCCGATGGTCGCCAGCACCGCGCGGATGCCCGGGTCCGCGAAGGCCGCGTTCAGGTCCCGCGCCCGCTCCTCGGGCGTCGCGCCGATCTGCCGGGTGGTCGGGTACTCCACCGGCACCAGCCCGGTCAGCTCCTCCAGCCTCCGCAGCGCCTGCTCGTGCACGGCCGGCCAGCGCGCGGGCGCCGCGAACGACGGCGACAGCACCGCGACCCTGTCGCCCGGCCGGGCGGCGGGCGGCAGGGCCGGGCGATGCGGCCCGGTCACGCGCGCTCGTCCAGCCACTCGCTGACGGCCGCCGTCCACTTCGCCTCGTCGTAGTTCCAGAGCTTGGTGTGCAGCGCGACCGTGAACGGCACGAACGTGACGATGTCGCTGCGCGCCGCGGCGAGCGCGCGCGAGGCCGAGTCCGGCACGAAGCCGTCGTCCTGGCTGTGCAGGATGAGCATCGGGAGGCTGAGGTCGGCCGCCCGCGCCACGAAGTCCATGCTGCGCAGGTCGATCGGGGCGCCCAGCCCGGTGATCGGCCCACTCCAGTTGGAGGCGATCAGCCGCATCGCTCCCTGGGCGATCGCATCGGGGAGGCGCAGCATGTTCGCCTGGAACTCGAGCGTGTCGATCCAGTCGACGACCGGCGACTCCAGCACCACGCCGCTCACCCGGTCGAGGTTCTCGGAGCGGGTGACCGTCTGCAGCACCACCGCGCCGCCCATCGACCAGCCCATCAGCACGATCGAGCGCGCGCCGTGGTCCACGGCGTACCGGATCGCGGCGTCGATGTCGCGCCACTCGGTGCCGCCGAGGCCGTACCGGCGATCGGCGGACTCCGGGGCGTCGCCGTCGTTGCGGTAGGAGGCCAGGAGGCAGGTGTACCCGGCGGCGTGGAACGTCGGGACCGCGCGCAGCCCCTCCTGCCGCGTCGCGCCCCAGCCGTGCACCTGGACGACCCAGCGGCCGCCGGTAGCGGAGTCGTCCGCCGCAGTTTCATCGGCGGGGAACACCCACGCAGGCGCCTGCCCGAGGTCCGTCTCGATCTCCACGCTCTCCACCGGAAGCCCGAGCTCCTCCGGCTCCAGGTAGTAGTACCCGCTGATCCGCGCGCGTCCGGGCCCGAGCTCGCCGAACTGGACGCGCTCCAGCTCGCGGACGACGCTGCCGTCCGTGGTCTCCAGGAGGCCGCCGAGCTTGGCGTAGCCCGACTCCGAGCCGAAGAACAACCCGAAGCGCCCTGGCATCGCCGCGTCCGGCGTCCGCTTGAGCGTGATCGTGCCGAGCGCCTCGTCCACGCCGCGCACGAACTCGCGCTGCGGCCGGCGGCGGACCGGGGTGATCACCGTCCGTGCCACTCGGGCCACGGCGTAGGCGGCGGACGCCGCGGCGACCAGCGCGATTCCTCCTGCGACGGCCGCGCCGACGCCGAACGCCTTCCCGAGTGCCCCGTTCCCGCCCGTTCCGCTGCTCGTGCTCGCCATGCCCGACAGCGTAGCCGCGGCGGCGGGCCGCCGCCTTCAGGAGTTCGCCAGGCGGCGTGCCTTACTGTCGCCTGCCCCCGAACCCTTCTAGTGTTCGTAGCGTGTCGACACCCACTTCGACCCCGCCGCAGCTGCCCGGGGACCAGCACCAGCCCAGGGAGCCGCACCTGCCCAGGGAGTTTGCGGCGGCGCTGGAGTCCATCCGCGCGGCGACGTCGCGGCCGGAGCTCGTGGTCACCGAGATCCCGGCTCCCGCCCAGCTCGCCCCGTACTCCCTCGCGCTCGCGGCGGATGTGCGGCCGGCGCGGCACGGCGACGACTCCGACCTCGGCACCGGGCGCTTCATCCTGCTCTACGACCCCGACGAGCCGGAGGCCTGGGGCGGCCCGTTCCGTATCGTCTGCTTCGCGCAGGCCCCGCTGGAGACCGACATCGGGCTCGACCCGTTCCTCGCCGACGTGGCCTGGTCGTGGCTGGTCGACGCGCTCGACGCCCGGCACGCCAAGTACATCGCCGCCAGCGGCACCGCGACCAAGATCATCTCCACCGGCTTCGGCGAGCTCGCCGCCCAGGGCGACGGCGCCCAGATCGAGCTGCGCGCCTCCTGGAGCCCGCTGGAGACCGACATCGCCGCCCATGTGGAGGGCTGGGGCGAGCTGCTGTGCATGCTGGCCGGCCTGCCGCCGACGGGCGAAGGGGTGAGCCTGCTGAGCACGAGACGGACACCGCGTGGCTGATCACACCGTCATCGAAACGCGCGACGGCTATCACCGCGCCCTCGACCTCCTCGTCGCGGGCGAGGGGCCGATCGCGGTCGACGCCGAGCGGGCGAGCGGCTTCCGCTACTCGCAGCGCGCCTACCTCATCCAGATGTTCCGGCGCGGCTCCGGCACCTTCCTGTTCGACCCGCCGGCGATCGGCCGGTTCGACGAGCTCAACGACGCGATCGCCGGCGATGAGTGGGTGCTGCACGCCGCGACCCAGGACCTCACCTGCCTGCGCGAAGTCGGGCTCGACCCGGTCAGCATCTTCGACACCGAGCTGGCCGCGCGCCTGCTCGGGATGCCGCGCGTCGGCCTCGGGACTGTCGTGGAGGAGCTGCTCGGCATCCACCTCGCCAAGGAGCACAGCGCCGCCGACTGGTCGACCCGCCCGCTTCCCGAGCCGTGGCTGCAGTACGCCGCCCTCGACGTCGAGCTGCTGCCCGACCTGCGCGACGCGATCGCCGGGCTGCTCGTGGAGGCCGGCAAGACCGACATCGCCCGGCAGGAGTTCGCCGACGAACTCACCCGCGAGCTCGTCGTCCCACGGCACGAGCCGTGGCGCCGGCTGTCCGGCATCCACTCGATCCGCGGCCTGCGCAACCTCGCCGCCGCGCGTGAACTGTGGCTGAGCCGGGACGCGCTCGCCCAGCAGCTCGACGTCGCGCCCGGGAGGCTCGTCCCCGACGCCTCCCTGACGGCCGCCGCCAAGGCGATGCCCGAGTCCAAGCGCGCCCTCGCCGCCATGCGCGAGTTCACCGGCCGCGCCAGCCGCACCGAGCTGGACCGCTGGTGGGGCGCGATCGAGGCCGGCCGCACGACCGACGACCTCCCCGTGCTGCGCGGCACCGGCGAGAGCCTCCCGCCGCCCCGCGCCTGGGCCGACCGCAACCCGGAGGCCGACGCCCGGCTCAAGGCCGCGCGCGCCGCCCTGACGGCTCTGGCCGAGGAGCTCTCGCTCCCCCTGGAGAACCTGCTCACCCCCGACACGCTGCGTCGCGTCGCCTGGGCTCCACCGGCCGACGTCACCCCGTCGGCCGTCGCCGACGCGCTCGCCCAGCACGGCGCCCGGCGCTGGCAGATTGAGGCAACCGCACAGTCGATCGCCCAGGCCTTTGTGGAAAGCAGCCAAACGCCCGGCGACGCGTCCGAAGCTGCTTCGTAGAAAGAATCAAACGATTCCTCTGCGGCGTTCCGGCCTCCTTAGGATCGTCAGCGACCTGATTTGGGAGGCACTGTGGCCGATAGAACGGATGTCGTGTTCGTCGACGGAGTCCGCACTCCGTTTGGACGTGCGGGCGAAAAAGGGCAGTACTGGAACACTCGCGCCGACGACCTGGTCGTCAAGGCCATGATCGGCCTGATGGAGCGGAATCCGAACGTGCCCAAGGAGCGCATCGACGACGTCGCCATCGCGGCGACGACGCAGCAGGGCGACCAGGGCCTGACCCTGGGCCGCACGGCGGCGCTGCTCGCCGGGCTGCCGAAGTCGGTGCCCGGTTTCGCGATCGACCGGATGTGCGCCGGCGCGATGACCAGCGTCACCACGCTCGGCTCCGGCATCGCGTTCGGCAGCTACGACCTGGTGATCGCCGGCGGTGTGGAGCACATGGGCCGGCATCCGATGGGCTTCGGCGCCGACCCGAACCCGCGCTTCCTGTCGGAGCGCATGGTCGGCGAGGACGCGCTCAACATGGGCATGACCGCCGAGCGCATCCACGACCGGTTCCCCGCGCTCACCAAGGAGCGCTCGGACCGGTTCGCCCTCGGCAGCCAGCAGAAGACCGCCGCCGCGTACGCCGCGGGCAAGCTGCAGCCGGACCTGGTGTCCGTCGCCATCCGCTCCGAGCAGGGCTGGGGCCTCGCCACGCAGGACGAGGGCATGCGCCCCGAGACCACGTTGGAGGGCCTCGCCACGCTGAAGACCCCGTTCCGCCCGCACGGCCGGGTGACGGCGGGCAACGCGTCGCCGCTGACCGACGGCGCGACCGCGAGCCTGCTGGCGTCCTCCGACGCTGTGAAGGAGTTCGGCCTGACGCCCAAGATGCGCATGGTCAGCTTCGCGTTCGCCGGTGTCGAGCCGGAGATCATGGGCATCGGCCCCGTCCCCTCGACCGAGAAGGCTCTCCGCAAGGCCGGCCTGACCATCGAGGACATCGGCCTGTTCGAGCTGAACGAGGCGTTCGCCATCCAGGTGCTGTCGTTCCTCGACCACTTCGGCATCGACGACGCCGACCCTCGAGTGAACAAGTGGGGCGGCGCCATCGCCGTCGGCCACCCGCTCGCCGCGAGCGGCGTGCGCCTGATGATCCAGCTCGCCCGCCAGTTCGAGGAGCACCCGGAGGTCCGCTACGGCCTCACCGCGATGTGCGTCGGCCTCGGCCAGGGCGGCACCGTGATCTGGGAGAACCCCCACTACAGCAAGCGCGCGGCGAAGAAGGGCTGAGCACCAGTGACCGACTACAGCACCATCGACTTCTCCCCGCTCGTCGAGCTCACCACCGACGAGGTCGTCACCCACTCCTACGTGAAGGACGTGCCGCTGCCCAGCGGCAAGACCCTCGCGCTGGTCACGCTCGACAACGGCCGCGACCACACCCGCCCGAACACGATGGGCCCGGCCACGCTGCTGGAGCTGGGCCGCACCTTCGACGCGCTGACCGAGCGCGCCGCGCGCGGCGAGATCGACGCGGTCGCCGTCACCGGCAAGCCGTTCATCCTCGCCGCGGGGGCCGATCTCAGCCGGGTCGGCGACATCCCGAGCGTGGAGGTCGCCAAGCTGCTCCCGCAGCTCGGCCACTACGTGCTCGGCAAGCAGGCGACGTTCGGCGTCCCGTCGTTCGTGTTCACGAACGGCCTCGCGCTCGGCGGCGGCGTGGAGATCGGCCTCAACGCCGACTACCGCACCATCGACCGCAACGCGGCGGCGTTCGCACTGCCCGAGGTGTTCCTCGGCCTGATCCCGGGCTGGGGCGGCGCGACCATCCTGCCGAACCTGATCGGCATCGAGAACGCCCTCAAGGTCGTCGTCGAGAACCCGCTCAAGCAGAACCGGATGCTGAAGCCGCAGGAGGTCTTCGACCTCGGGATCGCCGACGCGATCTTCGACTCGGCGACGTTCCTGGAGGACTCGCTGCTCTGGGCCGACACGGTGCTCACCGGCGCCGTCGAGGTCAAGCGCCCGAACGTGCCGGGCAAGGTCGAGCGCCTGGTCAAGTGGGACGCCGCCATCGGCATCGCCCGCAAGATGCTGGAGAGCCGCATCGGCACCGTCCCGAAGTCGCCGTACCGGGCACTGGACCTGCTGAAGGCCGCCAAGTCGAACGACCGCGCCGCCGGCTTCGAACTGGAGGACGACGCGCTCGGCGAGCTCATCTCCGGCGACCAGTTCCAGGCCAGCATCTACGCCTTCAACCTCGTGCAGAAGCGCGCCAAGCGGCCCGCGGGCGCACCGGACAAGGCCCTGGCCAAGAAGGTCACCAAGATCGGCGTCATCGGCGCCGGCTACATGGCCAGCCAATTCGCGCTGCTGTTCGTGCGCCGGCTGCGGGTGCCCGTGGTCATCACCGACCTGGACCAGGCGCACGTCGACAAGGGCGTGGCGTACATCCACGACGAGATCGGGAAGCTCCAGGAGAAGGGCCGCATCTCCCCCGACGAGGCCAACCGCCTGCGCGCGCTCGTCACCGGCACCACGGACAAAGCCGACTTCGCCGACTGCGACTGGGTCATCGAGGCCGTCTTCGAGGAGCTGACCGTCAAGCAGAACGTCTTCGCGGAGGTCGAGCAATACCTCTCCGATGAGGCCGTGCTGGCGACCAACACCTCCTCGCTCTCCGTGGAGCAGATCGGCGCGAAGCTGAAGCACCCCGAGCGACTGGTCGGCTTCCACTTCTTCACCCCGGTCGCGGTCATGCCGCTGATCGAGGTCGTGAAGACGCCGCACACCGACGACGCGACGCTCTCGACCGCGATGGTCACCGCTGCCGCCCTCAAGAAGAACGCGGTCATCACGGCCGACACCCCCGGGTTCGTCGTGAACCGGGTGCTCGCGAAGGTTCTCGGCGAGGCGATGCACGCGGTGGACGACGGCACGCCGTTCGAGACCGTGGACAAGGCGTTCGCGCCGCTCGGCCTGCCGATGGCGCCCTCCGTGCTGCTCGACCTGGTGGGCCTGAAGGTCGGCGCGCACGTCCTCGACACGCACCACGCGGCCTTCCCGGACCGGTTCTACCGCAGCGAGAACCTGCACCGCCTGGCGGAGTACGGCACCCTGCTGGAGAAGGACGGCAAGGGCAAGGTGAAGGGCCTCGACAAGGGCGCGGCCAAGATCCTGGCCGGCGGCAAGAACCCGTGGACCGAGCAGGAGATCCTGCGACGCCTGGAGGACGGCCTGGCCGACGAGATCCACCGCATGCTCGTGGACGACCACGTCGTCGAGGCGCCGGAGGACATCGACCTCTGCATGATCCTCGGCGCGGGCTTCCCGTTCCAGATGGGCGGCATCACGCCGTACCTCGACCGGGTCGGCGCGTCGGAGCGGGTCTTCGGAGACACGTTCCAGCACCCGCCCGTCCGGGGCGTCCCCACTCCTGTGGAGGCCGCCGCCTAACCCGCGAGCACCACCGCCGAGGGGCACGTTGTTGTCACTTTTCGCCCCGGAAAGTGACAACGGCGTGCCCCTCGGCGATGGGCGTGGGCGCGCTCAGGCGTCGGCGGCGCAGCGGAAGCCGATGTGGGTGGTCGCGGTGTCGTCGGCCTGCGGCGAGCGCGCCGCGGGGCGGAAGCGCAGGCAGTAGTCCGGCGAGCACAGGTAGGAGCCGCCCTTCAGCACCCGGCGCGGGATGCGCGACCCCGGCTCGGCGCTGGCGGACGCGAGCAGGTTGACGCGCGCCCCGGCGTCCACGGCCTCCTGGCCTGGCACGACGTGGCGGGGCGCGTAGTAGTCGCTCGTCCACTCCCAGGTGTTGCCGATGATGTCGTAGAGGCCGTAGCCGTTCGCCGGGTACGAGCCGACCGGCGCCGTCGTCGCGCCGAAGCGGCCGCGGTTGTCGTAGGGGAAGCTCCCGATCCAGGAGTTCGCCCGCGCCTCGCCGCCCGGGTAGGCCTCGTCGCCCCAGGCGAAGCGCGCCCCATCGACCCCGCCGCGCGCCGCGAACTCGTGCTCGGCCTCCGTGGGGAGCCGCTTGCCGGCCCACGCGGCGTACGCTGACGCGTCCTCGAACGCGACCTGGACGACCGGGTGGTCCATCCGGTCCTCGATGCCCGAGCCTGCACCCTCGGGGTGCCGCCAGTGCGCGCCGGGCTCCCACCGCCACCACTGCCGCCAGTCGCGCAGGTCGACCGGCCCGGCGGTCGCGGTGAACACCATCGCGCCGGGCACCAGGTCCTCCGCGGCGACCCCCGGGTAGTCGGCCGGGTCCATCGGCCGCTCCGCCACCGTCACGTAGCCGGTCGCGTCCACGAACCGGGCGAAGTCCGCGTTGGTGACCGCGTACCGGTCGATGAAGTAGCCAGCGACGGTGCGCTCGTGGACGGGCTGCTCGTCGGGGTAGAACTCGTCGCTCCCCATCCGGAAGGTCCCGCCGTCGATGCGCACCATGTCGTCCACACGGCAACGCTACCGCGCGGCGGGTTACCCGGTGACCAGCACCAGATCGAGGTAGCCGCGCAGGGCCGCGGCCGCGTCGATCCGCTCGGGAGCATAGAGCCACTGGAGCTGGATGCCCTCCCACAGCGCCACCACCGTCGCCGCGGCGAGCGCGGGGTCGACGCCCTCGCGGAGCCGGTCGGCCGCGGCGAGCGCGGCGAACTCGCGTCCGTAGGACTCCTGCATCCCCGCGTACCGGCCGAGGAAGTACTCGTGGCCGGGATGCTCGGGTCCTGTGGCCTCGGCGGCGAGGATGCTGTAGAGCGCGATGAGCCCGGGGATGCCCTCGTTGCGCCGGGCCTGGGCGACGATGCTGTCGGGGAACGGGAGGTCGTCGGGCAGCCGGCCGCCCGAGGTGTCGATGTCCCCGCCCAGCTCGTCACGACGGGCGAGCACCGCCAGGAGCAGGTCCTCCTTGCCGCCGAAATGGTGCTGGAGCGTGCTCAGCCCGATGCCGGCCGCCGTCGCGATCTCGCGCAGGGAGCTGCCGTGGTAGCCGCGGGTGGCGAACACGCGGTACGCCTCGTCGACGATCTGCTGCCGCCGCTCGGCCGACTTCGCGTACGGCCCGCGTCGGCGGGGAGGCTCCTCAGCAACGTCCACGCCCGCCTCCAAATTAGGTCAGTCGAACCATTTTCGACTACCGTCGATGCTAGTCCTTCCACGCCGCAGTGACGATCCAGGAGCATCCGTGCCGTCTCCCGCCCTTCTCGCCGACACCGCACCCTCCTCCGGCGCCCTCGCGCCGCGGTCCTGGCTGCACTCCGACGCACCGTCGCTCTCGCTGAACGGCGACTGGCGGTTCCGGCTCTCCCCCACCGCCGACCTCCCGGACGACGTCGCGCGCGCCGACCTGGACGACGCCGGCTGGGACACCCTCCCGGTCCCGGCGCACTGGGTCCTGCACGGCGACGGCCGCCACGGCCGCCCGAGCTACACCAACGTGCAGTACCCGTTCCCGATCGAGCCGCCGTTCGTGCCCGACGAGAACCCGACCGGCGACTACCGGCGCCGCTTCGACCTGCCGGCCGGATGGCCCGTGGACGCGCGCGTCGTGCTGCGCTTCGACGGCGTCGAGTCGCTCTACCGGGTTTGGCTGAACGGGGTGGAGGTGGGCTCCGCGAGCGGCAGCCGGCTCGCCCACGAGTTCGACGTGACCGACCGGGTGCGCGCGGAAGGCAACCTGCTCGCCGTGCGGGTACACGAGTGGTCGGCCGCGAGCTACCTGGAAGACCAGGACCAGTGGTGGCTGCCCGGCATCTTCCGGGAGGTGACGCTCACCGCGCGCCCCGCCGACGGCGTGGAGGACGTCTGGCTGCGCACCGCCTTCGCGGACGGCGTGGGCACGATCCTCCCGGAGGTCACCGCGCCGGAGCCAGCCTTCCCTGTCACCCTGCGAGTCCCCGAGCTCGGTGTGGAGACCGTGTGGGCGACGCCCGCCGACGTCGCCCCTGTCGCGGTCGGCGAGGTGGACCCGTGGACGGCCGAGACCCCGCGGCTCTACGACGCCACCGTCACCGCCCAGGGCGAGACCATCACCCTCCGCCTCGGCTTCCGCACCGTCGAGATCCGCGGCGACCGGTTCCTCGTCAACGGCCGCCGCGTCGTCTTCCACGGGATGAACCGTCACGAGACCCACCCCGTCCGCGGCCGGGTGTTCGACGGGGAGCACGCCCGCGCCGACCTGATCCGGATGAAGCAGTTCAACGTGAACGCCATCCGCACCAGCCACTACCCGCCGCACCCGCGCCTCCTCGACCTCGCCGACGAGCTGGGCTTCTGGGTGATCCTGGAGTGCGACCTGGAGACGCACGGCTTCGAGAAGGCCGGCTGGCGGGACAACCCCAGCGACGACCCGCGCTGGCGCGACGCCTACCTCGACCGCATCCGGCGCACCGTGGAGCGCGACAAGAACCATCCGTCGATCGTGATGTGGTCGCTCGGCAACGAGTCGGGCACCGGCGCGAACCTCGCCGCGATGTCGGCCTGGGCGCACGACCGCGACCCCGGGCGCCCGGTGCACTATGAGGGCGACTACACCGGCGAGTACACCGACGTCTACTCGCGCATGTACTCGTCCGTCCCGGAGACCGAACAGATCGGCACGGACGGCTCGCTCGCGCCGCTGCTCGGCTGCACGCCGGCGCAGGGCGCGCGGCAGCGGACCAAGCCGTTCATCCTGTGCGAGTACGCGCACGCGATGGGAAACGGACCCGGCGCGCTCGACCAGTACGAGGCGCTGGTGGACGCGCACCCGCGGCTGCACGGCGGCTTCGTGTGGGAGTGGCGCGACCACGGCATCCTCGCGCGAACCGCGGACGGCATCCCCTTCTACGCGTACGGCGGCGACTTCGGGGAGGTCGTCCACGACGGCAACTTCGTCATGGACGGCATGGTGCTCTCGAACGACGTGCCCACCCCGGGCCTGCACGAGTTCAAGGCGGTGGCGCAGCCGGTCGCGCTGACCTTCGACGGCGGCGAGCTGGTCGTGACGAACCGGAGGCACAGCGCGAGCACCGCCGACCTGGCGCTGCGCTTGACGGTCGAGCACGACGGGCGCGAGGCGGCCTCCGGGACGCTCGACCTGCCGGTGGTGGAGGCCGGCGAGTCGGCGCGTCTGCCGCTGCCCGCCGTCCCGGTCGCGGAGGGCGCCGAGACGTGGCTCACGGTGACGGCGGTGCTCGCCGCCGACACGGCCTGGGCGCCGACCGGACACGTCGTCGCCCGGGCGCAGCTCGACCGATCGGCGCCGCGGCGCCCCCGTCCGGGTTCGCGGGCCGTGGACTGGCGGGAGGCCGAGGGCACGCTCACGCTCGGGCCCGCCACCTTCGAGCGCGGCCGGCTCGTCTCCCTCGGCCGGCGCGCAGTCGCCGGCCCGAGGCTGGAGTTGTTCCGCGCGCCGACCGACAACGACGAGGGCGCGACCTACGGCGACCTCGCCGCCAGCGACGCGAGCACCGTCGGCGTCTCCAGTGCGAGCCTCTGGCGGGAGCAGGGCCTCGACCGGCTGACGCACCGGGTGGTCGTCGTGCACGAGGCGGACGGCGCCCTCCGCACGATCACGCGGGTCTCCGCGGCGAACTCCGTGGACTCCGTGACCGTCGAGACCGTCTGGACGCTGGACGAGGGCGAGCTCGGCCTCCGGGTGGAGATCCAGCCGTCCTCCGGCTGGCCCAGCGTGTGGCCGCGGATCGGCGTGCGCTTCGACCTCCCGGACGGCGACGGCGCTGTGGAGGGTGCCGAATGGTTCGGGACAGGCCCGCTCGAGTCCTACCCCGACAGCACCCGGGCCGCGTACGTCGGCCGCTTCCGCGCCACCGTGGCCGAGCTGAAAGTGGAGTACGCCCGCCCGCAGGAGACCGGGCACCGCGCGGCCGTCCGGGAGGTCGATCTGGGCGCGTTCGGCTTCACCGCGTTCCCGGACAGCCGGGGCCGGCTCCCCGGCTTCTCGCTGTCGCGGCACACGCCGCAGCAGGTCGCCGCGGCCGGCCACCCGCACGAGCTGCCGGAATCGGACACCACCTACCTGTTCGTGGACGCCGCCCAGCACGGCCTCGGCTCGCGCGCGTGCGGCCCGGACGTCTGGCCGGAGTTCGCCCTCCGCCCCGAGGCCCGCACCCTCCGCCTGACCTTCCACATCTGAACGCACAGGGGTCGCAACACGCCGCTTCGCGCGGGACGAAGCGGCGTGTCGCGTCCCCTGGATGCGCTACTTGTTGAGCGGACTCATGTCGGCGTAGCGGTCGCCGATCGGCGCGGCGACGGCGTCGAGGCGCGCGAGCTGCTCGGGGCTCAGGTCGAGGTCGGCGGCGGCGACGTTCTGCTCCAGGTTCTCGACGCGGCGCGTGCCCGGGATGGGCGCGAGGTCGTCGCCGCGCGACAGCAGCCACGCGAGCGCCACCTGGCCCGACTTGGCGCCGGCCTCGCGGGCGACCTCGTCGACCTGCTCCACGATGCGGATGTTGGCCTCCAGGTTGTCGCCCTCGAACCGCGGGTTGAAGCGGCGGAAGTCGTCCTCGGCGAGCTGGTCGAGCGAGCGGATCGAGCCGGTGAGGAAGCCGCGGCCGAGCGGCGAGTACGGCACGAAGCCGATGCCGAGCTCGCGCACGGTGGGCAGCACCTCCGTCTCCGGGTCGCGCGTCCAAAGCGAGTACTCGGTCTGCACCGCCGTCACCGGGTGCACCGCGTTGGCGCGCACGATGGTCTCCGGCCCAGCCTCGGACAGTCCGTAGTGCCGGATCTTGCCCTCCTCGATCAGCTCGCTCAGCGCGCCGACCGTCTCCTCGATCGGTGTGCCCGGGTCCATCCGGTGCTGGTAGTAGAGGTCGATGTGGTCGGTCTGCAGCCGCTTCAGCGAGCCCTCGACCGAGAGCCGGACGTTCTCCGGCGAGCCGTCCAGGCCGCGCTCGTTTTTGGACCGGTGCAGGATGGTGCCGAACTTGGTGGCGATGACCACCCGGTCGCGGCGGCCGCCGGCGAAGGCGCGGGCCAGCAGCTCCTCGTTCGTGTACGGGCCGTAGATCTCGGCGGTGTCGAAGAAGGTCACCCCGAGGTCCATCGCTCGGTGGATGGTCCGGATCGAGCCGGCGTCGTCGTCGCCGGCGCCGGTGTAGAACGCGCTCATTCCCATGCAGCCGAGGCCGAGTCGCGAGACCTCGAGCTTCTCCGTACCCAGTGTGATCGTCATCAGTGCCATGCCCTCACGATATCCCCGTGTCCCATGCGGCTGGTACGGTCGCGGCATGGCCCTCACCAAGTACTACGTCGCGTCCTCCATCGACGGCTTCATCGCCGACGTGCACGACCGCATCGAGTGGCTCATGCAGTTCGGCTTCGAGGAGTTCGACGAGCATTACCAGCAGTTCATCTCCGGCATCGGCGCGCTGGTCATGGGCGCGACGACGTACGAGTTCGTGCTCGGTGAGCAAGGGCCGTGGCCGTACCAGGACATCCCCACCTGGGTGGTCACCCATCGCGCGCTGCCGGTCCCGGAGGGCGCCGATGTGACGTTCTTCTCAGGCGACATCGTCCAGCTCGACGCGGTGCTGCGGGAGGCCGCGGGCGACCGCGACGTGTGGATGGTCGGCGGCGGGGCGCTCGCGGCCCAGTTCGCCGACCGCGGCCTGATCGACGAACTGCACATCACCTACGTGCCGGTGCTGGTCGGCGCGGGCAAGCCCCTGCTCCCCGTCGCCGAGGCGTCCCGCCCGCTCGTGCTCTCCCGCACCAACTCCTTCCCCTCCGGCGCCGTCGAGCACATCTACCGCTTCGCCTGACCGCCCCCAAGACCGCCGAGGGGCACGTAAACGCCCCTAAAACCGCGTTTTAGGGGCGTTTACCTGC
>NZ_JBHUAV010000001.1:1806940-1855462 GCF_042789575.1 Leifsonia sp. NPDC056824 | reverse complement strand
GGTCGCGGCCGGTCTCCTCCCTTGTCTGCCTTCTCGAGGTCGTGGCGGGCGGATCTCCTCCGTTACCGGCGGGGGCTATGCCGCCGACACGGTGGCCTCGGTGGGGAGGTCGGCCTCCACCTTCTCGACCAGGCGCGCCATGTCGGCCGCCTCGGCGGAGGCCGCGACGCGCAGCGGCTCCGCGACACGGGCCGCGACGAGCCGGGCGCGCTCGGCAACGGCCAGCTCGGTCGCCGCGAGCTCAGTAGTCGCCAGCTCGGTCGCCGCCAGGTCGGCCCCGGCCAGCTCGATCGCCGCCGGCTCGGTCGCGGCCAGCTCGGTCGAGGCGCGCTCGATCGTCGCCAGCTCGATCGCCGCCGGCTCGGCCGGGGGCAGCTCGGCGGCCGGCGTCGCCGCGCTCCGCGCCCGCGACCGCATCACGACCGCCGCCGCCACCGTGACCACGGCCGCGCCGAAGGCGAGCACGCCCGCCGTCGCGAAGCCCTCGGTGTACCCGGTCTCGGCGGGGAGGCCGCCCGCGCCGAGAGTGCCGGTGACGAGCGCCGTCATCACCGCCGCCCCAATCGCGGAGCCGACCGTGCGGAGGTTGGCGTTCATCCCGCTCGCCACGCCGGTCTGCGTGGCCGGCACGCTCTGCACGACCACGCTCGTGATCGCGGCGTAGATCAGTCCGAGGCCGACGCCGAACACCCCGGACGCCGTGGCGACCGCGGCCAGCGAGCCGTGCACGAAGGCCAGCGACAGGCTCGCCGCGGCCATGATGGTCGCCGCGATCACGATCTGGGTGCGGAAGCCGAGCCAGCGCTCCAGCGGTCCGCTCAGGAAGCCGGTCACGGCCATCGTCACGAGCATGGGCAGCATCAGCAGCCCGGACTCGGCGACCGTCGCGCCCAGGCCATAGCCGGTGGAGACCGGGGTCTGCACGAAGCGCGGGAAGAACGCGAAGACCGCGAACATCGCGGCTCCGATGAAGACCGCGGCGGCGTTCATCGACCAGACGCCCGGCTCGCGCATGAGCCGCATGTCCACCAGCGGGTGCCGGGAGCGCAGCTCCGCGATCACCCAGGCGGCGAGCAGTACCGCGGCGAGCGCGAACAGGCCGATCACGACCGGCGACGACCAGCCCCACTGCGCGCCCGTGCTGAGCGGCAGCAGGAGGGCGATCAGCCATCCCGAGAGCAGGGCGGCCGCCCACGGGTTGACGCCTCCGGTCGCGCGGGTGGGCGACTCGGGGACGATCACGAGGGCGAGCACCGCGGCGGTCACGGTGAGGGCGACCGGCACGAGGAACAGTCCGCGCCAGCTCAGGGCGGCGGCGAGCGGACCCGCCAGCACGGTGCCGAGGCCGCTGCCGATCGCGATGATCGAGGCGATCGCGCCGATGGCGGACGGGAGGCGGTGCGGCGGGAACTCGTCGCGGATGATGCCGAACGCGAGCGGGAACATCGCGCCGCCGAGGCCCTGGACGACGCGGCCGGCGATGAGCACTCCGATGGTGGGCGCGACGGCGGCGATCACGCTGCCGAGCGCGACGGCGAGCAGCGCGAGCACGAAGACGCGGCGCTTGCCGACCAGGTCGCCGACGCGCCCGAGCAGGGGCGTGGCGACGGCGGCGGCGATCAGCCAGGCGGTCATGGTCCAGGTGACGCCGGCGGTGGTGGTGTGGAGGTCCTGCTGGATGACCGGGAGGACCGGGACGACGAGCGACTGGAGCGTCGCGAAGGAGGCCACGCTGAGCGCCAGGACGGCGAAGGTGGCGGAGGGACGGGATCGAGACATGGGGTACGGTTTTCCGTTCTCGAGGGGAGGCCGACATCTGGTCGACCGGGTGAATCTCTGCAGAAGAGGAGTTACAATTGGAGGGAGGCTCCGTTCGGAGGGTGCCTCCGGTTACATCGACAACGATACCGGAGGGTGCCTCCGCTTCGCAACCCTCAGTTTCAAGGACCTCGGAAGGATCACCGCCGTGACCGGCACAGAAGTAGCCGACAGCGCCATCGCGCGTCCGCTCATCCAGCGCCCGCAGCGCGCGGACGCCCGGCGCAACTTCGACGCCCTGCTCGCCGCCGCCCGCGACGCGTTCGCGCAGGACGGCGCCGGGGCCTCCCTGGAGGACATCGCCCGCCGCGCCGGCGTCGGCATCGGCACGCTGTACCGCAACTTCCCCACCCGCGACGCCCTGGTCGAGGCCGTCTACGTCGAAGAGGTGGAGGCCGTCGTCCGCGCCGCCGACGACGCCGCCGCCCTCGAGCCCTGGGAGGCCGTGCAGGCCTGGTTGCGCCGGTTCCTGCTCTACGTCGGCACCAAGAAGGCTCTGCTGGAAGGCCTCAACAAGGACTCCCCCGTCCTGCTGAGCTGCCGCACCTCCCTCTACGATGCGGGCGAGCCGCTGGTCCGCCGCGCTCAGGAGGCCGGCGAGCTCCGCCCCGACGCCTCCATCGGCGACGTCATCCGGATGGTGTCCGGTGTCGCCGGCGTCGCATTCGACGACGACGAACAACGCGACCGGGTCGTCGCGATGGCCATCGACGGCCTCCGCGCCCGTTGAGGCGCCGAATCACAGCACCGCGACTGCGAAAGCGCAAGCTTTTCCAAAATGTTTGACCCCCGTGTGCGGGTGTAATTAGCTGTCTGACGCAACATATTCGGACAATCGCGACGCCGCGGTCTCGCCGTCGGCGCGCGCTCGCATACAAAGGAGTATCAGCGTGTCATTGCGCCTTCGAGCCGGTCTCATCACCACTGCGGTGGTGGGGGCCGGCGCCGTCATCCTCGCCCAAGGGGCGGCCTTCGCCTCCGTGCCCGCGACGCCCCCGGCGGCGCCCGGTCATCAGACCTCCGCCCCCGCTGACTCCCTGCGCAGCCTCGCCTCGCGCGTGGGCCTGCGGATCGGCACCGCCGTCAACACGGACGCCCTCGCGTCGAACAGCGACTACCGGTCGATCGCCGCGACGCAGTTCTCGACGGTCACGCCAGAGAACGTCATGAAATGGGACACGATCGAGCCGATCCAGGGCGCGTACAACTGGGCCCCGGCCGACCAGCTCGTCGCCTTCGCCCAGCAGAACGGGCAGCTCGTGCGCGGCCACACCCTCGTCTGGCACAACCAGCTGCCCGCCTGGCTGAGCGCCGCGGCGCCGTCGATGACACCGGACCAGCTCCGGGCCATCCTCAAGAAGCACATCACCGATGAGGTCACCCACTTCAAGGGCAAGATCTGGCAGTGGGATGTCGTCAACGAGGCGTTCAACGACGACGGGACCCTGCGCGACTCCATCTGGCTGCAGAAGCTCGGCCCCGGCTACATCGCCGACGCGTTCCGGTGGGCGCACGCCGCCGACCCGAAGGCGCTGCTGTTCTACAACGACTACAACATCGAGTTCACCGGCCCCAAGAGCAATGCGGCCTACAGCCTCGTGCAGCAGCTCAAAGCGCAGGGCGTCCCGATCGACGGCGTCGGATTCCAGACCCACCTGGACACGCAGTACGGCCTGCCCGACCTGCAGAACAACCTGCAGCGGTTCTCCGCCCTCGGCCTGAAGGTCGCCGAGACCGAGGTCGACGTGCGGACCACCCTCCCGGTCACGCCGGTCGAGCAGAACGCGCAGGTCGCCGGCTACACCTCCACCCTGCAGGCCTGCCTCGCCGTCCGCGATTGCATCTCCTACACGGTCTGGGGCTTCGGCGACGGCTACTCGTGGGTGCCTGCGGTGTTCGCGGGTGAAGGTGCGGCGGACATCTATGACGAGAACCTGCAGCCGAAGCCGGAGTACACGGCTCTGCAGCAGACGCTCGCCCTGGCCGCCGGCGCCCCGCAGCGCGGAGGCGGCGACCGGCACTGAGCACCGACCGGCCGGACAGAGGGGTCGCGCGGCATCCGTCCGCGCGGCCCCTCGCTGCGGGACGGGTGGCGCGCCGCTGCTGAGAGTTCTCATAGGGTTGAAGCCATGGAGCTCGGTGTCTATGCGGTGATCGCCGTCGCGGTGATCGTCGGCGTAGCCGCTTTCGCCCGCAGACTCGGCGTCGCCGCCCCCATCATCCTCGTGATCGTCGGCGTCACCCTCTCGGTGCTGCCCGGGGTGCCGGACATCGAGGTGCCGCCGGAGGTCATCCTCGACGGGCTGCTGCCGCCCATCCTGTACGCGGCGGCGATCAGCGTGCCGCTCACCGACTTCCGCCGCAATCTGGCGCCGATCGCGGGGCTGTCGATCTTCCTGGTCGTCGTCACCGCGTTCGCGACCGGCTTCCTGCTCTACACGATGCTGCCCGACCTCAACCTGGCGGCCGCGATCGCGCTCGGCGCGATCATCAGTCCACCGGACGCGGTCGCCGCGACCTCCATCGGCCGCAAGCTCGGCCTCCCGCCCCGGCTGCTGACGGTGCTGGAGGGCGAGGGCCTGGTCAACGACGCGACCGCCCTGGTACTGCTGCGCACCGCCCTGGCCGCGGCGGTCGGCACCCTCGCCACCCCGCTCGCGGGCGTGCTCGACTTCTTCTCGGCCGTGATCATCGCGCTGGTGATCGGGTTCGTGGTCGGCTTCGTCACCGTCTGGGTGCGGTCGAAGCTGAGCGACCCGGTGCTCGACACCGCGCTGTCGGTCGTCGTGCCGTTCGCCGCGTTCGCCCCGACGGAGGCGCTGCACGGCTCCGGCGTGCTCGCCGTCGTCGTCACCGGCCTCTACACCGGGCACGCGGCGCCGCGGCAGTTCAGCGCGCAGGCGCGGATCAGCGACCAGATCAATTGGCGCACCATCCAGTTCCTGCTCGAGAACGGCGTCTTCCTGCTCATCGGGCTGGAGTTGCGCACGCTCATCGCCGACGTCGAGCACCCCGAGATCCTCAGCGTCTGGGACGCGGTCGGCATCGGCCTGATCGCGATGGCCTCCCTGGTGGTCATCCGCTACATCCTGATGGGGCCGCTCATCTTCGCCCTCCGAAGACGCGGGGAGCGCGCCGAGAAACAAGTGCTGCGGGAGTGGCTGATGATCAGCTACTTCCGAGACCATCCGGTGCGCTACCGCTGGCAGGCCCAGCGCAAGCAGCGGGCCGAGCAGCGCTACTGGCGGCATCGCAGCGACCTGGAGGAGTTCCGCCAGGAGGCCATCGACTGGAAGGGCGGGGTCGTCCTCGGCTGGTCGGGGATGCGCGGCGTCGTCACCCTCGCGGCGGCGCAGTCGCTTCCCGCGGACATCCCGTACCGCCCGCAGCTGATCCTGATCGCGTTCACGGTCGCGTTCGTCAGCCTGGTCGTGCAAGGCGGCACCCTCCCGTGGCTGATCCGGGTGCTGGGGCTGCAGGGCATCGACGTCAAGGACGACAGGAGGCTGCTCGCGCAGCTCCTCGACGACCTCAGCGAGGCCGGCCTCGCCGTGCTGGACGACCCCGAGTCCGCCTCGGGCGCCACCGCGCCGGTCGACCCTGAGCTCGTGGAGCGCGTGCGCCAGACCACCTACCTCCGCGCCGAGGCGGCCTGGGAGCGGATCGTGCTCTACGACACGCCACCGGAAGGCCGCCCGCACCATGTGTACCGCACGCTGCGGCTCGCGGTGGTGGACGCCGAGCGCGACCGGCTGCTGGAGGAGCGTGCGCGTGGCGCCTACCCGTCGCGCATCCTCAGCGAGGCGCAGTCCATGCTCGACATCGAGGAGACGCGGCTTCAGTCCCGGGCGCGGTGACGCCCGGCGCCGCTCGACCGGATCAGGCCGGCGTCGGCGAGCTGTTGGAGCACCGCACGGAGCGCCTCAGCGCTGCCCCCGTCCGGCGCCGGGCCGAACTCCCGCTCGGCGGCGGCGACGAGCCTGGTCAGGGTCAGCGGAACCTCGAGCAGCCGCCAGACCAGCGAGGAGACCGGGCTCAGCCGGGTGATCGTGTCCCGGGCGAGCACGACCGCGTCGCCGTCGAGGTCCACCCAGTCGTCGACCGCCGCGCGGCTGTACGTCGGGCCCGAGTCCGTCCCGCTCTGCAGCAGCTCGCGCACGGGCTCCACCAGGTCGGCGGCCTCCCGGTAGCTGATCACCTGGACGCCCCCGCAGCGCCGGACCAGCCCGTCGAGCAGGCTCAGCGGCCGCGGCAGCGCGTTGAAGTAGTTGACCTGCGCGACGAGGTCGTCCAAGACCTCCCGCAGCCCGACCGTCCGGATCATCGGCGTCGTCGCCGCGTCCGTGCGGTCGAGGAGGGCGATCCGCGCCAGCCGCAGCCGCGGCCCCGGGCGGAGCAACCCGAGCGCGTCGGGACCGGCGACGAACCGGCCGCGGGCCTCCGACTCCTTGAACGCCAGCGGCTGGGGGAAGGCGAGCACCTCGCCGGAGGGCGTGACCGCGACCGTTTCATCCGACACATAGCCCAGTGCCGTCCCGAGCATCGCGGCCGCATTCGATTTGCCGGCACCGGACGGGCCGACGAGCGCGATGACGCCGCCCGTCGCGGGATCGGCCAGGCCCGCCGCGTGGAAAGCCACCAGCTCCCCGCGGTTCGCCTCGATCGCACGCTGGTTGATGGCGCGGCGCAGGGCCACGCCCACCGCGTCGAGGTCGTGGCCGGAGACGTCCGCGCCGGACCCCGGGGCGGCGGAGACCGTGATCGTGTCCGCCGCATCGTCCTCGGCCGCCAGGCGTCGCCACTGGTCGCGGAGCCGATCGGCGTCGGACTCCGCGAACCCGTCCAGGGCGACGCGCAGCCGCGCGCCGAGAGCATCCACCTGGAATTCGCGCGTCACCCTGATCCATCCCTTCGGCTTGAAACTTCTCATGCCAGATTAGACGGCCCTCACGCCACTCCCGGGATGCACGTAGTTTTGAATAGTTCAAAAGAGAACCGCTAGCGTGGCAGGGATGGACACCGCACAGCTCGAAGGCGCCCTGCGCGCGTCGGGACTGCGCGTGACGCAGGGGCGGCTCGCCGTCCTGAACGCGCTCGACGCGCATCCCCATGTGGACGCCGAGACGGTGTACCGAGCGGTGCTGCCCGCGCTGCCCGGCACGTCGATCCAGAACGTCCACAACGTCCTCGGCGATCTCACCGCCGCCGGCCTGCTCCGACGGATCGAGCCGGCGCACTCGCCCGCGCTGTACGAACGGCGCGTCGGCGACAACCACCACCACGTCGTCTGCACCTCGTGCGGCGCGGTGGCGGATGTGGAGTGCGTCGTCGGCCACGCGCCCTGCCTGCACCCCTCGGGGGCGGCCGGGTACGTGGTGGACGTCGCGGAGGTCACCTTCTGGGGGCTGTGCCCGTCCTGTCAGGAGCGCGCGGCGAAAGCCCCGTCGCGTGCCGAATGAGGTTAGGAGAACCATGACGGAGAACCACACGACCACCCAGACCGGCACCCCGGTCGCCAGCGACGCGCACTCGCTGACGTCCGGACCGGACGGGACGACCGCGCTCCACGACCGGTACCTGGTCGAGAAGCTCGCCCAGTTCAACCGCGAGCGCATCCCGGAGCGGATCGTCCACGCCAAGGGCGGCGGCGCGTTCGGCGAGTTCGTCGTCACCGGCGACGTGAGCGCGTACACGAAGGCCGCGGTCTTCCAGCCCGGCGCCACCACGCGGACCGTCCAGCGGTTCTCGTCGGTCGCCGGCGAGATGGGCTCGCCCGACACCTGGCGCGACGTCCGCGGCTTCTCGGTGAAGTTCTACACGACCGAGGGCAACTACGACATCGTCGGCAACAACACCCCCGTATTCTTCATCCGGGACGGCATCAAGTTCCCCGACTTCATCCACTCGCAGAAGCGCCTCCCGGGCTCCGGCCTGCGCGACGCGGACATGCAGTGGGACTTCTGGACGCTGTCCCCGGAGTCGGCGCACCAGGTCACCTACCTGATGGGCGACCGCGGCCTCCCGCGCTCATGGCGGACCATGCCCGGCTACGGCTCGCACACCTATCAGTGGATCAACGCGGCGGGCGAGCGGTTCTGGGTGAAGTACCACTTCCACGCGCTGCAGGGCAACGAGGAGATGCGTGGCGCCGAGGCGCAGCGGATCGCGGGTGAGGACGCCGACTACTACCGCCGCGACCTCTACGAGGCGATCGAGCGCGGCGACTTCCCGGCGTGGAAGGTGAGCGTGCAGGTGATGCCGTACGAGGACGCCAAGACCTACCGGTTCAACCCGTTCGACCTGACGAAGGTGTGGCCGCACAGCGACTACCCGCTCATCGAGGTCGGCGTCCACACGCTCAACGAGAACCCGGAGAACTTCTTCGCGCAGATCGAGCAGGCGGCGTTCTCCCCCGCCAACACGGTCCCGGGCATCGACATCAGCCCGGACAAGATGCTGATGGCGCGCGTGTTCTCCTACCCGGACGCCCAGCGGTACCGCGTCGGCACCAACTACAACGAGCTGCCGGTGAACGCCCCGGTCGCGCCGGTGCACAACTACTCGCAGGACGGCGCGGGGCGCCACGGGTACAAGGCGGCGTCGGCTCCGGTGTATGCGCCGAACTCCTTCGGCGGGCCGGCGGCGTCGGCTG
Source organism: Leifsonia sp. NPDC056824 (assembly GCF_042789575.1). Lineage (NCBI taxonomy): Bacteria > Bacillati > Actinomycetota > Actinomycetes > Micrococcales > Microbacteriaceae > Leifsonia > Leifsonia sp. NPDC056824. Next base: position 1,846,992 of record NZ_JBHUAV010000001.1, on the reverse strand, counting down.
AGGCTGCGTGCGAGGGTTCGTGGGAGTCGGACGGCACGCTCGTGCGCGCGGCGGCGACCCTCCACGCGGAGGACGACGACTTCGGGCAAGCGGGGACGCTGTACCGCGAGGTGTACGACGATGCGGCTCGTGAGCGGTTCCTCGACACGATCGCGGGAGCGGTCGGCGGGGTGACGCGGGACGACATCCGCGAGCGGGCGATCCAGTACTGGACGAACGTGGACGCCGAGCTCGGCGCGGCGCTGCGGGCGCGGCTGGAGGCGGACGTGGCCGATCCGGACGAGGCGGCTGAGTACGTGGGGGTGGCCGAGTAGGCCTCCCCGCCTCCGCGAGCGGAGGAGATCCGGCCGGTATCGGCCCGGGTCTCCTCCGTTCGCTGCGTTTCCGGGGTCTGCCGGAGGCCGATCTCCTCCGTTCGCTGCGTGGTCGGCAACGGAGGAGATCCGGGGCCGGGAGGGGCCGGAAAGCAGTCAGCGGAGGAGATCGGGGCCCGGGCGGGGTGGATGTCCTCCATTGGCCGCGAGGGCTGCGGGAGGGGGGTCAGGGGTGGATGCGGGCCAGGGTGCCGGAGGTCAGGGCGGCCCAGAGGGTGCCGTCGGGGGTGACGGTGAGGCCGCGGGGGGCGGAGCCCTCCGGGAGGGGGATGCGGAGTTCGGCGCCGTCCGGGGCGATGCGGAGCAGGGCGTCGACGCCCCAGAGGGACGCCCACACGGCGCCGTCGGGGGTGGACGCGACGGTGTACGGAGCGGCGCCCTCCTCGAGTGGGAGCAGGGTGACCGTGCAGTCGCGGGCGACGCGCGCCAGTGCGTCCGCGGCATGCAGAGCGGTCCAGACCGCGCCGTCCTCCGCCACGGTGACGCCGAGCGGGCCGGAGCCGAGCGGCAGCTCCACGAACTCGATCGCGGCGTCGCCGCCGCGCACATGGCCGAGCGCCGGGCTGTGGCCCTGGAGCGAGAACCAGACGCTGTCGCCGGAGGCGGCGATCCCGGAGGGGGCCCGCTCGGAACCCACCGGGTACTCCTCGACGCGGCCGAGGATGTCGATGCGGCCGAGCGCCTCGCCGAACTGCTCGGTGAACCAGGTCGTGCCATCGGGGAGCGTCACCACGTCGAGCGGGAGGGCGCCAGGGGTGGGGACGGCGAGCTGGCCGACGACGCGGACTCCCGGGCCGAGGTGCAGCAGGCGGTCGCCGCGGTCCACGACCCAGACCGTGTCCTCGGTCGCCGCGCGGACGCCGACCGGCCGCGCATCGGGGCCGAGCTCAAGGAAGGTCAGCGCACCGTCCGGCGCGCGCCGCCCGACCTTCCCCGTCTCGCTGAAGGTGAACCACACCGCGCCGTCGTCGGTCGCGGCCACGCCGACGAGGCCGTCGCCGTCGGGACCGTCGCCCGGCTCCCCGACCGGAAACAGCTCGACCGTCGCGCTCACAGCGTCGCGTCGATGGTGCGGTCGTACACCACGGTCCCGCCCACGCGGACGAGGCCGCCCTCGAGCGGCTCGGTGGCCAGTTCGGAGCCCTCGCCCTGCACGATGCGCAGGGCGCGGCCGAGCTTCGCGGTGAGGGCGACGGCCGCGGCGCCGGTGGCCTCGTCCTCCACGATCCCCATCGCGGGGGCGAACATGCGGGCGCGCAGCGATCCGGACGGCTCGTCGATCCACGCGTACGCATAGTGCTGGCCCTCGGTGAACGCGAACGGGTCGAGCGCCTCCACCGCCTCCGGGGAGTCCAGCGGCAGCCAGGTGAAGTCGGGGGTCCAGGCGGCGCGGGCGTCGATCGCGGCCCAGTCGCCGTCGAGGTCGACGGAGACGGCGACGTCACCGGCCTTCTCGGCGAGGGCGCCGACGGGCGTGCGCTCGTGCGCGAGCCACCAGGCGGTCCCGACGCTGGGGTGGCCGGCGAACGGGAGCTCGGACGCGGGGGTGAAGATGCGGATCGTCGCGATACCGCCCGCGGAGTCCAGCGCGTCGACGAAGACCGTCTCGCTGAATCCGAGCGCCGCCGCGATGTCCTGCTCCCTCCCGGCCGTCGCCGGTGAGCTGGTGACGATGCCCAGCTCGTTGCCGTTCGCGCCGCGCTCGTCGGTGAAGACGCGGAGGACCACTACCTCGATTTCATCCATAGCCTCCACCCTGGCATGCGGTGCATAATCCCGCCATGAGTGACGAGGACCCCACCCCCGCCGCCCCCTACGACGAAGCGGTCGCGATCGACCACGCCGTCGACCGGCTCGCGGAGCGCTTCCCGAAGGTCCCCCGGGACCGCATCGTCGACCTGGTGCACCAGCGACACATCGAGTACACCGGCGCGCCGGTGCGCGACTTCATCCCCGTGCTCATCGAGCACGACGTCAAACGGGAGCTGGCGGCGGAGGTGACCCCGCTGGCGTGAGAGCAGCTGGGCTCAGTACTCACCCTTGATGACGAAGTAGGACCCGCGGATCGTCCCAGCCAGCCGGGACTTCTGCCGCGCGAACTTGAACGTCGACAGCTCCTCCGGCACCTCCATGCCGTCGGACAGCTTGAAGCCGACGGCGCGCTTGCCCGCGTCGTCGATCGTGTACATGACGTTGATCGACAGGCCGGACTCGTAGAAGACGTAGGCCATCCGGATGCCGTCGACCTCGAACGAGGTGACCTCGAGAGCGGGCGAGGCGATCACGATACCGCGCTCGTCGGCGAGGATCCGGCTCACCCAGTCGAGCGACTCCCGCTCCTCGGCGGCCGGGGCCGTCGCGAAGTCGAGGTCGTACTTGTTCTTGAAGTAGCGGGACTCGTTGGCGCGCAGCCCGGCCAGGGCGGGCGCGACCGGGCTGGAGTCCAGTCCCTCGGTGGACACGGTGACGAAATCGACGACCTGGCGCATGCGGCCCTCCCTGCTCGGCTCTCCGACCACCCTACTGGCGGGTGTCGGGCCCGGTGTCGGGTCTCGGGATCAGGCCCCGGCGAAGGTGACGATCGCGTCGGTCGCGAAGCCGGCGACGATCCCGGCGAAGATGCACCACGCGACCAGTGTCTTCATCCCGGTGCGGCGCGCGACGGCCAGCAGCTCGATGACGACGTACAGGATGGAGCCGGCGGCCAGCCCGAGGAACGCGATGGAGACGATGTCGCTGCTGAACGCCTGGCCGATCACGGTGCCGAGGAAGGTCGGGCCGCCGCCGATTAGGCCGAGCAGGGCCAGGTAGCCCCAGGACGGCCGGGTGCCACTGAGCGGGGCGACGATCCCGAAGCCCTCGGTGGCGTTGTGGAGGCCGAAGCCCACGATGAGCAGCACCGCGAAGGCGAGCTCGCCCTGCGCGGCGGCCGTGCCGATCGCAAGGCCCTCGGCGAAGTTGTGGAGGCCGATGCCGATCGCGATGGTGAGCGCCAGGCGGCGGGCGCCCGCGCGCGACTCCAGCTCGGTGGCGGCGACGATCGCGACGCCGGTCGCGGTGCCGACGGCCGGGCTCGTGCCTGCGCCGTGCGGGTGCGAACCGCCCTGAGTTCCATGCGACCCGTCCGGGGCCGCCGGGGGCCGGATCGGCGACGCCAGCGCCAGCGCGCGCCGCTTCATGTAGCGGTCCATGTAAGTGAGGCTGAGCAGGCCGAGGCCGATGCACGCGGCCATCAGGAACCCCTGCCCGAGAGCCGGGCCGAGCTGGTGGGCGGAGAGCGCCTTGTCCACCGGCTCCCACGCCTGAGAGAGGACGTCCCAGAGCAGGAAGATCAGGATGCCGGTCGCGAGGGCGTTCAGGGCGGCTTTCAGGCCGACCGCGTTCGAGCGCAGACGGCCGATCGGGAGGCCGAGGAAGATCGTGAGACCGGCGACGGCGCCGAGAGCGGCGACACCCATGGGAGGCATGAAGATCCTTTGTGGAGGCTGTTGACATCGAACCGGCGGGCTCCGGCCGCATTCGATTGTAAGGTAAGCCTCCCCTTACACAGAATCAAGTGAGAGGAGTCGCAGACTCACTCCGTCCGCGGCACCACGACCATCGGCACCGGCAGCTCGCGCAGCATGGCGGCCGCGGTCGAGCCGAGGAACAGGCGGCTGGGCTGCGCGAGGCGGCTGGAGCCGACGACGACGATCTCACCGGGCTCCCAGTCGAGGCGGGCGACGGCGTTCTGGATGTTGTCGCCCTTGGCGACGATTGCCGTCGCGACGACGCCGGTCGCCGCGCTGGCCTCCTCCAGCACCGCGGCGGCGTGGTGCTCGCCGACGCTCTGCTTGGGTGCGGCCGCGTCGCCCGGGAGGTCGAGGGCGAGCAGCGAGACCAGGCGCAGCGGGACGCCGGCAGCGGCCGACAGCCGCTCGCCGGTCGTGAGCACGTCTGCCGCGCCTGCACGGGTGCCGACCATGCTGGTCACGCGGGTGAGCTGCGGCGCGTGGTCGCGCCAGCCCTCCGGCGCCAGCAGGACCGGAACCGGCGAGGCGTGCAGCAGCGCTCCCGCGACCGAGCCGACGGTGAAGCGGCCGAGCAGGCCGCCGCGCGCGGCGCCGACCACGATCAGGGTCGCGCCGAGCTCCTCCGCGGCGGTGAGGAGGCCCTCGGCGAGCGAGTCGCCGAAGACGACCCGCCCGCTGAAGGCGACCGACGACGGGACGCGAGTGCGCGCGTCCGCCAGCCAGCCCTCCGCGGTGTCGCGCAGGAGGGCGTCGTAGGCCGGGTCGTTCGGCACGTTTCCGCGCCGGGAGGTGTCCGGCATGACCAGGACCACGTCGAGGCCCGCCCCGAAAGAGGCGGCCAGCGCGGCACCGGCGGCGAGGGCGTCGTCTCCGGCCGGAGTGGCCTCGTAGCCGACGAGGATGCGCTGGGTGGTGGTCATGGTCTGCTTCTTCCGGCTCGGGTGGTTCGGAGGATCGGGGTAGTGGAGGGCGGCCCGCCGGCGTGAGGCGGGCCGCCCGTTCCGCCGGGTCAGGCGGGGATGAGCGTGTACTTCGTGCTCAGGTACTCGTGGATGCCCTCGAGCCCGCCCTCACGGCCGAGGCCCGACTGCTTGACGCCGCCGAACGGTGCCGCGGCGTTTGAGACGAGCCCGGTGTTGAGGCCCATCATCCCGGTGTCCACGCGGTCGATCATGCGCTGGCCGCGCGCGAGGTCCCGGGTGAACACGTAGCCGACCAGACCGTACTCGGTCTCGTTCGCGCGTGCCACGGCCTCCTCCTCGGTGGAGAACGTCGTGATCGCGAGGATCGGGCCGAAGATCTCCTCGCGGAGGATCTCGCTGCCGGGCTGCACGTCCACGAGCACGGTCGGCTCGAAGAAGAAGCCGTCGCCCTCCGGGGCCTTTCCGCCGCTGAGGACGCGCGCGCCGCGGGACACGGCGTCGTCGACCAGCGCCGTCATGGAGGCGACCGCGCGGTCGTCGATGAGCGGGCCGATGGTGACGCCGGGCTCCGTGCCAGGGCCGATCTTCATGGCGTCGACCTTCTCGGTGACGCGGCGGGCGAACTCCTCGGCGACGTCCTGGTGGACGATGAAGCGGTTCGCGGCGGTGCAGGCCTGGCCGATGTTGCGGAACTTCGCGAGCATCGCGCCCTCGACGGCCTTGTCCAGGTCGGCGTCCTCGAAGACGACGAACGGGGCGTTGCCGCCGAGCTCCATCGAGGTGCGCAGCACGTTCTGGCCGGCCTGCGCGAGCAGCGCGCGGCCGACCGGCGTGGAGCCGGTGAACGACAGCTTGCGCAGACGCGGGTCCGCGATGATCGGCGCGGAGACGGCACCGGAGGTGTTCGTCTGGACGACGTTCACCACACCGGCGGGAACGCCCGCGTCGGCGAGCAGCTGCGCGAAGAACAGCGTGGTCAGCGGGGTCAGCTCGGCCGGCTTCACGACGACCGTGCAGCCCGCGGCGAGCGCCGGAGCGATCTTTCGGGTCGCCATCGCGAGCGGGAAGTTCCACGGCGTGATGAAGAAGCTCGGCCCGACCGGTCGCTGCGAGACGACCATCGTGCCGGTGCCCTCCGGGTTCTGCCCGTAGCGGCCGGCGATGCGCACGGCCTCCTCGGAGAACCAGCGCAGGAACTCGCCACCGTAGGTGACCTCCCCGTTGGCCTCGGCCAGCGGCTTGCCCATCTCCAGCGTCATGAGCAGCGCGAAGTCCGCGCGACGCTCCTGCAGCAGGTCGAACGCGCGGCGCAGGATCTCGGCGCGGGTGCGCGGCGGCGTCGCGGCCCAGGCGTCCTGAGCGGCCACGGCGGCGTCGAGGGCGCGGATGCCGTCCTCCGGCGTCGCGTTGGCGATGCGCTTGATGACGCGGCCGGTGGCCGGGTCCTGCACCTGGATCTGCGGGCGGGTGCCCTGCTCCCAGACGCCGCCGATGAAGAAGCCGTCGGGGACGCGGGCGAGGAGGTCGGCCTCGGCCTCGGCCTCGGCCTCAGTGAACTGGGTGGTCACGGTGTCGACGGCGCTCATGCGTTGGCCACCGCCTCCGCGACGACGTCCAGCCCCTCGATGAGGAGGTGGTCCGGGATGCTCAGCGGCGGAAGGAAGCGGATCACGTTGCCGTAGGTGCCACAGGTGAGCAGCACGACGCCGGCCGCGTGCGCGGCGGCGGCGACCGTGGCGGTCAGCGCGGCGTCGGGCTCGCCGGTCTCCGGGTCCACCAGCTCGATCGCGACCATCGCGCCCTTGCCGCGCACCTCGGCGACGCGCGGGTCGGCGGCGCGGAGGGCGCCCAGCTTCTCGAAGAGGATCTCGCCGATGGCGCGGGCGCGCCCGGCCAGGTCCTCCTGCTCGTAGGTCTCGATGGCGGCGAGCGCGGCGACGCAGGCGAGCGGGTTGCCGCCGTAGGTGCCGCCGAGGCCGCCGACCTGCGGAGCGTCCATGATCTCGGCGCGGCCGGTGACGGCCGACAGCGGGAGGCCGCCGGCGATGCCCTTGGCGGTGACGATCAGGTCGGGCACGATGCCGAACTGCTCGGAGGCGAACATGGTGCCGGTGCGGGCGAAGCCGGTCTGCACCTCGTCGGCGATGAAGACGACGCCGCTCTCGTTCGCCCACTCCTGGAGCGCGGGGAGGAAGCCGTCGGCCGGGACGATGAAGCCGCCCTCGCCCTGGATCGGCTCGATGATGATCGCGGCCAGGTTGGACGCGCCGATCTGCTTCTCGATCAGGGTGATCGCACGCTTGGCCGCCTCGGCGCCGGAGAGGCCGCCGTCGCGCAGCGGGTAGCTGAGCGGGGCGCGGTAGATCTCGGGCGCGAACGGGCCGAAGCCGTTCTTGTACGGCTGATTCTTGGCGGTGAGGCCCATCGTGAGGTTCGTGCGGCCGTGGTAGGCGTGGTCGAACGCGACGACGGCCTGCTTGCCGGTGTAGTGGCGGGCCACCTTGACCGCGTTCTCCACGGCCTCGGCGCCGGAGTTGAACAGGGCGCTGCGCTTGACGAAGTCACCGGGGGTGAGGCGGTTGAGGGCCTCGGCGACCTCCACGTAGGAGTCGTACGGGGCGACCGTGAAGCAGGTGTGGGTGAAGGCGGCGACCTGCGCGGTCACGGCCTCGACGACGCGCGGGGCAGCATTGCCCACGCCGGTCACGGCGATGCCGGAGCCGAAGTCGATGAGGGAGTTGCCGTCGACGTCGACGAGCACACCCCCGCCGGCTGCGACGGTGAACACGGGGATGGTGGCGCCGACGCTCGCGGCGACGGCCTGCGCCTTGCGCTCGGCGCGCTTGCGCGACTCGGGGCCGGGGATGGGGGTGACGAGCCGGCGCTCCTGCGGGAGCGAGGGTCCGCCGACGATTGTTGCGGAGGCGGGAGTAACGATGGTCATGGCGGCATCGTAGGGAAACGGCGTGTTCTGCGCCTGGACGGGCCGTACAATTCGAACGTCAGGAATCGACACCCTGGCGGATGGAGTGCTTCCGATGCCCGCGACCCTCGCCCAGTTGCTCGCCCGGCCCGAGCTCGGCCTCCACCTGCTCACCGCGGCCGACGTCGGCGAGCTGGACGTGCCGCTGTCGTGGGCGCACTCCTCCGACCTCCCCGACCCGACGCCGTTCCTGTCGCCCGGGCAGGTGCTGCTCGTGACCGGGACGCCGGAGGACGTCGACCCGTACGTGTCCCGGCTGGTCGAGCACGGGATCGCCGGGCTGGGCTTCGGCACGGAGGTCGTGCGCGACACCCCGGAGCCGCTGCTGGAGGCGTGCGCCCGGCACGGCCTCCCGCTGTTCGAGGTGCCGTACCGGACGCCGTTCATCGCGGTGGCGCGGTTCGTCGCCGACCGGCTGGCCGCCGACGCGTACGCGCGCAACACCTGGGCGTTGCGGGCCTCCCGAGCCATCTCGCTCGCGGCGCTCCGGCCGGACGCGCTCGGCGCGGTGCTCGCGGAGCTGGCGCGCCAGATCGACCGGCCGGTGGCGCTGATCGGCGCGGACGGGACGCTGGACAGACTCGCGCCGGCCGGAGCCCTGGACGCGGCCGCGCGGGCGGTGCTGATCGGCGCGGCCGAGCCGCTGCTGCGCAGCCGGCGCCGGGCGGCGGGGACGGCGGAGACGGAGGCCGGACCGTTCTCCCTCCAGACACTCGGCGCGGCGGGACGGCTGCGCGGCGTGCTCGCGATCGGGTCGGAGGGGCTCGACCAGGCGGCGCAGCAGGTGGTGACGGGGGTGGTCGCGCTCGCCGGGCTCGCGCTGGAGCAGAGCAGGGCGACCGACGCGGCGCGGGCGCGCCTCCGCACGGCGGTGTGGCGGGCGCTGCTGGCCGGCGACGTCGCGCTGGCGGAGGGGGTGGCCGAGCCGGTGCTCGGCGCGCTGCCCGAGCAGCCCGCGCGCGTGACCGTCCTGCACGGGGCCGCGGTCGCCGCCGCGGCGGACTGGCTGGAGGCCGGCGGCGACGGGTTCTTCGCCCGCGACGGGCAGGACCTCGTGGTGCTCGGGTCGGCGCCGGAGGCGATCGCCGGGCTGGCGGAGCGGTTCGAGCTGCGCGGCGGGTCGTCGGCGCCCGTGACGTTCGGGGCGCTGACGTCGGGCGTGACGCAGGCCGGCGTCGCGGCCCGCCGGTCGAGCAGGGACGACCGGGTGCCGTCGTTCGACGACGTGGCGGCGGCCGGGATGCTCGCCCTCCTCCAGACGCCGGACGCGCGCGCGGTCGCGGCGACCGCCCTCGCGCCGCTGGCGGAGGCCGACCCGGCGCTGCCGGGCATCCTGCGCACCTGGCTCGACGCGGACGGGGTGTACGACGTGGCGGCGCGGCGGCTCGGGATGCACCGGCACACGCTGCGGGCGCGGGTCGCGGACGCCGAGCGACTGCTCGGGCGCGACCTCGGCGGCTTCGCCGCCCGCGCGGACCTCTACGCCGCGCTGCGGGCGGCTGAGTGACCATCTCTCCCGGAGTTGTGTACGCTTCTGCGCGGCGTGTCGCGTACTTAAGTCCGGAAGAGATTGCTGGGTCAGTCGGCGGGCACGAGGGCGTCGACGGGCGGAGCGTCGGCGTGCGCGGCGGCGGCGTGCGCGGAGGCGCGGATGCGGGTGACGACCAGCGCTCCGGCGGCCGCTGCGGCCGCGATGAAGAACAGTGCGGCGATGGCGAGGTCCACCCACTGACGGCGGGTGAAGCCCAGGTGGTGCCCGACGGCCACCGTCGCGAGGCCGTGGTCGACGGCCGGCGTGGTCAGGGCGCCAAGCGCGACCGCCGACACGACGAACGCGAACCCGAACAACGACCAACCGACACTGCGCATGGTCCCATTCAAACCCACCGGATGCGCCGGACAACCCCGCCGGGCCGATCGTTATCGGTCGTTCAGGTTCCGAACCAACGAACGAACTGACAGGACACGCCGTCTCGCGGGCGGCGCAGACGGCGTGTCCTGTCAGTTGGTTGGCGGTAGGCGCACGGCGAGGTCGACGATGCGGCGGCAGAGGTCGGCGTAGCCGATGCCGACGGCCGCCGCGGACTGCGGGAGCAGGCTGGTCGCGGTCAAACCGGGCAGCGAGTTGACCTCGATCGTCCAAAGGACGCCGTCCCGGTCGAGCCGGAAATCGGTGCGGCTGTAGCCGGAGAGCCGCAGCGCCCGGTGCACGGTGAGCGCCGCCGCCCGGGCCTCCGCGGCCACCTCGGCCGGCAGGTCGGCCGGGAACGTCTCCGCCACCGCGCCCGGCTGGTACTTGTCGCCGTAGCTGAACGCCGAGTCCGAGTCGACCGCGATCTCCCCCACCGCGAGCGCCTCGTCGCCGAGCACGCCGACCGTCAGCTCGCGCCCCGGCACGAAGCGCTCGACGAGCACGGGGCCGAACGCGGCCGCGCGCTCGACCGCGGCGTCCAGGTCGTCCGGGTCACGCACGATGCTCAGCCCGACGGTCGAGCCCTGCGCGTTCGGCTTCACGACGACCGGGAGCCCGAGCTCCGCCGCCGCGGCGCCCGGCTCGAGCGGGTCGAGGACCCAGTCGGGCGTGCGCACGCCGGCCTGGAGGAGCACGCGCTTGGTGAGTTCCTTGTCCATCGCCAGCCCGCTGCCGAGCGGACCAGACCCGGTGTACGGGATGCCGGCGAGCTGCAGCAGCGCCTGCAGCTCCCCGTTCTCCCCCGACCCGCCGTGCAGCGCGAGGAAGACCAGGTCGACGCCGGCGACCTCCGCGGGCAGCCGCAGCGCGCTCCCGGCGCCGGCCAACCGCGCGAGCGCCGTCGACTCGGGCGGCGCGACGCCGACCGCGCCGGTCAGGACGCGCGCCTCCGCGGCCGCGTCGAGGGCGCCGGAGGCCGTGTCGACGGCCAGCACCTCGTGGCCGAGCCCGCGGAGCGCACGCACCACCGGCGCCGCGCTCGCGATCGAGACATCCCGCTCCTCGCTGGAGCCTCCGAACAGCACTGCGATCCGCATCCCGCCACCGTACCCACAACCCGACGGGTAAGCGAACGATCCGCGAGGGCGGAGCGCGGTCAGGCCTCCCGGGTGATGGAGACCGAGACGAACAGCTCGGAGCCGGCGGCTCCCGAGTAGACGCCGCGCAGCGGTGCCACGTCGGCGTAGTCGCGGCCGTGGCCGACGCGGACGTGCCGGTCTCCGATCGCGATGCCGTTGGTCGGGTCGTAGCCGTGCCAGCCGCCGCAGAACCACTCGACCCAGGCGTGCGACTCGCCGACCACCGTCTCCCCCACCGCCGCGTCGGCCTTCGGGTGCAGGTAGCCGGACACGTACCTGGCCGGGATGCCGGCCGAGCGCAGCGCCCCGATCGCGACGTGCGCGATGTCCTGGCAGACGCCACTGCGTGACTCCCAGGCCTCCCGCGCCGTGGTCCGCACCCCCGTCACCCCGCTCTCGTAGGTCATCGCCTCCCCCACCGCGACGGCGATGGTCTGCGCGACGGAGCACGGATCACCGGCGCCGGCGGACGACGCCGCCAGCGCGACCAGCGACGCGGGCGGCTCGGTCAGCGGAGTCTGCCGGAGCTGCTGCACACACTCGCCCGACTGCGCGACGGCCTCCCGCAGCTCCGGCCAGCCGAGCGGGTCCGGCGCGTGCGGCGCGTCCAGGACCTCCACCAGACTCGTGGCCGTGATCGTCAGCTCGCGATGCGGGTTCAGCACGTCGAAGGCGAGCACGCGGGTGCCCCAGTAGTCGGTGTACTGGTGGTGCGACGACACCGGGCGCACATCGAGCGCGCTGTGCAGCACGAGCTGCCGGTCGCCGGACGCCGGCATCATCCGCGCCTCGTTGTAGGAGGCCGACACCTCCGCCCCGTACCGGTAACCGGTCGAGTGGGTCACCCGCAGCCGCTTCATCCCCGCTCCCCCGTCCAGCTCGGCGCCGTGCTCTCCGGGAAGTAGCGGCGGGTGATCGCGGAGGTCGCCGCACTGGTCGCCTCCTGGACGACAGCCATGTGCGCCGGGAGGTCGTCGAGCACCTCCGCGACCGGCCGGAACTCCAGCTCGCTCTGCACCTGGCCGAGCAGCCGGACGGCCCGGTCGGACACGCCCGCGCGCTCGTGCCGGGGCTCGATGTCGCGCAGGCTCTCCACGGCGCGCGTGACCGCGTAGAGGATCGAGCGCGGGAACAGCCGGTCGTGCAGTAGGAACTCCGCGGCGTTCCGGGTGGAGGGCACCCCGCGGTACGTGCGCAGGTACGCCTCGTAGGCGCCGCAGGAGCGCAGGATGGTCGTCCAGCTCGGGCCGCTCGCCTCCGTCAGCGAGCGGGTCGCGAGCAGCCGGGCGGTCATGTCCGCCCGCTCCAGGCTGCGGCCGAGCGTGAAGAAGTGCCAGGCCTCGTCGCGGCTGGCGCCGGAGTCCATGATCCCGACGGCGAGCGCGGTGCGGTCGCGCACCCAGGTGAAGAACTCGTGGACCTTGTCGCTGGCCACCCGCCGCGGCACCCGCGCGGCCGTGGTGTTCAGGCACTCCCACAGCTCGGTCGAGACGATCTCCCGTGCGCGCCGGGCGTTCTCGCGCGCGGCGCCGAGCGAGTAGGCGATGGAGGCCGGTGTCGTGCGGTCGACGGCGAGCAGGCGCAGCACGTCCTCCCGGGCGATCGGTCCCGGCACGGTCGCGGAGCCCATCACCCCGAGCAGCGACCGGCAGGCGGTGTCCTCGTCGATCCACGGATCCTCGAGCAGCAGCTGGAGGTGCACGTCGAGGATGCGCGCGGTGCCGTCGCTGCGCTCGACGTAGCGGCCGATCCAGAACAACGACGACGCGATCCGACTCAACATCACCCCACCTCCCGTCGCTCGTGAGCCCGAGGGGCACGTCGTTGTCGCTTTCGGGGCTCGTAAGTGACAACAACGTGCCCTTCGGCGAGCTGCTGCTGCTGTTGCTGCTGGTCGGTGCGCGGGGCGTCCTCGCGGGAGTGGTCGGGCGCGGGCAGCGGAGGCGCCGCGGCCTGGTCGGCGACCAGTCCTGGCACGTTCCGGGGCTCCGGCTTCTCCTCGGCCCGCGCCGGCTCGCCGGGCGCCGCCATCCCGACCACCCAGGTGTCCTTCGACCCGCCGCCCTGGCTGCTGTTGACGACGAGCTGCCCCTCGGCGAGCGCCACCCGCGTCAGGCCACCCGGCAGCACCCAGACCTCCCGCCCGTCGTTCACGGCGAACGGCCGCAGGTCGACGTGCCGCGGCCGCATCCCGTCGTCCACGAGCGTGGGGATGGTGGAGAGCTGCACGACCGGCTGCGCGATCCAGCCGCGCGGGTCGGCGACGAGCAGCGCCCGCAGCCGGGCCAGCTCCTTGCGGTCGGCGTCCGGTCCGATCACCAGTCCCTTGCCGCCGGAGCCGTCGACCGGCTTGACGACGAGTTCGTCCAGGCGGTCGAGCACCTCGGCGAGGGCGTCCGGCTCCTCCAGCCGCCAGGTGTCGACGTTCGGGAGCACCGGCTCCTCGGCCAGGTAGTAGCGGATCAGGTCGGGCAGGTAGGTGTAGACGAGCTTGTCGTCGGCGACCCCGTTGCCGATCGCGTTGGCGATCGTCACGGTGCCGAGCCGCGCGGCGAGCATCAGCCCCGGCGTCCCGAGCACCGAGTCGACCCGGAACTGCAACGGGTCGATGAACTCGTCGTCGATCCGCCGGTAGATCACGTCGACGCGCTGCGGGCCGGAGGTGGTGCGCATCCACACCGTGCCGCCGGAGCAGAACAGGTCGCGGCCCTCCACCAGCTCCACCCCCATCAGCCGGGCGAGGAGGGTGTGCTCGAAGTAGGCGGAGTTGTAGACGCCGGGGGTGAGGACGACGACGTTCGGGTTCTCCATGCCGCCCGGCGCGCTCGCCTTCAGCGCCTGCAGCAGCCGATACGGGTAGTCGCCGACCGGCCGCACGCGCATCGACGTGAACAGCTCGGGGAGGGTCTGCGCCATCACGCGGCGGTTGGAGATCACGTACGAGACGCCGCTCGGCACCCGCACGTTGTCCTCCAGCACCCGCCAGGCGCCCTGCTCGTCGCGGATCAGGTCGATGCCCGACACATGGATTCGCACGCCGTTGGCGCTCTCCACCCCGGCGGCCGCGCGATGGAAGTGCGCGGACGAGGTGATCAGCCCGGCCGGGATGACGCCGTCGCGCACCGCGTTCTGCGCGCCGTAGACGTCGCTGAGGAACGCCTCCAGCGCCCGGACGCGCTGCTTCACCCCGCTCTCGATCCGCGCCCACTCGGCCTGCTCGATCACCCGGGGGACCGCGTCGAGCGGGAACGGCCGCTCCTCACCGGCGAAGTCGAAGGTCACGCCCTGCGCGAGGTACGAGCTGGCGAGCGCGTCGGTGCGGCCGCGCAGCTCCTCCTGGGTCAGGGCGGCCAGCGCTGCGAAGAGCTCGCGGTAGGCGGGCCGGGTGCGCTCGGCGACGCCGCCGCGCGCGTCGGCGAACATCTCGTCGAACGGCGTGGCCCTGCCGCGCCGGCGCCGAGCGGCCTGCGTGCCGTACCCGCCGAACAGATCACCCATGCCAGGACGCTACCGAGCGCCGGTTACCCGCAGATTTCCCCACGTTTCGCGTTCGTCACAACCTCGGGGTTCGGGTCGGCGGGCGATTGCCGCCAGAATGGGCGGATGAGCATCCCGATCTCCGGCACCCACTTCGGTCTCACTGCCGGCGACTACCACGCCACCATCGCGTCGGTCGGCGCCTCCCTGCGCACGCTGGAGTTCGACGGCAGGCCCCTGGTCGTGCCGTTCTCCGCCGACGAGGTGCGGCCGGCGTTCCGCGGCGCGACGCTGGCGCCGTGGCCGAACCGGGTCGTCGACGGCCGCTACACCTTCGACGGGACCGAGCGGCAGCTCGCGCTCACCGAGCCCGGCCGCGGCCACTCGCTGCACGGCCTCGCCACCTGGCTCGAGTTCACCGCCATCGACCGCTCGCCCAGCAGCGTCACCCTGTCCGCGACGATCGAGGCGCAGGACGGCTATCCGCACCGCGTGGAGGTCGCGGTCGCGTTCGAGCTGGACGAGGACGGCCTCCACACCACGGTCACCGGCACAAACACCGGCACGACGCCCGCGCCGTGGGGCACCGGTCCGCACCCCTACCTGGTGGCGGGCGAGGGCCGGGTGGACGACTGGACGCTCGACCTCCCGGCCGACAAGGTGCTCACGGTGACCGAGGACCGGCTGATCCCGGTCGGGCTCGCCGACGTGATGAACGGCCCCTACGACTTCCGGGCCGCCCGCCCGATCGCCGACACCTTCATCGACCACGCCTTCACCGGGCTGCGCCGCGACGCCGACGGCACCGCCACGGTCTCGCTGCTCGCCCCGGAGGGCACCGGCGTCGCGATGACCTGGGACGCGGCGTGCCCGTGGGTGCAGGTGCACACGGCGGACCGCGACGTGCCCGAGCTGAACCGGCTCGGGCTCGCGGTCGAGCCGATGACCTGCCCGCCGGACGCGTTCAACTCGGGTACCGATCTGATCGTGCTGGAGCCCGGGGCGTCGGCGGCCGCAGGGTGGACGATCCGGGCGCTGTGAGCCGGCGCTAGGCCGCAGGGACCGTCGGCGTCTCGATCGTGCGCGGCGAACGCAGCCCCTGGACGAGGAACAGCACACCGGTCAGCAGCAGCCCGAGCGGGATCGCGGCGAGCCCCCAGAGCCAGACGTCGACCACCGCGGGGAACGGAACACGGCTCACCACCTTCACGGCGACCAGCACGAACGCGACGATCGGAAGCGCCCAGCGGGCCGCTCCCGTGACGACTCCCGCTCGGAAGACAAGAATCGCGGCGACGATCAGCGCGACCACCCGGGCGATCTGCAGGGCCCAGGACAGGATGCTCATGACGGCCAGCGCTCCGGAGCTCACGGCGACCACGGTCAGATTCATACCGACATAGCCGGCGGACACGACGCTCGTCAGGGCGAAGAGCACGAGGGCGCCCCTCCCGGCCCGGGACGGCCCGGCGATGCCGCGTTCGCCGCGGATGCCGAACGCCAGCACGACGAACGTGATGACCAGGACGACAGCGGACGCCGTCCCGGCGGCGGGCGTCTCCGCGGAGTACAGCCACGAGGTGCCCGGCGGAGGGAAGAGGAAGGCCAGCTCCGCCACGATCGGGACCACCGTCGCGAGGATGAGGCCGGCCCCGCCCCATGTCAGCGTGGTGCGCGACGCGCTCGCCGGCTCACTCGTCACGGTCCGCCCCCTCGCCGGCTCACTCGTCACGGTCCGCCCCCTCGCCGGCTCACTCGTCACGGTCCGCCCCCTCGCCGGTCCGGGCCACTACCCGAGCGGCCCAGCGGGCACCGCACCCGCGGCACCCATCGAGGAGACTCTGCTTCACCGCCGCCGAAACGTCAAGCACCACACATTCTTCTGCCCCGACCCTGCGCCCCCACCCGCCCCGGAAACGGGTGATGCCCCCAGCGGAACCCGACCCGGCTGGGGGCATCGATGGCTGCACTAGGAGCAGCGTGGCGTCACGACGGAGACAAGTACCCGTTCAAGCCTTCCGTCTACCACTGAGCCACCGGATGCTTCACGGTGCTCGTGATTAGACGATACATGCTCGATGAAAGATTTCACAGACTTCCGCGATGCTATGCATGCATTAGCGGTGTCCCGGCGGCCGGGGCGCGCATCCCACGACGGTGCGCGGCCCGGCCGGCCGGAGTGGTGCGCGCGGCCATCCACGACTGGCCGCGCGCGGTCTGGAGGGGCTGCGAGCAGCCCGTCGCCGGCTAGCTGCCGGCGGGCTGCAGCGCCGCCACGATCGCCGCGGCGGTCTCGCGGCCGACGCGGATCGCGCCGTCCACATGCTGGTAGCCCTTGCCCGCCATGTCGCTGCAGGAGAAGTGGATCGGGCCGACCGGCGTGCGCAGGTCCGCGCCGTAGCGCGCCAGGCCGCCCATGTCGAAGCTCGCCGCGTAGGCGCCGCGGGTCCACTCCTCGCTGCCCCAGTCGCTCTCGTAGTACACGACGGGGCTCAGCGCCTGCGCACCGTAGTAGTGCGACAGCGACTCGAGGATGCGCGCCTTGCGCTCCTCCGGGCTGAGCCGGAAGACATCGTCGGCGGACTCGTCGGAGACGAATCCGACCAGGGTGCCGCGCGGGTCGCCGTCGTAGCTGTTGTCGTAGGCCTCGTGCACCAGCTCGTACGGGCTGAAGGCGGTGCCGCTGTAGCCGTGGTCGCGCCAGAACGGCGTCTCGTAGACGGCGTGCACCTTGATGACGAAGCCCATCGAGAGATGCTGGTGCAGCTGCTGCTGACGGCGCGGCAGCGGCGGGTCGTAGGAGATCCGGCTGATCAGCACCGGAGGCACGGCCAGGATCGCGAATCGGGCGTTCACCTGCAGTTCGTCGGTGATCGCGGTCACGCCGGAGCCGTCCCAGCGCAGCGTGCGCACCGGGGAGTCCAGGTGGACGTCGTCGCCCAGGCGCTCGGCGAGCAGCAGCGGCACCTGCTGGAGGCCGCCCTTCACGCGCTTGTCGAGGATGAAGTCGGCGTCGACCAGGTGGCTGAAGCTGCCGGCGCTGGCGGCCATGAGCAGGGCCTGCAGCGCGGAGAAGGCGTGCGCGGGCTTGGTGAGCATGGCGCCGGCGATGAACATGCCGATGTTGCGGCGGGCCTCCTCGTCGTCGGTCTGGGTCTCCAGCCAACGGCGGAACGAGATCTCGTCCAGCTCCTTCGCCTGCGGGTGCTCCCACGGGCGGTCCGGGTCGATCTCGGCGACGAGCGCGTCGAGCCGCTCGATCAAGCCGACGATCTCCTGCTCGGTCGCCGGGGCGACCGGGAAGATCTCGCCCTCGAACGTGCGGCGCACGCCGCCCTCGCCGAGGTAGATGTTGATGCCCTCGCGGTAGCGGGAGTAGGTCTCGAGGCCGAACTCCTCCAGCGTGTCGATCAGGGCGTCCTGGTCGGGCGAGACCCACTGGCCGCCGATCTCCAGGGTGGCGCCGTCGATGTCGTTCGTCCAGAGCCGGCCGCCCACGCGGTCGCGGGCCTCCAGCACGGCGACGCTCAGGCCGGCTTTCGTCAGTTCGGTCGCGGCCGTGAGGCCGGAGGCTCCAGCGCCGACGATGACCACGTCACGTTCGATGCTGTTCATGGCTATCACTCCTCCATCGGGGTTCACGAGGATGCTAGGCGGGCGCGCAACGCCACATTCTGTACACGCTGTCGAAGAGGCGAGTCAACCCTCGACGACGTGTACGTTCTGCTGCTCGGCGCGCGCCTCCGCCGACGCGGCGCCGGTCATCCGCAGATAGACGATGAGCCAGCTGAAGACCAGGACGCCCGCCACCAGCTCCGCGGCCGTGAGGACGTAGTAGCCGATCACGAACAGCACCAGGACCGCCACGATCGTGGCGAAGAACACGTAGCCGAGCACGAAGAACGACCTCGGCGCGGTCGGCAGCGCGGGCCGCACCCAGAAGACGACGAGCGCGAAGACGAGCACCATCCCGACCGCCGACACGTTGTGCAGGAGGATCGAGATGTTCAGCGTGAAGATCCCGACGCAGGCCAGCAGCACGCCGATCAGGATCAGGCCGACGCGCACCCGCAGCACGGCCGACCGCCGCTTGGGCTCGACGATGCCTCGGGCGTCGGTCGCGTACCGGGCGATCGCGGTCACGATGACGCCGGTCACGATGAGCGTGAGGTTGAAGGTCAGCGACGAGATGCTCTGCGACATCCCGAGCGCGCTGAGGTGCTTCTGCCACCAGTGCGGGTCGGGCGCGCTCAGCATGGAGGCCAGGATGCCGATGACCGCGAACGCCGCCAGCACGGTGGAGAGTCGCATCAGGTCCATCCCGGCGGCCGAGAGGAACACGGCGTACGCGGTCACCCCAGTGGCCGCGCCCGCGAGCACGGTCGCGGAGAGGAAGTAGACGGTGGCGTCCTGGAACCCGTTCGCGAGCACGGCGCCCAGCACCAGCCAACCGAGCAGGGCCAGGATGCCGTGGGCCAGCGCGATCGCGAAGGTGTCGAAGATGTCGACTCCCGTCGCGCGGTGCGGTTGCGCGCCGGGTGCTGCCGCGGTCTGGAACGGAGTGAGGCCCTCGCGCCGCCAGAGCCGCCCGGCGACGTACGCGAGGAAGGCGATCACCCCGGCCGCGATCGCGACGAACTGGCCGATCGAGTTCGGGCCCGCGATCGGGAGGCTGTGGCCCCAGAAGACGAGCAGGGCGACGACGCCCGCGAGCACGAACGTGACAGCACCGACCACGATCCCGGCCCCCTCGACCGTGAGCCGTGCCGGTGCGCTGAGGCCGCCGAACGTCGGCCGGACCCGATCCCTGGTGCTCATGACGATCACCTTCCGCTCCCGCGCGACCAGGCCGGTCGACGTCGCGCACAATGTAACGCCGGGTGGCGGCGCCCGGCTATATGCGCGTCAGCGCAGCAGCCCGAGCGACCGCGCCGCGCTCACCGCGGCCGTCCGCGAACCCACGTCGAGCTTCGTGAAGACATGCACCAGGTGCGACTTCACCGTGGCCTCCGTGATGTGGAGGCGGGCGGCGATGTCGGTGTTGGATGCCCCTTCGGCCACCAGCTCCAGCACCTCCAGCTCGCGGGCGGAGAGGCTGGTCAGTGGGGTGCGCATGCGGGCCATCAGGCGGCTGGCGATCACCGGGGCCAAGGCGCTCTCCCCCGCCGCCGCCGCGCGCACAGCGGCGACCAGCTCGTCCGGCGGGGCGTCCTTCAGCAGGTAGCCGCTCGCTCCCGCCTCGATCGCGGTGAGGATGTCGGCGTCCGTGTCGTAGTTGGTGAGCACCAGGACGTGCGGTGGGGCGTCGAGCGCGCGGATGCGGCGGGTGGCCTCGGCGCCGCGTGGGCCGTCGGCGAACTGGAGGTCCATGAGCACCAGGTCGGGCGCGAGCTGCCCGGCGAGCAGCACGGCGTCGTCGGCGGTGGCGGCCTCCCGGATCACCTCCAGGTCGTCCTCGGCGTCGAGCAGCGCGCGGATGCCGGCGCGCACGACGGGGTGGTCGTCGGCGATGACGATGCGGATCATGCCTCGCCTCCCGTCGACCTGGTGGGAACGGTCACGGTCAGCCGGGTGCCGCGGCCGGGTGCGCTGTCGACGTCGAGGGTCCCGTCGAGCTGGGCGACGCGCTCGGCGATGGCGCGGAGGCCGAACGAGTCGCCGCCGCCCGGGCCGGCCGCGACCGCGGCCGGGTCGAAGCCCACGCCGTCGTCGGCGACGACCAGCACGGTCTCCTCCTTGTCGGACCGTACGGTCAGCGACGCGCGGCTCGCGCGGGCGTGCTGGCGGACATTCGCGATCGCGCCCTGGGCGATCCGGAGCAGGGCGGTCTGCAGGTCCATCGGCAAGTCGAGCGACGGCGGCGTCTCCACCTCCACGCGGAGGCCGCCCGGCGTGGACTGCGCCTCGCCGAGCCGCCGCAGCGCCTCGCCGAGCCCGGCGTCGAGCGCGGGCGGCGTCAGCTCTCGGATGAAGGCGCGCGTCTCGGCCAGGCTGTCGGCGGCGGTCTCCCGCGCCAGGCGGACGTGCTCGATGCCGGGACGGTCGGGGTCGGCGCGCTCGGCCGCATGGAGGAGCAGCTGGATGCTGGAGAGTCCCTGCGCAACGGTGTCGTGGATCTCCCTGGCCAGCCGCGCGCGCTCGGCCAGCGCGCCCTGCTCGCGCTCGGTCTCGGCCAGCCGGTCGCGGGTGGAGAGCAGCTCCGCGAGGAGCGCCTCCCGCTCGGCGGCCTCCTGGGCGAGGGCGCGGTAGCCGAGGCCGAGCAGGATGGCGACGCCGGCGCCGATCAGCGGACCGATGACAGCGGCCACCGAGAAGCCTTGGTGGAGGCCGAGGGCGAGGATCGCGATCGCGGTCGTGACCACGACGGCGAGGGGGCCGAGCCAGCGCGGCAGCAGGTGGAGGAAGAGGAAGAAAAGCGGGAACGACAGGTACGCGGCCTCCGGCACGAGGACCACGAGGCCGACCCAGATCAGCGCCAGCGCGGTCACCCAGGCGGTCGCGGCCGTGCGCCGACGCGCCGATGGCACCCGCCGGACGAACGCGCTCGAGCTGTACACGGCGGCGAAGAGCAGCACCAGCACGAGCCCGGCGACAGCGGCGGGAGGCGGCAGCGCCGGCAGCCGCACGAGCACCAGGACGAGCAGTCCCGCGATGAGCACATGCAGCCCGACGCGCAGCCCGACGAAGACCGGGGTGAGGGCGCTGTGGGACATGACAGGCCCAGCCTACGAAGCGCGGGCCGGGTTCGGCATCAATGGAAAGTCGGAGAGGAGGTTCGACCGGATCGACGATGTGACCCGCGACAGGACAGCGAAGGCTGGAGGGACACGGGCGGAACTCCTCCGCCCGGCAGAAAGGACTCCTCGTGTTCGTCGCCTGGCGCGACCTCCGGCACGCTCGCGGCCGGTTCATCCTCATCGGCGGCGTCGTCGCCCTCATCACGGTGCTGGTCGGCTTCCTCGCCGGACTCACCGGCGGCCTCGCCGCTCAGAACGTCTCCGCTGTGCTCGGCCTCCCGGGCGACCGGCTCGTGCTGCAGAAGCCGGCGGGAGGCGCGGCGAGCTTCAGCGAGTCGGCGCTGCCGGCGTCGGCCGTGGATGCGTGGCGGCAGGCCGACGGCGTCACGGCTGCGGTGCCGGTCGGTATCGCGCAGTCGCGTGCGACGCACGACGGCGTCTCTGCGGGCGTCGCGCTGTTCGGCCTCCCCGCCGACGCGGGCGACTCCGGCGCGACCGCACTCACCCGTCTCGCTCCGACCGCGGACACCGAGGTCGGCCTCTCCGCCGGTGCGGCGAAGGACCTCCACGCTGCCGTCGGCGACACCCTCTCGATCCTCGGCGCGGACTACCGTGTCGGGACCGTGGGCGGCGACGCCTGGTACAGCCACACCCCGGTGATCGCGCTGACCCCGGACGCCTGGGCCGCGGCCGACAAGCGGATGGGCGGCGACGGGGAGCCGACCGTCCTGGCCGTGTCGGGCAGCCCGCAGTGGGACGCCGTGGCGAGCCGCACCGGCACGTCCGCCCAGCCCGCGCTCGTGAGCCTGACCGCACTGGAGACGTTCAAGAGCGAGATCGGCTCGCTCGGCCTCATGGTCGCGATGCTGTTCGGCATCTCCGCCCTGGTCGTCGGCGCCTTCTTCACGGTGTGGACGATGCAGCGCTCGGGCGACATCGCCGTGCTCAAGGCGCTCGGCGCCACGCAGCGCTCGCTCGTGGCCGACGCGCTCGGGCAGGCGCTCGTCGTACTCGTCGCCGGGATCGGCGCCGGGATGCTGGTCGTCCTCGGCCTCGGGGCCCTCGCCTCCGGCGCGCTCCCCTTCCTCGTCGCCCCGCTCACCACGGTGGTCCCCGCCGTCGCGATGACCCTGCTCGGACTCGCGGGCGCGGCCTTCGCCCTCCGCACCGTCACCTCCGCCGACCCCCTCACCGCACTCGGGAGCAACCGATGATCACCCTCGACGACGTCACCCTCACCTTCCCCGACGGGGCCTCCCGCGTCACCGCGGTCGACCACGTCACCCTGCACGGCCGCGCCGGCGTGGTCACCGGGATCACCGGGCCGTCCGGGTCCGGCAAGTCCAGCATCCTCGCCCTCGCCGCCACGCTCATCCGCCCGGACTCGGGCAGCGTGCTGATCGGCGGGGAGGATGCGGCGGCGCTGACTGCGGAGGAGGCCACAAGCCTGCGTCGCGAGCGGATCGGGATCGTGTTCCAGCAGTCGAACCTGCTGGCCTCCCTCACCGCGCGCGAGCAGCTCCAGGTGATGGGCGAGCTCGGCGGCTCGCGGCGGCGGACCGCCCGGGCGCAGGTGCGCGACCGGGTGGACGAGCTGCTCGACGCGGTCGGGCTGGGCGCGCACGCGGACAAACGGCCCGCGCAGCTCTCGGGAGGGCAGCGGCAGCGGGTGGCCATCGCGCGGGCCCTCGTCCGAAGCCCGCAGGTGCTGCTGGTGGACGAGCCGACGAGCGCGCTCGACCAGGGGAGCGGGGCCGCCGTCATGGAGCTGATCGCGCGGCTCACGCACGAACGCGGGACCGCCACGCTGCTGGTCACGCACGACCTCGTCCACTCGCCGGCTCTGGACGAGCTGGTCACGGTGGTGGACGGGCGGGTCATGGGGGCCCCGGAACCTGTTTAGAGTCGTCGTCAGAGCGCTGTTGGCGACCGGGCCGCACCTCGACGTCCTCACACTCCTGAGTACAGCGCAGGGAGGGCGCCGGGCACAGGAGACCAGCAGTGAGGCCTATGCCGGCTAGCGGGACTGGATGTGATGGAACTGAAGCGCACGCTTGAAAGCGGCGTCAGTGAGCTCGATCGGCTCACCACTGTCGACAACGACCGGCTCTGCTGACAGGCCAGCGTCGATCGCTCGCATCCAGTAGGCCCAGGACGTCCCCTCTGCTTCTCCGGAGCGTCCGTACTTCGACGTGAACTGGACGCCCAGCGGCTGTGTGCCGTCGTCCAGGGTGACCTCTTCCCGGAGCCAGGTCGCGATTCGCGTTGTGAGCTTCCGGTCGTTCGATGTCAGCTCCGACGTCGTCAGCGTGCCTGTGATGCCGCGCTCCAAGAGGTGTTCCTCGAGCGCGGCCGAGACGACCGAGAGGGTGTCGCTGCTGGCTGCGTCTACCCACCAGCCGTCGGGGAAGGTCAGCTGGTACATGCGCCGTCCGTCGCGCCAGATGGTCGGCAGCCAGCCTGGCTGCATGTTCCCGGCCTTCAGCCAGTCGGCCTCGACCATCTCACGCGCCTGCTTGGTGGAGATCCCGAAGAGTTCGGCGGTCTTCCGGATGGCTCGATCACGGCTCGCCGCTTCCTCGTGAGCCCACGCCAACGCCTCGATGGACGCGGTCTCGGTGCTGTCCGAGGCGTAGATCGTGCGCCCCAGGGTGTCCCAGCGGTTCCACTTGCGCCGCTTCGAGCCCTCCCGCACCGGCGGATTCATGGGGCCGTAGGACGACTTTGCGATCCGATAGACCGTCCCGCTCGGACTCGCCACAACGCGCAGGCCTGAGGCCGAATCAACGCGACCCGTCACCCGAGGAAGCCATCTTCAACCATCGCCGCAGCAGCCGCGGCCGCCTCCTTGAAGCGATTCTCGCGGATCGCGTCCACGGGGGTGTCGTAATCCAGGAGCGGGTTCGACCCGATGAACCACATCCGCGCGACATGTTCACCCTCAGACGCCGTGATCGCGAGCCACTGAGTGTGCGCGAACTGCAGCCGGCGCACGGCATCGTTCTTCGGCTCGGGACCGTCAGCGCGCGCCCACTTGTAGCTGATCTTCGGATCCTTGCTGCCGGCCAGGGATGCCACCAGCGTGGCGCCCAGCGCAGAGTTCAAGCGCCTCGTGATCTCTCGGATACCGATCTTCGCGGACGCCGCGTGAGCGTTACGAGTCGTTGTCGCCATGTTCACCGCAACCACCTCCACTAACAACCCTAACAACCAACCGCCGAAAATCCTATAGAAGTCAGCTAAATTGACACTGGCAAAGTGTACTAACAATCTACTAGAAACCAACTAATAATCCACCCTCGGGTCCGTCGTCTAAACTTCGTGACCGTGCAGGTGGAGGCGTGAGCGGGACGAAGGGACGGCATTCGGCCGACCCGGTGATCGCGGCGCCCGTCCGCCGCCCGCGTCGCCGGAGGTCCCGGGCGAACGGCGGACTCGTCGTCGGCGCGCTCGCCCTGAGCGTCGCTCTCGGGCTCACGCTGTTCGCGACCGGGCCGCACCTCGACGTGCTCGCGCTGCTGAGCGCGCCGCAGGCGAGCGCCGGGCATGCCCCGAGCGCGCACCCGGCGCAAAGCGGTACGTCGTCGCGGCCGACCCCGGACGCTGTGCCCGCGCCGGCGACGACCGTCCCTCAGGCCCCCGCGGTCGCGGCGCCGCCGGCGGCTGCCGTCACCCCGGCGCCGGCAGCTCCGCCTCCCGCCGCGGTCGTCCAGGCGCCTGCTCCCGCCCCTGCCCCCGCTGCCCCCTCCGCGGGGAAGAGCGGGTCGGCCCCCGGGCACACCAAGTCACCGCATCCGTGAGCCGCGGCCCCGCCTCGCCGCCACCAGGTCGTCGCCCAGCGCGTCCACCGGGCCGACGATCACCGACTCCAGGCGGCGCACGACGTCGAGGTAGTCGCCGGTCCAGATGATCCGGACGGCCCGCGCGACGATGTGGCCTGAACCGTCGCCGAGGTCGTCCGCGACGACGTCGGCCAGCCGGTGGCGGTCCTCCGGGTCCGACGGCACGGGTGCGGGGAGCGGCTCGCGCGCGACCAGGCTCGACGCGAGCTGCGCGTACCAGCCGTCGAGCCGTTCGAGGGAGTCCTCCAGCGACCGGCGGGCACCCTCGCGCTCGTCGCCCGCGACCTCCTGCCGCCGCCAGAGGTCGAGGATGGCGTCGCTCGCCAGCCGGACACCGGCGACGCCGCCGACCGACGCCGACACCTCGGCGAGCGGGCGCTGCTTGCTGCCGCGCTCCCCCAGGTAGGTGCGGAACGCGTCGTCCAGCCGTCGTGCGGCGGCGGCCGCACGGAGCGCCTGCTGCCGCGGCTCGGGATGCTCGGCCGCGTCCGCCTCGCAGCGCGCCAGCCCGAAGGCGACGGTCGCGCCGAGGTACCGCACGCTCTCCCGGTAGGCCCCCGCGAGCGCCTGCCGGAGTGACGCGGCCGCTCCCCGCGGCCAGAACAGCAGCCCGACGACCAGGCTCACGGCGCAGCCGAGCGCGATGTCCTCGATGCGGATCAGGCCGACCGTCCAGCCGGACGGCGCGATGAGGTTGAACAGCAGCACCAGCAGGATGGTGAACGCGGCCTGCCCCGCGGCGAACGAGATCGCGGCGGGCGCGACGCCCGCCACCAGGATGGCGATCGGGAGCAGCACCCAGATCACGAGACGGTTGTCGCCGATGGCGAGCATCGCGAGCGCGCCGAGCAGCACGCCGACCGCGGTGCCGACCACGCCGCGCAGCACGGTCTGGCCGGTGCTCAGCGCGTTCGAGCGGAGCACCGAGAGCGTGCCGAGCACGACCCAGAACGAGTGCTGCACGCCGGTGAGGTTGGCCAGCGCCACGGCGAGCCCGAGCGCGATGGCGCCGCGGATGCTGTTGCGCAGCCACACCGAGTTCCAGCCGATGAAGCCGCTCGCGCGCTCGGCGGCGGCGGCGACCGGGCCGGCCAGGTCGCCGGGCTGCCGCCCCAGGAGGCGCTGCCACCAGGTGCGCCGCTCCGCCCGCGCGGTGAGCGCGATGTTGCCGGCGACCGTCGCGACCGCTTGCGCGAGCTCCTGCGCGCGGAAACCCGGGTCGAGCGCCGTCACGATCTCGTCGGCGACCAGGCGGCCGCCGTCCGGGCCGGGCCCGACCGGGAGCGCCATCGTGGCGGCCTCCACGCCGGTGCGCGCCTCCACCAGCAGGGTGAGCGCGGCGTCCAGGTTGGCGGGGTCGCCGCCGTGCTGCGCGAGGAGGGTCGCGCCCTCCTCCAGCACCGCCGCCGCCGTGCTCTTCACCTCGAACGCGGCGACGTGCACGGGCCCGTGGATCGCCGCCGTGATCTTGACGTGGTCGAACTGCGCGATCACCGAGTTCAGCCAGTTCAGCTCGTCCACCAGCCGCACGATCGTCCGCGCCGAGGTGCTGAGACCGGTCGGCCGGTACGGCGTGCGCAGGAACGCGGTGTGCAGGGCGTCGACCGCGGCGTCGGCCTCCGTGACGGCCCGATCGCGCTCGGCCGCGAGGTCGGGGCTGCCGGCGCGGAGCATCGCCGCGGCCTCGGCGCGCAACCGGGCGGCGAGCGCCCGGCAGGCGTCGACGGCGGGTGTGCGCAACGGCTCCCGCGCCGGAGCGGGCCAGAGCGCGACGATCGCGACGACCGCGACGACGGCGGCGATCCCCCAGCCGAGCAGGCGCGGGCCGATCGAGGCGACGGTCCCGGGAAGCGTGACCGGCAGGATGAACGCCAGCAGCAGGGAGGTGCTCGCCGATGCGGTGACCGAGCTCACCGAGCCAGCGAAAAGCACGGCGAACGCCACGACGGCCATCCCGACGGCGGACAGCCAGACCGGCCGCGACGCGAGGGTGCCGAGGCAGACGAGCACCGCGCCGGCCACCGCGAGCGCGAGCTGGGCCTGCACCCGGTCGACGAGCGGCCCGCTGAAGTCGACGAGCAGCAGCATCGCGAACGATCCGAAGGCCGCGAACGTGGCGACCTGCCCGTCGTGGAGGACGAGGCTCCCGAACGCGAACAGCACCGGCATGACGATCGCGGCACGGCCGGCGCGGCGCAGGGCGGCGAAGTCGGGGTCGTGTCGCCTCACCCAGTCCGCCGCGCGCATGCACTCTCCTCGCTCGTCACCGCACACCCTAGCCCGGTGCGCGCCGCCCGCGGAGGGGTGCGGATCAGCGGTCGGAGCCCGCCGAGCCGCCACCGGGCTGGCTGGTCTGTGAGCCGGCCGCCGGCGGCGCGGGGGACGGCGCAGGAGCAGGCTCGTGGTGCAAGGGAGCCTGCTTCTGTGTGGACGAGCCCTTGGAGCCTCCCTGATCGTCGCCCTGACCTCCGCTGGCGCCCTGGCCCGACCCGCTGCTCGTGCCTCCGCTGCGGCCGGGGTCGTCGCCGGACGCTCCCGCTCCGCCCCCGGCCGCCTGCGACCCCGCGCCGAGCTGGGTTCCGGACGCGGGCTGCTCCTGCACCGCCGTCGGCGGCGGGGCAGCCTGGCTCCCGTGGGCGTCGCCGGCCCCGGCCGACGTCGAGCCGGGACGGTCTCCGCCGTTCCGCGGCGACGGGTTCGCCTCGTTCGCCGCGTCGTGGCCCGATGCCGGGGCGCGTGGCGCGTCGGGCGTCGGATGCGCGGGAGGCCCGACGAGCTTCGCCAGGCTCGAGAACGCGTCGCCGACGACCGTGTGGAACGCGGGACTCGCCGCGGCGGCGGCCGACGCTCCCCCGGCCAGCGCCGCGGCCAGGAGCACCACCGTGGTCGTGCGCGCGCCGCGGCGGGCGAACCACGAGCGCGCAGGGCGGCGGCCGGACATCAGCCGCACCACGTCGCGCGAGGGCGCGGGCGGCTCCTCCGCGGCAGTCGCCGCGATTTCTCCGAGCACGGCGGCGAGCGCCGCGTCGTCCGCCAGGCCGGCCTCCTCCAGGAGGCGCAGCACCAGGTCGCCGGCAGGATTCGCGGTCATCGCACCGCCTCCGGGTCCCGGCCGGCGTCGACGAGCGCGGCCGCCTCCTCATCGCTCGCGACCTCCCGGCGCAGCGCGAGCAGGGCCCGGCGCTGCAGCTGCTTGATCGCCCCGGGGCTGCGGCCCATGATCCCGGCGACCTCCTCAATGCTGAGCCCGGCCAGGATGCGCAGGGCGATGACGTCGCGGTACTCGGGGGTCAGGCGCCCAAGCAGCTCGGCGACGCCGGTGTCATGCACGACGTCGTCCTCGGCGGAGGGCGTGCTGCGGGTGTCGGTGTGCGGGTCGTAGGCGACGGCGACCGGGACGCGGGAGCGCCGCCGGTGGTGGTCGACCACCCGGGCGTGAGCGATGGTGAAGAGCAGGGCGCGGAGGCCGTCCCGCCCTCCGGAGAGCGACTCCAGCCGCGGGTAGAGGGCGACGAAGACGTCCTGCGTCACGGCCTCCGGATCATCCACGCCCTGCGAGCGGAGGTAGGCGAGCAACACCGCAGCGTGGGTGCGGTAGGCGTCGGTGAAGAGCACGGCGGTACCGCCGGTCTCACGGTGCGCGTGATCCTTCACGGGCCGGGCCTCACGCGGCCACTCTAGCGGGATCAGCCACTCCGCCGGGAGGAGACCGACCGCGGCACGCAGAGCGATGCCACCATCACCACCGCCCGCCGCGAAAACCCGAGCCCGCGGCAGGCAGTGGTCCATCGGCTACGCCTTCCGCGAGCCGGCCGGCACCCCGGCCGGGCCGGTCGATGCCCGCGCGCCGCGGGGGGTCGGCGCGGCGGGTCCGTCCGGCCCGGCCGGGGCTTCCGCGAAGCGGACGCCGGCCGGAGCTGTGACACGGAGACGATGGGCGGCGGACTTCACGAGGGCGACCGGAGCCGCACAGCACGCCGCGATGGCACCCGTACCCGGCGCCGGCTCCGCGGGGGCGGCGAAGACGGCGGAGGTGGGGACGGGGGTCGAGAGGGGCATCCAGGTCCTTCCTGACATCCGGGGAAGGCCGATGCCTTCGCTGAATAGATCGCCGGGAGGGCCGAAAGGTTACGCGGCAGCGGAAGATTTCTTCCCGGGCCATAATCTGAGCAGCACACGCCGACGGACGGCGCAGCAGAAGGAGCAGCATGGCGCACGCAGACGGCACCATCACGATCGACCGTTCCCCGGCGGAGGTGTACGCGTTCCTGGCCGACGGCCTGAACAACCCGCGCTGGCGGGCAGGGGTGAAGGAGATCTCGCTGCGCAGCGGATCGGCCGGCGAGGTCGGCGCCGTGTACGCGCAGACGCTCACCGGGCCGGGCGGGCGGCCGATCGCGGGCGACTACCGGATCACGTCCGCGCTCCCCGGCCAGGAGCTGCGGTTCGAGGTCATCACCGGGCCGGCGCGTCCCGAGGGCGTCTACACGCTCACCGCGGACGGGACGGGCACGCGCGTGCTGTTCGCCCTCGACTACACGCCGACCGGGCTGAAGAAGCTCATGAACGGGATGATCGAGAAGACCATGACGGCGGAGGTCGGGCAGCTTCCGAAGCTCAAAGCGGCTATCGAGGGGAACTGATACCTATCCTGATCGGATGAGCGTCCTGCCCCCTCCGCCGCCGCCCGGCTGGTATCCCGACCCCACCCCCACGCCGTCGTACCGCTGGTGGAGCGGCGGGTCGTGGACGGGGTACACCTGGCCGGGCGCTGCGCAGGCCGCGGCGGCGCCGGCCGCGTCGGTGCTGGCCGCGACGGCGGCGGTCGCGTCGGTGTCAGCCGCGTCGGTGCCGTTCGGGGGCGGCGGCCAGGAGTTCGCCGCCGCCCCCGGCTCCCCGCGCCGCACCAAGTGGCTGGGCCGCTGGGGCGGCTGGCTGATCGTCGCGGCCAGCGCCGTGGTGTGGCTGTGGCTGTTCGGCCTCAGCTTGCTGTTCTCGGCCCTCTCCCCGCACGCGCACGACGGCTCGCCCGCGGTCCTCTCGCCGTACCTGCTGGTGACCGGCAGCGGCACCGCTGCTGCCGCGATCTTCTACACGATGGCCTACAAGCTCCGGCCGGAGGACCGGCTCAGCGTCCCGCGCCTCGTCACGGTCGCGCTGCTCGGCGGCGCCGCCGCGACCCTGCTCGTGCTGCCCTTCGAAGGCCTCATCGACATTGCGGCCGGAGGCTCCTCGCTGCATCCCAGCCTCGCCGTGCTGGCCACCGCCGGCCTGGTGGAGGAGCTGGCCAAGATGCTCTGCGCTGTGCTGCTCTGCCTGCGGCTGCCGGTCAAGAACGCCAGGATCGGGCTGTTCGTCGGCGGTGCGGTCGGCCTGGGGTTCAGTGTCATCGAGAACCTCGGCTACCTGCAGCACGCGTTCGCGCTCGGGCAGGCCGACGGCGCGGGGCTCGGGCTATTCCTCACCACGACGGCGGCCCGCCAGCTGAGCGGACCGTTCCTGCACCCGGTGTTCTCCGCGCTGCTCGGCGCCGCGGTGTTCGGCGCGGCGCGGGGCGGGCGGTTCCGGATCACGTTCGGCGTGGTGCTCGCGTACCTCGGCGTCGCAGCGGCGCACGGGCTGTTCGACGCGCTGCAGTGGCTGGGGAGCGTCCGCGCCCTGGGCCCGGCGTCCGGGATTCTCGTGGTGCTGCTCTCGCTGGTGTTCGCGGCGGCGAGCGGGCTCACCTGGCTGTACGTCGTGCGGCGCGTCCGGAGCAGGGAGACGGCGGCCGTGGCGCCTACGCCCGGCTGGGGCTGAACGCGCACGCCGTCGCCTGCGGACGCGCACCGGGATGGTCGCCTTAGGATCGGCGCATGACGGCATTCGACGAGGCGGCGCTCGGCCGCCTCCGGCGAGGGCTGACGGCGTTCTGCTACCAGCTCCTCGGCTCGCCGTTCGAGGCGGAGGATGCGGCGCAGGACGCCCTAGAGCGGAGTTGGCGCGCCCGCGACAGCTTCGATCCGGCCAAGGGGTCGCTGTCGACCTGGTGCTACCGGATCGCCCGCAACGTCTGCCTCGACCGGCTGCGGGAGGCGCCGCGGCGGCCGCTGCCGCGCGACCTTCAGGACCCAGGGCTGGAGGCCGGCGCCCCGCTGGTGCCCGCGCTCGACGTGCCGTGGCTGCTGCCGGCGCCGACCGGCTGGGCGGCCGCCTCGGAGGTCGAGGGTCGCGCCGAGCGGCGCGAGGAGGTGCGGTTCGCGGTGACCGCGATGCTGCAGTACCTGTCGCCGGCGCAGCGCGGAGCGTTCGTCCTCCGCGACGTGATCGGGCTCAGCGCCGCCGAGACGGCCGCCGTGCTGGAGGTGTCGGTGGCGTCGGCGAACTCCGCGCTCCAGCGGGCGCGCGCCGCGATCGCCGCCGGGGTCGAGCGCGCGCATCCGCCGGCGCCCGGGGCCGTCGAAGGCTACGCGCGGGCGATCGAGCGGGCCGACGTGGGCGCTCTGGCCTCCCTCGTCGCCGACGATCTGGTGTTCGAGATGCCGCCGGTGCCCGACTGGTCGATCGGCGTCGCGCCCTACCTGGCGTTCATGGAGCACCTGTTCTCCTGGCGCGGCGTCGAGTGGTCGACTACGCCGGTCTCGGCGGGCGGGCAGCCCGGCTTCCTGCTCTACCGGGGCGTCGGGGAGGCGCGCGAGCCGCACACGCTCCAGCTCTTCGACGGGGACGCCGGCGGCGCGATCGGGCATGTGCTCGTTTACCAGCACCCGCGGCTGTTCGCGTTGTTCGAGGAGACCGCGGCCGTGCGATGATTTCCGGCCCTCCCGCACGTATCCACTGATGGCACCGAGACGCGGTGCCGTCAGGAGGGACCATCATGGGACAGCTGATCGTCGTGCAGTTCATCACGCTGGACGGCGTCGTGGAGGACCCGGACGGCAGCGACGGCACGCCGTTCGGTGGCTGGGCGATGCGCTTCGGACCGCAGGGCGTCGCCGGAGACAAGTTCCGGCTCGGCGCGATCCTGGAGACGGGGACGCTGCTGTTCGGCCGCCGCACCTGGGAGCACTTCAGCACGCTGTGGCCGGCGCGCGACGACGACTTCTCGCGGTCGATGAACCGGGCGGCGAAGGCGGTCGTGAGCGGCAGCCCGGTGGAGGTCGCGCACTGGTCGAACACCGAGCAGGTGACGGGGACGCTGGAGGACTGGCTCGACAAGACGCTGCCGACGCGCGATGTGGTCGTCATCGGCAGCGGCTCGCTGCTCGCCCGGCTCGCCGCCGCCGATCGCGTGGACGAGTACCGGCTGCTGACCTTCCCGGCCGCGGTCGGTGCGGGACGGCGGCTGTTCCCGGACGGAGCGCTCCTCACGCTGACCTCGTCGGAGCAGGTGGGGCCGGCGAGCCTGACGCGGTACCGGCGGGCGTGAGCCGGGGCGGGAGGGGACCCTGATTTCTGCGGCTTCGCAGCCCGGAGCGGCGACATCGGAGGTCTCCCCGTAGCATGTCAGCGTAGCCAGATCGGATGCCCTGCCGCATTGAGGAATGACGTGACGCCGCAAGCACATCGAGGGAAGACCTCCGCAACGTCCAACTCGGGTTCAAACGCGTCGCATCCCGGTTCGGATCCCGAGATCAGCCTTTCTTCTCCGTCAGACGACGAAGAGGCGACCGCTGTGGAGCTCTACCAGTCGGAGGACGGTACGGTCAGCGTCGATGTCAAGACCGACGGTGAGACAGTCTGGCTGACGCGCCAGCAGCTGGCGACGCTCTTCGGCCGAGATGTGAAGACCATCGGCAAGCACGTCACGAACGCTCAGGCAGAGGAACTCGCCGGCATTCCAACTGTCGCAAAATTTGCGACAGTTCAATTCGAGGGTTCGCGAACGGTGGAGAGGCAGGTCGAGCATTACAACCTCGACCTGGTCCTGTCTGTCGGATACCGCGTGAAGTCGCCTGAGGGTGTTCGGTTCCGCCGCTGGGCGAGCGATGTCCTGAGGCGCTACCTCATCGATGGCGTCGCTACCAACCAGTCTCGCCTTCGCGACATCGCGCTGGTGGCAAACATGCTCGAGCGCTCGGCGGATGGGGCGGTCTCGGGAATCGCGTCGCTTGTGCGCCGATATGCTCCGAGCCTCACCATGCTCGAACAGTACGACCGTGACGCCTTGCCCGAACCTGCCGGAACCGAGCCGAGCTATCGCCTCGGGTACGAAGACGCGCGCGAGGTGGTTGAACAGCTTCGGCGGACGTTTCCCGACGACGACCTACTCGGCAACGAACGCGGCGAAGCGTTCCTCGGCGCGATCGAGGCCATCGAGCAGACCTTCATGGGCCAGGAGCTATACCCGACCGTGCAGGAGAAGGCCGCCCACCTGCTCTACTTCGTCACGAAGGATCACCCGTTCTCCGACGGGAACAAGCGCAGCGCAGCAGCCCTCTTCGCGCATTACCTCGGCGCGAACGGCGTACTGGCCAGCGCCGACGGCCGTGAGCTTGTTCCGGCGAACATGCTGACGGCGCTCACGCTCATGGTCGCAAACAGCGAGCCGCGTGAAAAGGAGACCGTCATCCGCCTCATCACCAACTTGATCGCGGTTGGGCCGTCCGCATCCAACTGATGTGCACCTCCAGAAGCGGGGGGTCCCCACCGGGCCGACGAGCCCGTAGATTTCGCAGCATGGCCGCGACCCCCCTCCCCTCGTCCGGCGAGCCACCGCTCGACGGCCCGAAGACCTGTGACGCCGAAGGGATGATCGACATCCACCGGCTCTACCGGCACGCGTTCGGCGAGGCGGGAGGCTTGGTGGACGGCGTGGCCGACGGCGACAGCGCCCACGCCGACGTCGTCGCGTCCCAGCTCGACCTCATCTCGGTCTCCCTGCACGCCCACCACGAGGGCGAGGACGCGAGGCTCTGGCCGGCGATCGACGAGCGCGCGCCGTCGTGCGCCCTCCACGTCGAGCGGATGAAGCGGCAGCACGCGGCGATGCTCGTGCAGCTGACGGCGCTCGATGCCGCGCTGCCCGGCTGGCGCGCGGCTCCCGGAGCCGCGACCGTCGAGCCGGTGCGGTCGGCGCTCACGGGGATCAACGCCGCGCTCGCCGAGCATCTCCCCGACGAGGAGGCGAACATCGTCCCGGTCATGGAGCATGTGGTCACGAAGGAGGAGGAGAAGTGGTTCGCCGACCACGGCCGCCGCAGCACGCCGAAAGGCCAGCAGTGGAACATGCTGGGCGCGATCCTCGCGGCGCAGCCGGACGGCGGCGACGTCTGGCTGAAGAAGAACCTGCCAGGGCCGGTCGTGCTGATCTGGCGGTGGGTGGGGCGTCCGCGGTACCGGCGCTACCGTGCGGCACTGGAGGGCCGATCTCCGTCCGCGTCCGCACGCTGAGCGAACGCGATCAGCCGCTGCTGCGACTCCGCATAGGAGGTCGCGACCGGCACGTCCCGCCCGTCGCGCACGGCCTCGGCGGCGTCCACCGCCGCGTCGATCGCCACCCGGTACGGCAGCGAGCCGGTGCTGACCCGGCGGACGCCGAGCACCTGGAGGTCGTCCAGGCCGAGCCCGGGGACGACGAGGACGTTCAGCGGCAGCGGGATGGCGGCGGCGAGCTGCTCGATGGTGGCGGGGTCGGTGACGCCCGGCACGAAGATCCCGTCCGCTCCGGCGTCGGCATAGGTCGCGGCCCTGGCTGCGACCGCTTCCACCGTGTCGTCCTCGTGGAACCAGTAGGAGTCGACGCGCGCGTTGACGAACACGCCAGGAGCCTCCCGTTTGACGGCCTCGATCTTGGCCGCGGGGACGGCCGGGTCGACCAGGTGCCCATCCGTGGAGTCCTCCAGGTTCACGCCGACCACGCCGTCCGCGGCGAGCGCCGCCACGAGGGCGGCCACCTCGGACGGTTCGTCGCTGTAGCCGTCCTCGATGTCGGCGGTGACGAAGACGTCGAGGGCGTTGATCCGGCGGACGAGCGCGATGGTGGCATCCCGGCTGGCGCTGCCGGCGTCGGGGCGCCCGGCGGACGCATTAACCCCGAAACTCGTCGTGCCGACGGCGGGGAAGCCGGCGGCGGCGAAGGCGATGGCGCTGCCGGCATCCCAGGCGTTCGGGAGCAGGAGCGGCTGGTCGCCGTGGTGCAGGCCGCGGAACGCGTCGAGGTCGCGGACGGTCATGGGTGGGGCTCCCCTCGTTGGGTGGGAGGGTACTCCGGTGGGTGGAGGTCGGCGATACGGAGCGGGCGCTCTCGTTCACCTCATCGCCGCGTCACGATCACCGCCTCCCGCACTCTCTCCTGTGTCGGCGTCGTCCCAGTTGGACGTCGACCGCGGCACGCAGCACGAGCCGCGCGCGGGGCGCTCGGCGGGGTTCAGTCACCGAGCGCCCTGCGGACCCGGTTGTTCAGCGTGCTCTGAGCGCACGCAGCGTGGCCGCACGCTCATCGCCCGCACCTCACGGCGTGGCGGTCGGCACCGGCGTCGGCGTCGCCGCGGGCGCCGGGGTGTCGGTCGGCGCGGGCGCCGGCGTCCCCGTCGGCGCGGGAGCCGGAGCGGGCGCGGGGGCGGGCCCGGGATTCGCGGTCGGACCGGGGGTGCTGCCCGGCGCGTCCGAGCCGGTCGGCGCCGGCGACGGAACGGGCGCCGGCACGGAGGCCGCTCCACCGCCCGGCACCTGAACCGCGGCCGGATCGCGGGCGATGATGTCCTTCAGCTGTTGCTCGAAGACGAGCAGCTGCGATTGCACCGCCGACAGCCCGAGGCCTTGGAGGTTGTGCGAAAAGGCCATGATCTTGGCCCAGAGCGCGCTGATCCGGCTCATCGTCGCACTGTCGGGCCGGCTGCTCACCGTCAGCACCAGCTGGTTCGCGAGGGCGGCGGTCACGCAGTCGATGCAGCCGTAATTGGCCGCCTCCGACAGGTTCTGCGGGATCACGACGTGGGTCTCCCCGACCAGGATCACCACCTGGAAGGCCACGGCGACGGTCGTGCAGCCGGAGCAGTGCGCGAACGCGTACGCGGAGTTGGTGTTCAGGGCCGACTGGCCGCCGCTCACCCAGACCAGCGCGAAGGCGACGTCGTACAGCGTCGACCCGTTCGTGGTGTTCACGGCGAGCGCCTGGTTGTCGCCGGGGCGCGGCGGGGCCGGCTTGTCGAACGGGAAGACCCAGGACGGCGACCGGCCGTCGCGCGGGACCAGGACCATCGCGAGCTGTGGATGGTCGGCGGTCGGCCGCGCGCCGGCGCCGGGCCAAACCGTCTGCACGGCGCCCGTCGTGCCGGCGGAGAGCCGTCCGGACTGGAGGGAGGCCGGGGCGAGGATGTCGGTGATCGTACCGCGCTCGTAGGGCTGGATGGGGCGATACGTCTGCGGTGCCGGCCACCAGGCGAAGGCGAGGCCCCCCACCATCGCCAGCACGAGTGCGGCCGCGACTCCGCGGCGCACCGGCCTCCCGCGCGTGCCCGTCCAGAGCCGCACGAGCCCGGTCCGCGCGAGCCGGAACAGGATGTAGAGAGTGCCGAGGATCGGCAGGGCCGTCGCGAGCATGAGGACGAGCTGCGCCGCTCCCGCTGCGGTGTCGCCGCGGCCGAACTCGAGCGCGAGCGCGTGACCCCGCTCTGTCAGCGCGGCCCAGGCCGTGGCGATCACACGCGGAAGCGTCAGCACCATCGCGACCAACGAGAACAGCAGCATCGGCACGACGACGAGCACCCACACGCTGACCACGGCGCGTGCCCACGGCCGCAGCGTCCGGGACTCCGGACGACGCCAGCGCCACGGCAGCAGGCCGAGCAGGGTCGGGCCGATGCGCTGGAAGAGGTCCGGAACACCGGTCAGGTCCGCCAGGACGTGATACCCGTCGAACCGCACGGTCGGCAGCAGCTGGTGGACCATCTGCAGGAGCTGGGTGAGCACCACGAGCAGCAGCGCATCCCAGCGCGTCGCGAACCAGACGCCGACGATGGCGACGGCGACGATCGCGTTGAAGTACAGGCCGCCGAGGTCGGTGCGGACGCGGCCGACCCGCCCGAGCCGGTACGAGTCGGTGACGTCGGTGAAGAACGCCGGCCAGAACAGGTAGAGGCCCATCCCCATCCGGCCCGGGGTCGCGCCGCCGTACCGCGCCGCCGCCGCGTGGCCGAACTCGTGGAAACCCGCCGACAGCACGGTCACGGCGACGATGAGCAGCAGGACACCCGGGTCCTGGAACGCGTGGTACGTCGCCGCCGCCAGGCCCTGCACCAACAGCAGCCACCAGCACGCCGCCACGAACAGGCAGATCACCGGCACGACGACGAGCGGATGGAACAGCCGGGCGAACGGCCCGGTGAGCCGCCGGGTGCGGTCGGGATCGGTGATCTCCTTCCGCAGCCGGAGCCCGAGCAGCGGGGAGGACCGCTTGACCTCCGGCTCGCCGCCGTCCGCGCGGGTGAGCAGGCCCAGCGGGCGCAGTGATGAGTCCACCAGGTGCGCGATGTCGTCGGGACGGATGGCGCGGCCCACCCGCTCGCCGACCCGCTCCGCGATCCGGCCGATGTCGCTCGTGCCGTCGACCTGGTCGAGGATCGCGAAAAGCAGCGGCGTGAGCTGGAGGACCTGACCGTCCCCGCGGCGGGCGAGCGACGGCGGCTCGCGGTACCCCGAACCGCGCATGGCGCCGATCAGCTGGACGCCGTCGGCGCGGGCGAGCACCTCCGTCGAGCGGTCGGCGCTCCCCCAGGCCGGCGTCTGTTGCCCCGCCGGCCCGTCCTCCTGCGCCGCCGGCCCGTCCTGCTCGGCCGGCGGCTTCGATGCGATCGTCACAGCGTTGCGGGGTTACGGCTGCGCAGGCGGCTGCCCGATGGTCGACTGCTGGCCCGCGGTCGCGTCCGCGGAACCGGTGATGTTCTGATCGATCGCGGCGTCCTGGTGCGAGACGGCGGCGGCCTGGCTGTCGATCGAGCCGATGTTGGCGGCCACGCTGGCGTCGATCGGCGCCGCGACGTTCGCGTTCGCGGCGACGGCGCCGTTGATCGGGGCCGCGATGTGCGCGTCGGCGGCGGCGTTGATGTTCACGTTGAGGAGGTTGCCGTCCGTGATCGAGCCCGGGGTGGCGGCCGGCTGCGGAGGGGCAGGGGTCGTGTCCGCCGTGGGAGCCATCTGGCTCACCTGGTGGGAGTTCGCGACCGCGTCCGCGGCGATGCCCTGATGGATGCCCGCGCTCTGGTCGGCGCCCGCGACGGCCGTCGAGCCGGCCGAGAGCACGTTGGCGCCGGCGGAGGCCTCGATGGGAGCGGCGACGTTGGCGTTGGCCGCGACACCGAGGTCCACAGGTGCTACCAGCCCGAGCCCGAGGTTCAGGTCGGCGTTGAGGTCGAGGATGGAGGCCACCTCCTTGTCGGGAAGGGGCGTTGCGGCTTCTGCGGCGAGCTCCTCCGCGGAGAGCGGCTGGTCGGACATGCTGTCGTCGTTCATCGAGGTTTCCTCTCCGGCGCGCGACGCGCCGATCCCTGCAGACGGTACGTCCGCCTTCCGTATGCAGGAAGGCCATTCACCTCCGGCGAGGGCTGTGGTAGGCGCTGGGCCACGCGTGAGCGCACGCCGACGACGACACGGCGCGCATGCGGCGGCCCCGGCATCCATCGGACACCGGGGCCGTCGTCGCGCCTTACTTCAGCGCTGCGATGATGCCATTCACGTCCGGCGTCCCCCACCCGGTCGGGCGGTCCCAGCCCGCCGTCGCCGAGTAGCCGCCGCTGAACGTCGGGGTCGTGTTGCTGCCGACCGTCACGTCGTAGAGCAGCCCCTTCGACGCCCAGCCCTGCGCCTGCTGGCCGACGTTGCCGACCGTGTGCCCGGTCGCCTGGATGGTGTCGGCCGTCAGGGCCGCCCACTGCGGCGAGCCCGCCGACGTTCCTCCGAAGAAGTAGAGGCCGTTGTTGTCGCCGCCCAGGAACCCGAGGTACGTGAGCACGCCGGTGTAGACGCTCGCGTTGTAGGCGACGTCGGAGCCCTGCTTCGAGGTGAACAGGCTCGGCGCACCGCCGGTCTCACCGACCACGCCGAAGGCGCAGGTCAGCGGGCAGTTCGCGTAGTCGCCCCACACGGTCTCCCGCGGCTGGTTCTGTCCGCTGCCCGCCCAGAGGTTGGTGCCGCCGACCGAGGTCACGTTCAGGTCGGAGGCCGGGAACGCGTAGTTCGCGAAGCCGGCGCCGTTGTCGGAGCCGCTGTCCCCGGAGGACGCGAAGAGCGACATCCCCTGAGCCGCACCCTGCGCGAGGGCCTGCACGCCCTGCGCGGTCTGGCCGTTGTTGGCGTTCGGCGTCTTGATCAGGTTGTCCGCCTCACCGAAGCTCATCGACAGCACGTTTCCGAGCTTGTTGTCCACCGCGTACTTGATCGCGTTGTCGATCGTCGCCCCACGGTCGTTCGCCGCCACGACGAGCGCGATCTTCGCGCCAGGCGCCACCGCGTGCGCCCACTGGACGTCGAGGGAGGTCTCCTCGGCCCAGCCGGTCTGCGTCTTCTTGCCCGTCCAGGTCGGCTTGCCGCCCGGGTAGTAGACCGTCAGATTCGGCGTCGGGAGCCCGAACGCCCCGGAGAACGCCGCGAGGTCAGACTGGACTGTCGGGCTGCCGAACGCGTCCACGATGACGACGGTCTGCCCGGTGCCCGCAGGGACGCCGTTGATGGTGGCCGGGATGTCGTACGCCGCCCGGATGCTGTCCGGCGTCTGGCACGCCACGCGGCCGGCGGTCTGCGCGAGGCACTGGGCCGGCGTGAGCGACGGTGTGACGGCGCTGGTGGCGAGTCCGGCCTTCTCGACGATCGGGTGGACGCTGTAGACGCCACT
The DNA here is from genome assembly GCF_042789575.1 of Leifsonia sp. NPDC056824. Lineage (NCBI taxonomy): Bacteria > Bacillati > Actinomycetota > Actinomycetes > Micrococcales > Microbacteriaceae > Leifsonia > Leifsonia sp. NPDC056824. Next base: position 1,807,284 of record NZ_JBHUAV010000001.1, on the reverse strand, counting down.
GGTGTCGGGGGTCGCGGCGCTGGGTGTGGCCGCGGACGCCGGTGCTGTGACAGCGACCGCGAGCGCTGCGGCTCCGGCGATGGCGAGGCTGACTGAGACGAACGACGAACGTTTCATACTGCTCCCTATGTCCCGCCGCCGCTCCATCGCGACGGCCCGATTTGCACCCTATGCGCACCCCGCGCTCAGGGATAGAACGACTCGTCTGAGGGTTTTCTCAGAAATCGCCGATCGCGATTCGTGGGGGGTGTAGAGAGGGCCCCGCCCCCAGGGGGGCATAGGGGCCAAAAGACCCCCGGGGGGGGAGAAAAAATGGGACGGGCAAGATTAGGAGAGACGCGAGG
>NZ_JBHUAV010000001.1:1805140-1806930 GCF_042789575.1 Leifsonia sp. NPDC056824 | reverse complement strand
CTGGTAAATCACTACTCGTCTGTGGTTTTTCTCATAAATCGCCTATCGCTATTCGTCCCGATTGTCTACTCTCCCGCGCCGAGAGTCGACTTTCGCCACGAATGCCCAGCGGTGCAGGTAACACAATGGGACCGGTCACTTGACGGATTCCCGCGAGTGCGGCAACATCGTCGCCACCGGGGTCGACTGCCGACCAACCCGACGGAATCCATCACAGAACAGATCGAAGAGGATCAGATGCGCAGCAGGATGTTGACGTCAACATTGCAGAGAACCACTCGGAAAGGCTTGGTCGCCCTCACGCTGGCCGGCGCACTCGCACTGACCGGGATCGGCGTCGCCGCCCCCGCGCTCGCCACCCAGCCGCAGCCGTCGAAGGGGCCGGGCACCTCGGAGTTCAAGGGCGTGAACTGGGCCGACCCGCGGGACAACTACGCGAGCGACGCGGTCGTCCCGACCGGGCTCAGCAGCTCCGACAGCTACGACCAGGTGCTCTCCGCCTCGCAGCGCATCCTCGGCGGGTTCGAGCAGAACCTCGGCGCCAACACCGTGCGCCTCCCGATCAATCCGGCCAGCGTCGGCACGGCGTGGTGGAACTCCTACCGCGCCACGATCGACGACGCCGCCGCACGCGGCGACAAGGTCATCCTCAGCTACTGGGAGTCCGACACCAGCAAGGACGGCCTGATCGACGACGTCCCCGCCTGGAAGGCGATGTGGGACACCGTCGTCGGCGAGTTCCAGCACACCCCTAACGTGTACTTCGAGCCGATGAACGAACCACACGGCTACACGCTCGACCAGTGGGTCGCCGTCACCTCGCAGTGGCTGACCGACCACCAGCAGGTCCCGCGCAATCGCGTCGTCATCAGCGGCACGGGCTACAACGACAACGTGGTCGGGGTCGGGGACGCGCCGCAGCTCAAGGGCACCCTCCTGTCGCTGCACTTCTACGGCTACTGGGCGAACCACACCACCGAGGCCGACTGGACCGCCGACCTCGCTGCCAGGATCGGCGCGTACACCGGCCGCACGATCATCGACGAGGCCGGCTCGCCCATGACCATCGGCCTCAACTACGGAGCGCACGACGGGAACGTGTACACCTCGTACCTCGCGGCGGTGACCGACTTCGCGCGGCAGCACCGGATGGGCATCGTCTACTGGCCGGGCCTGCGGGCCGGCGACTCGTACTCGATCGAGTCCCTGCAGCCCGACGGCACCCTCACCGACAACAGCGCCTCGGGAGTGGCGCAGCTGAAGTGGGGCTACGGCTACGGCGACCAGGAACCCGTCAACGACCTCCCCGCCGCCCCTCCCGGCCAGTCACTTGTCGGTCAGACCTCCGGCCGCTGCGTCGACGTCCCGGGCTTCAGCACCACACCGGGTACGGCGCTCGACCTCTGGGACTGCAACGGCGGAGGCAACCAGACCTGGAACCTGACCGCCGACGGGCAGCTCACGATCTACGGGAACCTCTGCCTTCAGGCCGGCACGGACGGCACGACCGCGGCCGCCGGCGATCGGGCCGTGATCGCGAACTGCACCGGCGCCGCCGTTCAGCGCTGGAACGCGAACGCGGACGGCACCATCACATCCGCCGCCGCGCCCACGCTGTGCCTCGACGCCGCCGGCGCCGGGACCGGCAACGGCACCGCCGTCGACCTCTGGCACTGCAACGGCGCCCCGAACCAGGTGTGGGTGAGGAAGTAGCCCCTCACGATTCGTGGGGGGGGGAGTGGGAACGCCCGCGCACAAAGAACTAAAGGAACCACGAGAAGCGCCGGGGA
>NZ_JBHUAV010000001.1:1666664-1805130 GCF_042789575.1 Leifsonia sp. NPDC056824 | reverse complement strand
CGTCTTGCCCGCGCCGTTCGGACCGAGCAGGCCGTGGACGGTGCCGCGGGCGACCGTGAGGTCGAGCCCGTCCAACGCCCACTTGTCCCCGTACCTCTTCCGTGCGCCCTCGACATTCGGCACGAATGCTCAGCGGTTGCACTCCCCGGAGCCGGCGTCGGAGTAGGTGAGCGCGCTCGCCGGCTGGCCCGCGCCGGCGAGGGCGGGCGCGTACGAGTACGCGTAGCCGTGCTGCTTCAGCGTGAACTTCATCGTGCCGTAGCCCTGGTCGAAGCCGGTGAGCACGTTCGCGTTCGCGTAGCTGCCGTCCGCGTTCTTCGCCAGGGTGTCGAGCGCCTCGCCGCCGGTGCCGACGATGAACTCGGGGATGCCGTGCTTCGGGTCGTACTGCCCCGCGGGGTTCATCGGCTTGAGGTGCGCGTAGGCGTGCTCGTGGCCGTTCAGCACCAGGGTGGCGTGGTTGGCGTAGAGCAGCTTCCACCAGGCGTCCGCCACCTGGCCCTCCTGGCCGCCCGCGCCCGGGTCCCCGGCGCCGACCGTGGCGGTGGAGGCCGTGGTCGCGCTGAACGTGGGCTGGTGCCAGTAGGCGATCGTGCACTGCTGCTGGTTGCTCTTCAGGTCGCTCGCCAGCCAGGTCGTCTCCTGCGCGAGGAGGCCGCCGTCCGTGGTGGAGCAGTCGTTGCCGAAGGCCGCCGAGTTGCACTCCACGTTCAGCGAGACGATGTGCCAGTTGCCGAGGTTGTACGAGTACCAGCCCTGGTTCGCGGTCGTGTCGTCGCCGGCCTGGCCCGAGATGTTCGGGGCGCCGGTCTGGTCGTGGCCGTTGAAGTAGGCGAAGTAGCCGTTGCCGTTCTGGCCGGCCTCGTTGTCGCCCTTCTTCGTGTAGGAGTAGTACTCGTGGTTGCCGGGCGCCGGCTTCTCCAGGAACTTCAGGCCGCCCCAGGCCTGCTCGAAGGAGCCCTCGAAGTCGCTCAGCTTGCCCACCTGGTACTGCTCGTCGCCGAGCAGCGCGACGGCGTCCGGCTTCATCGCGTCCGCCTGCTTCGCGGTCGCGAACTCGGCGTCGTAGCCGCCGAGGCTCGGGCTGCCGCACTTGAGGCCGGCCGGGTTGGCGGCGTTGTCGCCGTCGTTCGGCTCGCACGCGATGTCGCCGACGGCGGCGAGCGTGTACGTCTTGTCGTTCTGCGCTTTGACGGCCGAGTCGTAGGGCCAGCCGTTGTCGATCGCGGGTGCGGCGACGGCCGCCGCCGTGCCGAGGAGCGTCGCGGCGACGACGCCGGCGGCGATCAGTGAGAGCTTTCGGGTTCTGGAACGCATCGAGATCCTCCTGAGACTGGTGAGTAGACCCCCGGACAGGTGTGAGCCTCGAAGCAGCGGGCGTCGAGGCGGTGAACCGTCCCCGACCGGCGGGTGAACGCTCCCTGCGGACTCTCACAGACTTCCGCCGGAGGGCATCCGGAACGCTCAGCGAGTCGGCTGGTCACGCGCCGCGGCAACGGGGGTAGCGTGACGGCGTGCACCAGAACCACGAGCATTCAGCGCCGAGCCACGAGCGTTCAGCGCAGAAGCTGGCCGATCAAGCCGAACAGGCCGAACAGAAGGTTGCCGAGGAGGCCGACCACGCCGAGCAGAAGGCGGTCGAACGCCGTCCCTCGCCCCGGAGGCCCGACCACCGGCGGCGACTGCTGTTCGGGGCAGCGTTGGCCGCGCTCGGCGTCGTCTTCGGCGACATCGGCACCAGCCCGCTCTACGCACTGAAGACGGTCTTCCTCCTCGACAACGGAGCGGTCCGGGCCCAGCAGGACGACGTGTACGGCGTCATCTCCCTGATCTTCTGGAGCGTGACGATCATCGTCTCGATCAAATACATCGGCATCCTGATGCGCGCCGACAACGACGGCGAGGGCGGCGTCATGGCCCTGGCCGCGCTCGCGCAGCGGCTGTACGCCAAGAACGCGGGCAAGGCCGGAACGCTCCTCGTGATCGGCATCGTGGGCGTCGCCCTCTTCTACGGCGACTCGATCATCACCCCGGCGATCTCCGTGCTGTCCGCGGTCGAAGGCCTCCACGTCACCGTGCCGGCGATCTCGCACCTGGTCATCCCGATCGCCGCGGTCATCCTGGTCGCGCTGTTCGTGGTGCAGAAGTTCGGCACGGGGAAGGTCGGGGTGCTGTTCGGGCCCGTCATGGTGCTGTGGTTCGTCGTCATCGGGGTGGCCGGGCTTGCGATGGTCGTCCAGTTCCCGGCCGTGCTGCTCGGGCTCTCCCCGACCTACGCCATCGCCTTCCTCGTCAGCAAGCCGCTCGTCGCGTTCGTCGCGCTCGGCGCGGTGGTCCTGGTCATCACGGGAGCGGAGGCCCTCTACGCCGACATGGGCCACTTCGGCCGGGCGCCGATCAGTCGGGCCTGGTTCTTCCTGGTCTTCCCCGCCCTCGTGCTCAACTACCTCGGCCAGGCCGCGCTCGTGCTGCACGATCCGGCGACGCGGGCGGACCCGTTCTTCCTGCTCATCCCGGAGTGGGGCCGGCTCCCTGTCGTGATCCTGGCGACCGCGGCGACGGTGATCGCGAGCCAGGCCGTGATCTCCGGCGCGTACTCGCTCTCCCGCCAGGCCGTGCAGCTCGGCCTGCTGCCGCCGCTCACCGTCAAGCAGACCTCCCAGCACGAGGGCGGGCAGATCTACCTGCCGGCCGTCAACCTCCTGCTGTTCATCGGCGTCATGGCGGTCATGCTCTCGTTCGGCTCGTCCGACCGGCTGTCGACGGCGTACGGCATCTCGGTGACCGGCGCCCTCGTCGTGGACACCGTCCTGCTGCTGCTCGTCGCCCGGCCGCTCTGGAACTGGGCGCCGTGGAAGATCGTGCTCGCGGCGGTCGCCTTCGGCGGGCTCGAGCTCAGCTTCCTGGCGGGCAACCTCTCCAAGATCATCAACGGCGGCTGGGTGCCGCTGCTGATCGCCGGCGTCGTCATCCTCGTCATGACGACCTGGCGGCGCGGACGGCAGCTGGTGCAGGCCGACCGGCTGAAGAAGGAAGGCTCGATGGCGCAGTTCATCGAGGAGATCCGCAAGAAGAAGCTGCCGCGGGTGCCGGGCATCGCCATCTTCCCGCACCCGAACAAGGACACCACCCCGCTGGCGCTGCGGGCCAACGTCAAGCACAACCACGTCCTCCATGAGCATGTGATCATCGTCGGGGTGAGCATCGCGCAGGTGCCGCATGTGCCGGCGGCGGACGCCTTCGAGTACGACCCGCTCGGCTACGCCGACGACGGCATCGAGTTCCTCAACATCACGTTCGGCTTCTCGGACGACCCGGACATCCCGCGCGCCCTCCGCGCCGCGGTGCGGGAGGGCGTGCTGCCGCTCGACTCGGCGAACTTCAAACAGGCGTCGTACTTCATCTCCCGCGGCGCGATCCGGATCACCCGCAAGGACAGCATGGTGCCGTGGCGCCGATCGCTGTTCGTCGCGCTCGCCCACAACGCCGCGAACCCGGCAGCCCGGTTCGGGCTGCCGGCGCTGCGGACGGTGACGATGGGAAGCGACGTGGAGATCTGAGCGAGCCGCCTCAGCTCTCCGCCGCCGCCCGGATCACCTCCGCGATCTCCGCGTGCCTCGGGATGAACGCCGTGTGCGACCCGTCGATGTGCGAGGTCGTCGCTCCCATCCGCTCGGCGTAGAACGCCTCCGCCTTCGGCGAGATCGAGTTGTCGCCGTCCGACACCACGAACCAGCTCGGGATGTCCTTCCAGCCGGCCGCGGTCGCATTCTGGGTGAGGGAGGCCACCGCGAGCGGGCGCTGCGTGGCGTACATCACGGCCGCGACCTCCTCGGAGGAGTCGCCGCAGAAGACCTCGCGGAAGCGCTCCTTCTTGACGTAGACCTCCGGGCCGCCGGGCGAGCCGACCGCGTCGTACGGGGTGGGCTCGTTCTCGGTTGCGAGCAGCGGAGCGGGGAACGGCTCCTGCGCGCTCACGCAGCTCTCGCCGACGTCGAGGGCGAAGGCGGCCATGTAGACGAGCGCTTTCACGTTGCCGAGCCCCGCGGAGGCCTGGGAGATCACGGCGCCACCGTAGGAGTGGCCCGCCAGCACGACGGGTCCGTCGATCGCGCCGACCACCCGCGCGACGGAGTCCGCGTCGGTGAGCAGGCTCCTGAGCGGATTCGGCGGTGCGACCACCGGGTAGCCGGATGCCTCCAGGTCGCCGATCAGGCCGGCGAAACCGGACGCGTCGGCGAAAGCACCGTGAACGAGCACGATCGTGGGCTGTGCAGCCATGAGTCTTCCTTCGTTTCCATGAGTGGGTGGACGACGCCATCCTGAAACCCCCTCACGGCACGCGGCAAGACCCGACCGCCCGACCGCCCGACCGCTACGGGGCGGAGGCGGTCTCCCCGTCCAGCTCCGTGCGCACCTCGTGCTCCACCAGCACCGGCACGAAGTCGCGCACGGGCGCGTCCTCGTACTGCTCGTAGTGCTCCTCGACCAGCTGGTCGATCTGCTCCTTCGGCACCTCGGGGAAACGGTCGCTGAGCCGCTCGGCAGCGCGCTCGAGTGCCACGGTCTCGTCCTGCAGACCCGCACCCTGGGTGCGCTTGTCGTTTTCGCTCGTCATGCCGCGATTCTCCGCCGGGCCGCGGAAATGGCAAGGGGCCCTGCGCCAATCCACAGGGCCCCGTGCCAGAACGGCGACCGGCTCGCCTACGCGGCGTACACCGTCCGCCCCGCCACGATCGTCTCGATCACGCGCGCCCCCAGCAGCGACGACGCCCCCTCTGCGAAGACGTCCACGTCGAGCACCGCGAGGTCGGCCGCATAGCCCGCCGCGATCCGCCCGCGCCAGTCGCCATCGCCCACCGAGGCGGCGGCGTCCCGGGTCGCGTGGGCCACCGCGCGCTCCAGCGGCAGCGCGTACTGCGGGTGCACCGCCGGGACCGACGGGTCCAGCGCGGACGCCCGGGTGGAGGCCACGTACAGGTTCGCGAGCGCCTGGTGCGGCGCGGTCGGCGAGTCGGTCGAGAAGGCGAGGAGGGCGCCGGCGTCCTCATACTCCGGCCACGGGAAGGCCCGGTCGACCCGGTCGTCGCCCAGCATCTCGGCCCAGTTCTCGAAGATCGCCGGGTCGGAGTGCACCGGCTGCATCGACGCGGTGACGCCGAGGCGGGCCATCCGCTCCGCCGTCCCCGGGGCCGCGTACTCCAGGTGCTCGATGCGGTGCCGGCGCGGGAGGTCGCCGTTTACGGCGACGGCCTGCTCCAGCGCGTCGAGCGCGAGCTGGCTCGCGTAGTCGCCGATCGCGTGCTGCGCGATCTGGAGGCCGGCGGCGTCCGCCGCCGCGACGACCGGCGCGAGCCGCTCCAGCGGCCAGATCGGGTCGGCGTTGCTCCCATTCGCGTACGGCTGCCGCATGGCGGCGGTGCAGGCGTCGATCACGCCGTCCAGGATGAGCTTGATGCCCACCACGCGCAGCCACGGCGTCGACGGTTCGGCCGCGAGCTGCGCGGCCCGCTCGACCTGCGCGAGGTTCGCCGCGTCGTCGCCGGTGTTCGTGATGAGCCAGTGCGCCGCGACGCGGAGCGGGAGCTCTCCCCCGCGCCGCTCCTGCGCGCGCTTCAGCGCGGCCAGGCCGAACTCGTCGAACGCCATGTCGACCACGCCGGCGACGCCGGTCGCGAGGTAGGCGTCGATCGTGCGCTCGACATGCTCGTCCCGGTCGGCGTCGGTGGTGGCCTCGTCGCGCTGCGCCCAGGCGTACTGGGTCGCCGCGGTCTCCAGCAGCAGGCCGGTCGGCTCGCCGTCCGCGTCGCGCACGATCTCGCCGCCGATCGGGTCGGGGGTGTCGCGCGTGATGCCGAGCTCGGCCAGCGCCGCGGTGTTGACCCAGCAGGAGTGGTAGTCGTTCGCGTCGAGGTAGACGGGGGTGTCGGGGAGGACCGCGTCGATCATCGCCGCGGTCGGCGCCCCGCCCGGGACAGCGTCGAACAGCCAGCCGCGCCCGCGCAGCACGGCCGCGTCGGGCTGCGCCTCGCGCGCCTCCACCAGCAGCCGGAGGATGCCGTCGAGGTCGCGCGCGTCGGTCAGGTACACCTGGCCGAGCGCGGCGCCCATCATCAGCAGGTGGGTGTGCGCGTCGGTGATCCCGGGCAGGACGAGGCGGCCCCGGAGGTCGACCGTCCGGTCGGCGGCCGGCGCGGCGGCCTCGTCCTCCGGCGAGCCCACCCAGCTGATCGTGTCGCCGGTCACGGCGAAGGCGTCGGCCCAGGCCTTCCCGGGGTCCGCGTCCGCGGTGAAGACGCGGCCGTTGCGGTAGAGCGTGGTCAGGGTCTGGTCGGTCACAGCCGGCCCTCCTTTCCGAGCCGGGTGCGGCTCAGCAGTGCGTATAGAAGTGCGCTCACGGTCATCCCGACCGGCACCGACAGGTCGATGTGGCCGATCGCGGCGGAGAGCGCTCCGGTCCAGACGTCCGTCGACAGGCACAGCGCGGTCGCGACACCGCCGACCAGCAGCGCGCCGATGCCCGGTATGCTCCAGCCGCCGGTGTACCAGAACCGGCCGCCGCGCCGGTCGTCGAACAGGTCGAGGCCGTCGTAGACGTTGCGGCGCCGGATCACGTCGACCACGAAGATCGCCATGGCGGGGCCGGACACGACGACCAGGAACTGCAGCAGCAGGTTCGCGGCCTCCAGCAGGCTGGACGACAGCACCAGGTAGATGGTCAGCGCGGTCCCGACGAGGCCGACGATGATCGCGGCCGGGATGCGCTTGAGCCGGAACCCGATCGCCTGCAGCGACATGCTGGAGGAGTAGGCCGTCATCGCGTTGAGCGCGATCGTGTTGACGATGACCCCGACGACGAGCAGCGGCCCCATCCAGCCCGGCAGCAGGTCGAACAGCGCGACGTCGATGCCCGCGTCGAAGGCCCCCGACTTCAGGCCGGTCGCCAGCAGCACGCCGACGATCGTGAACACGACGAACGGGAGCGCTCCGCCGAGCGCCGTGGCCGCGGCGATGTGCGACGGCTTGGTCGAGCGCGGCAGGTAGCGGGCGAGGTCCGGGCTGTTGATGAAGGACAGCGGCGACGAGGCCAGGATCGTGAACCCGACCGTGATCGCCGACCACAGCGCGATCCCGCTCAGCGGGTGCGCGGCGGTGTAGCCCCAGTTCACGGTCGGCAGGATGAAGAGCGAGACGAGCACGAAGATCGCGAACAGCAGCACGGCCATGACCGGGTAGATGCGCAGGATGAGCCCGTGCCCGAAGATCGCGACCGCGATGGTGACCGCCGAGACGACGATCGTCACGCCGATGGGCACCCAGACCGGGTCGGAGAGCCCGATGCGGCGCAGGAGGTCGGCGCCCATGAACGAGGACGCGAGCCAGGTGAGCGAGAGGAAGACCGCGCCGATGAACCAGCCGACGAACGCGACGAACAGCTTGTTGCCGATGATCCCGTACATGGCGCGGGTCACCACAGAGCCCGAGGTGCCGGAGGCCGGACCGCTGGCCGCGATGATCCCCGGGAACACCCAGAGCAGCGCGGCGACCAGGATCACCAGGACCGCCTGCCAGATCTCCAGGCCGAGCAGGATGAGCGTCGCGCCGATCGTGAAGTTGAGGATGCTCACCCCCGGCGCCGCCCAGACGAAGAACAGGTCGCGGGCGCGGCCGTGGCGCTCGGCGTCGCCGATGACCTCGATGCCGCGGGTTTCGGGTTGGGTGGACACGTCCACGAATTCGTCGGCGCCGATCCGTTCTCGGGTCATGGCGTTCCTCTCTGACTCAGTTCCATTGCTATTGGTCATGTGCCCAATTAACTATTGGTCAGTCATTCAATAGCATGGGAGGCATGGAGTCAAGAGCGACGTCCGAGAGCGTCCCCGAGCAGGCGGCCACGAGCCAGCCCCGGTCGCGCAAACCCGCCGAGGAGCGCCGCGAAGAGATCCTGGCCGCGGCGGCCGAGATCGCGATCGAGGAGGGCCTGGAGCGGATCACCCTCCGCGCCGTCGCCGCCCGGCTCGGCGTCCGGCCAGGCCTGATCTCGCACTACTTCCCCGCGGCGGAGGACCTCGTCGACGAGGCCTTCGCGCGCGCGGCGACCATCGAGCGCGAGCGCTTCTTCCCGACCGAGGGTCCGCCGCTCGATCGGCTCGCGCACTTCGTGCACCACATCGACTCCGGGGCCTCCTGGCCGCTGGCCCGCCTGTGGCTGAACGCGCGTCACCTCTCCCGGTTCACGCCGTCACTGGAGGAGACGCTGCGCGAGCAGGACGCCCTCGACCGCTCGCGGCTGCGGGCCATCGTGCAGGAAGGGGCCGACGCCGGCGTGTTCGCCGAGGTCGACCCCGAGTGGGCGAGCATCCGCATCCTGATCGCGGTCGACGGGAGCGGCTCCTACGTCAACAGCGCGGGCGACCTCAGCAACCCCGCGCAGGTGCGCTTCGTCGCCGACGTCGTCGAGTGGACCCTAGCCCTCCCCCCCGGCACCCTCTAACCATCGATTCCGGAATTGTGCACGCAACACGCCGGTGCTGAGCGTGCACAACTCCGGAAAAGATGGCTGGGGGTCACCAGTCGTGCATGGAGCCGTCGAGGAGGCGGTTCACGGGGAGGTACGCGGGCTGATACGGGAAGGAGTCGGCGACGAGGTCGTCGTAGTCGACGCCGAGGCCGGGGGTCTCGCCGGGGATCAGCATGCCGTCCTCGAACGTGTACGTCGGGCGGAAGACCTCGTTCGTGTCGGCGCTGTGTTTCATGTACTCCTGGATGCCGAAGTTGGGGATCGCGATGCCGAGGTGGACAGCAGCCGCGAGCCCGACCGGGGAGACATCCGTCGGCCCGTGCACACCGGACTTGATCTGGTACACCGACGCGTAGTCGAAGATCCGCCGCAGCCCGGTGATCCCACCGGCGTGCGTGACTGGTGAGCGCACGTAGTCGATCAGCTGCTCCTCGAACAGCTCCCGGTAATCGTGGATGGTGTTGAACACCTCACCGATCGCCAGCGGCGTCGTGGTGTGCTCCCGCACCCGCCGCAGCACCGCCTGGTTCTCCGCGGGGGTGACGTCCTCAAGCCAGAACAGGTCGTAGGGCTCCAGCGACTTGCCCAGCTTGGCCGCTTGGATCGGCGTGAGCCGGTGGTGCGCGTCGTGCAACAACGGCAACTCCGGCCCGAACTCGTTGCGCACCGCCTCGAAGACGGTCGGGATGTGGCGCAGGTAGGCGCGGGTGTCCCACTGCTCCTCCACCGGCACCGCACTGCGGCGCGCTGGCTCGTGGTCGTACCGGGAGGTCGTCCCGCCCGCCCCCGCGCCGGCATTCGCCGAGGACGCCACCCCGTAGACCGAGGACAGCCCGGGGATGCCGGTCTGGATGCGGATGGCGCGGTAGCCCTGCTCCAGATGGGCGCGGATGGAGTCGAACAGCTCGGGCAGCTCCGCGCCGGACGCGTGCCCGTAGCAGAGCGTCCCGACCCGGCTCTTACCGCCGAGCAGCTGGTAGAGCGGGAGGCCGGCGACCTTGGCCTTGATGTCCCACAGCGCCGTATCAACCGCGGCGATGGAGGCCATCGTGACCGGGCCGCGCCGCCAGTACGCGCCGCGGTACAGGTACTGCCAGGTGTCCTCGATCGCGTGCGCGTCCCGCCCGATCAGCAACGGGACCACATGCTCACTCAGGTACGCGGCCACCGCGAGCTCGCGCCCGTTCAGCGTCGCGTCGCCGAGACCGGTGAACCCGTCCTCGGTCGTGATCCGCAACGTCACGAAGTTGCGGCCCGGGCTGGAGACCAGGACGTCGGCAGCGGTGATTCTCATACGTGTGCTCCTCGGTGGAATGATGCGGCTCTGACGGCGTCCACCGCGGCCACGATGTCGGGATCGGCCGCCAGGCGCGGGTCGATCAGGGCGAGCAGGCGGGAGGTCGGGTCGACGGACGCGCGGGCCTCGGCGATCGCGTCGGACTCCGCATCCACCAGCGTGCGACCGGCCCGGGCGAGCGCCACCCAGGCGGCGAGCGGGTACACGCACCCGGAGCCGTCACGGCCCGCCGCGCGCTCGGCGAGCAGGGTGCCCACGATCCGCACCCGCAGTTTCGCCACCGCCTCCGCGGCGATCTGCTCGAGGTTGTGCTCGATGCGGGCGTTCGCGAACCGCTCGATCAGCGCGTCGCGGTAGCGGCGGAGGTCCAGGCCTTCGGCGGGCAGGTGCCGCACGGACTCGTTCCAGTACGCCTCCACCCGCGCGCGCAGCGCGGGATCGGCGACGGCCTGGGCGACCGTGCGGTAGCCGCGGGAGAGGCCGGCGTACGCGAGCAGGCTGTGCGCGCCGTTCAGCAGGCGCAGCTTGCGCTGCTCGAACGGCTCGATGTCGTCCACGAACCGCGCGCCTGCCGACTCCCACGCGGGCCGGCCGGCCGGGAAGTCGCCAGAGAGGACCCAGTCCGCGAAGGGCTCGGTGACGACGACGGCGCGGTCGTCCCAGCCGGTGACCCAGGACGCGCCGAGGACGTCCTCCTCGGTGGTCCGCGGCGTGATCCTGTCGACGGAGGTCGAGACGAACGACACCGTCGCGGCGATCCAGTCGGCGGTCTCGTCGCTCACCTGACGGGCGAGCGCGTCCAACCCTCCGGCCACGAACGGGCCGTTGCCGGGGATGTTGTCGCAGGGGACGACGGCGAGCGGGCCCGATCCCGCTCGCCGTCGGGCTTCGAGGGCAAGCAGCAACCGGCCGAGCGCGGTGACCGGCCCGTCGGCCACGCGGGCCAGGTCGTCGTCGGACGCGAACGCCTGACGCAGGCGCTCGATGTCGGCGACCACCGCGCCGTCGTCGAGGCGGGGACGGCCGTCCGGGGTCAGACGGTAGCCGGGCTCCGTGATCGTGAGCGTGACGATCGCCGTGCGCGGCGCACGGATGCGCGAAACCAGCCGGGCCAGGTCTGCCCCGTCCGACGCCTCGGCGATGCTTCGCACGACCGAGACCTCGTCCTCGTCGGGCGAGCGCACGACCAGGGTGAAGAGGCCGTCCTGCGGCGCCAGCTCGAGCGCGGCGGCCGGGCTGCGCCCGGTGAACGCCGAGATGCCCCATTCGCCGCCGGGGTCGACGACGTCGGTGTACCAGGCCTGGTGCGCGCGGTGGAATGCGCCGAGGCCGAGGTGCACAATCCGCACCTCGGGAGCCCGACGGACGTAGCCCTGCGCCGCGTCGAAGGTCGCCCGGGAGAGCCGGGTCAAGGTTCCGCTGTAGCCACTCACAGTTTGAACACCCGCCGCGGCTGGGTCGTCACCAGGTCCACGATGATGCGCTCGGCCGCCGCACGCTCGACGCGGCCCTCGCGCACCAGGCGACCGAGGAACGCCGCATCCAAGCGGCGCGACATGTCGTGCCGTGCCGGGATGGAGAGGAACGCGCGCGTGTCGTCGATGAAGCCGGACCCGCGGTAGAAGCCTGCCGTCTCGGTCGTCGCCGCGCGGAACCGCAGCACCGCGTCGGGCGCGTCGAGGAACCACCACGGCGCGCCGATGAACACGGAGGGGTAGAACCCGGCCAGCGGAGCGAGCTCCCGCGACGCCGCCGACTCGTCCACCGTGAACAGCACCAGGTGGAAGCCTGGGGCGTCGCCGTACTTCTCCAGCAACGGGCGAAGCCCCTCCGTGTACCGCGTCGTGACGGGGATGTCGTGCCCGGTGTCCGGGCCGAACCCCTCGAAGGTCGCGGTGTGGTGGTTGCGGAACACCCCGGGGTGGACCGTCATGACCAGCCCGTCCTCGACGCTCATCCGGGCCATCTGCAGCAGCATGTGGCCCTGGAAGACCGCCGCGTCCGCCGGAGACAGGTCGCCGTGCAGCGCCCGCTCGAACAGCCGGGAGGCCTCGGCGTGGTCGAGGTCGACCGTCAACGGCTGGAGCACGCCGTGATCCGCCGAGACGGCGCCGTGCTCCACGAAGTAGCGGCGTCGGCCGGCCAGCGCCTCCAGATACCCGGAGAAGCTGGAGGTCGCGGTGCCGTTCCACTCGGCCAGGCGGCCGATGCGCTCGGCGAAGCCCGGCGCGAGCGGGTTGAGGTACGCGTCCGGACGGAAGGTCGGCACGACGCGCCCGGTGAACGCCGGGTCCGCGGCCAGCGTCTCATGCGCGGCCAGGTCGTCCATCGGGTCGTCCGTGGTCGCCATCACCTCGATGCCGAACCGGTCGAACAGCGCGCGCGGCCGGAACCCGTCGGTGGCGAGGATGGCCTGGATACGGTCGTAGAGCACGTCCGCGTTCGACGCATCCGGCTCCTCCGCGATCCCGAACAGCTCGGCCAGCTCGCTGCGCAGCCAGTACCCGGAGGCCGTGCCGGCGAACAGGTGCCAGCGGCTGCAGAGCGTCCGCCAGACCTCCGGCGGTGGGGCGACCGGCGCCCCGCCCGCACCGGGGATGCCGAGCTCGCCGAGCGGCACGCCGTCCGCGTGCAGCAGCCGCGTCACGTAGTGGTCGTAGCGCACCAGCAGGTCGGCGGGGTCGGGGAAGGGCCGGTCCTCGACCAGGAGCGCCGGGTCGACGTGCCCGTGCGGCGAGATGATCGGCAGGCGCTCGACCGCCGCGAACAGGTCGCGGGCGATCGAGCGCGTCTCCGGATCCACCGGCAGCAGGCGGTCCGGGTCGAGGCCCTCGGTCACTGCAGCACGGCCGTTCCGCCGGTGACCAGCACGACCTCGTCGTACTCGCCGGCCAGCACGTCGGCGACCCGGATCGGCTTGCCCAGCGTCGCCGAGACGTACAGCGCGCGGACCACGGCCAGCGCGGTCGTCGCCTCCCGCACGCCCACGACGGGCTCGGCGCCGGTGCGGATGCTGTGCACGACGTCCAGGTACTGCTTGGCGTGCGCGGTCTGGAGGTCGTCCGCGCCACGGGTGTTCTCGCTCGCGTCGACCGAGCCCACCTCGCGGGCGGCCTGGTTGCGGGTGCCCCCGATGCCGTAATTGTTGTCGGCGGCCTCCGGGTCGGCGTCGGCGGCGTAGAAGTAGAGCAGCCGGTCGTTGTCGATGATGGCCGAGCCCGCCGATCCGTGCACCTGGAGGCGCGCGGAGAGGCCGGGGTACGCCGCGGTGGTCGCGTGCACGACGGCGAGCGCTCCCGACTCGAAGCGCACGGTGGCGACCGCCGTGTCCTCGACCTCCATGTTCTCGTGGGCGAGGAGGGCGGTCTGGGCGTAGACCTCGACCGGCGTCCCCAGGAACCAGAGCAGCAGGTCGACGCTGTGCACGCCCTGGTTCATCACGGCGCCGCCGCCGTCGAGGTCCCAGGTGCCGCGCCACTCGCCGGAGTCGTAGTAGCTCTGCGAGCGCCACCAGGAGACGGCGGCGCTGCCCGAGGTGATGGTGCCGAACCGGCCCGCCTGGATGGCGTCGGACACCGCGACGCTGCCCGCGTCGAACCGGTGCTGGCTGATGATCGACGTGACCTGGCCACGCTCGCGGGCGGCGTCCGCGGCGTCCTGCACGAGGCGCGCGTTGGTCAGGCTGACGTCGATCGGCTTCTCGATGATGACGTGCGTGCCGGCGTTCAGGGCGGCCACGGCGACGGCCGCGTGGGCGCCGCTCGGAGTGCAGACGGCGACGAGGTCGAGGTCGGCGGCGCCGAGCGCGTCCGCGATCGAGGTGTAGACCGCCGGGCGCGCGGCGCCCAGCACGTTCTCCACCTTGTCGGCGAGGCTCAGCGCCTTGGACTCCACGACGTCGACCAGGGCGACTAGCTCCAGGTCCTCTGTGCCGACGACGACCTCGGCGTGCTGGGCGCCGATGACGCCGCAGCCGACGACGGCGACGCGCAGGCGCTCGACGGCGGAATTCTCGACGCTCACTGTGCCGTCACCCCCGCCTCGGCGAGCACGCGGCCGAAGGCGCGACCGGCGACGCCGAACGCGAACGGGCCGCTGAAACCGCCCAGGTGGTGGGCGTTGGCCAGGTGCGGCTCGAGCGAGAAGAAGCCCTCGAAGCCGTCCTCGCGCAG
This sequence comes from Leifsonia sp. NPDC056824, assembly GCF_042789575.1. Lineage (NCBI taxonomy): Bacteria > Bacillati > Actinomycetota > Actinomycetes > Micrococcales > Microbacteriaceae > Leifsonia > Leifsonia sp. NPDC056824. The sequence goes on along the minus strand of NZ_JBHUAV010000001.1, from coordinate 1,791,140 downwards.
GGCGGCGATGGTCTCGGCGAGCTCGCCGTCGCCCTCACCGGCGGGCATGACGGCCCCGTCGGCCGAGCGGGCGTCCTTCACCTGGAAGTACTCCAGGTGCGGGCGCAGCGACGCGTACGCGCTGGTGAACGGCTTGACGCCGACCTGCACGAAGTTTGCCGAGTCCCACGCCACGCGGAGCGCCGGCGAGCCGACGGTCTCGATGATGTCGAGGACGCGCTCCGGGGTGTCGCCGTAGATCTCCTTCTCGTTCTCGTGCACGAGGACGACGCCGCTCGCGGCGGCGAGGTCGGCCAGGGCGGTCATGCGCTCCATGACCGCGTCGCGGATGTCCTCCGGCGTCTGGTCCTCCGAACGGTAGAACGAGAAGATCCGGATGTAGCGGGCGCCGAGCACCTCGGCGGCGCGGATGGCACGGGCCAGGCGGCCGACCTCGTACTCCACCGGCTCGGCGACGTCGACCTTGCCGATCGGCGACGCGATGGCCGAGACGCCCATCCCGTGCTCGCGCAGGATGCCGTCGAGGCGGGCGAGCTCCTCCTCGGTGAGGTCGACGATGTTGGTGCCCCACGCGCTGCGCACCTCGATGTGCGTGGCTCCGAGCGCCTGGAGCACGGCGATCTGGACCTCGGGGTCCGGGCTGATCTCGTCTCCGAAGCCGGAGAGGGTCCATTGCGACTGTGACACGTTCATATCCCTTGTGTTTCGTAGCGAATCGGTTACTTGACGCTTCCGGCGGTGAGACCTCCGACGAGGAACCGCTGGAAGACGAGGTAGAGCACGACGACGGGGACCGCGCAGACGAGCGAGGCGGCCATCATCTGTCCGTAGAGGGGAAGGGACCCGCCTTCCGCGGAGGCGCCGAAGATCTGCAGCACCACCGCGGCGGTCTGGGTGTCGGGGCGGGTGAGCACCGACGCGAAGAGGACGTCGTTCCAGCCGAGCAGGAACGAGAAGACGCCGGAGACGACCAGCCCGGGCCAGCTCAGCGGCACGATGATCCGCACGAGCACCCCGACCGCGGAGGCGCCGTCGATGCGCGCGGCCTCCTCCAGCTCGCGCGGCAGCCCGCGCAGGTAGGTGACCAGCACCCACGTCGCGAACGGCAGCGCGAAGGTCAGGTAGGCCAGGAACAGCCCCCAGCTCGTGCCGATGACCGTGATGCCGAGGTAGTTGCCCGCCGAGGCGAACACCACGAAGACCGGCAGGAGCAGCAGGGTGCCCGGCACGCTCTGCAGGCCGATCAGCCCGCGGAGGATCGTCAGCCGGCCGAGGAACTCGAAGCGCACGAGCACGTAGGCGGTGACGATGCCGAGCGCGGAGGCCACCACGGCGACCAATCCGGCGATGGTGATGCTGTTGAACAGCCCGTTCGCCAGCGGGAGGGTGTCCCAGATCTTCGTGTAGTTCGCGAGCGTGAACTGGGTCGGGAAGTACGCGCCGCGCGCGACCTCCACGTCGGAGTTCATCGACGCGAACACGATGTAGAGCAGGGGGACGGCGATGACGGCGAGGATGACGCAGGTGCCGATCACCAGGACGGGCGTCGGCAGCAGGCGGGTCACCTCGGCGACGCGGCGCTCCGGCTTGCCCTTGGACGTGCGCGGCTTGGATGCGGCGGCGAGGGACGGGACGGCTTCGAGAAGCGGCTCGCGCTCGACGTCGGTTGCGGGGACGGTCATTTGCGGCCTCCGGAATCCGCGCCCGTGTCGAGTCTGACCGCGCGCAGGTAGAAGAACAGCGGGATGGCGATGAGCAGCAGCGAGATCAGCGCCATGGCGGCGCCCATCCCGAACCGCAGGCTCGTGAAGCTCATGCTGTACACGAGCGTGGGCAGCACCTGCACGTCGAACGGCGCAGGGACGCCGAACAGCAGGAACGCCAGCGAGAAGTTGTTCATGTGGTGCAGCGTCGCGATCAGGCAGGCCAGCGCGACGGGGCCGCGCAGGTAGGGGAAGATCACGTAGCGCAGCTTCGCCCACCAGAGCGCGCCGTCGAGCGCCGAGGCCTCGTGGACCTCGTGGTCGACCGACTGGAGGCCGGAGAGCGCCATCAGGTAGATGAACGGCCACGCGGACCACACCTCCACCAGGATCAGCACCCAGTAGCTGGCCGGGCCGTTCAGCCACTGCACGGCCGGCATCCCCGCGCCCTCCAGCGCCTTGTTGACGATGCCGTCGGGCTGCAGCATGGTGCGCCAGAACGTTCCCACCACGAACGCCGGGAGGACGTACGGGATCAGGAACAGCGAGCGCACCACGCCGCGGCCGCGATACCGGTTCTGCGTCGCGAGGGCCGCGAACACGCCGATCGGGACCGAGATGAGGGTCGAGATCACCGCGAACCCGACCGTGTTGCCGAACGCGTGCAGGAGGTCGGTCTTGGTGAACGCCTCCACGATGTTCTGCAGCCCGACGAACGGAGCGGAGATCCACGACCGGATCGTGTACTGGTCCAGCTCGAGCAGGGCGATGTAGACGCCCAGGATGAGCGGGATGACGATGATCAGGCCGATCAGGAGGCCGCCGGGTGCGAGCATCCAGAGCGGCCTCCCCTGCTTCGTGAGGGACCTCCGTCGGGCGGGCGCCGTCGCTTTCCTCACCGCGAGCGTCATTTGCCGGCCGATGCCCGATCGAGTGAGGACTGCGCGTCCTGCTGCGCCTTGGCGAGCGCGGACGAGAGCCAGCTGTCCGAGACGCCGGAGCCGGCGAGCTGCGGCCGGGCCTGGACGACGACGTTGGTCAGCGCGAGCTGGATGTCGCCCCACGCGCCGGTGAACGGCGTGCTCTTGGCGTGCGCCCCGGAGTCGAGGATCGGTGCCAGCGTCTTGTCGGCCGATTCGATCTTCGTGGCCGCGGCCGCGTTGGTCGGGAGGTCGCCGAAGTTCTGGTGGTAGTAGAGCTGGAAGTCCTCGCTCGTGATGAGCTTGACGTAGGCGGCCGCGAGGTCCTGGTTCTTCGAGTACGACGCGATGACCACGTTGTCGCCCGAGATGATCGAGGTCGACGGGATGGAGTGGCTCGGCGCGGTGGTCTCACCCGGAGGGACGGTCGGCATCACGGCGAAGGCGTAGTGGCCCTTGACCGGCGACGCGTTCAAGGTGTTGGCCACGGAGGCGGTGGTCATCAGCATCATGGCCGACTTGCCCGAGGCGAAGTTCGCCGCGGCGTCGGTGTCCTTCCAGCCGGCGGCGGCGGGGTTGACGACCTTGTCCTTGTTCAGCCAGCCGAAGTAGGCCTGCATGCCCTTCTTCACGGCCGGGCTGTCGAGGTTCGCCTTCTTGCCGGAGACCAGCGGCGTGCCGTAGTCGTTGGCGAAGGTCCAGGCGTACTTCCACGGGGTGTAGCCGTCGGCGTAGCCGGTCGAGAAGCCGTACACGCCGTTGCCGGTGAGCTTCTTGGCCTGCGCGAGGAGGCCGTCCCAGGTCGACGCCGGCTTGGTCAGGCCCGCGGCCTTGAACATGTCGGTGTTGTACGCGAGCACGTAGGGGCGGCTGGCGAACGGGACGCCGATCTGGTTCTTCGAGTCCGGCCCGGAGATGCCGAGGGAGGCCGGGACGAAGCGGCTCTTGCCGCCGACCTTGTCCCACATCGCGCTGTCGAGCTTGACGAAGGCGCCGGTGGAGTAGGCGGTCGGCGTGAAGGTGGTGCCGATCGTGTAGACGTCGGGGCCCTGGCCGGAGACGACCGAGGTCTGGATCTTGGTGAGCTCGTCGTTCGCAGAGGCGAACGTCTCGAACTTGATGTCGGCGCCGGTCTGCTTCTTGAGCGCGGCGGCGATCTTGGCCTGCCAGGCGCGGAGGGCGTCGGCGTGCTGCGCGTTGGCCCCGACGAGGACGTCGAGGGTCTTGCCCTTGCCGTCGACGGCCGAGCCGGTCGACGTGCTGCTGCTTCCGCTGCCACCGCAGGCGGTGAGCCCGAGTGCGGCGACCGAGATGACGGCGGCCGCCCCCAGCAGGCGGATTGTCGATTTCTTCACGTTGCTCCTCATTGAGTTCAATCGGAATCTCCGGCGGTGCGAGCCAGGAGGACGCGTTGACGCTAATCTCGTTGCACAACGGAAGGCAAGAAATGCAAAAGTTGCCAGCGGGTGCGCACGGCAGGCGTGCGCCGACCCTCGCGGACATCGCCGCCCTCAGCGGCGTCGCGACCTCCACCGTCTCCCGCGCGCTCTCGCAGCCGGAGCGGGTCAGCCCGCGCACCAGGCACCGCATCGAGGCGGCCGCCAACCAGCTCGGCTACACGGCCCCGGCCGCTCCCGACCCGCAGTCCGGCCCGCGCGCCGTCGCGCTGCTCATCCCGGACATCACGAACCCGTTCTTCTTCGGCCTGATCCGGAGCACGCAGCAGCAGCTCCGCGCCGCGGGCTACACGCTCCTGCTGGTCGACACCGAGGAGGTGACGGACTTCGAGTCCGGCTACCTGGACACCTTCGGCCACTCGGCCGCCGGCTTCATCCTCGCCGCCACGCGTCTCTCCGACGAGCAGCTCGCGGAGGCCGCGGAGCGCGTCCCGCTCGTGACCATCAACCGCGACAGTCCCGGGGTCCCGTCCGTCATGATCGACACCCCGAACGGCGTCCAACAGGCCGCGGAGCACCTGTACTCCCTGGGCCACCGCGACATCGTCTACCTCGCCGGGCCGACCGCGTCCTGGTCGGACAGCCACCGCTGGGAGCTGCTGCAGGAGACCGGGAAGGCGCTCGGGATGAGCGTGCGCAGGCACGGGCCGCACCACCCGAGCAAGAGCTCGGGCGCGGCGGCCGCCGACGCCCTGGTCAACTCCGGCGCGACGGCGGCGATCGCCTTCAACGACCTGCTGGCGATCGGCGTGCTGATGCGGCTGCGCGAGCGCGGCATCGACGTGCCGGGCCAGCTCAGCGTCGTGGGCTGCGACGACATCTTCGGCGCGGACTTCTGCAACCCGCCGCTCACGACGCTGTCCTCCCCGATCGAGCAGGCGGGCCGGATGGCGACGGACATGCTGCTCGGCCAACTCCGCGCCGGGAGCCCGGTCACGCGCTCGGGGGTGGTGCTGCCGACGCACCTGGTGATCCGCGGGTCGACGGGGCCGGTGGCCGCCTGCTGACGCCGCCCGCACATCTGCGCAGCGCATTCTGTGCGGTTCCGCATGCAATTTCGTTGCATCGTGTTGCTATCAGTTTGCCATGCGTGTTGTCGTGGTCGGCATGGATTCCCCCACGGGCCCGCGTCGCACCCCGACGCTCGCGGACATCGCCGCCCTGAGCGGCGTCGCGACATCCACGGTCTCGCGCGCCCTGTCGGAGCCGCGCCGGGTGAACGACGCCACCCGGGGGCGCATCGAACGCGCAGCGGCGGAGCTCGGCTACGTGTCGCGGACGCGCGTGCGGCCGCTGCCCGCCGGCCGCCCCCGTGCGATCGCGGTCCTGGTGTCCGACGTGACCAACCCGTTCTATTTCGGGATCGTCCGCGGCACCCAGCACCAGCTCAAAGCAGCCGGCTACCAGCAGATCCTCGTGGACACGGAAGAGTCGGACGAGCTGGAGGACGACATCCTCCGCAAGCTCCGCAGCTCGTTCGACGGCGCCATCCTGGCGGCCTCCCGGCTGACGGACCGCCGCCTGACGGCGCTGTCGGAGGAGCTGCCGCTGATCGCGATCAATCGCCAGACCCGCGGCGTCCCCAACGTCTTCATCGACACGCCGACCGGTTTCCAGCAGGCGCTGACGCACCTGGTGTCGCTCGGCCACCGCGACATCGCCTACCTCGCCGGGCCGGACGCGTCGTGGGCGAACGAGACCCGCTGGCGCACGCTCGCCCGCGCCGCGGCCGGCCACGGGATCTCGATGCGGCGGCTCGGCCCGTTCCTCCCGAGCTACGACCCCGGCGTCGCGGCGGCCGACGCCGCCATCGCGGCCGGCGTCACCGCCTGCATCGCCTTCAACGACCTGATCGCGATCGGCATGCTGCGGCCGCTCGCCGAGCGCGGCGTGCGGGTGCCGCAGGACATGAGCGTCGTGGGCTGCGACGACATCTTCGGCGCGGACTTCTGCAACCCGCCGCTGACGACCCTCACCCAGCCCACCGAGCGCGCCGGCCGCACCGCAGTCGACATCCTGGTCAGCCGCCTCAACGCCCACGACGAGCGCGAGATGCGCCGCAGCGCCACCCTGCCCACCCACCTCACCGTGCGCGCCTCGAGCGGCCCCCACGCAGCCCCCTGACCAACAGTTCCGGAGTTGTGCACGCAACACGCCGGTGCGCGGCGTACACAACTCCGGAAAAGATGGCTGGCTGCGCCCCGTCCGAGGGGGATTTTCCGACTCAGTCCAGATGTGCTTGCTACCGAGCAACTAATAGTTGCTATCGTGTGCTCACCCGCACCAACACGCTTCACCCGAAGGGCGTCTGGAAATATGAGCACCGTGGTCGACCAGGATCCGGCGAACCCTCTCGCAGAGGCGCCGAACGAGTCCCGCCGGGCGCACCCCGCCCGACCGACCGTCACGGCGTTCGTCGACGGTGTGTCCGGCCACAACGACCGCGCCAGGCGCGCCACCATCGACCTCGCGAAGACGCTGGCCCGGCGGCTGGAGGCGAAGGTCGGCGTGATCGGCGAAGGCACAGAGCACGGGCAGACCCTCGGCTGGCGTGCCGCCCTCCACGAGGCCGAGGCGGAGCTGGACGCGCTGGCGGAGACGACGGAGCACTCCCTGCGGTCCTCGTCGTTCAGCGCCTTCTGTCTGACCCGGAACGCGGCCGCCCTCGCCACCCTCCCCGCCGTCGCCCGGGCCCACCCGGACGCCGCGATCGTGTGGATGGGCGCCCACCCCTGCCTGCACACCCCCGCGACCACCCGCACCGGCGACCTCAGCGGGATGGCGCTCGGCGGCGCGACCGGCCTGTGGAAGTCCGGACACGGCGGCGAGCTGGCCCTGTCGAACGTGGTGCTGCTCGGCGCCCGCGACCTCGACCAGGCCGAGCGGAACGTCATCGCCAACTCGCCGATCCGCAACATCCCGACCGGGCCGCGGATGCAGGAGGAGCTGGCGGCGACGATCGCCGGCCGGGAGGTGTTCGTGCACTTCTCCGCCGACGTACTGCAGCCGGGCATCGTCCTCACCGACTTCCAGGTCGCGAACGGCCTGACCATCGACGCCGTGGTGGCGACGGCTCGCACGCTCGCCGGCGAGCGCGTGCTCGGCCTCCAGCTCAGCGAGCTCGAGCACGACCCGGCCGACCGTTTCAACACCTCCGCCCAGCTCGTGCTGGAGATGTTGGCGCCCCTGCTTCCGCGCGGGTAGGTGACATCAGGGCACGATCCCGGATCGGGGACTTCCTCGAGACCGGCCCGCGCGACGCGGGCTGCGCGGAGACGATGTCGCTCATGCACGGTGGACTCCGACGATGATGACACCGTGAGCTTGTCTCGCGCCCCCTACTGGGGCTGCATGTGGGTGACCACCTGACCGTAGTCTCACTCCCATGTCGAAACGGCGCGCGACCGGCGGGGACCTCGTGAAGCTCTGGCTGCTCACAGCGTTCGTGATCGGCTGTTGTATCTGGGTTCTCTCGCAGTCCACCGTCGATTGCCAGGTCGAGGCCGGCACGGTGAATGCGGGTCGCTGCGTCGCGACCTCCATGGCGCACGGATTCGCGCCCTACCTGCCGTGGGTGATGATCGGCCTCGGCGGCCTCACGGTGATCGCCACGTTGCGCTTCCTTCTCCGCCGCCGATAACCGGCGCTCAGGATCTGTGGCTGCTCAGAACCGCGCCAGCCACGCCCGCGCGACGTTGTACACGCCGGACGCGATCAGCCCGACGCCGAGCACCACGATGATGAGGCCGCCGAACGGGAGCTGCACGAGCGTGTCGAGCCCACCGGTGAGCCCGGTCGCGTTCGCGGGCTGGACACGGATCGCGGCGAGGATGAAGGCTGCGCCCGCCGCCCCCACCACGACGCCTTTCGCAAGGTAGCCGACCACCCCGAGGATCGTGACACCTCGTCCCGCGTTGCCGTGCGGCAGCCGGATGTCACGGCGGAAGCGGCGCCGGACCCCCTTCACGACGAAGTAGACGCCGACCCCGCAGACCACCAGTCCGACCACTCCGAGCAGCAGCTGGCCGCCGGGGGTCGACAGGATCCCCGTGCTCAGCTGACGTGTCGAATCGCTCGCGTGGGTCGGGTGCCCTTGGGCGAACGCCACGGCAGTGAAGCCGAACACCGCGTAGGCCACCGCCTTGCTCAGCTGCTGCAGCCGCCGCGACCAGGCGGCGCCCGATCCACCCCTCACCAGGATCGCCTCCGTCAGCAGCCAGAGCGCCAGCGCGAACAGGCCGATCGCACTGATCCACAGGACGATGAACCCGCCCGGGAGCTTGGTCACCTCTTCGAGAGCGCCGGTCTGGTCGGCTTCGCCGACGTGCGTCGCCCCGAACTGGATCGCCAGCCCGCCCAGGAGGATCTGGATCACACCGCTCGCGGCGAACCCCACTCGAGCGGGGATCTCGAGCAGTTTGCTGTCGCCGGCGACGCGGACCGCCTTGCGCACGTCCGCCTTGCCCGCCTCGGCGCCCCCCGCCTTCGCGCTGGTCATCGCAGCCTCTTTCCGTTTCTCGGGACGAAACATCCACATCTGCTAGCTCAGTGATAGTCCTCCGACGCGCCCCCGGCGTGGGGTTGACACACGAGTAGCACGATGCACGAGACTTTCAACCCCGGGGAAATGTCTTCGCCTGCGCCGTATGCTCGGTCGGTCATGCGAACCGAAGGCGATAGATGAGCACCCCGAAGAAGAAGAAATCGAAGGGCGACGGACCCACCAAGGCGGCGTACGAAGCGGAGCTGGAGCGGCTTCAGATCGAGCTGGTGGCCATGCAGCAGTGGGTCGTCGCGACCGGGGCACGCGTGCTCGTCATCTTCGAAGGACGGGACGCGGCGGGCAAGGGCGGCGCGATCAAGCGGATCATCCAGCGCCTCAATCCGCGGTCCGCGCGGGTCGTCGCGTTGGGCGTCCCCACTGAGCGCGAGAAGAGCCAGTGGTACTTCCAGCGCTACATCGAGCGGCTCCCGGCGGCCGGCGAGATCGTGCTGATGGACCGGTCCTGGTACAACCGCGCCGGTGTCGAGCATGTGCTCGGCTACTGCACGCCGGAACAATACGAGACCTTCCTCGGCCAGGCCCCTGCGCTCGAGCGGTTGCTCGTGGAGGACGGCCTCATGCTCTTCAAGTACTGGTTCTCGGTCTCCGACGATGAGCAGCAGAAACGGTTCGAGAAGCGGCTGAAGGACCCGATGCGCCGCTGGAAGCTCTCCGAGACGGACCTCCACTCGATCACGCACTGGGAGGAGTACTCGCAGGCCAAGGACGACATGTTCAAGGCCACCGACATCCCCGAGGCGCCCTGGTGGACGGTGGAGAGCGACGACAAGAAGTCGGCCCGCCTGAACGTCATCAGCCACCTCCTCTCGCAGATCCCGTACGAGACGATCGAGCCGAAGAAGCTGAAACTCCCCGAGCGACCGGCGGCCGACGACTACGTGCGGCCACTGCGCGAACTGTACAAGTACGTGCCGGATCGAGCCTCCGATGACCTCAGCGCTTAGCGATCGACGCGAGGGGGCGCGGCAACGGTGGCACGAGAAGTTCCTCGTCGAGGAGCGGGTCGTGCCGGCCTCCTCGCGGCGGAACCTGTACATCGTCTCGGCCGTCCTCCTGGTGGTCGGGCTGGTCTGCTTCCTCGTGGTCCTCGACTCGGTCCGCGAGAGCGACGGGCTGTCGGCGATCGACCGGCCGATCCAGGCGTGGCTGGAGGGCATGCGGGCACCCACGCTGACGGTCGTGATGGCGGTCGTCGCCACGGTCTTCGGTCCGATCGTGCTGCCGATCGTCGTCCTCATCACCGTGGTGTGGTGGGGCTTCGCGGCACGGCACGCGTGGCGACCGCTCCTGCTCGCCGGGGGCATGGCCGTCGGCCTCGCCACCGTCCAGATCCTCGCTCCGACCATCGGCCGGCACCGGCCGCCCGTCAGCTCCATGCTGATCGGTGTGGACCACACGTCGTCGTTCCCGTCAGGGCATGTGATGGGCGCGACCGATTTCCTCCTGATCACGACCTACCTGGTCTTCTCGCGTCGCCGTAACCCGGTGCACACGGTGATCGCGCTCGTCGTCGCGTTCGCCCTGGCACTCGCGACGGCCGCCTGCCGGGTCTACCTGGGGTACCACTGGCCGACCGATGTGCTCGCCTCGATGTCGCTCTCACTGGTGGTGATCGGCGGTGTGATCGCCGTGGACACTTGGCGGACCGTCCGGGTGCGGTCGTCCAGGCCGGAATCGCCATGAGCGACGACCAGCACGGGTCGGGCAACGAGCCCGTGAACGCGATCGAGGAGGTCGTCGCCAGCGACGCCCCCGCCGAGGTCAAGATCGCCCGGCTGTGGTGGGTCGTCTCCGGGGCGGCGGCGCTCGTCTTCGTCATCCTGCTCGCGACGGTGATCTTCTACCGGCAGGCCGACAAGCCGTTCCCCTTCGAGCTCGCGTGGATGAACGCGATGGTCACGGTGCGGGCGCCGAGCTGGACGGTCCCGGCGCTCGTCCTCGATCAGGTGGGCGGCGGCATCAGCTCGATCGTCTATGTGCCGCTCACGATCATCGGCGGCCTCCTGCTCTGGCGCCGCCCCTGGGCGGCCCTGTACTACGTGATCGCCGCCGTGACGAGCGGCGTGATCGTGACCGTCATCAAGACCCTCGTCGGACGCCCGCGGCCGACGGCGATCCTCGTCCAACCCGACTTCGGCTCGTTCCCATCCGGGCACAGCGCGACCGCGGCCCTGATCGCGACGACGCTCGCGATCATCTTCTGGCGCCGGTGGGTCTGGATAGCGGGTCTGATCTACACGCTGCTGATGATGCTCAGCCGCACCTATCTCGGCGCGCACTGGATCCTGGACACCGTCGGGGGCATGCTGGTCGGGGTGGGGGTCGGGATCATCCTCTGGGCGCCCTTCGCCCTGCGGCTGTACCGCGAGCGCCGGCGCCCCCATCCACCGATCTGGATCACGGTGGACCACCATCCGGCGAATCCGTAGCTCCTGGCGCCGGCGGCCTGCACGAACTCTCATCGGGGCCACGCCCGGAATGTTCACGGGGCGTTCAGTCCGGGGTGGTTCGATAGCGGCGTGAAGACGCGAATCGCGGAGTACCCGCGGCCGGACCACTTCCTGCTCCACATCAGCGACACGCACCTGCTCGCCGGTGGTGAGCGCCTGTACGGGAGCGTCGACAGCGAGGAGCATCTCCGGGCTCTACTCCAGGAGGTCGAGGGGTCGGGAGGCCGCCCGGAGGCGATCGTGTTCACCGGGGACCTGGCCGACCGCGGCCAGCCCGACGCCTACGCGCGGCTGCGCGCGCTGGTCGAGCCCGTCGCCGCGCGGATGGGCGCGCACGTCGTCTGGGTGATGGGCAACCACGACGAGCGCGCCGCCTTCCGGCGCACCCTGCGCGACGAGCAGGGCGGTACGGCGCCCGTCGATGACGTGCACTGGATCGGCGGCCTGCGGATCATCGCGCTCGACTCCACCGTGCCGGGCCACCACTACGGCGACGTGAGCGAGTCGCAACTCGACTGGCTGGCCGCCGAGCTCGCGTCGCCCGCGCCCGAAGGCACCATCCTGGCGATGCATCACCCGCCCGTGCCGAGCGTGCTCGACCTGGCCGTCTCGGTCGAGCTCCGCAACCAGTGGCAGCTCCGCGAGGTGCTGGAGGGGAGCGACGTGCGCTCGATCATCGCCGGGCACCTGCACTACTCGTCGACGGCCCTGTTCGCCGGCATCCCGGTCTCCGTCGCCTCAGCGAGCTGCTACACGCAGGACCTCAACGTCCCGGTCGGCGGCACGCGGGGTCGCGACGGCGCCCGCGCCTTCAACCTGGTGCACGTCTACCCGGACACCGTGCTGCACTCGGTCGTCCCGCTCGGCCAGTACCCGGCGCTAGACTACATCGACGCGGAGGAGTCGGCGCGGCGCCTGGCCGCCGACGGCATCCGGATCCTCGGGCCCGTGCGCCGGTCGCCGGTGCGCGAGCAGCCGCCGACCACGCCCATCCCGATCCTCCACTGACCGGGCGCGGATCGTCGACGAGCACTACTCCCCTGGTCGCTCCCACGGTGCGCTGAACGGGAAGTACCGCTCCAGGAAGTCCGTCACGACCCGCAGGCGCTCGGCCGGCTCGATCTCCGGGTGTGAGCCGTCGTTGAGGCAGAACATGTCCTGGTCGCGCTTCTTCAGGAGCCGGCGCATCATGTCCGGCGCCTGCCGCAGCGTGGTCTCGATGTAGAGCACCTTCGCCTGGGTCTGGGTGACCGCGCGACCGGTCATCAGCCCGTAGTAGTGGTACAGCGAGTTGGTGACCGAGATGTCCGTCGCCGAGCGGAACGGGCTGGCCGCGGTGCGACGGAAGTCCTCCGCGAACTCCCGCTCCATCTCCTGCAGCACGCTGATCCGCAGCGGGGCGGCGCAGTGCTCGAGATGGCGGGTGGTCACGCGGCCGAACCGCTCCCACAGCAGCCGCCGGTTGACGCGGGCCGCGTTCTCGAAACCGCTGCGGGCCGGGTCGGTCTCGCCGAGCCCGATGCGGGTGCCCGCCTCCACGAACTTCGTCACCCCGCCGGGTGAGAAGAAGATGTCCGGCGAGAGCGGGCGGCCGATGAACATGTCGTCGTTGGAGTACAGGAAGTGCTCGGCCAGCCCCGGGATGTGATGCAGCTGACTCTCGACGGCGTGGGAGTTGTGGGTCGGCAGCCCGGAGGTGTCGGGGAAGAAGTCCTCGCTGCGCATGATGTGGATGTTCGGGTGCTCGGCGTCGAGCCACGGCGGCACGGGCGAGTCGGTCGCGATGTAGATGTTCCGGATCCACGGCGCGAACATGTGGACGCTGCGCAGCGCGTACTTGAGCTCGTCGATCTGCCGGTACCGCGCCTCGTTGTCGTCGCCTTCTCCGACGACGTACGACTCCATCCGCGCGGCGCGCTGGCGCTGATACTCGGCGTCGGAGCCGTCCACCCACGAGAACACGATGTCGATGTCGAAAGCCACGTCGCTCGCCAGCGGATCGAACATCTGCTGGAGGGTGCGCCAGCGGCGGCCGTACCGCTCCACCTCCGCCTCCACGGCCTCGCTGCGGGGCAGACGCGGCCGCATGATCGCGTTCGGGCGCGGAGCCGTGATCTCGTCGTCGCCGAACCGCCAGAACTCCAGCTGGAACGCGGTGTCGGCGCCGTAGCGCAGCCGCCCGATCGGCTCCACCCGAGGCCGGTACAGGCGCAGGACGTCCGCCTTGCGGCGGGAGAGCCGGCCGTCCGCGACGAGCAGGTCGTCGTCCTCCTGGTCGACGCTGCGGACGTAGAACGGCTCGTCCGCGAAGGCGGCCGCCAGCGCGGCAGCCGTCTCCTTCCGGCGGCGGCGGTCGATCGCGATGATCGGCCGGTTGTCGTCGCCGCGGACCAGCAGGAACTCCAGCCCGGCCGAGTCCAAGGCGTCCCCGACCGCGAGCAGGTCTTCGATCATCGACTCGCGCGGCGTGAAGGGGCCGGAGACCAGCGTGAACATCCCCTTCCGCTGCACGATGCCGTCGCGGGCGAACCGTGGGGCGCCCGAACCGGAGTCATGCGTGACGACGACGGGTTCGGGCTCGACGGACAGGGAGGCGGGAGGGAAGTCAGGCATACGCCCCTCACTCTAGGCTCCCCCGGTCGGGTCGGAAGACCGCGGAGCCTGGACGCCTCCCGCCGCGGCGGACGGGAGGCATCCGCCCCCGGCTCATTCCCTCAGAGCTCACCCCCCGACGTTGATGCGGACCAGCTGGCCGCTGAGGCCGTTCGGTCCGTTGGAGGGCATGATCGACCAGTTGGACACGTAGACGTTGCCGCCGCGGAACGCGAACCCGGACGGGAAGAACAGGTGTCCGGCGCCGAAGGTCGTGCGCTGCCCGCTCGGGCTGATCCGCACGACGTCGCCGGCCGGGTTGCCCGAGGGGCTCGGGTTCAGGCCGTTGACCTGGAACTCCGTCACATAGAAGTTCCCGGATCCGTCGAAACCGCAGCCCTGGATGGTGCTGAAGCCGGTCCACTTCACGACCGCGTGACCGTTCGGCCACACCTGCCAGACGCGGGCGCCTCCCGGTGCGAACGTCCCGCCGAGCAGCTCGGTCACATAGAAGGAGCCGTCCGGCGCCTGCGCGACGCAGGTGGCGACGGCGTCGGTGACCGACCCGGACGGCACGTCCAAGTAGGCCACGGTCGTGACCGCAGCGTTCTTGTCGACGCGAGCCAGGATGTTCGTCCCTGCGTCTGCGACGTAGCGGGCGCTGCCGACCGTGAGCACGGTGTTCGGGTTGGCGTCGGGGAACTGCGGGTTCAGGTTCGTGTGCGCGGCCGACCAGGCGAAGTCGGCATCACCGGTCGAGGCGACCGACGACCAGGAGCCGGACGACGGGTCGAGCAGGACCGTCCGCCCGAGCGAGGCCCGCGCGGCGTCGATGATGGGGTTCCCCGGCGGGACAGGCGGGATCGGCGACGTGTTCTCGGCGAACTGTCCCGTCAGCCACCTCCCCTGGGCGTCCACCGAGACCAGGCCTTCGGCCCCCGTCCCGGACTGATCCGCAGCCGAGAACAGGCCCGTGATCGGGTGCGTCAGCGTGCCGTTCGCCCAGACGCCGAGTCGTCCGGTGAGGCCGCCGAAGAGCGCGCCCTCCGGTCCGCCGCCGATCGCCAGCGGGCCACCGTGCCCGGCCTCGGCGATGAAGAGCCGGCCTCCCGTGCCGAACGTCAGCCCACGCGGGTTGTCCAGTCCTGACACGACGACCTGCACGGTCCCGACGGGGGGCTTCGCCGCGGTGTGCGTCGAGGCCTGCGCCGACGTGGCGCCCGCGGCGACGAGCGCTGCGATGAGCAGTGCGGGCATCCCTGCGCGCACGGCGATGTTCAGTGTTTTCATCCGAGTCCACTCCAGATCTCTGTTGCCCGTCGCAATCCCCAAGACGCCCAAAAAGTTAGCATTCCTCAACTCTGGTGGGTAGCCCCAGGAAGCTCATGGGAAACGGAAAGAGTCAGGCTACGGGCCGCGCCGTGGAGGCGCGGACGACCAGGCTCGTGGACAGATCCACCCGCGGCAGGTCCGCCGCCTCGGGAGCAGCACCCTGATCGGACGCGGCGAGCAGCAGGCGCACCGCGACCTCGCCCATCTCGGAGATCGGTTGGCGGATCGTCGTGAGCGGGGGTGTCCCCCAGCTCGCCTCCGGCACATCGTCGAATCCGACCACGCTGAGGTCGTCGGGGATGCGGAGGCCGGCTGCTTTCGCAGCGTCGTAGACCCCCATCGCCATGAGGTCGGAGCAGGCGAACACCGCGGTCGGGCGGTCAGGGCGCCGGAGGATCGGGGCGATGGCCTCCGCGGCGCGCGCACGGTCCCAATCGCCGTGCACGACCGTCGGCTCCGCTCCGCCACCGACCTCGAGCGCGGACCGGAACCCGTCGATCCTGGCCCGGCTGTAGAGATGCATCCTGCTGCCTCCGACGACCGCGAACCGCTGGTGGCCGAGCCCGAGCAGGTGCTCGGCCGCTGCGCGCCCGCCGTCCCAGTTCGTGACGCCGACGCGCATCGCGGGAGCGGCCGGCTCGCTCATCGGCGTGACCAGCACGACGGGGATGCGCGCGGCCTCCAGCGCGGCGAACTGCCCTGGGGCCGGATCGACCAGCACCACGACCGCGCCGCGCGAGGGACGGCGAAGGAGGCGGGACACCCAGTTGCCGTCCGGCCGGGCGATCGTGATCACCACGTCGACGTTGGCCGCGGTCGCGGCGGCCTCGACGCCGGTGAGGACGCCGTTCGCCCACGTTCCGTGGACGTGGTCGACCACAAGGTCGATCATCGCCGAGGCGTCGGGCTCCGCAGCGCTCGCCCGCGGCGTGGTCGCCCGCGACGCTCGCGCGTACCCGACGGCGTGCACCGCCGCCATCACCCGGTCGCGCGTCGCCGGTGACACATCGGTCCCTCCGCGGAGCACTTTCGACACCGTGGGGACGCTCGTGCCGGCCATCCCCGCGACGTCGGACAGGGTCGGCCGTTCGCGCCTGAGACCCTCGTCACCCATGACCGCAGCATATCCAGGGCGCCGATGCTTGCGCAAACTTTCGTAAATCGGATGTCTTGCGCTCCCGCTGCTTTGCTGAAAACATGACCAAATCGCCCCAATCACCAGTGCGAATTTGCGCAAATCATCGGTTGCGGCGGTCCACCTCTCCAGGTGTTCGACGAAGAAAGCCGCCGGAAACGCTCCGGCCGATGGAGGAGAAGACACGCATGACGAACGGCCTGCTCTCGGGAACCGTCTCCCGGCGAGGACTACTCGCCGGCACCGGAGGACTCGCCGTCCTCGCCGCGCTCGCCGCCTGCAGCTCGCCGGGCGGCACCGCGTCCTCGACCGTCAAGTTCTGGAACATGCCGTGGGGAGGCACGGCCTTCTCGCCGCTGGACAAGAAGATCTCGCTGGCCTACAAGCCGGCGAGCGGGCTGCCCGCGGCCGGGTACCAGGCGGTGCAGTGGTCCAACTTCACGACGACCTTCGCCTCGGCGATCGCGTCGAACACCGGCCCGGCGGTCAGCAGCGGCAGTGGCACGCAGGCGTTCCAGTTCGCCGAGAAGAACTACATCGCGTACGCGGACGCCCTGTTCGACTCCTGGAAGTCCAACGGCATGCTGGACGACTTCCTGCCGGGCGTCCTGGACACGATGAAGACGAGCAAGGGCTACGTCGCGGTGCCGTACAACCTCGACATGCGCGTGCTCTGGTACCGCAAGTCGCTCCTGGAGAAGGCGGGAGTCGAGGCGCCGACCGACTGGCAGTCCTACCTGGACGTCTGCGCAGCGCTCAAGAAGATCGGCGTCTACGGCTTCGGGATCGCGTCCGGCGCGCAGGGCAACGGCTTCCAAGTCCTGACCGGCCTGCTCATCAACAACGGCGGCGGCCTGTTCAACGCCGACCAGAAGCCGGACTGCGTGACCCCGGCCAACATCGAGGCGCTGGAGTTCGTGGTCGAGATGGTTCGCAAGGGCTACATGGACCCGGGGAGCGTCAGCTACTCCACGACCAACGCACAGACCCAGTGGAAGGCCGGCACGTTCGGCATGGGCTTCGAGAGCCCCGGTCTCGCGCAGGTGCTCGGCGGCTCGCTCGTGCAGGACATGGCCGTCAGCGACCCGCTTACCGGCGCACGCGGCGGCAAGGGCGCGCTCTCCTTCCCGAACAACATCATGATGTACAAGCACACGCCCAGCCAGAAGGGCTCCGAGGCGTTCCTGACCTACTACTACAAGAACATGGCGCCGCTCTGGACCGAGAACACCGGGATCGGCCTGCCCGTGCTGAAGTCGATCGCGGCGACGAAGGAGTTCCGGTCCGACCCCAATGCGGTCGCCATGATCGAGAAGTGGCAGCCCATCTGCAAGACCTGGGCGGCGCCGGGCGGCGACGCGCTGTTCGCCGACGTGACCCTGGTCGACAGCACCCCGGCGATGACGACCTGGGCGCAGAGCGTCCTGTCGCAGAAGGCCACCCCCAAGGAGTCCCTGCAGACGCTGCAGAAGACCCTGACCTCCCAGCAGAAGTAGACCATGGCCACCCCAACGACACTGGAGTCGGTCCGGCGCGCGCGCCGCGGCGTCGCGGTCGCGGGCAGGGGTCGGCCGGGCACGCGGCCGCCCGGTCGGCTGAGCTCGAGCGCGCTCACCCTCGTCCTGTTCGCGACCCCGGCCGTCCTGCTGCTCCTGCTGCTCAACCTGTACCCGGTGCTGTACGCCGGCCAGCAGTCCCTGCGCAACGGGGATCTGGTCGACGCCGGCACGTTCGTCGGCCTGCAGAACTACGTGACCGTGCTGACCTCCCCGGAGTTCTGGCACGCGGCCTGGTTCACGGTCGTCTTCACGGTCGTCGGGGTCTTCGGGAGCTGGGCGATCGGACTCGGGCTGGCGCTACTGCTGCGGACCCGTGTGCCGGCGAACGGCATCCTGAAGGTCCTGCTGCTGCTCCCCTGGGTCGTGCCGATCGTGGTCTCCTCCACATCGTGGAACTGGCTGGTCGCCACACCGCAGAGCCCGCTGCCGATGCTGGCGAAGGCGCTCGGGTTCGGGGACGTGCTCTTCCTAGCCGACCCGCTGCTCGCGCAGGTCACGGTCTGCGTCTTCAAGGTCTGGGTCAGCTTCCCGTTCATGATGATGATGATGTCCTCCGCGCTCGCGTCGGTCGACACGAACGTCTACGAGGCGTCGCGCGTGGACGGCGCCACCCGCTGGAAGACCTTCCGGTTCATCACGCTGCCGATGATCGCCCGGTCCACCTTCATCTCCTGGATCCTGATGACGATCTTCTGCGTGAACGACTTCCCGACGATCTTCCTGCTCACCGGCGGCGGCCCGGTGAACTCCACGCAGACCCTGGTCGTGCTCGCGTACACGACGGTGTTCCAGAACTTCCAGACCGGCCCCGGTGTCGCGATCGCCTTCCTGATGACGATCGTGCTCGTCATCGTCAGCGTCACCCTCTACCGGCAGATCAGAAAGGCGGCCATCGAATGACGGCTGTGGCTCAGCAGACCGCACCGGCGGCTGTCCGGCGGCCCCGGGCGGAGGGCGACCGCGGCCGGTGGTGGCGGTTCAGCCTCCTCGCGGTCGTCACCGCCCTCGTGCTCGTGCCGCTCGCGGCCGTCGTGCTGCTCTCGCTGCAGCCGGGACTCGGCAGCTCCGCGACCGGCGTGACCTTCGACAACTACGTCGCCGTCATCACCTCGACCGACCTCGGCGTCTGGGTGGCCAACAGCCTCGTCGTCACGCTCGCGACGGTGGTCGTCGCGGTGGTCATCGCGGCGCCGGCCGGGTACGTGCTCTCGCGGGGGCGGGGGAGGCTGGTGGCCGGCTTCTCGCTGACGCTGTTCGTGATCCAGTCGCTGCCGGTGGTGACCGCGGTCATCCCGCTGTTCATCCTGTTCGCGAACATCGGGCTGGTGGACACCCTGGGCGGTGTCGTGATCCTGTACGTGGGCGGGACGCTGTCCGTCGCCATCTGGATGATGGCGGCCTACTTCGACTCGATCCCGATCAGCCTGGAGGAGGCGGCCTGGATGGACGGCTGCTCCGTGTTCGGCAGCTTCACGCGGGTGGTGCTGCGCAACTCGCTGCCCGGCGTGCTCTCGACGGCGATCTTCGCCTTCCTGCTGGCCTGGAACGACTACCTCGTGGCCGTCATCTTCCTGCGATCGGACCAGAACTACACCCTGCCGATCGGCCTGCAGACCTTCTTCCAGCAGAACCAGACCGACTGGGGGCCGGTGATGAGCGTCGCGGTGGTGATGATGATCCCGCCGATCATCGTCTTCGCCGTGCTCAACCGCTACTTCAGTGTGGGCGGGATCGGAGGCTCCCTGGCGGGGCGGTGACCGCGCGTGGCAGGGTGGTCCCATGAAGGCGATCGTCGTCGACGACAAGACCCAGGGAACAGCGGGAATCCGGCTGGCGGACGTGCCGGAGCCGACGCCGGCGATCAACGACGTGATCGTCGCGGTCCACGCGGCCGGGTACGTCCCGACCGAGGTCGGCTGGTCGTCGACCTGGACCGATCGCGCCGGCCGGGATAGGTCGCCGGCGATCCTCGGGCACGAGCTGGCCGGTGTGGTCACCGCGCTCGGCTACGGCACGACGGGCCTCACCATCGGGCAGCGGGTGTTCGGGATCGCGGACTGGCACCGCGACGGCACGTTGGCCGAGTACGTCGCCGTCGAGTCCCGCAACCTCGCGCCGCTTCCCGGCGACGTCGACTTCACGGTCGGCGCCAGCCTCCCCATCTCCGGGCTCACCGCCTGGCAGGGGCTGTTCGACCACGGCCGGCTGGCGTCGGGCCAGACGGTCCTCGCGCACGGCGCCGCCGGGGCGGTCGGCACGATGGTGACGCAGCTCGCCCGGGAGGCCGGCGCCCACGTCATCGGCACCGGGCGCTCCGCCGACCGCGAGAAGGCGCTCGACTTCGGCGCGCACGAGTTCGTCGACCTCGCCCACGACAGCCTCGAGGACGTCGGGGAGGTCGACCTCGTCTTCGACGTCATCGGCGGCGCGATCCAGGAGCAGTCCGCGCGCCTGGTCCGCGCGGGCGGGGCCCTGGTCACCGTCACCGGGCTGGCCGGGGTGCGGCCGAAGGACGGCCGGTCGGTCGATTTCGTGGTCGAGTCGGTCCCCTCCCAGCTGGTGGAGATCGTCCAGCGCGTGCGCGACGGCCGGCTGCGCACGAACATCGGCGATGTCGCGGCTCTCGCCGACGCGGTCGCCGCGCTCGACCCGGCCGATCGGCGCAGGGGCAAGACCGTCATCGAGGTCCGCCCCCGCGCGGTCGGCTAGGGCACCGTGAGCTACGGCACGGTGAGCTAGGGCGCGGCGAGTCAGGGAACCAGGTACCCCGCCGCCCGGTACAGCTCGTACCATTCCGCCCGCGTCAGCGGCAGCTCGGAGCCGAGTGCGGCGGCGGCCACACGCGACGGCGTCGTCGTGCCGAGCACGACCTGCATCCGCGCCGGGTGACGGGTGATCCACGCGACCGCGATGGCCTCCGCGGGGACGCCGTACTCCCCGGCCAGCCGGTCCACGACCGCGTTGAGCTCGGGGTAGCGCTCCGAGCCCAGGAACGGGCCGTCGAAGAAGCCCGCCTGGAACGGCGACCAGGCCTGAACCGTGATGTCGTTGAGGCGGCAGTAGTCGAGGATGCCGTAGTCGCGGCTGATCGACTGGTCGAGGGCCTGCATGTTGGAGGCCACGCCCTGGGCGATGATCGGCGCGTGCGTGATCGAGAGCTGCAGCTGGTTGGCGACGAGCGGCTGCGTCACGTACCTGCGGAGCAGGTCGATCTGGCCCGGCGTGTGGTTCGAGACGCCGAACGCTCGGACCTTGCCCGAGGACGCCAGCTCGTCGAAGGCGCGCGCGACCTCCTCCGGCTCGACCAGGGCGTCGGGACGGTGCAGCAGCAGGATGTCGAGGTAATCGGTGCCGAGCGCCTCCAGGCTGCCGTTCACCGACTCCAGGATGTGCTCGGCCGAGAAGTCGAAGTACGGCCCGTCCGGCACGATGCCCGCCTTGGACTGGATGACGAACTCCTCGCGCTCCGAGGGGCTCAGCTTCATCGCCTCGGCGAACCGGCGCTCGCAGCCGTGCAGCGGGGTGCCGTACACGTCGGCGTGGTCGAGGAAGGTGATGCCGGCGTCCCTGGCGGTCCGCACGAGCGTGCGCACCTCCTCGTCGGACTTGTCCTGGATGCGCATCAGGCCGAGCACCACATTGGGCGCGGTGATCTCGGTGCCGGGCAACGTGAATGTTCGCACGGGTCGTCCCTTCTGGACAGCGATGGGGGGCACGCCCGGACGGACGTCCCTCCACGCTACGAAGGCGGCATTCGGAAGTCCAACAACTGTTTTCTCTGCCAGTGATGAGCCGGATCGATCAAACGTCCTCAGACGTCCCGGTCGAAGAGGTCCTCCCACGTCTCCCGGCGGATGACGGCCCGCGCCTCGCCGTCGCGCACGAAGACCACCGGCGGACGGCGGTACCCGTTGTAGTTGTTCGCCATCGTGTGCGTGTACGCGCCGGTCGCGGGCACGGCGAGGAGGTCGCCGACCCGGGCGGTGGGCAGCCGCAGCGGGTCGATGAGCACGTCCCCCGACTCGCAGTGCCGGCCGACCACCACGACCTCCTCGGCGTCCTCCTCGTGCAGGCGGCCGGCGAGGACGGCCTCGTAGCGCTGGCCGAACAGCGCGACCTCCAGGTTGTCGCCCATGCCGCCGTCGACGGCGACGAAGGTGCGGGCGTCGCGCTTGACGGTCGTCACCGTGTAGAGGGTGAAGGCCGACGCGTTCACCATGCTGCGGCCGGGCTCGATGATGAGCTCGGCGTCGGCCGGCAGGTGCTCGTCCGCGGCGGCGAGCAGCGCGTCGATGTACTCGTCGACGGACGCGGGCCGGTCGTCGATCGTGTAGCGGGCGCCGAGGCCGCCGCCGAGATCGTAGACCGGGAAGTCGCCGAGGGCCGCGAGCGGTGCGACGGCGGCGGCGAGCTCTGCCGGGTCCATGATCTGCGAGCCGACGTGGGCGTGCACGCCCCGCATCTCGAGCAGCGGGCTCGCCTCGATCCGGGCGATGAGGAGGCGTGCCGCGCCGACGGTGAGCCCGAACTTGGAGCCCACCTGTCCGGTCTGGACGTGCGGGTGCGTGGACGAGACGACGTCGGGGACGACCCGGACGAGGACGCGCTGAACGTTCCCCGGCGCGACCAGCTGCTCGAGCCGGTCGACGTCGTCCGCGTTGTCCACGACGACGAGCCCGACCCCGGCCTCCACCGCGATCCGCAGCTCCTCCGTCGTCTTGGCGTTGCCGTGCATGACCAGGAGGGCCGGGTCCACCCCCGCGCGCAGGGCGCTGAGGATCTCGCCGCCGCCCGCGACGTCCAGGCCGATCCCCTCCTCCACCATGACCCGCTGCACGGCGGTCGCGGGGAACGCCTTCGACGCGAAGACGACCCGCGCGTTCGGCCGGCGCGACGTGAGGACGGTGCGGTATTCGCGCGCCCTGGCCCGCAGCGCCGCCTCGTCGACGACGATCGCGGGGGTGCCGAACTCGCGCGCGAGGTCGTCGACCCGGCAGCCCGCGATCACGAGGACTCCGTCGGGGTCGACGGTCGCACCGGCCGGGAAGAGGTCGACGAGGGGGTGGGGCATGGCGGTGTCCTTGGGTCGGATTCGGATCAGATGGCGCTGCGGGAGGTCAGTCGCGCGGGAGGTCAGCCGCGTTCGGGGCCGGTGACGCCGTGCGGGACGACGATGACCGGAACGGGCGCGTGGCGGACGATCTTGGCCGCGTGCGAGCCGAGGAACACGCGGGCGATCGGGCCGAGCGTGCTCGATCCGACGACAAGCACCTCGTCGGGCTCCCAGCCGACGTCGGCCAGGGCGGACTCCCACGTCTCGCCCCTCCCGACCGCGACGTCGGAGACCGGCGGAGCGTCCGGCAGGTCCGACACCCGGCGCACCAGCGCGGCGGCGTGCCGCTCGATGTCGGCGGCCCAGGTGTCCGCGACGGCCTGCTCGGCGTCGAGCCCGGCGCCCGAGGTGCCCGCATCGCGCGGGACGACGGCGAAGGAGGCGACGCGGAGGTCCGCGCCGACCGACGCGGCCACTCCGGCCGCGCCGAACACGAGACCGGTCGACGCACCCGTGCCGCGGTAGGCGGCGGTCACCCGGCCGACGCGTGCGCCCTCCTCTGTGCGGTACCCGCGGGGCGCGATCGCGACGGGGACAGGCGATGCGTGCAGCAGGGTGTCGCTCGCGGAGCCGAGGCCGATCCGCCCCGCCTGCGCGTCCGTCGCCGAGCCCACGACGATCAGCGAGGCCTCGCGCTGCTCGGCGAGCTCCACGAGGCCGCGGCGGGCCGAGGGAGCCTCGTGGAGGAGGTACTCCGCGGCGACCGAGCCGCCGAGCACGGCCGCGGCGTGGTCGAGGGCGCTGTCCGCGTTGTCCCGGGTGTAGCCGCGCCACTCCGTGTCCGCGCCGCCCGCCGTCGTCGGCCAGGCGGGCGGGACGATCGCGGCCACGATCAGGTCGGAGCCGGAGGATCGGGCGAGCATCGCGGCCAGGTGCAGCGCGGAGGCCGAGCGGTGCGCGGGATCGACGCCGACGACGATGCTCATCGCCGGCCGGCCTTCCTGCGCTCGGCGGCCTCCCGGATCTCGGTCTTGCTGGGCTGCGCGAAGTTGCTCGTGTACGGGGCGTCCGCGCCGGCGACCGGGGTCCCGGTCTGCAGCGTGGAGTGCTTGCGGCCGTAGAACCAGTAGAAGACCAGGAAGGCGGCCGTCCAGATCAGGAACACGATGATCGTGATGAGGCGCAGCTGGGTGATGATCGCGATGCAGCCCGCGATCGACAGGATCGGGATCGTCCAGCCGAGCGGCAGGCGGAAACCGCGCTCCAGCTCCGGCTCCCGCACGCGCAGGATGATGACGCCGAGCGACACGACGAGGAACGCGACGAGCGTGCCGATGCTCGTCATCTCGGCGAGGAAGTCGATCGGGACGACGGCCGCGAGGACGCTCGTGGCGATCATGACGATGACGGTGTTCTTCACCGGCGTCATCGTCCGCGGGTTGACCTTCGCGAACACCTTCGGGATCATCCCGTCGCGCGACATGGCGAACAGGATGCGCGTCTGCCCGTAGATGACGACGAGCGTCACCGAGAAGATGGAGATGATCGCACCGATCGCGACGATGGTCCCCGGCCAGGTGGAGCCGATGATGTTCTGCAGGATCGCGGCGAGCCCGGCGTCCTGGTTCGCGAACTTCTCCGGAGCCTGCGCGCCGAGAGCGGCGAGACTGGTCGCGACGTACAGCACGATGATGATCACCAGCGCGAAGATGATCGCGAGCGGCAGGTTCCGCTTCGGGTTCTTGGCCTCCTCGCCCGCTGTCGACACGGCGTCCAGCCCGACGAACGAGAAGAAGATGATCCCGGCGCCGCCGACGATCCCCGCGAAGCCGGCCGGCGCGAAGTTGTGGAAGTGGTCGCTGTTCCACCCGGTGAAGGCGACGGCGCAGAAGAACAGCACGACGGCGATCTTGATGACCACCATGATGCTGTTGACCATCGTGGACTCGCGCGCCCCGCGCAGGAGCAGCAGCGAGCACAGCACGATGACGATCACCGCGGGGATGTTGACGATGCCGCCCTGCTCCGGCGCCTGGGAGAGCTGCACCGGGAGCTGCCAGCCGAGCAGGTTCTGCAGCAGCTGGTTGACGTACTGGGACCAGCCCACGGCGACGGCCGCGGTGGAGACGCCGTACTCCAGCAGCAGGCAGGCTCCCACCGCCATCGCCGTGCCCTCACCGAGCGTCGCGTAGGCGTACGAGTAGGTGGATCCGGAGGCCGGGACGGCGCCTGCCATCTCGGCGTAGCAGAGCGCGGTCAACCCGGCGACGACGCCGCCGATGACGAACGACCAGATCACCGCGGGACCGGCGACGGGGACCGCCTGGGACAGGATGAAGAAGATTCCGGTGCCGAGCGTCCCGCCGACGCCGATCATGGTCAGCGAGAAGAGGCCGATGCTGCGCCGCAGGTGCGCCTCTCCGGCGCCGGGAGGCGTCGTGGGCTTTCTGCGCAGCAGCTGCTGAGCGATTGTGGGCATATCTACCAGTCTCCTTTGATTGGTGGGGGTTTCCGAAATCCGTCGCTCAGTCCCCGGCGGTCACGCGGAACAGCTCGACGCGGGGGTCGACGGCGCCGCGCACGTACCCGGTCGGGGACGCCGCGACCGCCTGCAGGAACGCGACGGTCTGCTCCGTGATCTCCTCACCGGGGATGAGGTTCGGGATGCCGGGCGGGTACGCGGCGAGGGTGTCGGCGGAGATCCGGCCGACCGCCTCAGCCGCCGGCACGAGCTCGGTTTCGGCGAAGAACGCGTCCCTGGGCAGGATGCGCAGCGCGCCGACCTCGGGCAGAGCCGGGAACTCGTCTGCGCCGCCGGCCGCGCGCTCGGCGCCGGCCTCCGCCGAGTCGGCCGCCGCGGCGAGCGCCTGGTGCGCCCGGGCGAGGTCCGGCGTCTTGCCCGCGCCGATCAGCGCGACGAGGGTGGTCGCCGTCGACATCTCGAAGAAGATCCCGTCGGCGTCGATGAGCCGCTGGCGCAGCCAGTGCCCGCTGACCCCGGTGCCGGACACGTCAATGGCGACGCGCAGCGGGTCGACGGCGACGATGTCGTCGAACGCGCCGAACCCGTCGCTGAGCACGCCGAAGCGCGGGTCGGCGCGCAGCGCGTCGCGGAACCCGTCGGCGACCGCGATCGAGCGGCCGATCAGCTCGGCGCCGGTCGCGAGCGCGTGCCGGGCGATGTCGAGGGAGGCCTGCAGCAGCGCCGACGTGGAGGTGGACGCGGTGATCGACACGGCCCGCTCCACGAGCGGTTCGAGGGCGTCGGCGAACGGTCCGTGGCCGAGATGCAGCATGGCGGACTGGGTGAGGGAGCCGCCGAGTTTGTGGGTGCTGGAGACCACCAGGTCCGCGCCGAGCCGGGCGGGCGACTCGGGGAGGTCGGGGTGGAACCCGAAGTGCGGCCCCCAGGCGCCGTCCACGATGAGCGGGGCGCCGTGCGCGTGCGCCACCCGGGCGAGCCCCGCGACATCCGCGACGGAGCCGAAGTAGCTGGGCGACACGATGTAGACCGCGTCGGCCGGGCGTCCGGCGCCCGCGGCGGCGGTCAGCGCCTCCTCCAGAGAGGCGGGCGAGACGCCGTGCGCGACCCCGTGCCCGGCGTCGAGGGAGGGCAGCACGAACGAGGGCGCCAGCCCCGCCGAGAGCACGCCGTCGCTGAAGCTGGAGTGCGCGCTGCGCTGGGACAGGATGTTCTGGCCGAGCCCCCGCACGGCCAGCGCCGCGATCCGGTTGGCCTGCGAGGCGCCGCCGGTCAGGAACCAGGTGCGGCGCGCGCCCCACGCGTGCGCCGCGAGGTCCAGGGCCCGGCTCAGCGGCGAGTCCTCGCCCAGATCGATGTCGTCCACCAGCATCGGGACGTCGAGCTGCAGCGGCCGCGGCCCGAGGAAGTCGGCGAGCCGTGCGCTGAGGCCGAGCTCGTCGCCGCCGTGCCCCGGGACCATCAGCGGGAGCGGCGACCGGGCGGCGTGGCGCTCCAGCGCGTCCGCGTACGGCGTCTCCCAGTGACGGAGGTCGGCGGTGGGAGGCAGCGGACGCGAGTCGGTCGCAGACGAACGGGTGGGGGCCATTCCTCCATCGTGCGGGTGGCGTCCCGCGGTCGGAATCCCCCGAAGTTCGCCCTACCCACATAGACTGTATGTGACTCATTCACCTCACGACAGGGCTTCCGATGGCGGATCTGCGACAGTTCGAGGCGCTCAGGGCAGTGCACGCCGAGGGCTCCGTCACGGCCGCCGCCCGCCGCCTGGGCTGGGGCCAGCCGACCGTCGACTACCACCTCAAGAACCTCGAACGCCTGGTCGGCACGCCCGTGCTCGTTCGTTCGCCGCGCGGGAGCAGGCTGACCCCGGTCGGCATGCTCCTCCTCGAACGCGCACAAGAGATCCTGACGCTCAGCGAGCGGGCCATTGCGGACGCGCGCGAGTTCAGCGAGCTGGGACGGGTGCGACTGCGGTTCGGGACCTTCGCGACGGCGGCGGCGAGCATCCTCCCGTTCGTCGCGAACAGCGTCGGCGACCTCGGGATCGAGATCGATGCCACCTTCGAGGAGGTCCCCACGCTCGTCGACCGGATCAACCGCGGCGCGCTCGACGCCGCGCTCGTCTACACGGTGCCCGGGTACGAGCTGCCGTTCCGCCCGAACGTGGTGACGATGGAGGTGTACCGCGACCCTCTGATGCTGGCGCTGCCCGTCGGCCACCCGCTCGCGTCGCGCCCGTCGGTCGACCTCGCCGCCGTGCTCTCGCTCCGCGGCGAGCGCTGGGTCTTCGCCACCTCCGCGGAGGACGCGATGGACCGCGTCGTGGCGGACGCGTTCGCGGCCGAGGGGCACGTCCTGGACGTGGCGATCCGGACCGACGACTTCCAGGTCCTCCTCGGCATGACCGCCGCCCGGATGGTGGTCGGGATCATCCCCGGCCTGGCGACGGCCGCCGCGCACCCCGGCATCGTCCTGCTCCCGATCCACGACCCGTCGTTCGTCCGCTCGATCCTCGTCGCGACGCCCGCGGAGGACGCCAGCCGCCCCTCCCCCGCCGTCCGCCACCTCGTCGCCGCGGTGCGGGACGGCTTCGCCGCCCTGCGGGCGAGCGGCGGGGCGCAGTGAACACGCGACCAGAACCCCCGCAGGAGCCCACCATGACCTACCGCACCCTCGAGCCGGGCCAGACCGCGCGGGTCCACCTCCACGACACCCGCACCGGGGAGGACGTCGTCATCCACGAGAGCGACGACGTGCTCTACGAGGCGCCCAACTGGTCGCTCGACGGCACGCGCCTGCTGCTGAACGGCAACGGCGTGCTCTGGTCGCTCGCGCCCGAGGCCGGCGCGCGGCCGCAGGAGATCGTCCATCCGGGGCTCCCTGCACTCAACAACGACCATGTCCTCGACCCCTCCGGCGAGGCGATCTACGTCTCGGCGATGGACCGGCACATCTACCGGGTGCCTCTCTCGGGTGGTGCGGCCGAGCGGGTCACCTCCGACGAGGGCGTCTGGCACTTCCTGCACGGGGTGTCCCCGGACGGCGAGCGCCTCGCCTACGTCCGCATCACGACGTTCGACGAGCCGGGACGGCTGGCGGTGATGCCCGCCACCGGAGGCGAGACCACGGTGCTGGACACCGGCGCGGGCCACATCGACGGACCCGAGTGGTCGCCCGACGGCGAGTGGATCTACCTCAACAGCGAGCACTGGGCCGCCCGCCCCGGCCACGCGCAGCTCGCCCGCATCCGCGAGACCGGCGGCGGGCTGGAGCGGCTGGTGGTGAGCGACACCGTCGACTGGTTCCCGCACCTGTCGCCCGACGGGACCCGCGCCGTCTACATAGAGTTCCCTCCCGGCACCGAGGGCCACCCCGCGGACCTCGACGTCACTCTCGTCGTGGTCGACACGGCGGACTGGCAGGCGCCGCTGGAGCGCATCCCGCTGCCCGGCGGTCAGGGCACCATCAACGTCAACAGCTGGTCGCCGGACTCGCGGCGGTTCGCGTACGTGTCGTATCCGTCCGCGCCCGCCCTCCGCTGACCCCCCTCCCGCAGCTAACGGAGGAGATCCGCCCCGACACGCCCGCCCACCTCCTCCGCAGGCCGCTTCCCGCCGGCGTGTCGCCGCGGATGTCCTCCGTTAGCGACGCCACCTGCGAACCCGTTCAACCTCCTCCGCAGCCGTTGCGACCCCGATGGTCGCGGGCGACCATGTATGTCGGCGCGGCCGGACGGCCCGCCACAAAACGCACGGAAGGCGCACGATGACGAAATTCCTGGTCACCTACCACGGCTCCGGCCACCCGGACCCTGCCGAGATGGAGCAGGCCCGCAGCGCGTTCATGGCCTGGCTCACCGAGCAGGGCCCCACGGTCGTCGACCCGGGTGCGCCCCTGAACCTGGCCGGCCAGGTCGCGTCCGGTGAGCCGGCGCCCGTCGCCGACATCGCCGGCTACTCGATCATCGAGGCCGTCGACGCGGACGCCGCGGCGGCCATCCTCGCCTCCCACCCGTTCGTCGCGCGCGGCGGGACGCTGCAGGTCAGCCAGGCGCTGGCCTGAGGATGACGAAGAACGCCCCGCCCGGACTCAGGTTCGGGCGGGGCGTTCGTGTGTCTGTCAGACGACCGGGACGCGCCTAGCCGCGCGTGGCCGCCAGCATCCCCAACTCCCCCAGACTCTCCGCCGTCGCCACGATGGTCTCCACTGCCGGCCGCGGCCGCAGCCCGAGCTCGGCCTTCGCCCGCTCGTTGTGGATGACGAGCGGCGCGGGCTCGTCGCCCGGCAGCTCCTCCGTCGGCACCAGGCGCGCCCGGTCGCCGAGCTCGGCGCGCAGGACGTTCGCCACGTCGAGGAACGTCATCGTCGGCCCGTCCGCGAGCACCAGGTAACGCTTCCCCGCGGCGGAGGCCGTCGTCATCGCCGCGATGTGGGCGGTCGACACGTCGCGCACGTCCGCGATGCCGAAGCTCTGGCGCGGGACCGCCGTCATCGCGCCGCTGAGCATCCCCACGAAGAGCTGGAGGGAGGATCGCGCCGCGGCCGTCAGCGTCGGGCCGGCGATCCAAGTCGGGTTGACCACGACCAGCTCGGTGTCGCCGCCCTCCCGCTCGATGAAGTCCCACGCGGCGCGCTCGGCGACCGCCTTGGACAACGGGTACGCGGGTAGGCCGGGCGTCTCGGGGTCGGTCCAGTCGGACTCGTCGTAGTCGCGGACCGGCTTCGGCGAGTAGCCGACCGCCGCGAACGACGAGGTGAGCACCACGCGCCTCGCGCCGGCGGAGCGGGCGGCGCGAAGCACGCGCAGCGACCCGTCGCGTGCCGGGACGACCACCTCCGCCGGGTCCGCCGTCTGGATCATCGGCGAGGCGACGTGGTAGACGTCCTCGATCCCGGCGAGTGCGGCCTCCCAGCCGTCGTCGTCGGTGAGCGAGGCGGCCGCGAAGGTGAGCCCGCTGTCGTCGGCGCCTGCGCGTCGAACGGCCGCGCGGACCTCATCTCTTCGGTCGAGGGATCGGACGGTCGCGCGCACGTCGGTCCCGGAGGCGAGGAGGTCGGCAATGAGGCGCGTGGCGAGGTAGCCATTGCCTCCGGTGACCAGAGTGGTGGGGGTGGTGTTCATCGGAATGTCTCCTCGAGTCGGGGAAGGATGGCCTCCAGTTCGAGCTGCGCCTCGGCCTCGCCCGCGACGTCCGCACGCGCGCGGGCGTCCCACAGCGCGGCCTTCGTCCGCAGGTAGTCGAGGTGGGTGCGCAGCGTAACGATCTGCTCCTGAACGCGCACCGCGTGCCGCAGCAGGATGTCGCGCTGCTCGCCCGCGGCATCGTGCCCGCGGAGGCGGTTCGCCTGATACGTTCGCATGTCCTCGATCCCGACGCCCATCGCCCGCAGGCAGGCGAGCACCTGCGCCGTGTCGAGGTCGCCCTCGCTGTAGCGCCGGTGACCGCTGCTGACATCACGGGCGATCGGGCCGAGGAGGCCGACCTCCTCGTAGTACCGCAGGGTGGGCTCGCTGAGTCCGCTCTGCCGGGACACGTCCTGGATGCTCAAACTGGTCATGTCCCCATCAGAACAGACCTCAAGCGCTTGAAGTCAAGCGCGGGTTTCGAAGGCCCGGGTCCTCAGGCCCGGTCGTGGAGGGTGATGTGGTACCCGTCCGGGTCGGCGAAGGTGAAGGTCCGGCCGAACGGGCCGTCGATCGGGGCGGAGACGATGGTCCGCCCATCGGCGGCCAGCGCGTCGTGGATGGCCTGGACGTCCGTGGCGCGGAGCCAGAGCGCGACGCCGAGACCGGGCCTTGCGACCGAGTCGAGGTCGGTGCCGGGGACGAGGTCGCGGAGGGCGAACGCGATCGGCTCGGTCGCGAAGACGACGGCGTGCGGAGGGCCGGCGGGTGAGCGAACGAGGCCGAGGTACCGCTCGTAGAACGCCTGCGAGGCGTCGAGGTCGCGCACCTGGAGGGAGATGAAATCGGGGCCGATGGCGGACATGTGGAACTCCTCTCGTGTGTCAGTTTTCTGACACAACGGGAGCCTATGTCAGACTACTGACATGAGCGGCCCCGACGACGGAATCCACCTCGAGACATCCCTCGGCTACCTGCTCAAGGAGGCCTCCAGCGCCCTCCGCGCGGCGATGGAGGACGTCCTCCGCCCGCTCGGGATGACGGTCACCCACTACTCCTGCCTCGAACTCCTGGCCCAGCGCCCCGGCCTGTCGAACTCCGAGCTCGCCCGCGGCGCCTTCGTGACCCGGCAGACGATGAACGTGCTCCTCCAGGCGCTGGAGCGCGACGGCTTCGTCACCCGCCCCGCCGAGGCGCCGATCGGCAAGATTCTGCCCGCGCGGCTCACGGCGCGCGGCCGGCGCAGCCTGGCGACAGCGAGCGCGGCGGTGCGTTCGGTGGAGGTCAGGATGCTGGCCGGGATGACGCCGGCCGAGCAGTCCACCGCGTTCGCGAGCCTGCAGAGCATGGTGCGGGCGCTGCGCGACGGCGGCTCCGCAACGATCTGAGCACAGTCTCAGATTGTGTCCTCGTAAATGAGGACAGACTGCTTATACTGTCCCCATTAACAGAGATGAGTAACTCTCATTTAATCTCTGGTGCCGGACCCGACCCCCGGCACGAGGGGGGCGAGCCGGATGGCCATCCACACCGTACACATCCACCCGCGCGGTCACATCGGGCGGTGGGGCCGCCTCCTGATCGTGCTCGCGATGGTCGTCCTGGTGGCGATCGGCGCGGCGTTCAGCGCGGCAGCGCTCTACGCCGGCAGCGTCGCCAACACCTTCGACTCCCATGTGACGCGCCTCCCCAACGCGCTCCCGACCGCCGTGCCGACGCCCGCCGCCACCACGCCGCCCGCCGCGCCCGGCGCGATGAACATCCTGCTGCTCGGCTCCGACTCCCGCGGCGCACCCACCGCGGTCGGTCCCACTGCGCTCTCCGATCAGCGCTCCGACACGATGATGCTCGTGCACATCGACGCGGACCGGCGCGACGTCTACGTCATGTCGATCATGCGGGACCTCTGGGTGCCCATCCCCGGCAACGGCACCGCCAAGATCAACGCGGCCCTGGCCTGGGGCGGCACGCCGCTGACCGTGGAGACGGTGGAGCAGCTCCTCGGCGTGCGGATCGACCACGTCGTGATCCTCGACTTCGCCGGGCTGAAGGACATCACGAACGCCATCGGCGGCGTGGACGTCGACAGCCCGCTCGCCTTCACCACCGTGAAGGCGCCGCACTACCACTTCGTCCAGGGGATCAACCATCTCAACGGGGACCAGGCGCTCGCGTTCGCTCGGGAGCGGTACGCGTTCCCCACGGCCGACTACCAGCGGGTCACGGACCAGCAGGCGCTCCTGCGCGGCTTCGCCACGACCCTCATCCAGCGCTCGGTGCTGACCAACCCGGGCGCCATGCTGGCGTTCGCCAAGGCGGCCGGCTCCGCGGTCAGCGTGGACGCGCAGTTCGACCTCCCGAGCATGCTGTCGCTCACGGCGAGCCTGCGTCTCTCGGGAGCCGGGAGCATCCACACCTTCACGCTCCCGACCGCCGGCACCGGGACCTCCGCGGACGGGCAGTCGATCGTGCTCGAGGACCCGGCCGCGGTCGCCCGGGTGCGCACGGCGCTCGCCACGGACACCCTCGGTCAGGTGGATGGTGGGCACTAGTCAGTCAACGACCTTCCGCACGAACACCTGCGCCTCCCACGGCTCGCACCACCCGTCCACCCGCGGCAACCGCCCCTCGAGGTTGCCGAGCACCGGCTCCGCGTCGCGCCAGTCCACGGCGTCCGGGAGGTCGTACTCTGCCCGCTCGCCGGACAGGTTCGCGATCACGAGCAGCTGCCGGTCGCCGAGCGTGCGCGTGTAGGCGAACACGGTGGGATGCTCCGCCAGCACGAGCTCGAAGCTGCCGTGCGAGACGACCCGCTCGCTGTGGCGCAGTGCGATGAGCGCGCGGTAGTGAGCGAAGACCGACCGGGGATCATCGCGCTGGGCCTCAGCGTTGATCCGTGCGGCGTTCGGGTTGACCGCGATCCACGGCGTCCCGGAGGTGAACCCGGCCGCCGGCCCGTCCGACCACTGGACGGGCGTGCGTGCGTTGTCGCGGCTCATCACGCGCAGCGCGGCGAGCACGGTCTCCGGCGCCTGGCCCTGCACCGCGACCGCCACCGCGTAGTGGTTGAGCGACTCGATGTCGCGGAACTCGGCGATGTCGGCGAACGGCATGTTCGTCATGCCGAGCTCCTCGCCCTGGTAGATGTACGGCGTGCCGCGCATCAGGTGCAGCACCGTGGCGAGCGCCGTCGCCGACTCCCGCCATGCGCCGGCGTCGTCGCCGAACCGGCTGACGACGCGCGGCTGGTCGTGGTTGTTCCAGTACAGGCTGTTCCAGCCGGTCTCCGCGAGGCCCTCCTGCCAGCGGCCGAGCGACGCCTTCAGGTCCCGCGGGGTGGCAGCGCCCGGGTCGAACTTGCCTCCGGGCCCGTGGTCCAGCCCGACGTGCTCGAACTGGAACACCATGTCGACCTCGCGCCGCGCCGGGTCGGTGAACAGCCGGGCGTGCTCGACCGTCACCCCGGGCATCTCGCCGACGGTGAGGAAGTCGCCGGTGCGGCTCGCGAACACCCGCTCGTTCATCTCCTGGAGGAACTCGTGGATGCGCGGCCCCTGCGCGTAGTACGGGAACCCGTCGCCGTGGATCGCCCCGGCCGGCACCTCGCCGTCGGGGAGTCCCGGCACCTTCGAGATCAGGTTGATGACGTCCATCCGGAAGCCGTCGACTCCGCGGTCCAGCCACCAGTTCATCATGTCGTAGACGGCCTCGCGGACCTCCGGGTTCTCCCAGTTGAGGTCGGGCTGCTTGCGCGAGAAGAGGTGGAGGTAGTACTCCCCCGACGCCTCGTCGAACTGCCAGGCAGGGCCGGAGAAGAAGGACCCCCAGTTGTTCGGCTCTGCGCCTGGGGCACCGGCGGCGAAACCGGCCTTCGGCTTCCGCCACCAGTACCAGTCGCGCTTCGGGCTGTCGACGGACGACGCGGACTCCACGAACCACGGGTGCTCGTCCGACGTGTGGTTGACCACCAGGTCCATCACCAGCTTCATGCCGCGCATGTGGATGTCCGCGAGCAGCTCGTCGAAGTCCTCCAGGGTCCCGTAGGCCGGGTCGATCCGCTGGTAGTCGCTGATGTCATAGCCGTTGTCGTCCTGCGGGGAGGCGTAGACGGGCGACAACCAGATGACGTCGACCCCGAGCAGCTGCAGGTGGTCGAGGTGCTGGATGATCCCGCGGAGGTCGCCGACGCCGTCGCCGTCGCTGTCCGCGAAGCTGCGCGGGTAGACCTGGTAGACGACGGCGGAACGCCACCACTGGTCGTCGGCCGCCGGCGCACCGGCGTGGCCGGCGGGGTTCAGGGTCAGGTCGGTCATGGTGCTCCATCCGGTTCGAGTTCAACGAGCACGACCTGCCAGGCGCCGGGAGGCGGCAGGACGACCGTCGCGTGCGTCCCGTCCGCGTGGACGGGGAGGTCGGTCAGCCGCGGCGACCCGTCGGGGTCCGCCACGCGGACGCGCGGTGTGGCGCCGGCGATCGCACGCAGGCGCAGCGTCCCCGGCCCGACGTCCCCGACGGCGTCCTTGGGCGCGTCCCAGAGCGCGTCCGGCTGACCGGCCAGGTTGATGAGGTGGACGACCAGGCCGCGCTTCGTCTGCACCACCCGGCGCCAGACCGCTCCGGCCACGGGCTCGCCGGTGACCTCGGCCTCGGCGTAGGTGACGTCGAGGTCGTCGTTGTACCTCCCCGCGTACGAACCGGTGACGTCCACGATCGCGGGATCGAACAGCAGCTCGTCGTGCTCGACCATGAAGTCGTACCAGCGCCGCAGGAGGTCGGCCGTGGAGTCCTCGACGACGTGGTTGCGCACATAGTACGGGTCCACCAGGATGCGGTCGGCCTCCCCCGCGAGGAGCTGGGTGGCCCCGTGCGAGAACAGCGTCGCCATCGTGAAGGCGGTGGCCCGGTCGGCCGCGACGGCAGGCGCCGAGTCGTAGACGTGCTGATACGCCGCGATGGCGATGGGCTTGTCCCCGCCGGCCGCGCGGGCCCTGATGACGACGGACGCGAGCGAGCCGAGCGTCAGGTGCGGGTCCCAGACCTCGATGTAGACGGCGTCCTGCGGGCTCGCCGCGGTCGTCCAGGTCGGGAAGTCGTTGACGTTGTTGAAGACCAGGTGGGCGTCCGGGAGGGCGTCCCGCACCCCGTTGATCAGCGTGTCGAATGACCGCGCGACCTCCACCGCGCGGCCGTCGGCGCGTCGCGCGTGCTTCGGGTAGCCGTACTGGTCGAGGTGGAACCCGTCGAAGCCGACCGTCCGGGCGGCGGCGGCGAGCTCGTCGCGGAAGTGCGACAGCCACGGCACGGCGGCTGGGTCCACGATGAAGAGGAAGTCGCCCAGCGCATACGGCTCCCCGGCCGCGTCGAGGAGGGCCCACTGCTTCCAGCCGTCCCACTCACGCGGACCGACCGCGTACACGGCCGCGTACCCGAGCGCGCGCGCTCCGGCCGCGCGGACGCCGTCGGCCAGTCGCCGCACCGTCGCCAGCGACACCGGCTGGCCCAGCGCATCCTCGTAGTCCTCCCCGCCGCCCAGAAGGTCGGCGTGGCGGTAGGCCCAGTCGTAGAACTGCACATCGGTGAGGTGGAGGCGGCGCACGGTGTCGACCAGTCCCTGCCGGTCGCGGTCGGGCGTGTAGTCGACGGTGAAGCCGTATCGCAGGCGCGTCGTGTCGGCTCCGGCGACCTGGACGGCCGTGCGGAGGAGGACGGTCCCGTCCGTCCACTCGACGCCGTAGCCTCCGGGCACCGGAGTTCCGAGCGAGACGAACCCGGGGCCGTCCGTCGCCCACACACCCTGCTTCTCACCGAGACGCCAGAGCGTGAGCTCCCCGGCGCCGGTCACGCCGCGCACCTCGACCCGGACCTCGTCGCCCGCGCCGAACCAGGCGCGCTCGGGCAGCAGCTCGCTCATCCCTTCACCGCCCCGGAGGTCAGGCCCTGCACGAAGTACCGCTGGAAGACCAGGAACACCACGATCACGGGCACCACGGCGATCACCGACGCCGCGAAGACCAGGCCCCACTGCGTGGCGTTCTCGCCTTGGAACAGCCGGATCGCGATCGGGACGGTACGGTTCTGCGGGCTGTTGATGATCGTCAGCGCCCACGCGAACTCGTCCCAGCAGGACAGGAACGTGAAGATCGTCGCCGTCGCGAGCGCCGGCTTGGCCAGCGGCAGGGCCAGGCGCCAGTAGCGGGTCCACGCGTTCGCCCCGTCAACCTGCATCGCCTGGTCGAGCTCGGCGGGGATGGACGCGAAGAAGCCGCGCAGCAGAAAGGTGTTGAGCGCGAGCGAGCCCGCCACGTAGAAAACGATCAGGCCGCCGAGCGAGTCGATCAGCCCGAGGTACTTGGCGATGACGAACTGCGGGATGATCAGCATCATCGCCGGCACGACCAGCCCGATCAGCAGGATGCGGAACATCGTCTCGCGCCCGGCGAACCGGTACCGCGCGAACCCGTACGCCATCATCGAGCTGATCAGCACCGACAGCGCGGTGGAGACGACCGCGACGACCGTCGAGTTGAGGAAGTACAGCCCGAAGTCCTGCGTGGTCAGCGCCTGCGTGTAGTTCTCGGTCGTCGCCGGGTTCGGGATGAACTGCGGCGGCACGGTCAGCACGTATGCCTGGCCCTTGAAGCTGGTGGACAGCATATAGAGGAACGGCGTCACCATGATGGCCGCGCCGACGACGAGGACGGCGATCCGTACGCCGGCGCCCAGCCTCCGCCGCGTCCGAAACCGGGGCCGGGCGATGCGCCGACCGATGCGCCGGCCGTTCGAGACGGCGGTCATGAGAGCTCCTCTCCGCGGTCGCGGAAGACGCGCAGCTGAATGACGGCGAGCACGAAGACGATCACGGCGAGGATCACGGCGAGCGCCGAGCCGTAGCCGAAGTCGAGGTTCGCGAACGCCTGGTCGTACATGTAGGTGAGGACGACGTCGGTCTGGCCGCCCGGCCCGCCCCCGGTCATGAGCAGCACCGAGGTGAAGACGTTGAAGCCGCCGATCACGAGCATCACCGTGACGAAGACCACAGAGGGCCAGATCGCCGGGAGGGTGACGACGCGGAAGCGCTGCCAGCGGCCGGCGCCGTCCATCGTCGCCGCCTCCTCCAGCGCCTGCGGCACCCCCTGCAGCGCGGCGAGGAAGATCATCATCGCCCAGCCGACGCCCTTCCAGACGCCGAGTGCGCAGATCGCGACGAGCGCGGTCCAGCGGCCGGAGAGCCAGGACACGTCGGAGTTCATCAGGTGCAGGAAGTCGTGCAGCGTGAAGTTGACGAGGCCGCCGTCCGCGAAGAGGAACTTGAACAGCAGGGAGACGACCACCCAGCTCGTGACGACCGGCAAATAGAACAGCACGCGGAACACCGGCTGCGTCGGGCTCCTCCGCTTCAGGAGGACGGCGATGAACAGCCCGAGCACGATCTGCGGCGGCACGGTGAAGAGCATGTAGATGCCGCTGTTGGTGAGGCTCAGCCAGAAGTGCGGGTCCTGGAACGCGCGCGCGTAGTTGTCCAGGCCGAGGAACTGGCTGACCGCGCCGGGGATGATCTTCCAGTCGAAGAAGCTCATCTGCACGGCCTGGAAGATCGGCAGCAGGATCAGCACCGCGAAGAGGATGAAGCCGGGAGCGATGAAGAGGTACGGGGTCGCTCCCCCGCTGAGCCGGCCGGACCTCCGCCGTCCCTGCTGCGGGCGCTGTGCCGCTGACGAGCGCCGCGGCGCGGTGGGGGCGACCCCCACCGCGCGCGCGGTCCGTTCTGTCGTGGTGCTCACCGGTTCACTTTCCGGTCAGCAGCGGGTCGATCTGCTGGGCAGCCGTGGCGAGCGCGTCCTTGACGCTGGTGGTGCCGGTGAAGGCCGGGACCAGCGCCGCGTTCAGGATGCCGTCGACCTTGTCGCCCTGCGGGATGGCGAGCCGCGACTTCGCCGTCTTGAGCTGGTCGGCGAAGGTCGTGAAGTACGGGTCGATCGCGGCCTGCTTGGAGGCGAACGCCGGGACCACCGTCATCTGCCCGGTCTTGGCCATCTCGATCTGGAACTTCTCGGACTGGGTGAAGCGGATGAACTTCTCCGCCGCCGCCTGGTTCTTCGAGGTGGCCGTGAGCACGATGTCCTCGCCGCCCACGACGCTCGTGGAGGCGCCGTCCCCCTTGGGCATCGGCGCGTAGATCGGCTGGAAGTCCTTGTACTGCCCGGCCCAGATCGCCTTCATCCACGGCCCGTCGAGGATGGTCGCGTACTTGCCGGTCGGCAGGCCGTCGGACGTGGAGGTCGCGCCCTGGTTGCCCGTGATCAGGTTCGGGATCTGGCCCTCCTTGTAGAGGTCGACCAGCATCTGCACCGCGGCGACGGACTTGGAGCCGTCGAGGTACCCGCTCGCCTTGGTCAGGCTCCCGTTGGTGATCTCGCCGCCGTTCGACCAGATCCACGGGAAGAGATTCCACCCGCCGAGGCCGCCGTCGGCGAAGACGGAGACGCCGGTGCCCTTGAGCTTGGCCGCCATCTGCTTGAGGTCGTCGAAAGTCTTCGGAGGCGTGCTCATGCCCGCGGCGTCGAGCGCCTTCTGCGAGGTGATGAGCACCCGGGTGTTGGTGTCCAGCGGAAGGCCGTAGTACTTGCCCTTGTACTTGTTCGTCGTCAGCGTCCCCGGGTAGACCGCCTTGGAGAGCGCGCCGAAGTCGGACATCGACGTGGACAGCGGGGTGAGGACGCCGAGCTGGGCGAGCTGCGGCACCCAGCCGATGTCGGAGCGGACGAGGTCGGGGAGGGTGCCGCCCGCGGCGCTGGTGGTCAGCTTCTGGTGCAGGCTGTCGTAGGGGATGTCGACGTAGTTGACCGTGATGCCCGGGTTGGCCTTCTCGAAGGCGGGGATGAGGGTCTTGTTCAGCGCGTCCTGCTGGGCCGAGTTGCCGCCGTTGCCGTAGGAGCCCCAGAACGTCAGGGTGACCGGGTGGCTGGACGAGCCGTCGGAGGAGCCGGCCGAGGTGGCGGAGCATCCACTGGCGACCAGTGCGATGGATGCCGCGAGCGCCGCCGTCGCGGCCAGTGCGGTGGAACGCTTCATTGCAGTTCTCCTGTCGGAAGGGGGCGCTCGGTGCGGGCCCCACGGTGTGGAGTTATTTCTATGACAAAAACAACTCCCTGTCAACAACCTTTTGAATCGGCAATTCTGGGCCGAGTTCGTTGATTGACGAAACAATCTCGGTATGCCAGAGTGAGGGAATCGCACACGAGGAGGACCAGTGACCGTCACCGCACCGACATGGGCGCCCGAGGCGGGCGCCTCCCGGTCCGTCGCGCTCGAGGTCCTCCTCAACGGCCCGCTCTCCCGGAGCGAGATCGCCCGGCGACTGGACCTCTCCCCCGGCTCCCTCACCCGCTTGAGCGCGCCGCTGATCGAGACGGGGCTGCTCGTGGAGACCGGCGAGCTGGCCGAGGGACGGACGGGCCGCCCCTCCCGCCCGCTGGACGTCGTGTCGACTTCGCGCCACTTCCTCGGGATGAAGCTGATGGCCGACCGGGTGCAGGGCGTCGCCACCGACCTGCGCGCGAACGTCATCGCCACGGACATGGTGGAGTTCGGCTCCCGCGACCCCGAGACGGTCGCGGACGCGATCGGCGAGCTGGCCGCGCGCCTCTCCCGCGACATGCCCCCGGTGACCGCCCTCGGCGTCGGCCTCGGCGGCCGGATCGCCGACAACTCGCGCGTCGCGAGCGCCGCGTTCCTGGAGTGGGAGGACGTGCCCCTGGTCGAGATGATCGAGCAGCGCACCGGCATCTCCACCGTGATCGAGAACGACGTCGTCGCCTTCACCGAGGCTGAGCACTGGTTCGGCTACGGCCGCGGCCTGGACCGCTTCGCGGTGATCACCCTCGGCGCGGGTGTCGGCTACGGCCTCGTCATCCACGACGGGATCGTGGCCGACGACGACGCGGGCATCGGGCTCATCGGCCACTGGCCGCTCGACCCGTTCGGCCCGCTCTGCCCTGCAGGCCACCGCGGCTGCGCCCGCAGCGTCC
The DNA here is from genome assembly GCF_042789575.1 of Leifsonia sp. NPDC056824. NCBI lineage: Bacteria > Bacillati > Actinomycetota > Actinomycetes > Micrococcales > Microbacteriaceae > Leifsonia > Leifsonia sp. NPDC056824. The sequence continues at coordinate 1,750,740 of NZ_JBHUAV010000001.1, read as the reverse complement.
TCACCCAGGCCGCCATCGTGCAGGAGGTCGGCACCGCGCTCGGGCGCGACGTGAGCTACGACGAGGCCCTGACCCTGGCCGCCGCCGGCGAGCCCGCCGCACGCCGGGTCGTCGACGACGCCGGCCGCGGCCTCGGCCGCCTCCTGGCAGCCGTGGCCAACCTCACCATGCCCGAGCGGATCGTGCTCGGCGGGGAGGGGGTCCGCCTGGTCGAGATCGCCCGCGAGGCCATAGACCAGGGCATCGCCGCCGACCGCGACCCGCGCGCCAAGACGCTCGACCTGATCACGACCTCCGGCGACAACCTGGAATGGTGCCGCGGCGCCGCCGTGATCGCCATCCAGACCTACGTGCTCGGCACGCACCCGGGGTCGGCCTGAGAACCCGCGGGCGACGAAATCGGCGGCTGATCATCAGCCGCCGATTCGAGTTTAAGGACTGCAGTTACGGCGAGGCTCGATCCGTGGGCCACGCTTCCAATGTCAGAACTGGGCCGTAAGCTGGAAAACGGTCGGTATCCCGAAGGAGGAATGATTGCCCCAGGCAAGGCGCTCCAGATGCACCTTCCCGCGCGAAGATCCTCTTAGGTGGGTGGACTTCGTCGACGACGACAACGACGAGGTGGTTTCGTTCTTCCATTGGCTCGGTGGCCTGAATGAGGTCGACCAGGAACTCGTAATCGGTCGAATCAAATCACTTCGCGAGTTAGCTGCTGCTGGTGACCTTGATGAGTTCGACGAAGATTCACTGAAACCGATCCGCCGGGACCCCGATCTTTATGAGCTTCGATGGGACGAATTGGGGACTCTGGTCCGCCAGTATCACGGTGAACCTCCGACGTTGCCGGAGGATCTGATCAACCTCCACCTCCACATCAAGCACATCTCTCCGACCAGCCAGGCGCTCACCGATGATCTACAAAACCAGCAGATCAGTCACGCAATCATGCGGTACAAGGGGGGCGAGTCGCGCAACTGGGGCGCATGATGGTATTGACCACAGCAAAACACGATATAGACTTGAGTCTATGTCGAAGCTAAGCGAACTGCTGTTCTCCGACCGCATGTCACCCTCTCAGCGACGAGCTAAGGAGCTCGCCAAGGCGGACTACCGTCTGCTGATTGGGCTTGTGGGAGTCCGAAAGGCTCGCGGAATGACGCAGAAGGACGTCGCGGACAAGCTCGGCGTCTCCCAGCCGACGATCGCTGACTTCGAACGGCAAGACGCGGATCCGAAACTGTCAACGATTCGGAGGTATGCTCACGCGGTCGGGGCGATTGTCACCCACCAAGTTGAAGTCGACAACGGCCAGTATGACCACGTAGCAGACTGGTCTGCGCGAACGTATCGCTTCGAACAAACACTGAGCTATTCAGCGCCTGCGTCGCAGAAAGCGGATTTCGCCCTTGCCGCGTAAGAAGAGGACTGAACCCGTTGCTCTCCGCATCGAGGACGTCCACGCTTTGGTCGCCGCTGTCAATCTCACAGACATAGTCCTGCACGAAGAGCGTGGGCGGCGAATCTATTGGACCGATTCTCAGCGGGATGAGTTGAAGTTCCCGATCACTGCGAACTCGCTCGGCATGCGAGAGGAAGGCCCAGAAGTTCGTTTCCGTTTTCGGTCGGTGTTCAGCGACGAGCGGGCGGAGTTTGTGGCCGATGTTGAGGCTGTATATAGCGCGGATCAGGAAATCACGGTCGATGAAGCCGTGATCCGCGAGTTTGCAGAACGAGTTGCGTTTATGGCCGCGTATCCGTTTATTCGGGCGTCGATTTACAGTTCCGCGAGCAGGCTCAACGTGCCAGCACCTGTTCTCGGGATGGTCCGGCAAGGGGAATTCTCTTTGGGTGAGAAGCTGACGGAGGATGAGAGTCAAGCCGCCTTCGGCGACACCGTTTCGGAGTTCACGGGCGAAGCTGACAACTGAAGGTCACCTCCGCAGGGGCGCGCTTTATTGTCATGAGCACGCACGCATAAGACGAATCGGCCGGCAGCTGAGCCCGGTCTACTCGTGAGCCCCGGCCGAGCTCACAGCCCGTCGAACGTGTCGTCGTCGATGCTCGACTCCGAGACCTGCGCGCCCTCGGCGTCCGCGATCGGGTCGCCTCCGACGTCGATCTGGCTCCAGACCACCGGCATGCCCGGCGAGAACAGGATGTCGATGCCGGGGCCGGAGCGCAGCGGCGGGATGTTCACGTAGTCGCCGCCCGCCTGGATCGCGTTCTTGATCTTCTCGCGCAGCTCCGTCACCGATCCGGGCAGGAAGTAGTCCTTGCCATCGACGGTCAGTCTGTTGACGATCACTCTTCATCCATTCGGTCGGTCTTGCTCTGGGCCTGCGCCGGCGACTCTACGCCCGCTCCAGGTTCGTCGACGATGCGGAGTCCGGAGACGCTGTTGGCCGTGCGGACCAGCGCCTCGACCCACGCCCGGTTGATCGGCTCGCGCGTGTGCGAGGGATAGGTGAAGCGCAGGCCCACGGTCGGGGAGATCCAGACCGAGTTGGAGCCGCTCCCGGCCGCGGCCGCGACGTCCCACGAGAAGACGAAGCTCTCGCTGCGCCGCAGCTTCGTGACGATCGCGAGCTGCAGGTGCGCGAGCAGGCGGTCGTCGAACTCGACCGACGACGCCGCGTCGCCGTAGAAGAGCGTCCCCATCAGTGCGCCGGAGGCTCTGGAACGACGCGCAGACCGCCGACGCTGTTGGCGGCGTCCATCAGCGCTTCCGTCCACGCCCGGTTGAGCGCCGGCCGGCGGCTGCCCACGTACTGGAAGTGGACGGGGACGGCCGGGTTGATCCAGATCGCGGTGCGGCCGCGCGAGTAAGCCTCGTCGTGGTCCCACTCGAAGAGGAACTGCTCGTTGCGGCGCAGCTTCGACGTGATGACGAGCTGGAGGTGGGCCAGCAGGCGGTCGTCGATGTCGATCTTCGCGCCGGTGCCGTAAATCAGAGTGCCCAACCGGTGCTCTCCTTCCGAGGGCTGCCGCCGGTGCGGGTCACGCCGGCCTGTTGATCATATGCCGCCTGGTCCGTCGATCCGGTGCTCGCGGCAGGGTCGTGTTCCCTGTCGGCGCGCAGGGCCCCGCGCGCGGCGGTCGCGACGTCCGCGGCGGACGGCCGCAGCGACGCGTCGGCGTGCGTCATCGACCGGATGAGCGCGCGCCAGCGCTCGGGGACCGTGTCGGGCGTCTCCGGGTCGCGCTCCAGCCGGGAGAGCGCGGATCCCACAGGCGTCCCCGGGAACGCGACGGTCCCCGTGAAGCACTCCAGGAGGACGAGGCCGAGCGAATAGATGTCGGACGCCGGGGTCAGGCTCTCGCTGCGCACCTGCTCGGGGCTCAGATAGGCGGCCGTCCCGAACGTGCCCTCCGCGAACTCCTGGGGAAGGGTCGCGTGGATAGCGATGCCGAAGTCCGTCAGCCGTGCCCGCGGCCGCGACAACCGGGTCCCGTAGTCGACGATCATGATGTTCGTCGGCGTCACGTCGCGATGGATGACGCCCCGCGCGTGGACGTATTCGAGCGTCTCGGCGACCTCGAAGGCGATCTCACCGATCTGGCGCGTCGTCAGCGTGCCCCCGTTCAGCACTGCGCGGAGCGTGTCGCCTTCGACCAGCTCGATGACCAGGAAGGGACGCGGGTCCTTCGGCGACGAGTCGTCGACCCCGGCGTCGAGGATCGACACGACACCGTGATGGCGGAGGCCGGCGAGCACGCCCACCTCGGCCCGGAAGCGCGCGACATCGCCCTGGCTACCCGACGTGAACAGCTTGACGGCGACGTCGCGGCCCAGGTTCTCATCCCGGGCACGGAAGACCATCGAGGTTCCCCCGCGCGCGAGCAACCGCTGCGGCCGGTACCGTTCGAGCAGGAGGGGGACCGGGGTGTCGGGTGCACTCACATTGGACATTCTCCGACATTCGGAAATTCTCCGCCCCCCGGTAGACGGGGACGCCGGTCCCTGGTATTGAGTGACCCGCTACCGCTCGGCTCCGTAGACGACGGCCTGGTCGCCGCCGCCGCGCTTGGCCGCGTACATGGCCTGGTCGGCGAGCCGGATGAGGTGATCGATCGACTGGCCCGCTACGTCGTCCGTGATGGCGATGCCCACGCTCGCGGTGATGCTCAGCTCCGGCGGGATGCCGGCGAAGTCTTCGGCGATGGCCACTCGCGCCCGGTCGGCGAGCTCGAGCGCGTCCGTCGTGTCGGCGACGTGCAGGGCGGCGATGAACTCGTCCCCGCCGTAGCGCGCGATCATGTCCTCCTGGCGGAAGACCCGGCTCAGCCGCTCCGCGACCTCCTTGAGCACGGTGTCGCCCGCGGCGTGCCCCAGGGTGTCGTTGATGGCCTTGAAGCCGTCGAGGTCGACGAAGAGCACCGCGACCTGATCCGCGTGGGCGCGCTCGGTCTGCTGCAGGTTCTCGTCGAACAGGCGTCGGTTCGGCAGGCCGGTGACCTCGTCGAGCATCGCCGCACGCCGAAGCCGCGCCTCCAGGCGGAGCCGCACCAGGACCTGCCCGGCGAGCTGGGCCAACGCCTCGGCCAGCGGGACGGCCTGGTCGTCGAACGCGCGGGGCTGGTCGAAGTAGCAGGCGAACGCGCCGTAGAGGATGTCGTCCTCGATGATCGGCACGCCGATGATCGCGGAGACGCCCGACCGTTCGAAGACGCCGCTCAATCCGAGGCCCGGCGCCACGACGTCGGCTTCGGCGGGCGATTGGATCGTCACCACACTCCCGAGCTGCACGCTCTCATCCCTGGCGTCCTCCGGCCACTCCGCCTCCAGGAGGGCCTCCCCCGCGACGAGCTCGTAATTGCCCGGCTCGCCGGTGTGAACACTGCAGGCCGTCGCGTTGAACGCCCGGCGGGCGGTCTCCGACAGCAGCTCACCGAGCTCCTCCTCGGTCCGCGTCTTCGCGAACGCCACGGACGCGGCGAGGAGCAGCTGGAGCCGGTCGCTCTCGCGTCGTCCGAGCGCCACCGTGCGTTCGCCGACCGCGGCCAGCTCCGGGTCGAAGGCGACGATCGTGTGGCCGCCGGAGATGCGCACCGCGCGGATCACCACCGAGCTCCGCGTCTCCTGGTACCCGTGGGCGCTGGACGCGAGCCGGATGCCGCCGGGGTTACCGGTCGCCAGCGCCGCTGCCAGCTCGTCGGGATCGACGCCGAGCACGTTGGCGAGCGGCGTCCCGACCAGCTTGTCGGACTGGCGGCTGGCCCAGACCTCCAGCGCCATGTTGGCGTCCACGATGGTGTGGGATCGGTCCACGAGGGCTCGGGGGAAGGGCTGCATGCGCGCGACCTCGTCGCGCACATCGGCTCTCAAATGCGTGACCGGTCGAAGTGCATGTGTTGAGAGTGACTGTTCGTGAGGCAATCGTCAAGTTGCCACACGTTAATCATTTGAGCAGGGGGCCTCCGGCGCCGACCAGGAGGCTGTCCACATCCGCTTTGGTCGTCGGGCGCGACAGCAGATACCCCTGGCCGCGATCGCAGTGCAGGGCGCGGACCCGTGCCAACTGGGCCTCGGTCTCGATGCCCTCCGCGACCAGACGCATCCCCTGTGATTTACCGAACTCGACCGCCCGCGCCAGGTCCTCGGCGTGCGGGCCCTGGGTCTCCTGCACGAGGGACTGGTCGACCTTCAACTCGGTCGCCTGCAGCGCGATGACCTGCTCGCGCGACGCGTAGGCGGCTCCGAAATCGTCGACGGAGATGTTCACGCCGAGCTCGCTCAGCCGGTGGACGGTGTCGATCGCCTCCGGGACGTCGGTCAGTGGGGTGGTCTCGGTCACTTCCAGCGTCAGCAGCCGGGGGCTGAGGGAGAACTCGTCGAGCAGCCCGGCGATCGTGTCGACGATCGCGGTCGTCCGCAACTGGAGGATCGAGACGTTGACGGCGACCTCGATCGGGTGGCCCTGGTCCCGCCAATCGCGGGCGGCGTGGCAGCCGAGCCGCAGCATGACATCCCCGATCGCGCCGACCAGCCCCAGGCGCTCGGCCATCGGGATGAACTCGCCAGGAGAAATAAGACCGAACCGTGAGTGGATCCACCGGCTCAGCGCCTCCGCGCCGACGACCTCGCCGGTCTCCAGCGAGAACTGCGGCTGGAACAGGGCGATGATCTCGCCGCGGCTCGCGGCGCCGGGGAGGTCGCGCTCCAGCTGGGCGCGACGGTCGTCACTGCGCACCTCGGACCTCCCAGCTCGTGTCGTCGTTCGCTCCAGTGTGTCGTATCGACGGCAAAACCCGTGACCGTTGCCCAATCGCAATCGACGTTCTATAATCCCCGCCGGCTTCGCGCCGTGTCACGGGCTTCAGCCCTCGTCACCTGCCGCGGACCAGTGCCGGCAGACGGCCGCCTGCGCGTCGGAACGCGCCGCGAACACCCCCAGATCGTGACCGTCGAAGCCGGTGGCGACATACCCGTCGAGATTGCGATCCACCATTCCCACGTACTGGGTCGGCGTCCCGGCCACCCAGAGCCAGCGGGCCGGAGTGCTCCACGACACGGTCTCGGGTGTGGCCGCAGCAGGCGCGAGCGCGTCCGCCGGCGTCAGCTCGGCTCCGGGGCGGTCCATTGCGATCGTCATCACTGACTCCTTCTGTCGAGAGCGCTGCGGTCGGAGGTGCCGTCCGCTCTCGACGAAGCTAAGACAGATCGGAGTGGACCCTGGTGGGCTTGACCTCGCCGCGACCGCGGTGATACCGCGTGGCCGCTCCACGCCCGGAATCAGACGAAGAGCTCCTCGATCGTCGACCCGGTGCCGATCCGCCACGCCGCCGTCGCGGCCCCGACGACCGTCGCCCGATCGCCGAGGGCGGCGAGCTCGACTCGGACCTGCGGAGACCGAGCGCCCAGCTCAGCGCGCAGCGACGCGGAAAGCGGCGCCGTGAAGATCGTCCCCAACCCGGAGACGCCCCCACCCAGGATGATCGTCTCCACATCGCAGACGCTGATGGCGGCTGCGAGCGCCTCAGCGAGTCGGCCCGTCGCCGACTCGATGACGTCGGCAGCGTCGGAATCGCCTCGTCGCGATCGCTCGCCGATCGAGGGGAGCCGTGCGTCGATACCGGTGCGCTCGCGATACGTCCGCTCCATCGCGGGGCCGCTTGCGAACGCCTCGGCATGATCGCGTCCACCGCACGAGCACTGACGGGAGAGCTCCGAGCGCACGCGGACGTGCCCGACGGAGCCGGCCATCCCCGAAGAGCCACGGATCAATCGGTCGTTCACGATGAGCGCCCCTCCGATGCCGGTCCCGACCGCGACGAACAGCTGTGGGCCGACGCCGCGATCCGGGCCGACCGAGAGTTCTCCCAATGCGGCCGCGTGCACGTCGTTGAGAACCGTCACGGGGAGGTCGAGCCGGGCTTCCAGCCCCTGGCCGACGCGCGTGCCGAGCCAGCCGGCGAGGTGGTCCGTCGAATGGATGACCGTTCCCCTCAGGTCGAACGCTCCGGCGCTCCCGAGCCCGACGGCCTCCGGGATGGACCCTGCCTCGGTCATGACGCGCCGCGCCAGCGCCGCTGCCGCGTCGAGGATCGCGTCCGGCCCATCTGCCGCCGGCGTGGGGACGATGAGCGGCGTCGCGGTCGTGCCGTCCTCGTCCACCATCGCCGCTGCGATCTTGGTGCCTCCGATGTCGATGCCGAGCGCGCGGCGCGGGGTCATCACCGCTTCCTCGTGGCTGCGACGAATCGCCGGGTGATCGCGACGGGGTCGGTGATCGCTCCCCCGACCACCACCGCGAACGCGCCGGCGTCGAACGCCCTCCTGACGTCGGCGGGCGAGGCGTAGCGCCCCTCGGCGACGACCCGGATGCCCGAGGCCGCCAGGGCGCCCACGAGCTCGACGTCAGGACTCTGGTCGAGGCGCTGCGTGTACGGCGTGTATCCCGAGAGGGTCGTGCCGACAAAGGTCGCGCCGCCCTCCGCGGCTCGGAGGCCCTCGTCGAGGGTCGAGACATCCGCCATGACCGGCACCCCGATCGCGTCGATCATTCTGCGGACGTGCCCTGCGATGTCGTCGATCACCTCCGTCGTCGCGTCGATCGCCACGATGTCGGCGCCCGCGCCGACCAGCTCCGCAGCCTGGTCGATGCGTGCCGTGATGACGTTGCGGCGCGCGCCCTGCTCCTTGTCCAGCCCGATGATCGGCAGACCGGTGAGCGGCCTGACCGCCCGCACGTCGTCGGGGCTGTTGATCCGCAGGCCGGCCGCTCCCCCCAGGATCGCGCTCTCCGCCATCCGCACGATCGCCTCGGTGCTGCGCATCGGGTGGTTCGCCGACGCCTGGCACGACACGACGAGGCGCCCGGCGAGCGCCTCGACCAACAGGCGAGGCTCCTGGGCGACGGCCGCGCCTTCGAGGTCGAGTTCGTACTGCTCGCTATTTGAGTGCACCGGCACTGATCCCCCCTACGAAGTAACGCTGGAACACGACGAAGAGCGCGAGCGCGGGGACCGTGAACAGCACCGAGGCGGCCATCAGCGGCCCCCACTCGACCGTGTGCTCGCCGAAGAAGGTGTACAGGCCGATGGACAGCGTGTACTTCGACGCGTCGTTCAAGTAGATGAGCGGGTTCAGGAAATCGGTCCACGCCCACACGAATTGGAAGATCGCGGCCGTGATGAGCGCGGGACGCGCGAGCGGCAGAACGATCGAGAGGTAGATCCGCAGCTCCGACGCTCCGTCGATGCGCGCCGCCTGCAGCAGCTCGTCGGGGACGGACATCAGGAACTGCCGGATCATGAAGATCAGGAACGGCGTGCCGAAGAACGCCGGAGCCACCAGCGGCAGGTACGAGTTCGTCGCGCCCAGCCCGTTCCACAGCAGGAACAACGGGATCATTGTCACCTGCGGCGGCAGCATCATCGTGGCCATCACGACGATGAGGAGCGGGCGCTTTCCGCGCCAGCCGATCTTGGAGAGCGAATAGGCCACGAGCGGGGACGCGATCAGCATCCCGGCGACCGAGAGCCCCGCGACCAGGAGCGTGTTGCCGAGGTACTGCCAGAACGGGATGGCCTGGAACACCGCCTCGAAGTTGGCGAGCGTCCACTCCTTGGGCCACAGCGACGGCGGCGAGCTGAAGATGTCCGCCGGCTTGGTGAAAGCGGTGCTCAGCATGACGAGGAACGGGAAGGCGAAGACCAGGGCCAGCACCCACACCGTGACGAACCTCGCGCCTGTGCCGAGCGGTCGCCGCCGCGGCGTGCGCGGCTCCGGAGCCGGCGGCTCGACCTCCAGCCGCTCTGCGTCTCTAGTCGCGTTCAGAGTCATAGTGCACCCACCTCTTCGACGTCTTCAGCAGGATCAGGGTGATCGCCAGTGTGATCAGGAAGAGCACCCACGCCATCGCGGAGGCGTAGCCCATCTTCAGGAAGTCGAAAGCGTTCTGGAACAGGTACATCGCGTAGCTGATCATCGACTGCCCCGGGCCTCCGCTCGCCGCGTTCAGCCGGGTCTGGGTGAGCAGGTACGGCTGCGTGAAGATCTGGAGGTAGGCGATCACGGTCACGATGATCTGGAAGAGGGTGATCGGTGACACGGTCGGCCAGGTGATGTAGCGGAACCGCGCCCACCAGCCGGCGCCGTCGATCTCCGCCGCCTCGTAGAGCTCGCGCGGGACCTCCTTGATGGCCGCGAGGTAGATCACCATCGAGCCGCCGATCGTCCACAGGCACATCAGCAGGATGGCGGGCTTGCCCCAGTCGGGCTCCTCCAGCCACGCGGGCTGCGGCAGGTGCAGCAGGCCGAGGAAGTAGTTCACGAACCCGTACTGGCTGTTGAGCAGCCAGCGCCACAGGTAGCCTCCGACGACCACCGGGACGATCGTGGGCAGGTAGACGAGCGCTCGGTAGAGGGGCTGGCCGCGCACGGGGAAGTTCAGGGCGTGCGCGCCGGCGATCGCGATGCCGATGGTCAGCGGCACGCCGAGGACGGTGAGGAACAGCGTGTTCGCCAGGCTCTTCCAGAAGGTCGAGTCCCCGACCATCCTGACGTAGTTGTCGAGCCCGACGAAGGTCGGCGACTGGAACAGGTTGAAGTCGGTGAAGCTGTAGCCCGCGGAGGCCAGCACCGGGTAGACGATGAAGACCGCACCGCCGATGATGAACGGCGACGCGAACGCCAGACCCAGGAGGGTCTGGCGTCGCGCGCCGCGCTTGTGCAGAGGCCGGACGTCAGCCGGCATCGTACGAGGAGGCCTTGTCCGCGACGGACTTCATCGCGGCCTCCGGCGTGGCCACTCCGCGGACCACGTCGTCGAAGGCCGTTCCGAGATCGGTCGAGTACTGGGCGCTGTAGGGCTGGCTCGCCATCGCCTGCGCGTTCTTCCCGCCCAGCGGCTTCAGCCAGGCGTCGAAGTTCGGAATCGCGCTGTACGCCGAGTCCGTCAGGAGCGACGTCTTCGACGGCAGGTTGCCGAGAGCCAGGGTGAACGCCGTCATCGCCTTGTCGCTCATCATGTAGGCGAGGAACTTCGCGGCCTCCGCCTTGTGCTTCGAGTTGCTCGGGATGAACAGCGTGCTCGTGGAGACCGCCGTGGTGCCGGCGAGGCTCGGGTCCGCCGTCGGGAGGTCGATGACGCCGTAGTGGAGGTTCGGTGCGACCTGGGGGATGTTGACGGCCTGCCACTCGCCGTCGAGGACCATCGCCTCCTTGCCCGTGTAGAACGGGTCCTGAGCGGACATGTACTGCCCGAGGCCGCTGGTGAAGGTCGCGATCTTGGCCGCGCCGAACTTCTTCGTCACATTGTCGGTGTACCAGTTGAGCGCTTCGATGTTCTTCGGGTCGTCCGGGCTGGGCTTGTCGTTCTTGGGGCCGTCCCAGGTGCCGCCGAACGCGTATCCGAGTGCGGTCATCAGGGTCGTGGCCGACGGGTTGCCGAGCCCGATCTGGGTGATGTTGCCGTTGGCATCCGTCTTGGTGAGCTTGGCGATCGCCGTCGCGAGCTCGTCGGTGGTGGTCGGCGGCTGCACGCCCGCCGCGGCGAGGAGGTCCTTGTTGTACAGGAGCTCCTGGGTGTGCACCGCAATGGGGAGCGCGTAGGTCTTGCCCTTGTACTGCATCTGCTGGAGAGCGGCCGGCTCGAAGTCCTTGAGCTTGACGCCGTCCCCCGCCAGGTACTGGTCGAGCGGCGCGAGGATGCCCTTCGCGGCCCACGACCCGGTGACGTTGCCGAAGTTGTCGGAGACGTCGAAGCTGCCGTTGCTCGACGACATCGAGGTGAGCTGCTTCTGGGCGTCGGGGCTGGAGACGCCGACGACCTTGATCGCGGTCTGGCTCGAGTTGAAGTCGGCGATGACTTTCTCGAGGGCCTTGGCCTCGGGGCCTCCCCACAGGTAGGAGAAGGTGATCTTGGTCGGGCCCGACGGTTGGGCGCCGGCGCACCCGGTGAGGGCGATCGCCGTGATGGCGACGCTGGAGACCGCTGCGGCGCGGAGAGCGAAGCGCCGCGAGTTTCTGCCGTTCTTCATGGGTATCCTTCGGGGGTTGGTGGGAACGGAATGAAGATTGCTTAGGATTGGTGTACTCCATTCGATGAGAGGCTGTCAACGATTTCGCCGACTCGACACGAAATTTGCGAAAGAGATCCTCCAAAGTCCTAAAATGGTATCTACCAATAACGTCCGTCAGGCGGGAGAACGCATGGCCGAGCAGCACACGAAGTCGGAGCGCCTCCGCCAGCACCTGGTCGACGTGATCGACCAGGGGCTGGAGCCGCACACCAAGCTGCCCGCCGAACGCGACCTCGCTGTGGAGTTCGACGTCAGCAGGCTCACCGTGCGGCGCGCCCTCGACCGCCTGGAGCACGACGGCCTGGTCTACCGGGTCCAGGGCGCCGGAACGTTCGTCGCGGCGCCGCGGATCACGAAATCCGTCGAGCTCACCTCCTTCAGCGAGGACATGCGGGCGCGCGGCCTGGTGCCCGGCTCGACCATCCTCGTCAGCGAGACGATCCCGGCCGGCGTGAAGTTGGGCGCGCGGCTGCGGATGAGCCCGTCGGCGGAGGTCTTCCACATCCGCCGCGCCCGCACGGCCGACGGCGAGCCGATGGCCCTGGAGGACTCGTACCTCAACCCGCTGCTCTTCCCGGGCCTGATCGACAACGTGGGGACCGAGTCGCTCTACAAGATCATGGAGGACGATTACGGCCTCCGGCTGGAGTGGGCGGAGCAGAGCATCCGCGCCAGCGTCCTCGACCCGGACCAGGCGCGGCTGCTCGACGCGCCACCGTTCTCCCCGGCGTTCTTCGTGGAGCGGACCAGCTACGACGCGCGCGACATCGCCATCGAGTACGCAGAGTCGACCTACCGGGGCGACCGCTACCACTACGAACTCGAGATCCGTCGCGCCCGCTGAGGCGCGGCCCAGCGGAAGGAGCGCACCGATGCGCCTCAGCCTCGTCCCGCTCGACGAGCGACCGGTCAATGTGGACCTGCCTCGCCAGGTCGCCGCCATCGCGGGTGTCCCGCTGGCGACGCCGCCCTCCGACGTGATGCCGGCGATGCGGGCGCCGGCGGCGCTGGGCGGACTCCACCAATGGATGCGCGACCAGGCGCAGGACCCCGCCACCACGCACCTGATCGCGTGCGTCGACACGGTCGTCCACGGCGGGATCATCCCGGCCAGGATCTCCGACGACTCGACCGTCGACGCCCTGGGCCGACTCGGGATCTTCGGCGAGCTGCGTTCCCTTCGCCCGGACCTGACGGTGTCGGCAGCGTCCCTGGTCGTGCGTGCGAGCGACTCGTACTCCGACGTCGAGGAGCCGGAGTACTGGTCCACGGCCGGGCGCGAGCTCCATCGGCTCGGCGGCGACCTGCATCGTGCGCTCGAACGGGAGGTCGCCGGAGCCGACGGGATGCCGGGGAGCGTCGACTGCCCGATCGCCAGCGACGTCGTGCGCGACTTCGAATTGCGGCGGCTGCGCAACCACCTCGTGAACCTGGAGACGCTCGCACTCCACGAACGCGGCGACCTGGACACTCTGGCGATCACCGCCGACGACACCGCGCCGCACTCGGCGGGGTCGGCCGAGCAGGTCTGGCTGCGGCACTGGCGGCGCGCGCTGCCCGGCGGCCGCAGCGTCATGATGTATCCGGGCGCCGACGAGGTCGGCGCCGTGCTGGTGGCGCGTGCGCTGGTCTCCGGTGCCGTCCCCGTGTTCTCCGTGCTGTGCGGCGAACCGGACGGTCTCGATCGGGTGCCGAACTTCGAGAACCTCCCGCTGATCCACAGCGTGCGCCGGCAGGTCGAGGCCGCCGGCGGTGTCGTGGCGGACGACGGAGGACATCGCGACATCGCGCTCGTCGTCCACGCGCCGGACCCCGGCCGCGGCGACTGCTTCGGCGCTCTTCCGCTGTCCGATCCCGCTGCCGTCGAGCGCACGGTGGAACTCGTCCGGGCCGCACTGGACGACGAGACCCCTGTGGCCCTGGCGGATGTCCGCTTCAGCAACGGCGGCGACCCGCTCCTCGTGGACCGCCTGGCCGAGGAGGGCCTGCTGCTCGCTCTGTCGTCGTACGGCGGCTGGAACACCGCGGGGAACACCATCGGAGGCGTCGTCGCCCAGGCCGCAGCCCGCTGGGTCGGCACGCGGACGGGCTCGCTCGACGCAGTGGCGGCCGAACGGGCCCTGCTGACCCGGGTCCTCGACGACTGCGCCTACCAGAGCGCGATCCGCCGCTCGCTGCACGACGACGTGTTCGGCGGCCGCATCGGCCCGGTCGAGGAGGCCGCCCAGGCCGTCGCCCGCGAGCGCATCGTGGCGGGACTCCAGGCCTTCCTCACGCGTGTCGCGCCCGGGTCCCCGTGGCGGGTGACCGAGGTCGATCTGCCGTGGGCGCGAAGCTTCGAGATCGCGCTGACGCTCTCCCGCGATTGAGTGGCCGCCGACGTCTCAGTTAACGCGTTTAGGATACTGAGGACGAAAGGGTGGTCAATGTCGAACAGCAAGGCCGACTCCCCTCAGGGCGCGTCACTGGAAGTGATCCTCGAGGGCATCGGGGACACCGTGCGGGCGCGGCGGAAAGCGCGAGGACTGACCCTCAGCGCGATGACCCAGCGGACCGGGCTCAGCACGGCGATCATCAGTCAGGTCGAGCGCGGGCTCGCGAATCCGTCCTTCTCGACGCTGGCCCAGATCGCCCACGGGCTGGACATCCCGGTCGGCGAGCTCTTCTCCCAGCAGGCGGTCTCCCGCTCGCCCGTCGTGCGGAAGGCGGACAGACGCAACCTGCTCTCGACCGTGGCGGAGGCGCGCGGCCGCACGGTCTTCGAGCTGCTCTCGCCCGACCTGCACGGGACGCTGGAGGCGCTCTGGGTCGAGACTCCCCCCGGGCACGACTCGAGCGGAACCCCCTTCACGCATCGCGGCGAGGAGTTCGGGATCATCATCTCGGGGAAGAAGGAAGTCTTCATCGATGGCGAGAAGTACGAGCTCGAAGCGGGAGACTCCATCACCTTCAACTCGACGATCCCGCACTGGTACAAGAACACCTCGGACGAGGTCTGCACAGCCGTCTGGGTCATCTCGCCGCCGAGCTGGTGACGGAGCCGCATGACACTGCCACTGGAGGGCCTGCGGGTCATCGACCTCACCCAGGTGATGCTGGGGCCGTCCTGCACGCAGACCCTCGGCGACTTCGGCGCCGACATCATCAAGGTCGAGCGTCCGGGAGCCGGCGACCTCTCCCGCGTCGGGGTCTTCGCCGGCGCCGACGAGAACCCCGTCTTCTCGGCGCTGAACCGCAACAAGCGCAGCATCGTCATCGACCTCTCCACGCCGGAGGGCCGATCCGTCGTCCGTGATCTGGTCCGCGACGCCGACGTGATCGTCAGCAACTTCCGGCCGGGAGTCATGGAACGGCTGGAGCTCGGCTACGACGAACTCGCCGCGATCAACCCGCGGATCATCTGGGCCGCAGGCTCCGGGTTCGGCAGGAGCGGCCCGTACGCGCACAAAGGCGGCCAGGACATCCTCGGCCAGGCGTACTCCGGGGTCATGAAACGCCGGGCCGACCCGGAGCACCCGATCGCCATCTACGCGACGCCGATCGCCGACTACACCGCAGGCCAGCACCTCGTGCAGGGCATCCTCCTCGCCGTCCTTCAGCGCGAGCGCACCGGGGTCGGTCAGGTCGTGGACGTCAGCCTGCTCAACTCGATGCTGGCCCTGCAGATGCAGGAGGCCACCGCACGCCTGACCATCGACGAGGAGCTCAACTGGGCCCTCATGCCGCTCACCGGCTGCTTCCCCACCCTCGACGCGGAGATCGTCGTCATCGGCGCGTTCAAGCCCAACCCGCTCGCCGACATCTGCGCCGCACTCGGACTGCCCGACCTCTCGCTCGAGGAGCGCTTCAGCACACTCGCCGGCCTGCGCGAGAACCGTGCCGAGATCCGTGCCATCCTGGCGCGCCGGTTCCTCGAGCGGACGACGGAGCACTGGCTGGCCGCGCTCGAGACCGAGGACGTGCTGTGCGGGCCGGTGCTGGATCTCTCCCAGGCGCTCCAGAACGCGCAGACCCTCCACAACGGCATGATCCTCGAGTTCGTCGACGAGGACGGCCGGAATGTGCGGACCATCGCCCCTCCGGTCGCGCTCTCCGCCGTGGACCCGGCCGTGCGCCACGCTCCCCCGCGGCTGGGCGCCCACACGACGGAAGTGCTGCACGAGCTCGGCTACTCCCCCTCGGTCGTGGCCGACTTGAAGGCCAGGAAAGTCGTCGGCTAGTTTCTTTACTATTTTTAACGCTCTCGATATAGTTAACGAACCTTACGCCGGAACCCCCACCGGATCGTCCGCACGAGGCGCTACCCCCTCGTGAGCCGACCTTCGACGTACGCGGCGCCGCCCCAGCGGGGGCGATGCGCAAGTGATGTTTCCATGCTCTCGAAGAGGAGAAGACATTGATTGACAACGAAGTCAGCACCCGACCGAGTACCCGCACCCGGCTCACCCCGGAGACGCGCCGAGGCCTCACCGCCCTCGGACTCGGCGGCACTCTGGAGTGGTACGACTGGATGCTGTTCGGCCTGATGGCGTCCTACCTCGGCCCGAAGTTCTTCCCCGCCGGAAGCCCCGTCGCCGCCACTCTGAGCGCGCTCGCGGTGTTCGCCGTCGGGTTCTTCTTCCGCCCGGTCGGCGGCATCATCCTCGGCACGTTCGCCGACCGCATCGGCCGCCGGAAGATCATGATCCTCAGCATCGGCCTGATGGCGATCACCACCCTCGTCATCGCCGTGTGCCCGACCTACGCGCAGATCGGCCCCTGGGCAGGCATCATCCTGCTGCTCACCCGCATCGTCCAGGGCATCTCCACCGGCGTGGAGGGGCCGCTCGCGACCGCGCAAGGCCTCGAGCTCGTCCCCGAAGGCCGCGAAGGCACCGTGGCGGGCACCATGAGCGCGTTCGTCAACTTCGGCATCCTGGCCGCCTCCCTCCTTACCTTCCTGACCGTGCTCGTGCTCGGCCCGACCGCGATGGCGGACTGGGGCTGGCGCGTCCCGTTCGCCATCGCCGTGGTCGGCAGCGTCGTCGTCCTGTACCTGCGACGCCGCCTGCCGGAGACCATGACGCGCGAGGAGCTCGAAGAGTCCTCGACCGGCGCGATCTGGAGCAGCGTCGGGAAGAACTGGCTGAGCGTGCTGGCCATCGTCTTCGTCGTCGGCGCGGTCCAGGTCTACAACTACGCATGGACCACCGGGCTGCCGAGCACCGCGCGGACCGTCATGAACGAATCCCCCACCGCCGTCTTCGGGATCACGACGCTGCTGTCCGTCGTCATGGTCGTCGGGTCCCTCATCGTCGGCAAGTTGGTCGACGGCAAGGCGCTCTCGACGTGGTTCATCTGGACGCGGGCCCTCGCCGTCCCGTCGATGTTCCTGATCCTGCTCTACGTCAAGCCCGGAATCGGCGCCTTCGCCTGGGTCATGCTGGGCGGCTCCATCGTCATGGTGCTGAACATGACCCTCTACAACGTCGTGACCTCGACACTGATGCCCAAGGCGTCGCGCGGCGCGGGCACGGCCCTGGGCTACGGCCTCGGCGTCGCGATCTTCGGCGGCACGGCCGCGTACCTCGTGGTCTGGTGCGCCTCGATCCACCAGACCTGGCTGTTCTCCGTCTACGGGGCGGTCCTGATGGTCATCAGCATCGTCCTCTACGTCCTGGCGCGCCGGATCAACGGCCTCCACATCGGAAGGTAACAAAAGCAATGTCCTCGCAACACCTGCTCATCCACTCGGACGAGAACTCCGCCCCGATCGTCTCCCGCTCCGACGTGCTCGTCGTGGGCGGGGGGCCCGCAGGGGTGTCGGCGGCGGTGACCGCGGCCCGCAGCGGCATGTCGGTCACCCTCATCGAGCGCTACTCCTACCTCGGCGGCCTCGCCTCGGGCGGGATGGTGCTCGTGCTCGACGACATGATCAACGGCCAGGAGATCACCGTCACCGGCATCGTCTCGGAGTACATCGAGCGGATGCAGAAGCTCGGCCTGGCCGTCGTCCCGCCCGCGGAGGACCGGGCCATGTCGCAGGAGCTGTGGAACAAGTGGGGCCGGTACGGCACCTTCGACTTCCACAGCCACTCCCACCCGAAGCCGATCTGCTACGCGGCCGCCTTCGATCCGGACGGCTGGAAGCGCGTCTCCAACGACCTGGTGCGGGAGTCCGGGGTCAACCTCGTGCTGCACTCCTTCTTCTCGCGGCCGATCGTCGACGACGGCGTGATGAAGGGCGTCATCGTCGAGACGAAGGCCGGTCCGGAGGCGCACCTCGGCACGGTCGTGATCGACACGACCGGCGACATCGACGTGGCGTCCCGCGCCGGCGCCGACTTCATCCAGGGCTCGTACATCACGACCCTCGTGTTCCGGCTCGGCGGCGTGGACACCCGGCTCGCCGAGGAGTACGAGCAGCAGAACCCGAAGGAGGCGCGGGCCATCAACAAGCAGGTCAAGCGCATCCTCGGCGGCGCCTGGGACCTGTGGTGGCTGAAGACGCCGCTTCCCGGGGTCGTCTGGTGCAACGCCCCGCACATGAGCGGGTTCGACGGCACCGATCCCCGGTCGCTGACCGAGGCGGACTTCGCGGGCCGTGACCGCATCGTGGAGGCCGTCGCCTACGTGAGGGAGTTCCTCCCGGGGTTCCAGGACTCCTACGTGCTCGACACCGCCCCGCAGATCGGCGTGCGGCAGACCAGGCTCCTGCAGGGCGAGTACGTCATGACGAAGGACGATGTGGTGCAGCGCCGCCACTTCGCGGACACGGTCGCCCGCGGCCGCGACTACTACTACCCGTACCGCTCCCTGCTCCCCAAGAACGTCGACCAGCTGCTCGTCGCCGGCCGACACTTCTCTGCGACCTCCGACGCGCAGAAGTCGTCGCGGGAGATCCCGCCGTGCATGGCGATGGGTCAGGCGACCGCCGTGGCCGCCGCCCTGGCCGTGCAGAAGGGGATCACCGTGCGCGAGGTGGAGGCGACCGACATCCAGCGCGGGATGCGCGAGCACAACGCAGACCCCGGCGACCGCCCCGCCGCCAACGCGCTCATCGAGTCGGTGGACGCCGAGTCGGTGGAGGTCGCCTCATGACCCCGCTGGCACAGGAATCCGCCGACGCCGCACTCCCGCTGGCCGGGATCACGGTCGTCGACTTCACGCAGGTCTTCATGGGGCCGAGCTGCACGCAGATGCTCGGCGACTTCGGCGCTGACGTCATCAAGGTCGAGCGACCGGGGACAGGCGACACGTCGCGCAACTCGCTGCCCGACCGCCACGGCAAGGACAACCCGATCTTCCTCTCGATCAACCGCAACAAGCGCGGCATCACGGTCGACACCAAGCAGGAGGAGGGCCGCGCCGTGCTCCGGGAGATCATCGCGGGCGCCGATGTGGTGGTCAGCAACTTCCGGGCAGGCGTGATGGAGCGGATGGGCTTCGGCTACGACGAGCTCCGGTCCCTCAATCCGCGGCTGATCTGGGCGTCGGGCACCGGGTTCGGGCCGACCGGGCCGCACTCCGACCTGGGCGGTCAGGACGTCATCAACCAGGCCTACTCGGGCGTGATGTGGCGGCGCAGCTCCGAGGAGCTGCCGCTGTCGGTCTACCCGACGACCCTGTGCGACTACACGACGGGCATGCACCTGTTCCAGGGCATCCTGCTCGCCCTCCGCACCCGCGACGCCACCGGTGAGGGGCAGCGGGTGGAGGTGAGCATGTACGACTCCATGCTGCACATGCAGATGCAGGAGGCGTCCATGCAGCTCAACCGGGGCTTCGAGGTCAACTGGGGAGCCATGCCGCTGACCGGCGTCTTCGCCACGACCGACTCGGCGGTGTGCTTCGTGGGCGGCTTCTCCCCCGACCCGCTCCTGCGGATCAGCACCGCCCTGGAGTTCGGGGAGAACCTCACCCTGCGCCCGGAGTTCTCGACGTTCGAGAAGCAGGTGGAGAACCGCGCCGAGCTGCAGAGCCTCCTGGCCCGGCAGTGCGCGACGAACACCACGGCGCACTGGACGGCCCGCCTCGAAGCGGAGGGCGTCCTCAACGCCCCCGTCCTGACCCTCGCCGACACGCTCGCGGACCCGCAGACGGTCGCGAACGGGATGATCGTCGAAGCCGAGCATCCGGTGGCCGGCCGGTTCAGCATGCTGAACGCGCCGATCCACCTCTCCGAGACGCCCGCCTCCGTGCGCCGCGTCGCGCCCCGCCTCGGCGAGCACAACGTGGAGGTGCTGCGCGAGCACGGCTTCGACGAGGAGACCATCGGAAAGCTGCAGGGGCTGGGAGTGCTGGGATGACCGACGAGGTCCGCTACGAGCTCGACGCACGCGGGATCGCGACCGTCACCATCGACCGTCCGCAGGTGCTCAACGCGGTCGACCGCCGGACGCACGAGCGGCTGAACGAGATCTGGGCCGCCATCGAGGCCGACCCCGCGGTCCGGGCGGTGGTCCTCACCGGCGCCGGTGAGAAGGCGTTCTGCACGGGCGCGGACATGTCCGCCTCGGGCGTCGGCAAGACCGGCCTGGAGTACTGGGCGGAGCTGGACCCGAACGGGTTCGGCGGCCTGAGCCTGCGCGGCACCCTCGACATCCCGGTGATCGCGAAGGTGAACGGCTACGCTCTCGGCGGCGGCATGGAGATGGTGCTCGGCGCCGACATCGTCATCGCGAGCGAGAGTGCGCGCTTCGGTCTGACCGAGCCCCGGGTCGGACGGCTCGCCCTGGACGGCGGCATCCACCTCCTGGTCCGGCGGGTTCCGTACACCCAGGCGATGGGGATGCTGCTGACGGGACGGAAGGCGTCGGCCGCCGAGATGGCGGCGATGGGCCTCGTGAACGAGGTGGTCGCGGCCGACGAGCTCGACGACGCCACGGAGCGCTGGATCGCGGACATCCTCGCCTGCGCGCCCACTTCGGTGCGCGCCGTCAAGCAGATGGTCAGCCGCACGGCGCACCTCACCGCCGCGGAGGCGCGCGGGATGCGGCTCCCCGCGCTGATGGCCGCCCTGGACAGCGAGGACGCCGTCGAAGGCATCGCCGCCTTCCAGGAGAAGCGCCGGCCGGAATGGAAGGGCCGATGACGGCCGCGGCGCCGTTGGAACGCGGCGTGTGGGGCGTCGTCGCCACGCCCTTCGCCGGGCCGGTCCGGGACCTGGACCTCCCCAGCCTCACCCGGCTGGTCCGGTTCTACGAGGCCTGCGGCGCCACCGGCCTCACGGTGCTCGGGGTGTTCGGGGAGGCCTCCTCGCTCAGCCCCCAGGAGCGCACGACCGTCCTGCGCACCGTCGCCGACGCCACGGACCTCCCGATGGTGGTCGGCGTGAGCGCCCTCGCGACCGCGCCCGCGATCGCCGAGATCGTGTCGGCGCTCAGCGCGGTCGGCGACAGCGTCCGCGCCGTCATGGTGCAGCTCAACAGCGCCTCCCCCGCGGTCGTCATCGAACACCTCCACGCCATCCACGCCGCGGTCGGAACACCGATCGTGCTGCAGGACTACCCGGTGGCCAGCCACGTCACGGCCTCCACCGACAGCCTGATCGAGATCGTCGAAGCGTGCCCGTTCATTTGCGCGGTCAAGGCCGAGGCGCCGCCGACGGCCGCCGCCATCGCCCGCATCGTCGAGCGCGTCGACGTCTCCGTGTTCGGCGGGCTCGGCGGTCAGAGCCTGCTCGACGAGCTCGCCGCGGGCGCCGCCGGGGCGATGACCGGATTCTCCTTCCCCGAGGCGCTCGTCGCCTGCGTGAGCGCGTGGCACGCCGGTGACAGGGACGGCGCCCGTGAGGCGTTCCTCCGCTACCTCCCCCTCGTCAACTTCGAACAGCAGCCCCGGGTGGCGCTCGCGCTCCGCAAGGACCTCCTGGCCCGCCGGGGGCTCCTGAGCGAGGGCGCCGTCCGCCCGCCGGCCGCGCCGTTCCCCGAGCAGCTGCGCGCGATCGCCGCCGACCAGCTCGCTCGCGCCGAACTCATCGGAAAGGCCGGCTGATGGACCTCGGACTCCACGGACGCACCGCCTTCGTCGCCGCGTCCACCGCCGGTCTCGGACGGGCCGTCGCCGAATCGCTCGGACGCGAGGGCGCGAACGTCGTCGTCACCGGTCGCAGGCTCGCCGCCGCCCAGGAGGTCGCCGCAGCGCTCCCCTCCGCCATCGCGGTCGAACTGGACGTCACCGACGCCGCCTCCCGCGCAGCTGCGATCGCCGCGACGGAAGCGGCGTTCGGCCCGATCGACATCCTCGTCATCAACGGACCGGGTCCGAGCCCGTCGACCGCCGCCGACCTGAGCGCCGCCGACCTGACGGCCGCCGTCGAACAGCTCGTCTCGCCGGGACACAACCTCATCCAGCGCACGCTGCCCGGCATGCGCGCTCGCGGCTGGGGACGGATTCTGGCGGTCGGCTCCACCGGCGTCGTCGCGCCCCTCCCCCACCTCGCCGGCTCCAACCTCGGCAGGGCTGCGCTGGCCGGCTACCTGAAGACGCTCGCGAGCGAGGTGGGCGCCGACGGCGTCACCGTGAACATGCTCCTCCCCGGCCGCATCGCCACCGATCGGGTCGCCCGGCTCGACGCGGCGCAGGCGGAACGGGAGGGGGTCGCCCCCGAGGACGTGGCCCGCCGCTCGCGATCCACCATCCCGGTCGGACGCTACGGCACCGCGGACGAATTCGGGGACGCCGCCGCGTTCCTCTGCAGCGCACGGGCCGGCTACATCACCGGAGTGGCACTGCGCTGCGACGGCGGCCTCGTCCGCACTCAGTAACACCCATCGGAAGGACCATCAGATGTCATCGACAGCAACCGCCCAGCACCTCATCAACGGGGAGTTCGTCGGCGATGCGGTGCTGGAGCGCCGCAACCCGGCGCGACCCGGCGAGGTCGCCGTCGTGTCGGCATCCGGCACCCGCGCCGACGCCGAAACGGCCATCGCGGCGGCGGAGGCCGCCCAGCGCGAATGGGCCGCCGTTCCGGCTCCCGGCCGCGGCGCCGTCCTGATGCGCGCTGCGGACCTCCTCCGCGAGCGTGCCGGACAGGTCGCGGCCGATCTGGTCCGGGAGGAGGGGAAGACCCTCACGGAGGCCACCGGCGAGGTCGGTCGCGCCGTCGGCGTGCTGCAGTTCTTCGGCTCCCTCGGCTGGGCGGCCACGGGAACGACCTTCGAGAGCGCACTGCCGGGGACGACCATCTCGACCCGGCGCCAGCCGCTCGGCGTCGTCGGCCTCATCACCCCGTGGAACTTCCCCATCGCCATCCCGGCCTGGAAGACGGCTCCCGCCCTCCTCGCCGGCAACGCCGTCGTGCTCAAGCCCTCCGACCTCACGCCGATGTCCGCGAGCCACCTCGCCTCCGCGCTGCATGACGCCGGCCTCCCGGCCGGTGTCCTCAACGTGGTGCACGGCACCGGCAGCACCGTCGGCGAGGTGCTCACGCACGACGAGCGCATCGCGGCCCTCTCGTTCACGGGCTCGACCAGGGTCGGCCGCCAGATCGGCCGCGTCCTGAACGAGCGCGGCGCCCGCAGCCAGCTGGAGATGGGCGGCAAGAACGGGGTCCTCGTCGTGGACGACGCCGACCCGCGCCGCGCGGCCCAGGTCGTGGCCGCGGGCGGTTTCGGGCTCACCGGACAGGCCTGCACCGCCACCTCCCGCGTCTACGTGACCCCCGGAATCCGCGCGGCGTTCCTCGAAGAGCTCACCGCCATCGCAGCGAACTACACGCCCGGCGACGGCCTGGAGCTGAACACGGCCATGGGCGTGGTGGCGAGCGACGCGCAGCTGGAGCGGAACCTCGGAGCCGTCCGGCGGGCCGTCGACACCGGCGCGACGCTGCTGCACGGCCGTCCGGAGAGCGACGGGCTGTTCTTCGAACCGGTCGTCGCCGTCGACGTCGACCACGCCTCCCCCTTCGCCGCTGACGAGATCTTCGGGCCGATCATCGCGGTCATGGAGGTGCCGGACTACGAGGCGGGCCTCGCCGCGATCAACGACTCCCCGTACGGGCTGACGGCAGGAATCTGCACCACCAGCCTCGCGCACGCCTCGGACTTCGCCGACCGGTCACGCGCCGGCGTCATCAAGGTGAACCGCGCCACCGCCGGCCTCGACCTGCATGTCCCCTTCGGCGGGATCAAGGACTCGTCCTCCGGGACCTTCCGCGAGCAGGGCCACACCGCGACCCACTTCTACAGCTGGGAGAAGACGGTCTACCTCGGCACCGAGTGACCCCTTCCCCCCACCCTCCAACCAGCGAGACGTGAGTAGTTGCGGTAAAAGCGTGCCCCGAACCCGCAACTACTCACCTCTCGCGCGGGGGTCGAGCTCCGGGGGACGGCTAGGCGGACGGGCCGAGGATGGTCATTCCTCCGTCGACCGGGATGCACGCGCCGGTGACGAACGAGGCGTCGTCCGACAGCAGGAAGGCGATGACGGACGCCACCTCCTCCGGACGCCCGAACCGGCCGAGCGCGTGCTGCCGGCCCCACGCCGCGATCAACGCGTCGCGGTCCGGCGCGGTCTCGAAGATGCGCTCGTTCATCGGGGTGAGGATCGTGCCCGGGGCGACGGCGTTCACCCGGATGCCGTCCTTCGCATAGTCGACGGCCGCCTGCTGGGTGAGGGCGATGACGCCGCCCTTGCTCGCCGCGTATCCGGCCCACCCGGGGAAGCCCATGAGCGCCTGGCCGCTGGCCATGTTCACCACGCTTCCGCCGCCGGCAGCGATCAGGTGCGGCAGCGTTGCGCGCATCGCGAGCCACATGCTGCGCAGGTTCGTGTCGATCACGGTCTGCCACGCGTCGAGACCGAGCTCCGTGACGCTCCCCGGCACAGCGACACCGGCGTTGTTCACGAGGCCGTCGATCCGGCCGAAGGCTCGGAGGCACCGCTCGGGCATCGCCTCGACGTCCTCCGGTCGGGAGACGTCGACGGCGAGGGCCTCCGCCCGCCCACCCCGCTCCCGCACAGCGAGTGCGAGACCCTCGGCGGCCGACCCGTCGAGGTCCGTGATGAGAACCGCGGCGCCCTCGTCCACCAATCGCTCGGCCACGGCGCGCCCGATGCCCGCACCGGCTCCCGTGACGATGTACGCCCTCTCGTGCAGCCGCTTCATCGCATTCCCTTCGCCGTGCGGGTCACCCCGCGCTGTCGGCTATCCTAGCGGTAAAAGGATTTAACGCTCACTCGACCGGGCCTCGACCCGACTCAGGAATCGAACGCATGCGGGACTCAACGCCGACCATCTCCGATGTCGCACGCCTGGCCCAGGTGTCCCCCGGACTGGTCTCCCGGCTGTTGAACGGCGACACCAGCCTGCGCGTCCGCAGCGAGACCGAGGAGCGCGTCCGGGCCGCGGCGAAGGAGCTCGACTACTCGCCGAACGCCGTCGCGCGAGCCCTGCGGCGGGCGCGCTCCGGACTCATCGCCATCGGCGTCCACGACGCCGGCAATCCGATCTACAGCGCGATCACCGAGGGCGCGGAGGCCGCTGCGAGCGAAGCCGGCTACGCCCTGATGCTGGCCGACGTGGATGCCCTCGCCCATGACGACGCCGCGTTCCGCCGGGTGGTCGCAGGCGGGGCGATCGACGGACTCCTGCTGCAGCGCGCGGGCACCGAGTCCGACGCGCTCATCGCCAAGATCGCCTCCCGGACCGTGCCCACCGTCCTGCTCAACGACCGCACGCGCGGATCGATCGGCAGCATCGCGGTCGACGACTACGCTGCCGCGCATGTCGCGACGAGCCACCTGGCCGAGCTCGGGCACCGGCGGATCGCGCTCCTGCAGGTGGACGGCCCGAAGAGCCGCACCGACCGGCGACGACGCGGCTGGGAGGACGCCCTCGCCGCGGCCGGGCTCGTTCCCGACCCGGCCCTCATCGCGAACGGCGGGCACACCCCGGAGGACGGCGCGAACGGGATGCGCACCCTGCTGGCGAAGGGCGGTTTCACCGCCGTCTTCGTCGCCAACATCCTGTCCGCGATCGGCGCCGTCTCCCGCGCGCGAGACTCCGGCCGGACGGTTCCAGACGACCTCTCCGTGGTCGCGATGCACGACTTCGGGCTCGCCGCCTACCTGAGCCCGACACTCACGACGGTGCGGCTGCCGCTCCGGGAGATGGGCGCCCGCGCGGTCGGCATGCTCCTCGAGCAGCTCGACGGCGGCGCAGCCACACACGAGGTCGTCTCCTCCCCCGCCCCGCTGCTCGTCGTCCGCGACTCCACCCGCCCCGTATCGGGGAGCCCGCGATGACACGCCCCGACCCCACCGAACTGCGTCGCTTCGTCGGCTCGCCCCGCCAGCTCGGCCGGGCGGACCTGTTCGAGCTCCTCGACGGCCCCGGGCGAGGCTCCCGGGTCGCGCGGCTCACGGCGGCGAACGGCTTCGACGTGGAGGTGCTTCCCGATCGCGGGATGGATCTCGGCATGGTCTCCTGGCGCGGGGTCCCGCTCGCCTGGAGCTCCCCGACCGGCCTCATCTCCGCAGAGCGCCTCGGTGCCTCCGAGGACGCCTGGGACCGCGGCTTCGGAGGCGGACTCGTCACCACCTGCGGCCTCGACCAGTTCGGGAGGCCGGCCCGATCCGAGGCCGGCGCGTACCTCCCGATGCACGGCCGCGCTCACACTCTCGCCGCCTCCGACGTGCGCACCTGGGCCGATCCGCTCGGCGACCAGGGCAGCATCGGGTTCTCCGGCACGACCCGGCAGGTGACGGCGCTCGGCGAATGCCTGCGACTGGACCGGGTGATCACGCTGTCCTCGGACGGGGCGACGCTGACGCTGCGCGACCGGGTGACGAACGAGGCGCCGGAGGCCTGGCCGCAGCTCATCCTCTACCATGTGAACCTCGGCTGGCCCCTGCTCGACGCCGACGCGAGCCTCGACCTCCACGTCGCCGCGGAGGCGGGTGAAAGACGGCTCCGTCCGCCGATCCCGCGCGACGAGGCGGCCGCCGCCGGCGCGGACACCTGGGCGAGGATGCCCGCTCCCCAGGACGCCTATCCGGAGCAGGTGTTCCGCCACCCGATCGACGGCCCGGCGACGGTCACGGCACGCCTGGTCAGCCCGAACACCGGTCTGGCGTTCTCGCTCCGCTTCGAGAGTGCCCAGCTCCCCGTCCTCTACCAGTGGAAGCAGGCCGCGGCGGGCCGCTACGCCCTCGGGATCGAGCCGGCCAACGCGATCGCCCTCGACGGGCAGGCCGAAGCGCGCGCCAACGGCACCCTGCCGGTCCTCGCGCCGGGCGAGTCGCGCGAGTACGTCCTGACCTTCGAGCTGACGCAGCTCGCCTCCGAACCCGGAGCGGGCTCGTGACGACGGTCGCCGAACAGTTCGCGAACGCCCGGCAGGCGTTCGCCGACGAGCCGTGCCTGCTGACCCCGGAGGGCTGGCTCACGTTCGAGCAGGCGGGCACAGCGGCAGACGGCGCCAGGGGCGTCCTGGCGGAGTCCGGATGCGGTGCCGGCGACCGGGTCGTCCTGGCGCTGCAAAACTCGGCGGTGCTCCGCATCCTCGAACAGGGCGTCCTCGAGGGCGGTCTCGTCCGGGTCGCCGTCTCCCCGCGCTTGCACGCCAGGGAGATCGCCGCGATCGCGGACGATGCCGGGGCGCGCGTCGTGTGCTGCGATCCCGACGCGGTCGACGCACTCCGGACAGCCGTCGACGAGCGAGGGATCGACGTCGCCGTGCTCTCCTGCGCCGACACGGCCGCGCCCCTCACCCCTGGCACGCTCCAGGCGGCCGCCGTCTCCGCTCCGCCGGCGGCGTCGCCGGCGCCGGACGACCTCGCGATGCTGCTTTACAGCTCGGGGACCACCGGCCGCCCGAAGGGCGCGACGGTGAGCCATCGCTCCTGGCTCGAGCAGTGGGAGCGGGCCATGCGCCAGCTCCCGCCCGTCGGCCCCGGCGACATCGTCCTCGCCGTGGCGCCGATGACCCACTTCGCCGGCTCGATCGGACTCGACTGCGCCGCCGCAGGAGCCGCGACGATTCCGCTGGTTTACGCCGGTCCGGCAGAACTGCTGGCCGCTCTCGATCGGCACGGCCCCACGATCCTGCCGCTCGCGCCCGTCATGCTCGCTGAACTCGCCGTCACCGCCGGGCCGGAGCACGAGGCGGCCCTGTCGCGCCTCCGGACGGTCCCCTACGGCGGCTCGTCCATCGCGACAGCCCACCTGGTCGCCGCGACGCGCCTCCTGCCCGGCCGGCTGGTGCAGTTCTACGGACTGGCCGAGGCGCTGGCTCCGCTCGCGGTGCTGAGTCCGGCGGACCACGACGAGGCGGTGCGGCTGCTCGCCGGGGACGCACGGGAGCAGCAGCGCGCCGCGGACGTGCTGTCCTCCGCGGGCCGCTGGGTGGACGGCGTGCAGGCACGGACGGATGGCGACGAACTCGTCGTCGCGGGCGACGTGGTGACGTCCGGGTACTGGCGGCGGGACGAACTCAACCGAAGGGTCTTCGCGGACGGGTGGTTCAGAACGGGCGACCTGGTCCGCTTCGACGACGACCGGCTCACCGTCCTCAGCCGGGCGGACGACGTCGTCGTCTCCGGCGGGTTCAACATCTACCCGGGCGAGGTGGAGCGCGTGCTCGCGGCGGAGCCCGGCCTCCGGGACGTCGCCGTCGTCGGCCTCCCCCATCCGCGCTGGGGTCACGGGATCGTGGCGGCAGTCGTCCTCGACGATGCGCACGACGAGCGCTACGCGGGCGACGACGGCCGGGCACGGCTGCTCGCCGCTCTCGTCGCCCGCACGCGCACGAGCCTGGCCGGCTACAAGAAGCCCCTCGATGTCCGCATCCTCCCCGACCTCCCGCGCAACGCCGCGGGGAAACTCGACCGCAACCGACTGCGCGAGCGGCTCTCCGCTCCGGAAAGCGACCACCATGCAAGCACTTGACTCCATCCGCGTCCTGGATTTCACCCAGATGATGCTCGGCCCGTTCGGGACCCAGATCCTCGCGGACCTGGGCGCCGACGTGATCAAGGTCGAGCGCCCGGACGGTGAATGGGAGCGCAGCCTCGCGATGATGGGAGGCTACGTCGCCGGTGAGTCCGCGGCCTTCCTCGCGATGAACCGCAACAAGCGTTCGCTGGCGCTCGACCTCAAGGACGCCCGCGCGCGTGAGGCCCTCCTCGCTCTCGGCGCCACCTGCGATGTGGTGGTGGAGAACTTCCGCCCGGGAGTCATGGACCGCCTCGGACTGGGCTACGAGGACTTCAAACGGGTGCGGCCCGACATCATCTTCTGCTCCGGTTCGGGCTGGGGCCAGGACACCCCGTTCTCCCGGGCGGGACGGCCGGGCCAGGACCTGCTGATCCAGGCGATGTCGGGGCTCGCGGCGGCGACCGGACGCGCAGGCGACCCGCCGACGCCCGCCGGCACGGCGATCGTCGACCACGCCACGGCCCTCACGCTGTCGACCGGGGTGCTCGCCGCACTGGTCGCGCGCACCGCGCACGGTGTCGGCCAGCGCGTCGAGATCGACCTCTACTCGACCGCCATCGCGATGCAGTGCCAGGAGATCTCGACATCCGTGAACCAGCGGATGGACTACGAACGATCCCGCTCCGGCATCGGTCAGGCGTGGCTGTCGGCCCCGTTCGGGATCTACGCGGCGTCCGACGGCTGGATCGCGATCGCGATGGCGTCCCTGGACGTCATCGGCGACGTGATCGGGGACGACTCCCTCACGCGTTTCGACGCATGGACGCAGCGCGACGAGGCGAAGGACGCCATCCAGGAGGTGCTGCACGGGGACACCGCGGACGCCTGGGTCGCGCGACTGCTCGACGCCGGAGTGTGGGCGGCGCGGGTGCGCTCCACCCGCGAGGCGGTCGACGAGCTCCGCGAACTCGGCTCGGACCTGCTGGTCACGGTCGACGGACCGGACGGGGAGCCGATCGAGCTCGTCGGCTGCCCGATCCGGCTCAGCGAGACGCCGTGGAGGCAGCGGCTCGCGCCGCCCCGCATCGGCGAGCACAGCGCCGAGATCCTCGCCACCGTGCTCGACGCGGATGCGGTGAGTGCGCTCGTGGCCGATGCGGTGGTGGCCGGATGACCGAGCGACGCGTGCACGAGAACCTCGTCGTGTCCGACCTCGAGGGGGTCCGGACGGTCCGCATCGACCGGACGGACAAGCTGGGCGCGTTGTCGTCCTCCCTCGTCACGGCGCTCGGGGAGCAGTTCGCGGACGCGGACCGTTCCGCCCGCGCGCTCGTCCTCACCGGGACGGGGCGGTCGTTCGTCGCCGGCGCCGACATCGGCGAGTACGCCGACGCCGACCCCGCCGCGTTCAGCAGCTATCAGCGACGGTCCAGAGCGGTGTTCGACGCGCTGGACGGCCTCGGCATCCCCACCATCGCAGCGGTGAACGGCTTCGCCTTCGGCGGCGGGTTCGAGCTGGCGCTGTGCTGCGACATCCTGCTCGCCGCCGAATCGGCGCGGTTCGCCCTCCCCGAAGTGCGCCTCGGCCTGATCCCGGGCGGTGGCGGCACCCAGCGGCTCACCCGCGCGGTCGGGCCGCGGGTCGCGGCCGACCTCATCATGACCGGACGCCAGATCTCTGCGGAGGAGGCCTGGCATCGCGGCCTGGCCTCCGAGGTCGTCCCGGACGACGAGCTGGCGGCCCGCGCTCGCACCCGCGCCGAGCGCCTCGCCGGCAACGCCCCCGTGGCGCTCCGCGAGATCAAGCGCCTCGTGCGGCTCGCGGCGGAGACCCCGCTGGCCGCCGGCCTTTCGGCGGAGCAGGACGCCCTGGACACCGTCTTCACCACCGAGGACGCACGCGAAGGGATCTCCGCCTTCGTCGGGAAACGACCGCCGCAGTTCCTGGGCCGCTAGGGCGGTCTCGTCACGGAGCGTCGAGCCGGGGGGAGCTCGTCGACGCCCGCTGGAGGAGAATCGGCGCCGGCGAGTCCACCATCGTGTTCACCATCTCCCCGCCGGCCAGGAGTCGCTGCAGCACCGCGACCCCCTCGATCGCGAGCTTCTCGAGCGGCATCGCCACGACGGTCAGCGCCGGGTCGAGCTGGTCGGCGAAGGCGACATCGTGGAAGGCGACGATGGAGATGTCGTGCGGCACCCGCAGATTGCTCACGCGCGCGGCCGCGAGCGCGCCGATGGCGGCGATCACGTTCGCGACGACGAGCCCGGTCGGCCGCTCCTCCTGCGCGAAGAGGTCCAGCGCCGCCCTCCTGCCCGACTCGATCGTGTGCCCGCCGTCGAGGACCCAGGAGTCGCGGGTGTCGATCCTGGCGCGCTTCATCGCGCTCGACCAGCCCTGGAAACGGGAGGACGCCCGCTCCGAATCGCCGTCGATGTGCAGCAGGCCGATGTCCCGGTGACCGAGGCCGATCAGGTGCTCGGTCGCGAGCGCCATCCCGTGGGCGTCGTCCAGGGTGACACTGCTCACGAACGTGGAGGTGTCGTTGAGGATCGCCGTCGGGAGGACCCCGGCGAGCGACTGGGCGAGCTGACGGTCCTCCGGCACGCCGTCCGGCAGCAGGAGCAGCCCGTCGATCAGGCCGCTCCTGGCGAGCTTGTTGAACGCCGTCGGGTCCTCGGTGAGCTCCGGCGCGTTCGCGAGCACGAGGGCGAATCCCGCCTCGGACGCGGCGAGCTGGGCTCCGCGGATGAGGGGGGCGAAGATGGGGTTCCCCACGTCGTGCAACGCCAGCCCGATCGCGCCGACGCGCGCCTGGCGAAGCGATCGTGCGGCGTGGTTCGGGGTGTAGTTCAGCGAACGGGCCGCTGCGAGGATGCGCTCGCGCGTCTCGGGACGGACGACCACCGTCGGGTCCTCGTTGAGGACTCGGGACACGGTCCCGACCGTGACGCTCGCCGCGCGCGCGACATCTGCGATCCCTGTCATCAGATCAGAGTATTACTGAGAGGACCGAAAGGCTGCGACTGCGGAATCACGCGGGCGGCCGTGGCGTCACTCTGCATGGACCGTCCTCCGCCAGAGCTGGTTGAGCGCGACCACCAGCGCTTCCGTGTCGCCGCCGCCTTTCAGCACGGTGTGCATGAGCTCGCTCGCGAGCGACTGGAACAGCGGGTACCCACGGAACCGGGGGCGCAGAAACGACGCCGACAGCGTGGGCAGTGTGCGTTCGAAGAACCCGTTCGACGAAGTGTTCAGCGCGGCGTCCTGCCAGGCGGACAGCCGGGCGGGCTGGCCTCCTGCGGCCGCGAAGGTGCCGGACTGGATCTCGCGACGCGTGACGAACCGCAGGAACGACGCGGCCGATTCGAGTTTCTCCGAGCCGGCGGACACCGCGAGCCCGACTCCACCGGTGAGCGTCCCGGCGCTGCGGTCGGGTGTGGCGGACGGGGCCGGAGCGAAGGTCACAGCGGCGTTGTCACGCGAATACGTCACGTACTGGAAGACGAGCGGAACATAGGCGATCTCGCCGCCCGGCTCCGCCAGCCGATCGAGCGCGGCGATCGGATCGGTGTCCCAGGAGTCGTCGCGGCACAGCGCGAGCAGGCGTGTCAGCTGCTGGATGGCCGCGTGGGACACCGCGGGATCGAGCCCCGCCGCGCTCCACCACGTCGGCTGGAACGGCGATGGCCGGGTCCCGTCTCCTGCGACGGACTCGCACAGCGACAGGAAGGTCCCGTAGAGGTGGGTCGGGTTCGCCGCGATCAGCACCCGCTCCGGTCCGAGCTCCGCGGCGGCGGCGAAGGCGTCCTCCCACGTCCGTACCGCGCCGAGCTCGGGAACCCGGTCTTCGCGGAAGGCGCTGA
This sequence comes from Leifsonia sp. NPDC056824, assembly GCF_042789575.1. Classification (NCBI taxonomy): domain Bacteria; kingdom Bacillati; phylum Actinomycetota; class Actinomycetes; order Micrococcales; family Microbacteriaceae; genus Leifsonia; species Leifsonia sp. NPDC056824. The sequence goes on along the minus strand of NZ_JBHUAV010000001.1, from coordinate 1,718,486 downwards.
CCATGCACGCCGCGTCGACCCCGACGGCCCAGTGCCTGCCGTCCATCCGGTAGCTGGCCTGGGTCGGGCCGGGTGAGTCCGTCGCGAGGTCATCCAAGAGCTCAGGCCCCAGGAGCTCGTCCAGCGGCGTCAGCGTCGCCTCGTGGATCGCGTCCCCGATGAACGGGTGGTCCAGGGCGATCAGGTCGTAGCCCGCTGCGCGCTCGCGCAGCGGCCGGTCCTCGAACGCGGAGAGCGGTTGGGTGTCCCACTGGACCCCGGCTCCGTAGCCCTTCTGCACGTACTCGGCGCTCACTGCGACCAGTGGATCGAGCCCTCGCGGGTGATTCCAGGTGAGGCCGAGGAGTTGCTCCATTGGTGCTCCGTTCACAGGCGTGGGCGAGGTCTGGACATAGCTTCTCATAAAAACGTTTTTCTTATCAGCCATCCTGGTCTAGCGTTGGTTCACACACGAGATCGGAGATTCGGGAATGACGGTGGACGGCACGGACAACAGCACGCTGGAGTGGCGACTCTCCGGTTTCGGCGACGAGATCGCGGAGGACCCGGTCGTGCAGCTCTCGGTCCTCCAGGCACTGGGCGCACGCCACCTGGAGTTCCGGAGCGCGTGGGGCACGAACGTGATCGACCTCACCGACGACGAGGTCGAGCGCCTGAAGCGGATCTACGCCGAGCACGGCATGGGGGTCTCGGCGATCGGGTCGCCGATCGGCAAGATCGACCTGGCGGTGCCGGTCGAGCACGAGGTCGAGCGCCTGAAGCGGATCTTCCGGGTGGCCGGCGAGTTCGGCACGCCCTATGTGCGGGTCTTCTCGTTTTTCCGGCCGGCCGGCGTGGACGAGTCGACAACGCGCGACGAGGTGCTGAGGCGGATGCGCGCTCTCGCGGTCGCCGCCGAGCAGGCCGGCGTCATCCTGCTCCACGAGAACGAGAAGGGCCTGTTCGGGGACACCCCGGCCCGCTGCCTCGACATCGTGGAGTCGGTGGGCTCGGCCAGCCTGAAGGTGGCGTGGGACAGCGCGAACTTCGTGCAGGCCGGTGTGGCACGCCCCTTCGACGAGGGCTACGCGCTCCTGCGGCCCTACTTCGAATACCTCCAGGTGAAGGACGCGCGAGCCGTCGACATGGCCGAGACCCCCGCCGGCGAGGGCGATGGGCAGCTCCGCGAGACGCTGGCGGCCCTGCGCGACGACGGCTACTCCGGCTTCGCCTCGCTGGAACCGCACCTGGCCGAGGTGCACAACGAGGGCGGCAACGGGGCCGCCGAGTTCGGTCGCGCCGCGCGCGCCCTCCGGGGTCTCACCGATTCGCTCGGCGTCTCCCTTGTGTGAGGCGGCGACGCCGGCATCCCCGAGCGCGGAGGGGTCCGCATGGCAGCGCTGATCTCGGTGCGGCGAGTGGAGGTCTTCGTCACGACGCTGCGCAACCGCATGCCGTTCCGCTACGGGATCGCCGAGATGACGGTGCTCCCGCACGCCTTCGTGCGGATCGAAGCCGTCATCGACGGCCGTTCGGTGGAAGGGATCGCGGCCGACAACCTGCCTCCCAAGTGGTTCACCAAAGACCCCGCGTCGAGCATCGAGGCGGACCTCCGCGAGTTCAAGACGGTGCTGGAGGCCGCGGTCTCCGCCGCAGAGGACGCGCCGGCCGGCACGGCGTTCGACACCTGGTACCACGTCCACCACGAGCTGACGCGGTGGGGTGCCGAGCGGGCGTTGGCGCCGTTGCTGACCTCGTTCGCGGCGTCGCTCGTCGAGCGCGCCCTCATCGACGCCGCCTGCCGGGCCGCGTCCGTTCCCTTCCACTCGGCCATCCGCTCCGGCGTCCTCGGTTTCGACGTGGCGCAGATTCATCCCGGCCTGACCGGGTCGACGGCCGGGTCGCTCCTGCCGGCTGCTAGGCGTTCGCTGCGCGTGCGCCACACCGTCGGCTTCGGCGATCCGCTGACGGACGCGGACATCCCGGAGGCGGAACGGCTCGACGACGGTCTCCCGCAGTCCTTGGAAGCCAACCTCCGTGGGTACGGGATCACGTATCTCAAGATCAAGGTCGCCGGGAACGTCGCAGCGGATGCGGAGCGGCTGAGCCGCATCCACGAGCTCACGTCGACGGCCGTCCGGGAGGGCGACGTGCGATTCACGCTGGACGGGAACGAGCACTTCACCGACGTCCCGCAGTTCCGCGAGTACTGGGGCGAGCTCACGTCGGCGCCCGCTCTGGCGGGGTTCTTCCGGCAGCTCCTCTTCCTGGAGCAGCCCCTGCACCGTTCCGTCGCGCTGTCGGGGACCACCGCGGCCGACCTCGCGGCGTGGGAGGGACGTCCGGAGATGATCATCGACGAGTCGGACTCCGCGCTCGACTCGGTGTCGTCGGGGCTCTCGTCGGGCTACATCGGAGCGAGCCACAAGAACTGCAAGGGGGTCTTCAAAGGCGTCGCCAACGCGATGCTGCTGGAGAGCCGACGCCGGGCCGGCCATCGCGCCGTCCAGTCCGCCGAAGACCTCACGAACATCGGTCCCGTCGCGCTCCTGCACGACCTGGCCGTGGTCTCGTCGCTGGGCATGAGCCACGTCGAACGCAACGGGCACCAGTACTTCCGCGGGCTGAGCGGCTTCCCGGACGACCTGCAGGGTGCGGTCCAGACCGCCCACGGCGACCTCTACGCGGAGCACCCGGGAGGCTTCCCGACGCTGCGCATCCGCGACGGCAGCATCCGGCTGGACACCGTGGTCGACGCGCCGTTCGGCGTGGGGATCGAACCGGACGCCCTCCGCGTCGACCGGTTCACGCCGCTCGCGGACTGGGCCGTCCCGGAAGCGGTTCCGTCGCTGTAGCGGGCCGGCGGCGACGCAGAAGGCGGGCAGGGAATCCCTGCCCGCCTTCTGCGTTCGCGCTGTGGACCCGCTACGAACCCGTCGCCACCACGACGTCGTTGAACTTGCCCGAGACGACCTCGTCGAAATCGACAGGGACGCCGAGAGTGGCCGAGAGATACACGGCGCGCACCGCCGCCAGGGCGAGGACGGCGTCGGACACCCGCACGACCGGCTGGGTGCCGTTCTCGATGGCGCTCAGCACGTCGCGGTACTGGCGGAGGTGCCCCAGCGACGCCGAGTGGGTCGACACGGTCAGCGGTGCGCCGAGCTGCTGCAGCTCCTCGTCGGCCTGGTTGCCCTCCAGCGTCGGGTTGAAGCCCCAGCCGAAGCCCATCTGGCCGATGTCGTCGCCCTCGCCTGCGGCGTGGAAGTACTCCAGCTCGTCGGCGAAGATCCGGGCGGACCCGGTCGTCCCCATGACATGGAGGCCGTTGGGCAGGGCCGGGTACGCGGCCGTCGTCGCATGGAGCACCGCGAGCGCTCCCGACTCGAAGGCGATCGTCGCCACCGCGGTGTCCTCGACCTCGACACGATCGTGGGCCAGCAGCCCGGTGCGGGCGTAGATCTCGACCGGGCGGCCCAGGAACGAGAGCAGGAGGTCCATCGTGTGGACTCCCTGGTTCATCAGCGCGCCGCCGCCGTCCATCGCCCAGGTGCCGCGCCAGTCACCCGAGTCGTAGTAGCCCTGGGAGCGCCACCACGGCAGGGTCGCGACGGCGGAGGTGAGTCGGCCGAACCGGTCCGCCTTCAGCGCCTTGGTGATGACGACGCTGGCGGGATCGAACCGGCGCTGGCTGATCACGGACGAGATCACTCCCCGCTCGGCGGCCGCCAGGGCCGCCTTCTCGATCTCCTGCGCACGGGTGAGGTCGACGTCGAGCGGCTTCTCGACGATGAGGTGCTTGCCTGCCGCGAGCACGGCCAGGCTCTGCTCGATGTGCAGCCCGCTCGGCGTCGCGACGACGACCAGGTCGACCGCGGGGTCGGCGAGCGCCTCGGACAGCTCCTGATAGGTCGCCGGCCGGCGGTGTCCCCCCTGCTCCAGGGTGTCGGCGAGCGCGTCGGCGGACGCGGGCACCGGGTCGACGAGCGCGACGACGCGCAGTTCCTCGCACTCGAGTGCGGTGTTCGCGTGCGTGCGACCAATGTTGCCGCAGCCGACGACGGCTACGCCCAGCGGTTCATTCCTCACTGGTTCCTCCTTGTTCCCATGTCGTTGTGGACATCATTTCACAAAAACGTTTTTTCTGATACGGTGACACTCGGTCGCCTCCTCCCCGCCCTCTGCGGGGGCACCGATCTACCCAGGACCGGCCGTCCCGAATCTGTCAGATAACGAAGGAGTTATTCGTGAAGAGAGCCGTTGTCGGCACTGCCGGCGCGATCGCACTGATGCTGGCCCTGGCCGGCTGCACCCCCGGGTCCGACGCCGCGAGCGGGTCCGCCGCCTCCGGCAAGGTCGTCACCGACCCCGGGCAGATCGGGAAGGCGACGGTCAAGGTGTTGAACACCTACTCCGACAACACCTCCCCGATCGACCGCTGGTACACCCAGATCGTCAAGACGTTCGAGAAGAAGTACCCGAACGTCACCATCAAGACCGAATCGGTAGCCGACCCGTCGTCGACGCTGAAGCTCCGGCTGGCCGACGCCGCGACACCGGACATCGTGCCGGCCAACAACGGCTGGAACGGCATCGGGGACTTCTCCTCCGAGAACCTGATCGCGAACCTCGACGGGTACGCGAAGGCCTACGGCTGGGACAAGACCATCCCCGCCTCCCTGTACAAGCACGGACTCGTGACCACCGACGGGAAGAACATCGGCGAGGGGAGCGCGTTCGGCGTTCCGATCAACCAGGGCGGACTCATCACGGTCTTCTACGACCGTGCGCTGATGAAGAAGCTGGGCGTGTCCGTCCCGACCACGATGTCCGATTTCGAAGCGGACGCCGCTAAGGCGAAGGCCGCGGGGATCACGCCGATCCAGCTCGGCGTCCAGGACGGCTGGAGCGCCCTCCCGATGCTGAACGCGCTGCAGGCGTCGCTCGCCAAGGGCAACGGAGTCGCCGACTTCGTGTTCTCGAAGGGCAGCGGCAACGCGGAGAACACCGCGCTGACCGAGGCCTCACAGAAGTACGTCGACTGGATGAAGGCGGGCTACTACCCGAAGAACTTCGTCGGCACCGCCTCCGGCGACGCGAGCCAGAGCTTCGTCAACGGGAACGGACTGTTCTACTTCTGGTACTCCGGCTTCCTGCCCTTCACCGACCAGGCGCAGGAGGACAAGTTCGGCATGTTCACGATGCCCCGCGGCGACTCGGCCCCGGTGACCTCCGTCGCCTCGACGTCGCAGAACTTCTCGATCGCCGAGAAGTCGAAGGTGAAGGACGCGGCCGCCCTGTTCCTCAACTTCATGGCGTCCAAGGACGCGGGTCAGATCGCCATCGACAACGGGCTCATCCCCGCCTACGGCAACTACTCCGCGAACACCAGCTCACCCATGATGAACGACGGGCTCAAGGTGCTCAGCCAGGTGACCAAGTCCAACGGGTACGTGCCGTACTTCAACTGGACCACCCCGCAGATGTCCGGCGTGATGACCAAGAACGTCGCGCTCCTGCTGAACGGTTCGCTGCCTCCGGCGGGCGTCACGTCCGCAGCGCAGGCGGAGTACAACACCTTCCGGGCGACCAAGAAGTAACGAGGCGGCCGACGTGTCCTTGAGGATGATTCCGACCGAAGAGGTCGCCCCGGCGCCCTCGGCCGCACCAACGAAGGAGGTCGCACCGGCTCGGGCCGGTGCGGCCCCCTCCCGCCGCCCAGGCAACCGGTGGCGACTCGTCAAGCGCGGGATCATCGCGTGGCTCTACATCATCCCGGCCCTCGGGTTCTACGCGTACGTCGTGCTGTCGCCCACGCTGCAGAGCGTGTGGTTCTCGCTCTTCAACTGGGACGGCGTCTCCCGCGCCACGTTCGTCGGGGCCACCAACTACCTCAGCTTCCTGACCGACCCGGACATCGGCGAGGCGCTCTCCCACACCGGCGTGCTGGTGGTCTTCTTCTCGCTCCTGCCCATCGTCCTCGGGTTGATCTCGGCGGCGCTGGTCTCGCGTTCCAGCGTCAGAGGCTCCGGCTTCTTCCGGTCGGTGATCTTCATCCCGCAGGTGCTGACGTCCGTGGTGATCGTCGTGATCTGGCGGCAGCTCTTCTCGACCGGCGGCATCATCAACGACGCCCTGACCGCGGTCGGGCTCGGCACCTGGGTGCAGCCCTGGCTCGGGAGCTTCCAGTGGACACTTCCCGTGCTCGGGCTCGCCGGCACCTGGACCGCGATGGGCATGTGCATGCTGATGTTCGTCGCCGGGACGGGCAACATCCCCGGTGAGCTCTACGACGCCGCGCGCGTGGACGGCGCCGGCCCGGTGCGCGAGTTCTTCTCGGTGACGCTCCCCGGCCTCATCCCCCAGCTCGCCGTGGTGCTGACGCTGACCCTGATCGGCGCGCTGCGCGTCTTCGACCTCGTCTGGCTGACCACCAAGGGCGGACCGGGTTCGTCGAGCCTCACCCCGGCCGTGCTGCTCTACAACCAGGCGTTCGTCTACGGGAACGTCGGAGCCGCCTCCGCCATCGGCGTGACGCTCGCGGTCGCCTCACTTCTCATCTCGCTCATCATCGTGAAGATCACCGATCGGAAATCCCTATGATCAGTCGCGCCGAACGCACGCTCAACTACTTCGTCCTCATCGTGTTCGCGGCGGTCGTCCTCATTCCGCTGGTGCTCCTGCTCGGCGCGTCACTCAGCCCGAACCAGAGCGGCGGCATCGACCTCGGCCAGCTCCGGTTCTCGAACTTCCTCCGGGCGTGGCAGGGAGCGGACTTCGCCGATCACCTCCTGAACAGCACGCTGGTCAGCGGCACCACTGTGCTGCTCACACTCGTCCTCGCCCCGCTGGCCGCCTACGGCCTCGGCATCCTGCTCGCACCCGGGCACAAGTGGGTGTTCACGGTGTTCCTCGCGGGAATCATGATCCCCCTCGAGGGCATCATCGTGCCGCTCTACCTCGCGATGAAGGCCACCCCGTTCGCCAGCACCCTGACGGCGCTGATCATCGCGCAGACCGGTCTCAGCATGAGCTTCGGGGTCTTCTGGATGAGAGCGTCGTTCCGCGCGATCCCGCCGGCGATCCTCGAGGCCGCGCGGATCGACGGTGCGAGCGACTTCCAGACCCTGCGGAAGATCGTGCTGCCGATCACCGTTCCGGCGATCATCACGCTGGGCATCCTGACCTTCATGTGGGTCTGGAACGACTACTTCCTCGCGTTCGTGCTCGTGAACAACCCGGACCAACTCCCGGTCACGGTCGCCCTCGGGCAGTTCGCGACCCGGTACACGCAGCAGGTCAACCTGATGTCTGCTGGGGCGATCCTGGTCGCGCTGCCGATCCTCATCCTCTATGTGATCTTCCAGCGCAAGTTCATCGACGGGGTGCTCTCGGGGGCGCTCAAGGGGTGAGCGCCCTGTTCAGGGTGCAGTCGAAGAGCCCGGCCGACGGCCGGGCTCTCTGAAGCATTTCCTGCAGGTCAGCGACAGCTGATCGTGGCGTTGTTGACCGTCATGACCAGGTTCGCGTTGAACGTGACTTGAAGTGCCGCGTGGATGCTGATCGACTTCGTCGGATCAGCCGTGCTGGTTCCATGGAAATCGAACGTCGCGTGATTCACGTTGTTCTTGTTGTTGGACTCGTCGCCGAACCACGTCGCCATGTGACCTGTCCAGAGGCCGGTCACGCCGCCCCACGTCGTCTGCAGGGTCACGGTTCCCTCCTGGGTACCGGTCACCCACGAGTCTCCCGCGTTGTTGACAGTGATGTGGAACACCGAATTGCCCGTGCCCGCGTAGGCGGTGTCGCCGGGACCGTCGCAGGTCACGGGGATGTCCCCGCTGATCTGAGTGGAATGGACGGTTTGGGTTGTCGTCGCCGACGCCGGCGTGGCTCCAACGAAAATCGCGGCCACGCAAAGCAGGCCGGCGGCCGCGACAGAACTCCATAATCTTTTGGACATGATCGATCCCTGTCTCTCTTCTCTTCTTTTGGAAGAGGGATCACATGGGCCGACCATCTGTTGCGACGGGTCCAAGAGACCGCGGTCCCTCATATTGGCCTTCCCCCGGCTGGCCGCGAATTTACTCCTCGGGAGGAATGAGCGGCAACCATTCCAACGTCGGCCGTTGTGGGCCACGATGGCAGGCATGTCTCATCTTCGAACTCTCGTTCGCGTGCTTCTCGGTTCGGCCTTGGTCTTCGCCGGACTGAGCCATCTCACCTTCGCGCGTCGGGAGTTCTCTGCGCTGGTTCCGGAGTTCGTCCCGATCGACGACGACACCACGGTCGTGCTGTCCGGCGCTGCCGAGATCGCGTTGGGGACGGCGCTGGTGGCCTCGCCCTGGCGAAGGACGATGGGCTGGGTCGCCGCGGCGTTCTTCACGGCGGTCTTTCCCGGCAACCTCTCGCAGTGGCGACATCGCCGGGATGCATTCGGGCTCGACACGGATCGTAAGCGGCTCGTCCGACTCGCCTTCCAGCCCCTCCTGATCGCGGCGGCGCTGTGGTCGACGTGGAGGCGCCCGGCCCGCTGATCGGCTGCGGTCGCGATGGCTGTCGGTGGTGCGCGCGATCATCGGAGCGTGAATCCACACGAACGGTTCGCCGACCTCGTCGCGCTCTATGTCGCCGTTCCCGAGGTGACCGTCCCACAGGGCGGCGGCGGGTTCGGCTCCGCCAGCCTCCGCCGAAACGGGAGGATCTTCGCCTTCCTCTCGAACGATCGGCTCATTGTGAAGCTCCCCGCCGACCGGGTACGGGAGCTGGTGCGCGAGGGTCTCGGAGATCACTACGACGGACGCCGGGGACGGCCGATGCGCGAGTGGTTGTCCGTGGACGCGTCGTCCGACCTCGAGTGGACCGACGTGGCAGGCGAGGCGTTCGAGTTCGTGGGCCCTCGGTGAAGGACAGCTCCAACGCCGCCCGCACTCCGCAGATGAGTCCAGCAATTCAGGATTGGCCCGCGACCTAAGGAGCGCCGTGGCAATAGAACGGTTTCATGGAGATCCTGCGATTCCGCGCTTTCACCCGGCCCGATGACGCACAATCTGGGAACCCGGCCGGCGTCGTCATCGACGCAGAGTCGCTGTCCGAGGCCGACATGCTCACGATCGCAGCCGACCTCGGCTTCAGCGAGACAGCGTTCTTGTTCGACATCGCTCCCGATTCCGCGCGTGTGCGCTACTTCACCCCGCGGGCCGAGATTGCGTTTTGCGGTCACGCGACCATCGCGTCGGGGGTCGTCCTCGCGCGACAGGGCGCCGCCAGCATGGTCGCGCTGTCGACGAATGTGGGTGTCGTGCCGGTTGAGGTCTCACCAGATCGAGCGACCCTGACGGCTGTGGAAACGTCCGTCGAACCCCTAGACCCCGAGGCGCTGGTCGAGCTTCTCGATGCGCTCCGACTGACGCCCTCGGACCTGGATCCCGCGCTGCCGCCCGCGTTCATCCGCGGCGGCAATCCACATCCGCTCGTCCCCGTCCGGGGCGGCGTGCTCAATCGACTCGACCACGACGCCGAGGCCGTGCTGCGCCTTCAGGACAGTCAGGGCTGGGACGGCACCATTCCCGTCGTCCATCGGATCTCCGGGGCCCGTTTCGCAAGCCGGAACCCGTTCCCTCGCGGAGGAATACGGGAGGATCCAGCGACCGGTTCGGCCGCAGCGGGACTCGGCGAGTACCTGCGTCAGGGCGGCCACCTCGCAGCGCCCGGGGAAGTGACCATAGAGCAGGGCGCCGAAACGGGGCGGCCATCGTCGATCACCGTCACTATCCCGAAATCAGGACGGATTCGAGTCACGGGAACCGGGGAAGAGCTCTATTGATGCAGCACGGCTGGCGGGGCGACCGGCGGGGAATCTTCGACGGGCGCGGGCAGTGAGAGCGCCGTCGTTCGCTCAGAGTTCACGGTGTCGCTCCTTCGGGCGATGGGATGAACCCGAGCTGGGTGAGCATCGCGAGCTGATCGACGACATGCCAGTGCTCGGCGAGGCGGCCGCCGGCAACGCGGTAGATGTCGATGCCGGCGATGTCGAACTGCCTGCCTGAGGCGGGGAGCCCAAGGAACGGCTCAACGTGCGTCCCGCGGTTTCGCCAACGGACGACGATGCGATCGCCTTCTGCGATCACGTCCTCGACTGTGAAGCGCGGTTCGAGCGCCGTCACGAGCATCGACACGCGATCGCGCAGTCCTGACCGGCCTCCGCCCTGTCCGGGCATCGGGTCGTTTTCGATGTAGTCCTCGACGGCGATCTGATCGATCACCTCGAGGGATCGTTCGTTGAGCACCTCGTCGTACATGCGGCGTACGAGGGTGCGCGATTCTGCTGACATGTGGTCCTCCTTCAGAGTTTCCGGTGAAGTCATCGTGCTCCGCTCGGAGGTCTGGGACCACGACGTGAACCCACCGACTTACCCACCGAGTTGGCCTAGCCTTGGCGTTGAAGGAAGGTTCCCATGGAGGCAGAGGCGGCGTTGTCCCATCAGCTCCGTCGGCTGCGCACCGCAGCTGGGCTGACCCAGGAGGAACTCGCCGAGCGTGCCGGCATCAGCGCTCGTGCCGTGAGCGATGCAGAGCGCGGTCTTCGCCGACGGCTCTATCCGGCCACCGCTGCGCGGGTTGCCGATGCGCTCGGATTGGGCGAGGCACAGAAGGAGCAATTCGCTGCCCTTGCCCGCGGGATCGTCGGACCCGGCGGCCGGATGGCGGCGCTGCCTGGCTACCAGACCCCGCTGCTCGGGCGCACAGAGGCCCTGGACGTCCTCGTCGCCCTCCTTCGCGACCCCGCGACGAGGCTGGTGACCCTGACGGGTCCCGGCGGGGTAGGCAAGACCAGGCTTGCCCTCGCTGCGGCCGAGGTGTGTGCGCCGCTGTTCGAGGATGGGGTGGCCTTCGTCCAGCTCGCGAGCTGCCGCGACGCCGACGCGGCCGGCCTCGCCGTCGCGACCGCGGTCGGCGCCAACATCGCGCACGGAACTGTGGAAGACATGGTGTGCGCCGCGATCGGGGACCGCCGGCTGCTCCTGGTCTGTGACACCTTCGAAGGCGTCGTCGGCGCGGCGCCGCTCGTCGGGGAGATCCTGGCACGCTGCCCTCACACGAGCGTTCTGGCAACCAGCCGGACGCCGTTGCGGCTGGTCGCGGAGCACCTCCAGCCGGTCGAACCACTCGTGGCGCCCTCAGCACGCGAGCTGTTCGTCGAGCGCGCCGCAGCCGCGCGGCCGGGAACCGACCTCTCGGGCTCGCTGCACCTCGTGGACGAGATCTGCGCGCGGATGCAAGGGGTCCCGCTCGCCCTCGAGCTCGCCGCCGCCCGCGTCGCCCACCTCGGCCTGGAAGACCTCCTGAAGCGGTTGGGCCACCAGCTCGAGATCCTCACCGGCGGACCTGTCGACGATGACGTACGGCACCGCACGATCGAGGCCACCGTCGCGTGGAGCTATTCGCTGCTCGGACAGACGGCGCGGCAGGCCCTCGAGCAGCTCGCGGTGTTCGACGGCTGGACGCTCGCCGCTGCCCGCGCCGTCCTCGACCGCGACCCGCTTCCTGACGTGAGCGACCTCGTGGACCAGAGCCTGACGGTCGCGCCGTCACCGACCGACGCGCATGGGCGGTACCGGATGCTCGACGCCGTCCGGGAGTTCGGGGCAGCGAGGGCCGTGGAATCCGGCGATGACGACAGCGCCCGGGCCCGCCATGCCGGATTCTTCCTCGGCGCTGCCGAATCCGCGGCTACCGCGATCAGGCAGACGGGCCAGCGCGGAGCCCACAAGGAGACCTCGGCAGACCTCGGCAACCTCCGCCTGGCGTTCCGCCGGTTCACCGACTCCGGCCGGGGAGCGGAGGCGTTGCGGCTGGCCACCTCGCTGTGGATGTTCTGGCTGTGGGAGGGCGGGCTCTCGGAGGGGCGAGCATGGCTTCGCACCGCCATGGCCTCTGCGGGTGACGCAGATCCCGCCCTCGTTGCCCGTGCCCGGTGGGGCGCGGGCTGGCTCGCGTACCACCAGGGCGACTACGCCGAGGCGCGGCTCCACGCGAGCGAGCTGCGACGCCTTGCCGAGGTCGTCGGAGCGGTCGAACGACGCAACGCGCTCACTCTCCGCGGCATGATCGCCCTCGCCGACCGTCGAGCTCTCGAAGCTTCCGCGCTGCTGGGCGAGGCGTCCGAGCTCGCACGGGGGCTTGCCGGCGAACCGTGGCTCGTAGCCATATCGACGCTCAACGACGGCGCAGGGCTCACCCACTCAGGCCACCTTGTCGAGGCAGGCCGCCGATTCTCCGCGGCGCGAGACATGTTCGCCGAACTCGGCGACGAGACGTACCAGGCCCGCGCGCTCAGGCACCTGGCGGCAGTCCGGCTCCTCACCAGAGACCTCGACGGCGCGACCCGAGAGCTCGAGGACAGCCTCGCGATCGTCAGGGACGCCGACGACCGCTGGGGCCTCGCCGAGACCCTCGAGGGTCAGGCTCATGTCGCAGCCCGGACGGGCGATCCCCGCCGGGCCGGCGCCCTCGCGGCCAGAGCCGCCCGCTTGCGTCGCTCGCTGGGTGTGGCTCCGCACCCGTTCGACGCCATTCTCGCCGACCGCCATCTCGGGCCCCTCCGCGGCACTGAAGCATTCGAGGCCGGCTGGCGCGAGGGACTGGATGACTAGGGCGAATCGTCCCATCAAACGACAAAACGGCGGCTGTTCAACAGCCGCCGTTCCCAGTGATTCACTGGTTTTGTAGCGAGGGCGGGACTCGAACCCGCGACACCACGATTATGAGCCGTGTGCTCTAACCACCTGAGCTACCCCGCCGTAGCCTCCCGGTGTCGCGACCGGGAGACGGAGCCCCCTGTGGGAATCGGACCCACTACCTCTTCCTTACCAAGGAAGTGCTCTACCAATGAGCTAAGGGGGCGAAGCCGGGCATCCGGAATGGTCCGGGCCGTTTTCGGCAACCGTACGAGGATACCATCCTCGCGAGGGTGCCAAATACCACCCGAACCCCCGGATCACACCGGGATCACGCGGCCTTGGCTGCCTCCGAGGCGCCGTCGAGCGCGTCCAGTTCGTCGGCGGTCAGCACGAGGTCCACCGAGGCCAGGAGGTCGGGGAGCTGCTCCAGCGTGCGGGCGCTCGCGATCGGCGCGGTGATGGTCGGCTGGGCGGCGAGCCAGGCGAGAGCGGTGGTCGCGACGGAGACGCCGTGCGCGGCGGAGACCTCGTCCAGGGCGGCGAGTACGCTGCGGCCGGTCTCGTCCAGGTACTTGGCGGCGCCGCCGGCGCGGGGGCTGTCGACGGTCACGCCGTCGCGGTACTTGCCGGTCAGGAAGCCTGCGGCGAGCGCGAAGTACGGCATAACACCGAGGCCCTCGCGCTCGACGATCGGGCGGTACTTCTCCTCGTAGGCGCGCTCGACCAGGTTGTAGTGCGGCTGGAGGGCGACCGCACGGTGGAGGCCTTCGCGCTCGGTGATCGCAAACCACTCCTCGATGCGCTCCGGGGAGTAGTTCGAGATGGCGATGTGGCGGACCTTGCCCGCGTCCACCAAACCGGAGAGCGCGGCGACGGTCTCCTCCAGCGGCACCGACTGGTCGTCGAAGTGCGCGTAATAGAGGTCGATGTAATCGCTCTGCAGGCGCTCGAGGGAGGCGTCGGCGGCGCGGCGGATGTTGTCGGCGGCCAGTCCCTTGAAGTCGGGGTGCTGGCTGACCTTGGTCGCGAGCACGACGTCGTCGCGTCGGCCGCGGGCCGTGAACCACTCGCCGAGGATGCGCTCCGAGTCGCCGCCGGTGTTGCCCGGCACCCAGGCCGAGTAGCCGTCCGCGGTGTCCACGAAGTTGCCGCCCGCCGCCGTGTAGGCGTCGAGCACCGCGAAGGACGTGTCGCGGTCGGCCGTCCAGCCGAAGACGTTTCCGCCCAGTGAGAGAGGGAAGACCTGGAGGTCGGAGGTTCCGATGGCGCGGCGCGGTGAAGTCATTCCGTGATCCTTTCGTGGCTGTCCTTCCACGCTAACGCGGGGTGTCCGTGGCTATTCCGAATGTGTCGAAGATGTGGAGAGGTCACACGCGCAGCCCTACTGTGGAGGAATGTCCCCCGCCCTCGCACCCGAGCGCGCTCTCGCCGCCGACTGCGCCTCCTGCTCGGGGCTCTGCTGCGTCGCGCTCGCCTTCGCCCGCTCCGCGGACTTCGCGTTCGACAAGCCGGCAGGCGAGGAGTGCGTGAACCTGGAGGACGGCTTCGGCTGCCGCATCCACCCGCAGCTCCGCGAGCGCGGCTTCAAGGGCTGCACGGTGTTCGACTGCTTCGGCGCCGGCCAGCTCGTCACCGGCCACACCTTCGGCGGCCGGTCGTGGCGCGACGACGCGGGCGTCCGCGCCGAAACGTTCGCCGTCTTCCCGATCGTCCGTCAGCTCCACGAGCTGCTCTGGTACCTCCGCGAGGCTCTCGCGATGCCGGCCGCGGCGCCGCTCCACGACGCGTTGCGTGCCTCCTGGGACGAGGTCGCAGCAGCGGCCGACGCGGCCCCGGCGCTCATCCTCGAACTCGACGTCGACGAACTCCGCGCCCCCGCGGCAGCCCTGCTCCGGGAGGCCGCCCGGCTGACCCGCGAGGCAGCGAGCGAGGCAGCGACCCGCGAACCCCGACGCACCTCCACCCCGCTCCGCGTCAAGCGCTCCCGCCTCTCCCCCGGAGCCCACCTCCTCGGCGCGGACCTGCGCGGCGCCGACCTCCGCGGCGCCGAGCTGCGCGGCTCCCTCCTGATCGGCGCCGACCTCCGCGACGCCGACCTGACCGCCGCCGAGCTCATCGGCGCCGACCTCCGCGATGCCCGGCTGGAAGGCACCGTCCTCGACCGCGCCATCTACCTCACTCAGCCCCAGGTCGACGCGGCACGAGGGGATGCGAGCACCCGGCTGCCCGCCGCACTTCACCGTCCGTCGCACTGGCTCACTCCGTCGCGCTAGTCTGCACGCGCCCCGTTCACGCCGCGCAGCCCGTCACACAAGCCCGCACCCAGTCGAGGGGGCTAGCATTGCTGCCAGCGCCGACGTCGGCGCGCCGATCCCGGTGCCGCAAGCGGCGGCGTGCGAGGAACGACGGCGCCCCCCGATCGTTCCCGCCACGCGTGCCCGCAGCGACTCCCCGTCCTGAAGCCAAGACAGGTGATCCCCATTACTTTCGAATCCTCCCGCACGCTCTCGCCCAGTACCCCCGGCCGCGAGTGGTGGCGCTCCGCCGTCATCTACCAGGTGTACCCGCGCTCCTTCGCGGACGCCGACGGCGACGGCATGGGCGACCTCAACGGCATCACCAGCCGCCTCCCCGCGCTGCGCGACCTGGGCGTCGACGCCGTGTGGCTGTCGCCGTTCTTCACGTCGCCCCAGAACGACGCCGGCTACGACGTGGCCGACTATCGCGACGTCGACCCCAGCTTCGGCACGCTCGCCGACTTCGACACGATGCTGGAGACGGCGCACGGGCTCGGGCTGCGCGTCATCATCGACATCGTCCCCAACCACTCCTCCAGCGACCACGTCTGGTTCCAGGAGGCCCTCGCCTCGGCTCCGGGCAGTGCAGAGCGCGCCCGCTACCTGTTCCGCGACGGCACGGGCGCGAACGGCGACGAGGCCCCCAACAACTGGGAGTCCATCTTCGGCGGCCCCGCCTGGACCCGCATCACCGAGGCCGACGGCACCCACGGACAGTGGTACCTCCACCTGTTCGACAAGTCGCAGCCCGACTTCGACTGGGAGAACCCGTGGGTGCGGGAGCAGTTCCGCGGCGTGCTGCGGTTCTGGCTGGACCGCGGCGTCGACGGCTTCCGCGTGGACGTCGCCCACGGCATGATCAAGGAGGCCGGCCTCCCCGACTACACCCCGCCCGCGAATGCCGGCAGCATGGGCGGCGGCGCGATCGCGACCACGACCGGCGGCATCGTGCTGGAGCCGCAGATCAGCGCGCACGCCGAGGGCGAGCCCGTCACGCCCCCGTACTTCGGGCAGGACGGCGTCCACGACATCTACCGCGACTGGCACACGGTCCTCGACGAGTACGAGGGCGACCGCGTGCTCTGCGGCGAGGCCTGGGTGGAGCCGATGGAGAAGCTCGCCAACTGGGTCCGCCCCGACGAGATGCAGCAGACCTTCAACTTCGGCTATCTGGAGACGCCGTGGGACGCGGTCGCGCTCCGTGCGGTGATCGACCGCTCGATCGCCGTGTTCGGCAGCGTCGGCGCTCCGAGCACCTGGGTGCTCTCCAACCACGACGTCGTCCGGCACGCCACCCGGCTGGCCCTGACCGGCGACAACCCGCAGGGTCACGGCATCGGCCCGACGTCGACCGGCATCCCGGACCCGGCCTTCGCCCTGCGCCGCGCCCGCGCCGCGACGGCCCTCATGCTCGCGCTCCCCGGCTCGGCGTACCTGTACCAGGGTGAGGAGCTCGGCCTCCCGGAGGCCATCGACCTCCCCGACGACGCCCGCCAGGACCCCACCTGGTTCCGCACGAACGGCGAGCGCTACGGCCGCGACGGCTGCCGCGTGCCCATCCCGTGGGAGGGCGCCGACCCGTCGTACGGTTTCGGCCCCGGCCCGAAGAGCTGGCTGCCCCAGCCCGCGACCTGGGCGGAGTACACCCGCTCGTCGCAGGAGGGCGTGCCCGGCTCGACGCTGAGCATGTACCAGGAGGCGCTGGCCGCCCGCCGCGAGCACGACCTCGCGTTCGGCGAGCTGCAGTGGTCGAACGCCGGCGCGGACGCGCTGCTGTTCCGCTCCGGGAAGGTCACCGTCGCCGTCAACTTCGGCAGGGCCCCGCTGCCGCTGCCCGAGGGCACCGTCATCCTGGCCAGCGGCCCGCTGCAGGACGGCATGCTCCCACAGGACACCACCGCCTGGCTCGTCTGACAGCCGCCCCCAACGGAGGAGATCCACCCCGATCAGGCCCGGGTCTCCTCCGTTAGCTGTCCCCGCCCGGCGTGGCGGCCCGGATCTCCTCCGTTACCCACGCCCCTCAACTCGCGTTGGCCCGCAGCCACACAACAGGATCGACCGCCTCGGTACCGTCCAGCCGGATCTCGAAGTGGAGGTGCGGCCCCGTCGAGACCCCGGTGTTCCCCACCCTGCCCACGATGTCGGCCACCCGCACCTGTTGACCCTCGGCGACCCGCACCGATCCCGTCTGCATATGGCAGTACTTGCTGCTGACCAGCCGCCCGTCGATCCGGTGGTCGATGGTGACGTTCACGCCGCAGCCGCCGCGGTCGCCGGTCACGACCTCCCGCACCACGCCGTCGGCGATGATCTGGATGGGCACGCCGTCCCCAGGCGCGAAGTCCACACCGCGGTGATCGGTGGAGGCCCCCTCGGTCGGCGCCGCGCGCGGCCCGAACCCGGAGGTGATCGGCACGCCGACCGGGAACGGCCACTGGATGGCGCCCGCCGGGTTGTTGCGGAAGGTGTCCGCGATCCGCATCGACCGCAGCGCTGCGAGCTGGTCGCCGGAGGTCGCGGCACCCCCGTCGCGGACGATCGCCTCCCGGTCGGCCGGAGCGATGCTGTCGAGCGCCTGGACCTCCCCCTCCGACGCAGGAGCGCTGGAGAACGTGGCCGAGGCGGTGCGCGCGCGGATCTGGTCCTCGGTCAGGAGCGCCATCGCCGGGACCGTGGTCGCGACCGCGATCCCGAGGACCGAGAGCATCGCGAGCGTGCTCACCCCGCGGCCGAAGCGCGGCTCGCGTGCCCGCTGGGCCGCTCGCTCACGCTGCCGGAACTCGCGGCGGGTCGGGGTCTGGGGCACCCGACCCAATATAACGAAACGGTAACTGCCTCACCACTCGGGAGGCCGGCCGGTCACTCCCAGCGCTGGTAGTACGCCTGCACCAGCGGGTCGAGCTGCCCGTACAGGCCGGGCGCCGCCGCGAGCAGCAGCGCCTTGCCGGCCGGAGCACCGTCCAGCCCGCCGACCGTCGCCCCCGCCTCCTGCGCGATGAGCGCGCCGGCCGCGTGATCCCACGGGTTCAGCCCACGCTCGTAGTAGGCGTCGAGCCGCCCGCACGCGACAGAGCACAGGTCGAGGGAGGCCGCCCCGATCCGCCGGACGTCGCGCACCTGCGGGATCAGCTCGGTCACGAACGCCGCCTGCTTGCGCCGGATCTCCGGGTCGTACCCGAACCCGGTCCCGACGAGCGCGAGCGGCAACTCCACCCCCTCATTGACCCGGATCGGCTCGCCGTTCAACCGGGCACCACCTCCCAGGGACGCGGTGAACACTTCCCCGGTCGACGGATTCACGACCGCCCCGGCCAGCGTCCGCCACGTCGCCGGATCGGGGTCGCCCTCCACGACGGCGACGCTGACCGCCCAGGCCGGGATGTCGTAGAAGTAGTTGACCGTCCCGTCGATCGGGTCGACCACCCAGGTGAGCCCGCTGCTCCCCCGCTCGCCGCCGGACTCCTCCCCGAGGAACCCGTCCCGCGGCCGCGACGCCTCCAGCGCGCCGCGGATCAGGTCCTCGGCCTCCTGGTCGGCGCGCGTGACGATGTCGGTGATGGTCGACTTGGAGGCCGCGATCTCCACCCCGTCCCTGCGGCGCTGCAGCGCGAGAGCGGCGGCGCGACGCGCGACGGTGGTGGCGATCTCGAGCAGCTCGTTGGGGGTGGGCATGGGGACAAGCCTGGCATCGATCGGGTGCGAACACTATTCACATGCTTGCGGCTATCCTTGCGGCATGAGCGCGACGCAACGCTAGCCGCATTCGGCGGCCGGCGACACCGAATAGGGAGACCCTATGAAGTCTGCGCTCGATAATTTTCTCGTCCGTCTTGTCGACGGCGACCACACGTCTGCCGCGCCGTCGAGACCTCGACGCCTCGCCTGCGACACGCTCTTCCGTGTTTTCGGCCACCGCGTCTGCTGCCGCGTTCCCGAGTGGACCTCGCGGGTGGGTCAGCCGTGGGACACCTACGACGTCGCCCCGTGGAACCTCTACAACATCATCTGGGCCGTTGAGACCTGGATTCGGCAGGGCATGACCCCGTAGCGATAGAACGACGAAGGGGACCCGATCAATCGGGTCCCCTTCGTACAAACGTGGCGAGTGAGGGATTCGAACCCCCGAAGGCTACGCCGGCTGATTTACAGTCAGATCCCTTTGGCCGCTTGGGTAACTCGCCATGCGCCGCAAAGGCGCCATGTAAGAATACTCGGCGCGCGCCGTCTCACGAAATCGGCCGGGCCGCACCAACAACCGCCTGTCTGCCTCCCGCGAATTCGCACACGGCAGAACCACGCGACAAACGCTCACCCCCGGTCGCAGGATGACGCCATGACCACTCCTGAGACCTTCTCCCCCGTGCAGCGGCTGCTCAAGGAGCGCATCGTGTTCCTCGGCACCGAAGTGAACGACGAGTCGGCCGGCGAGGTCTGCGCGCAGCTCCTGCTGCTCGACTCCATCGCCTCCGATCGCGACATCTTCCTCTACATCAACTCGCCTGGCGGCTCCATCACCGCGGGGTTCGCCGTCTACGACACGATGAACTTCGTCCGCGCCGACGTGGCGACCGTCGCGCTGGGTTTCGCGGCCTCGATGGGGCAGTTCCTGCTGTCGTCCGGCGCGCCGGGCAAGCGGTATGCGCTCCCGAACTCGTCCATCGTGATGCACCAGCCGCACGGCGGGTTCGGCGGCACGAGTGCGGACATCCAGACCCAGGCGAAGCAGATCCTGCACTTCAAGCGCAGGATGGCGGAGCTGACCAGCGAGCAGACCGGCAAGTCGGTCGAGCAGATCATCGAGGACGGCGACCGCGACCGCTGGTTCACCGCCGACGAGGCCAGGGATTACGGCTTCGTGGACGAGGTCATCGGCTCGACGCGGGCGCTCGCCGGCTGAGCGGCACGGCGCGCGGGAGGCTCAGGCGGCCAGCAGCACGGGCTGGGCAGCGTCGGACACCGCGTGCTCATCGACAACCGCCGCCGCGTGGACCCGCTCCGGGACCAGGCTCAGCACCTCGACGCGCGCGAACTCCGCCACGACCTCCGACAGCAGCTCCCCCTCGGTCACATCGAGCACACGGCACAGCGCCGCGAGGATCTCGGACGACGCCTCCTTGCGGCCGCGTTCGATCTCCGACAGGTACGGGATGCTGATGCGCGAGGTCTCCGAGAGCTCGCGCAGCGTCGCGCCCCGCTCCGTCCGCAAGCGGCGGAGCACGGAGCCGATCGCGTGCCGCATCAACATGCCTGAAGCCTAAGCCGGACGCCTGCGTCCGCGCCGATCCGATTTTCGGATTCCGCCCACAGCAGAATCCGCGCGGCCGCCCGCGACTTCGCGACACTCCCCGGCTCCTGCCGCCGATGTCGGTGGCCGCGCGCACAATCGGGGGCATGAGAACGTTGGAGATTTGCGAACGATGCGACGGGACGGGCGCCGACCCCCGTCAGCACTCCGAGGAGATCGCCGTCTGCGTCGAGTGCAACGGTGACGGCTGCCACGTCACCTACTACGCCGAGCTCCAGCAGACGGCCTGACCACCGCGCGCGACGCGCGCCGCCCGTAGACTGGATGCCGTCCGGCCCGATCGCCGGACACCTGCGCGGGAAGGAACAGTACAGTGGCAGACTCCTCGTTCGACGTCGTCAGCAAGGTCGACAAGATGGAGGCGGACAACGCCGTCAACCAGGCCCGCAAGGAGGTCGAGCAGCGCTACGACTTCAAGAACGTCGGCGCCTCGGTCGAGTGGAGCGGCGAGAAGGTGCTGCTCAAGGGCAACACCGAGGAGCGCGTGAAGGCGGTGCTCGAGGTCCTCGAGTCCAAGTTCATCAAGCGCGGCATCACCCTCAAGTCGCTCGACACCGGCAAGCCCTACCCGTCGGGCAAGGAGTTCCGCATCGAGGTCGGCCTGAAGGACGGCATCGAGCAGGACGCCGCCAAGAAGATCAACAAGCTGATCCGCGACGAGGCGCCCAAGAGTGTCAAGTCGCAGATCCAGGGCGACGAGCTCCGCGTCAGCTCGAAGAGCCGGGACGACCTCCAGGCGACAATGGCCCTCTTGAAAGGCGCCGACCTGGACGTGGCCCTGCAGTTCGTGAACTTCCGCTGAGCGCTCCGCGCAGCCAGCGGGCGACCTGCCCGTAAGCCGCCACGCGCGCCGGCTCCTGCGACAGGAACACGTCGTGCAGCGCGCCGTCGATGCGCGCGACCGTCACGGTCGGCGCGAGCCGCAGTGCGCGCACGGCGATGTCCTGCACCAGGAGCACCACGTCCGAGCTCAGCATGTCGGTCGTCCAGTACGGCAGCAGCGTCGAGCGCGATGAGAGCAGCGTGAGCACCGGGACGTCGATCGAGAGCCCGGCCGCGACGCGGGTGTGCCCGGCGAGGATGGCGGTGAGCCAGGCGGGGTGCACCGCGAAGCCGCGCACCGGACGCCAGGTCAGGTCGTAGTCCCACTCGCCGTCCAGCGTCCGCGACACCGAGCGGGTGTAGAAGCCGAGGTCGACGTTCGGCATGGCGGCCTTCGGCTCGATCCGGGACTGGAGGTCCATGAGCGGCGCGAGCATCGCCCGGCCGGCCGAGTGCGCCTGGAACTCCAGCCACGGGCTGTTGAGGATGACGGCCGACGCCCGGCCGGGGTGCCGGTCCGCCCACAGGCTCAGCGTGAGGCCTCCCGTCGAGTGGCCCAGCAGGATGAGCCGGCGGTGCGACCGTTCGCCCTCCGCGTGGCCCATCGCGCGGAGCGCCGCCTCGATGTCGGCGTCGTAGGCGTCGAGCGAGTCGATGAACCCGGGGGTCTGGCCGGGGCGGAGGCTGCGGCCGTACTTGCGCAGGTCCAGCGCGAAGAACCGTGCGCCCTGGTCGTGCCAGAACCGCGCGAGCCCGGTCTGGAAGAAGTAGTCCGACCAGCCGTGCACGTACAGCACGTCGGTCTCGTCGGCCGGACGGCCGGGCCGGAGGTCGGCGAGGTGCGGCCACGGCTCGTAGCGCACGAGCGTCGCGACGACCTCGCCCTCGGCGTCGTGGCCGAGCGGGAGCGTCGCCTGCTGGAACCCGGCGCCGAGGACGTCGGGGCGCCACTCCACTGGGCCGACCATGTCACCAGCGTGCCAGATCGGAGGGGCGGGACGCGAGAGGGCGTCCGCCCCAACGGGCGGATCCCGGCCTACTCCGCCGCCGTCGCCTCCACCGCGGTGCCGTTCGACGCGCGCAGCATCTCCTCACGCGGGACGACCTTGATCCGCGCGCGGCCGCGCTCGGCGCCGAGCGCCTGCTCGTGGGTGTCGAGGTTGTGCCAGCCCTCGAGGTTCGTGTACTCCACACCTCGCTCGCGCAGCAGGTTCTCAACAGATTCCTCGGAGGGGTCAGCGGGAGACCACCAGTTGCCCTGATCGTTGATCACATGCTTGATCGTCTCCATCGCATCCGACTTGGTGTGACCGATGAGGCCCACCGGGCCCCGCTTGATCCACCCCGTCGCATACACGCCGTACATCCGCTCGTTGTCGCGGTTGCGCAACACCTGGCCCTCGTGGTTCGGGATGACGCCGTGCTTCTTGTCGAACGGGATACCGGGCAGCGGCGACCCGAAGTAGCCGACCGCGCGGTAGATCGCCTGGATCTCCAGCTCCCGGATCTCGCCGGTCCCGCGCACACCGCCGGCGCCGTCCGACTCGGTGCGCTCGTAGCGGTACGCCCGTACGTTCCCGTCCTCGTCGGCGAGCACCTCCAGCGGCTTGGCGTAGAAGTGCAGGTGCAGGCGCCGGGAGGCCGTGCCCACCTCACGCTGCCGCCACTGCTGCAGCACGCGGTCGATGACCATCACCTGCTTGTTGCTCGCGATGGCGTCCTTGGAGTGCTCGTCGTACTCGAAGTCCTCTTCGTAGAGGATCATGTCGACGTCACGCAGCTCGCCGAGCTCGCGGAGCTCCAAGGGCGTGAACTTCACCTGCGCAGGGCCGCGGCGTCCGAAGACGTGCACGTCCGTGACGGGCGACTCCTTCAGGATGTCGTAGACGTTGTCGGGGATCTCTGTCGGCAGCAGGTCGTCCGCGTGCTTCGCCAGGATGCGGGAGACGTCGAGCGCCACGTTGCCGTTCCCGATCACAGCGACGGACTTCGCATTCAGCGGCCAGGTGCGCGGCACGTCGGGGTGGCCGTCGAACCAGCTCACGAAGTCGGCCGCCCCATACGAGCCGCCGAGGTCGATGCCCGGGATGTCGAGGTCGGAGTCGTGCACCGCGCCGGTGGCGAAGATCACCGCGTTGTAGTGGCGCTTCAGGTCGTCGAGCGTGATGTCGACGCCGTAGGTGACGTTGCCGAAGATCCGGATGTCGCCGCGGTCGAGCACTTCGCGCAGCGCGGTGATGATGCCCTTGATGCGCGGGTGGTCGGGCGCGACGCCGTAGCGCACCAGCCCGTACGGCGCGGGGAGGGCCTCGAACAGGTCGATCGAGACGTCGAAGCCGCGCTCCGCCTTGAGCAGGATGTCAGCGGCGTAGATCCCGGCCGGGCCGGCGCCGACGATCGCCAGTCGCAGTTTGGTCATGCGTTGATTCCTTCGTGCTCAGCTCGAACGTTCGACGATCGTGTCGGCGAACCGCACGAGCGCCTTCTTCACGGGGCCGTCGGGCAGCGGCTCGAGGGCTTCCACGGCCTCCCGGGCCCAGCGGTGCGCCTCCTCGAGAGTCTCCGCGGTGACCGGGTGCTCCCGGAGCGCGGCGATGGCTGCGGTGGCCTCCGGGGTGATCTCGCCATCCTCGGCCGTGCCGATGACGTCGCGCTCCAGCCGCTCGAGCAGGGCGCGTGCGTCGGAGTCGGCGTCGGCGCGCTCCCGCAGCTTCAGCACGGGGAGCGTAGCGACGCCGGCGCGGAGGTCGTTGCCCGGGGTCTTGCCGGTCTCGGCCACGCCGACCGACGAGAGGTCGATGACGTCGTCGATGAGCTGGAAGGCGACACCGATCTTCTCGCCGAAGGTCACGACGGGCTGCTCGTAGGCGGTGTCGGCGTTCGAGAACGCCACGCCCATCTGGGCGGCGACGGCGATGAGAGAGCCGGTCTTGTCCTCCAGCACCCGGATGTAGTGCGCGATCGGGTCCTCGCCGTCCTGCGGACCGATGGTCTCGTGGAGCTGGCCGAGGCACAGCCGCTCGAACGTGTCGGCCTGGAGCTGGATGGCGCGCTCGCCAAGCGCAGAGACGAGCTTGCTGGCGCGGGCGAACAGGAGGTCGCCGGTGAGGACCGCGACGGAGTTGCCCCAAACGAATTGGGCCGTTGGCACACCGCGCCGCATCTGCGAGTCGTCCATGACGTCGTCGTGGTACAGGGAGGCGAGGTGAGTGATCTCGACCGCCTGTGCTGCCTGCAGGACGCGCGCGGTGTTGCCCTCGCCGAGCTGTGCGGTGAGGAGCGTGAGCATCGGGCGGACGCGCTTGCCGCCGGCCTCCAGAAGGTAGCGGGTGGTGACGTCGGCGAGGTTGTCGGCGAACCGCATCTCGCGGTGCAGCGCCTCCTCGACCTGCGCGAGACCGTCGTCGACGGCGTTGGCGACCTGGCGGTCCTCGCCGCGGACGAAGATCCGCTCGGTCAGGCCGAGCTGGCTGCTGAGCGACGCCTGTCGCCGCACGGCCGGAACGCTACGTGGCACTTACTCCCCCTCGGATGGGATGGCGGTCGTGGGCTTCTTCGCTGCGGGCCCCTTCGCTGCGGGCTTCTTCGCTGCAGGCTTCTTGGCCGCCGGCTTCTTCGCGACAGGCTTCGCCACCTCCACCGGCTTCCACCCGCGGTGCAGCGCCACGATGCCCGCGGTCAGGTTGCGCCAGGCCACGCGTTCGAAGCCGGCCTCGCGCAGCCAGGCCGCCAGCGCGGGCTGGTTCGGCCAGGCCTCGATGGACTCCATCAGGTACTCGTACGCCGCCGGGTTCGAGCTCGCAACGCGGGCGAGCACGGGCATCCCGTAGCGCAGGTACGCGCCGTAGCCCGCACGGATCGCGGCCACAGGAGGCTGGGAGAACTCGCACACCACGACCCGGCCGCCCGGCTTGGTCACCCGGTAGAACTCGGCGAGCGCCGCCCGCGGGTCGACGATGTTGCGCAGGCCGAACGAGATCGTGACCGCGTCGAACGTGTCGTCGTCGAACGGGAGCTTCGTGGCGTCCGCCTGCACGAAGGTGACGAACGGGTTGCCGGCCTGCCTGCGCCTGCCGACCTCGATCATGCCCTCCGAGAAATCGGCGGCGACCACGCTGGCCCCGTTGCGCGCCAGGGACGCACTGGACGTGCCGGTCCCGGCCGCCACGTCGAGGATCGTCTCGCCGGCGCGCGGCCCGACGGCTCGGGTCGTCGCCAGCCGCCACAGCGTCGCGTTGCCCATCGAGAGGACGGTGTTGGTCCGGTCGTAGTGGGTCGACACCTCATCGAACATGGCGGCGACCTGGGAGGGCTGCTTGCTGAGGTCGGCCTTACTCACCCCCCCAGCTTAGGCTGCGCCGACATGCCGTGCATTTCGGGGGCTCGCACAGGGCATCCGGCACCGGGCCAACGCCCAGCCGTCGCGCATCCGGCGCCCAGCGGCCCGGGCGTAGGCTGGTCCGGTGACCGCACCCTCGACCACCCGCCGGGCTACGGGCGTGACCGCCCTGTCGGTCGAGACCACCCCCCTCGACGACGTCCGGCATCTCGTTCCCTTCCTCGACTCGCGTCGGCCCCTCGTGTGGGTCCGCAAAGGCGAGGGGATCGCCGGCATCGGGGAGGCCCTGCGGCTGGAGTTCCGCGGGCCGGACCGCATCCGGCAGGCGTCGGACGCGTGGCGGGCGACCGTCCAGGCGGCGACCGTCTCGGACGAGGTGCGCACGCCGGGCACCGGGCTGGTCGCGTTCGGGACGTTCGCGTTCGACGACGAGAGCACGGCCACGAGCGTGCTGATCGTTCCGCAGACCGTCCTCGGGCGCCGCGGCGGCCGCAGCTGGATCACCCGGATCACGCCGCTGGACGACTCCCCCGGGGCGGCGAACGCGTCCGACCGGCGATCGCGCGGCGCGCAGGACCTTCCGCGCCCGATCGCGTTCGGGGACGAGTACCGCCTCAGCCTCCTCCCCGCCGGACTGGACGAGGGCGGCTACGAGTCCGCCGTCGCGACGGCGGTGGCGCGCATCCGCGAGCACGACCTCTCCAAGGTGGTCCTGGCCAGGGAGCTGTCCGCGCACCTGCCGCTCGAGTCGGACGTGCGGCGCGCGCTGGTGGAGCTGGCCCTCGGCTACCCCGACTGCTGGACGTTCGCCGTCGACGGGCTGGTCGGGTCCTCCCCCGAGACGCTGGTGCGCGTGCACCACGGCACAGTGACCGCCCGGGTGCTCGCCGGCACGATGTCCCGCGGCCGCGACGCCGACAGCGACCGCGAGTCGGCGCTGGCCCTCGCGGGTTCGGCCAAGGACCAGGGCGAACACCGCTTCGCCGTCTCCAGCGTGCTCGACGCGCTCCGCCCGCACAGCGCGGACCTCGGGGCGAGCGACGAGCCGTTCACCCTCAAGCTGCCGAACCTCTGGCACCTCGCGACCGATATCGCCGGCACGCTCAGCGACGGGTCGAGCTCGCTCGACCTGGCGGACGCGCTCCACCCGACGGCCGCCGTCGCCGGGACGCCGACACCGGAGGCGCTCGCGCTGATCCGCAAGCTGGAGCCGTTCGACCGCGGGCGGTACGCCGGGCCGGTCGGCTGGGTCGGCGGGGACGGTGACGGCGAGTGGGCGATCGCCCTGCGCTGCGCGCAGCTCGGCGAGACCGGTGACCTCACCGCCTACGCGGGCGCGGGCATCGTGGCCGACTCCGACCCCGCCACGGAGTACGCGGAGACGACCATGAAGTTCCGCCCGATCGTCGAAGCCTTCGGCTGACAGCGACGACGACCACCAGGCCGGTCCCCTAGCTCGCCGCCAGCCGTGCCCTCTCGACCTGCACGTCGTAGTCCGGTGTCGGCCACTCCAGCTCCAGCTCCTCCAGGGCGTGGATGAGCAGGTGCTGCACCGCGAGCCGCGCGTACCACTTGCGGTCGGCGGGCACGACGTACCACGGCGCGTACGCCGTCGACGTGCGGTCGAAGACGACCTGGTACGCGTCCTGGTAGCTGTCCCAGAGGAGCCGCTCGTCCACGTCGCCGGTGGTGTACTTCCACTGCTTGTCGACGCGCTCCAGCCGGTCGGCCAGGCGCTTCTTCTGCTCGTCCTTGCCCAGGTTCAGCATCACCTTGACGATCGTCGTCCCCGACTCCGCCAGCTCCAGCTCGAACTCGTTGATCGCGCTGTAGCGACGCTCGATCTCCTCCTCCGGCGCGAGCTTGCGGACCCGGCCGATGAGGACGTCCTCGTAGTGCGAGCGGTCGAAGACGCCGACCTCGCCCGCCGCCGGCACACGGCTCCAGATCCGCCAGAGGAAGTCGTGGGCGAGTTCCGTCTGCGTCGGCTTCTTGAAGCCCGCGTACCGCACGCCGCCGAGGTTCATCTGCCCGACGACGTGGGTCACGATGCCGCCCTTGCCCGCCGTGTCCATCGCCTGCAGGACGAGCAGCACGCTGCGCCGATCGCCGAGCGTCCCCGCCGCGAACAGTCGCTCCTGGAGGTCGGCCAGGATAGCGGCGCCCTCGGCGAGCGCCGCCGCGCCGTCCTTCTTGCGTCCGTCGAACCCCGGCGTCCCCGCGGTGTCGCTGTCGGCGAGAAGGTAGCCCTCGCCGACGCGCAGCAGCGGGTCGGGGTCCTCGGCCCAAAACGTCTCGCGTCCCATGTCCCCTCCTCGCCACGGGGTCGCACCCTCCGCGGTGGACCGTCCCGCCGATCGTACGACGCGATCAGACCCCTGCGGCGTCGAGGACGGGCTCGAACGCGTCCGGTCGGTGCAGCACCACCCGCGTCCTCACGCCCTCCGGGAACAGCCGGGACACGTCCTCCGGCCGGGCGCGATCGTCCACGATGACGTCGATGGTCTCCCGCCAGCGGCCGTCCGGCATCCGCTGGAGCGTGGCCTCCCAGGTCAGTCCCGGCGTCTCGCGGGCCTGCAGCCGCAGGTGGATGCCGACCGCGCGCCGCCGGCCGAGCAGCGACAGCAGGCCGCGGTAGATCGCCGCGCGCCTGGTCGGGGCCAGCCAGGGTCCGAGCGCGCGGACCAGCACGTCGGCGCTCCACAGGATCGTCGTCGCGAGGCCGCCGCGCGACTGGTACACGTCGACCGCGTAGACGCCAGCGAGCCGGCGCAGGGACTGCCGGAGCGCGCCGCGCGTGATGCCTTCGTCCACGGTGCTGTGCAGGTACAGCGGGACGGCGGACTGCGCCGTCAGGCTCCCCGCCCGCAGCGCCGAGCGGTCGTGGACGCGCTGCCCCGGGCCGAAGAACGGCCTCAGCTCGCCAATGAGCGCGGCCACGGCGTCCCCCGGCGGGTCGGTCTCGATGGCGCCGGCGGTGTCGGCGTACGCGATCGCCTGGTGCAGCGCGCCGAGCCGGAAGCCGGGCGCGAGCGCAGGGCCGGCCTTGACGGTGACCAGCACCCGCGCGCCGTCGAGGTCCAGGCGCACCGGGTTCTCCCGGCCGTCGATGCGCGGGACGAGGTCGAGCACATGCTCGATGGCCAGGGTGCGGATGCCGGCCGGGATGGGCAGGCGCCCGAGCGGCGTGCCGGCGACGACCAGGTGCGTCACGGCGAAGCCCGCCGCGTGCGCCCGCACCGCGACCTGTGAGGCGACCATCCCGCCGAGGCTGAACCCCGCCAGCACGATCGGCTCGCCCGGGCGGATGCCGGCCTCCCGCATCGCCTCCAGCGCCGCCCGCGTGATGGTCGCCTCGTGCTCGGCTCCGATGACGAGGTCGGCGGTCAGGTCGTTGGGCGCGATGCCGGGCCGCGGGCTCCAGGACTTCGTGCTCGGGAACTGCACGATCCAGTGCCGGACGCCCTCGTGCTCGCGCTCGACCAGCCGGATGACCGCGGTGTCGATGCGCTCGTCGAGGTCGGGGTCGCAGAGGTCGTCGATCTCGCGCTGGCTGAGCAGCAGGTCGCGGAGCGTGTGCACCGACCGGCGCCGCATCGCCCCGGCGGCGAGCCCCGGCTGGCCGAGCGGGTCGGGGGACGGGCCGAGCTCCAGGCCGAGCAGGCCAGCCGGCACGTCGGGGAGGCCGGGCGTCGGCGTGTAGTCGTCGCCGCGTCCCGGGTCGCCCCACCAGGTCAGGAAGTCGTGCAGGAGCGGGAACCGGCGCTCCAGGAGGTCGTCGTAGCCGAGCAGCACGGCGTCGTGCCCGTCGCGCAGCAGCCCGCGCCTGCGCCCGAGGGCGACCGTCTTGCGCAGCAGCGCCGGGAGGGTGAAGACCGCGAGGTAGGGCCGGGCGCGCCAGCGCGGCAGGACGATCCCGACCAGCCCGATCAGCAGGGCGACCGGCCCGAGCACCCAGCCGGCGACCCTGGCGAGCCCGCCGGTCAGCCGGGGCGCGGCCGTGAGGTAGAGGGCGCTCAGCGCCGTGCGCCTGGCGCGGCGGCGGCGCGGCGCCGGCACGGGGAACGGGTACCGAACGCGCGACGCGCGCTGAACGAGGTACCAGACCCATTCGGCGGCGAGCGCCAGGATGGCGATCACGGCACCGACGACGACCACGACGACACCGAGCGCGAGCAGCGCCAGCCCCGCCGCGAGCGCGACGGGAACGCCGACGATCAGGCCGGCGACGAGGGCCGCCCAGCCGCCGGGCGTCCTCCCCCGCCATACGCGCGGGGGCAGCTGGCTGAGCATGCGGTCAGCCTAACCGCGCCCACCGTCGCGACGGCCGAGCACTGCCGTCTAGCCAGGCGCGCCGCGGCGCGGCTACGGTGTGCACACCGATCGAGAGGAGCCCGTCGTGAACGGTTTCTGGAACTTCATCTGGCTGATCTTCTGGGCGTTCGCCTTCGTCGCCTACCTGATGGTGCTGTTCACGATCCTGGTCGACCTGTTCCGCGACGACAAGCTGAGTGGCTGGTGGAAGGCGGTGTGGGTGATCTTCCTCATCTTCGTGCCCTTCCTCACCGCCCTGGTGTACCTGATCGCGCGCGGCCGGGGCATGGCGGAGCGCAACGCGCGGGACCGCAGGACCGTGCCGGAGGACACCGACTACTACACGCACCCCACGCCGTCGGCGACGCCGGCCGCCGACATCGAGCAGGCGAAAGCGCTCCTGGACAAGGGCGTGATCAGCCAGAACGAGTTCGACGCGCTCAAGGCGAAAGCGCTCGGCAACCGTTTCTGAGCACATCTCCAGCGATTCTTGAGCGCGACTCGGACGCTTTTGAGCGCCTGGCAGGCTATCCTGCGATACGACACGCCTGACTTCATCACGCGATGGCCTTGCATCCGACGCAGGTGGATGTAATATTCATGTATGCCTGTACCCATCGCAGAGGCCGTCAGTCCCCGACGGCTCATCCGGGACGAAGTTTTCGTTCGTCTACTCGACGCAATCGTCGACGGGGACCTCACGCCAGGAGAACAGCTCTACGACGCTGAGATCGAGAAGTGGGTCGGGGTCTCCCGCACCCCCGTCCGCGAAGCCCTGAACCAGCTCGCGGCAATGGGGCTGGTGGAGATCATGCCCCAGAAGCGCACCCGCGTCACGCCGATCGACCCCGTGCGCCTGCGTGCTCTCATCGACACCGTCGGCAGCCTCCTCGTCGGCATCGTGCGCGACGCCACGCCGCTCCTCACCGAGAACGACAAGGCCGCCCTCCGCGCCTGCACGGAGCGGGTGGGCGACGGCGACGACATGGCGCAGCTCGTCAAGGACCGCGTGCTCACCGACGGCTTCGTCAACGTCTTCCTCCGCCGCCTCGACAACCGCACCCTCGCGAAGCTGTTCACGCGCCACCTCCCCGAGGTGCGCCGTGCGCTGATCGCGGCGCCGTCGTCGAAGGCGTACCAGAAGGGCGCGCCGCACCTCGCAGCCGCCGTCGACGCGGCCATCGCCGGCAACGGCGCCAAGGCCGCCAAGGGCGTGTCCGACTTCTGGAACAAGGGGCTCGTCACCGTGGTGGACGAGTTCGGAACGAAAGAGGCCCGCTGATGCCGCTCCCCGTCAAAGACTCCGCACCCGTCGAGCGCCAGCTCCTGCGCGACGTCGTCTACAACCGCCTCTACGAGGGCATCCTCGACGGCACGCTGGAGCCGGGCGAGACCCTGCTGGACGAGAAGCTCACCGCGTGGCTCGGCGTCTCCCGCACGCCGATCCGTGAGGCGCTGATGAAGCTCGCCGACATCGGGCTCGTCGAGATGGCGCCGAACCGCTACACGCGGGTCGCGCCCATCGACCTCCGCGCGATCGACGAGGCGATCTACACGACCGGCCTCCTGCACGAGTACGCGGCCAGGAACTCGGCCGCCGGTCTCGACAGCGCGGCCCTCGGCCGTCAGGACAAGGCGGTCAAGGAGATCCGCAAGGCCGCCAAGTCGGGCAACCTCCCGGCCCTCGGCCGTGCGGTGAACGACTTCTTCCTGGAGTTCGAGCGCAACAGCGGCAACGACGTGCTGCTCGCGATCAGCGAGGGCCTGAGCCCGCAGGTGCTGCGCTACATCGCCGTGTGGAAGCGCCCGTTCGACACCGACGAGCTGCCGGCGCGCGTCACCGAGATCCACGATGCCGCCAAGGCGAAGGACGGCGAGAAGGCCGGCGACCTGGTGCGCGCGCTGTACGCGCCGACGCTCGCGCAGTTCCTCTCGGACTACCGCCGCAGCGACGAGGACATCGAAGAGAGCCCCGTGGTCTGAGCGACCTCCGTCCACCCGTGCCCGGCGCCTGTCTCAGGCGCCGGGCACGCGTGCTTTATGGGGTCAGTACTCGGCATCCACGGCCGCGCGGCCCGAGACCACGGACCGGATGTACGACGCGACCTTCTCGTGCTCGGGGTGCACCACGTAGCGCTGCAGCGCGGCCTCGTCCTCGAAGTCGCTGACGAGCACGACGTCGAACTCGTTCACCGGCAGGGAGTTGATCCCCACCTCGAAGCGCAGGATCTCCGGGACGACGGCGGGCAGCGAATCCAGCCCCGCCTTGATGCGGGCGGCCTGATCGGCGCGCTCCGCCTCCACGGTCGACGCGAGCTTCCACATGACGACGTGACGCAGGGTCAACGGGCCTCCTCCAGCAGGGCGGTGCGCAGGCGCGCCGGGTCGACGCGCCAGTAGGTGTGCTGCCGGCCGTCCACGAGCACGACCGGGATGTCCTCCACGTAGCGCTCGTGCAGCTCGGCGTCCTCCAGGATGCTGAGCTCCTCCACGCGCACCTCGGGGGCGCCGGCGGGGAGGTCGCCGATCACGGCGTGGATCGCCTCCCGTGCGTCGTCGCACAGGTGACAGCCCGGCTTGCCGATGAGCGTGACGGTGACGGTGGACACGGAATCCACCCTAACCCGCCGGCGGACAGCAGAAAGCGCCGGACCTCACGGACCGGCGCTCGAGCAGCAGACGCTGAGGTCTACTTCTTGTTGCGACGCTGGTGGCGCGTCTTGCGAAGAAGCTTGCGGTGCTTCTTCTTCGCCATACGCTTGCGACGCTTCTTGATAACGGAACCCACGTAGACCTCACAAAGTTAGGGGTTTGCCGCGAAGAACGCGGCGACACAAGCAAACAGTCTACCCGACATCACGCCGAGTCTGCGACGCCGCCGTCCAGGTGCGGCCGCACGGCCTCCAGCGTCTGCGCCACGGCGGACTCCGGAACACGGAACGAGCGGCCGAAACGGATCGCCGGGAGCTCACCGGAGTGGACGAGCCGGTAGACGGTCATGCGGGAGACGCGCATCATGTCGGCCACCTCGGCGACCGTCAGGAAGCGCACCTCGCGAAGAGCGTTCGAGCCCCCATCGTGAACCATGCGGTGTCCCTTTCTTGCCCGTCATCGTACTCGGGTAGTGACGACGGGGAACTAGCGAACTCTAGTCCGTGCGCGGGCTCGGGCTCCAGCGGCGGATCAGTCCCTGCGCCACTTCTTCGGCGTGACGCGCTCCACCCGGCGGCGGGTGTCGGCGAGCACCTTGCCGACCGTGCTGGCGAACTCGCGCGTCTCGTCGGCGAGCTGCACCGAGTAGGCGGACAGGTCGATCTCGGACGCGGTGAAGGGGATGACCCAGTCCTCCACGGCCTCCAGCGGCGTCGGGTCGAGCCGGTAGTAGCGGTGCTGGCCCTCCTCGCGGACGGACACCAGCGAGGCCTCGCGCAGCACCTTGAGGTGCTTGGACACGGTGGGCTGGCTGAGCTCCAGGGTGGCCACGATCTCCGACACCGAGATCTCCCCGACGGGACGCGCGTCATCCGCGTTGCGGTCGAGCAGCACTTTGAGGATGTCGCGCCGCGTAGGGTCGGCGATCACATCGAAGATGTCGGCCATCCCCCCAGGCTAGTCGTACGACCCCCCGAGTACCACGCCCCCTCCCCCCTCCAACAATTCCGGAGTTGTGTACGCCTCAAACCGGCGTGTTGCGTGCATAACTCCGGGAGAGATGGCTGGGCTGTGGATAAGTCGGATGCGTGACTGTCGGCGCGGCAGGGTTTTGGGATGGAGACGTACGACACACTCGTCGACGAGACGGGGTTCACGGTCGAGCAAGGCCGCGCAGCGGGGCTGACTCGGCGACAACTCGACGGCGACGGGCTGCAGCGGCCGTTCCGGGGCGTGCGCAGCGTCGGCATCGAATATCGCGACCATACGGAATCGTGCCGTGCCTACTCGGCGTTCGAGCGTGGGCGACACACGTTCAGCCACCAGTCCGCAGCGATGATCCACGGCTTCCCGCTCCCGCACTGGGCGGTCCCGACAGACATCCACGTCGCCGTGTTCGCTCCGGCGAAGCCTCCGCAGATGATCGGGGTCGTCGGCCACGAGTTGCGGGCGATCGGTCACAAGGTGGTCACCGTCGACGGCCTGCGCGTGATCGCCGCCGAGGACACCTGGGCGCAGCTCTCGCGGACCCTCCCATTCGAGGATCTGGTCGTCATCGGCGACTGGCTCGTGACCGGCGATGAGCCGCACTCGAACGTCGCTTCCGCGTGGGAGCTGGTGGATCTCGATCGGGCCGTGCGCCACCACGCGCGGCGGCCGGGCATCCGTCGGTTGCGTCAGGCTTTCGAGGCCGTCCGGTACGGGTCGCTCTCGCCTCAGGAGACGCGCCTCCGTCTCCTTCTGGTCGGCGCGGGCTTGCCCGAGCCCGAGTTGAATTACCGGGTCCTCCGGGACGGACGACCCGTCGCGATGGTCGATCTCGCTTACCCGGATCGACGCGTGGCGATCGAATACCTGGGCGACATCCACCGCACCGACCAAAGCGCATTCCGCGAGGACATCGCGAGAAGAGAGCGACTCACCGAGTGCGGCTGGAACGTCGTCTTCCTCACCGCAGACGACCTGAAACCTCCCGTGCCGCGCGCCCTCCTCACCGTCCGCCGAGCACTCGCGCGATCAGTTCCGGAGTAATGCACGCCCGCAACCGGCGTGTTGCGTACATAACTCCGGAACGGATTGCGTGGGGGCTACGAGGCGGCGAGTTCGCGGGCGCGCGCTAGCGCAGCGGAGGTCGCGCGGGTGAAGAGGTCCGGGAGGTCGGCGTCGGCGAGGACCGCGATGGCGCGCTCGGTGGTGCCGTTGGGGCTGGTCACGCGGCGGCGCAGCTCGGCGGGCTCCTCGCCGGAGGAGACCAGCAGCTCGGACGCGCCCAGGAACGTGCCGTTCACGAGCGTCCGCGCCTGCTCCGGCGTGAAGCCCTTCTCGATCGCAGCGGCGGTCAACGCCTCCACGAGGAAGAACACGTAAGCCGGTCCCGAGCCGGAGATGGTGCTGAGCGCGTCGAGCTGCGACTCCGGCACCTCCACGACCTCCCCGACGGTCTCGAACAGGGCGCGGACCAGCTCGAGGTCGTCCGGCTCGGTGCGGGTGCCCGGGCTGATCCCGGTGACGGCCTTGCCCACGACCGCCGGCGTGTTCGGCATCGAGCGGACCACGATCACCGACGACGGCAGCAGCGACTCGAAGGTCTTGATGGTGACGCCGGCCGCCACGCTCACAACGATGGCGCCGGGCGTCAGCGAGTCGGCGATCTCGTGCAGGAGGTCGGGCACCATCCCCGGCTTGACGGCGACGATCACGAGCTCGGCGCCGTCCACCGCCGCACGGTTCGCGTCGCCGTCGTGCTCCGTCGAGTACGCGGTCACGCCGGGGATGCCGGCGAGCTCCGCAGCGCGCGCCTTCGACCGGTTGGTGACCCGGATGCCGCCGTCCACGGTCACCCCCGGCGCGGTCAGGCCGGACAGGATGGCGCGCCCCATCGAGCCCGCCCCGAGCATCGCGATGGTGGGCAGCGTGACGTTCTTCGTGTCGCTCATGGGCCCCATCCTAGGATGAGGTCATGAGCGCAGAAGGTGGTACCAGGGCTATCGTCGCGGCCTTCGCCGCCAACCTGGGGATCGCCCTGACCAAGTTCATCGCGTGGGCGTTCTCCGGCTCCTCCTCGATGCTCGCGGAGGGCGTGCACTCGGTCGCCGACTCGGGCAACCAGCTGCTCCTGCTGCTCGGCGGGCGGCAGGCCAAGAAGAAGGCCGACAAGGAGCACCCGTTCGGCTACGGCCGCGAGCGCTACGTGTATGCGTTCGTCGTCTCGATCATCCTGTTCTCCGTCGGCGGCGTCTTCTCGCTCTACGAGGGCGTCGAGAAGCTGACGCACCCGCACCCGCTGGAGAACTGGTGGCTGCCGCTGCTGGTGCTGTTCATCGCGATCGGCCTGGAGTCGTTCTCGCTGCGCACGGCGGTCAAGGAGTCCAACCCGCTCCGCAAGGGGATGTCGTGGCCGCAGTTCATCCGCCGCGCGAAGGCCCCCGAGCTGCCGGTGGTGCTGCTGGAGGACGTCGCCGCGCTGATCGGCCTGGTCTTCGCGCTGATCGGCGTGGGGCTCACGGTCATCACCGGCAACGGCGTCTGGGACGGCATCGGGACCGTCCTGATCGGCCTCCTGCTGGTCGCGGTCGCGATCGTGCTCGGCATCGAGACCAAGAGCCTGCTGGTCGGCGAGGGCGCCTCCGACGTGGATGTCGCCGCCATCGAGCGGGCGATCCTGGCCGGCGACGAGGTCGAGCGCATCATCCACATG
Source organism: Leifsonia sp. NPDC056824 (assembly GCF_042789575.1). NCBI lineage: Bacteria > Bacillati > Actinomycetota > Actinomycetes > Micrococcales > Microbacteriaceae > Leifsonia > Leifsonia sp. NPDC056824. The sequence goes on along the minus strand of NZ_JBHUAV010000001.1, from coordinate 1,682,398 downwards.
CGCACCCTCTACCTGGGGCCGGACGAGCTGCTCGTCGGCGCCAAGCTCGCCGTCGCGGGCGAGCAGAACATGCTGGAGGTCTCTGCCGCGATCGACACGATCGAGCGCCGCATCCGCGACGCCGTCCCCGTCGCCCGGGTCATCTACATCGAACCGGACGTCTGGGTGGACCCGAACGAGCAGCACCCCGCCACCGACACCATCATCCTCAAAGGACTCGAGTGACCCGCACCGCGCTGATCCTGCAGCACGACCCGTCCATCCACCTCGGCAACATCGGCCCGATCCTCGTCGAGCACGGCTACGACCTGCGCATCGTCGACGTGACCACGCAGGATGTCTCAGCGCTCGACCCGCAGGAGGCCGACCTCGTCGTCGTGCTCGGCGGCGAGATGGGCGCGTACCAGACCGACGAGTTCCCGTTCCTCGCCGCCGAGCGCGACCTGCTGCGCAGCCGCCTCGACGCCGAGCGGCCGACGCTCGGCGTGTGCCTGGGCGCGCAGCTCATGGCCGGCGCCCTCGGCGAGCGCGTCTACAAGGGCGACACCATGCAGATCGGTTACCGCCGTGTCGAGACGACGGAGGCCGGCGCGGCGTCGCCCATCCGGCACTTCGACGGCGTGCCGGTGGTGGAGTGGCACGGCGACACATTCGAGCTGCCCGAGCGGGCGACCCGGCTGGCGTCCTCCAGCGACTACTCGAACGAGGCGTTCGCGATCGGCGCTTTCGCGCTGGCGGTGCAGTTCCACCCCGAGGTCACCGACGAGATGCACGAGCAGTGGGTCTCCGACGGCTACAACGAACTGGACGAGCACGCCCTCGACCCCAAGGCCCTCCGCGAGGACCGCGAGCTCTACTCGGCCAGAATGCAAGACGCCTCCCGAGCCGCCTTCTCCGAGTGGCTGGACTCCCTCCCCCACTGACCCCAGCCATCGTTTCCGGAGTTGTGTACGCCGCCGACCGGCATGTCGCGTACATAAGTCCGGGAGAGATGGATGCGGAAGTCGGGGGTCAGCGTTTGGCGCGGAAGAAGTCGAGGAGGAGGTCGGCGCACTCCTCGGCGAGGACGCCGGGGTAGACGGCGACCTGGTGGTTGAGGCGGCGGTCGCGGAGCACGTCGTAGACCGAGCCTCCCGCGCCGGCCTTCTCGTCCCAGGCGCCGAACACCACGGTCGGGACACGCGCCGCCAGCACCGCGCCCGCGCACATCACGCACGGCTCCAGCGTCACGACCAGCGTGCAGCCCTCCAGGTGCCAGTCACTCCGCGTCGCCGCCGCCGCCCGCAGCGCGAGGATCTCAGCGTGCGCGGTCGGGTCACGGTGCAACTCGCGCTCGTTGCGTCCGGTGCCGATGACCTCGCCGTGCTCGTCCAGCACGAGCGCCGCGACGGGGACGTCACCGGTGTCGAAGGCGAGCCGCGCGTCGGCGACGGCGCGGCGCATCCACCGCTCGTAGTCGGCGGGCACGGGAAGGGTCACGGCTGCTCCTGGGTGGGGTCCTCGTCCGGGGAGGGTTCGGCTAGCCTTGAGCCTATGCGAGTGCACGTAGCGGACCACCCCCTGATCACCCACAAGCTCTCCGTGCTCCGCAACAAGGAGACCCCGTCGCCCGTGTTCCGGGCGCTCACGGAGGAGCTCGTCACCCTGCTGGCCTACGAGGCCACCCGCGCCGTGCGCGTCGAGCCCGTGCAGATCGAGACCCCGGTGACCACGACGATGGGCGTCACCCTCAGCCAGCCGCGTCCGCTGGTCGTCCCCATCCTGCGGGCTGGGCTCGGGATGCTGGAGGGCATGGTCCGGCTGATGCCGACCGCCGAGGTGGGCTTCCTGGGGATGGCGCGCAACGAGGAGACACTCGAGCCGACCACCTACGCCGAGCGCCTGCCGATGGACCTCTCCGACCGGCAGTGCTTCGTGCTCGACCCGATGCTGGCCACGGGAGGCTCGCTGGGGGCCGCGATCGACTTCCTGTTCGCGCGCAACGCCGTCGACGTCACGGCCATCTGCATCCTCGCCGCACCCGAGGGCCTGGCGGCCCTGGAGAAGGCGACGGAGGGCCGCGACGTGACCATCGTGCTCGGCGCGCTGGACGAGCGGCTGAACGAGAACGGATACATTGTGCCCGGTCTCGGCGACGCAGGAGACCGTCTGTACGGCACTGTGTAGGGTGTCGAGCCTCTCCGCAACAATCCGTAACGATTTGACACGACGTGTCACGGGACGGTTTACTTCTCAACATGACTGACAACTCGCGCACCCTGACCTCCTTCGAGGCCCCTGGGGATGCCGGCATGATGATGCCCGGCCGCGACTCGGTCATGTGTTGCCGAATGTGTCGCTAATCTGACGACCCTTTCGCCGAGCGGTCGCCCTCCGACGCAGACGAGCGTCGGCTCCGGGCACAGCTCCCCGGGCGCGCCACACGAACGCACCCGTGCATCAGTCCCTTTCTGAACAGGGACACCTCGTCATACCGGAAAACCCGTCACCGGCGCACCCTCCGCAGCAGCTCTCCCGGAGCTGAACCGCTGGAGGACAGTCGTATCCGGGTCCGGACGCATCATCATCACCGAAGGACTCCCCTCCCATGTCTCTCGCAACCGTCGACACCTTCCGCCCCGCAACCCCCGTTGTCGCAGCCGCTCCTGCCGCTCCGGCGCCCCGCCTCCGCGCCGTCCCCGAGGGGACCGAGGCCCGCGGCTTCGTCCTCTACGTCGGCATCGACGAGCTGAAGGCCGCAGCCTCCGGCACCGACCTCGGCCGCATCGTCGAGGCGCTCAAGCAGCTCACCGCCGAGCTCGCGCCGTCCTCCGAGACCTACGCCGCCGTGGCGCTGGCCCCCGCCGGCGCCGGCGGACGCGACGTGGACGTCGTCCGCCTCGCCCTGCAGGACCCGGCCGCGATCGCCAAGCACCGCCACACCGCAACGGTCGACGAGGACGAGGACCGCGCCGCCTCCGGCGTCGTGGTCGACATCTCGCGCAAGCGCCTGATCCTCGACAACCAGACCGTGTCGCTCACCTACAAGGAGTTCGAGCTGCTGCAGTATCTGGTGCTGCGCGAGGGCCGCACCATCGAGCGCGCCGAGCTGATCTCCTCGCTCTGGTCGAACGCCGACGAGGGCGAGATCCCGAACGAGCGCACCATCGACGTCCACGTCCGCCGCCTGCGCGCCAAGCTGGCGCGCTACGAGGACATCGTGCGCACCGTGCGCGGCGTCGGCTACCGCTTCGACCGCCACGCGGACGTCTCCATCCGCCACGCCAGCGCCCCCTCCCCCGACCTCTTCTGAAACCCACAGTTCCGGAGTTGTGTACGTAAAGCGACGGCGTGTCGCGTACACAACTCCGGAATTGTTGGCTGGGCTCAGGCGGTGCGTTGGTAGGCGCGGAAGGCGCTGGTGGCTAGGGCGGCCATGAGCACCGCTAGGGCGGCTAGGAGGCCGGCGTGTGCCCAGAGGGCGGGCCAGTCGGGGGCGGCGCTCAGGGCCTCGCGGCCGACGATCACGGCCCACTCGAACGGGTTGTAGGCGGCGGCGTTCCGCACCCACTCCGGTGACAGCTTCGTGTTCATGATCGCCGAGCTGAGGAACATCAGCGGCAGCGTGATGAGCTGCGAGATGCCGATCAGCGCGGTCTGGTCGCGGGCGAGCAGCGCCACCGCGTTCGAGAACGAGCAGAACACCGCCGTGAGCAGCACCACCCCGAGCAGGAGCAGCAGCATCCCGCCCAGCCCGCCCTCGAAGCGCGCACCCGCCCAGAACGCGATGCCGACCACGATCAGCGACTGCACCACGGCGAGGATGGACTGGTAGACGAGCGTCGAGACGATCATCGCGCCGCGGTTGGTCGGCGAGGTGAGGAACCGGTCCATCACGCCGCGGTCCATGTCCTGGATGTACACGGTGCCCGACCACGCGCTCCCGAACAGCGCGAGCATCATCACGACGCCCGGCGTCAGGTACTCCAGGTAGCTCTGCCCGACCCCGAACCCGGGGATCTCGATGACGGACTTGAAGAGCTGCCCGAACAGCAGCAGCCAGATCACCGGCTGCACCAGGTTCATCACCAGGAACGCGGGCATCCGGATCGCCCAGCGGAGCTGACGGCCGGTGAGCAGCAGCGTGTGGGTCAGGAAGGTCGGCCCCGAGCGGCGTGCAGTGCGCGCGGGCGGGATTGCGATGGCGGTCATGATGCGGTCTCCAGAACGTGCTCGGCGGACTCCTGCGCCCGCGTGAATGTGCGGCCGGTGTGCCGCAGGTAGACGTCGTCGAGGCTGGGCCGGGCGACGGTGGCGGAGGCGACGGCGACGGCCGCGGCCTCGAGGGCGGCGAGCGCGGCCGGGAGGGTCGCAGCCCCGTTGTCCGCGCGAGCGCGCAGCGTCCGGCCGTCGCCGCCGACCTCGCGGAGGGCGTCCACGCGCTCGAGCGCCGTCAGGGCGGCGAACGGGTCGGCGTCCGGCGACAGCTCCACGATGACGGCATCGCCGCGGAGGCCGTTCTTCAGCTCCTCGGGAGTGCCGCCCGTGACGACGCGGCCGTGGTCCACGATCGCCAGCCGGTCAGCGAGCCGGTCGGCCTCGTCCAGGTAGTGCGTGGTGAGGAGGACCGTGAGGTTCTCGGCCCCGGTCATCCGCTCCAGCTCCGCCCACAGCTCGGCGCGCGCCTCCGGGTCGAGCCCGGTGGTCGGCTCGTCCAGGAAGAGCACCTCCGGGCGGTGCATGAGCCCGATCGCGACGTCCAGCTTGCGGGCCATGCCGCCGGAGTAGGCCTTCACCTGGCGCTTGGCGTGCTCGGCGAGGCCGAAGCGGTCGAGCAATTCGCGGGCACGGGCCTTCGCGTCGCGGCCGCTCATCCCCTGGAGCCGGCCGGCGAGGACGAGGTTCTCGGCCCCGGTGTCGTTGGGATCCGACACCGGCTTCTGGGCGACGAACCCGAGTGCGCGCCGCACCCTGCCAGGGTTGCGGTTCACGTCGATCCCGGCGATGAACGCGCTGCCGGCGTCGGCACGGGTCAGCGTGGAGAGGATCTTCATGGTGGTGGACTTGCCGGCGCCGTTGGGGCCGAGCAGTCCGAAGACGGTGCCGGCGGCGACCTCGAAGCCGAGGTCGTCGACGGCGCGGACGGCGGGCTTGCCCCGGCCTCCGCTGTAGGACTTGACGAGGTGCTCGGCGACGATCGCCGAGCCGTTCTGTGATGCCACGGGTGGCTTCCTTTCATCTCGGGCAGCCACCGTCGCGGGCATATCATGGGAAAAGCCCTCGGTGACTGTTGACGCAGGTTCCGCAAGGAACGAATCGAAGGTGTGGATGGCCGGAGAGTTGCCGCTCTCCGGCCATCGTTCTGTTTTACGACCCCAGCAACTCGGTCACCTCCGGTCCGAAGTCGCCTGCCGCGATCCGCTCCCGGATCTCGGACATGTCGTAGCCCTGGCCGAACAGCTCCCAGAGCCGCTCCCACCAGTCGATACCGCCGAGCGAGCGGTCGCGGATGCGCACGGCCAGGTCGGCGACGAACGCGCGCTCGGCCTCCATCACCGCGACGCGGTAGCGGGACTCGATCATGAACAGCTCGGGGAGCGGCATGGCCAGCGCCGCGTCGTAGACCCGCGCCCGCTCCGTCAGGTCGGCGTCGAGCAGGTCGCGCCGGCGCTCGAGGAGGTCGGCCGCGACCTCCGGCGACAGCATGGGCAGCAGCGAGAGCCCGGTCTCGATCGCGGGGTACTCCTTGACCGGGAACGCGATGAGCTCCCGCATCCAGTCGTCGGCCTCCGCGCGCCCGGCGTCCGTGATCCCGTAGACCACGCGCTCGGGCCGGTTGCCCTCCCGCTCGGTCTGCGTCACCTCGATGAAGCCGTGCTTCTCGAGGGACTTGATGACCGCGTAGAGGGAGCCGAAGTTGAGCCGGATGCTGTCCTCCTTGCCGCGCTCGCGCATGGTGGTCGTCATCTCGTACGGGTACATCGGCTTCTCCCAGAGGCAGGCCAGGACGGCCAGCGCCAGGGGGTTGGCCACCGCTCGTTTCGTCATTGCTCACCTCCGAATACTTTGCTTAGAGTATTCGCTTTCGAGTAGCGCGTCAAGCACTCCTCTCAGACCGACCTGTCCACCCTCAGCAAGGGGATAACCGCCCCAAAGGGAACTCGCAGCAAAAATAACGACTTGATAACTAGCACCCGTTACCTCTTCGTTATATAGTTCAAGAGCAATGGTTGTTTGCTGTGGCAGCCATCGCGGAATGTGATTGCAGGACACTCTTGGTGCAAGGGAGAGGGCCGGCCGCTAGCCTCTGCGGCCGGCCCTCAATCTTTTAATCCCACCGTCCTCTCCCTCCCCCGTCCCGAATGCCGTGCTGGCACGGATGAGCGCTGTCGGCGCATGATGAGAAGATGCGAACGCATCGACTACTCGAGCGCGAAGAGGTGGGGTCATGAGCACGGGGACGACCGCGGCCGGTTCGGCCAAGCGATCCAGGGCCAATGCGGTCTCGGCGTGGGAGTCGCTGTTCCGCGCACAGGTCGCCGTCATGCGGACGCTGGCCGCCGAGTTCCCGACCAGGGACATCTCCTTCAACGAGTACGACGTCCTCTTCAACCTCTCCCGTCAGCCCGACCGCTCGCTGCGCCTGCGCGACCTCAACAAGCACGTCCTCCTCACCCAGCCCAGCGTGAGCAGGCTCATCGACCGGCTGGTCGACCGCGGGCTCGTCATCAAGGGACCTGAGCCGTCCGACGCGCGTGGGACGGTCATCACGATGACCGACACCGGGTTCGAGATGTTCCGCCGGGTCGCGTTCGATCACATGCGCTCGATCGCCGAACGCGTCGGCACCCGGCTGGACGCCGAGGAGCTGGAGCAGCTCGCCGCCCTGTGCGACAAACTGCGCGGCGACGGCTGACGGCCGTTCCTCCTCCACATTCTCATTCCTGAATAAGTTCTCCACAACGCGGGCGGACCCTCGGGGACCCGACATCGCGCACGCGTATCATTGCGCGCATGACGGCTGACGGACGCAGAAGATGGAAGTGGGCGCCCGCGCTGCTCGGATTCGTGGCACTGAGCGCTGTCGCCGGACTCCTCGCGGCCGCCGCGGTCACACCCGCCGTCGCCCTCACCGGGTCGGCAGCGGACACGACCATCAACGTCTTCGACGGCCTCCCCGAGTACATGAAGGTGGAGCCGCTGGCGCAGGCGTCCACCATGTACGCGACCTCCGGCGGCAAGCCGGTGCCGATCGCCACGTTCTACTCGCAGAACCGCGTGGAGGTCGGCTGGGACGCCATCTCCCAGAACCTCAAGGACGCGGCGATCGCGACGGAGGACCCGCGCTTCTACGAGCACGGCGGCGTCGACGTCACCGGCACCATCCGCGGAGCGGTGCTGACGGCGCTGCACAAGTCGGTGCAGGGCGGCTCGTCGATCACGCAGCAGTACGTCAAGAACATCCTGGTGCAGCGCTGCGAGAACAAGCAGCCCGACCCGACCGCGACGGACGCCGTCCAGAAGAAGCAGTACAAGGCCTACCAGGCCTGCTACAACGACGCGACGGCGGTCGACCCGGCGCGCAAGCTCAAGGAGATGCGCTACGCGATCGGGCTCGAGAAGGAGTACTCGAAGAACGACATCCTGCAGAGCTACCTCAACATCGCTCTGTTCGGAGGCCGCGTCTACGGCGTCCAGTCGGCGGCCGAGTACTACTTCGGGGTGTCGGCGACGGACATCTCGCTCCCCCAGGCCGCGACGCTCATCGCCATCCTCAACAACCCGGACAACCTCCGCATCGACCGTCCGGACAGCAAGGACAACGGTGCGGCGAACGGCTACGCGGCGACCCTCGCCCGGCGCAACTACGTGCTCGACCGCATGCTGGTGAACGGCAAGATCACCAAGGAGGAGCACGACGTCGCGAAGGCGACCAAGGTGGTGCCCAAGATCAGCCAGATGTCGAACGGCTGCATGACGGCGCAGCAGTTCAACGCGGCGTTCTTCTGCGACTACGTCGAGCGCACCATCGAGCAGAACCCGATCTTCGGCAAGACCGCCGACGACCGGTCCAGCTACCTGACGCGCGGCGGGCTCAAGATCTACACGACGCTCAACCTCGACCTCCAGACCCAGGCGCAGCAGGCGGTGTCGTCGTACATCCCGCCGTCCAGCCCCAACCTCGACCTCGGCTCGTCCAACGTCTCCGTGGAGGTCGGCACCGGCCGGATCGTCACGATGGTCCAGAACAGGCCCTACGACAACACGGCCGCGCCCGCCGCAGGGACCACGGCGGTCAACTACAACGCCGACTACGACTACGGCGGCTCGGAGGGCTTCCAGACCGGTTCGTCCTACAAGGCGTTCGACCTGCTCGAATGGCTGAAGGAGGGCCACACCCTCAATGAGGTCGTGAACGGGACGCAGCACGTCTTCCCGCAGACCGCATTCCACGAGAGCGACCCCTGCAACGACATCGGCGGCGCACCGTGGAACGTCGCGAACGACGAGGGCGAGTCGGTGACCTCCACGACGGTGATGAACGCCACCGCGGCGTCCATCAACTCGATCTTCGCCATGATGGCCACGAAGATAGACCTCTGCGGCATCAAGGAAGGCGCCCAGGCCCTCGGAGTCCACGGCGCGGATGAGGCCACCAACCCGTACATGGCCAACCCGTCGTCGGTGCTCGGTACGAACTACATCGCCCCCCTGACGATGGCGACGGCGTACGCCGGCATCGCCAACAACGGCAAGGCGTGCAGCCCGGTCGCGATCGACAAGATCGTCACCACCGACGGCGCCGAACACGCGGTGCCCAAGACCCAGTGCTCGACGAACCCGATCGATCCGGGAGTCGCGGCGGCCGCGATCTACGCCCTCCAGGGCGTGCTCCGCGGCGGCGGCACCGCGGCCTCGGCCAACCCGAACGACGGCGTCCCGATCTTCGGCAAGACCGGAACGACGGACAACTCGGTCGAGAACTGGCTGGTGACCTCCACGACGAAGGTCGCGCAGGCCACTTGGGTCGGTAACATCTCGGGCGGCGTCGCCCTCCGCAGCCAGACCTTCCAGGGCGTCGGCGGCGGCAACGTCAAGTTCTCGATCGTCAAGCAGATCCAGACCGCGCTCGACGCCGCGTACGGCGGGACGGCGTTCCCCGCTCCTCTCCCGAAGTTCCTCGGGGTGAGCGCACCGCCGAAGGCGGCCACCCCGGCTGCGCCCAAGGCTCCGGCCCCGCCGGCCGCGCCGCCGGCGCCTCCGGCTCAGAAGGGCAAGGGCAAGGGCAACGGCTGATCGGCTAAGCTCCCGCGGGCCCAGCCAGGTCAGGCCGGCCGGCGCTCCGCTGAGCGCTCGGCGACCGTTTTGACGCCCTCCAGCACGGCGACCCAGTTGTCGCGGGAGTGCCGGGCGGCCTCCACCGTCGGGTTGTTGTCCTGATCGAGCGTGACGTGGGTGCCCTCCGGGGTCGCGTCGAGCTCGAAGTGCAGCGCGTGGTAGTTCTCGGGGATGTCGGGGAGGCCGCTCAGCGGGCTGAAGTGCGTGAGCACGATCCGCCAGGGCTCGTCACGGTCGTCCAGCTCGATCACCCGGCCGTGGTCCTCGAACGACTTCCCCTGCCACTCGCCGCGCCAGACGATGCGCGAGCCGAGCCTCCACTCGGAGACGACCTCCGCCCCGAACAGGATCTCGGGATGGGAACCGTTGGTCGTCAGCAGGTTCCAGACCTCCCGTCGAGGCGCGCGGATGTCCGCCTCGGCCCTCGCGACGTAGTTCCCCATGACGCGCCACTCCCGCTCCCGTCGCCGCCTCGGCGACGTTGACGCCCATCACACACCTCACGGCGCGGGGAGCACAACCCCGCGGATCACGCGTATTCGAAGACGAGCGCCTCCCACGGCTCCACCGAGCCGGACACGCCCCGGCCGGCCGAGTCGTCGAGATTGCCGAGCACGAGCGCCGCGCCCTCCCAGCCGTCCAGCTCCGCCGGGTCGTAGCGCGCTGTCTCGCCGCTCAGGTTGGCGAGGACCAGCAGCCGGCGGCCGTCCCGCTCGCGCATGTACGCGAAGAGCTGGGGATGGTCGGCCAGCACCAGGGTGAAGTCGCCGTCGGCGACGACGTCGGACCTGTGGCGGAGGTCGATCAGCCGCCGGTAGTGGGCGAACACCGAGTCGGGAGCCCGGCGCTCGGCCTCCGCGTTCACCAGCACGTAGTCCGGGTTGGCCTCGATCCACGGCGTGCCCGTGGTGAAGCCGGCGGCCGGCGCGGCCGACCACTGCATCGGCGTGCGGGCGTTGTCCCGGCTGGTCCGGCGCAGCGCCGCCATCACCGTGCCGGCGTCCTGGCCCTGGATGTCGACGGCCTCCGCGTAGTGGTTGAGAGACTCGATGTCGCGGAAGTCGTCGATGGACTCGAAGGGCACGTTCGCCATCCCGAGCTCCTCGCCCTGGTAGACGTAGGGCGTGCCGCGCATCAGGTGGAGGACGGTACCGAGCGCCTTCGCCGAGGCGACGCGGTGCTCCGGCCGGTCGTCGCCGAACCGGCTGACGACGCGGGGCTGGTCGTGGTTGTTCCAGTACAGGCTGTTCCAGCCCACGTCGGCGAGGCCCTCCTGCCACTTGGCGAGGTTGCGCTTGAGGTCGAGCACGCTCGCCGGTCGGTCGTCCCACTTGCCGCCGGGCCCGTGGTCGAGGTCGACGTGCTCGAACTGGAAGACCATGTCGAGCTCCGCGCGGGCCGGGTCGGTGAACAGCCGGGCCGCCTCGACGGAGACGCCGGGCATCTCCCCCACGGTGAGGATGCGGTCGGCGCGGCCGGCGAACACGCGCTCGTGCATCTCGTGCAGGAACTCGTGGATGCGCGGCCCCTGACCGAAGAACGGGTAACCGTCGCCGAACAGCCGCCCGGCCGGGATCTCGCCGTCGGGGAGCTCGACCACCTTCGAGATGAAGTTGATGACGTCCATTCGGAAGCCGTCGACCCCGCGGTCGAGCCACCAGTTCATCATGTCGTAGACGGCGTCGCGCACGTCCGGGTTCTCCCAGTTGAGGTCCGGCTGCTTGCGTGAGAACAGGTGGAGGTAGTACTCCCCGGTGGCCGGATCGAGCTGCCAGGCGGGGCCGGAGAAGAACGACCCCCAGTTGTTCGGCTCGGCGCCGTGCTCGCCGGGCTGCCGCCCGTCGCGCGCCGGACGCCACCAGTACCAGTCGCGCTTCGGGCTGTCGAGCGAGGAGGCGGACTCGATGAACCAGGGGTGCTCGTCGGAGGTGTGGTTGACGACGAGGTCCATGACCAGCTTGATGCCGCGCGCGTGCAGGCCGGCCAGCAGCTCGTCGAAGTCGTCGAAGGTGCCGAACAGCGGGTCGATCGCCCGGTAGTCGCTGATGTCGTAGCCGTTGTCGTCGTGCGGGGAGGCGTAGATGGGCGACAGCCACACCACGTCCACGCCGAGCTCCTGGAGATGGTCGAGGTGCTGGATGATCCCGCGGAGGTCGCCGATGCCGTCGCCGTCACTGTCCGCGAAACTGCGCGGGTAGACCTGATACACGACCGCCGATTTCCACCATGTCTCGCTCACCCGCCCACCTTACTCGCGGGGCGCGGGCCGCTCAGCGGTGGCGGGGGTCGAGCACGACGCGCACGCCCGTTCGCGCCGACTCCCGCGCCGCCAGGCAGACCCGTAGCGCGTCGATCGCGGCGGCCACCGGCGAGCGGGCCGGCTCGGCGCCGCTCTCGACGCACTGCACGAAGTACCCGGCCTGCGCCGCGAACGCGTCGCCCGGGAGGTCGGTGAGGGTGTCGGTCCCGCGGTCGCCGACGACCTCCAGCGTGGTGCGGAACGGCGTGCCGACCGGGAGGTCGGAGACCGCGAGGAGCTGGGCCACGCCGCCGGAGGCGTACTCGACGGTGATCGCGACGGGTGTCCCGAACCCGTCGCCCGGCGCACGGACGGCGCTGACCGCGACCGGCTCGCCGAGGTAGGCGCCGGCCTGGTCGACATCGTGGATGGCGAAGTCCACGATCATGCCGCCGGAGCGGGACTCGTCGGCCAGCCACTCCGTTGCGTCCGGTGCGGCCGAGAGGCGCGACCCGAGCACGGCGCGGGGGATCCCGACCGAGCCTGCCGCGACCCGCTCGGCGAGCGCCGCGTACCCCGGGAAGAAGCGCACGACGTGCGCGACCATGAGCGCCCCGGCGGCCTGGGCCGCAGCGGCGGCGACCCGCTCGGCGTCCTCGACCGTGAGCGCGATCGGCTTCTCGAGCAGCACGTTCCGACCCGCGGCGAGCGCCTGCACGGCGAGGTCGGCGTGGGTGGGGGTCGGCGTGCAGATCGACACGAGGTCGGCGGCGGGGTCGGCGAGCGCCTCCTCCAGGGAGGTCGCCCAGCGCGCGTCCGGCGCGTCCGGGACGTCGGGGCGCCGACGCGGCGACACCACCCACCGGACCGGGACGCCGCACGCCGCCCAGGCGGCCGCGTGCGCGTGGCCCATCCGGCCGGCGCCGACCACGATCGCGCCGTGCGCAGCGGCGGCCTCCCCGCTCATCGCACCGCGCGGTCGACCTGCGCAGGATCGAACAGGGCGTCGAGCACGAGCCGTCCGGCGCCGCGGATGCCGGCCTCCTGCTTCGCCGCGCTGACCGCGATGTCGAGCTGGTCGGTGATCATCGGCAGGCAGTCGGAGTAGATCGCCGACCGTACCCCGGCGACGAACGCCTCCGCCTCGCCGAGGATGCCGCCGAGCACCAGGCGCTGCGGGTTGAAGAAGTTCATGATGGTGGCGAGCACGCCGCCGGTCCGGAGGCCGGCCTCCCGCAGCATGAGCGTGGCGAGCGGGTGCGCGTCCCTGGCGAGCGCGAGGACGTCGCGGGTGTCGGCGACCTCCACCCCGGCGCGGCGCAGGGCCTGCACGATGGCGGCGCCCCCGGCGACGGCGTCGAGGCAGCCGACCCGGCCGCAGGAGCACAGCACGTCCGGGGCGCCCGGCACGGTGACATGGCTGATGTCGCCCGCCATGCCGTGGTGGCCGCGGTAGACGCCGCCGAACGCGACGATCCCGCAGCCGATGCTCGAACCGGCCTTGACGAAGACGAGCTGGCCGTCGGCCGTCAGCGCATCCGGTGTCTGGGCGGTGGCGTCGAACTCGCCGAGGGCCATCAGGTTGGCGTCGTTGTCGACGGCGACGGTCAGCCCGGTGCGGGAGGCCAACGCGGCCGCGACGTCGAGGCCGTTCCAGCCGGGCATCCGCGACGGCGAGACCATCCGGCCGGTGGAGGAGTCGACCGGGCCGGGCATGCCGATCCCGATGCCGCGCAGCTCCTGGCCGGGCGCCCCGTGCATCGCGCGGAGCTCCTCGGCGCTCGCGGCGATCCAGGAGAGGACCCGGTCGGGTCCCGATCCGATGTCCATCGCAGCTGTGCGGGAGGCCAGCAGCCGCCCGGACAGGTCGAACAGCCCGAAGGTGGCGTGGTGCGAGCCGAGGTCGGCTGCGGCGACGACGCCGGAGCCGGCGTCGACCTCCAGCGCCCGCGGGCGTCGGCCGCCGTGCGAGACGCCCTCCCCCGCCTCCCGGAGGAAGCCCGCGGAGAGAAGCGCGTCGACCCGCTGCGCGACGGTCGAGGGCGACAGGCCGGTGTGGCGGGCGATGTCGGCGCGGGAGCCGGCGCGGCCCGAACGGACGAGGTGGAGGATGCCGCCGGGTGTCGCCGGTGCGTTCCCGGGTGCCGCGGTGTGCGTGCCGCTCATTTCAGCGCATCCCCCTGTTCGCACGCATCCGTCGCGTGCTGGTCTCGGTTGAGAATACTGTACCGACTTTCTTCGATTTCGAACCAACCAAATTCGGAAATTGCAAGAACATGACTTACTTAGTACGCTCATCGCATCCCGACCGATGACGATACGAGGAACCGATGGAAACACCGAACGCTCACTCGATGGTGAGCCTGCGCGGCGTCGACAAGCACTTCGGCGACCTGCACGTCCTCCGCTCCATCGACCTCGACGTCGCGCCGCGCGAGGTCGTGGTGGTCGTCGGGCCCTCCGGCTCGGGCAAGTCCACGCTCTGCCGCTCGATCAACCGGCTGGAGACCATCGACGGCGGCGAGATCCGCGTCGACGGCGAGCTGCTCCCCCAGGAGGGCGCCGACCTGGCCCGTCTCCGCGCAGAGGTCGGCATGGTGTTCCAGTCGTTCAACCTGTTCGCGCACCGCACCGTCCTCGACAACGTCGCCCTCGCGCCGATCAAGGTGCGCAAGGTCAAGAAGGCCGAGGCCGAGCGCCAGGCCCTCGAGCTGCTCGACCGGGTGGGCATCGCCGACAAGGCGGGCAGCCACCCGGCCCAGCTCTCCGGCGGCCAGCAGCAACGCGCCGCCATCGCCCGCGCGCTCGCGATGCAGCCGAAGGTGATGCTCTTCGACGAGCCCACCAGCGCGCTCGACCCCGAGATGGTCGGCGAGGTGCTCGACGTGATGACCTCCCTGGCCCGCGACGGGATGACGATGATCGTCGTCACCCACGAGATGGGCTTCGCTCGCCGCGCCGCCGACCGCGTGGTCTTCATGGACCACGGGCAGATCGTCGAGCAGGCGACGCCCGCCGAGTTCTTCGACTCGCCCCGCACCGAGCGGGCCAAGTCGTTCCTGGCCTCCGTGCTCTCGCACTGACGCCTCCGCACCACCCCTCCACAGCACCACACCCGTCCGAACACTGAAAGGGATGCAATGACCCGCAGCTCGATCCGCTCGACCCGCCGCCGGGCCGCCTTCGCCGGCGCCCTGCTCGCGGCCGTGACGCTCGCCGTCACCGCCTGCTCCTCCGGCACCTCGGCCCTCCCCGGCGACGGAGCCGGCTCCACGGCCAAGACCGACACGGTCTTCTCCGGCGCCCCCGTCGCCAAGGCCGCCCTGATCATCCCCGGCTCCACGATGGAGAAGATCAAGAAGCGCGGCAAGCTCATCGTCGCCGAGGCGCTCGACGCCCCGCTGCTTTCGCAGCAGGACCCGACCGACCCGAGCAAGATCACCGGCTTCGACGCCGACCTGGCCAAGCTGCTCGCGATCTACATCCTCGGCAAGCCGAACGTGGAGATCGTCCCCCCGGCGTCGGAGACCCGCGAGGCGATGCTGCAGAACGGCACCGTCGACGTCGTCTTCAACACGTACACGATCACCCCGCAGCGCGCGACGCAGGTCGACTTCGCCGGCCCGTACTTCGAGTCCGGCCTGTCGGTCGCCGTCAAGAGCGACAACAAGTCGATCAAGAGCGAGAAGGACCTCGACGGCAAGAACGTGATCGTCGGCGCGAACACGCCGGCCGTCACCGAGGTGCCGAAGGTCGCGCCGAAGGCCATCGTCACGGCGTTCGGCACCGACCCGGCCGCCGTCCAGGCGCTCATCCAGGGCCGCGGCGACGCCTACGTGCAGGACTACACGCTGCTCGCCAGCGACGCCGCCAGCGAGAAGCAGATCAAGGTGGTCGGCCAGCCGTTCACCAAGGAGCCCTACGGCATCGGCCTCCCGCACGGCGACAGCGACTTCAAGTCGTTCGTCAACGACTGGCTGAAGACCATCCAGAAGGGCGGCCAGTGGGGCCAGGCGTGGAAGACCACGCTCGGCACCGTGACCGACTCGGCCATCCCGACCCCGCCGGAGATCGGCTCGGTCCCGGGTTCCTGACCCGACCCAGAGTTCCCCGGCCTCGCGCCGGGGAGCCCCGGCGGGCGGAGCCGGTCGACCGGCTCCGCCCGCCGGGGCTCCCC
>NZ_JBHUAV010000001.1:1568246-1666654 GCF_042789575.1 Leifsonia sp. NPDC056824 | reverse complement strand
ACCCCCCCCGCCCCGGCATGCCTGGCCGGACGCTGTGAATACCACCCACCTTCTCTCCCCGGGCTGGGGGGGGGCCCCCCCGGGGGGGGGGCGCGGCCCCCCCGCCCCCCCCCGCCCCCCTCAGACATTCCTCACGAGTGAGCGAGCGATGAACCCCCTGATCGACAACCTCGGGCCGCTGCTGCAGGCCCTCGGCACGACGCTGATGATGGCGGTCGTGGCCGGCGTCGGCTCGATCGTGCTCGGCGTGCTGGTCACGATCGCGCGCGTGAGCCCGATCCCGGTGCTGCGCACGGCGGCCTTCCTCTACGTGCAGTTCTTCATCAACGTGCCGCTGCTGGCGCTGCTGCTGCTCGCCGTGTTCGCCCTCCCGGACGCCGGCCTCCTGCTGCCGCTGACGCCGACCGCGATCATCGTCCTCACCGTCTACGAGGCCGCCTACGTCGCGGAGGCTGTGCGCTCGGGCGTCAACACCGTCCCGGTCGGGCAGGTGGAGGCCTCCCGCGCGCTCGGCTTCACGCTCGGCCAGTCGCTGCGTCTCGTCGTGATCCCGCAGGCGCTCCGTGCCGTCGTGCAGCCGATCGGAAACGTGATGATCGCACTCGCGATGAACACCGCCCTCGCTGCCGCCGTCGGCGTCGTAGAGCTGACCGCCGAGGTCAACAAGATCAACCTCGTCGCGGCGCAGCCCATCCTGATCTTCTCCAGCGCCGGCATCCTCTACATGGCCGTCGCGCTCGCCATCGGCCTCACCGCCGGCTGGGTCGAGCGGAAGGTGGCGATCGCACGATGACCGCACAACTCATCCCCGACCGTCCCGCGCCGGTGCGCGCCGCACGCGCGAAGCGTCCTCGCCGGGCATATGCCGCCGCGTTCATGTACGACGTGCCCGGACCGCGCGGGCGTCGCAACATCCTGCTCGGCACCGTCCTCAGCTGCCTCGTCATCGCCGGGCTGCTCGGCTACGGGCTGTGGCAGTTCGCCTCGCACGGGCAGCTCGCGCCCGAGCGCTGGGCTCCGTTCACCGAGTGGCCGATCTGGAACTACCTCCTCGTCGGGCTGCTCGGGACGCTGGAGGCCGCCGCGATCGTCGCCGTGCTCGGCGGCCTGCTCGGCGTGCTGCTCGCTCTCGGCCGGATCAGCCGGCTGCGAGCGGTGCGATTCCTGTGCGGGCTCTACATCGAGATCGCGCGCACAGTGCCCGTGCTGCTGGTGATCTACCTGATGCTGTTCGGCCTCCCGCAGCTCGGGATCAACCTGCCGGTGCTGTGGAAGCTGGTCGTCCCGCTGACGATCGCCAACTCGGCCGTGTTCGCCGAGATCGTGCGCGCCGGCATCCTGAGCCTCCCCCGCGGTCAGCGCGAGGCGGCGCTCAGCCTCGGGATGCGGCCCGGTCAGGCGATGCGCTTCGTCGTGCTGCCCCAGGCCGCGCGGAACGTCGCGCCGTCGCTGGTCACGCAGTTCGTGAGCCTCCTGAAGGACACGTCGCTCGGCTACATCGTGGCGTTCACCGAACTGCTCTACCGCGGTCAGGTGCTGGCGTCGTACCTGCACCTGCTCATCCCGACCTACGTCGCCGTGACGGTCATCTACCTGGTCGTCAACGGCAGCCTCTCGGCGCTCGCCTCCCGCCTGCAGCGCGGTCCCCGGCGTCGCCCCTCCGCGCAACCCGTGCTTCCGGCCCTGCCGGCTGCCCCGCATCAGGAAGAGACCCATGTCTAGCACTACCGTCGAAGGACTCGCCGAGCTCGCCGCCGTGCGACGCTCCGGGATGATCGAGAGCCGCCACTTCGGCAGCCTCGTCGCCCTCGACCCGGACGGCCGGACCCTGATCGAGCTCGGCGACCCGGACGCGGTCGTGCTGCCGCGCAGCACGGTCAAGCCGCTGCAGGCGCTCGCGTGCCTCACAGCCGGCGCATCCCTCTCCGGACCGTCGTTGGCCATCGCAGCGGGGAGCCACACCGGCGAGGACGAGCATGTGCGCGTCGTCCGCGGCATCCTGACGGCAGCCGGCGTCGACGAGTCGGCCCTGGGCTGCCCGGTCGACCGGCCGGAGGACGAGGGCACCTTCGAGCGGATGATCCGCGCCGGGGAGCCGCGCAGCCGCATCCGGATGAACTGCTCCGGCAAGCACGCCGCGATGCTGCTGGCCGCCGCCGCGAACGGCTGGCCGACCGACGGCTACCTCGACCCGGCCCATCCCGTGCAGCAGCACGTTCGCGAGACGATGGCCGCGCTCACCGGCGTCCCCGTCGGGCACGACGCGATCGACGGCTGCGGCGCCCCGCTGTTCGGCACGACCGTGCGCGGTGTCGCCCGCTCGTTCGGCCGGCTCGTGACAGCCGCACCCGGCACGCCCGAGCGCGCGGTCGCCGACGCGATGCGCGAGCACCCCTTCTACGTCGGCGGCAGCGGACACCAGAACTCGACGCTGATGGAGACCGTCCCCGGCGCCCTCGCCAAGGGTGGCGCCGAGGGCGTCATCGGCGTCGCGGCGCCGGATGGGACCGCCGTGTCGATGAAGATCGTCGACGGCAGCCCGCGCGCGACGACCCTGATCGCCCTCCGGGTGCTGGAGGCGCTCGGCACGGACATCTCCCGCGCGGGCGCCCTCGTGGACCTCCCGGTGCTCGGCGGCGGCGTGCCGGTCGGGCGGATCGAGGTCGGGGCGGACCTGGCCGCGGCACTGGAGCGCGTCGCGTGAGCGGTGTCCTGGTCGAGATCTGCCTCGAGGATCTCGCCGGCGTGCGCCTCGCCGAGGACGCGGGCGCCGACCGCATCGAGCTGTGCAGCGCGCTGTCCGACGGCGGCCTGACCCCGTCGATCGGCACCGTGGCGACCGCACTCCGGTCGGTCGGGCGAATGGGCGTCAACGTCCTGGTGCGCCAGCGGGCCGGCGACTTCGTGTACGACGCGGACGAGCTCGCCGCGATGGCGGCCGACATCCGGGCGGTGCGGGCGCTGCCGAACCCGCACGGTGTGGTGGTCGGCTTCGTGGTGGGCGCACTCCGGCCCGACGGATCGGTGGATGTGGACTCGACCGACATGCTGGTGGCGGCCTGCGGGGACGCGCCGGTCACCTTCCACAAGGCCTTCGATCAGGTGCCGGACCGCGCAGAGGCCCTGGAGGAGCTGGTCGGACTCGGAGTGGCGCGCATCCTCACCTCGGGCGGTGCGGCCTCCACACTGGAGGGCGCCGACGAGCTCGCCGCGTTGGTCGCGCAGGCGGGCGAGCGGATCGTGGTGCTCGCCGGCGGCGGAGTCCGCCCCGGGAACGTGGCCGAGCTGGTCAGCCGGACGGGTGTGCGGGAGGTGCACCTGCGGGCGGCCACCACGGCGCAGAGCGGTTCGCTCGCGACAAGCCAGTACGACCCGGGCCACCGACAGGTGACCTCGGGAGCGATCGTCGCGGCCGTCGCGGCGGCGGTGCGGGAGGCGGCGGCATGAGCGGGACGACGGTGGCGACAGCGCTCGCCGACGAACAGGGCGACAGCGGCGCGGCCCCGGGCTCCGGGGCCCCGGTCGTCCTCGCTGTCGACCTCGGCGGGACGGCCATGAAGGGCGCCGTGGTGGGCGAGGGGGGCGCCGTTGTCGCCGAACTGACCCGTCCCACGCCGGGGAGCGACATCCTCGGCGCGCTCGTGACGCTGTTCCACGACCTCCGTGGAGTCGCCGGCGCTGGGGAGCTCGACGTCGTCGGCGCGGGCGTCGCCACCCCCGGCATGCTCGACGAGCAGCGCGGCATCGTCCACTACGCGTCCAACCTGGACTGGCGCGACGTGCCGCTGCTCGACATCCTGCAAGGCGAGCTCGACCTCCCGGTCGCGGTCGGGCACGACGTCCGCGCCGCCGGGCTGGCCGAACGCACCTTCGGCGCGGCCCAGGGCTCGGACGACTTCGTCCTCGTCCCGATCGGCACCGGCGTCGCCGCGGCGCTCGTGACCGCGGGCGGGACCATCACCGGCGCGACCGGCGCGGCGGGCGAGTTCGGCCACATTCCCGTGATCGCCGGCGGGGAGCCGTGCACCTGCGGCCAGCGCGGCTGCCTGGAGGTGTACATGTCCGGGGCCGGCGTCGCGCGACGCTACCGGGAGGCCGGAGGCGACGCGCTCAGCACGCGCCGGATCGTCGCCCGCCTCGGCAGCGACCCGCTAGCCGACCGCATCTGGGGCGAGGCCGTCGACGTGCTCGCGCAGGGCCTCACCATCCTCACCCTGCTGCTCGACCCGAAGGTGATCGTGCTGGGCGGCGGCGTCTCGCACGCGGGCGACGCGCTGTTCAGCCCGCTGGAGCGCGACGTGTCGGCCGGGCTGGCCTGGCGGGAGCGGCCGGCGATCGTCCGCAGCGGCCTCGGTGGCGACGCCGGGCGGGCCGGCGCCGGCCTCCTCGCCTTCACCGCGGCGCGCTAACCACCCACATTCGTGCCGAATCGCGCGAATCGCGCCGCCGAACGCGACATTCGTGCCGAATCGCGCGGCGGCGGCGACCCTGCCGCTGTCACCCGCGTTGGGTAGCCTGGGGGGATGCTCACGCCGCCGATCACCGCGAAGAAGCCGACCGAGCGCAGCCACCACGGGGACGTGGTCGTGGACGACTACGAGTGGCTGCGCGACAAGGACGATCCCGCGGTCGTCGCCCACCTCCACGAGGAGAACGCGTACACGAACGCGCGCACCGAGAAGCTCGCCATGCTGCGCGAGCAGATCTTCGACGAGATCAAGTCGCGCACCCGGGAGACCGACCTGAGCGTCCCCACCCGCGAGGGCGACTGGTGGTACTACACGCGCACGGTCGAGGGCAAGCAGTATGGCATCCACTGCCGCGCGCCGATCGCCGGACCGGACGACTGGGAGCCGCCGGCGCTGGACGAGCACGCGCAGCAGCACGGACTCCCGGGCGAGCAGATCCTGCTCGACGACAACGCGGAGGCCGAAGGGCACGACTTCTACGCGCTCGGCAGCTTCGACGTCAGCACCGACGGCAGCAGGCTGCTCTACGGCGTCGACACCGAGGGCGACGAGCGGTACACGATCCGGGTGCGGTCGCTGGCCGGCGATGGTGCGTCGTTCCCCGACGAGATCGCGGGCACGGGCGCCGGCGCGCTCTTCGACCCGAGCGGCGAGTACCTGTTCTACACGACCGTCGACGACGCCTGGCGGCCGGACACCGTGTGGCGGCACCGGATCGGACAGGGGCCGGACGGCGACGCCGACGCGGAGGTCTTCCACGAGCCGGACGAGAAGTACTGGATCGGCGTGGGTCTCACCCGCAGCCGCCGGTACCTGGTCATCGAGGCCGGCTCCAACATCACGAGCGAGAGCTGGCTGCTGGACGCGGGTGACCCGACGGGCGAGTTCCGTGTCGTGTGGCCGCGCACGGAGGGCGTCGAGTACGACATCGAGCACGTCGTGGCGGGCGGACGCGACCGGCTGCTCATCGTGCACAACGACGGCGCCGTCAACTTCGAGCTGGTGAGCGTCGCGGCCGACGACCCGCAGGGGCCGCGCCGGACGCTGCTCCCGCACGACCCGGCCGTGCGCATCGAAGGGGTGGACGCGTTCCGCGACTTCGTCGCGCTCGAGTACCGGCGGGAGGGGATGACCCGTCTCGCGGTCGCCTGCCTCCCTGCGCAGACGGAGGGCGCGGTCGGCGACGTGGACGACATCCTCCACGAGCTGCACTTCGACGAGGAGCTGTTCACCGTCGGCGCGGGCGGCAACCCCGAGTGGACGCAGCCGTTCCTGCGCCTCGGCTACGGCAGCTTCGTCACCCCGTCGAGCGTCTACGACTACGACGTGCGCACGCGCCAGCTCACCCTGCGCAAGCAGCAGCCGGTGCTCGGCGAGTTCGAGCCGGACCTGTTCGAGCAGCGCAGGGAGTGGGCGACCGCGGAGGACGGCACGCGCGTCCCGATCTCGCTCGTCTACCGCCGCGACCTGGTGACTCCGGGCGAGCCGGCGCCGCTCGTGCTCTACGGGTACGGCTCGTACGAGGCGAGCATGGACCCGTCGTTCGGCATCCCGCGGCTCAGCCTGCTCGACCGCGGCGTCGTGTTCGCGATCGCGCATGTGCGCGGCGGCGGCGAGCTCGGGAGGCTGTGGTACGAGCACGGCAAGAAGCTGCACAAGAAGAACACGTTCACCGACTTCGTGGCGGCCGGGAAGCACCTTGTCGACCAGGGCTGGACGACGCCGTCGCAGCTCGCCGCGCAGGGAGGGAGTGCCGGAGGCCTGTTGATGGGCGCGGTCGCCAACCTCGCGCCGCGGCTGTTCGCCGGCGTGCTGGCGGAGGTGCCGTTCGTGGACCCGCTGACCACGATCCTCGACCCGTCGCTCCCGCTCACGGTGATCGAGTGGGACGAGTGGGGCGACCCGCTGCACGACGAGGACGTGTACTACTACATGAAGTCGTACGCGCCGGTGGAGAACATCCACCGCACCGCGTACCCGCGCATCCTCGCCGTCACGAGCCTCAACGACACGCGCGTGCTGTACGTGGAGCCGGCGAAGTGGGTGGCGAAGCTGCGGGAGGTCGGCGCGGACGCTCTGCTCAAGACCGAGATGGCTGCGGGCCACGGCGGGGTGTCCGGGCGGTACGCGGCGTGGCGCGAGCGCGCGTTCTCGCTGGCGTGGCTGCTGGATGTGGTGGGGGCCCACCCGACCGGCGAGTGACGGCGGCAGCGGAGGAGACCGGCGCCGCCACCCCGCACGACCGCAGCTAACGGAGGAGACCACGGCCGCGAACGTGCGGATGTCCTCCGTTAGCTGCGGCGTTGGCAACGGAGGAGAATCGGGGCCGGCCGGGGCGGATGTCCTCCGTTGGCCGCGATTCGGGGTGCGTAGCGGGCTGATCTCCTCCGGTGGGTGCGGTGTTGGTCGCGGAGGAGATCAGGGCTGACACGACGGCGAGCCGCAGCTAACGGAGGAGAACGGGGACCGGAACGGGGGATGTCCTCCGTTGGCTGCGATCGGGGTGGGCAGCGGGCGGTGGGCAGCGGGCGGGTGGGGAGGGGGCGGGTGGGCTCCGGTGGGTGCGGGCGTCAGCCGAGGTGGTCGGGGTCTTTGCCGGTGCGCTCGCCGGACTCGAGGGTGTCGATCGCGGTGAGGTCGTCGGCGTCGAGGGTGAAGCCGAAGACGTCCAGGTTGGAGCGGATGCGCTCCGGCGTCGACGACTTGGGGATGACCACGTTGCCGAGCTGGAGCTGCCAGCGGATGACCACCTGCGCCGGGGTCACCCCGTGCTTCGCGGCGAGGCCGGCGAGCAGCGGGTCGTCCAGCACGCGGCCGCGGGCGAGCGGCGACCACGACTCCGTCACGATCCCGCGCGCCTCGTCGTACGCGCGAACCTCCCGCTGCGGCAGCCACGGGTGCAGCTCCACCTGGTTCACCGCGGGCACGGTCTCGGTCTCGGCGGCGAGGCGGTCGAGGTGGTGGGTGTGGAAGTTGGCGACGCCGATCGAGCGGGCGCGGCCCTCCGCTTTCAGATGCTCCAGCGCGCGCCACGTCTCCACGTACTCGTCGCGCTGGGGCGCCGGCCAGTGGATGAGGAACAGGTCGACCGCGTCGAAGCCGAGGCGCTCCAGGCTCGCGTCGAACGCGCGCAGCGTCGAGTCGTAGCCGTTGTCGGTCCACCACACCTTCGTCGTCACGAACACGTCGTCGCGCGGCAGCCCGCTGCGCCGCACGGCCTCGCCGACAGCGTGCTCGTTCTCGTAGAACGCCGCCGTGTCGATGTGCCGGTACCCGGCCTCCAGCGCGGTCAGCACCGCGTCCACCGTCTCGGCCTCCGGGATCTTGTAGACGCCGAAGCCGAGCTGCGGGATGCGATGGCCGTCGTTGAGCGGGACCTGGGGGATGTTCGGCATGGGTTCATTCTCTCCCGGCTGGCATCCCGCTCACCGCTGCGTGGACGTTTCCTGGCAATGGCGGCGGGCGGGGTTGCGCTCTCGAGCGGACCGCGGGACCGTGGGCGACTCCTGCAGGAACAACGAAAGGAGAGCACATGCTCACCCTGACCGAGAACGCCAGCACGATCGTCAAGACCCTCACGGAGCAGGCGCCGCAGGACGACGCCGGGCTGCGCATCAGCAGCAGCAACCCGCAGAACACCGCGTTCGCCGCGGCCGTCACTCCCGAGCCGGAGCCCGCCGACCAGGTGGTCGAGTCCGCCGGGGCACGGCTGTTCCTGGAGCCGGGCGCGGCCGTCGCCCTCGACGACAAGGTGCTCGACGCCCAGGTCGACGAGCAGGGCGCTGTGAGCTTCGCGATCGGCGCCCTCGCCTAGCGAGAGCAGACGCGACGACCAGAAGCCGGCGTCCACGCGACGTCCGCCTCCCCGGCCCCGGTGCCAGCGCGCCGGGGCCGAGTCGCGTCTGATCACAGTCGCGTCCGTGCACGGCGGTCCGCCGTTGTCAATCGCGTCGACCGGAATTTCTCCCGGTGTTTTGCTGGTGAGGTGCGGGCGGGCCGCTCAACCCTGACACCGCCCGCACACCCATTCAGGCCGCCGCGTCAGCCCTTCGGCGGACTCTGCGGCTCGCCCGCGTCGATGAGGAACTCGACAGCGGTCGTCCACAACGGAGTGATCTTGATGGGCGGGATGTCCTCCTCGCCCGCGAAGTGCACGGCGAAGTGGACTTCCGGCTCGCCCTTGACCGGGTCGGCCGTGGCGATCATCCCCAGGTAACCGTCGTCCTCCATCACCCGCCAGCGAGTGCCGGACCCCGGCTCGGGCGTGATCTGCACACTGTGGCCGCCGTAGTCGTAGGTGGGGCCGGGCGGGAGCGCGGCACGGGAGTCGATCGTCATACTGATGTTCTACGGCCTGCTCCCGCACCGCTCAACTCGTTCACATTTCGAACGATTCGGTGTACGCGTCTCGCGTGCTACGCGGTCGGGACCTCTTCTGCCTCCGCGTCCGCCTCGGTCTCCTGCTCGGCGGCGGCGCCCCGGAACTGCGTCATGTACAGGTCGTAGTACGCGCCCTTCTTCGCGAGGAGGGTCGCATGGTCGCCCTGCTCCACGATGCGGCCGTGCTCCATCACCAGGATGGTGTGCGCGTCGCGGATCGTGGAGAGCCGGTGCGCGATCACGAACGACGTGCGGTCGCTCCGCAACGCGGCCATCGCGTGCTGCACCAGGAGCTCGGTGCGGGTGTCCACCGACGAGGTGGCCTCGTCGAGGATCAGCAGCGACGGGTTCGCGATGAACGCCCGCGCGATCGTGAGCAGCTGGCGCTCGCCGGCGGACACGTTGCTGCCGTCGGCCTCGATCTTCGTGTCGTACCCGTCCGGGAGTTGGCGGACGAACCGGTCGACCATCGTCGCCTTGGCCGCCTCCACGACCTCCTCGTCCGTCGCGTCGAGCCGGCCGTAGCGGATGTTCTCGCGGATCGTGCCCGAGAACAGCCACGCATCCTGCAGCACCATGCCGACCTGACCGCGCAGCTCGGCGCGGGACAGATCCGTCGTGTCGATGCCGTCGAGGCGGATGGTGCCGCCGTTCAGCTCGTAGAACCGCATGATGAGGTTGACCAGCGTGGTCTTGCCTGCTCCTGTCGGCCCCACGATCGCGACCGTGTGGCCGGGCGCGACCGACAGCGACAGGTCGCGGATCAGCTCGGTCTCGGGCTCGTACGAGAAGTCCACGCCCTCGAGCTCGACGCGGCCGTCGGCCCGCTCGGGCAGGTGCTGCGTCTCGACATCGGCCGACTGCTCCTCCGCGTCGAGGAACTCGAACGTGCGCTCGGCCGAGGCGACACCGGACTGGAGCATGTTCGCCATGCCCGCGATCTGGCCGATCGGCTGCGAGAACTCCCGCGAGTACTGGATGAACGCGGTCGCGTCGCCGATCGTCATCTGACCGGAGGCGACGCGAAGGCCGCCGACGACCGCGATCAGCACGTACGACAGGTAGGAGACGAAGTTCATCGCCGGCATGATCATGCCGGACACGAACTGGGCCCCGACGGTCGACTTCCACAGCTTGTCGTTGCGCTGGTCGAACTCCTCGAGCATCACCGCGTCGCGACCGAAGGCGCGCACCAGATCGAGCCCCGAGTACGACTCCTCGATGTGCCCGTTGAGCGCACCGGTCGAGTTCCACTGCTGCTTGAACAGCTTCTGCGACCGTGTGCCGATAACACCCGCGATCACCCCGGAGAGCGGGATGGAGATGAGCGCGATGAGCGCGAGCTGCCACGAGACGATGAACATCATGATGCCGATGCCGATCACCGTCAGCACCGACTGGATGAGCTGCGAGAACGCCTGCTGCAACGCCGTCTGGATGTTGTCGACGTCGTTGGTCACGCGCGACATCAGGTCGCCGCGCTGCCGGGTGTCGAAGTAGCTGAGCGGGAGCCGGTTGAGCTTGCTCTCCACCTCGGCGCGCAGGCGGTAGATCACCCGCATCACGAGCGCGTTCAGCAGGTAACCCTGCCACCACTGCAG
Organism: Leifsonia sp. NPDC056824; assembly: GCF_042789575.1. Lineage (NCBI taxonomy): Bacteria > Bacillati > Actinomycetota > Actinomycetes > Micrococcales > Microbacteriaceae > Leifsonia > Leifsonia sp. NPDC056824. Next base: position 1,656,204 of record NZ_JBHUAV010000001.1, on the reverse strand, counting down.
CAGCGATGCGGCGATGTACATCGCGAGCACGATCGTGAGCAGCCGGCCGAGCTCGACGAAGTCGATCCCGTGACCGGGCACCAGGCCGGTCGGGGTGATCGTCCCGACAGCGCCCTTGAAGATCACGTCCGTGGCGTTACCGAGGATCTTCGGCGCGATCACGATGAGCGCCACCGAGATGACGACCAGCAGGGTCACGAACGACATGGCGAGCCACTCGGACTTGAGCAGCCCCATCAGGCGTTTGAACGACGGCCAGAAGTGCTCGGCCTTCTTGGCGGGCGTGCCGCCGAACATGTCGCCGTCGCCCTCGGTGGGCTCGTACTCGTACTCGAGCTCGAGCTCCTCGATCGCCGTCTCGACGCCGGCCTCGGTGAGGAGGCCGTCCTGCTCGGGGGCGCCGGCGCGGCGGTCGGAGGTGGTGCGGTTCTTCTTCTGGCGCGCCATCTCAGGCCACCTCCAGGCTCAGCTGGGACTCGACGATCTCGCGATACGTCTCGCTCGTCTCCAGCAGTTCGTCGTGGGTGCCGCGTCCGACGACTCTGCCGTCGTCGAGCACGATGATCTGATCGGCCTCCCGGATCGTGGAGACGCGCTGCGCCACCACGATGACGGTGGCGTCGCCAGTGGACTGCGCCAGGGCGCTCCGCAGGCGGGCGTCGGTCGCGACGTCGAGCGCCGAGAACGAGTCGTCGAACAGCAGGACCTTTGGCTCCGCCACCAGCGCTCGGGCGATGCAGAGCCGCTGGCGCTGACCGCCGGAGACGTTGGTGCCGCCCTGGGCGATGCGCTCGTCGAGGCCGTGCTCCTTGGCGCGCACGAAGTCTTCGGCCTGGGCGACGCGCAGCGCCTCCCAGAGCTCGTCGTCCGTGGCGTCGGGCCGGCCGAACCGGAGGTTGCTGGCGACCGTTCCGGAGAAGAGGTACGGCTTCTGCGGCACCAGGCCGAGCACGCCGGAGAGCTGCTCCCGGCTCAGCGAGTCGACAGGGACGCCGCCGATGCGCACCTGCCCGCTCTGCGGGGTGAACAGGTCGGCGATGACCGAGACCAGCGTCGACTTGCCCGATCCGGTCGAGCCGACGATCGCGGTCACCTGCCCGGGCTCTGCGGTGAACCGGACGTCGCTGAGCACCGGCTTCTCTGCGCCGGGATACCCGAAGGTGACTCCGGCGACCTCCACGCGGCCATCGGCGGGGACGCGGCCTGCGCCGGCACCCGCGCCGGTGGACGGCGACGCGCTCAGCACCTCGTCGATGCGCTCGGCGCAGACCATCGCGCGCGGGATCATCATGGCCATGAAGACGCCCATCATGACCGCGACCAGGATCTGCAGCAGGTACTGCAGGAACGCCGTGAGCGCCCCGACCTGGATATCCCCGGCGCCGACGCGGTGGCCGCCGAACCAGAGCACGGCGACGGTCGCGGCGTTCAGGATGAGCATGATGAGCGGGAACATCAGCACGAAGACGTTGCCGACCTTGACCGAGATGCGGGTGAGCGCGGCGTTCGCGTCGTCGTAGCGCGCGGTCTCGAACTTCTCGCGGACGAACGCGCGGATGACGCGGATGCCGACGATCTGCTCGCGGATGACACCGTTGACGCCGTCGATGCGCTCCTGCATCACGCGGAACATCGGCAGCAGCAGCCAGACCAGGATGCCGACCACGACGAACAGCACGGCGACGGACACCCAGACGAGCCAGGAGAGCCCGGCGTCCACCCGCACGGCGAGGACGATGCCCGCGACGCACATGATCGGCGTCGACACCATGAAGTTGAGCGTCATCAGCACGAGCATCTGCACCTGCTGGACGTCGTTGGTGTTGCGCGTGATGAGGGTCGGCATGCCCCAGCGCGCGAGGTCGAGCGCCGGGAGCGAGTCGACCTTGCGGTAGAAGGAGCGGCGGATGTCGCGCCCCAGCGACATCGACGAGCGGGCGCCGAAGTACGTCGCCGTGATGGCCGCGGCGACCTGCACGAAGCAGACGATGAGCATCGTGCCGCCGGTCGACCAGATGAAGTTCGTGTCGCCCTTGACGACGCCCTTGTCGATGATGTCGGCGTTGAGCGTGGGCAGGTAGAGGGCGGCGATGGTCGCGATGAGCTGCAGCCCGACCACGGCCGCGACCGAGCCCCAGTACGGGCGGATGAACCGCATCGCCAAACGAAGAAGAGTCACGGTGATTCCTGGTTCTGCTCTGGTGGAGTGATGTCGGGCGCACACTGCCGCCGGCCCCCGCCGGCACGGGCGCTGTGCGAAGACCCCGTACAGCACTAACGCTAGCGCGGACCGGTGACATCCGCCCCCGTGAGGAGACGCTGTCCACCGTCGGATATGACGCTATCCGGCACAGCGGTCAGCTCGTGACCGCATTCGAGATCTGTGGAGATCAGGCCGGCGAGTAGAGGAGGTGGAGGACACCGTTGGCGTAGGCGTCGTACTGCCGCAGCCGTAGCTTCGCCTCGGGCGTGCCCTCCGGGAACAGCCGCGCGCCCGTGCCGCGGATGACCGGGTAGACGAAGAGATGGAGGGCGTCGACCAGTCCGTCGGCGATGAGGGCACGCACGAGCGAGCCGCTGCCGCTGATGTAGAGGCTGCCGCTCACGCTGTCCTTGGCCTCCCGCACCCGGTCGGCGTCGTAGCCGCCGAGCGAACGCGAGTTCGCCCAGGTCGCCTCCGCGGCTGCGTCATCGAGCGTCGAACTGACGACGAGCTTCTCGGTGTCGTTGAAGAAGGGCGCTCCCGGGTCGTCGGAGGACGTGCGCGCCGACCAGGCCGGTGCGAACATCTCGAACGTGCGGCGCCCGAGGAGGATGCGCTCCGACGCGCCCGTGATGCGCGCGAGGTCGTCGCCCATCTCGGAGTCGAGCCCGTACTCTGCCGTCCAGCTCGGGTCTTCGAAGACGCCGTCGAGGGAAACGAACTCGTGCACTGCGATGCTGCCCATGCGGCCAGCTTAGGGGCCGGGCTCAGGCCGTCGCCACCAGCCGGTCGAGGCAGTCGTTCCATCCGGTGATGTGCTCCTGGACGGCGTGCTCGGTGGCGAAGCCCTCGTGGCGGACGGTGACGCGGGTGCCGTCCGCCTCGGGAGCGAGTTCGATCGTGACGGCCGTCTCGTCGTCCTCGCCGTCCCAGCGCCAGGTCGTGGCCAGCAGCCGGCCTTCCTCGGCCGCGGTCACCGTGCCGGTGATCCCGAGGTCGGCGACGTCCGAGCGGATGCGCAAGGCGCCTCCCGGCGTCGCGTCGATGCGCGCCTGCGGCTGCAGCCGCGGCGGCCAGAACCACGCGGAGAGCTCGACCGGGTCGGCGATCGAGCGCCAGACCTGCTCGGGAGGCGCCTGGACGACCCGCTCGACGGTGAGCCCGGCCACGATCAGGCGTCCTTCCGCAACTGCAGCAGCAGCTCCGGCGCCTTGGCGTCGAGGATGTTGCCGCCGATCCGCACCCCGACGCCCACCAGCACGCCGCCCAGTGCCACGCCGACGACGAGCGCCGCCCACAGCCAGAGCGCGTCGCCGGTCACCAGGCCGACGATGAACAGGACGATCTCGGGCAGGCACAGCACCGCGATCACGCCCCACGCGGCGAAGGTCGGGCCGAGCAGCGAGATGTTGGCGCCCGGCCGCGACCGGAACGGGTTGTCGCCCGGCTCGGGCACGGGGAACACCAGCCGCGCCGAGGTCACGGCGCACACCGCCGCCCCGGTGAGCAGGATCCCGAGCGAGAGGCCGATCAGGCCGGGGAGGATGTGCCAATCGCCGCCCACGGCCGCGCCGAAGACCGCGATGAGCACGATCGCCGGCACGGCGAACGAGAGCAGCGCCGACGCCCGGCCCCAGCGGTCCGCGCGGCCAGGCACGGCCTTCGCGACGTGCAGGGCGAACGCGGTCGAGTCGTACGAGACGTCGGCGATCATCCCGATGCCGAGCGAGAACGCCACGACAGGAGCCCCGATCAACGGCAGCGCCGACGAGTGGTTGAGGCTCGAGTAGAACCAGAACAGCACAGGCATCAGCGGGATCACGAGGAGCTGCCGCAGGTAGCGCGGGTCGCGGAACCAGTACGTCAGACAGCGGGCCGCGATCGCCCCGGACTGCGTGCCGGGCAGGATGCCGAACCAGCCGAGCTTGCCCTGGGCCCTGACCCGCGACGACGCGCGCGCCGGGGTCGTCAGCGACCGGGCGAGCCCCCAGCGCCACACCAGCCACAGCACGACGAACGTCGCGACCGCGATCAGGAACCGCGCCAGCGCACCGAGCGGGTCGCCAAGCGCGAGCTGCGACGGCACCGCCCAGACGGCGCCGAGCGGCGACCAGGACAGCCCGTCCGCGATGGCGGGCAGCGCGTCGGAGGACGAGCGGAGGCCGCGCGTGATGCCGATCACGATCGGCCCGGCGAGGATGAGCGGGATGAGGATGAGCAGCCCGCTGGCCTCCCGGAAGCGCCGGCCGCCGGACAGCCCGCTCGACACGGAGGTGACGGCCCGCGACACGACGACGCAGGTCGCGGCCCCCAGCGCGCCCGTCACGAGGGCGACCACCGCGACGCCGGGGAGCCGGAGCCAGCTCAGCGAGGTCGCGAGCGACGCGAGCGTGGTCGCCGCCCCCGCGACTCCGACGACCGCACTCAGCAGCATCCCGAGCATGAGCGGGCGCAGCGGGATCGGGTAGACGGCGAGCTTTGCCGGGTCGAGGGTCTGCTCGATGCCGGACAGCAGCAGCGGGAAGACCGCCCAGCCGAGCACGGCGGCCGAACCGCCGATGACGACGACCGTGCGCGCCAGCCCGATCGGCGCGAAGCCCAGCAGCACCAGGCCGCCGAGGATGATGACGAGCGCGATGAGCGCGTAGACGCCGCCCAGGATGACCGCGACGAGCTGCGAGGTGCTGCGGCGGAACGAGTTGCGGAGGACGAGCAGGCGCAGCCTTACGAGTGTCGCAACCACTCCGGCCCCTCCCCGACGCGGCGACCGCCGACCAGCTCCACGAAGCGGTCCTCCAGTGTGGAGCCCGCGCGCACCTCGTCCACGGTGCCGGCGACGAGCACACGGCCGTCGTTGATGACGGCGACGTGGTCGCACATCCGCTCCACCAGGTCCATGACGTGCGACGAGACGATGACGGTGCCGCCGCTCTGGACGTAGCCGTGCAGGATGTCGCGGATGTTCGCCGCGGAGACCGGGTCGACGGATTCGAACGGCTCGTCCAGCACGAGCACGCGCGGTGCGTGCACCATCGCAGCGGCCAGTGCGATCTTCTTCGTCATACCGGCCGAGTAGTCGACCACGAGGGTCCCGCCGGCTGACGCGAGGTCGAGGAGGTTCAGGAGGTCGTGGGTGCGCTCGATCGCGGTCGGCCGGTCCATGCCGCTCAGCAGGCCCGCGTACTCGACGAGCTGCTCGCCGGTGAGCCGGTCGAACAGCCGGACGCCGTCGGAGAGCACCCCGACAAGGGCCTTGCCGGCCAGCGGGTCGCGCCACATGTCGGCGCCGTGGATGAGCACCTGGCCGGCGTCGGGCCGCAGCAGGCCGGTGACCATGTTGAGCGTCGTGGTCTTGCCCGCGCCGTTCGGGCCGACCAGCCCGTAGAAGCTGCCGGAGGGCACGTCGAGGTCGATCCCGTCGACCGCCACCTTCGCCCCGAACCGCTTGTGCAGACCACGGATCGCCACCGCGACCGCATCGTCCTGCGTCATCGCACCTCCCCTGGGCGCTCCCGGAATCCGTCCGGCACGCCCACCTCACCCTACGCGCTGACCCCCGCGCACACACCGCCCCCGTCGAGGGGCACCACCCTGGCGCCGAAGGGCACGTAAACGCCCCTAAAACGCACTTTTAGGGGCGTTTACGTGCCCTTCGACAGGGGTCAGACGCGCTCGAAGACGGCGGCGAGGCCCTGGCCTCCACCGATGCACATGGTCTCGACCGCGAGCGTGCCGTCGAGAGCCGGGAGCTCGTGGGCGAGCGTCGCCAGCATCCGGAGGCCGGTGGCGCCGATGGGATGCCCGATGGAGATGCCGCTGCCGCGCGGGTTGAGCCGCGGGTCCTCCGCGTCGATCCCCCAGTCGGCCAGGCACGCGAGCACCTGGACCGCGAACGCCTCGTTCAGCTCGATCAGGTCGATGTCGCCCCAGGTGACGCCGGCGCGGTCGAGTGCCTTGTTCGCGGCAGGGACGGGCGCGACGCCGAACACCGCAGGGTCGTTGCCCGCGACCGCCCACGACCGCAGCCGCAGCACCGGCACCAGCCCCAGCGCGGCGGCGCGCTCGGGCGTCGTGACGATCGCAGCGGCCGCCGCGTCGTTCTGACCGCTGGAGTTGCCGGCGGTGACGGTCGCGGCGGGGTCGCTACGACCGAGGATCGGGCGGAGGCCGGCCAGCGCCTCCAGCGTCGTGTCGGCGCGGGGATGCTCGTCGCGGTCGACCACGACGTCGCCCTTGCGTCCCGGCACGGTCACGGGGACCAGCTCGGCGGCGAACGCGCCGGACTCCTGCGCGGCGACCGCGCGCTGGTGCGAGCGCAGCGCCAGCGCGTCCTGCGCTTCGCGCGGGATGCCGTACTCGCGGCGCAGCGTCTCCGCCGAGCCGACGTTGCCCTCCGGCGTCGGGAAGTTCCTTCCGCCGACCGTCTCGCGGCCGCGCGCCAGCGCGTCGTGCAGCATCAGACCGCCGGGCGGGAGGCCGCGGCGACCCTGCTCCGTATAAAGAGGTGCGTTCGACATCGACTCGGCGCCGAGCGCGACCAGCACGTCGCTGGCGCCGGTCTGCACCTCCATCGCCGCGTTGATCACGGCCTGGAGGCCGGAGCCGCACCGCCGGTCGAGCTGGTAGCCCGTCGTCGTGACTGGGAAGCCCGCGTTGAGCGCGGCGACGCGACCGAAGGCCGGCGCCTCCATCGTGGGGTAGCCCTGCGAGCCGATCACACCCTCCACCGCGGCCGGGTCGAGCCCGGTGCGTTCGAGGAGGGCGCGCAGCACGGTCTCGGCGAGCGAAAGCGCGGAGACCGGGGCCAGCGCGCCGCCCATCCGGCCGACCGGCGTGCGCAGCGGCGAGCAGACGACGACCTCGCGCAGCTCAGGCATGCGCGGCCTCCGTCCCCGCCGTCACCGCGGCCGGGATGGTCAGCGGTGCGCCCGTGGCGGCCACCACGTCGTCGACGGTCACGCCCGGCGCCACCTCCTGCAGCACCAGGCCGTCGTCGGTCACGTCGATCACGGCGAGGTCGGTGATGATCCGGTCGACGCAGGCGCGGCCGGTCAGCGGGAGGGTGCACTGCTCGACCAGCTTGGCCGAGCCGTCCTTGGCGACGTGCTCCATGACCACGATGACGCGCTCGGCGCCGTTGACGAGGTCCATCGCGCCACCCATCCCTTTCACCATCTTGCCCGGAACGGCCCAGTTGGCGATGTCGCCGGAGGCCGAGACCTGCATGGCCCCGAGGACGGCGGTGCTGATCCGGCCGCCGCGGATCATCCCGAAGCTCGCGGCCGAGTCGAAGTAGCTCGCGCCGGGCAGGACGGTGACCGTCTCCTTGCCCGCGTTGATCAGCTTCGGGTCCTGCTCGCCCTCCCACGGGTAGGGCCCGACGCCCAATATGCCGTTCTCGGAATGCAGCACGACGTGCACCCCCTCCGGGAGGTGATTCGGGATGAGCGTCGGCAGGCCGATGCCCAGGTTCACGTACGAGCCGTCCTCCAGTTCGAGGGCGGCGCGGGCGGCCATCTCGTCGCGGGTGCGGGGCATCTCAGTTCCCTTCCGGTCGGGCGCGCACGGTGACCTTCTCGATCGGCAGGTCCGCCGACTGCTCGGGGGTCAGCGCGATCACGCGGTCCACGTAGATGCCGGGCAGGTGGATGTCGTCGGGGCCGAGCACGCCCGGCTCGACCAGCTCGTCCACCTCGGCGATGGTGATGCGGCCGGCCATGCCCGCCAGCGGGTTGAAGTTGCGGGTCGACTTCTCGAAACGCAGGTTGCCGTGCCGGTCGCCGACCGCCGCGCGTACGAGCCCGAAGTCGGTGCGGATGGCGGTCTCCAGGACGTACTCGCGGGCGCGGCCGAACACGTCGAACGGGCGCAGCTCCTTCGGCGCGCTCTCCTCCGCCACCGAGCCGTCGGCGGCGTAGCGGATCGGCATGCCGCCGTCTGAGACCGCGGTGCCGGCGCCGGTCGCCGTGTAGAAGGCCGGGATGCCGACGCCGCCGGCGCGCAGCCGCTCGGCCAGCGTGCCCTGCGGGGTGAGCTCGACCTCCACCTCGCCGCCGAGGTACTGGCGGGCGAACTCCTTGTTCTCGCCGATGTAGCTCGCGATCACCCGGCGGATCCGGCCGGCGGCCAGCAGCTCGCCCAGGCCCCACCCGTCCACGCCGCAGTTATTCGACACGACCTCCAGGCCGCCGACCCCGCGGGCGAGCAGCGCGCGGATCGTCACGATCGGCACGCCGGACAGGCCGAACCCGCCGACCGCGAGCGAGGCGCCGTCCGGGATGTCGGCCACGGCCTCAGCCGCCGACTCGTACGTCTTATCCATCTGTCTCCTCCGTGAACACTTCACGCATGATCGCGAGCGCCCCGTTGGCGGCGGGCAGCCCCGCGTACAGCGCCGTGTGGTGGATGACCTCAGCGATCTGCGCGCGGGTCAGACCGTTGCGCAGGGCGGCGCGCACATGCATACGCAGCTCGTTCTCGTGGCCGCCGGTGACCAGGCTCGCGAGGGTCGCGATCGACCGCTCCGGACGGGTGAGCTGCGGCCGGGCCCAGACCTCGCCCCACGCGTAGCGGGTGATGAAGTCCTGGAAGTCCGCGGTCTCCGCGGTGATCGCCGCGGTCGCGCGGTCGACATGGGCGTCGCCGAGCACCGCCCGCCGGACGGCCATGCCGCGCTCGAAGGCCGCGACGACGTCGACCTCGCGGCCCGCGAACAGCGCCGTCAGGAGCGCGGCGGTCTCGGCCGGGTCCTCCAACGGGACGAGGTGGGCAGCGTGCGCCAATTCCACGAAGCGCGCGCCGGGGAGCGCCGCGGCGTCCTCCGCCATCAGAGCAGCGGTGGTCACCTGGTCGTGCGCGCCGGCGACGAGCAGCGACGGCACGTTCAGGCTCGGGAGGGCGTCGCGGCGGTCGAACGCTCCGAGCGCCTCGCAGCACAGCGCGTACGACTCGTCGTCGACGTCGAGCAGTCTCTTCAGCGCGTGGCCGCCGGGGCCGTCGGGATGCGCGGCCAGGTATCCGGGCGCGAACCAACGCTGCGCACTCCCCGCCACCACGGACGCCGTGCCGGAGGCGCGCACCTGCGCGGCGCGGTCGGCCCAGCCCTCCGTCGTGCCGATGCGCGCGCCGGAGCAGAACATCGCCAGGCTGCGCGCGCGCTCCGGCGCGGCGAGCGCCACCTCCAGGGCGACCGCTCCGCCGAGCGAGTCGCCGGCGATGTCGAAGGCGCCGCCGCCGACGTCATCCACGAGAGCCAGCACCGCTGCCGCGAGCTCGGAGATCGTGAAGGGCTCGCGCGCGGCGGGCGACGCGCCGTGACCGGGGAGGTCGACGCGCAGGATTCGCGGGGAGTCCGGGGCGGCGGCCAGCCGCGCGACGACGCCGTCCCACAGCTCGGTTGTCGTGCCGAGGGACGGCAGCAGCACCAGGAGGCGCGGCGCAGCGGCGGACGGGGAGGCCGCGGTCATCGAGCCGCGCAGTCGCGGGATGGTCATGAGTCCGCCTCTCGATCGGGTTCGGCATGTGCTCGGTAGCGGGCGACGGCGGCGTCGACGACGGCGCCCGCGGAGGCCAGGTCGGCGGCGGCGGCCTTGACGGCGGAGGCACTCGTCGCGCCGTCCGCCACCACCAGGTCGGCGACCGCGTGCGCGAGCATCTCCGCGCTCTCGACCGCGATGCGCAGCAGCCCGCGCCAGGCCTGCCATTCGGCGTGCCACTCCCCCGCCGGCCGCGCGTCGTAGCTGAGCGCGGCGGTGTGGATGGTGGCGAGGAGGCCGGGGGCGCGGTGGCCGTTCGCGGTGAGCAGCACGGCGTCGACCGGGTTCTGCTTGTGCGGCATCGCGGACGAGCCGCCCCCGGTGGCGGGCAGGAGCACGCCGTCGCGCGCCGCCAGACCGAGGTCGCGGCCGATCCGGCCGGCCACCGCGGCGACCCGGGCCGCTGCGTCGGCGATCGCCAGCACCGGCCCGCGGTCGGTGTGCCAGGCCCGGCCAGGGTCGCTCAGCCCGAGGCGGGCGGCGACGCCGGCACGGAGGGACTGCGGGGCGTCCGCGCGGCCCGCGAGCCGCGCGAACGCCGCTCCCGTGCCCACGGCACCGCCGAGCTGGACGGGATAGTCGAGCCGGTCGAGGACATCCTGCGCCGACACCACGGCGTCCAGCCAGGAGGCCAGGGAGGCACCGAGCGTCGTCGGCTCGGCCTGCTGCGTCAGGGTGCGCGCCAGCAGCGGCGTCGCGCGCGAGCCGACGGCCCGGGCCGCGAGCTCCGCGGCTGCGACCGCCAGGGCGGCCCGCGCACGCGACAGGGACTGCAGGGACACAAGCACGAGCGCCGAGTCCACGATGTCCTGACTGGTCGCGCCACGATGCACCCGTCCCGCGTGCGCTCCCGCCTGCGCGCGGAGCTGCTCGATCAGCGCGATGACGGGCACTCCAGCCTCCCGCGCGCCCGCCACCAGCCGCCCGCGGTCGATCGCGGCGGCATCGAATGCGAGCGGTTCGTATCCAGGCCTGGCAGCCGAGCCGTCGAGCTCATCCCAGGCTCCGGCCAGGGCCTCCTCGACTTCGATCATGGCGGCCAGCACACGATCGTCGTCGGCCGGAACACCCACTGCACCGGCCGGCTCGAGGAGACCCCAGTCGAAGGGTTCAGCCACGCCCGTCCCCCACGAAATCGAGGAAGACGGTCTCGCCCTCGCCCTGGAGGCGGATGTCGAAGCGGTAGCTGCCCTCGCCGTCCGGGGTGGCGAGCAGCGTGCTCCGCCGCTCCTCCGGCACGGTGGCCAGGAACGGGTCGCCGTCTTCGAGGTAGGCGCGCGTGAAGAGGTGGTGCAGCAGACCGCGCGCGAACACGGTCACCAGCAGGTACGGGGCACGGCCCGGCGCGGTCGCGCCCGGACGGACCGTCGTGAAGGAGTAGTGGCCGGCCCGGTCGACGGCGGCGCGCCCGAAGCCGGTGACGGTGTGCGCGTCGCGGTGGAGGCTGCCCTGCCGGGAGATCGGCGCTCCGTCGGCGTCGGCGCCCCAGACCTCGAGGATCGCGTCGGGGACCGGCACACCGTCGCCGTCGAAGACGGTGCCGTGCAGGCGGATCGCGCCGTCCTGCCACGGAGGTGCGACCTCCGGGCCGCCCTCGTACGGCAGCGCGTAGCCGAAGAACGGCCCGACCGTCTGCGACGGGGTCTGCAGGTACTGCTCGTTCGTCTCAGGCATGCTCGCCCTCCTCCGGCTCCATCCAGGTCGCCTTACCGCCGGTGAGGACGATGTCCCATCGGTAGCCGAGCGCCCATTCCGGCTCGCTCACGTCGTGATCGTACGTGGCGATCAGCCGTTGGCGCGCGGCCGGGTCGGCGATCGACTGATAGATCGGGTCGAGCGCGAACAGCGGGTCGCTCGGGAAGTACATCTGCGTCACGAGCCGCTGCGTGAACGCCGACCCGAACAGCGAGAAGTGGATGTGCGCCGGCCGCCACGCGTTGCGGTGGTTCCGCCACGGATAGGGGCCCGGCTTGATGGTGACGAACCGGTACGAGCCGTCCTCGCCCGTGATCGCGCGACCCACCCCGGTGAAGTTGGGGTCGAGCGGCGCGGGATGCTGATCGCGCTTGTGGACGTAGCGGCCGGAGGAGTTGGCCTGCCAGACCTCCACGAGTTGGTTGCGCACCGGCCGGCCCTCGCCGTCGAGCACGCGACCGGTCACGATGATGCGCTCGCCGAGCGGCTCTCCACTGTGCTGGATGGTGAGGTCGCTCTCCTCCGCCGCGACGTCGGTATGCCCGAACGCCGGCGAAACGAGCTCGATCTCCTCCGGGTCGGCGCGCACCAGCTCGTGGGTGGGGTGACGCAGCCGGGAGCTGCGGTACGGCCCGAAGTCGCGCAGCGGATGAGGGGGTAGTGGCCCGGCGGCCGCCGCAGCCGCGTGCGCGGCGGCGATCTCCGCGTTGATCTGGTTCTGCTCGTCATTCATGGCATGCCTCAGAAGGGGAGTCCCGCGTACTGCTCGGCGAGGGCCGCCTGCGCGTGACGCGATCCGGTGGTGTAATCCAGCTGACCGAGCTGGCTGCGGTAACGGAAGGCGCGGGCCGCCTCGTCGGGGACCTCCCGGTGGACGTGCAGCATCTCCGTCATCCACTGGGAGAACTGCTGCACCTTCCACTGCCGGGCGAGGGCGGCGCCGCTGTAGCGCTTCAGGAGGGCGTCGTCGCCGCCGAAGTGCGCGGCGAGCGAGCGGCCGAGCAGGGCGACGTCGGCGATGGCCGAGTTGAGGCCCTTCGCGCCGGTCGGCGGGACGATGTGACCGGCGTCGCCGGCGAGGAACAGCCGTCCGTGCTCCAGCGTGGAGGCCACGAAGCTGCGCATCGGCGTGATCGACTTCTCGGTGATCGTCCCCTCGCTCAGCGTCCAGCCGGGGACGCCGAGGCGGGTCTGCAGCGCCTCCCAGATCCGCTCGTCCGACCAGTCGTCGACCGACTCGCCCGGATCGACCTGGAGGTAGAGCCGGGAGACCTCCAGCGAGCGCATCGAGTGCATCGCGAAGCCGTCGGGGTGCAGCGCGTAGATGAGGTCGTCGGTGGAGGGGGCGACGTCGGCGAGGATGCCGAGCCAGGCGTAGGGGTAGCTGCGCTCGAGGGCCTGGATGCCCGGGATGGCCGGGCGGCAGACGCCGTGGTACCCGTCGGCGCCGACGACGATGTCGCAGTCGATGCGCTCGGCGTCGCCGTCCGTGCCGCCGATGGTGACGTACGGCGCGTCCGTGTCGACGGCATGCGGCGCGACGCCCTCCACCTCGAACCGGACGTTGGAGCCGAGGCGGTCGTGCTCGGCGAGCAGGTGTCGCACCAGCGCCTGCTGGCCGTATACGGTGACGGTGCGGCCGATGAGGTCGACGAAGTCGAGGTGGTGACGCTCGCCCTCGTACTGCAGGTAGATGCCGTGGTGCGTCAGCCCGCGCGCGGCGAGGTCGGCGTCGAGGCCGAGGTCGCGCAGCACGTCGACGGAGCCCTGCTCCAGGACGCCGGCGCGCACCCGGCCGAGCACGTACTCCCGGCTCTTCTGCTCGAGGATGACGAAATCGACCCCCGCTCGCCGGAGGATGTGCCCGAGCAGGAGTCCGGCGGGCCCGGCCCCGATGATGGCGACCTGGGTGCGCATGTGTTCCGCCTTTCGCTTCGATGGGAAGGTCGTCCCATCCTGCGCGAATCCGGCGGCCACCCGATGGCAGTTTCCACTCAGCGGAAGAGTTTCCTCCCGAGGATCACCCCTGCGGCTGCTCGTAGTCGAGCCCGAGGACCCCGGAGATGCCGCGCGCGGCCATCCGGACGCCGAGCGTGAACTGCGGCTCGGCCTCCCGTTCGGCGTGGGCGATGATCGAGACCGCGGCCACCACCTCGCCCGTGGCGTCCCGCACCGGCGCGGCGACGGAGAATGCGCCCTGCGTGAGCTCCTCGACCGAATGCGAGACCCCGGTCGCGCGGATGCCCGCCAGGCGCGCGCGCAGCTCCGTCTCGCCGGTCAGCGTGTTGGGCTGGAACTTGCGCGGGTGGTCGGCGAGCACCTCCGCGAGCGTGCCCTCCGGCGCGTATGCCAACAGCACCAGCCCGACGCCGGTGGCGTGCAGCGGGAGCCGCGACCCGACGTCGCTGATGACGCGCACGGCGCCCGGGCCCGACAACCGCTCCAGGTAGACCGCACCCAGCCCGTCGCGCACTGCGAGGTGCACATGCTCACCCGTGGCTTCGAGGAGGTCATCGAGGTAGGGCCGCGCGGCCTGCCTGAGGCGGCGCGCGGTCGGCTGCCTGACCCCGAGCCGCCAGAGCTTGATGCCTACGCGGTAGCGGCCGTCCTCCCCGCGGACCAGGCCGCCCCACGAGACCCACTCGGCGAGGAGCCGGTGCGTGGTCGAGACCGGGAGGCCTGCGCGTCGGGCGATTTCGCTCAGGGTCAGCTCGTCGCCGCGTTCGAAGGCGTCGGCGATCGCGAAGACGCGTTCCGCAACACTGCGGTCGTCCTGAGCTCCACCGGCCATGCGGTCAGCTTAGGGCCGCTGCCGCGGGCGGATCGGGGCCGTGGTTGATATGTAGGTTTTTTCCTACCTATACTCGTCGCATGACCTCCGCCATTCCCACCATCCGCATCCAGACCGTCACCATCCCCGTCGCCGACCAGGAGCGCTCGCTGGCCTTCTACCGCGACGTGCTCGGCTTCGAGGTGCGCGCCGACGTCGCGTACGGCGGCGCCCGCTGGCTCTCGGTCGCCCCGGAGGGCAGCGGCGTCGACTTCACCCTGCACCTTCCCTTCCCGGGTCAGGCCGGCCCGGGCTGGCAGCACGGCATCGTGCTGCACACCGACGACATCGCCGGCGTGGTCGCCGCCCTCCGCGCCGCCTCGGTGGAGGTCACCGAGCCGGAGACCGTCGGCTGGGGCGTGCAGTCCCAGTTCGCGGACCCCGACGGAAACGGGTTCGTGCTCCTCCAGCAGGGCTGACATGCCGCCCCGCGCGAAGGACTCGGCGGCCGACCGCCTCTTCGGCGCGCTCGCGAACCCCACCCGGCGCGACATCCTCGACCTCCTCCTCGACGGCGAGCTCAGCGCGGGCGACATCGCCGCCCGGTTCGCCATGAGCCGGCCGTCGGTGTCCGAACATCTGCGGGCGCTGCGGGACGCCGGCCTGGTGGCCGAGCGGACCGCGGGGCGGCAGGTGTTCTACGCGCTGACGGCCGAGCCCTGGACGGAGCTGCGCGACTGGCTGGCGCCGCATGAGCGGTTCTGGCGCGGCAGGATGCGCCGCCTGCACGCGACGCTCGACGCGCTGGCGGACGGGGCCGCCGAACCGACCCCTGACGAAAGCGGAAAGCCATGACCGACCTCACCACCTTCGAGTTCGACGAGTTCCTCCCCCACCCGCCCACGACCGTCTGGCGGGTGCTGAGCGAGCCCGACCTCCTCGCCGACTGGCTCATGCCCCACAACGGGTTCGCGCCCGTCGCCGGCACGCGGTTCGCGTTCACCACCGATCCGGTGCCGCAGACCGGCTTCTCCGGCGTCGTGGACTGCGAGGTGCTGGAGGTCGACCCCGGCCGACGCCTGCGGATGTCGTGGGCCAGCCCAGGCACTGCGCTCGAGACGGTCGTCACCTGGGAACTGGTCCCGGAGGGCGACGGCACGCGCCTCCTGCTCACCCAGTCCGGCTTCGACCTCGACGATCCGGCCCAGGTGCGCGCGTTCCAGATCATGAACGGCGGCTGGCGGTCCCATGTGTTCCGTCGGATGACGGCGACGCTCGACGCGCTGTGAGGGGGGTCGTTCAACCCTCCGCCGCGCGACGGTACACGTTGATCACGATGCCGGAGGCCGTCGAGCGCGACTCCACGAGCGCGAAGCGGGTGTAAGGGAAGCCGTCGCCGAACAGCTTCTTTCCGACGCCGAGGACGAGCGGGTGCACCAGCAGCCGGTACTCGTCGATCTGGTCGTGCTCGGCGAGCGTGCGGATCAGCTCCGTGCTGCCCCACACCCGGATCTCGCCGTCCGGCTCCACGCCCGGCTCGCCGCGCAGCCGCTCCACGGCGCCCACCACGTCCGGGCCGAGCAGGTAGGAGTTCGTCCAGCCGACCTCCGTCAGCGAGCGCGAGGCGACGTATTTGGGGATGCGGTTGTACCGCCGGGTGAGCTCGCCCTGGAACCCCTCGGCGTCCTCCGGCCAGACACCCCACGAGCCCGCGAAGAGCTCGTACGTCCTCCGGCCGAGCAGCAGCGCCTCTGTTCTCTTCTCCCACTCCACGACGGTGCCGTCGTCGTCGTAGTCGAACTGCCAGCCGCCGTGCTGGAAACCCCCCTCCGTGTCCTCCTCGGGACCGCCCGGCCCCTGGACGACGCCGTCGAGGGTGACGAACGACTGAACCACGATCGAAGACATGCCTGGCTCCTCCTGTCGGTGAGGGTGTCGCACCCATTAACACCCCGGGGAGGGCGGAGGCAACAGGGGCGTCCGGGCGATCAGTGCGCGTAGACGCTGCGGCGATGCCCGACGCGGAAGACGGTCACCAGGACCGTGTCGTTGACGACCTCGTAGAGGACTCGATAGTCGCCCACGCGCAGCCGCCAGGCGTCGGGGAAACCGACGAGCCGGCGCGCTCCGCCGGGCCGCGGGTCGGTCTCCAGTCGTGCGACGGCCGAGAGCACGCGGTTTCGTGCCGTGGGGTCGAGCTTGCGGAGCTCCCGAGCCGAGGCTGCGGTGAACTCGACGGTGTACGTCACCCGTCGAACTCGGCCCGGAGGTCGTTGAGGGAGATGCGCTCGCCGGTGTCGGCGCGCTTGGCGGCGCGCAGCTCACGCCGGTCGCGCTCCAGTTCGAGCTGCTCGAGCAGTTCGAGGTCTTCGACGCTGATCATGACGGCGGCGAGCTTGCCGTGACGGGTGATCCCCAGCCGCTCGTGACCGTACTCGGCGCGACCGACGACGGCCGCGAGATCCTGGCGGAGGTCGCGCGCGCTGATCGAAGCATCGAGAAGGGCCATGCCCACATCTTACTCGATTTCTGCGTACACATTTGCAATTATATGCATTGCGTACTTTTTGTACCTTGTCGCGATCAACCGTTCGATGACCGTGTCCAGCCGTTCGGTCGATCCGGCGCCAGGCGCCTCGCAGCGAGGCTGGATCCATGACCGAGACCACCACCTCCCCCGCCGCCGCGCTCGACACGGCCCGCCGCGCGGCCCTCCGCCCGGTGCTCGTCCTCCTGGGCTGCTTCGTCGCGCTCAGTGCCGCCCTGCTGGGCTTCCTCGCGGTTCTCGCCGCCGTCGGCATCGGCGCTGACATCGCCATCTGGATCCGCGGCTCGTTCGTCCTCGCGAGCGCCGTGCTGCTGCTCCTCTTCGCAGTCTCCGCCGCCCGCGGCTCCCGCAGCGCACTGCTGCGGCTGCGGATCATCTCGCCGATCGTGCTGGCCGCGATCGTCGTCATCGTGTCCATCCCCGGCTTCCTGCCGGACTGGGTGCGACTCGAGCAGGCCGTCTGCGGCGCGCTCGTCCTGCCGGTCGCCATCATCGTCAACCTGCCGCGGACGCGAGCGCTGTTCCCCGCGAAAGCGGCGAACGCGTAGGGTCTGAACGTGATCGATTCGCGCTGGAGGACTGTCCTCACGGTCACGCCGTACGTCGTGCTGGCGGTTCTCGTCGCCTTCACGCTCGGGGTGCGGTGGGGCGACTGGGCGGCACTCGTGCCCACGCTCGTCCTCTCCGCGGTGACGGCAGTGTGGATCATCGTCATGCGGCGGCTGCCGTCCCGGGTCCGTGAGCGGCCGCTCGTCGTCGCCGTGTTCATGACCGGGCTCATCGCGCTCAACCTGGCGCTCGTGCTCCAGGAGAGCTGGTTCGGGTTCCTGACGATCGCCACCTTCACCTTCGCGTACTCGATCGTGCCGTGGCCGTGGGAGCTGCTCGCGGTCGGCGCGACCGCCGTCGTCGCGGGGCTCGCACAGAGCTCCACCCTGCAATTCGACCTCGCCGGGATCGTGGGGATGACCGGGATCCTGCTGCTCAACGTCGTCGCCATGTGCGGGTTGTCCTGGTCGCTGCGGCTCGCAGAGCGCCAGGTGAACCTGACCGCGACGGAGGTCGAGCGGTCGCGGCTCGCGCGCGAGATCCACGACACGCTCGCCCAGGGCTTCGCGGGCATCGTGACCCAGCTCCAAGCGGCGGAGCAGGCGCCGGACGATGCCGGCCGCACCCGTCACACGGACGCCGCCCTCGCGCTCGCCCGCGACGGCCTCGCCGAGGCACGCCGTTCGGTCCGTGCGCTCCGACCCGCGGCACTCGACACGATGCGGCTGCCGGAGGCGATCGGGCAGCTCGCGCACACCTGGTCCGAGCGCACCGGCATCCCGGCAGAAGTCGCGACGAGCGGCGACGCGAGCGGCCTGTCCACCGACGTGGAGGTCGCGCTGCTGCGGACCGCGCAGGAGGCCCTCGCCAACGTCGAGCGGCACGCCGGGGCGCACCGCGTGCGGCTGACGCTCCGTACAGACGGCAGAGGAACCCGGCTGGAGGTCCGCGACGACGGCCGCGGCTTCGACCCGGCCACGCGCACGGTCGGCCCCGACCGGGCGGAGGACGGCGGGTATGGCCTCCTCGCCATGCGCGAGCGCATCGAGTCCGTGGCGGGCGGCCTCGTGGTGGAGTCGCGGCCGGGGCACGGCACGGCGATCCGCGCAGAGGTGCCCGCGTGAGCGCGCCCGTGCGGTTGCTGGTCGTCGACGACCATCCCGTCGTCCGCGACGGCATCGTCGGCATGGTGGCCTCCGACCCGGGAGTGGAGGTCGTGGGCGAGGCGTCAGACGGAGCCGAAGCGGTGCGGCTCGCCCGGGTGCTCCTCCCGGACGTGGTGCTCATGGACCTGCGGATGCGCGGCATGGACGGCGTCGCTGCGATCCGCGAGCTGACCCAGCTCGGGCTGCCGAGCCGGGTGGTGGTCCTCACGACCTTCGACGCCGACTCGGACGTGCTGCCCGCGATCGAGGCCGGCGCGACCGGTTACCTGCTCAAGGACGCGCCGCGGGAGGACCTGCTGCGTGCGATCCGCGCCGCGGCGGTCGGCGACGCGGTGCTCGCGCCGTCCGTCGCATCCCGGCTGGTCGGCCGGGTGCGGACGCCGGAGGCGAACCTGCTGTCGCCGCGCGAACTGGAGGTGCTGGCCCTGGTCGCCGACGGCGCGACGAACCGCGTCGCCGGGGAGCGCCTGCACCTCAGCGAGGCGACGGTGAAGACGCACCTGCTCAGCATCTATGCGAAGCTCGGGGTCGGCGACCGGGCTGCGGCCGTTGCGGAGGGGTTCCGGCGGGGCTTGCTCGACCTGTAGGCCGGCCACCTCTTGGCCCGCAGGGGTTCTGCCGTCGCGCCGAAACGAGTAGGACGGGAGGCATGGACATCGTGCTGGCGGTCCTCGAGCGCGGCGACATCGCGTACGAGATCGAGTTCGAGCGCACGAGCGAGCCTCCGTTCGAGCTGCGCGTGCCCTCCCACATCGGAGGCGCGGCGGTGGTCGACGTCTTCGACCTGGTCGACGCGAGCGAATGGCCTGTGCTGCTGCGCTACGCGTTCTCGGAGTGCGTGCCCGCCGTCATGGGCTCACCGGACGACCTCAACGCGGAGGACCTGGGCGAAGTCGACCTCTGAGCTCGGCGGCGGGACTCCCGGCTCAGAACAGGAACAACTGCCCCATCACGAGCACGAGGATGAGGAACACGACGACCACGCCGCCGATGATGACGAGCGTCCGCCCCGACATCCGCGCGATCCCGAACCCGACGATGAAGGGCAGCGCCAGGCAGCCGATCGCGATGATCCACCAGAACGCCTGGAAGCCGGCCTGCGACGCGGACGCCAGCCGCTCCCCGAACAGCTTCTGCGTCGCCGGATGCGTGGCGAAGGCGACGCTCGCCGACAACGGGTAGGCGATCAGGACCGCCGTGATCAGCCCGGCGAACGCACCCCACATCCCACGATGGGCACCGAGGTGCAGCGTCTCCTCCTGATGCGGCGCCTGCCTGCTCTTGGTGCTCATGGCGCACATGATAGCCAGCGGGTCGGTGCGCGGGGCAGTCCCGTCCTGCGGGCGCTCCCGCGGCCGGGTCCGCCGCGCCGAAACAGGGTCAACTGTACGGTCTATTCCGCGGTTACTCTGGAGGAGTCACCGGCGCTGCGCACGCAATTAGGGGGCGTCTCGAACGCGCCGGGGTCTTACCCGAATGTCGTGTGGGAGTGGGGATGTCCGCTCCCATACGGCCGGGGGATCAGGCCAGCGCGGAGTCGGCGCCAGGCTGCTGCGGAACAGAAAGCGTCTCCGGCGGATCGAGTTCCGCCGTCACCAACTGGTGCGCGCGCTGGTACGAGACGCCCAGGATCGTGCCGATGTCACGGACACTGAGACCACTCGATGCGAGCTCGCGCGCGGTGAGCCGGGCGTAGTACGCGGCCTCACGATTGGCCTGCGCCGCCTCCGCTCGGCGTTCCACCGCCAGTCGATGCGCCACCTCCGCGGCGGCAGGAAGGGAAAGGCGCACGTCGATCACGATGTCTTCTTCCGACTCCCCGGTGACGAACGCCAAGGCCTCCTTGATCTGCTCGACTTGGTCGAGTCGCGCGACCTGACTGATCGCCCCAGGCGCCTCAACCGCCTGGAGAACCCACCACTTAGCGGTGCGTTCGGCGGTGACCGTGAATGTGCTCATCAGCGCCACCATCCCTTTCCGAACTCGTTGGCAGGTCTAGTGTCATCTTGACTTTCAAGTCAATCCCACACTAGACGGCAATTCACATCCCCAACACAACCGTCCGCCCCACGACCCGCGCATCCGCCGCCCGGTGCGCCGCCCACACCGCGTCGAACGGGATCACCTCCGGCTCGAACACCCGCAGCCGCCCCTCCACCACATCCGCCAGCAGCCCGGTCAGCATCCGCCGGTACTCGGGCCGCTTCCGCAGCACCCAGAACGGCACAGAGCACACGACTTCCCGCGGGTGACCGTACCGCCGCAGCACGGCCGTCGCCGACCCGCGCACCGCATCGTCACGCTCGTGGCCCGCGCGTCCCGCGAACGCCGTGCGGACGACGACACCGGACGGGGCGACCGCCTCGCGGACCAGCGGCGAACCGGTGTGGTCGATCGCGGCCTCCACCCCGCCTCCGGTCTGCTCGCGGACCGCCGCGGGCCAGCGGGGGTCGCGGTAGTCGACGAGGGTCACGTCCGGCGCGGACAGGCCGGGCGGTGGAGTCGTCCCCGTCCCGAGCACCGTGCGCCCGTCGCGCAGCGCGAGTTGGGCGACGAGCGACCCGACAGCGCCGGTGATGCCCTGGATGAGGACACTTCGCGCGGGCCCGGCGTAGCGGAGGGCGAGCGCGGCGGTCACGCCGTTGAGCGGGAGGACGGCGGCAGCCTCCGATGTCAACGCGTCGGGGACGGCGACCAGGAACGTCGGCGACACCACGAGCCGGGTCGCGTGGGCGCCCATCCGCGGGAGTACCCCCGCGACGCGCGTGCCGGCGCGGAGGCCGAGCGCCGCCGACACCGCGGACTCCGTCTCCAGCACGCCGACGAAGTCGTAGCCGGGGACGAAACCCGGGATCGGCTGGAGCGCGTAGCCGCCGCGCCGGGCCAGCACGTCCGTCGAGCCGAGCGCCGCGTGGGTGACGCGGACGAGGACGTCGTTGCCGCGCGGCGGGCGCAGCGTCTCGCGGGCGAGCCCCATCGCGGACGGGTCGCCGAAGCGGACCACGCGCGCCGCCATGCGTTCCACGCCGCGCTCCGCTTGGCCTCCCATCGCCGTCAGCCGGCGCGGCGCTGCAGCAGGCCCGCGCGCTCGGGGTGCGCGTCGAACCATTCCGCCACGTACCAGCACATCGGCACGATCCTCCGGTCGGAGGTGCGCTCGATGTCGTCGACCGCGTAGGCGACCAGGTCGGCCGCGTAGCCGTGGCCGCGGTGGGCGGGGACCGTGAACGCCCTGGTCAGCGAGATGGACGCGCCGAGCACGCTGTAGTCGAGGACGCCGACGAGCTCGCCGTCGATCCGCATGGCGTAGCGGTTCGCGTCCGTCTCGTTGCTGAACTCCGTGGACATGCGCCCATCGTACGTCCGTCGCGCCTCCCCGTCAGGAGAGGTATCGTGAACGAGTTGGGACCCGACCCGCACCGTTCGGGCCCGCGCGCACTCCGCGATCCAGCCACAGCAGGCCAGGCCGCGTGCGACGACCGTCGCCCGCGTCGCGCACCCGAAGCTGGAGCCGCACCCGTGCCGACCGACACTCCGTCGCCCGCCCTCTCGCCTGCCCACGAGGCCCTGCTCGAGCAGGTCCCGATCGGCGAGCACTCCGTGATCGACGCGGAGGCCGTTCCGTACGAGCACGAGGGACTCCCTTTGGAGGGCTACCTCGCCAGGGACGTGCAGGCCGACGATCGCCGCCCGGCTGTGCTGATCCTCCACGACTGGCACGGAGTCGGCGACAACGTGCGGATGCGCGCGCAGATGCTGGCCCGCCGCGGCTACGTCGCGTTCGCCGCCGACCTGTACGGCGCCGACGTGCGGCCCAGCGGCGAGGAGGCGTCTGCGGTCGCTGGACAGTACTACCGGGACCTCCCGCTGCTGCGCTCGCGCGTCGCGGCCGGCTTCAGCTGGCTGCAGCAGCACCCCGCCGTCGACCCGGCCCGGCTCGCGGTCATCGGCTACTGCTTCGGTGGGACGGCCGCCCTGGAATTCGCCCGCACGGGGGCGCCCGCGCGGGGGGTGGTGTCGTTCCACGGCGGCCTGATCGCCCACGACCCGTCCGACGCGGCGGCGATCGCGGCCTCCCTCCTGGTGCTGAACGGGGGCGCGGACCCGGTCGTCCCCGACACGGCGGTCGCCGCGTTCCAGGACGAGCTGCGCGCCGCGCCGCACGTCGACTGGCAGCTCACGACGTACTCGGGAGCGCCGCACGCGTTCACCATCCCGGGAGGCGACCGCTACCGTCCGCTGGCCGACGCGCGGAGCTGGCGGGCGCTGGTCTGCTTCCTGGACGAGGTGTTCGCCTGAGCTGATTGGCGGTCTGCGAGGCGGTCATGTAAGCTCTAACAGGCCCGCGCGGAGAACGCGATTGGGTCATGCGCCACTAGCTCAACGGATAGAGCATCTGACTACGGATCAGAAGGTTGGGGGTTCGAATCCCTCGTGGCGCACACTGGTTGAGACAGTAGAGAAAGCCCCGGCGGAGAGCCGGGGCTTTTTCGTTTCCTGCACGGAGCCGCCGGCGACTCCACCTTTCGGCGGGCGGAGCGGAAGTGATGGGCGGGCCGCCGGCCGTTGTCGCCAGTCGCGGCCCGCCTCACTATTCCAGAGCTTGCCACGTCGCGGTCATGACGGGCGCCTCGCAACGCGCTCTGCTCGAACGAGCACGAAAACGCGCCGCCGTGCCCTACACTCGGCTCGACCGAAGGAGCGCACGATCTGCGACGCAGCCACGCCCCAGCCCCAGCCGTACGAGCTGCCATACCCTCCCGCTTCCCCCTCCCGGGTGCCCATGAGCACCGCTCGCGTGCTCGGGATCGTCGGCTTCGTGCTCTCGTTCATCGGGTTCCTCGACGTGGCCGGCCTGGTGCTGAGCATCGTGGCGCTGGTGAAGTCGCGGCGGGCGCGCGAGCGCAACGGGTTCGCGGTCGCCGGGATCGCCGTCGCCTCGTTCACCATCCTGATGACCGCGCTCTTCCTCGCCGTCCTGATCCCGCCGATCACGCAGCTCGTCGACGAGTGCAACCGCCTCGGCACCGGCACGCATGTGGTCGGGAACACCACCTACACATGCACGCCGACCGGCGACCGCGCCTTCACCAACGGTTGAGGCCGGCGGCTCACCTCACGTCGTAGGTCAGGTGCGTCGCCGTCGTGGTGACCACCACCTCCCGCTGCACGAGCTCGCGCGGCCCCGTACCGGTGAACAGCGGCGTGCCCGCGCCGAGGATGATCGGCGACAGGTGCAGGACCAGCGTGTCGACCAGACCCGCGGCGAGCGCCGAGCCGACGAGGGCGCCGCCGCCCATGAGGACCGCGTCCAGGTCGGCGCCGCGCTCTGCGGACACCGCTTCGGCGCGCGAGCGGGCGGCGGCGACGGCGTCCTCCAGACCGGTGGTGACGAACGTCCAGTCCAGGCCCGTGAGGCGCACCGTCGGTGGAGCCGAGCTCGTGACCACCAGGAAGTCCGGCTTGCCGACCTCCGTGGCGCCGTAGCCGAGGTCATCGCTCCAGCCTCCCGGGGCGTCCACGACGTCGAAGAGGTTGCGGCCCATGACCACGGCGCCGGAGCGTGCCGTCGCGGCGGCGAGGATGCGCTTGTCGTCGGGGTCGTCGGAGAACACCCAGCGGTGCAGCGGCTCTCCCCCCGTTCCGAGCCCGTTGCCGGGGCCGGCGTCCGGACCGGTGACGTAACCGTCCAACGAGACGGTGATGTCGGCGACGACCCTGGTCATCGGGATCAGCCCCGCGCCAGCAGTTCGTCGAGCTTCTCGTAGCCTTCGCGCATCCCGTACTCCATGCCCGAGGAGATCATCGCCTCCAGTGCCTCCTTGGACGGGAAGACCGAGTGGCCCGCGAGCCGGGTGCGGCCGCCGGGGAGCGGCTCGAAGCGCAGGAGGTCGAGACTCACCTGGTCGGGTGCGCCGAGGAACTCGAAGGTCTGGATGATGAGCTCGTTCTCGACGACCGTGTGGATGACGCCGCGGAAGGCGTAGACGGCACCGCTCGCGTCCTTCTGCTCGAACGCGTAGCCACCTCCTGTGCGGAAGTCCCAATGGGTGATCGCGTTGTCGAGGCTGCGCGGGCCGATCCACTGCACGTACAGGTCGGGATCGGCGTGGGCGCGGAAGACCGCCTCGACGGGAGCCTCGAACTCCCGTGTGATGTCGGCGTACGAGGTGCCGGGTACGGCATCGATGACGACAGGGTTGGTCATGATTCCTTCTCCTTCATTCGCTTGCTTTGTTCTGGTGAGGATGCCGGGGGCGCGGCGAGCAGGGCGTCGAGCCTGCGGTACTGCTGCTCGGCCTCCAGGCGGTACCGATCGATCCAGGAGGTCAGGCGCTCCAGCGCGGCGGCGTCGAGGTGCACGGGGCGGCGCTGCGCCTCGCGGGTGCGCCACACGAGCCCGGCGGACTCGAGCACGCTGATGTGCTTGGACACCGCCTGCAGGGTGATCTCGAACGGCTCGGCCAGCTCGTTGACCGTCGCCGGCCCCCGGCTGAGCCGCGCGACCATCGCGCGTCGCACCGGGTCGGACAGGGCCGCGAAGGCCCGGTCGAGCTGGTCATCCATCGTTATCAACCTGATCCTTTATCAATCAATCGATTGATAAAGAGTAACGCCGCCGCCCTCCCCCGTCAACCCTGCCCCGAGGGGCACATTGTTGTCGTTTCCGGCCGCGAAAAGTGACAACGACGTGCCCTTCGGCGGAGGAGGTCAGGAGGTGAGGGGTGCGCTCGCTCTGCCGGGCACGGGGCCGAGGTAATCATGGAGACGGTCGAGGCCCGCGGTGGTGGCCGACGAATGGCCGCCGACCACGACGACCCGGCCTCCCGACGCGACGGCGGCGGCCAGGCCGGCCTCGGCGTCCTCGAACACGACGCACTGCCCGATCGGCACGCCGAGACGCTCGGCGGCGAGCAGGTAGCCCTGCGGGTCGGGCTTGCCGCGCGACACGTCCTCCGCGGCCACCAGCACGGCGGGGACGGGGACGCCGGCCGCCCCCAGCCGCACGACGGCGAGCTCGCGCGGCGCACTCGTGACGATCGCGACCGGCACGGCCGCCTCGGCGAGCGCCGTTAGCAGTGCGGCAGCTCCCGGCACCTCCACGATGCCGTCGGTGCGCGTGAGCTCCTCGGCGACGAGCGCGGCGACCAGTTCGGCCCGCCGCTCGGCAGGGAGGTCGGGGAGGACGTGCGCGACGGTGTCGACGGCCTGCCTGCCGTGCGCGTACGCGAGGAGCTCTGCGGGGTCCAGGCCGTGACGCATGCCGAACTCGCTCCAGACGGCTTCGACCACGGCGTGCGAGTCGACGAGCGTGCCGTCCATGTCGAAGAGGAATCCGGATGCGCTGATCTCCATCGGACCAGCCTAGGCGGCGCCCGCGGCGGGAGGCCGCGGGCCGCAGGCGATCAGCGTCCGGTCGTGCGCGCGTCCTGCGCGGCCCGCAGGTCAGCCAGCCCGCGCTCGGTCTCGCGGGTGACGCGACCGCCGCGCGCGGCGACCGCCGCTGGGAGCCAGTCGCTCAGCACGAAGCGGCGACGGCGCGACGCGATCGGCTCGCCGCCGTTGGTCCTGGCCGGGCGGGCCACCCAGCTGTGTTCGATTCCTTGTGCCCAGGTTCCGTTTGCCATGTCTTCAACGTTACGAGCGAAAATATTCGGCCACCATATGGCTTCAGGTCTATCTTCGCAAAGATACGGCCAGTACACTCGGGAGCATGTTGAAGCGCGTGGCCGTGCCCGTCATCGACGAGTTCGCGATGTTCGAGTTCGGCGTCATCTGCGAGGTGTTCGGGCTCGACCGCAGCTATGCGAGCCTCGAGCCGTTCGACTTCCGGGTCTGCTCGCTCACCCCCGGCGAAGCAATCCGGAACGAGACCGGCGTGCAACTCATCGCGCCATATGGGCTGGAGGCGATGGAGGACGCCGACCTCATCGCGGTGCCGGCCGCCACCATCCGCGACGAGTATCCGGAGGAACTGCTCGACGGGCTCCGGCGCGCGCACGCCCGCGGCGCCATCCTGCTCAGCGTCTGCTCCGGCGCGTTCGTGCTCGGCGCGGCCGGCCTCCTCGACGGCCGTGAAGTCACGACGCACTGGCGCCACGCCGACGCCCTCCAGCGCCGCTTCCCCCTCGCGCGGGTCAACCCGGATGTGCTCTTCATCGACGACGGCACGATCATCACCAGCGCCGGCACCTCCGCCGGCATCGACGCGTGCCTCCACCTGGTGCGCCGCGAGCTCGGCAGCGCGGTCGCCAACACGATCGCGCGCAACATGGTCGTTCCGCCGCAGCGCGACGGCGGCCAGCGGCAGTACATCGAGCGGCCGGTGTCCGACTGCGAGGACGACACCTTCAGCGAGCTGCTGGACCACCTGAGCACCACGCTGGACGAGAACCACACCGTGTCCGGCCTCGCCGCCAGGACCCACATGTCGACCAGGAGCTTCTCGCGCCGCTTCGTCGCCGAGACCGGGGTGCCCCCGATGCAGTGGCTGACGACGCAGCGCGTCCTCCACGCCCGGCTGCTGCTGGAGACCACGGACATCCCCGTCGAGGAGGTCGCCCGCCGCAGCGGGTTCGCGAGCGCCACGCTGCTGCGCCACCACTTCGACTCGGAGGTCGGCGTGCCGCCGACGCGGTACCGGGCGGCGTTCGCGCGACAGTGACGCGCGGGGAAACAATCCGCCGCCGCGCTGGTTGACTCGGAGGACGACCACCCGCGACGGAAGGACCCCCGCATGGCCACGCAGATCCAGTACGACCGGCTCGGCGATCCCGAGGTGCTCGAGGTGGCCACGGTCCCGGACCCGGTCGCTCCCGACGACGCCGTGGTGGTGGAGGTGCGCGCCGTCGGCGTGAACCCGATCGACGGCAAGCTGCGCAGCGGCGGCCGGCCCAGTGCCCCGATCACCGCGCCCCGCGTGCCGGGAAGCGATGCGGCGGGGGTCGTGCTCTCGGTCGGGGATGACGTGGACGGCTGGGCGCCCGGCGACGAGGTGGTCGTCCGCAACGCGCGCGGCGCCTACACGACGCACCTGGTCGCCCCGGCCTCACACCTCGTGCGCAAGCCGGCCGCGGTGAGCTGGGAGCAGGCTGCAGCGATCGGCGTCCCCGTGAGCACCGCACACCAGGTGCTGGTGTCGCTGGGCGTCGGGCCAGGCACGACGCTGCTCATCCACGGCGGCTCCGGCAGCGTCGGGAGGGTGGCGATCCAGCTCGCCCGGCGGATGGGCGCCACGGTGGTCGCGACCGGATCGCCGGCGAGCCACGCACGGCTGCTCGAGCTCGGGGCGACACCGGTGGCGTACGGTGACGGGCTGCTGGACCGCCTGCGCGCCGCCGCGCCGGACGGCTACGACCTCATCCTCGACGCGATCGGCTCCGACGAGGCGCTGGAGGCCTCCTTCGCGCTCGTCGACGACCGCTCGCGGATCGGCACGATCGTGGTCGGGCCGCGCGCGGCCGCGCTGGGCATCCGCGCGTGGGGAGGCGGGAACCCCGTTCCGCTGACGGCCGACGAGCTGCGGCTGCGCGACGACGCCTACGCGCTCGCGCTCGACCTCATAGCCGAGGGCGAGCTGGAGGTGGACATCGCGCGGACCTTCCCGCTGGCGGAGGCCGCCGACGCCGCGCGGCTGGTGGAGTCGGGGCATCCCGGCGGCAAGGTGATCCTGCTGCCGTAACGCGACAGGGTCAGTGGTGGAGCAGCCGACGATGGCCGGCGTGCGCGACAGGGAGGTCCTCCCCGCGGTAGTGCTGGAGCAGCCTCCAGTTTCGCAGTGCCAGCCGGGTGAAGACCGCCACCGTCACGACACCGCACACGACGATCCCCCACGCACGCGGGTTCTCGCCCTCCGTCGGGATGAGCACCGTGACCGCGACCGTGAAGACCAGGGCGAGGACGGCGAAGAGCACTCCCAGCCCGACGCGACGCAGCGCCCGGGCGCGCTCGACACGGTCGCCCATGCAGCGCAAGCTACTCCGCGCGACGGGCCTGCGCCAGATCGTAGACGCGGCTCCAGCCGAGCTCGAATCCGACCTCGTCGATCCGGCCCTCGTCCCGTGCGCGCTCCAGTGCCAGCAACGACGCGAGGGAGGCCGTGACCAGCCGTTCGTCGCCGTACGCCTCGTACTGGTCGCCGACCGCGACGGTGGAGCAGCGGATCACGCGGCACTCCCTCCACACCCGGCGCGTCGCGACCGCGGCCAGGACGAAGCCCGCGACATAGACCCCCACCAGCGCGCCGATCGCCGTCACCGCAGGAGCGGGCGCGAGCACGAGCGCAGGGATGAGGGCGAGCAGGCCGCCGACGGTCGGCCAGCGCCGCCGGAAGACGATGGCGCGGCGCTCGGCGGAGGTCGTTCCCGGCGGGTAGACGAACAGCCGGCGCGCGCACACCCCGGTGCGCGCGGTGTACAGGGCGGAGGTCTCCTCGAACCAGCCCCAGCGGTGGGCGCCTTCGAAGAATCGCCTCGCCCTGCCGCGCGCGGGAGGTCGCTCGATCGTCGTCACGGATATCGGTCTACGCCGGCTCGGGCGCGGTGGCGCGCATCCTCACGGAATCCATGCGCGATGCGGCAGGAACCAGACGATCCACTGACGGCTCCGAGCCTTCCGCCGTCATTCGGTCGTACCGCCGCCGAATCGCTCCTGCCATTCGGCATAGGTGTGGTCGCGTCCCAGCGGGCATTCGCAGCGGATGAGGATCGGCTGACCGGTCACCACGCTGGTCGCGCGCTCGACGTGCGGCACGGTCGGCCCGGCGGACGAGGCGTCACGAGGCTGCGGTTTCATGGATGCGAGTATCGGGTGCCGGCGCCGTCCCTGTGCAGTCACATCCGCGGTCGGACGTGAACAAACATGCAGGATTTCACCTCCGCTATCGCGCTTCGACTTCGCCTGGGGCGGCAACGGCGGACTCCTGTACGGCGGTCGGTGGTCGCTGGCAGGATGAGGCCATGGCCGTCACCTTCCTCCAGCCGGACGGGCTCGTCCGCAGTCCCGCCTTCAGCCACGTCGCCGTCGTCCCCGCCGGATCGGCGACCGTCTACCTCGGCGGCCAGAACGGTGTCGACGAGACCGGCGCGCTCGTGTCGCCGGAGGTCGGCGCACAGGCCGCGCGTGCCCTCGAGAACGCGAAGGTCGCCCTCGCGGCGGCGGGAGCGACACTCGACGATGTGGTGCAGTGGTTCGTCCTCATCGATGCCTCGGCCGACCTCCGCGCGGCGTACGGGGCCATCGCACCCCAGCTCGGCCGGGAGGGAGCGCCGCCGCTCGTGACCGGGTCGCGCGTCGCGGGGCTCGGGGTGCCGGGAGCGCTGATCGAGATCAGCGCGATCGCGGCGGTCTCCTCCTGACCTGTTGAACGCGAGAGCCCCCGCCCCCATGGACGGGGGCGGGGGCTCTCGTGGAGGACGTCAGTGCTTGAAGGCGTCCTTCACCTTCTCGCCGGCGTTCTTGAGGTCGGCTTTGGCCTGGTCACCCTTGCCCTCGGCCTCCAGGCGCTCGTTGCCGGTCGCCTTGCCGGTGGCCTCCTTGGCCTTGCCGCCCGCGTTCTCCGCGGCGTTCTGCATCTTGTCGTCGAGTCCCATTGGTTGTCCCCTTTCGATCAGGTCGCCACGACGTTCCCACGGTGTCGTGGAGCGGTCCAGGGTGCACACCCGGACGGGTTTTTCAATCCCCTCACTCCTCCACAGAGCGTGCGCAAGCGCGAGTTCTCCACAGAAAAGTCCAGCCCCTTCCTGCGGGGTGCGCTGCGCGAAAGAATCCTTGCTGTGAGCCACGACGTACCGAAAAGCACCTACCGCCTCCAGATCACTCCCGACTTCACGCTGAGGGACGCCGCGCAGGTCCTCGACTACCTGCGCCGTCTGGGCGTCGGCGCCGTCTACCTGTCGCCGCTGCTCCAGTCGGCCGCGGGGTCCGCGCACGGCTACGACGTGGTCGACCCGACGCGGGTGGACGAGGCGCGCGGCGGCCCGGAGGCGTTGCGGGAGTTCGCGGACGCCGCCCACCTCCGCGGCCTCCAGGTGATCGTCGACATCGTGCCCAACCATCTCGGCGTCGCCGTGCCGCACGAGAACCCGTGGTGGTGGGATGTCCTCCGGTTCGGTCAGGAGTCCGCGTACGCCGGGCACTTCGACATCGACTGGGCTTTCGGCGGCGGCCGGCTGCGCCTCCCGGTGCTCGGCGACGGACCGGACGAGGAGGACGCGCTGCGCGTCGTGGACGGCGAGCTGCGCTACTACGATCACCGGTTCCCGATCGCTCCCGGGACCGAGTTCGCGTCGCCACGGGAGGTGCACGCCCGCCAGCACTACGAGCTGGTCTCGTGGCGGCGGGCCGACGCCGAGCTGAACTACCGCCGGTTCTTCGCGGTGAACTCGCTGGCCGGCGTGCGGGTGGAGGACCCACAGGTCTTCGACGACACGCATGCCGAGATCGGTCGCTGGCTGCGCGACGGGCTGGTGGACGGCCTGCGCGTCGACCACCCGGACGGCCTCCGCGACCCCGGCGACTACCTGCATCGGCTCACCGATCTGGCCGACGGGCGCCCGGTCTGGGTGGAGAAGATCCTGGAGGGCGACGAGCGCATCCCGAGCTGGCCGATCGCCGGCACCACCGGGTACGACGCGCTCGGGCTCGTGGATCGCGTGTTCGTGGACCCGGCGGGCGACGAGCCGCTGACGGCGCTGGCGGAGGAGCACGACGCACGCGAGGAGAGCAGGGACTGGTCGGGGCTGGTGCACCGCCGCAAGCGGGCGGCGGCCGACGGCCTGCTGCGGTCGGAGGTGCTGCGGGTCGTGCGCGACCTGGGCCAGGAGGGAGCCGACTCCGACTCCCTCGCCGACGCCGTGGCCGAACTGGCCGCAGGCTTCCCGGTCTACCGGAGCTACCTCCCGTTCGGCGACGACCAGCTGCGGGCCGCGCTCGACGCCGCGTCCGCCACGCGACCGGACCTCGCCGACGCGCTGGAGGCACTCGGCACGGCGTTCGCGCCCGACTCCGACGGCATCCTGGCGCCGGCCTCCGCGCGCTTCCAGCAGACCAGCGGCGCGATCATGGCCAAAGGCGTGGAGGACAACGCCTTCTACCGGTACACCCGGCTGGTGTCGCTGACGGAAGTCGGCGGCGACCCGTCGGACTTCGCCATGGACGTGGCCGACTTCCACCGCGTGCAGCAGCGGCGCCTGGCCGACCTCCCGTACTCGCTGACGACGCTGAGCACGCACGACACCAAGCGCAGCGAGGACACCCGGGCGCGCATCGCCGTGCTCGCGGAACTGCCGGAGCGTTGGGGCCGGTTCCTCGCGGCGGTCCGGAACCGCGTGTCGATCGGCGACGGGTCGCTCGAGAACCTGCTCTGGCAGTCGATCGTCGGAGCGTGGCCCGCCTCCCGGGAGCGCCTCCAGGCCTACGCGCTCAAGGCCGCGCGGGAGGCCGGCGCGAACACGAGCTGGACCGACCCCGATGCGGCATTCGAGGACGCGATAGGCGAACTGGTGGACGCGGCGTTCGACGACCCGCGCGTGGCGGCGGAGGTCGCGGCGATCGCCGCGATCGTCGAAGGGCCGGGTGCGAGCAACGGCCTCGGCGCCAAGCTGGTCCAGCTCACCATGCCGGGCATCCCCGATGTCTACCAGGGCTCGGAGCGCTGGGAGCGGTCGCTGGTCGACCCGGACAACCGCCGCCCGGTGGAGTTCGACGCCGCAGGCGGGCTGCTCGCCCACCTCGACGACGGCTGGCTGCCGCCCATCGACTCGTCGGGAGCGGCGAAACTGCTCGTGACCTCCCGGGCGCTGCGGCTGCGCCGCGAACGGCCGGAGCTCTTCGCGGAGTATCGGCCCCTGACCGCGGAGGGCGAGCGCGCGGAGCACCTCGTCGCGTTCGAACGCGGCGGCGCCGTCACGCTGGCCACCCGGCTCCCGGTCGGGTTGGCTCACGCGGGAGGGTGGGGCGACACCACGGTCGACGTGGGAACGGCGGCCTATCGGGACGAGCTGACCGGACGCGAGGTGAGCGGCAGGGTACGGCTCGCCGAGTTGTTCGATCGCTACCCGGTCGCGTTGCTGGCGGTGGTCCGATGAGCGCCACCTTCCCGGTGTGGGCACCGGGCGCGGATGCGGTCGAGGTCGAGGTCGCGGGCGCCGGGAGGCATCCACTCCAGAAGGACGAGCACGGCTGGTGGAGCCTGCCCGCTCCGTTCGACGACACAGCCGCTCTCGACTACGGGTTCGTGGTCGACGGAGCCGGCCCGTTCCCCGACCCGCGCTCGCGGCGGCAGCCCGACGGCGTGCACGCACTGAGTCGCACCTGGGACCCCGACGCCTTCGCCTGGACCGACGACGACTGGCGGCCCGGCACGCTGAGCGGTCGCGTGATCTACGAGCTCCACCTCGGCACCTTCACCCCCGAGGGCACACTGGACGCCGCAGCCTCTCGGCTCGACCACCTCGTGGACCTCGGCGTGGAGGCCGTCGAACTGCTGCCGGTCAACGCGTTCAACGGGCCGCACGGCTGGGGTTACGACGGGGTGCTCTGGTTCGCGGTGCACGAGCCCTACGGCGGTCCCGACGCCTACCAGCGGTTCGTGGACGCCTGTCACGGCCGCGGGATCGCGGTCATCCAGGACGTCGTCTACAACCACCTCGGGCCGAGCGGCAACTACCTCCCGATGTTCGGCCCCTACCTGAGCGAGGGACGCAACACCTGGGGGTCGTCCGTCAACCTCGACGGGCCGGACTCGGGCGAGGTCCGGCGGCTCATCCTCGACAACGCCCGGTATTGGCTGCGTGACATGCACGTCGACGGCCTTCGGTTGGACGCCGTGCACGCCCTCCGCGACAGCAGCGCCGAGCACATCCTGGAAGCGCTCGCGCGGGAGGCGACCGGCATCCGCGAGACGACGGGCCGGCCGGCGATCCTGATCGCCGAGAGCGACCTCAACGACCCGAGGCTGATCCGCGAGCGGCGCAGCCACGGGTACGGCCTCGACGCCCAGTGGGATGACGACGTGCACCACGCCGTCCACGTCAACCTGACCGGAGAGACGAGCGGGTACTACGCCGACTTCGCCGGGCCGCAGGCGCTCGTGAAGGTCTTCGAGCGCGGCTTCTTCCACGACGGCAGCTGGTCGAGCTTCCGCGGACGGAACCACGGCCGGCCGCTCGACGCCGACATCC
The DNA here is from genome assembly GCF_042789575.1 of Leifsonia sp. NPDC056824. Lineage (NCBI taxonomy): Bacteria > Bacillati > Actinomycetota > Actinomycetes > Micrococcales > Microbacteriaceae > Leifsonia > Leifsonia sp. NPDC056824. The sequence continues at coordinate 1,622,556 of NZ_JBHUAV010000001.1, read as the reverse complement.
CGTTCACCCGGCTGGTCGCCTTCAGCCAGGACCACGACCAGATCGGCAACCGCGCTGTCGGCGACCGGCTCACCGCGACGCTCGATGAGGGCCGCCTCGCGGTCGCCGCCGCCCTGATCCTGCTCGGCCCGTTCACGCCGATGCTGTTCATGGGCGAGGAGTGGGGCGCGACCACCCCGTGGCCGTTCTTCAGCTCCCACCCCGAGCCCGAGCTGGCCGAGGCTACCCGCACCGGCCGGATCGCCGAGTTCGCCCGGATGGGCTGGGACCCGGATGTGGTCCCCGACCCGCAGGACCCGGCCACCTTCGAAAGCGCCCGCCTCGACTGGACCGAACCCGGCCGCCCGACGCACGCCCGGCTGCTCGCCTGGTACCGGCGCCTCATCGAGCTGCGCCGCGAACTGCCGGCCGGCGCCCGTGCCACGGACGTCACCTGCGTCGACGGAGTGTTCGGGTTCACCCGCGCGGGGCTCCGGGTGGAGGCGTCGCTCAGCGGGAGCGGCCTCCCGGCCGCCGCGGAGGAGGCGGTCACGGAGGCCGTGTTCGGCGGCGCGGTGAGCGTCAGACGAGTGGAAAGGTGAAGGACATGTTGTACGCAACGCCCACATCGCTATATAGTGGTCTATATAGTTTGGAGGGAGACGACATGGCCATCACATCGATCGACATCGATCCGGACCTGCTCGCGCAGGCGAAGGCGACCACGGGCGCATCCTCCAACCGGGAGGCTGTCGACATCGCACTCCGGAGGCTGCTCGCGATGCACCGTCAGCAGGCGGCCGTCGAGCGCATCATCGCCCGCCGCTTCGAGCCGGACCAGATCGACGCTCCGACCATCACTCCGACGTTCCTTCCGGGCGCGAGCGCCGACTCGTGACGACCTACCTCGTCGACAACAGCATCTGGCAGAGGGTTTCCAGCAGCCCGGCGATCGCGCGGCGGCTGAGGGAGATCCTCCCCCACCACCTGCTCATCACCTGCCCACCGCAGGTCCTGGAGTATTGCCACTCCGCCCGCTCTCCCGAAGAGCACCGGGAGTTGCAGGCAGACATGGACGACTTGCTTCCGGCGTGGGAGCACCCCAGTGAGAGCGCGGCCCTGGGCATCCAGGAGGCGCTCTGGGACAACGGTGCGGTGCGCGCCGCGGGCGCTCTCGACTGCCTCATCGCCGCGTATGCCGTGGCGAACGACGCGGTGATCCTGAACTCCGATCGGGACTTCGGCTTCATCGAATACGCCACGGACGGCGTCGTGCGGCAGGAGTACGTCGCGGCCGCATAGCTGGCCGCGATACCCCTGTCAACCGCTTCCCGCGCGCTCGCGCGCGCAGGTAGCCTTTCGGTCTACCGATCATCGGAGGCACCGTGCCCCAGCTCTGCCCCCAGCTCAGCGACCCCGCGCCCAGAAGCATCGCGCACAGCAACTCTTCCCGGGCGGTCCGGTGAGCCGCGACGGCTCCGCGCCGTATCCGCTCGGCATCACGCTCGTCGAGGGCGGCGCCAATGTCGCCGTCTACAGCGAGAACGCGGACAACATCTACGTCTGCCTGTTCGACGCTCGCGGCCGGGAGACCCGGACCGAGCTCACCAATCGGACCGGGCATGTCTTCCACGGCTACGTCCAGGGCCTCGTCCCCGGCACCCGCTACGGCGTCCGGGTCGCGGGACCCTGGGACCCGGCCAACGGGCTCCGCTTCTCGCCAGCGAAGGTCCTCCTCCCGACGCGCGCCCGCGCCGTCACCGGGTCGTGGGACAACTCGCAGGCCGTGTTCGGACACCAGCTCGGCCGGCCCAAGCGGCGCAGCGACACCAACGGCAAGCGGCACGTCGCGCTCGGGGTCGTCGTCGACCCGCAGGAGTTCGACTGGGGCGACCACGAGCGTCCGTTCACGCCGCTCAGCGAGACCATCATCTACGAGACCCACGTCAAGGGCTTCACCAAGCTGATGGAGTGGGTGCCGGAAGAGTTCCGCGGCACCTACGCCGGCCTCGCGCACCCGGCCGCCGTCGAGTACCTCAAGAACCTCGGGGTCACCGCGGTCGAGCTCATGCCGGTGCACCAGTTCGTGCAGGACCCGCACCTGCAGGAGAAAGGCCTCCGCAACTACTGGGGCTACAACTCCATCGGCTTCTTCGCGCCGCACAACGAGTACGCCGCCACCGGCGACACCGGGCACCAGGTCGACGAGTTCAAGGGCATGGTCAAGGCGCTGCACGCGGCCGGCCTGGAGGTCATCCTCGACGTCGTCTACAACCACACCGCCGAGGGCAACGACCTCGGCCCGACCTACAGCTTCAAGGGCATCGACAACCCCTCCTACTACCGGCTCGTCGACGGCGACCGCGCGCACTACTTCGACACCACCGGCACCGGCAACAGCGTCAACGTCAGCCATCCCGCCGCCCTGCAGCTCATCATGGACTCGCTGCGCTACTGGGTCGAGGACTACCACATCGACGGATTCCGGTTCGATCTGGCCACCACGCTCACCCGGCAGGGCGGCGACGCCAGCATGCATAGCGCCTTCCTCACGCTCATCCAGCAGGACCCGACCCTCGCGCGCGTCAAGCTGATCGCCGAGCCCTGGGACACCGCCGGGTACCAGCTCGGCGGATTCCCTGCCGATTGGTCGGAGTGGAACGGGCAGTTCCGCGACGACGTGCGCGACTTCTGGCGCGGCACCCCCGGCGTGCTGGGGACGCTCGCGCAGCGCGTGCTCGGCAGCCCGGACATCTACGAGGACTCCCGCCGCGCGCCGCTCTCGAGCGTCAACTTCGTCACCGCCCACGACGGCTTCACGCTGGCTGACCTCACCAGCTACGACGAGAAGCACAACGACGCGAACGGGGAGGACAACCGCGACGGCGAGTCCGACAACCGCTCGCGCAACTACGGCGTGGAGGGCCCGACCGACGACGAGGAGATCGTCGCTGTGCGGGTCCGGCAGCGGAAGAACCTCCTCGCGACCGTGCTGCTCTCGGCCGGCGTCCCGATGATCCTCGGCGGCGACGAGCTCGGCCGCACCCAGCAAGGCAACAACAACGCGTACTGCCAGGACAACGAGATCTCCTGGTACGACTGGGCGAACGCCGACTGGGACCTGCACGCGTTCACGGCGGCGCTCATCCGCCTGCGCCGCACCGAGCCCGCCCTCCGTCCCGAGTGGTACCGGCACGCGCCCGACGTCGGCGGCTCCGACACCGTGCGCATCGTGCGTGCGGACGGGGAGTCGTTCACCGACGACGACTGGAACGACCCGGAGGCCCGCACGATCGCGTTCGTGCTCATGCACGAGGGCGCCGACTCCTTCCTCCTGCTGCTCAACGCCGCCGAGAACGGGGTGGAGTTCGTGCTGCCGGACTCGCCTGGCGCCCCCTGGCAGCTGGAACTGTCCAGCGACCAGGAGCTCGCCCTCCACGACGGCGAGAGCGTGATCGTCGGTGAGACCTCCTTCGCCCTGTTCCGATCGGCGGCAGGATGACCGAACCCGAGATCCCGGCCCTGCTCGGCCGTTACCGTCCGCAGACGCAGATCGGCCGCGGCGGCGAGGCGATCGTCTTCCGCGCGACCGACGAGATCCTCGATCGGGAGGTGGCGATCAAGCTGTACCGCTCGGCGACCGAGGAGCAGATGGCGCAGTACCGCACCGAGCAGACCGCGCTCGCGCGGCTCAGCCACCACGGCATCGTCTCGCTGATCGACGCCGGGATCGACTACTCGGCGCCGAAGGACCCGCGGCCGTTCCTGGTGATGGAGCTCGTGACCGGCAGCGACCTGGCCGCCACCCTACGCGAGCGCACGCTCACGACGGAAGAGATCGCGGAGATCGCCTACGACCTGGCGGAGGCGCTGGAGTACGTGCACGCGAACGGCGTCGTGCACCGCGACATCAAGCCGTCGAACGTGATGCTCGTGACCTACGGGACGACGACCTTCCGGGCCCGCGCGCGGCTGACGGACTTCGGGATCGCGGGTGGCGTCCTGGCGTCGCCGGAGCTGGAGGAGGAGGGGAAGACCACCACCGGGACGGCCGCCTACCTGAGCCCCGAGCAGGCCTCCCTGAAGGCCGCGACGCCCGCGAGCGACGTGTACTCGCTCGGGCTGGTGCTGTTGGAGTGCTTCACGCGCACCGTGACGTACCCGGGCGGCGCCGTGGAGTCGGCGCTCGCGCGGCTGAAGTTCGACCCGCCGGTGCCGGATGACCTGCCGGGCTCGTGGACGGCGCTGCTGCGCGCGATGACCGCGCGCGACCCGGCGGCACGACCCGCGGCCGCGGCGCTGGCGCTGGCCTTCCGCGAGGAGATCTTCGCGGCGGCCGCGGTGGGCACGGCGTCCTAGAGTCTGGGACCAGCGTCATCGGGGCTACCGGCCGGCCGCCAGCACCTCCGCGATCCGCCCCGGCACCGTCTCGTCCTGCAGGGAGGTCGTGTCGCCGAGCGGGCGGCCGTCGAAGAGGTCGACCAGCAATCGCCGCATGATCTTGCCGGAGCGGGTCTTCGGGAGGTCGTCGACGACCACGACGTGCCGCGGCTTCGCGATCGCGCCGATCGCGCGGGCCACCTGCTCGCGGAGTCCGGAGGGATCGAGCGCACCGGCCGGGATGACGAACGCCGCCACCGCCTGCCCGGTGGTCGCATCGCCGACGCCGACCACGGCGGCCTCCGCGACGGACGGATGCGCGACCAGCGCCGACTCGATCTCGATGGTCGACAGCCGGTGGCCGGAGACGTTGATCACGTCGTCCAGCCTCCCGAGCAACCACAGGTAGCCGTCGTCGTCCACGGCCGCGCCGTCGCCGGCGAGGAAGTAGCCGCGGTCGGCGAACGTGCGCCAGTAGGAGTCGCGGTAGCGCTCCGGGTCGCCCCAGACCGTCCGCGACATCGCAGGCCAGGTGCCGTCGATCACGATGGAGCCGCCGGAGCCGCGCGGCACGTCCTCCCCGCGCTCATCCACCACCCGCACGGTCACGCCGGGCACCGCCAGCGTCGCCGAGCCGGGCTTCAGCGCGGTGACGCCGGGCAGCGGGGCGACGATGGCCGCGCCCGACTCCGACTGCCACCAGGTGTCGACCACGGGTGCGCGGCCGGCGCCGAGCTGCTCCCGGAACCAGACCCACACCTCCGGGTTGATGGCCTCCCCCACGGTGCCGAGGAGCCGGATGCTGGAGAGGTCCCAGGTGCCGGCCGCGGCGAGACCGTCCGGGAACCAGCTCATGAACGTGCGGATGAGCGTGGGCGCCGTGTAGTACGTCGTCACGCCGTAACGCTCGATGATCTCGAAATGCCGGCCGGTGCTCGGCGTGTTCGGTGTGCCCTCGTAAATGACGGAGGTCGCGCCGTTCGACAGCGGGCCGTACAGGACGTAGGTGTGCGCGGTGACCCAGGCGAGGTCGGCGGTGCACCAGTAGACGTCGGAGTCCTTCGCGTCGAAGAGCGCCCAGTGGCTCCACGACGCCTGGGTGAGGTAGCCGCCGGTGGTGTGGACGACGCCCTTCGGTCGGCCGGTGGTGCCGGAGGTGTAGATGATGAAGAGCGGGGTCTCCGCGTCGAAGGACTCCGGCTCGTGCACGTCCGGGGCGGTGTCCACGACGTCGTGCCACCAGACGTCGCGGCCGGGAGTCCACGGGATGTCCGGGGTGAGCTCGCCGGTCCGGCGGACGACCAGCACATGCTCGATCACGTCGACGCCCGCGACGGCGGCGTCGGCCTGCGCCTTCACCGGGACCGCGACGCCGCGGCGGAACTGCCCGTCGGAGGTCACCAGCAGTTTCGCCCGGGTGTCCTCCACCCGGAACCGGAGCGCCTCCGCCGAGAACCCGCCGAACACGAGCGAGTGGATGGCGCCGATGCGGGCGATCGCGAGCGTGATGACGACCGTCTCCACGAGCACCGGCAGGTAGACGACGACGCGGTCGCCCTCCCTGACGCCGAGCGCGGTGAGGGCGTTGGCCGCCCGGGCGACGCGGCGCTGGAGGTCGGCGTAGGTGACGGTCTCGCGGTCGCCCGGCTCGCCCTCGAAGTGGAGCGCGACGCGGTCGCCGTTGCCGGCGGCGACGTGCCGGTCGACGCAGTTGACGGCGGCGTTCAGCCTCCCGCCCGCGAACCACTCGGCGCGCGGGATGCCGAGCTCGCCGTCCGGTCCGGGCGTTGCGGGCTCCCAGGTGTGCGCGGTGTGCCAGGGCTCGGCCCAGTCGAGGCGGGCGGCCTGCCGCTCCCAGAACGCCACCGGGTCGGCGGCCTCTGCGAACACGTCCGGCCCGACGTTCGCCTGCGCGGCGAACGCGGCGCTCGGCTCGTACACGCGGGACTCGCGGCCCAGATTCTCGATCGCGCTGCTCACCCTCCGACGCTACCCGCGGCCCCCACTGACGCCCGCCTCCCCCCGTAACCCCCCGTAACCCCCGCTCGCCGCCCGCCGAGGGGCACGTCGTTGTCACTTCCGGGCGCGAAAAGTGACAACGACGTGCCCTTCGGTGGGTGGGATGGATGTGGGGAGGGCTGGGGTGGGAGCATGTGGAGCATGGAACCGGTCGCAGCGCTGAACGAGATCGCCTTCTGGCTGGAGCGCGAGCTCGCCCCCTCCTTCAAGGTGCAGGCGTTCCGTAAGGCCGCCGCGATCATCGGGCCGCTCGGCACGGACGAGGTCGCGTCCCGCGTCGCGGACGGCCGGCTCAAGCGCACCAAGGGGATCGGCGACCGCACCTTCCAGGTCATCTCGCAGGCCGTCGAGGGGGAGGTCCCGACCTACCTGGCCGACCTCCGCGAGCGCAACGCGGAGCCGCTCGATGCCGGCGGCGCCGAGCTGCGCGCCCAGCTGCGCGGCGACCTCCACAGCCACACCGAGTGGTCGGACGGCACGGTGCCCATCGAGGTCATGGCAGCCGCGGCCGCGACGCTGGGCCGCGAGTACCAGGCGATCACCGACCACTCCCCCACGCTCACGGTCGCCAGCGGCCTGAGCGCCGAGCGGCTGGAGGAGCAGCTCGGCATCATCGCCGGCCTCGACACCGGCAGCGTGACCCTCCTCACCGGCATCGAGGTCGACATCCTGGAGGACGGCACGCTCGACCAGACGCCCGCCCTCCTCGACCGGCTGGATGTCGTGGTGGCGAGCGTGCACTCCAAGCTGCGTGCGGACAGCCGCACGATGACCGCCCGGATGCTCGGCGGCATCCGCGCCAAGCACACGAACGTGCTGGGCCACTGCACAGGGCGGCTGGTCCAGGGGTCGCGCGGCACCCGGCCGCCGAGCGAGTTCGACGCCGACGCGGTGTTCGCGGCGTGCGTGGAGAACGGCGTCGCGGTCGAGATCAACTCGCGGCCGGAGCGGCAGGACCCGCCGGACGACCTCATCCAACGGGCGCTCGACGCGGGCTGCCTGTTCTCGATCGACACCGACGCGCACGCGCCGGGGCAGCTCGACTTCCTCGCCTACGGTGCGGCGCGGGCGGCCGCCAACGGTGTGCCGGCGGAGCGGATCGTGACGACCTGGCCGTTGCCGCGGCTGCGGGAGTGGCTCGCGAAGTAGATTTCGCCGACTGCCGGAATCGACACTCAAAACGCCGAATCACCACGTATTCCGTGGCGAAATCACCCGATGTGGTATGCGATCCGTCGTTGTCGATTCGGATTTCGTCGCGGAGTGCGCTTACTATGGCACGTCCCCGACTGCAGCGAAGGAGCTCGCGTGTCCACAAACCCCGCCCCCACCGCACTCCGCCGGTCCCTCGGCCTCTGGGCGATCGTCGGCCTCGGACTCGGCTACATGACCCCGATGACCGTGTTCGACACGTTCGGCATCGTGACCGGCGAGACCAACGGCGTCGTGCCGTCCGCGTACCTCTTCGCGCTCGTGGCGATGGTGTTCACCGCGGTGAGCTACGGCCGGATGACGCGGGTCTTCCCCTCGGCGGGGTCGGCGTACACGTACGCGTCGGAGACCATCCACCCGAACGTCGGCTTCCTCGTCGGCTGGTCGTCGCTGCTCGACTACCTGCTGCTGCCGCTGGTGAACGCGCTCATCGTCCGGCTGTACCTGGAGTCGTTCTTCCCGCAGGTGCCGGGCTGGATCTGGGTGGTCGGCTACGTCGTCGCCATCACGGCGATGAACCTGTTCAGCATGTCCTCCACCTCCAAGGTCAACGGCGTCCTGGTGGCGTTCCAGATCGTGCTGATCGCCGTGTTTGTGGCGCTGACCTGGGCGTCCCTGAACGCCGGGGCGGGCAACGGGACGGCGTTCAGCCTCGCGCCGCTCTTCCACGGAGGCGTCCACATCCTGGCGGTGATCGGCGGCGCGACCGTCGTCTGCTTCTCCTTCATCGGCTTCGACGCGATCACGATGTACACCGAGGAAGCCAAGGACACCCGAACCGTGCCCAAGGCGATCGTGCTCGCGCTGATGATCGGCGGCGCGATCTTCTTCGTCGCGGCCTGGTTCGCGCAGTCGCGCTTCCCGACGCTCGCCGGCTTCCACTTCACGGACGACACGCTGCCGGAGATCGCGCTCAAGACCGGCGGCCTGCTCTTCCAGATCCTCTTCATCTCGGCCGCGGTCGCGGCGGCGGTGGCCTCCAGCCTGGCGTCGCACGCGAGCGTCTCGCGCATGATCTACGTGATGGCGCGCAACGGCGACGGCCGCATCTCGCGGACGCTCTCGTTCGTGCACCCGAAGTTCCGAACGCCCGCCGTGGCGGTGCTGCTGGTCGGCGCTGTCTCGCTGCTGGCGGCCGCGTTCACCCTGGAGTTCGTGTCGTCGATGATCAACTTCGGCGCGCTCATCGCCTTCACGATGGTGAACGCGACGGTCATCATCCATTTCGCGATCCGCAAGCGGCAGGTGCGCGGCGCGAAGCAGATCATCCGCAACATCGTGCTGCCGGCGATCGGGATGGTGCTGACCGGCGTGCTGTGGGTCAACCTCCACCTCGACGCGCTCACCTACGGCCTGATCTGGCTGACGATCGGGATCATCACGCTGCTGGTGCTCACCCGCGCTTTCCGCAAGCGCCTCGGCGTGAAGCTGGACGAGGACGGCGACGCCGCGATCATCACCCGCGAGGGCGCCCCCTCCGAGCTCACGCACTGACGCGCACGCGCCGTTACCCGCGCCCTCCCGTTCCCACCGAGCCACCCGAGGGGCACGTTGTTGTCACTTACAAGCGCGCTAAGTGACAACTACGTGCCCCTCGGCGCTGGTAGGGGTGGGCGAGGGGGCTAGTTGCCCCAGGCGGAGGCGGGGGCGGTGACGATCTGCACGGGGGACGTGCTCCAGTGCGAGCCGTAGCCGTAGTGGCTGCTCGCCCACGGGGAGGCCCAGATCGCGGCGGCCGTCACGTCGGCGCTCGTGCCCGCGGTGAGTCCTGCGACCACGGCAGGGTAGCCGCGCTGCAGGTTCTCGGCGCAGTACTTCGCGGCCGTCACGAGGTCGGGGTAGCTGCCGAAGCCGGCGCCGCCTCCGGAGCCGTAGCCGTTGTTCAGCGGGTTGTTGCGGTTCCACCAGTCCGGCGGGCCGTTCTCCTGGCGCATCCAGCGAAGCATGAAGTCCACGTTCGGCTTGGTCGTCTGCCAGCCGCCGAACATCAGCACCAGCTCGGCCCACGACTCGTTCGTGCCGATGCGGGAGAGGCTCTGGATGCTGTCCGTCGCGCCGAGGGTGTCGCGGTCGACGACGGGGGCGCCGATCGTGGCGTCCACCAGGAGGTGCTGCACGGCGTCCGAGGCGGGCGCGCCGGGAGCCATCGTCGTGGCCTCCGGACCGACCACGGTCGCGGCGAGCGCGGCGTCCGTCGGCACGATCGAGAAGCCGCAGACCAGCGCGATCACGGCCAGCGAGACGCCGAGGCGGTGGTGGAGCGGGAGCTGCAGCGGGCGGCGGGCGCGACGGCGGGGAGCGGACACGTTCCGAGGCGCGGCCGGCGCGGTTCGGGACGCCTTCGGGGCGCTCGACCGCCTCGCCGGGGGTACGGCGGCGCGTCGGCCTGCCGAGCGGCGGCCGCGCGTGCGTGGGGGTTCCGCGGGCGTCATACCCGATCGAGAGTACCAGCGGCTCGCTTTAAGGGAACCCGGGAGTGCGCCTAGTCGGCGGCGAGCGTGGTGCTCGCGCGGCCCTCCGCGGCGGTCGCCCCCGGCTCCGCGGGACGGCGGACGCTCATCACCACGACGCACACGACGATCGCCGCGAACAGCACCAGACTGACCGGTCCGGGGCCCAGGTCGAGGCCGCCGCGCGCGTGGGAGACGGCCAGATAGTCCGAGAGCGAGGCTCCGAAAGGCCGGGTCAGAACATATGAGGTCCAGAAGGCTGCGGTCGCGCCGAGCCCCCACCAGCGGTACGCGACGCCCGGGATGGCGAACAGCACGCCGAACAGGATCCCGGACACCAGGTAGCCGAGTCCGAAGGTCGTCGCGGTGAGGTCACCGACCGCCGTGCCGAGCGCGAACGTCGCCAGCACCGCGCACCAGTAGAAGAACTCCCGGGCACGCGTGTCGATGTGGTGCACCGACAGCGTCCGCTGCGTGCGGTACCAGACCACGAACACGACGGCCAGGACCGCCGCGAAGGTCAGTGTCGACACCCAGTACGGAATGAGGAGGACGATGTGCAGGACGTCGGCGACCATCGTCCCGAACACCGCCACCATCAGGACCGTCAGCCAGTACACCCACGGGATGTAGCGGCGCACGGCGAACTGCAGCACCAGGGCGGCGGCGAACACCACGAAGGCGGCGATGACCGCGATGACCGGGTCGTAGTTCTTGACCAGGTAGTCGGAGGTCGTCTCCCCCATCGCCGTCGTCAGCAGCTTCGTGACCCAGAACAGCGCCGTGACGGCGGGGACCTTGTTGCGGAGCATCCCGACAGCATTCCGCATCGCCTCCCAGAATCCTCTGAGAGGCCTGGGGCTGGGAGCGGGCCGGGGATCCTTAGCGGCATCTGGGGAGGCGGCGCGCAGGCTGGGTGGTCGAAGGAGGAGCGATGACCGCGACCACACCCCGCCGTGCGCCAGTCGGAGACGAGCCGAGGCGCCCGGCCGAGCCGCAGCGAACGGGCGGGCTGAACCGGTCGCCGGCCACGCCGTCCGCCACCGCCCGCGGCATCGTCCTCCCGCTCATCGTCGTCCTGCTCGTGGTGCTCGCCGGGCTCGCGATCGTGGCCTCCCCCGCCATCACCGCGTGGGACCTCGGCGTCATCCAGGCCGTGGAGGGAGCCCGGACGCCGTTCCTCGACGCGGTGGCGCTGGCCGACGACCTCCTCTTCTCGCCGACGGCCGCCGTCCCGATCGTCGGGCTGATCTCCGCGGCGACGTGGATCGCCCGGCGCAGGCTCGGCCCGGCGCTCGCGTTGGCGGCGCTGGCCCTGCTCCCCTGGCTCGGCAGCTCCCTCGTCAAGGGTGTCGTGCAGCGCCCGCGCCCGTTGTCCGCCGGGCTCCCGCACCACGTCCTCACCGACACCGGGTTCAGCTTCCCGAGCGGGCACACGAGTTTCGCGGTGGCGCTCGCCCTCGCCCTGCTGATCGTGTTCGGCCAGGGCCGCCTGCGGAGCCCGCTGATCGCGTTCGCGGTCGTCGCACCACTGCTGACCGCGTTCTCCCGGGTGTACCTCGGCGTGCACAACCCCAGCGACGTGCTGGCGTCGCTCGTCTACGCGACGGCGGCGGTCCTGCTCGTGCTCGGCGTGCTGCGGCTGATCGCGCCACCTCTGGAGCGCATCCCGCTCATCGGCCAGGGGCTCGACCCCGCGCACGGCCGCGAACCGCGGAGGCCGCGATAAGTTGAACGACATGGAGGCCACCCGACTGCGCGTGCTGCTCGTCGAGGACGACCCGCGCCTCGGCCCGCTGATCGAGCAGGTGCTGACGGAGGCCTACGACGTGACCCGCGTGGTCGACGGGGAGGCCGGGCTGGCCGCCGGGCTCCGGGAGCGGTTCGACGCGATGGTGGTCGACCGCCGGCTGCCCGGCATCGACGGCGTGACCCTTGTCGGCAAGCTGCGCGACGGCCGTGTCGTCGCGCCGATCATCATGCTCACCGCGCTCGGCGCCCTCCGGGACCGCGTCGAAGGCCTGGACGCCGGGGCGAACGACTACCTCGTCAAGCCGTTCGAGTTCGACGAGCTGCTCGCCCGGCTGCGAGCGCTGACCCGCACGTTCACCGGCGAGGGCCGGGAGCTGCCGGTCGGCGGCTGGCGGTTCTACCCGGAGAGCCGCAGCATCTACTCGCCGTACGAGGGCCGCATCCAGCTCACCGAGCGGGAGTCCGACCTCCTGCGGCTGCTGGCGGAGAGCCCGCTGCGGACGTTCTCGCGCGCGCACATCCTGGAGGCCGTGTTCGAGGCGGACGAGCAGCCCGGGACCGTGGACACCTACGTCCACTACCTGCGGCGCAAGACCGATCCGGAGATCATCGCGACCGTGCGCGGCGAGGGCTACCGGCTGGGGCAGCTGTGAAGGGGCCCGCGACCAGGCGCGACGACGTGGACTTCCGGGAGGTCCGCCGCGCCTCCCGCACGGTCGGCCTCCAGCTCACGATCGCGTCGGGCGCGCTGGTCGTCGCGGCGATCGGGGTGGCGTTCTTCTTCGTGCTCGACCAACTCCAGCCGAAGGAGCTCTCGGAGGCCCCGCGTCCCGGCGAGCACAAGATCTACATCGACACGGTGGACGCGATGATCGCGTTCATCGTCGTCGGCGTGCTCGCGGTGATCGTCGCCGGCGTGCTGGCCGTGGTGGTCACCCGGCGCGCCGTCCGGCCGCTCGGGGAGGCGCTGCGCCGGCAGCGGGACTTCGTCGCGGACGCCAGCCACGAGCTGCGTACGCCGCTCGCGGTGCTCGACGCACGCCTCCAGGTGCTGCAGCGCGGCCTCCCGGACGGCGACCCGTCGACGGGGACCGTGGCCGAGCTGCGGGACGACACCCGCACGCTGATCGAGGTCGTCAACGACCTGCTGCTCGCCGCGGACCCCGAACGCGAACGCGCCGCGGCGTCGGACGGTCCCGTGCAGCTGGCCGACCCGGTGCGCAGGGCCGTCGAGTCGCTCGGGGTACTCGCGGAGCAGGCCGGGGTGACGGTCCGGCTGGAGGTGCGGGACGAGGTCGCGAGCGATGTCCCTGCGACGACGCTGCAGCGCTGCGCGACGGCCCTGCTCGACAATGCGGTGGCCCACTCCCCCGCCGGCGGCGTGGTGACGGCGACGATCCGCCGGGAGGGGCGCTCGGCGTACCTGACCGTGGCGGACCAGGGGCCCGGCATCCAGGGCATCGACCCTGCCAGGATCTTCGACCGGTTCGCCCGCGCGGCGCCGAGCGCTCCGACGACCGCCGGTCGGTTGCGGTCGGGCTTCGGGATCGGGCTCGCGCTCGTGCGGGAGGTCGCGGTGCGGCACGGTGGCGAGGTGCGCGTGGCCTCCACCGGCCCCGCCGGGACCGCCCTGGAGCTGCGCCTGCCGGCCCGTTGAACTGCTGGCGTGGCTAACGGAGGAGATTCGCGCGCGCGGAGCCCTCAATAGCAGTCAACGGAGGAGATCGGGGAGGGTGGGGGCCGAAAGTCCTCCGTTGGCGACGTGCCGGCCGTCGCCCCCTACACTTGCTGCATGACAGCCCCCGCCCTCCTCGCCTTCGCGGGCCTGTGCGTGATCCTGGCGGTGACGCCCGGCCCCGACACGTTCCTCGTCCTCCGTTACAGCTTGGCCCGCTCGGGCGCCGGCCTCGCGGCGTCCGCGGGGTCAGCCGTCGGCTCGATGCTGTGGGCGCTCGCCGTCGCGCTCGGGCTGGCCGCGCTGCTGGAGCAGTCCGCGGAGGTCTACCGCGTCGTCAAGATCGCGGGAGGCCTCTACCTCATCTATCTCGGCGTCTCGGCGCTGATCGCCAGCCGCCGGCACGCCGCCCACGGCCCGGAGGCGACGGTGCGGACGACCAGCCTCCACTCGGGCTTCCTCGCCGGAGTGCTGTCCACGGTGATGAACCCGAAGGTCGGCCTCTTCTTCCTCGCCATCGCGCCGCAGTTCGTCCCCCACGACGGCGCCGCGATCGGCAACACCCTCCTGCTGGGCGCGATCGACGCCGCGGTCGCCGCGGCCTACCTGACGGTGGTGGCGCTGCTCGCGTCGCGCGCGATCCTCTGGCTCAAACGGCCGGCGGTGGCCAAGACGCTCGAGCGCATCTCGGCCGCGATCCTCGCCGCCCTCGGCATCGGCACCATCGCTCTCAGCGCCACGGAATAGCCCAGCGCCCGCGGGCTGACATCATCCACAAGGTGTACGGTTGTTCTGACATTTGGACCGACCTGTGGAGGACGCGGATGCAAGCCGAGTACCCGCTGCCCGTGGACCTCTTCGACAGCCTCGACAAGGGCAGCCCGGTGCCGCTCTACTACCAGCTCGCGACGGCGCTGGAGGCGGCGATCCGTTCCGAGACGGTGCCCCCGGGGTCGCGCCTCGAGAACGAGATCTCGCTCGGCAACCGGCTCGGGCTGTCACGTCCCACCGTCCGCCGAGCGCTGCAGGAGCTGGTCGACAAGGGCCTCCTGGTCCGCCGCCGCGGCATCGGGACGCAGGTCGTCCACGGCCGGGTAACCCGCAACGTCGAGCTGACCAGCCTCTACGAGGACCTGGGCCAGTCCGGACAGACGCCGACGACCCGCGTCATCTCGTACGAGATCGGGATCGCGGACGAGACCGCGGCGAAGGAGCTCGGCGTCCCGTACGGCAACCCGGTGCTGGAGCTCACCCGGCTGCGATCGGCGGACGGCGTCCCGCTGGCGATCCTCGAGAACACGCTGCCCGAGGACTTCATCGACATCTCGCGCGAGGACCTGGAGACGCGCGGCCTCTACCAGCTCCTGAAGGCGCGCGGCGTGGCCATCCGGGTCGCCAACCAGCGGATCGGCGCCCGCGCCGCGAACGCGAACGAGGCCAACCTCCTCGAGATCCGCCGCGGGTCTGCACTGCTCACCATGTCGCGCACCGCGTTCGACAACTCCGGCCGGGCCGTGGAGTTCGGCCGGCACGTCTACCGGCCCGACCTCTACTCGTTCGAGCTCACCCTCGTCGACCGCTGACCCCGCCGTCCACCCGTCGAAGGGCACGTAAACGCCCTTAAGACGGCGTTTTAGGGGCGTTTACGTGCCCTTCGGCGACAGGAGGTTAGGCGTAGAACGGCGGGCGGGTGGGCGTCGCGACGGGGATGGGGCCGGACTGGTCAAGCGCCCGGACGCCGGCCTCGCAGGCGAGGGCGACGAGGTAGCCGTCCCAGGCGTTCGGTCCGGCGACGAGCGAGCCGTCGCGCACCGCGTCCACCCATGCCTGCACCTGGGTGTCGTACGCACGGGCGAACCGGGTCTTGAAGGTCGTGTGCTCGGCGACCGAGAACGCGGCGTCGGACCAGCGCTGCAGTCCGGACGGCTGGCCGATCCGCGCGACGCCGGTCTGGAAGACCGCCTCGGCGCCGACCTGGTAGCCGAACCGCACGCTGACGTTCATCTCCACGTCGACCAGCACGCCGTTCTCCAGCTCGATGAGCACCAGGATGGGCTCGCGGAGCCGCTCGGGCGCGAGGTCGTTGCGCCGCGGGTACTTGACCTCGACGCTGCGCACGGGCGAGCCGGCGAGCCACGGCATGACGTCGAATTCGTGCACGACCGAGTCGGTGATGAGCATCGACTGGGTGTAGCTGTCGGGCACCGACGGGTTGCGGTGCACGCCGCGCAGCATCAGCAGCTCCCCCGCGTCGCCGCCGACGATGAGCTCGCGCAGCGCGCGGTACTCCTCGTCGAAGCGGCGCATGAAGCCGAGCTGGATGTGCGGGCGGTCGAGCTTCTGCTCCCGCTCCAGGATGCGCAGCGCCGAAGCGCTGTCCGGCGTCAGCGGCTTCTCGCACAGGATGGGGAGCTTCGCCTCCAGCGCGGGCACCAGCACGGGCTCGTGGAACTGGCCGGGTGTCGCGATGATCACCGCGTCGAGCGCGGACGCGTCCAGGGCGTCCTCGACGCTCGCGAACGCCCGCGCTCCCGGCGCCGCGGCTGCCGCGGCCTCCGCCCGGCCGGCGTCCGGCTCCACGATCGCGGAGACGGTCGCGCCGCTGATCGTGCGGGTGATGCGCTGGATGTGGTCGGCGCCCATCTGCCCGGCGCCGACGACGCCGACGCGGAGGTCCTGGTTGCTGGTGGTCATTCGGTGCGGCTCTTTCTGTGCGTGGCGGAGGGAGTCAGCGGTAGTGGTCAGCGCGTGCGAGTCAGAGGCGAGCAGCCGAAGATGTGCTGCCGGGTGCGGGTGGCGATCCCGAGCGGGACGTCGATGTCGATGCCGGGCATGTCCTGTTCGACGATCGCGAAGATCTCCGGGTCGATGCCTGCGACCGCTTCGATGATCGGCGCGAAGTCCGGGATGCCGGCCGGCGGCTCGACCATCACGTCGATCGCGGCGTCCGCGAACGCGATGTCGTTCTTGAGCACCTCGAAGCGGAACTCGGGGTCGATCTGCTTGAGGTGCAGATAGCCGATGCGCTCCGGGTGGTCCTGGATCAGCGTGACGCTGTCGCCGCCGTAGTAGGCGAAGTGGCCGGTGTCGAGGCAGAGGTTCACGTAGCGCGCATCGGTCTGCGCGAGCAGGCGCTCCACCTCGCGGTGCGTGCCAACGTGGGAGTCGGCGTGCGAGTGGAACTGCTGCCGGAGGCCGTATTCCTCGAGCAGCATACGACCGAGGCGGTCGTGACCGGCGGCCAGCGACGCCCACTGCTCGTCGGTCAGCGTGCGCGGCTCCAGGGTCTCGCCGGAGGCTTCCGACCGCCAGAGGTCGGGGATGACGACGATGTGCTCGCCGCCGACCGCGCGGGTGAGCGCGGCGACCTTCTCGACCTGCTCGAGGGCACGGTCCCACTGGTCGGCGCCCTTGTGGAAACCGGTGAAGACGGTGCCGCCGCTGATCCGCAGGTCGCGCTGGGCGAGCTCGTCCAGGAGCTGCGCCGGATCGGTCGGGAGGTACCCGTACGGCCCGAGCTCGATCCAGTGGTACCCGGCGGTCTGCACCTCGTCGAGGAAGCGGTCCCAGGGGGTCTGCCGCGGGTCCTCCGGGAACCACACGCCCCACGAGTCGGGCGCGGTACCGATGCGGAGGCCGGAGGTGTGAGCCTCGGCCGGGAGGTGGTCGGTGGCGGTGTCTGTCATCGTCGTCCTTCGGTGGCGTCGGTGGCTGGTCGGGGCTTCGGTGGTCGGGGGTGGTTCGGTATGGCGCGCTCAGCCGAGCAGGGGCCGTTGCTGCTTCTGCTGCCGGAGGTAGTCGGCGCGGGCGTTCTGCGTGCTCTCCAGCTCGGACGTCTCCGCGACCGGCACATCCCACCAGCCCTCGCCGTCCGGTGCGTACACGAACGGGTCGGAGTCGACGTGGATCAGCGTGGAGGTCGTGGACGCCTTGGCCGCTCTGACGGCCTCCTCGAGCCGGGCGGCCGTATCGGGGCCCGGCGCGAGTTCGATCACGTCGATGCCGAAGCTGCGCGCATTGGCGGCGAGATCGACGGGCAGGAAGTCGCCGCGCTCGAAGTTCTGTTCGGCCTCATCGCGGTACCGGTAGCGGGTGCCGTAGCGCTGCGAACCGACCGTCTCGGAGAGGTGGCCGATGGAGGCGTAGCCGTGGTTCTGGATGAGCACGACGACGATCTTGATGCCCTCGGCGACGGCGGTCGCGAGCTCGGTGTGCAGCATCAGGTAGGAGCCGTCGCCGACCAGGACGATGACGTCGCGGTCGTCGCCGGCCGCTTCGAGCCCGCGTTTGACGCCCAGCCCGCCGGCGATCTCGTAGCCCATGCACGAGAAGGCATATTCGACGTGATAGCCGAGCGGGTCGCGGACGCGCCACAGCTTGTGGAGGTCGCCGGGAAGGGAGCCCGCCGCCTGCACGACCACGTCGCGCGGGTCGGAGGCGCGTTGGACGGCGCCGATGATCTGCGGCTGTCCGATGAGCGAGGATTCGCCTTCGAGAGTCGTGGGAGCGAGGGCCGTGTCGGCAACGGCGTCCCACTCCGTCTTCTCCTCGGCGATCCACGTCGCGTAGCCGGGGTGCACCGCGTACCCGGCGAGAGCCTCGCTGAGCGCCGTGAGCGCCTCCCGCGCGTCGGCGATCAGCGGGAGCTGCGAGCCGTGCTTGTAGGCGTCGAACGGCGCGACGTTGAGGTTGACGAACCGCACGTCCGGGTTCTGGAAGATCGTGCGGCTGGCGGTGGTGAAGTCGCTGTAGCGAGTGCCGATGCCGATGACGAGGTCGGCCTGCGCCGTGACCCGGTTGGCGGCGGTGGTGCCGGTCGCGCCCACGCCGCCGAGGTACTGCGGGTGGTCCCAGGTCAGCGCGCCCCCGCCGGCCTGCGTGGTGCCGACCGGGATGCCGGTGGCCTCCACGAAGGCGCGCAGCACGTCCTCCGCGCCCGAGTACAGCACCCCTCCACCCGCGACGATCACGGGACGCTGCGCGACGCGGATCGCGTCGACGGCCGCCGCCAGCGCCCAGCCCTCCGGGACCGGACGGCGGACGTGCCACTCGCGCGGGGCGAGGAACTCCTCCGGGACGTCGAGCGCTTCGGCCTGCACGTCCTCCGGCAGCGCGATGGTCACCGCGCCGGTCTCGGCCGGGTCGGTCAGCACGCGCATCGCCGCGAGAGCGATCGAGAAGAGCTGCTCCGGCCGCTGCACGCGGTCGAAGAACCGCGACACCGGCCGGAAGGCGTCCGTGACCTGGATGCCGAGGTCGTGCGGGTGCTCCAGCTGCTGCAACACCGGATCGGCGACGCGGGTCGCGAAGGTGTCGGACGGCAGCAGCAGCGCCGGGAGGCGGTTGGCCGTCGCGAGGGCGGCGCCCGTGATCATGTTGGCGGCGCCCGGTCCGACCGACGCGGTCGAGGCGAGCGTGGCCCGGCGGCGGTGGATGCGCGCGTAGCCGACCGCCTGGTGGACCATCGCCTGCTCGTTGCGCGCCTGGTAGTACGGCATCAAGCCCGGGTCCTGCACGTTCGCCTGCGTGAGCGCCTGGCCGACGCCGGCGACGTTGCCGTGTCCGAAGATGCCCAGCATTCCGGGGATGGTGCGCTCGCGCACGTCCCCGTCGACCGTCCACTGGTTGGCGAGGAACTCGACGAGCGCCTGGGCCACCGTCATCCTGCGGGTCGTCGCCGTGTTGGTCGTCATTGCGCGGCTCCTTGCGTGGTCGAGACGTAGGGAAGGCGAGGGTCGATGTCCTGGGCGGTCCAGGTGTCGCGCAGCCACGCCTGGCGCGGGTCGTCGCTGATCAGCCATGCCCGCTCCTCCCCCGGGCCTGCCATGACGTTGAGGTAGTAGAGGTCGTACTCGGGGGCTGCGACGGCCGGGCCGTGATAGCCGAACGGCACCAGGGCGATGTCGCCGGTGCGCACGAGCGCGTTGGTCTCGATATCGCCGGCAGCCGAGCGGTGGGCGGCGAAGCT
The DNA here is from genome assembly GCF_042789575.1 of Leifsonia sp. NPDC056824. NCBI lineage: Bacteria > Bacillati > Actinomycetota > Actinomycetes > Micrococcales > Microbacteriaceae > Leifsonia > Leifsonia sp. NPDC056824. The sequence goes on along the minus strand of NZ_JBHUAV010000001.1, from coordinate 1,603,121 downwards.
CCCGAAGGCGTCGGCCGTCGCCGGGGCGTTCGCGCCGCGCACGGGAGCCGACTCGAAGTAGTAGATCTCCTCGAGCCGGGACTCGTGGCCCGGCACGTCCTCGTCGTGCTTGTGCGCGGGATGGGACGACCAGTTGCCGGCCGGCGTGATGACCTCGCAGACGATCAGGGAGGCGGCATCGAGAGAACCGGGGATGCCGAAGTTGTGCACCTGCCGGCTGTCGCGGCCGGCCCCGCGCAGCTCGACCGGCACCTCGTCCGTGGCGATATACGCCGACGGCTTGCGGACTCGCGTTGGGGCCTCCGCCACGGCGACCCGGCCGGACCCGCTGATCGTCAGCGCGTTCCTGGCGCCGACGTAGACCACGTCGGTCGGCCCGTCGAAAACGCTCGACCGGCCGGCGAGGTGGGTGGTCTCCCCCTCGTGCTCGACCGCGAACGACCCGGCGAGCGGGACGACGATGCGCTCGACGTCACCGGCCTCCAGCTCGACCGCGTTGCCGGCGAGCTCCGCCACGCGCAGCCCGGTGTGCTGCCAGCCATCGAGGGAGTCGTCTACCACGGACTCCCACGAGCGGTCACTCAGTGTGCCGCGCGGGAAGAACCATTCGTTGTGCGCTGTCATCTGCCGGACCTCAGGTGTTCTGCGGGAAGCCGAGGTTGATACCGCCGTGCGTCGCCGGGTCGAGCCAGCGGCTGGTGATCGCCTTCTCGCGGGTGAAGAAGTCGAAGCCGTGCACGCCGTACGCCTTGGCGTCGCCGAACAGGGAGGCCTTCCAGCCGCCGAACGAGTGGTAGGCGACCGGGACCGGGATGGGCACGTTGATGCCGATCATGCCGACCTGCACCTCGTTCTGGAACCGCCGGGCGGCGCCGCCGTCGTTGGTGAAGATCGCGGTGCCGTTGCCGAACTGCCCCGAGTTGATGAGGTCGAGACCCTCCTGGAAGGTCTGCACCCGAACGACGGACAGCACCGGTCCGAAGATCTCCTCGCGGTAGGCGGCGGAGGTGATCGGGATGTTGTCGATCAGTGTCGGGCCGAAGAAGAAGCCGTCCTCGTGGCCCTCGACGGTGAAGCCGCGGCCGTCGACGACGATGTCCGCGCCGTCGGCCTCGGCGATGTCGACATAGCCGGACACCTTGTCGCGGTGCACACCGGTGATCAGCGGGCCCATGTCGGGTTCGCCCGCCGCATCGCCCGCGCCGTTGCCGATGCGGAGCCGGCCGATGCGCTCGGTGATCTTCGCGATGAGGTCGTCCGCGACCGGCTCCACGGCGAGAACGACCGAGACGGCCATGCAGCGCTCGCCGGCCGCGCCGTATCCGGCGTTGACCGCCTGGTCGGCGACCAGGTCGAGGTCGGCGTCCGGCAGCACCAGCATGTGGTTCTTCGCGCCGCCGAGGGCCTGGACGCGCTTGCCGTTCTTCGACGCCGTCTCGTAGATGTACTGGGCGATCGGGGTCGAGCCGACGAACGAGATGGACTGGACGACCGGGCTGTTCAGGAGGCCGTCGACGGCGAGCTTGTCGCCCTGGAGCACGGTGAAGACGCCGTCCGGGAGGCCGGCCTCCTTCCATAGCCGGGCCAGCCACAGTGCCGCCGACGGGTCCTTCTCGGACGGCTTGAGCACGACGGCGTTGCCGGCCGCGATGGCGACGGGGAAAAACCACATCGGCACCATCGCCGGGAAGTTGAACGGGGAGATGATGCCCACCACGCCGAGCGGCTGCTTCAGCGAGTACACGTCGATGCCGGTCGACGCGTTCTCGGAATAGGCGCCCTTGATCAGGTGCGGGAAGCCGGTCGCCAGCTCCACGACCTCCTGACCGCGCAGGATCTCGCCCATCGCGTCGGAGAGCACCTTGCCGTGCTCCGCCGTGATGATCGCGGCCAGCTCGCCTTTGCGCGCGTTCAGTAGCTCCCGGAAGGCGAACAGCACCGACTGCCGCTTGGCGATCGAGTACTGGCCCCACACCTCGAAACCGCGCTGCGCCGAGGCGATCGCCTCGTCGACTTCGGGCTGATCGGCGAGGGCGACGTTCGCCGTCGCGACGCCGAGGGCCGGGTTGAAGACCGGAGCGGTGCGCCCGCTGGTGGAGGGCCGCTCGGCGCCGTCGATCCAGTGCGGGATGGTCGGCAGCGCGCCCGCGGCGACGGGGGCGGTGGTGGTGTCGGTGCTGGTCATGGTGTCGTTCCTTCGAGGTGCTGCGTGCGGTGAGCGGGCCGGATCAGCGGCCGTGGACGAGGGAGGCGGCGATGTCGACCGCGCGGCCGACGTCCCCGTCCTTCGGGTAGAGGAGCGTGCGCCCGACGACGAGGCCGTGCACTCCCGGGAGCGCGAGCGCGGCCTCCCATGACGCGAAGGTCTCCTCCGGCGCGGCGTCGGTGTCGCCGCCGAGCAGGAGCGTGGGCAGCGTGGTCGCCGCCATGACGCGCTCCATCTCGGGCACGACCGGGAGCTTCAGCCAGGTGTACGCCGAGGAGGTGCCCAGGCCGGAGGCGATGGCCACCGAGTGGATGACCGCGTCCGTGGTGAGGTCGTTGACGACCCGGCCGTCGCTCCAGCGGCTCAGGAACGGCTCGAGCAGGATCGGGAGCCGCGCCCGGGCCGCCGCGGTGACCGCGTGCGCCGTCGCCTCCAGCGTGCGCGCCGTTCCGGCGTCCTCCAGGTTGACGCGGACGAGCAGCTTGGCCGCGTCCACACCGTCGCGCGCCATGGCGTCGACGTCGTAGCCGGTGTAGCGGTCGTCCATCTCGAAGACGGCGCCGCGGAGGCCGCCACGGTTCATCGAGCCGACGGCGATCTTGTCGTCGAGGGCGCCCAGCAGCGCCAGGTCCTCGATGATGTCGGGGGTGCCGAGCACGCCGTCCACCCCCGGGCGCGACAGTGCGAGAGCGAGCCGCTGCAGGAGGTCGTAGCGGTCGGCCATCGCCATCGGGTCGTCGCCGACGCCGAGGGCGCCGCGGGCCGGATGGTCGGCCGCCACGATGAAGAGGCGGCCGTCGTCGCGGACCAGCGGGCGCCGGGTGCGGGTGGCGAGCACGGTCGCGATGTCGTCGGGGCTGGTGTGACGGCGGGCACGGAGGCGCTCGAACGCGGTCGCGTCGATGATCGGAGCGGGGCCGGCGATCAAGTCAGCTGGGGACATTCTGGAGCTCCTTCAGCACCGATTCGACCTCGGCGGTCGTCGGCATGGCGGTGGAGCACTCGCGGCGCGTGGCCACGATGGCTCCGGCGATGTTCGCGAAGCGGATGACCCGCTCCAGCGACCAGTCCTGCAGCAGGCCGTAGCAGAGCGCCCCGCCGAAGCCGTCGCCCGCGCCGAGGCCGTTGACGACCTCGACGAAGTACGGAGGCACCTCCACGGTCTCCTCGCACGTCTTGGCGAGCACGCCGCGCGGGCCCTGCTTGACGACGGCCAGCTCGACGCCGCGCTCGAGGAGGGCGTCGGCCGCGCGCATCGGCTCGGTCTCGCCCACCGCGATCTCGCACTCCTCGCGGTTGCCGACGGCGACGGTGACCTGGCCGAGCGCACGCTCCACCTCGGCCGTGGCCGTCGCCCCGTTCGCCCAGAACATCGGCCGGTAGTCGAGGTCGAGGATGGTGAGCGGCCGGCGACCCCGCGCCTCCCACGCGACGTGGTGCGCGGTGCGGCTCGGGTCACGGGACAGCCCGGTCACGGTCGACCAGTAGATGCGGGCCCGGCTGATCGCGTCGAGGTCGAGGTCCTTCGCCGTGATGGCGAGGTCGGGCGCGAGCGGGTCGCGGTAGAAGTACAGCGGGAAGTGATCCGGCGGGAAGATCTCGCAGAAGGTCACCGGCGTCTTGAGGGTGTCGACCGTGCCGACGAACCGGTCGTCGACGCCCAACCGGCGCAGCTCGCGATGCGCGTAGCGCCCGAACGGGTCGTCGCCGGTGGCGGTGACCACCGCCGAGCGGAGACCGTGCCGCGCGGCGGCGATCGACACGTTGGTCGCGCTGCCGCCGAGGAACTTGCCGAACGTCTCGACCTCCTCCAGCCCCACCCCGTCTTGCAGGGGGTAGAGGTCGACACCGATGCGCCCGATGGTGATCAGGTCGAACGGCTCCCCGTACTCGGTCATGTCGTGGAACTCCTCGTCGGCATCATGCTGGGCTGCGTGCCACAGCCTACACCTTATGTTCTATCAAACTAACAAGGGAAACTCGAGGCCTGTCAGGGCGCGGCGACGCTCGCCTGCAGCGCCCGGATGAGCGACTGCGCGTCGTACGGGCCCATGTGGCGGCGGCCGTTGATGAAGAAGGTCGGCACGGCGGTGATGTCCATCGCCTCCGCGTCGAGCATGTCGTCGCGCACCCGCGCGGCCACCTCCGGCGAGCTCAGGTCGGCCTCGAACCGCTCCAGGTCGAGGCCGAGCTCGGCGGCGCGCCGCAGGATGTCCGACGGGAGCTGGTGCTCCTGGTCGGCGAACAGGCTGCGCTCGAACTCGAAGAACCTGCCCTGCCGTGCGGCCGCCTCCGAGGCCTCCGCCGCGGCGAGCGCGTTCGGATGGAACCGGGTCAGCGGGGCGTGCCGCCACACGTAGCGGAGGTCGTCGCCGAGCACCTCGCGCACCTCGCCGACCGATCCGGTCGCCTTGAGGCAGAAGCCGCACTGGAAGTCGCCGTACTCCACGATCGTGAACGGCGCGTTCGGGTCGCCGAAGACGTGGTCGCGCTTCGGGTCGACCGGGCGCACGAGGGTGAGCCCCATCTCCTCCTTGGGCCGGCGCGCGTCGGAGAGGCGGAACACGATCGTGGCGACGACGAACGCGATCACCGTCGCCGCCAGGACCCCGACTCTGGCGGCGTTCTGGGCGGCCTCCTCCGGGATGGCGAGGTCGACGATGAACAGCGAGATGGTGAAGCCGATCCCGCACAGGGCGGCGCCGCCGGCCAGCCGGTCCACCGTGAGGCCCGGGCCGAACTCTCCGATGCGCAGCGCCCGCAGCATCACGGTCGAGCCGAACACGCCCACGAACTTGCCGACCACGAGCCCGGCGACCACGCCCCACGCAAGCGGCGAGACCACGGCGCCGACCAGGATGTCGCCGTTCAACCGCACGCCCGCGTTGGCGAGCGCGAACAGCGGGAGCACGACGTACGCGACGTACGGCGACCACGCCGACTGCAGCCGCTCGTTGATGGAGATGGACTCCCGGAGACTGTTGGCGGCGGCCCGGGCGTACTCGGTGTTCGGCGACTGCCGGAACGTCCTCGCCAGGTCGAGGGCGTGCTCCACGTCGCGCCGGTTGGGCCGGTACACCGGGATCAGCAGCGCGATCGCGACCCCGGCCAGCGTCGGGTGCACGCCGGAGGCGAGGAACGCCAGCCAGACGATCACCGCGAGCGTCCCGTAGACGGGCCCGCGCCCGCCGCGGAGGTACCGCGTGAAGTACACGCCGACCAGCCCGACCGCCGCGACGATCAGCGGAACCGGGTTGAAGTCCTTCGTGTAGACGAGCGCGATGATGCTCAGCGCGCCGATGTCGTCCACCACGGCGAGCGCGAGCAGGAACACCCGCAGGCGGCCGACCGCGCGGGGCCCGATCAGGGCGAGGCCGCCGACCAGGAACGCCGTGTCGGTCGAGATCACGACGCCCCACGCGTTGGCGTGCCCGGTCCCCATCGCGAACAGCACGAAGATGCCCGCAGGCACCGCGAGCCCGAAGATCGCCGCGACCACCGGGACGACGGCGCGCGACCAGCTCGTCAGCTCGCCGATCGCGAACTCGCGCCGCACCTCCAGCCCCACGGTGAAGAAGAAGATCGCCATCAGCGCGTCGTTGACGAGGGCGTGGAGTGTGAAGTCGAGGTGGAGGTCACCCAGCCCGAGGGTGAGGTGCGTCTCCCAGAAGTGCTCGTAGCCGGTGAAGGAGATGTTCGCCCAGACGATGGCGATGAGCGTCGCGAGCAGCAGGAGGAGCGCGCCGATGCGGCTGCGTCCCATCGCCCGGAACCGCTCGGCCAGGGTGGGCCGGCGGTCGCGGGACGTGCCGACGGCCTCCGGATCCGGCGAGCGCTGGATCAGGGTCAGGTTCGTCATGGTCCATCTCAACGCTTTCGGCGCGAGAGCGCCAGACCTGGGGAGCGCGGACGGTGTGGTGGAGGACTCTGGAAATCGAACCAGACAAGTCGCCCCGATAGGCGAGTCCCCCGTGAATCACTCCACCTTACAAGCTCGAGCGCTCGGCCGCGGTGTCCTCCGCCGTGTCGGCCAGCGCCCCCAGCAGCCGCAGCTTCTCGGCGTCGGCGTCCGTGGCGGCGTGGTAGAGCACCAGCACGATCCCGTCGGTGCCGGTGACCTGCAGCTTCTCGCGGTGCACCGCGAGCGGCCCGACCTGAGGATGCTGGAAGGCGAAAGTCGCGCCCTGGCGCTCACGCACGTCGTGCCGGCTCCACAGCCTCCGGAACACCGGGCTCGCGATCGACAGCTCGCCGACCAGCTCGACCACGCGCGCGTCGTCGGCGTCCGCGCCGACCGAGCGCCGGAAGCCCGCGATCAGCACGGCCGAGGCGGCCTCCCAGTCGGGGAAGAGCGCCTGCTCGGCCGGGTCGAGGAACACGTCACGCATCCGGTTGCGGCCGGGGACCAGCCGCGGCGAGAGCGCGGAGGCGAGGGCGTTGGCGGCCAGCACGTCGAGGTAGCGGCCCTCCACGAACGCCGGGAACGGAAGCTGCGGCACGAGGGCGGCCAGGCTCTCGGGAACGGTCTCGGGTCGCGGGCGTCGCGGCCGGCGCGGCGCCCGGTCGCTGTCGGGCAGCCCGAGCAGGTACGCGGTGGCCTCCTCGTCCAGTTGCAGCACGCGCGCGATCGAGCGCAGCACCTGCCCGGACGGGTTGCGGTCGCGGCCCTGCTCCAGCCGGAGGTAGTACTCGGCGCTGATGCCGGACAGCATCGCGACCTCCTCGCGGCGGAGACCGGCCACCCGGCGCGTGCCGAGCACGGGGATGCCGAGGCTCTCGGGCGCGACCAGCTCGCGGCGGGCGCGCAGGAACTCCCCCAGCAGGTTGCCCTGCCCCTCCGCCTCGACGTTCATGCGGTCCACGCTACGCGGGGACGGGACGGGCAGGGTGTCCCTCCCGCTACCAGTGTCGGCAGGGGGCTGGATGCTTCGGGCCGGTGGGGGAACCATCGAAAGGTCAGCACCAGACCTACCGAAAGGACCGAGCATGGCCGACCAGCGCATCCTCGTCACCGGCGGCTCCGGCTTCATCGCCGGCCACATCATCCTCCAGCTCCTCGGCAGCGGCCACGAGGTCCGCGCCACGATCCGCTCGCTCGACCGCGAGGACGCCGCGCGCGCCGCTCTGGCCGAGGCGGGGATGACGAACGGCGACGCGCTGCACTTCGTCGCGGCCGACCTCCTGGACGACGCCGGCTGGACCGAGGCGGTGGACGGCGTCGACGCGGTGCTGCACGTCGCCTCCCCCGTCCACCTGGGGCCGGTCGACGACGAGGACGACGTGATCGTGCCGGCACGGGAGGGCACGCTGCGGGTGCTGCGCGCCGCCAGGGATGCCGGGGTGCCGCGCGTCGTGCTGACCTCCGCCTTCCACGCGGTCGGGTTCGGTCATCCACCCCTCGACCGCGCGTTCACGGAGGCTGACTGGTCGCCGCTCGACGGCCCGGGGATGGACGCGTACGGGCGCAGCAAGGTGCTCGCCGAGCGCGCGGCGTGGGAGCTGCTCGACGGCGGCTCCACCGAGCTGGTCACGATGCTCCCGGTCGCGGTCGTCGGGCCGTTGATCGGAACGAACCTCTCGGGGGCGAACCACCTGGTGCGGCGCGTGCTCACGGGCAAGCTGCCTGCGTATCCGGACTTCGCCGTCCCGTTCGTGGACGTGCGCGATGTCGCCGCCGCGCACATCGCCGCGATCACCGCGGAGGGCGCGGCGGGCGAGCGCTTCCTGCTCGCGTCCCAGGAGGACGCGGTGCCGCTCGCGGAGGTCGGCGCGGTGCTTCGGGACGGGCTCGGCGAGCGCGCGGGCCGGGTGCCTCCGCCGACGGCGCTGCTTCCCGACGCGGCGGTGCGCGCCGCGGCCGAGGCGAACCCGGGGATGCGGCCGATGGCGGCCGAGCTCGGTTACCGGAAGAAGGTGTCGAGCGAGAAGGCGCGGCGCGTGCTCGGCTTCGTCCCGCGCCCGTGGGACGAAGCCGTCGTCGCTGCCGCCGAAAGCATGCTCACCCACGGCGTCGCCTGACGTCGAGGGGCACGTAAACGCCCCTAAGGCGCGGTTTTAGGGGCGTTTACGTGCCCCTCGGCGTTCATGGGTCGGCGAGGAGGGATGCGTAGAGGTGCTGCGTGGCGGGGCTGGGCGAGACACCGAGCTCGTCGCGCAGCAGCGCGCGCAGCTCGCCGTACACCGCCACCGCCGCCCCGACGTCGCCCTGCCGTTGGAGCGCCCGCATGAGCACCTGGTAGCCGGTCTCGCGTAGGGGTGCGACCGACACCAGGCGGCGCCCCGCGCGCACGGCGGCGGGAAGCTCCGTGCCGCCCATCTCCAGGCTCGCGAGCGCGTAGGCGTCCAGCGCCCGGACGAGGATGTCGGCGAGCGCGCGACGCTCCTCCTCGATCCAGCCGGCGTCCTCGCCGGGCAGGAACTCCCGCTGGGCCACCAGCATCGCGCCGATCGCCGGACCCCAGGCGGCCTCCCAATGCCCGAGCGCGACCTGCGACTCGGCGCGGTGGACGGCCTGCTCCGCCCACTCCACATCGACGTGGGCGTCCTCGCCCAGCTCCAGTCGCAGCGCCGCGCGTCCCTCCAGCGCGTCCGCGCCGAGCAGCCGCCTCAGCTTGGACACCAGGGGGTTCAGCCCTGCGCCGTGGACGGCGACCGCGCCGGGCCAGACCGCCTCGGCCAGCTCGTCGCGCGTGCACGGGCGGTGCCGGTTGAGCACGAGGTACGCGAACAGCAGCCGTCCCTGGCGGCCCGGGAGGCCCTCCTCCAGCCGCTCAGCGGCCACTTCGAGGTGCAATGTCCCGCAGAGCTGAACCCGGACCCCACCGGACGCCAACGTCATGCCAACATTCTGCCAACGGGCCGTGCGTAGAACTATGAGGGAGGACGAGATGACCAGGATCATCCGGTGCGAATGCGGCTACATCGCCCGCGGCGAGACCGACGCCGAGGTCGTCGACGACATCAGCGCCCACATGAGGTCCGACCATCCTGCCCTCTTCCAGGCAGTCGCGCGGGAGGACCTGCTCGGCTGGATCCAGTTGGAGTGAGCCGCAAGGAGGCCACCATGAGCTCCACCACCACTACCCGAGCCGATGCGCGCGAGCTGCGCGCCAGTGCTCCTCTCATCGGGCCGGACTGGCTCGAATCCCACCTCGCGGACCCCGGCGTCCGCGTCATCGAGGTGGACGTGAACGCCGCCGCCTACACCTCGGGCCACCTCCCCGGCGCCGTGCTCTGGAACCCGTACGCCGACCTCAAGGGCCCGGACTACCGTCCGGTCGCCGACGATGCGATCCGCGCACTCTTCGAGCGTTCCGGCATCACGCCGGACACGACCGTCGTCTTCTACGGCTACGCCCCGTCGCTCGGGTTCTGGCTGATGACGCTCTACCGGCACGCGGACGTGCGCATCCTCGACACCTCCCGCGCGGTCTGGCAGGAGGACGGGCGGCCGTGGACGACCGAGACGCCCGAGGTGCCGCCGTCCCGCTATCCACTGCCCGAACCGGACGACACGATCCGGGCCTCCGCCGCCGACGTGCGCGCGGCGATCGGCCGCCCGGGCACCACGATCGTGGACGCCCGGAGCGCCGCCGAGTACACCGGCGAGCGCTTCTGGCCGTCCGGGACGCCGGAGCCGGGAGGCCGCGCGGGCCGCATCCCGTCGGCGGTGAACGTAGACGCGGCGGGCGTGTTCGACGAGCGCGGCCGGTTCCGCGACCGCGACACCCTGGCGGCGATGTTCGCCGGGGTCGACCCCGATGTGGCCGTCATCACCTACTGCACGATCGGCAACCGCGGCTCGGCGGACTGGTTCGCGCTGCGTTACCTGCTCGGGCACGCGAACGTGCGGGTGTACGACGGGTCGTGGGCGGAGTGGGGGCACGACTCGGACACGCCGATCGAGTGAGGCGGCGTCACTGACCGTCCTTCCGGATCCACCGGAAGGACAGTCGGCACGCGATCAGCCCCGCCACCAGCCAGATCAGCAGCACCACCGCTATCCAGCCGAGCTGCCAGCTCCCGCTGGGCTCGGCGGCCTCGAAGCTCGCCGGGAGGAACACGCTCCGCATGCCCTGCGCGATCCACTTGAGCGGGAACAGGCTGGCGATGTTCTGCAGCCAGGTCGGCAGCAGGTTGAAGGCCAGGTAGACGCCCGAGATGAACTGCAGCACCAGCACGATCGGGATGATGACCGCTGTCGCGCTCTTGCCCGTGCGCGGCACCGCGGAGAGCGCGATGCCCAGCACGGCGGACGTGACGATGCCGAGCAGGTAGATCCACGCGAAGCGCAGCCAGGCCTGCGGGTCGGTCGGCAGCGCCACCCCGAACAGCACCCGGGCGACGAACAGCAGCAGCCCGATCTGCAGGATGCTCGTCGCGATGACCTGGCCCATCTTGCCCAGGAAGTACGAGACGACCGGCAGCGGGGTGCCGCCCAGGCGCTTCAGCGTCCCGTCGCTCTTCTCCACGGCGATGTCGACGGCGAGGTTCTGCACGCCGCTGAGGAGGATGCCGGCGGCGATCATCCCCGGCAGGTAGTAGGCGGCCTGCGTGATGCCGCCGCTGCCGTCGGGGGCGGCGCCGACCTTGCCGAGGCCCTGGAACGCGACGGAGAAGATCCCGAGCATGACCACCGGGAACAGGAACGTGAAGAAGATGGTGTCCGCCTGGCGGAAGTACACGAGCACCTCGTAGCGGATGCGGGACCAGCCCAGCGCGACCGAGGTCATGCGGCCACCTCCGTACCGGCCCGCTCGTCCGCATCCTTCACCAGCGCGAGGTAGATGTCCTCCAGGCTCGGGCGGATGACCTCCAGGTCGCGGGGCTCCCCACCGGCCTCGGCGGCGAGCCGGGCGACCAGGGCGCCGGGCGCGTCGGTGCGTTCCTCATGCGGCGCGCCGGTGGGGTCCCGCCAACGGACGATCGGGACCTTCGCGGCCGCCCCGCCGATCGCGTCCACCGCGCCGATGTCGAGCAGCGCACCGTGCGCGATCACGGCGGCCCGGTCGCTGAGCTGCGCGGCCTCGTCCAGATAGTGGGTGGTGAGCAGGATGGTGGTGCCCTCGCGTTTCAGCGTGCGCACCAGCTCCCAGAACTGCCGTCGGGCCTCCGGGTCGAATCCAGTGGTCGGCTCGTCGAGGAAGAGCAGCTCCGGGCGCCCGATCACGCCGAGCGCGACATCCAGCCGCCTGCGCTGGCCTCCCGACAGGTTGCGGATGCGGACCTTCGCCTTCTCCTCCAGGCCGACGGCGGCGATGACCTCCTCGACGTCGCGGCTGCGCGGGTAGTAGCGCGCGAACTGCGTGAGCTGCTCGCGCACGGTCACGTTCGCCGCCTCGGCGCCGGACTGCAGCACGATCCCGAGCCGCGCCTTCCACGCGGTGCCCGCCTTGCCCGGGTCGGCCCCGAGCACGCTCGCCTCGCCGCCCGACCGGTCGCGGTAGCCCTCCAGGATCTCGATGGTCGTGCTCTTCCCTGCGCCGTTCGGCCCGAGCAGCGCGAAGGTCTCGCCGTCGGCGATCTCGAAGTCGACACCGCGCAAGGCCTCGAACGACCCGTACGACTTGCGGAGGCCGCGCACGACCACGGCGGGAGGACGCACACTCATGCGCCCATCATGCCGCTCCTCTCCTCCGCCCGCAGCAGTCCTCTGCCGAAGGGCACGTAAACGCCCCTAAAACGCACTTTTAGGGGCGTTTACGTGCCTCTCGGCGGAGGGTGGGCATCGACTTTCTGCGCGTACCGGATCACACTTGCGCATAACGCCGACCTCCCCGGCACCGTGGCGGTGCGGAGCCGGGTGACCGAGCGGCGGGGACGAGTGTTTCGGGACCTCGTCCCCGCTCCACCCTCGGTGCGGGGGGACGGCCGGCCTCCGCTCACGAGCGCTGCCTGACCCGGTCGGAGGAGAGCGCGCGCTCGACCGCCGCTGCCGGGATGCGCTCGGCGGCCCGACCGGGACGGTCCACGCGCACGGGCACGCCCCGGCGCGCACCCAGCTGCAGCGCGAGCACCTCGGCGAGGTGCAGCGGCCGCTGATCCGGGCCGAGCGTGTCGCCGAGCTGCTCCACTTGCGTGCGGCAGCTGAACCCGTCGGCGATCACGCGCGCGTCGGGGCCCGTCTCCCGGAGGGCCGGCAGCAGCGCGTGCTCCGCGGCCGCCGCCGACACGTCCAGGTGGCCCGCCTCGAAGCCGAAGTTCCCCGCGAGGCCGCAGCAGCCCTCCACGGTGGCGGTCTCGATGCCGGCCGCGTCGAGGACGGCCTGGTCCGCCCCGAAGCCGCCGACCGCGTGCTGGTGGCAGTGCGGCTGCACGACCGCGCGGCCGCCGACATGCGGGGGCGACCACTCAGGCGTCCGCTGCAGCAGCTCGGCGAAGGAGGTCGCCCGCTCGGCGACGAGGGCGACGTTCGGGTCGTCCGGGAGCAGTTCCGGCGCGTCCGAGCGGAACACCGCGAGGCAGCTCGGCTCCAGCCCGACCAGCGGGACGTCGTCGCCCAGCGCCGCGGCGAGCGCCGCCGCCGTGTGTGCGAGCATCCTCCCGGCCGTCGCGAGCTGCCCGGTCGAGATCCAGGTCAGCCCGCAGCAGAGGTGCCCCGGAGGCAGGACGACGCGGTAGCCGGCGTCCTCCAGCACGGTGACCGCCGCGCGCCCGATCGACGGATGGAAGTTGTCGGTGAAGGTGTCCGGCCAGATCATCACGTCACCGAGCGGCGCGGGAGGCGCGGGCGGCCGGGCGGCGAACCAGTCGGTGAAGCGCTGCGGCGCGAACCGCGGCACGGGACGGTCTGGCTCCACGCCGCCGAGACGCTTCGCGACGCGCGCGACGCCCGGGAGACGGGCGAGCCGGTTCACGAGGGACGGCGCGACCCTCGCCAGCCGCGCCCAGACCGGCAGCCAGCCCATCGTGTAGTGGGCGGCCGGGCGCAGCCTCCCCGCGTAGTGGTGCGACAGGAACTCGGCCTTGTAGGTCGCCATGTCGACGTTCACCGGGCAGTCGGTCTTGCAGCCCTTGCACGACAGGCACAGGTCGAGCGCGTCCCGCACCTCGGTGGAGCGCCAGCCGTCGGCGATCGGGCTCTCCCGGTACTGCCCCTCCAGCATCTCGAAGAGCAGCCGCGACCGGCCGCGGGTGGAGTGCTCCTCCTCGTTCGTGGCGCGGAACGACGGACACATGACGTTGCCGCTGTGGCTGCGGCAGTTGCCGACGCCCACGCAGCGCAGGGCCGCGCGGTCGAACTGCCCGCGGTCCTTCGGATACGAGAAGTGCAGCTCGACGTCGACCTTCGGGCCGTAGCCGGCGCCGAGCCGGAGGTTCTCGGTGGGCAGGTACGGGTGCACGACTTTGCCGGGGTTCATCCGGTCGTGCGGGTCGAACAGCGCCTTGAACCGCTCGAACAGCCGGACGACCTCCTCGCCGAACATGATCGGCAGGAGTGCGCCGCGCGCCTGGCCGTCGCCGTGCTCGCCGGAGAGCGACCCGCCGTACTGTGCGACCAGCTCGGCGCCGCGGCCGATGAACGCGCGGTAGTGCGCGATCCCCTCCTCGGTGACCAGGTCGAACGGGATGCGGCAGTGCACGCAGCCCTGCCCGAAGTGGCCGTAGCGGGAGACGTTCTCGTAGCCGAACTCGTGGAGGAGCCGGCCGAAGTCGCGCAGGTAGTCGCCCAGTCGCTCCGGCGGGACGGCGGCGTCCTCCCAGCCCTCCCAGGTGTCGGGCCGGCCGGGCATCCACGCGGTGGCGCCGAGGCCGGCCTCGCGCACCTCCAGGATCTCCTTCTGCTGCGCGGGATCGTCGAAGACGCGGTCGTCCGGGACGACGTCCCGCTCGCGCAGCGCGGCGACCGCCCGCTGCGCCTTCGCGTCGGACTCCGCCTTGCTGTCGCCGCCGAACTCGCACACCAGCCAGCCGTCGCCGTTGGGGAGCAGGTTCAGCGCCTCTATGTTCTGCCGCTTGGTCTTCTGGTCGTTCACCAGCACGCTGTCGATGCCCTCGATGGTCAGCGGGTCGTGCCCGGCGATCGTCGGGGCGGCGTCGGCGGCGTCCTCGATGCTCGGGAAGCCGAGCACCAGGAAGGTGCGCGCCGGCGGCAGCGGCACCAGGTCGAGCTCGGCGTGCAGCACCGTGACCAGGGTGGACTCCGAGCCGACAAGGGCCCGGCCCACGTCGAAGCCCGCCTCCGGCAGCAACGAGTCGAGGTTGTAGCCGGAGACCCGGCGCGGGATGCGCGGGTAGCGCTCGCGGATCAGGTCGCCGTCCTCCTCGGCGAGGTCGCGCATCGCGGTGTAGAGCTCGGCGACCCGGCCGCCTTCGAGCTGGATGCGCTCGAACTCCTCCGTCGAGGTCGGCCCCGCCCAGAAACGGTCGCCCTCGTAGGTCAGCACCTCCAGCCGGCGCACGTTGTCGTCCGTCTTGCCGTAGGCCTGCGCGCTGGAGCCGCACGAGTTGTTGCCGATCATCCCGCCGAGCGTGCAGTGCGAGTGCGTCGCCGGCTTCGGGCCGAACTGGAGGCCGTGCGGGGCGAGCACCGCGTTGAGGTCGTCGAGCACGATGCCAGGCTCGACCACGGCCACACGCGCGTCGGTGTCGAGTGAGATCACGCGGTTGCAGTACTTGCTCCAGTCGATGACGACGCCGTGGTTGGTGCACTCGCCGGCGAGACTCGTGCCGCCGCCGCGGCTGAAGACGGGGGCGGCGAACTCGCGGCAGACGGCGATGGCCTCCACCGCGGCCTCCACGGTGCGCGGGATGACGACGCCGATCGGCACCTGCCGGTAATTGGAGGCGTCGGTCGAGTAGGCGGCGCGGCTGCCGTCGTCGAAGCGCACCTCCCCGTCGACCCGGTCGGCGAGCGCGCCGGCCAGCGCGCGGACGTCGATCCCGCCGGAGGTGATGGTGCTCGACATCATGCTGCCCTTCCTGTCGTCCGACGCCTCATATCGGATGGAATGCCCTGAGGGCGCCGAGCGCAAGAGGGAGAACGGATTCGCCAGGCGGCGAAGCGTCCAGAGGTTGGTCAGGAGGCCCTCAGCGGGCGCAAAGCGCGCGCTCCTAGGGTGAGGGTCCGGGTGGGAGGTCCACGCGAGGCGAGCGGACGGGAGGAGCGGGATGCGCAAAGCTGTCGTCGCCCTCCTCGTGGCCACCCTCGTCGTCGCCGGCGGCCTGTTCGCGGCCTCCCGGCTCGTGTCCGTTCCCGCGATCGTCGCCGCCCCGCCCCCGCCCTGCGCCGACGCCACGGCGACCACGGTGGCCGGCCGTGCGGTGCCGAAGGGGCCGGTCGCCGGGTTCTGCGCGCCGGAGCTCGCGATGGCCGCGACGATCCTCCAAGCCGCCCGCGACCAGGGCGTCGGGCAGTACGGCGAGACCATCGGGGTGATGACCGCGATCGGCGAGTCCGGCCTCCGCAACCTCGACTACGGCGACGCGGCCGGCCCCGACAGCCGCGGGCTCTTCCAGCAGCGCGACAACGGTGCGTGGGGCACCCTCGCCGACCGGATGGACCCCTACACGGCGGCGACGAACTTCTTCCGCAAGCTGGCGCGCCTCCCCGGCTGGCAGTCGATGACTCCCACGGAGGCCGCGCACGCGGTGCAGGTGAACGCCGACCCCGGTTACTACGCGCAATACTGGGGCGACGCGCAGACGATCGTCGGCGCGCTCGGCGGCTGAGCGGGACTCAGCCGATGAACGGGGCTCAGCGGATGTAGGAGGAGTCCGGACCGGTCTCCCCTGAGCTCTCCAGCGGCGGGTCGCGCAGCTCGCTGAGCTCGGCGACGGCGCTCTCGATCGCGTCGAGCGCGAGCCGCAGCGCCTCGACCCAGGCGGCGGGGGCAGCGCTCTGCGCAGTCGCGGCCGACGCGAGGCTCGCGCGCGCCCGCCGGATGGCGTCCTCGGCGGTCTCCAGATTGTCCATGCCGCCATCGTCCCACCGTCGTGGGCGGTGCGGGCAGCTGAGAGTCCTGACAGACGAGCCGTCCGACGCCCCGCCCGCGTTCACCTGCGCTTCGCGCCTCCCGCCTGGGATGCCGCCACCGACACGCCCGAGACCGCGCGCCGCTGTAACCCCGCATTCATACACCGTTTGGTTGACCCCACAACGAGGGGCACACCAGTGTCTTCTCTGTGACCTCGCTATGAGGTCCCTCGCCTTCTCACCCCTCCACATCGGGAAAGGTCTCGCCCCATGCCTCGCAACACCCCCCGGCGCCAGAAATCCGGCAGGCGCCGTTTCTCGTCCCTCACGCCGCGGCAGCGCGTCCTCGCGGTCACCGCAGCGACCTGCGCGCTCGTCGTCCTCAGCGGCGGCATCGCCACCGCCTCCACCCTCGCCTTCGGGAACCAGCAGGTCGGCGTGAACTACGCCGGCGGCGAGCAGATCTCGTCCGACCAGGTGATCAAGCCGGCCGGAACGCGCCTGATGACGCCGTTCGGCAAGCTCATGGGCTCGACCGTCAGCCCCGACGGCCGCTTCCTCGTCGGCACCAGCGCCGACCGCTCCGTCGACCTCCAGGTCTTCGACCTCAACGGCTACAAGCCGGTCGCGGCGGCGGGCACGCTCTCCGCGACCGCGTTCGCGACCGCGGCCTCCAACGCCGGCTACGGCTCGATGAAGTACCTCAAGATCTCGGACGGCACCGTCGGCCAGGAGGGCCCCGTGTTCTCGCCCGACGGCAAGTTCCTGTTCGCGCCGGTCGCGACGGGCATCGTGCGGTACCCGTTCAATGCGGACGGCTCGCTCGGTGCCGGCACCACGATCGCCATCCCGAACTCCGCCGCCGGCCAGGAGGCGCTGACCGCCGGGATGACCTTCTCGCCCGACGGCTCGACCCTCTACGCCGCGGTCAACGGCCAGAACACGGTCGTCGCGATCGACCCCGCCACCGGCACGATCAAGCAGACCGTCGCCGTCGGCATCGCTCCGCGCCAGCTGACGTTCGTCGGGGCCAAGCTCTACGTCTCCAACGAGGGCGGCCGTTTCGCGCTCCCCGGCGAGACCACGATGGGGTCGTACGGCACGCAGGTCCCCGCCGACACCACGCTCGGCACGTCGACGACCGGCACGGTCAGCGTCATCGACACGGCGAACCCGTCGGCCGCGGTCGGGTCCATCCCGGTCCAGCTCCACCCGACGGCGATGCACCTCAGCGGCACGACGCTGTACGTCGCCAACACGAACAGCGACACCGTCTCGGTGATCGACACACGCTCCGGCGCCGTCGTCCAGACGATCGCGACCCAGCCGTGGGCGTCGTCGAAGACCGGCTACCAGCCGACCGCCGTCACCCTGCAGGGCGACCACCTGCTGGTGTCGCTCGGCAACGCCAACGCAATCGCCGTCTACAAGGTCAACCCGGCCGACCCGCGCGACCCCGCGAGCCTCATCGGGCTCCTGCCGACCGACTACTACCCCGAGAACGTCGCGGCGGTGAACGGCTCGATCGTCGTCACGAACACGCGCGGCATCGACGCGCGAGGACCGGGGATCACCGTCAACAAGGGAGCGGGCGTCCCGGTGGTCACCGGGCACGGCACGCACTCGACCACGGCGTCGCTCACCAAGTTCACGCTCCCGAGCGACCAGGAGATCCGTAAGGCGACGGCTCAGGTCTTCGCGCAGAACGGCTGGACCGAGAACTCCCTCAAGCAGGCCCAGGGCGACCAGAGCGACAACGCGTCGGTGGCCATCCCGAAGCGCCTGGGAGACCCCTCCGCGATCAAGCACGTCTTCCTCGTCGTCAAGGAGAACCGCGGCTACGACCAGCTCTACGGCGACATGAAGCAGGGCAACGGCGACCCCTCGCTGACCCAGTTCGGTCAGACGGTGACGCCGAACCAGCACGCCCTCGCCTCCCAGTTCGGCCTGTACGACAACACGTACGACATCGGGACGAACTCGGCCGAAGGCCACAACTGGCTCATGCAGGGCGACAACACCGCCTACACGCAGACCAGTGCCGGTGAGTACACCCGCTCCTACGACACGGAAGAGGATGTGCTGGGCCACCAGCGCAGCGGCTTCCTCTGGAACTCGGTGCAGTCCGCCGGGAAGAGCGCGAAGAACTTCGGCGAGTTCGAGTACGGCGAGGGCAAGCCGGCCGGCGCGACCTGGCAGCAGTACTACTGCGCCGCCACCAGCACCATGGGCGGCGGTTCGCCCGCGCAGCTCTTCGACCCGTCCATCAAGTGGAACGCGGGCTCGGTCATCCCGTCGCTGAACGCGATCT
Organism: Leifsonia sp. NPDC056824; assembly: GCF_042789575.1. NCBI lineage: Bacteria > Bacillati > Actinomycetota > Actinomycetes > Micrococcales > Microbacteriaceae > Leifsonia > Leifsonia sp. NPDC056824. The sequence goes on along the minus strand of NZ_JBHUAV010000001.1, from coordinate 1,584,689 downwards.
CCGACCCGAACGCGGCGCCGTTCGACCTCGCGGTGCCCGACATCTACCGGTACGAGACCTGGAAGCAGGACTTCGAGAAGAACGGGCCGTCCAACTTCAACATGGTCTGGCTCTCGAGCGACCACACCGGAGGCACCGCCGACCCGAAGGCGATGGTCGCCGACAACGACCTCGCTCTCGGCAAGATCGTCGACGAGATCTCGCACTCGCCGTACTGGAAGGACTCGGCGATCTTCGTCGCGGAGGACGACAGCCAGGACTCGGCCGACCACGTCGACGGCCACCGCGCGCCCATCCAGGTCATCAGCCCGTACGCCGCGCACGGCAAGACGGTGAGCACCTACTACTCGCAGATCAGCATGGTCCGCACGATCGAGCAGATCCTGGGCGCCCAGCCGCTGAACCAGAAGATCGCCGCGGCGACCCCGATGGTGGACGCGTTCCAGAACAAGCCGGACCTGACGCCGTACACCGCGGTCCCCAACCAGGTCCCGCTGACCGAAGGCGTGGCGACCAAGCCCGCCTGCGGCTACGACACCCTCGGCCAGACCGGAGCCGCGGCCGCCGCGGTGAACGCCCAGGCCGAGAAGGACGCCGCTGTGCCCGCATCCGAGAAGTCCGTCGCTGCCGAGTGGCAGAAGTGGGCAGGAAAGCAGCACTTCACCGGAACGGCCGGCCACCCGGCCATCCCGGACTACGACAACCCGCTGCTGATGAACCGCTACACCTGGTACCAGACCAAGCACTGGACGTCGCCCTACCCGGGTGACGCGAAGATCTACGGTCCGGACGACGTGCCGGGGATCGCCCCCGGGTCGATCAACCACGACGACCAGTAGCCGTCGGACCTCGGACGCCCCTGCCCTTCGTGGGCGGGGGCGTTCGCGTTCGTGTGGTTACGGGTTCTCGTAGCTGCCGTCGAGCCGGGCGCGGGCGATGACGTGACCGCTCATCGCGCGCACGACGTCCTCCAGCCCGAACGAGGCGGGGAGGTCGAGCCGGCGGTCCACCGCGAAGAGCTGGAAGACATAGGCGTGCGGCCCGTGCGACGGCACCGGCATCGGGCCATGCCAGCCACGGGAGCCGAGGGACCCCCGGCCGTAGGCGATCCCTGGCGCCGCGCCCTTCCGCGCCAGCCCGCCCTCCGGCAGCGCGCCGAGCGTCGGGTCGATGCCGCGCGCGATCGTGTGGAGGGCGGGCTCGGCGCGCGGCGCGTCCGGGTCCTCCACGATGAGCACCAGCTCCTCGGCCGCGACAGGCGGCGCCGTCCACTCGAGCGCCGGGGACAGGTCCTGCCCGAACAGCCTCCCGCGATACTGCGCAGGAATGGGCGCCCCGTCGGCGAACGCCGGGCTGGTCAGCACGAACGACTCAGGAGCCTGCAGCCCGTCCCGCAGCCAGACGACCTTGTCGTGCCCGGCACGCCGATCGCGCAGCGCCCGTCCGATGGGGTTCGGCATGGTGGGGCCTTTCGAGGGGTGGCGGGATGGCCAGCCTAGATGACGCCGATCAGATCGAAGCCCAGCTCCCTGGCGTGCTGTCGAGGAGCAGGTCGCCGAGCCCGGCCGCGGCGAAGGCGGACACGAAGGCGTCCGTGTCCTCGGTGAAATGCGCCCAGCCCTCGGTGTGCGCGGGGAGCACGCGCGGCCGCCCCAGAATCCGCGCGGCCTCCACGGCCTCCTCGCTCGTGAGCGTGAGGAAGCCGTCGACCAGCGGGGTCCGCGCCGCCCCCGCGAACAGGACGGCGAGCTCGATCGCCGGAAAGCGCTCGGCGATGTCGGCCACGATGTCGAGCGAGGCATTGTCGCCGGAGACGTAGACCGTGGGCGAGTCCATAGCCTCGAGGACGAACCCGGTCACGGGGCCGGTGGCGGCCTCGGTCCCCTCCGGACCGTGCCGGGCGGGGACGGCGGTGACGGTGACCCTGCCGATCACGACCGCGTCCCACGGTTCGAGCCCGCGGCACGACGCGTCCAGGCGTCCGGCTGCGAGGGGTGTGGTCACGACCAGGGGCGCCGTCCGCAGATACGCGCGACCGCCGGCGTCGAGGTTGTCCGGGTGCTGGTCGTGCGAGAGCAGCACCGCGTCGATGTGCCCCAGGTCGTCGGGCTGGAGGCGCGCGTCCGAGGTCTTGGTGAGCACCCGTGAGCCGATCGGATACTCACCCGCCCGATCGAAGGTCGGGTCGACGAGGAAGCGGGAGCCGCCGAACTCGATGACGAGGCTGGGGCCGCCGAGCGAGAGGACGCGGGGGCGGGCGGGCGTCGGGACGTCGTTTGTGGGAGTGGTCACTTCTCCATCGTAGGAACCGAATCGACCGGCTGGTCCTGCTGCGCTCTGGCGCGCTCGCGCACCAGCCACACCACATCCCGCCCGAACGACTCCACGAGCAGCAGCAGCGCCCCGGCGACCAGCACCATGGAGAGCGCGGGCAGCACCCCCGTGCACGCCACCGCGAGCGCCACCCCCGCGAACGCCGTGACCACCTTCCGCCAGTACCGGTACGGCAACGTCGCCCGCATCCACGGCAGCAGCCACCCCGCCACCACGAACGCGTACCGCAGCACCCCGATCGCGAGCACCCAGAGCCCGAGCACAGGCGCCACGTAGACGCTGAGCACCAGCAGAAGGAACGCGTCCACCTCCATGTCGAACCGGGCGCCCAGCTCGCTCGTGCTCCCGGTGCGCCGCGCCACCCAGCCGTCGACCGCGTCGAGCGCGAGGGCGGGGATGACCAGGCCGACCAGCAGCGGGACGGGCACGGCCCCGCTGAACGACGCCACCACCAGTCCCGTGATCAGTCCGACCAGCGTCGAGCGCATCGAGGTGACGATGTTGGCGGGGCCGAAGCGTTCCGTCCGGCGGCGCTGGAGGCCGCGGACCAGCAGCACGTTCGACACCAGGAGGTACGCCGCGGCGGCCGCCCAGCCCGAAGCGGGCAGCGGCGTCATCCACCACTCGACCGCCAGCAGCCCGATCAGGAGGACGACCGCGACGCCCGCGCCGGCCCAGCCGACCGCTGCGAGTTGAACCCTTTTCACATGAGCCTCGTGTCTTGGGGGAACGGCACCGTGCGCTGCCGCATCTTGCCTTAACACGCAGCGTGTGCACGGATGGTTCACAGGGGTCCGCCCCACCGAGCGACCACCGCGAGAGGAGCTGGACATGCGGGAAGCCACCGCCTTCTGGATCGTGGAGCCCGGCGTCGGCGCCCTGCGGTCCGAGCCGCTGCGGGAGCCCCGCGACGGGGAGGTGCTCGTCCGCACGCTGCGCACGGGGGTGAGCCGCGGCACCGAGGCGACCGTGTTCGGCGGCCGGGTGCCGCCGAGCCAGTACGCGCTGATGCGGGCGCCGTTCCAGGAGGGCGACTTCCCCGGGCCGGTCAAGTACGGCTACCTCAACGTCGGCGTGGTCGAGCAGGGGCCTCCTGAGCTGGCCGGGCGCACGGTGTTCACGCTGTTCCCGCACCAGTCGGCCTTCGTCGTCCCGGCCACTGCGGTGTTCCCGGTGCCGGAGGGCGTGCCCGCCGAGCGCGCGGTGCTCGCGGGGGCGGTGGAGACCGCGGTCAACGTGCTGTGGGATGCGGCGCCGATGCTCGGCGACCGGATCGCGATGATCGGCGCCGGGATGATCGGCTGCTGCGTCGCACGGCTGGCGCACGGCATCCCGGGCGCGGAGGTCACCCTGGTCGACGTCGACCCGGCGCGGCGGGAGGTCGCCGAGCAGCTGGGCGTGCACTTCGCAGAGCCTGACTCCGCACCGCGCGACCGCGACCTCGTCATCCACACCAGCGGTTCGGAGGCCGGCCTGCGCCTCGCGCTCGCGACCGTCGTCGCCGAGGGCGAGGTGATCGAGGCGAGCTGGTTCGGCGACCGGCCGGTGACGCTGATGCTCGGGGAGGACTTCCACTCCCGCCGGCTCACCCTCCGATCGAGCCAGGTCGGCACCGTGTCGCCCCGCCGCGACCGCCGCAGCCACGCCGACCGGCTGGCGCTCGCACTCGACCTGCTACGCGACCCGGCGTTCGACACCCTCCTGACCGGGTCGTCGTCGTGGCGAGAGCTGCCGGACGTCCTCGCACGACTGGCGGCCGACCCCGGCTCCGAGCTCTGCCACAGCATCGATTGGAGGGACGCCTGATGCCGTTCACGGTCACGGTCCGCGACCACCTCATGGTCGCCCACAGCTTCACCGGCGCGGCGTTCGGGCCCGCCCAGCGACTGCACGGCGCGACCTTCATCGTGGACGCGACCTTCGGCGCGGACGAGCTCGACGCGGACGGCGTCGTGGTCGACATCGGCCGGGCATCGGCTGCTCTCGCGGAGATCACCGGCTCGCTCACCTACCGCAACCTGGACGACGAGCCCGCCTTCGCCGGGATGAACACCACCACGGAGGTGCTCTGCCGGGCGATCGCCGACCGGCTCGCCGACGCCGCGGCCGCCGGGTCGCTCGGCCGCGCGACCGGTCTGACCTCCATCGCCGTCACCCTCCACGAGTCCCACATCGCGTGGGCGAGCTACTCGAGGCCGCTATGACCGAGGTGTACTTCGTGGTGCCGGAGACCATCGACGACCCGCGCCGGGTGAGCGGCGGGAACCGGTACGACCAACGCGTCCGCGACGGCCTCCGCGCCGAGGGGTGGACGGTGCACATGCTGCTGGTCACCGGCCGCGGCACGGGCTGGACGGCGCGCGCACTGGCCGCGCTGCCGGAGGGGGCGCTCGCGCTGGTCGACGGACTGCTGGTGTCCCGGGAGCCGGAGGCTGTCGTAGCGCACCGGTCGCGGCTGCGGATCGTGGTGCTGGCGCACATGGTCGCTGCGCCGACGACCTCGGGCGACGGCATGCTCGACGACAGCGACCTCGCCGCCCTGCGCTCCGTCCGCCGCATCGTCGCGACGAGCGCGTGGACCCGTTCCCAGCTCCTCGAGCAGGACGCCGCCGACCCGCACCGGATCGTGGTCGCCCATCCGGGCGTCGACCCCGCTCCTGCGACGACGGCCTCCGCTGACGGCGGCCGCCTGCTGTGCGTCGCCGCGGTCGCGCCGCACAAGGGCCAGGACCTCCTGCTGCGCGCCCTCGCCGGCTTCGCCGATCGCGACGACTGGACCTGCACACTGGTCGGCTCGGTGACGGTCGACCCGGACTTCGTCGCGGCGCTGACCGCCGTGATCGACGCCGCCGGCCTCGCCGGCCGGATCCGGTTCGCGGGCGTCCTCGACCCGCGCGCCCTCTCAGAGGCGTACGGGGAGGCCGACCTCGTCGTGCTGCCATCGCGCAGCGAGAGCTACGGGATGGCCGTCGCCGAGGCGCTCGCGCACGGCGTCCCGGTGCTCGCGACCGGCGTCGGCGGCATCCCCGAGGCGATCGTGCGGCAGGACGCGGCGATGATCGTGCCGCCGGACGACGCCTGGGCGCTGCGCGTCGTGCTGCAGCAGTGGTGGGCGAGCGCGGCGCGCCGCGATGCTCTGAAGGCGGCGGCGCTGGAGGCCAGAGGGGCCGGCCGGCGCTGGGAGGACACGATCGCGGTGGTCGCCTCCGCGCTGCGGGAGGCCGCCGTCGAGGGGCTGCGTCCGGAGGCGGTGCCGTCGTGAGCGGAATGCTGGAGGTCAGTGCCGACTGGCTCGCGCTGCGGGAGGCGGAGGACGGGCGCGCGCGGTCGCGGCGGCTCGCACGCCTGGCGGCGGGACTCGTCGGCGCCGACGTGCCCGCGCGCGCCCGCCCGGTCACCGTGCACGACCTCGGCAGCGGCACCGGCTCGATGATGCGCTGGCTCGCGCCGCAGCTCTCCGGGCCGCAGAGCTGGGTCCTGCACGACTGGAACGCCGACCTCACCGCCCATGCGACCGAGGCGCAGCCTCCCCTCGACCGCTCCGGCATGCCGATCACGGTCGCCTCCCGGGTCACCCCGCTCGACCGGCTCGCGGCCGCCGACCTCGACGGCGCGGACCTGGTGACGGCCTCCGCACTCCTCGACGTCGTGACCGCGCGGGAGGCGCACGCGATCGTGGACGCGTGCCTCGCCGCGGGCGCTCCCGCGTTCCTGCCGCTCAGCGTGACCGGCGACGTGGAGCTCCGGCCCTGGGACCCGCGCGACATCCGCTTCGCCCGCGCCTTCAACGAGCACCAGCGCCGGGAGATCGACGGCCGCCGCCTGCTCGGGAGGTTCGGCGCGCCGATCGTGCGCGGGCTCTTCACGCGCGCGGGCTGGCACGTCCGCACCGCGCTGACGACGTGGCGGCTCGACCGTCGCGACCCGCTGCTGCTGGGCGAGTGGTTCGACGGCTGGACCGACGCGGCGGTGGAGCAGGAGGAGGTCGACGGCGACCGCGCGCTGCTCGACCACGCCGCCGGTTACCGGGAGCTGCGCCGCGAGCAGCAGCGACGCGGCGGGCTGTCCGCCGTCGTGTACCACCTCGACGTCCTGGCGTGGCCGCGATGACCGCCCGGCTGGACGCAGCGGTGGAGGAGGCGACGCCGGCGGCGGCGTCACCCGGACTCCGCCGCGTCCTCACCCGACCGTGGCTCCGCATCACGCTCCGCGTCCTCATCCCCGTCGCCATCCTGATCGCGATCGTCGCCCGCGTCGGCGCCGGACCCTTCCTGCACGGCCTCCTCAGCCTCGACGGGCCGACGGTGATCGCCGCGTTCGCCCTGACGGCGATCGCCACGGTCGCGGCCGCGTGGCGCTGGCGCCTGATCGCCGGACGGCTCGGCGTCGGGATCCGCTGGTCCACGGCGATCGGGGCGTACTACCGCTCGCAGTTCGTGAACACCGTGCTGCCCGGCGGCGTGGTCGGCGACGTCCAGCGCGCAGTCGATCACGGCAGGAACGCCGACCGGATGGGCGCCGCGGCACGGGCCGTCGCGCTGGAGCGGCTGCTCGGCCAGGCGGTCCAACTCGTGCTCGCCGTCGTCGTCCTCGCCATCGTCGGGATGGAGTTCGAGGGCGTCCTGCTGCCGGTGCTCGGCGTCGCCCTCACTGCGGTGATCGTCGGCGGAGCGGCCGCAGCGTTCGCCAGCAGGCGCGTCCGGCGGGCGCTGGCGCACGAGTGGCGGGAGGTCAGGGAGGGCCTCGGCTCGGTGTCGGTCTGTGTCAAGGCGGTCGTCGCGTCCGTGGTCGTCTGCGCGTGCCACCTGGGCACCTTCGCGATCGCGGCGGTCGCCGTCGGCGCGGACGTGCCGCCATTCCGCCTGCTCGCGCTCGGGATGGTCGTGATGCTCGCGGCCTCCATCCCGTTCAACCTCGGCGGCTGGGGTCCGCGGGAGGGCGCGGCCGGATGGGCGTTCGCGATGGCGGGCTTCGGCGCAGCGGCCGGCGTCTCCGCGGCCACGCTGTACGGCGTGCTGGCGTTCGTGTGCTTCGCCCCTGCCGCGCTGATCGTGCAGTCCGCAGCCGTGCTGCAACGGAGGAGGATGCGGCCATGACCGAGCGACCGTATGTCACCGTCAGCTGCGCCATCTCCCTCGACGGCTACCTCGACACCGCGCGACCGCCGAAGCTCGCGCTCTCGAACGCCGCCGACTTCGACCGGGTGGACGAGGTCCGTGCGCGGCACGACGTCATCCTCGTCGGCGCCCGCACGGTGCGACGCGACAACCCGCGGCTGCTCGTCCGCAGCGCCGAGCGCCAGGACCGGCGGGAGGCCTCCGGCAAATGCCGCACGCCGTGGAAGGCGACCGTTACCTCCACGGGCGACCTCGACCCGCACGCGAACTTCTTCACCCTCGGCGAGACCATGAAGCTCGTCTACTGCCCGCGCGCGCAGCACAGCCGGATCAGCGACCGGCTCGGCGAGGCCGCCACCGTCGTGCCGCTCGGCGACGACGTGCGGATGACCGACCTGCTCGCCGACCTCGGCGAGCGCGGCGTGCGACGCCTCATGGTGGAGGGCGGCGGGACCACGCTGACCCAGTTCCTCGCGGACGGGCTGGCCGACGAGCTGCACCTCGCGGTGGCGCCGTTCTTCGTCGGGGACAGGGACGCCCCTCGCTTCGTCGGCGAGGGCGCGTACCCGTGGACGAGCGACAGCCGCGCCGCGCTCGTGGAGGCCCGACCGATCGGCGATGTCGTGCTGCTCCGCTACGCCCTGTCCGACCGGTTCGGGGGCTTCCCGTGACCGGCGTGCGCCAGGGTCGCCACGTCTGGAGCGCCGTGGTCACCATCCTCGCCACCCTCACTCTCTTCCTCGCCTCCCTCGCCCCCGGACTGGTCGCCTCCGACTCGGCGCTCGCCCTCGCGCGCGTCCCGCTGGAGTGCGTCCTCGCCCTGGCCGCGCTCATCCTGCTCCCGTGGCGCTGGGCGCGCCGCACGCTCGCGATCCTCGTCGCCCTGCTGCTCGTGCTCGCGACGATCGTGGCCGCGCTCGACCGCGTGTTCGAGGCGACGGTCGGCCGGCCGTTCGATGTGGTGTCGGGCTGGTCCGAGCTGGTGGACGGGTACGGCGTGGTCCGCGACTCCACCGGGACGGCGGGGGCGATCGGCATCCTGGCGTTCGTCGCGCTGCTCGCGGCCGCGGCCGTCGTCGCGGTGGCCGCGTCGCTGCTGCGCCTGGCGCGCGTCCTCACCCCGCGGCGCCGGCCGAGCCTGATCGCGGCGTCCGCGGTCACGGCCGGCTGGCTGGCCATCGCGCTGATCGGCGTGCAGCTCGTGCCCGGCGAGCCGGTGGCGGCGGCGGACGGGCTCTCCGCCGCGGCGTCCACGGTGAACCAGGTGCAGGTCGCCGCCCGTGACCAGGCCGTCTTCGACCGCGCGGCGTCCAGCGACCCGTACGCGGCGCTGCCCGCCTCCGACCTGCTCACCGGGCTGAAGGGCAAGGATGTCGTCGTCGTCTTCGTGGAGAGCTACGGGCAGGTCGCCGTGCAGGGCACCTCCTTCTCGCCGGGGGTGGATTCCGTCCTCCGCAGCGGGAACGCCGCCCTCGCCGCGCACGGCTACACGGAACGCAGCGCGTTCCTCACCTCGTCCACGTTCGGCGGGATCAGCTGGCTCGCGCACTCCACCCTGCAGACCGGCTTGTGGGTCGACTCCCAGCAGCGCTACAACCAGGTCACCGCGGGCACCCGGTTCACGCTCAGCGACGCCTTCCGCAAGGCCGGCTGGCGGACCGTGAGCGACGTCCCCTCCGACCTGACACCGTGGCCGGTCGGGACCTCCTTCTACCACTACGAGCAGGAGCTCAACGCGACGAACGTCGGCTACCGGGGGCCGAGCTTCAGCTATGCGCGGGTGCCCGACCAGTACAGCCTGGCGTACTTCCAGCAGCACGAGCTCTCCGGGCCGCACCAGCCGCTGATGGCGGAGATCGACCTGGTCTCGTCGCACACGCCGTGGACGCCGCTGCCGAAGCTGCTGCCCTGGGACCAGCTCGGCGACGGCTCGGTGTACGGCCCGCAGCCGGCGGAGGGCCTCCCGCCGAGCGTCGTCTGGCAGGACCCGCACCACGTCCAGCAGCTGTACGGCCAGTCGATCGAGTACTCGATGGGCGCGCTGACCTCGTTCCTGACCACGTTCAACGACCCGAACCTGGTGCTCGTGGTGCTCGGCGACCACCAGCCGGCGACGGTCGTCAGCGGGCCGGGGGCGAACCACGACGTCCCGATCAGCATCATCGCGAAGGACCCGTCCGTCACCCAGCGGATCGCGTCGTGGGGATGGCAGCCCGGGCTGCTGCCGTCGCCGAGCGCACCGGTCTGGCGGATGGACGCCTTCCGCGACCGCTTCCTGACGGCCTACGGCCCCTGAGCCCACTGCCGAGCTCGCCGAGGGGCACGTAAACGCCCCTAAAACGCCCGGATAAGGGCGTTTAGGTGCCCTTCGAGTAGGTGGATACCCCGTCGGGAGTGGAGGGGAAGGACCGGCGCGCGACGAGGACCACGACCAGCCCCACGACCACCAGTGCCGCCCCCGCGAACGGCAGCCAGCCCAGCCCGACGCCCGCCAGGACCGCGGCGCCGACCGCCGCGCCTCCCCCGATCCCGATGTTGGCGGTCGAGTTCACGAGCGCCCCGATGACCTCCGGAGTCGCGCCGCGCGTGCGGATCGCCGCCGTCTGGAACACCGACGCCACCCCGCCGAAGCCCGCGCCCCACAGCACAGCGGCCGCGAGCACACCGGCGAGCGCCGGGAACGCGATCCCCACACCGACCAGCCCGATCGTCACCGCGCCGAGCAGCGCCAGCACGGTCGCGCGCGGCCTCCGGTCGAGCGTGGTCGCGGCGAACCACGTCCCGGCGAGGCCGACCGCGCCGATCCCGAGCAGCACAGGGCCGACCCCGGCGAGGGGGAGCCCGGTCGCGAGCAGGATCACCGACACGAACGTGTAGACGGTGAACTGCCCCAGGTACACGACCGCGTTCGTCGTGGACACGATCCCCAGCCGCACCCGGCGAGCGCCCGCGCCCTGCCCCGTGTGCCCGGTCCCGCCTCCCGGCACCGCCGGCAGCAGCACCGCGACGACGACGACCGTGATCGCGCACACCCCCGCCAGCACTCCGAACGCCGCACGCCAGCCGAGCGCCGTGCCGAGGGAGGTCGACAGCGGCACCCCGAGCACGAACCCGGCCGAGGCTCCCGCGGTGACCAGCGCCAGCGCGCGCCCGGTGAACGCGGAGGTCACCAGCCGGGACGCGTACCCGATGCTGACCGAGAAGAACAGCGCGTGCGCGATCCCGCCGAAGGCCCGTCCCGCCGCCAGCACGCCGAAGTTCGGAGCCACCGCCACGACCAGGTTGCTGAGGGTGTACGCCACGAGGGTGGACTGGAGCAGACCCTTCCGGGAGAACCGCGCCGTCGAGAGCGTCAGCGGCACGGCCAGCACCGCGACCATGAACGCATAGACGGTGACAAGCAACCCGGCGACCGAGTCGGACACCCGCACGTCGCTCCCGATCGCCGGCAGCAGCCCGACCGGCAGCATCTCCGTCGTCACCGCGAGGAAGGTCGCCACCGTCAGCGCGACGAGCCCGCCCGCCGCCCCACGCACGGTGCCAGGGCTCCAGTCCGACGCGTGAGGCATGGTTGCGATGCTAGCCCTGCGCCTCAGATTGAACCGATACTGAGGCTCGTTCGTGTTCCCCATGAGGCCTTCAGCGGTGGAGGCCAGGAGACGGAAGCGGGTAGTGCCATGACCGAGAGCAGCCAGGGGCCCCTGTGGCTCATGCGCATCCTGAGCGCGATCGTGCTCGTGCTGATCGGCGGAATCCATCTGTTCCTGATCTTCGACGGCGTCGGCGGTCTGCTCGGCGTGCTGTTCGTCCTCAACTCCATCGCCGCCATCGTGCTGGCGATCGGGATGCTGGTGTTGCGCGGCGCGTGGCTGCGGCTCGCCACGACGCTCAGCCTGCTGTTCGTCATCGCCAGCCTGGCAGCACTCCTGCTCGCGCTGACGGTCGGCCTGTTCGGCATCCGGGAGGTGTGGACGTTCACCCTCGTCCCGGAGACCGTCATCATCGAGGCGATCGGGATCGTGGTGCTGGGGATCACGTCGGGGGTCGCGTTCCGGAGGGCACGGGTGGCGTGACGGCGCTACCCGAGCAACTTGAGCGTCTGAAGCCCCTGTCCGGTCACGCTCACGCTCACGATGTACGGTCCGCGCTGAGAGCGTGCGCGCCTAAAGATCGCCCTCTCGTGGCCCAGGAGTCTTCCCGCCTTCGCGGCACCAGTGAGTTGGCTGCTCCCTAACGCGAACACACGGGCCCCTGCCGCGAGGACCGCCCTCGCTTCCAGAGGTCGTTTCGCGATCGCTTTGTCGCCGGTCAGAAGCACCTCGCCCTCACCGGTCGCTTCGTGGATCCAATCGATGTCTGCGAGCTGTTGCGCTGCAATGGGACCGTACCGCTCGCGCATGCTCACCACCGTCCATCCCGCGGCGCGGAGTGCCCCGGGAACATGATGGTCGCCAAGGCTCCGATCGGTGAAGAACCGAAGCGCTGCCACGTATGCCGCCTATGCAGCCGCGAGTGCGAGGCGCTCGACGGTCGCGTTGGGAAGATCGAAGTCGGCAGCGACTTCTTCCATCGTCTCGCCGGCTGCGATCCGATCCAGGATGTCGTCGACACGGATCCCGTATTGCGTAAGCGTGGGCTGCCCGAAGTTGATCTGCGGGTCAACGGTGATGTCTGCGCCGTCGACTCGCGGAATCCGGAGCTGACCGACGAACCCGTCCCGATAGTCGACGCGTTTCAGGTGCTCGCGCACGATCTCGCCGAATGTCGCGTCGCCATTGCGGACGACGACCAGGCGATTGTCGTCGAACGCTGCATCCCGCTGCCGCAGATCCCAGAGGATGTCTGCGCCGTCCGTCTTCAGCCGATCGCTCGCAAGAGCGTGCTCAACACCGATCTGACTACGGAGCTGCTCCAGCGCCGGCCTGATCCGACCCATAGGCACTCCGGCTTGAGCGAATGCCTTCACGATCCAGGCCTCAGCCAAGCCGATGAACGGCACCGTGTAACCGCGCCCCGGACGGTCCACCGTGATAAACGGTGGTTTGCGGTTTCCCGATGTCGTCGTGTAGCCGGTTGCCCAGTGGTTGAAGGTGGACCGCGGCATCCTGATGATGTCAGCAGCCTCGGCCTGCGCGTAGATGGGGGTCATGAGCAACTCGTCCACGATGGCTCCCTCCGCCGATGTCCTGACAGAAATACTACCGATGCCGAAGGAGTCACGCCGTGTTATCCACACCGCTTCACCTGATTGCCACCCCCGCGATCTGCGTGTTGAACGGCAGGAACGGCGTGCGGATGCGGTAGCGCTCCACGTCGACGCGGGCGAAGCCGGCCGTGCGGAGGGCGCCCTCCAGGTCGCGCTCGCACGAGCAGCCTTCGAACGTCCACGCCCACGGCCGGCGCAGCAGGCGCTGAACCCGCCGCGTCGGGGTCCCGTCCGGAGCGGCGACGTGCTCTACGAAACGGTACGTCCCGCCCGGGCGAAGGATGCGGCGGACCTCGGCGAGCACGGCGTCCGGGTCCTGCACGGTGCAGAGCACCAGCGACGAGATCACGGTGTCGACGCTCTGGTCGGCCAGGCCGGTGTGTTCGGCCAGGCGCTCGCGGAGGTCGAGCCGCACGCCCGCGCGGTCGGCCGCGGCGCGCAGCCGGGCGTGCATGTGGCCGTTCGGCTCCATGGCGATCAGGGTGGCGCCGCGCGGAAGGTGGCGGAGGTTCGCGCCGACGCCGGAGCCGAGCTCGACGACCTCCGCTGGGAGGCCCGCGAAGGCGTGCAGCTTGTGCGGGCGAAGCTTCCGCTCGATGTACGGGTCCATGACGCGGAAGAAGGCGGCGTTGAACGGGCCGCGGAGGGCGTGCTGCTCGAAGCCGGCGGTGCCGGGTTGCGCCGGAGGGGCGCTGGTGGTTCGGGTCATGGAGGTCAGCCTCCACGACCCCGCGCGCCGATCCAGGCGGGGAACTACCCCACTTCAGCGGCGCGCCCCTCCCTCGCGCTGCGCCGCGTACCAGGCAGCCACCTGCGCGCGCGACCGGAAGCCCAGCCGCAGCCGGATGCGCTCGACGTGCCCTTCCGCCGACCGCTCGTCGATGCCGAGGCGGTCGGCGATCTCCCGGTTCGTGCGGCCGTCGGCGATCAGCGCGGCGACCTCCATCTGCCGCTCGGTGAGCGTCCCCGCTCCGCGTCGCGACGCCCGGAGGCCGAGGAAGCGGCGCACCGCCGCGACCAGCGCGTGGGCGTCCCCGGCGTACGGCAGGTGCGAGCGCCCGGGGAGCACCACGAGCTCCGCGCCGGGGATGCCCTCCGCCAGCGCCCTCGCCTGCGCGACCGGCGCCGCACGGTCGCGCTCGCGGTGCACGACCAGCGTCGGGGCGCGCACCCCGTCGAGGAGGTCGCCGACGTCGAGGCGGTAACTGAGCTCCAACAGCGCCCTCGCCGTCGCGGCGTCCGACGACGCGCGCTGATACCGTCCGAACTCCTCGCGCGTCGTGGCGTGGGCGTCCGGCGCGAAGATGTCGGTGAGGACGTCGGAGCCGAGGCCCCAGTGCGACTCCACCAGCGCGAGGATGTGGTCGCGTGCGCTCGGCGGCGACAGCTCGGCACCGGAGCTCCACCCGCCGTAGAGCACCAGCCGCCTGACCCGCTCCGGATGCGCCGCCGCCCATGCCACCGCGATCGGCGCGCCCATCGACGACCCCATCAGGTCGAACGGCGCCGGGCCGACGCCCGCGGCCACGGCATCCAGCTGCTCCAGCTCGAACGGGAGCGACGGCGGCCGGTCCGACGGGGAGGACAGCCCGCATCCCGCGCGGTCGTACCGCACCAACAGGCAGCCCTGGGCGAGACCCTCCAGGTAGGCGCGCTCCTCCGGGATCTCCCAGCTCAGCTGCAGGTGGCCCACCCAGCCCGACACGTAGAGCAGCGGGCGGCCGGCTCCGGCCGTCGCGATCGCCAGCTCGGCGCCGCCCTCGGTCGTCAGCCTGCTGATGCGCTGCTGCATGCGTACATTGTGCGGCGCGGGGGCCGCCGAGTCACCCGCGTCGGCGTCGGGCGCCGGGATTACCATGACGACCGACGCGCGCCACGCCGACCCTGGCGCACGCAGGAAGGAGCGGCCATGTCCGACCTCACGCTCTCCCGGACCGGTGCGACCCTGAGCTACGACGTCGCGGGCGAGGGCCCGACCGTGCTGCAGGCGCACGGGCTCACCTCCAGCCGCGACGCCGAGCTGGAGCTGCTCGACCTGCGGCCGCTCGCCGCGCGCGGCCACCGCCTGGTCCGCTACGACGCCGCGGGCCACGGACGCTCCGCAGGCCCCGACGATCCGGAGCGCTACCGCTGGACGGCCCTCGCCGACGACCTGCTGGCGCTGCTCGACGCCGTGGGCGCCAGCGAGCCGGTGGACGCCGTGGGCATCTCGATGGGCACCGGCACGATCCTCACCGCCGCGGTGCGGCATCCCGAGCGTTTCCGCCGCCTCGTGCTCGGCCTGCCGCCGACCGCGTGGGAGACGCGCGCGGCGCAGGCCGGCATCTACGGGCAGATGGCCGACCTGCTGGAGGCGCAGGGCTGGGACGCGCTCATGGAGCTGATGGCGGCCTCCACGCTGGCCATGCCACCCGTACTCGCCGAGCGCGGCGTCACCCTGGAGCCGCAGCTGCAGCACGCGACCGCCCCGGCCGTGCTGCGCGGCGCGGCGCTGTCCGACCTGCCGAGCCCCGAGGAGATCGCGACGCTGCGGATGCCGGTGCTCCTGCTCCCGTGGGCCGGGGACCCGGGTCACCCGCTGTCGAGCGCCGACCGGCTGCACGAGCTGATCCCCGGCTCGGAACTGTTCGTCGCCGAGAACGCGGCCGACGCGGACACCTGGCCCGACCGGGTGGCGGCGTTCCTCAGGTGAACGGAGGTTGACCAACGGATGACACGCAGGGTGAATCGAGCGGGAATCGGTTGACCTTCGGTATTCATCCGGATACCGTCTCCCCTCATGAACCGTCCGCCGTTGACCCGCACCGCCGTCTGGGTGCGTGAGCGCGCCTGCGTGCCGCTCGTCAAGGTCGAAGCGGGAGGCGCGACGGCGCCAGGTGTCACCGCTCCGGTCGCCGAACTGGCCGCCGCCCGCCGGCAGCCTTCCCGGCGCACGCGCCGTCGCGCGGCCTGACAGGAGCGCAGCCGGTTCAGGAGTTCCCCGCCCACGGCGGGCCGACGAACTCGCGCGCCTCCGTTGGCTTGCGGTTCCTCTCGGTCGGCCTAGGTTCTATACCAGCGGATGCGCGGGGCGCTGCACGGTGCCCCGTTCGGCAGGAGGGTGCGCATGCGGAAGATCGTGGTCTACGAACTGGTGTCGCTGGACGGGGTGGCGGAGGACCCTGACGCGTTCATCCCGGACTGGGACGAGGACATGGACGCCAACCTGGGCACGGTGATCGGCTCGCAGGACGCCGTGATCCTCGGTCGGCGCAGCTACGACGAGTGGGCACGGTTCTGGCCGGGCAAGGACATCCAGCCGTTCTCGGACTTCATCAACGGAGTGACCAAGTACGTCGCGACGTCGGCTCCTCTGGAGCCCGCGTGGTCCGGCGCGGAGGCGGTGGACGGCGACATCGTGGAGTTCGCGCGGCGGCTGAAGGAGGGCGACGGCGGCGACATCGGCGTGCACGCCAGCATCTCGATCGCCCAGGCGATGCTGGCCGGAGGCGTCGTTGACGAGCTGCGGCTGGTGATCGCGCCCGGCGTCGCGGAGGGCGGGCGCCGCCTCCTGGAGGGCGTGCCCGCGCTGCGGTTCGAGACCCTCGCGAGCGGGGTCTCCTCCACCGGGTACCTCATGGTCGGCTACCGCGTCCTCAACTGACGCGCTCCCGCCTCCGCTGACGCTCCCCTCCGCCGCCGAGGGGCACGTCGTTGTCACTTTGGGGCGGGACAAGTGTCAACCGGGGGGCCCCGCGCGGGGGGGGGGGGGGGGGCGCGGCGCGGTGGGTTGTGGTGGGGGAAAGC
>NZ_JBHUAV010000001.1:1557659-1568236 GCF_042789575.1 Leifsonia sp. NPDC056824 | reverse complement strand
CCCCGCCCCCGCCGCCGCCGCCGCTCCGGTCCCCCGCCGTGGGGCACGACGTTCTCAATTTCCGGGCGAAAACGTCACACGGCCGTCCCCCTCGGCGGGTGGGTGTGGGGTCACGCGGCGAGGTGGAAGGTGGTGGCGAAGCGCGTGAGGAGCGTGCGGGGGCCGCGGAGGACCTCCACCACTCCGGCGTCGATGGCGGCCTCCGGCGTGAGCTCGCCCGAGATGAGCCGGCGGATGCCGGGCCCGCTCGCGAACGCCAGGTCGGCGGGACCGTCGCCGCGGGCGACCAGCAGGCGCGGACCCTCCACCTGGATGAGCAGCCCGTCCTCCCCGAACCGCGCGCCGTAGGCTGTGGCCGGCAGCTCGGCGGCCACAGCAGGCTGGAACGCCGTGCGCAGCGACATCGTCATCGAGTCCGGGGTGATGATCTGCTCGTCGCGCGGGTCGCCCAGCGCCTTGAACCCCCAGGCGCCGAACGCGAGCACGACCGGTTCGAGCTCCCTCCCGTACGGCGTGAGCTCGTAGAGGATGATGCGGGAGCGCGGCGCCCGGCGGATGATGCCGGCCGCCTGCAGCTCCTTGAGCCGCGCCGCCAGGATGTTGCTCGGGATGCGGGGAAGCCCCGCGGCGAGCTCGCCGTAGCGGCGCGGCCCGACGAGCAGGTCGCGGACGATCAGCAGCGCCCAGCGCTCCCCCACGAGCTCCAGGGCCTGGGTGATCCCGTCGTACTGCCCGTAGTCGCGCGCGACCATCGACCTCAGGCCTGCTGGCTCAGGTACGCCTCGGGGCCCTTGGCGGCGGCGACCGGGTCCATCCAGCCGAACTCGAGGATGTTGCCGTCCGGGTCGGTGAGCTGGCGCTGGTACATGAAGCCGTAGTCCGCCGGCTCCTTCGTCTCGGTGCCGCCGGCCGCCAGCCCGTCCGCGACGGTCGCGTCGACGATCTCGCGGCTGTCGAGCATGACGGAGGTGGACGCCGACACGTTCTTCGTGGGCTCGCCGACCGGGAGGTCGGTGAAGCTCTGGAAGAAGTCGCGCGTGACGATCATGAAGTAGTTGTGGTCCTCCTCGACGACGACGCACGCTGCGTTGTGGTCGGTGAAGAGCGGGTTGATGGTGAATCCGACGGCCGAGTAGAACGCCTTGGCGCGCTCCAGATCGGTCACGGGCAGGTTGACGAACATCGCGGTCATCGTGGTCTCCCTTGTCATGGTCCGCTGGTGATGATGTTGATACTTGCAAAAAACAAGTGCTGCGTCAAGGGGTGATTTCGCGGGCGAGGATCATCGGGAAGAAGCATCTGAGTCTCGGGCATCGTGCTAGCGTTTCTGTTGTTGCGCCCCGGGACTATTCGATCTGATCGGACTCCCGGGGCTTCTTGCTTCCCCTAGGGTCGAGCGATGGATCCGCACTCGACTCCGGCGTTCGCCGCATCGTTGAGCGAGGCGCCTTTCCGGCGGTACGTGAACCGATACGGCGGTCAGCGCCAACTCGCCATCCGCCTTTACGCGTGGAACATCGAAGTGTCGTCGGCTTTCTGGGGACCGATCGGCGTGTTGGAGGTCATGCTCCGCAATCGGATCCACGACGCTTTACGCAAAGGGCGGTCGGACGCGTGGTGGTACGACGGCGTGAACCTCGCGCATCGAGAGGCGATCGGCCTTCAGACGACGATCAAGCGACTCTTCGACCGAACCGGACGCGAACCGAGTCCGGACGAGGTGGTCGGTGCCTCGACATTCGGCTTCTGGGTGGGCCTCACCGGATCAGGAGTGCCGCGCCACCCGCTCTTCAGTTATGAGACGGCGCTGTGGCAACCGCGGCTCCGGCACGCGTTCAGCGGCCTGGGCGGCGTGAGCAGAAAGGAGCTGCACGCACAGCTCGACGGAGTCCGGGCGTTCCGCAACCGCATCGCACATCATGAGCCGGTGTACGCGATGAACCTGCCCAGTATGCGCGACAAGATCGTCCGCTGCGCGAGCTACCTCGACAGAGACGTTGCCGACTACATCGCCGCCAGCCACCGCATCGACGTAGCGCTCACGAGGCAGAAGGAAGTCATCTCTTCGGGGACGTGCGTCCTCTAGCCGCTACTCCGTCAACCGCCGCACCGTCAGCGACTGCTCCGCGAACCCCACCGCCCCCGCCCGGTCGTGCAGCACCGAGCGCGTGATCCCGAGTCCCGTCGTCCCGAAGACGACCTCCGTGTCCAACCCCAGCCACTCCCCGCTCGGCGCCCGGTGCAGGTGGATGGTCAGGTCCACGTTCGGGAACATCCATCGGGTCGGGTGCTCGCGCACGGCGACGCCGTTCGCCGTGTCGACCAGCGTGATCCACGCCGTCACCGGGTCGACCTCCACGCCCTGGATGAGCTCGCAACCGGTCGACAGCCACACGGTCGCACGGCCCGCCTCCGGGGAGTGCACCGCGCGGGTGTCGAGAGAGGCCACATAGCCGCCCTGCCAGGCCTCCATCATCGACCACGGCGTCGCCGACTCGGGCGACGGCAGCGGCCCGGCCCCACCACCGGCCACCTCGGCGGTGTCGAAGTCGGCGAGCAGCCAGGCGCGCGCCTTCACGGCGGTGCGGCCGCGGATGACGGCCGTGGCCTCCACCAGCTCGATCGTGCGGCCCGGGCGGATGGTCTCGACCGAGAGGGTGACCTCGTCCAGGGCGAGGAAGCCGAGGATGTCGAAGCTGATCCGGGCGAGCTGCAGCGAGGCGCTCGCCTCGGCGGCGTGGCGCAGGATCGCGTGCGTGATCAGGCCGCCGAGCGGGCTGAAGTGCATCTCGTCGTCGGCCCATGCGCCGCCGGCGTGCGGGGTGGGGGTGAAGACGTTCTCGCTCCGCTGAACGAAGTAGGCGTCGGGGATGGTGGTGTCGGCGTTCATCCCCTCCAACGTAGGCGCAGGAGGGCCTCCCGAGCGACACTAGAGCGTATGAGCAGACACGAACGCAGGCGGGAGGCCGCGGCCGAGGCCCAGGAGCGGGCGCAGGCCGAGGCGGCGATCGAGGCGACCGAGACCGACGACACGTCGGTGGACGCGGACGAGACGCTGGAGTCGGAGGAGGAGCCGGGCTGAGCCGTAACCGGCCTTACCCGGCGTGCCCCGACACGAACCGCGACGTCGGCGCACCGCCCTCCTCGGCCCCGCGCAGGTCCGAGTCGCGCACCAGCGGCGGGATCGACGGGTCGTCCGGGAGGTCGATCGCGGCGGTCAGGCGGATGTCCCGGGAGGACGCGCCGACCTCGATGGTGAAGGCGCCGCCCTCCTGCCGCCACAGACCTGAGCGGCCGTCCGGCCGGGTGGAGGCCGTGTCCCAGTAGCCGAAGTCCCTGCTCTCCAGGTCGAACGACACTGTGGCCGTCCCGCCCGGTTCGAGCGCGATCTTCTCGAAGCCGCGGAGCTCGCGCAGCGGACGATGCACCTCCGCCTCGGGGTCGCCGACGTAAAGCTGCACGACCTCGGCGCCTGCGACGCCGCCGACGTTGGTGACGGTGCAGGTCACGCGCACGCGGCCGTCGGCGGCATCCACCACGTCCACCCGGAGGTCGCCGTAGGAGAACTCCGTGTACGAGAGCCCGTGCCCGAACGGGTAGCGCACCGACCGGCCGAGGGCGTCGTACCAGCGGTAGCCGATGAACACGCCCTCGCCATAGACGACGGTGCCGCGCTCGCCGTTCCAGTTCGGGAAGCCGGGGGCGTCCTCGATGGCCAGCGGGAAGGTCTCTGCGATCTTCCCCGACGGGTTGACGCGGCCGAAGAGCACGTCGGCGACGGCTGCACCGACGGCCTGGCCGCCGAGCCAGGCCTCCACGATCGCGTCGACGCGGTCGTGCCACGGGTCCATCGTCACGGGCGAGCCGTTGGACAGCACGACGGTGAGGGTGGCGCCG
Organism: Leifsonia sp. NPDC056824; assembly: GCF_042789575.1. Taxonomy (NCBI): domain Bacteria; kingdom Bacillati; phylum Actinomycetota; class Actinomycetes; order Micrococcales; family Microbacteriaceae; genus Leifsonia; species Leifsonia sp. NPDC056824. The sequence continues at coordinate 1,564,339 of NZ_JBHUAV010000001.1, read as the reverse complement.
GTGCGCTCGCGGAGGTCCGCGAGGGCGTCGATGAGGGCGACCTGGTCGGCGGGGAGGTCGAGGGTGAACCGGTCGTTGGCCTCCTGCTCGTGCGAGAGCGGGAGGCCGACGAACACGACGATCGACTCCGCCGCGGCGGCGACCTCCACGGCCTCGACGATGAGCCGGCGGGCAGCGTCGGAGAGCGGGCCACGGCGGAGGCGCTGCACCGACTCGGCGATCCGCAACTCCTCCACGAGGTACTCCGAGCGCCGCGCCACGGCCGGGCGGTCCGCCTCTGCCGTGACCCCGTGCGCTTCGAAGACCGCCGCGTTGTCGTCCTGGTAGGCGTTCTTCGGGACGTCGATGTACCCGGGGGCGTAGACCACGCGCTCCCCGGCGATCGCGCGCACCGCGTCGAGCGGGGCATCGACCCGGGTCGGATCAACACCGGACGACCCTCCGCCCTGGATGCGCGCGTGCTCGGCGAACGCGCCGACGACCGCGATCGTGCCGCCGGACTCCGCCAGCGGGAGCACCGCAGTCTCGTTGCGCAGCAGGGTGACGCACGCGGCCGCGGCCTCCCGGGCGAGCGCGTGATGCGCGTCGGCGTCCAGCAGGGCGAGCTGCTCGGGGCTGAGCCTGTCTCCCGCCGCGTGACCGAGGTCCATGACGGGACCGTTCACCAGGTCGGCGCCCGGGTACGTGCGGGCAACCAGCTCCAGCACGCGACGGGCCGACGCGTCCACCACGGACTCGTCGAGCTCGCCGGCGCGGACCGCGGCCACGACCTCGGCGACCGTCCGGCCGTGGGTGCCCGGCATCTCCAGGTCGAGGCCGGCGCGGAGGGCGGCAACTCGGTCGTGCACGGCGTCCCAGTCCGAGACGACGGCGCCGGTGTAGCCCCATTCCTCCCGCAGCACCTCCGTCAGGAGCCAGTGGTTCTGCGACGCGTGCACGCCGAAGAGCCGGTTGTAGGAGCACATCACCGTCCACGGCTCGGCCGTGCGCACGACGCGCTCGAAGGCCGGCAGGTACGTCTCCCGCAGCGTCCGCTCGTCGGCGACGACCGAGATCCGGGTGCGCTCGATCTCCTGGTTGTTGGCCGCGAAGTGCTTGAGCGACGCCCCGACACCGGTCGATTGGAGGCCGTCGACGTACGCGGCGCCGAGCTCGCCCGCGTGCAGCGGGTCCTCGGAGAAGTACTCGAAGTTGCGCCCGCACAGCGGCGAGCGCTTCATGTTGACGCCCGGGCCGAGCACGACCTGCACACCCTCCGCCCGCGCCTCGGCTCCGATTGCGGCGGCGACCCGGCGCATCAGGTCCCGGTCCCAGGAGGCGCCCATCGCGGACGCGGTGGGGAACCCGGTCGCCGGGACCCACACCATGTCCACGCCGGTCTCCTTGCGGAGCCCGTGCGGGCCGTCGCCGACCTCGATCGCGGGGACCGGCGCGGGCAGCCCCGGCCGGTCGATCGTCTGGGTGAACCAGTCGTCCACGCCGGAGAGCAGCGACGCCTTCTCCTCCAGGGTGAGGGCGGCGAGGACGTCATCCACGACGAACGGAGGGGTCTGCATGCGGGTGGGGCCTTTCGGGAACCGGGTCAGTGAAGAAAGCGTGCGTCAGGTCGCGAGGAAGGCCTCGGGATGCTCCTGCCGGAGGCGCGCGATCAGCTCGGGCGTCACAGCGACACCACCCTCGGCCAGCGCATCCAGAACCACGCCGTGCAGTGGCGAGTCCGACGCAACCGTCACGCGGGCGGCCGGCGCAATGCGCGCCAGCTCCGCGGTGATCGCGTCACGCATCGCAGGGTGCTCGGAGGTCGCGACCGACCCGTTGAGCAGCACCGGCAGCTCGCCGGCGGCGAGGTCCGCGCCGACGCGGCCGGCGCACCACTGCGCGTAGCGGACGAACGCCTCCGCCTGGTCGTCGACGATTCGCTGGGCGACCGCGTCGTCCTCCCCGGCCAGCGCGAGGACGATCCGGGAGGACTTCCACAGCTCGGTCCCCGGCAGCGCGCCGAAGCGGCGAGTGAAGACGTGCCGCAGCTCGCCCGGGTCGGCCACGTCGTACTGGGTGCAGAGCGCCTCGGTGAGCCGTGTCGCCGGTCCCAGGCCCATCCACTCGCGGCAGGCCGCCTTGAGCGCGCTGTTGCCGAGGCCCTGGCCGCCGAGGTCGTCGAAGACGTACCAGCCGGAGCACTGCTCGCGCCCGTCGGCCGACCGCGCGGCGACCGCAGGCCCTGTGCCGACCGTGATCGACAGCCCGACGCCGGTGCCGTCGATCAGGCGCAACGAGGCGAACCCGTCGTTCTTGACGCTCCAGCCGCCCATCCCGGCGAGCCGGTCGGCGATCCGCTCGTCCCAGAACGACGCGTCCTCCGGGTAGTCGACCCCGGCGAGGCGGAAGGCCGCGGACCGGATGTCCGTGACCGTCGCGCCCGCCTCTCCGAGCGCCGACTCGACCGCACCGAAGACGGCCTCCTCGGCCACCTCGATGCGCTCGGCTCCGTAGATGTCTCCGCGGCCGCCGCGGCCACGGCCGAGCACGATGCCCGAGCCGTCGACCACCAGCGCGACCGTCTTGGAGTTGCCCGCATCGACCGCGAGGTAGAGCGGCCCGGACTCCGCACGCACCGCCACGATCAGCGGAGCAGGCGCTCGGGCAGGTACGCGCGGTGCGCGTACGCCATCTCGTCGTACAGCTCCTCCGCGACCCGCAGCGTCGGCACCATCGGGTTCGCAGCGAGCGCGCGGATGCCGTCGGCGCGCGTCCCCTTCCACGCCGCCTCCGCGGCGAGGTACTGGTACTCCGCGAGCTGCTGCACGAGTCCGCGGACCGCGTGCGGCAGCGGCTTCTGCGGCAGCGGCGTCACGCCAGAGCCGTCGACATCGCACCACATCTCCACGACGACATCCTCGTCGAAACCGGGCAGCACGCCGCCGGTGTTCGGGAGGTTGACAGGCAGCCGGGCGGGAGCGTCGTTGTAGTACGAGCTCATCACGTCGATGGCGAGCTCAAGCTCGTGGATGCCACCGCGCGAACGGCGCGGGTCCAGCTCGGGGACGGCAGCCTGCGACTGCTCGTCGTAGTGCTCCCAGTAGCCCGGCAGCGCGGCGAGCAGGTCCTCGGCACGGGTCGTGCGCGCGCCCTGCAGTTCGCGGAGGATCTCCTCGCGGAAGTAGTAGTACTGGAAGTAGTCCGCCGGCACCGAGCGCATGGTGACCGCGAGCTGCAGCATCCGCCGCTCCAGCGTGCTGAGCGTCGGGTCGTCCTTGCGGGCCTCCCACGCCGCGTCGAGCAGCGGCATCAGGTCCTGGCCGTCGTAGGTGTGCTCGGTCGACCAGACGTTGTGGTTCACGCCGGCCATGACGACGTTCGCGCGCTCGGGGTCGAGGCCCGCGGCGCGCAGCACCGTCTTCGGGAACACGATCGGCCCCTCGCACATCGACCAGATCGTCCGGTCGGTGAACCGGGTGACCGCCTGGGAGACGATGTTGACCGGGTTCGTGTAGTTGAACAGGATCGCCTTCGGCGCGACGGCGTCGAGGTCGCGGATGATGTCCTCGTAGATGTGGATGGACCGCAGCGCCATGAAGAACCCGCCGGGGCCCTGGGTCTCCTGGCCGATCACGCCGTGCTTGAGCGGGATGCGCTCGTCCAGCGCGCGGGCCGCGAAGTTACCCGGGCGGAAGCTCGACAACACCGCGTCCGCGTCCGTCAGCGCCGCGCGGCGGTCGGTGGTCGACGTGATGGTGATGTCGAGGCCCTTGGACTCCGCGATCTTCTGGCCGATGGTCTCGACGGCCTTCAGGCGGGCCGGGTCGACGTCCTGGATGACGATCTCCGAGCCGTTGAACTCCTCGCCGTGCTCGAGGATGGACGCGATGGTCCCTGCGCCGCGGGACGATCCCCCGCCGATGTAGACGAGCTTGATGGAAGCCATGGGTGTGGGTGGTGCCTTTCTGGTCGGGCGTCGGCTGGTGGGGTCAGCCGGGGTCGGCGGTGGAGGTCAGCGGGTGGTCTGGAGCAGCTCGGCTGCGGTGCGGTCCACGAGGAAGCGCGCGTCGGAGCATTCGGAGAGGACGGTCGCGGGCCAGTCGGGCTCGTACGAGTCGGCCGCGGCGAGCCGGCGCACGGTGTCCTGCTTGTGTTCGCCGGTGACGACCATGACGACCGACCGGGAGAGCTCCCGGATGGTCGCGATGCCGACGGTCACGCCGAAGCGCGGCGCCTCGTCTAGGCTGCGCAGCGTCGGGAAGGTGCCGAGGTTGTCGCGGCGGGTGTCCTCGCCGAGCGCCACCACGCGCGTCACGGTGTCGGCGGCGGCCCCCACGGGGTTGAGGGCGACGTGGCCGTCCGACGCGCCGGAGGCGAGCAGGAAGACGTCGATCCCGCCGGCCTCGGCGAGCGCGCGGTCGTACTCTCCTGCGGGCGCGGCCGGGTCCGGGTGCCACAGGTTGGCCTCCGGGATGCGGTGCCCCGGCGTCGCCGCGGCGTTGAGGAGGCCGAGGATCTCGCGCCGCCCGAACCCGACGCAGCTGTGCGGGAGGTCGGGGTCGATGGCGTGGTAGCCGTCGCCGGCCTCCTCCACGTACTCGTCCATCAGGGCCACGACGACGTGGGAGAGGTCGAGGTCGCGCTCGGCGACGAGCGTGGCGAGGTTCGCGTAGGTGGCGATCGGGCTGCGTCCGCTCGGGCAGCCGAGGACGAACGTCCGTCCCTCGGCCGCCGCCCGGGCGATCCCGTCGGCGAGCTGAACGGCGGCTTCCCGGCCGACATCGTCGGCCGTGTCGAGGATTTCGGGCGCGATGCGCATGGGTACTCCTTTGTTGCTTCTGGTGCAGTGCGGGAAGAGGGTGTCGGCCCAGGTCACTCTTTGAGCGCGCCGTTGAGCACGCCGCGGATGAAGTGGCGCTGGAAGAACGCGTAGAGGATCAGGACGGGCAGCGCCACGATGAGCGAGCCGGCCGCGAGCATGTTGACGTCGAGGGTGTGCTGGCCCTGGAAGACGCCGAGCGCCAGCGTCGCCGGCTGGATGGTCGGGTCGGCGATGAAGACCAGCGAGAGGAAGAAGTCGTTCCACGTCCACATGAACGACAGCAGTGCGAGCGTGAGCACGGCGGGACGCGAGATCGGCAGCAGGATCTGCCAGAGCATCCGCCAGCTCCGCGCGCCGTCCATCTCGGCAGCCTCGATGAGCGACTTCGGGACGGCGCGGAAGGTCGCCCGCATCCAGAAGACGCCGAACGGCACGCCCATCCCGATCTGGATGATGATCAGGCCGAGCCACGAGTTCGTGAGCCCGATCGACTGGAACGTGTAGTACAGCGGGATGATGAAGACCTCGGCCGAGATCATCAGGCCGAACAGGATGACCGGGAAGATGACCTTCTGCCCCACCACGCCGAGCACGCCGAACGCGAAGCCCGACAGGATGGCGATCAGGGTCTGGCCGAGCACGGCGCCGATCGTGATGACGGCGGACGCGATCATGGCCGACCCGAAGTTGCCCACGTTCCACGCGGTGACGAAGTTCTCGAAGTGCAGGTTCAGCAGGTCGATCTGACCGCCCCGGCTCGGGCTGAGCGCCGTGAACACGAACCAGACCACCGGGAAGAGCACGAGGATCGTGACGAACGCGAGGATGGCGTGGTTGAGCGTGCGCTCGGTGCGCGAGATCATGCGTCCTTCTCCTCGGAGAGTCGGGTGATGACGAGCGCGACGCCCAGGCAGACGATCGCGAGGACGATGCCGATGGCCGCGGCCATGCCGACATCCGGGTTGAGGAACGCCTTGCGGTAGAGGATCAGCGCCGGCGTGGTCGTGGAGGTGCCAGGCCCGCCCTGCGTGGTGATCCAGACCAGGTCGAACGCCCGGAGCGCTCCCGTGACGGTGAGCGTGAGGGCGACGGCCACCTGCCCGCGGAGGCTCGGCAGGGTGATCGAGAAGAACTCCCGGATCGGGCCGGCTCCATCGATGCGCGCGGCCTCGTAGAGCTCGGTCGGGATGGCGGCGACGCCGGCGACGAACAGCACCATGCAGAGGCCGAGCGCCGTCCAGGTGCCGATGACACCGAGCGCGGGGAGCGCCCAGTTGAAGTCGCCGAGCCAGTTCTTGGCCAGGTCGCCGAGGCCCACGGCGCGCAGCGCCTCGTTGAGCGGGCCGTCCGGGCCGTAGATGCGCTTCCAGATCACGGCGACGACGACGCTGGTCAGCACCTGCGGCAGGAAGAGCAGCCAGCGGTACACCCCGCCGCCGCGCAGCTTGCCGCGGCCGAGCAGTGCCGCCGAGAGGAGGCCGAGCGCGATCGGCAGGACGGCGAAGAAGACGACCAGCACGAGCACATGCCCGAGCGACTCGAGCAGGGCCGGGTCGGTGAAGAAGGAGATGTAGTTGCTGAGACCGACCCACTTGGCGGTGGTCACGCCGTCCCAGCGGTAGAACGAGTAGTTGAGGCTCTGCAGGATCGGGACGATCACCACGAAGCCGTAGAACAGCAGGCCCGGCGCCGCGAAGGCGAGACCCAGCCAGTGGCGGCGGCGCACGCGCGGTGAGACCGCGCGCCGCGGAGCCTTCTTCGGCGCGGTGCGGCCGGGGGCCGCCGGTGGGGCGGGCCGCGGGGTCGGCCCCGGCGCCCCCCGGGTCGAGGTGGACACGCCAGACCCGGATGCGCGGGGGGGGGCACGGGTGGTTTTACG
>NZ_JBHUAV010000001.1:1119256-1557649 GCF_042789575.1 Leifsonia sp. NPDC056824 | reverse complement strand
GGGTAGGCGGCGGCGAGCGCCGCGGGGGGCGCCGCCCCGGGCCCGCGCGGGGGGGGGGCGGCGGGGGGGGGCGGGGGGCCGCGGGTGCCGGGGCGGGCGCTCCCGCCCGCCCCACCACCTGGGACGAGGTCATCCCGTCAGCCCTGCTTCCGCTGGGCCTGGAAGGCGTCGTAGTCCTTCTGACCGGCCGCCGCGAGCTGGTCGGGCGTGACCTGGCCGGCGTAGAGTTGCTGGAGCTGTCCGCCGACCGTGTCGATCATCGTCGGGGTGGACCAGTCGAAGTAGGGCACGTAGCCGTTGCCGGTGTCGAGCTTCTGCTGCGCCGAGATCTCGGTGGAGAGCTCCGGGTTGCCGCTCGGGGTGCTGAGGCCCGAGTGCAGCAGCGGGAGGAAGCCGTGGCCGACCGCCTGCTGGGCTGCGGTCTTCGACGCCATGAAGTCGAGGAAGGCCGCCGCGGCGTCCGGGTGCTTCGACTTGGCCGAGATGGACAGGTTGGCCGCGGTCGAGCCGGTGCCGACCACCTTGCCGCCCTGCACCTGCGGGAGCTGCACGTAGCCCATGGTCTGCTTCTGCGCGTCCGAGAAGCCGAGCGAGCCGGTGTACTCGAAGCGGAACGCAGCCTTGCCGCCCAGGAACTCGGCCTGCGCGTCGGCGTACTGCACGCCGGGGTAGTTCGCCGTGAACCAGCCGTCGTCCGCCCACTTCTTGACGTCCTTGGCGGCGTCGACGATACCGGTCGAGGTGATCGGGACCTTGCCGCTGGAGTAGACGAAGTCGCCGATGTTCTTCGACGTCCCGTACAGGTCCTGCGTGGCGAAGAGGATGGAGGTCGCCGAGCCCTTGTCCTGCGAGCCGTACGCGATCGGGGTGATGCCGGCGGCCTTGACCGCTGCGGCGTCCTTCTCGAAGTCGGCCAGCGTCTTCGGCACGGGGAGGCTCAGCTTGTCGAGGATCGCCTTGTTGTAGTACAGGCCGATCAGCGACGAGCGCGCCGCCGGGGTGGCGTACAGCGAGCCGGTGCCCATCTGCTTGCCGTCCGGGGTGAACTCGAGCTGGCGGGCGATCGTGTCCGGGATCTCCTTCTTCCAGCCGTACAGGTCGGAGTAGGCGTCCAGGTTGAGGATGCGGCCGCCCTTGGCGAGCGTGCCCATCGACTGCCAGCCGTTGTTGACGAGCGCGATGTCGGGACCGTTCGGGTCCGCGAGGCGGAGGTTCAGGGTGTTCATCACCTGGCCCCAGTCCTGCGTGGTGCGCTTGATGGTGATGTTCGGGTGCTGCCTCTCGAAGGCCGTGACGACCGAGTCCATCCACTTCCCCTCGTCGCCCTGCCAGAAGTCGAGGATCTTGAGGGTGACGGGCTTGCCGGAAACATCCTTCGAGACGGCGTGCGAGGAGCCCGCAGCGCTGGAGCCTCCTGGGGCGCACGCCGTCAGGCCGAGGGCCAGTCCAGCGGTGAGCGCGAGGGCTCCTGCGAGGTGCCTCTTTTTCATGCGAGTCTCCTTTAACTCGTGAGCATGGGGGTGGCGCCGAGGACCGGCGCGGAACCAACCGTAACCATAACCAAACCAGATAGTCCATTCGAGAACGTATTAACAGCCATCGGTCGAACTGGTATGGTCACTTCCTGTGAAGACACCGACGATCGCAGAGCGCGTCACCCGCGACCTGAACACGTCCCTGAACCACGGCGTGTACCCGCCGGGCACCCGGCTGCCCGGCGAACGGCAGCTCGCCGAGGGCCTCCATGTCAGCCGCAGCACCATCCGCACGGCCCTGGAGGACCTGGAGCGCCAGGGCCGCATCGCGCGCTCGGCCCAGCGCGGCTGGTTCGTCCCCAGCCCCACGGTCGGGGAGCCGCCGAGCACGCTGCAGAGCTTCAGCGAGATGGCCCGGCTGCGCGGCCACACGCCGACAGCCCAGGTGCTCGAGAAGAGCGTCCGATCGGCCACCATCGACGAGGCAGAACGGCTCGGCATCGTCGCCGGCGCCGACGTGCTCGTGCTGGTGCGGCTGCGCGGGATGAACTCCACGCCGATCTGCGTCGACACCAATGTCATCCCGCTCTCGGTCGCGGCACCCCTGGTGGAAGCCGACCTCACCGACGCGTCGCTGTACGAGTCGCTGCAGACGCTGTGCTCGGTCGACATCTACCGCAGCGCGTACAGCGTCCAGGCCGACGCCGCGAACGCGGACATCGCCGGGCTGCTGCACATCGCGGCGGGGAGCCCTGTGCTGATCGGTCGCGAAATCGCGTACGAGCGGGCGGGCGGCCCGGTGCTGCTCGGCCTGAACACCTACCGGGGGGACGCGTACCGGTTCGAGGCGGATCTGTACCGGGCCGGCTGACGACCCCGCCGGCCCAGCGGCTCAGCGGTCCTCCGTCTAGGCGTCGGACCCCACCGGGTCCGCGCCGTACTCCTCGCGGTAGGCGCGCACGAAGACGGCCTCCGACGAGAAGCCCCACAGCTCCGCCGCCGCGCGCACGGTGATCGGTGTGCTGGAGAGCTGGTCGTGCGCGGCGCTCAGCCGGGACCGCCGCAGGTAGGCGGTCGGGCCGACGCCGTCCGCGCGGGAACGGAAGGCGAGCACGAGCTCGCCGGTGGAGGCGCCGGCGGCGAAAGCGGCGTCCTCGATGGTGATCGGGGCGGCGGCGTGGTCGCGCAGGTACTGCGCTCCGACGCGGAACACGCGCGCCCGGCGCTCGGCGGACACGCGGAGTTCGCGCCGGTCCCCCACGAGCCGGAAGGTCTCCAGCGCCGCCGCGGCGAGTTGACGGTACGTGGTCGCGCGCAACGAGTCGTTCGAGAGCGCGCCCGTCTTCCACTCCCGCCTGGCGACCTCCAGGGTCGCCAGCCAGGACGCGGCACGCCGCGGGTTGATCGGCCGGGGACCGTCGAAGCGGAGCTCCAGGTCGTCCCGCGCGTAGAGCAGCCGGGCGGTGCGGGTGAGGTCGGGCACGCGGAACGCGACGGCGCGACCCTGCGTATCCGACATCCGGTGCACGGACTGCTGGCCCGGCTGGAAGATCACCGGTTCGGCAGCGAAGCTGCCGGTCTCGTCGCCGACCTCCCAGCCGCTGCCCGGCGTGCCGGTCGAGATGAGGAGCACGTCCGGGTCGACCACGCAGCGCAGCTCGCCGAGCATCGCCGCGTCGGCCAGAAGGAAGCGACCGTCGCCGACCACATGCTCGGCGTAGCCGGAGAAGCGACGGCCGAGATCGACCCGGCCGTAGTGGCCGGCCAGGTACGCCTGCGTCTCGTCGCGGTCGCGCGAGCGGAACCGGCGCTCGACGTAGGTCGGCGATGGCTGATCGACGGGGGATTCCATCGCGCCAACTCCTCTGAACTGCCGGTCCGGCGTCGCGGAAAGTTTGAGGGGTCCTGCGTACCCGAAACGCAGGACCCCTCGACGGGCGCCCGGCACCCGAAATGCGGGAGCCCGTCGGGCGGAGGGACCACTGGGGGCGGGCCCTCCCTGGGGGGAAAATGTCGGAATCGTCTTCCTGCGGCGAGTATACGTCGAGATTGGAACTTTAGTCCATGCTCTAGTTCCAGCAATCCGTCTTCTCTCGGTACGATCGGAGTCGAGGACGCGCGTGCGCGCGAAAGAAAGTGGGGAAGATGCCCGTCCCGGGGGTGTCGGAGGTCCGGCAGACGCGCGTGCTGGCGCGCGATCGCGCGTACGAGTCGCTCCGCGCGGCGATCCTCGACGGCACGATCCGGCCCGGCGAGCGGCTGGAGGACGCCGAGCTCCAAGCCTGGCTCGGGATGTCGAAGACGCCGATCCGGCAGGCGCTCCACGCGCTGACCGTCGAGGGCTTCGTGGAGACCGCCGCCCAGTCGTACACCCGCGTGGTCGAGCCGCGGGTGGAGGACGCCGTGCTGAACCTGCAGACCATCGGCGTGTTCGTCCTCGGGGTGCTCGACCTCACCCTGGACGGCCTGACCGACGCCGACCGGGACGCTCTCGTCGCGGACGTCGACCGCCTGATCGCCGCACTGGAGGCGGCGGACCTCGACGCGTCGCTCGCTGCCTCCCAGCGGTACTACGGGCGGCTGATGACGCTGTGCCCGAACCGCGTGCTGCTCCAGCTTGCCGCGCGGACGCTCGCCGCGCGTGCGTACTATGTCGGGGTCGCCTACCGCGCTCTCCGGATCGACTGGCCGGAGGCCGCGCACGCGTATGCGGCCCTTCGCTCGGCGCTCGCGTCCGCGGACTCCCACGCTGTGGCCGCGGCGGAGCGGGAGATCTTCCGCATCGACGCCCCGCAGGCCGCCGGGGAAGGACACGACTGATGCCGATCCCCCGCTCCCCCGAGAAGACCACCACCCCCCGCGAGCTCGTCCGCGAACGCGTCTACGCGCAGCTCAAGGAGGCCATCCTCTCCGGCGTGCTGCTGCCGGGCGAGCGCCTGGACGAGGCCGAACTGCGCGGCTGGCTCGGCGTCTCCGGCACACCCATCCGGCAGGCGCTGCACACGCTCAGCCTGGAGGGCCTGGTGGAGACGGCGCCCCAGTCGCACTCCGCCGTCATCGCGCCCCGCCCCGAGGAGGCGCGCGACACCCTCCAGACCATCGGCGTGCTCGTCACCGGCGCCACCATCCTGACCCTGCCGCAGCTGACCCCCGACGACCGGACGCGCCTCGCCGCGCTGGCCCGCGAGGTGACCGTCCAGCATCGGAGCGGCGACATCCCCTCGATCACGAAGGCTGCAGAGGCGTACTTCGGTTCGATCGTGCGGGCGTGCCCGAACCCGGTGTTCATCCAGGTGATCGCGCAGACCGGGCCGTCGCTGAGCTATCACGTCACCGTCACCCACCGTGCGCTCGACGCCGATCTGGGAGAGCTGGCGCAGGACTACACGGAGCTGTCCGAGGCGCTGCTGGACGGGGATGACGAGCGAGTCGTCGATTCCACGAAGCGGATCTTCCAGCTGGGGAGCGGGAGCGGCACTCCCCCGTCTTCCGCCGCTTAGGCCTCCGCGGCCTAGGCTCGGGGCATGGCTCAGAACTCACGTCCCGTCGCCTTGATCACCGGAGCGTCGCGCGGCATCGGCCGGGCCATCGCCGTCGAGCTGGGCAGCACCCATCACATCCTGGTCGGCGGGCGGGATGCCGCGGGCGTCGCGTCCGTGGTGGCCGAGCTGCCGTCGGCCGAGCCGTTCGTCGCGGACCTGACCGGCGACACGTTGCCTGCGCTCCCCGGCCCGCTCGACGTACTCGTGCTGTCCGCCGGCGTGGAGGACGGCGGCACCATCGCCGAGACGGACGACGCGACCTGGCGGCGGGTGTTCGAGGTCAACGTCTTCGCGGTCGCGGCGCTGCTGCGGGCGACCCTCCCCGCCCTCCGGGCGGCCGGCGGCCTGGTCGTCGCCATCAACAGCGGGTCGGGGCTGAGTAGCGGGGCCGGCGGCGGCGTCTACTCCGGCTCGAAGTTCGCCCTGCGCGCACTCACCGACGCGCTGCGGGAGGAGGAGCGCCCGAACGGCGTCCGCGTCACCAGCATCCACCCCGGCCGGGTCGACACCGACATGCAGCGCGCGCTCGTCGCCCGCGAAGGGCACGAATACGACGCCGCGTACACGATCACTCCGGAGATGGTCGCGGCCACCGTGCGCGTGGCGGTCGACCTGCCGAGCACCGGGATGGTGGAGGCGCTGACGGTGCGGCCGGTGCGGCGGCGCTGATGGTACGGCGGCGCTGAACCGCGTACCCACCCCGAACCCGTCCTTTACGATCCCCGAACATTCCCCGACGAGGCTGGACTCAGCCGGAAAACCCCCGGCGGCTTACCTCTGAACGGGAGAACCATGTCCAGACGATCCATCGGCATCATCACGGCGGCGACCGCGGGAATCGCGTGCGCGGCACTCATCGGCGGGCCGGCCTTCGCCGACACCACGACGCCGACGCCGACCCCGTCCGCCTCCCACGCCCCCAAGACGCTCGCGCAGCTCCAGGCCGCCGGCGCGAAGGCCACCAGCGACCGCGAGACCAAGCTCACCGCCGCGATCGCGAAGGTCAACGCCGACACGACCCTGACCTCCAGCGACAAGTCCGCCATCCTCGCGACCCTCAACACCGACCTCGCCGGCATGAAGTCCTCGGCCTCCGCCATCGCCGCCGACACCACGACCACCCAGGCCACCGCCGACCTCACGAAGGTCTTCACCTCCTACCGCGTCGACGCCGTCGCCCTCCCCCAGGCCCGCCTCGCAGCGGACGCCGACCGCCTCACCGGAACCACGATCCCCAAGCTCACCACGGAGCAGTCCACCCTCGCCGCTCTGCTGTCGGGGAAGGACAAGGCCAAGTCCACCGCCGCGCTGCAGTCCGACCTGAGCGACATGACCGCGCAACTCTCGACCGCGTCCCACGACGCGAGCGGAGTCGCCGCCGCAGCCCTGGCCGTGACCCCGGCCTCCTACGACTCCGACCACTCGGCGCTGTCGTCGGCGAAGTCGTCCCTCACGTCCGCGCGCGCTGCGGTGAAGAAGGCGCAGGCCGACGCGAAGGCGGTGCGGGAGGCGGTGAAGAAGTAGGGCGGAGGGGCGCGGCGATCGCCGCGATCCCTTGCTTCCATCCTGAAAGCTCTCATATATTGGGCTTTAGTTGTCAATGTGACATGGAAGCAAGGAGAGTCGTCTTGGAGAATCGCACCCGTCGCCTCGTTCTCGGAAGCGCATCGCTCGTGTTCGCGGTGTCATTACTGGTCGGCGCGCCCGCAGCATGGGGCTTCGCGCCCGTTGAATCACCGCCACTGATCGATTTCCAACGAAATCAGGTGACCGACGCCGCCGGCGCTGCGCTGCGGGTCACATCCTCGACAGGGGACGAGGGCGAGTCGACGACTCGTGCCGACACCGCTTCCGGGACCCCGGTCGTCATCCTTCGACAAAGCGCCCCTGCTGACGCGCCGACCGTGACATCGCTTCCAACGGACGTTTCGTCGGATGCCATTCAGGAAGCGCAACGGATCGATGGCTCGCTTCCCTCCGAGTTGGTGGGAACCGAGTTCGTCGAGGGAGCCGACGACCAGACGATTCGCGAAGAGACGACGACGGCTCCGACAGACCCATCAACGTTCGAGTTGCGGTTCATCCAGGCGCTGACCCCGCATTCGGTTTCGTTTGCCTGGGCATCGCGCGATGGAGTGGCCGCTACCCAGGTCATGCGGGACGGGGCGGTCGTCTCCGAGGGCCGGGCGGGGGCCTTCTCGGAATCCGGGCTGGAAACCGGGCGACGGTATGACTACCAGGTCATCTCTCTGGATGAATCCGGGGAGACCGTTGGAACACGGATGATTCCCGTCACGCTGCCTGCGACGAGCGCCCAACCGCGCACCGGCCGAAGCTATCAGCCGTGGGTCTCGGGCTTCGTGTATCGGACGTTTATTCCGGATTCCCGCGTCAACATGGACCTGATGACGACCCTCGGCTGCGGTCAAGCCGGTCAGTCGGGGATGACGTTCGGGGGCGATGGGCGCAGTTGGGTGACACCGCCGTTCAACACGCCGTGGGACTCCACGTCGTTCCGCACATCGGTGTTCATCAACATCAATTGGGACAATGCGGCACCGTACGACGTGGTGTGGACGCGTGAAGTGCACCCGACAACGCTCTATCAGAACGGTGTGCTCAAAGAGCAGCGCACTGCGTCCGCGAACGGCATCCAGCTTTCCAACATCTCCGCTAGCTCGAACTACGCGCAGGCGTACATCAATCACTCCGTCGGAAATCCCTTCTGTGCAGCCGGAGCCATCACCTACAACGCATGGGCGCGCTTCTACCGCAGCGGCACCTTCGAGGTCAGCGGAAGTCGATTCCCCGTCCCCGCGCACGAGATCTACGGCGGCTGGGACGACGGAAACGGCAACAAGCTCTGGCGCTCGCTCGCTCGTCTGGGCAACGAGGGCTTCACCTGCCTCACCGGGCTCTGCGGCTCTAAGCAGGTCTACGGTTCTGCGACATATTGATCGCCGTGAACAGTGAGAAGGGCGGCCCCCGCTACACCGCGCTCGGGATGTTCGCCGGCGCGGGGGTCGGTCTGCTCACCGGAGCGCTCTTCTTCGCCCTTCTTCTGCCGTCACCCGACGCCTTCAGGATCGTCAGCACCTACACGCTGATGGGAGTCGGTCCGTTGGCCGCGGGAACGCTGGTCGTCGGGCTCATCATCCTCCGCGTTCTCAGAGACCGGCGCCTTCATCCGTTCAGCGCAGGGGTGGCGATCTTCGTCCTCTCGCTTGGGATCGCTGTGCTCGTCGCTGCGGTCGCGCCCGCCTTCGGAGGCAACTTCTTCCTTGCGCTCATCGGCTTCGGCATCCCTATCATCTGGTGCATGACCGTCGCCGCGATGCTGCTCCCCTGGCTCTCGCGCCACCGCGCCGTCAGCGTCGCGTCACTCGCCAGCCTTGGCGCAGTGAGCATCGCCGGCCTTTCCTACGTCGGCTGACGTCAGAACGTCCCGGCGTTCAGCTGTGAACGTCAGTCCACTCGGACGCCAGCAGCGACCACAGCTGCTTGTCGTGGAACACCCCGCCGACCGGCCACGCCTCCCGGAGCACGCCTTCCAGCGTCATCCCGAGGCGGCGTGCGACGGCCGAGCTGCGCTCGTTGTCGTTGCGGCAGCGCCATTCCGCGCGGTGCATGCCGCGCTCGTCGAACGCGTAGGCGAGCAGTTCGCGCACGGCGCTCGTGATGTGCCCGTGGCCTTCGGCGCCCGGCTCCAGCCAGCAGCCCACCTCGAAGCCGCCCGTTGCCGGGACGAACTCCACGAACATCACTCCGCCCACCAGCGTGCCGTGCGACCAGATGCCATAGATGCCCGCGCCCTCCTTGGCAGCGCGCTCGGCGTACCGGCCGAGGGTTGCGCGGGCGCCCGCGACGTCGTCGGTGACGAACGAGGGCCCCACCCAGGGCCGGATGTGCTCCCTGGCGCGGTCGAGGTGGGCGGCGAACTCCTCCGCCATCCAGGGCTCGAGGGGGCGGAACTGGGCGCCGGAGGCGAGGGTCTTCGAGAACATGAGGGACACGCTACAGGGGCGGCGAACCCGCTCAGCGCAGCGCGCGCAGGTCGAACGCCCACGCATTCACGGTGATCGGCACGCCCTTCGGGTACTCGGAGTCCTCGACCCCCGTGTTCACGAACCCCACCGAGCGGGCGAGCGCGTTGGAGGCCGCATTGTCGACGCGCGGGAAGGCGAACATGGTGTCGCGGTCGCCCCGGGCCGCAGCGTGTTCGAGCAGGGGGCGCACGGCCGCCTGCGCGTACCCGTGGCGCTGATGGGGCACGAAGACGAACCAGCCGCACTCGTACACGGCGTCGCCGTGATGCTCGATCTGCCAGTAGGCCGCCGCGCCGACGGGCTCGTCCGCGGCGTCCGACCACACCGTGAACGGCGAGATGGTCCCGTCCGCCTGCCCGACGAGGAACCGCTCGTGACGCCGGCGCACGACCTCCTCACCCTGCGGACCGCCCAAGAACACCGTCATGTCCGCAGCGTCGTTCCGCAGCTCCACGGCCAGGTCGGCCTCGGTCCACGGTTGCAGCCGCACTCGGTCACCGTCCACGCCGCGACACTACACGCGGGCTGCGGAAGGCGCGTACGACGGACGCCAGCGGCACCGCCCTAGAACCGGCCTGTCCCCCGCAGGCGCGCCGGGCGCGAGTCGGGGTCCACGACGAACCGGTACAAGGGCTCCCCCCACACACGCTGCAGCCACGTCACCGGTTCGATGCGGTGGCGCCGGGCCTGGCCGCGCGGCCGGGCCGATCGTTGTCCCGTCCGGTGCCAGGCGTCGAGCGCGTCGCTGCTCTCCGTCCACAGCGCCAGCCCGTCGGCTGCGTCCGTGATGCGCGGGTCGTCCCGGTCCAGGCCGAGGTGCTCGGCCCAGAGCTGCGCTCGGAGGTCGCGCGCGACGTCCCCTCCGACGACGGCGCAGGTGAGCTCGCTGTCGCTGGCCCAGGAGCGCAGGTTGAAGTTGTCGGAGCCGCCCGTCATCCACTCGTCGTCGATGATGCAGATCTTCGCGTGCACGTAGATCGGAGTGCCCGCCTCGTTCTCGAGGTCGAAGACGCCCACCCGGTCGGGCGCCGCGCGGCGGAGCAGCGACACGGCCCGATGCTGACCCAGGCGTCCGGGAGGGCCCGAAAGCCCGCCGTCGTCGTCCGGGTAACGCGGCACAGCCACGATCACCTGCAGCGCCGGGTTCGACCGCAGCGCCTTCGCGATCCCGGCCACGACCTCCCTCGACCAGAGGAACTGGTCCTCGATGTAGATGAAGGAGCGGGCGCGGGCGAACGCCTTGAGGTAGGCGCGCGCGATGCTGCGCTCCCCGTGCGGGGCGAACGGGAACGCCGGTCGTTTCGGTGCGTACGTCCGCAGGACCTGCACGGAGTGCGTTCCCGCCACCGGAGGCGGAGGCGCGGCCTCGGGGAGCGGTTTCGGGTGCCGCGGCATATCGGCGAGACGCTGCACGAGCATCCGGTACGGGTTGTGATGGTCCAGCGGGTGCGGGTCGTCCCAGCGCTCCGCGAAGGTGTCGAGGAGGTCGCCGACCACGGGTCCGCGCAGTTCGAGTGCGGCGTCGTGCCAGGGCGGACGCTCGCTGTACCGCGGGTCGATGGCCACCGTCTGCGGGTCGCCCGCGTGCTCGACGTCGTCCCGGCGGCTGTGGCAGAGGTCGATGCCGCCGACGAACGCGACATCCCGGGCCGGGTCGTGCGTGTACCGGATGACGAAGAGCTTCTGATGGTGCGACCCGAAGGCGCGCACCCGCTGGTCGAGCAGGACCTCGCCGCCGGCGTCGTTGATCTCCCGGCCCAGCAGCGCGTTCGACAGACCGCTCATCCGCCCCCGGATGCTTTGGCCGTGGGCACGCCACACCAAGCCGCGCACCTCCACGCCCGCACGGGCGATGTCCGCCAGCAGCTGCCCGATCGTCGGGCCGCCCGGCGTCAGCAGCTCGTCCTTGTCGCCGCGCCAGTCGGTGAAGAACACCCTGTCGCCCGGCTCCAGCGCCGACAGCTCCTCGCGCAGACGCGCGAAGTAGGTCGCGCCGTGGACGAGGGGCCGCACCAGGTTCCCCTCCGACCAGGACGCGGTCCCGGAGGGCCCGGCCTGCACCGCGGACGCCGGGTTCCCCCGCTCGGCTCGGCTCAGGAACCAGTCGGAGGCGTCTGTCGGCACGCCTCGCACTTTACGCCGGGGACGCCGCTCCGCGACCCTGGCGCGCAAAAGTGGACCTCCTACTGTTGTTCGCCGCGCCTCTGTACTGACGGACGCTTGCGGGAGCACAATAGTCGCGTCCGAGCCGCATCGCGAGGCAGGGAGACCATGTCCGAATCCGCCGCACCGTCCGCCGCATCGCGCCCCACCCCGAGCCCGACCGAGAGCCTGCGCCGTCGCTCGCGGGAGGCGCTGTCCGCCCTGGCCCTCCAGTTCCTGCTCGGGATGGCGGCCAACCTCATCGGGGAGCCGAAGGGCACCTTCGTGATCGTCGTGGACACGATCATCGTCATCCTGCACATCCTGGTCGCGATCGGCCTGGTCGTGGTCAGCATCCGGCTGCTCCTCGCGGCGCGCAAGGCCGGTATCGGTCAGCGCCTGGCGCTGTGGGGCCTCATCGTCATCGTGATCACGTTCCTCGCCGGCGTCGGCACGATCGCCACCGGGAGCGAGTGGGCGTCGTACGTGATGGCGGCCGGGTTCTTGGTCGCGGCCGCGCTGTACGGCGGCACGTTCTTCGCCTCGTACGGGCTCGGCAGCACCTCGCGGGCGTAGCCGGAGCCTGTCGCCTCCCGGGCGTGTCGTAGACTACCCGCGTGGATCGGCTCATCGCGTCTCAGCCCGTCGGGCGTCTGGAGGTCGTCGGCGTTCCCATCGCCGGCGTGAGATAGCCCCGCCTCTCTTCCCGTGATCCGGCGCGCCATTTTTCGCACGCTCCCGCTCGTTTTCGTGCGCGCTCCCGCGCCGTGGTCGCGCAGTTCCGCGCCGGCCCCGCGAGCACCCCATCACGCCGGACCCGTCGCCGTTCCCGTGCCGCGGTCCGCAGACAGACAGGACACCCATCCATGCTTCCCCTGAACGAGCAGCAGCTCCGCTCCTCCTTCGTCAACGCCTCCCAGCGCGAGCGCAAAGAACTCACCCTCCCCGACCTGGCGAACACGCGCTGGGACGACCTCGACTACCTCGGCTGGCGCGACCGTCGGAACCCGAACCAGGGCTACGTGATCGCGGAGGTCGACGGCGAGCTCGTCGGCGTCCTGCTGCGGAAGGCCGACGGCGGCGTCCGCAGCCGGCCGCAGTGCTCGTGGTGCGAGGACGTGCACCTGCCCAACGAGGTCGTCTTCTTCATCGCGAAGCGCGCGGGCGCGGCGGGCCGCAACGGCAACACGCTGGGCACGCTCGTGTGCGCGGGCTTCGAGTGCTCGGCGAACGTCCGCAAACGACCGCCGCTCGCCTACGTCGGCTTCGACGTGGAGGCCGCCCGCCTCCAGCGCATGGAGGCGCTGCGGGAGCACGTCACGACGTTCGTCCGTCGCGTCGCCGAGGGCTGAGTCCGGGAGGCCGCGGCCTCGCGGACGGTGTCAGAGCTGCGGAAGCGTGATGGCGCCGGTGTTCGTGAGGCCGTCGACCTCGGCGGCGATGCCCTCGGTCTCGGGGAGGGTGCGCTCGATGTGATCGCGAAGCGAGCTCATGGGGTGGTCCTATCGTGCTGTGGGGGGGTAACCGGGAAATCTTCCGCCATTCAACCTGAGAAGACGCACAACACCCGGGATTGAATGGCGGTATCGTCGCGGCATGTGCCGGAACATCCGCTGCCTCCACAACTTCGAACCGCCCACGACGGACGACGAGGTCCGGGAGGCCGCCCTCCAGTTCGTCCGCAAGGTCATTGGCTCGACGCGCCCCTCTCGAGCGAACGCGGCCGCGTTCGACGAGGCGATCGACGAGATCGCCGAGGCCACGCGCCGCATGCTCGACCAGCTCGTCACCAACGCGCCGCCGAAGACCCGAGAGGCCGAGGCGCTGAAGGGCCGGGAGCGGCACGAGAAGCGGATGGAGCGGGAGGTGCGGATCCGCACGGCGGTGTGATGCCGGCGTCCGACGGGGACCTCACTCCTCCGGGACCAACCACACGAACCCGTGCGCGCCGAGCGTCACGCCCTCCCGCAGGTCGTGGCCGTCGCCTGTCACGAGATCCGTCCGCTGCGCCGCCTGCCCGGCGAGCGCCCACGGCTCGACCCGCTCCGGGTAGTCGCCGAAGTTCGCCAGCACCAGGAGCGAGCGCCCGTCCCGGCCCGGTCGCACGTACCCCAGGACCTTCGGGTTCCCGGTGTCGAGCGCGACCAGCTCGCCGCCCCCGAACTCACCGAACCTCCTGCGCAGCGCGATCAGCCACCTCATCCGCTCGTACAGGCTGCCGGCCGGCGTGGACGCATCCGTCCGCTCCTCGTACAGCCGCGCCGGATACGACGGCCGGCCGACCCACCGCGAGTCCTCCCGGCGCCCCTCGGCCTCCAGCTGCGCGTAGTCGTTGAGCTGGCCCACCTCGTCGCCCAGGTAGATCAGCGGGATGCCGCCCGTCGACAGCGCGAGTGAGTAGGCGAGCAGCACCCGGGCGGGGCCTCCCGCGTCGCCCGACTCGTACCCTGCCAGGGAGGCGGTCGTCCCGGCGACCCGGCTGTCGCCCGTCTTCGGGTTGAACTGGAAGGCGACGCCGCGCGCGAAGCTGCCCTCGAAGCGGCCCGTGTAGTAGTCGTTGAGGAAGCGGCGGTGACCGTACGGGTCGATGCCGAGCCGGGCGGCGTCCTCGTCCGCGAACGTCCAGCCGATGTCGTCGTGACTGCGCACGTAGTTCACCCACGCGGTCCCGGCCGGCGTCCGGTGGCGGTCGGCCAGCGCGCTCTGGAGCATCCGCACGTCGCGGGTCGCCATCGCCTCCCAGGTGAGCGCCATCTGCAGCGGGTTGTAGCTGAGCTGGCACTCGTCCGGGCGCATGTACGAGAGCACGTCGTCCGGGTGCACGATGGCCTCCGAGAGGAAGACCATCGCGGGCGCGGCGATGCGGCAGACGGCGTTGAAGGCCTGCAGCAGCAGGTGCGCCTGGGGCAGGTTCTCGCTGGAGGTGCCGAGCTGCTTCCAGATGAACGGGACGGCGTCCATCCGCAGGACCTCCACCCCGAGGTTGGCGAGGAAGAGCATCTCCCCCGCCATCGCCCGGAACACCGCCGGGTTGGAGTAGTTGAGGTCCCACTGGAACGTGTGGAACGACGCCCAGACCCATGTGCCGTCCGCGAGCTGGACGAAAGAACCGGGGTGGTCGTCCGGGAAGATCTCCCGCGTCGTCTCCTCGAACCGGTCCGGCTGCTCGCGGGAGTCGAACATCCAGTAGTAGTCCCGGAAGACCGGGTCGCCGGCGACCGCGCGCCTGGCCCACTCGTGGTTGCTGGCGGTGTGGTTGAAGACGAAGTCGACGGCGAGCGAGATGCCGTTCCCGCGCAGCGCCTCCCCCAGGGTCCGGAGGTCGTCGATCGTGCCGAGATGCGGGTTCAACTCCCGGTAGCTGGAGACCGCGTAGCCGCCGTCCGAGTTCCCCTCCGGGGTGAGGAACGGCGGCATCACATGCAGATAGGTCAGGCCCAGCTCCCGGAAATACGGGATGCGCTCCCGGAGCCCGGGCACTCCACCCGCGTAGAGGTCGGCGTAACAGACGCCGCCGAGCATCGCGTTGGACTGGAACCAGTCCGGCTGCTCCGAGCGGCGGCGGTCGAGGTCTTTGAGCTCGGCGGTGCGCTCCCGCCAGGAGGCGTCCACGAGCTCCAGCGTGCTCGCCAGCGCCGCCGGCAGTCCCGGATGGTCGCCGTAGATCGCGCCGAGGAGCCGGCGCAGCCGCTCCCCCTCCACCGCGAGCCTGCGCTCGAACTCGCGACGCTCACCCTCGATCGTGCTGCTCTCGCTGCTCACGAGACCCAACGTAGGGCGCTGCCCTCGTTTGACCAAGGGGTTTCCGTCGCGGGACGCGCGATGGAGGAGCGGGACGGCCTCAGACCGTGCGCGGCGCCCTGGCGACGTTGGCCTCGAGCTCCTCGCGGTTCTGCCGCACCACGTAGGCGGGGCGATCGCGCTCCACGCGCCAGCTCTCCGAGAGCGGGCCGACGTTGACCGTGTCGAAGCCGAAGTCGTCGTAGATCGAGGCGACGATCGCGGCGGCGCCCTCGTGGTCGCTCGCCGTGGCGAGCGCGCGACGGTCCGCGGTCCCCGCCGGCGACCCCGTGGTCGCGATGTCGCGTGCGGCGATGTGGTTGAAGCCCTTGGCGACGCGGGACTCGGGCAGGTGCGCCTGCAGGAGGCCGGAGGTGGTCGCGGTCCCCTCGTCGAGCTCGTCGATGTGCCCGTCCCGCTCGAAGTAGTAGTTGTTCGTGTCGATCACGACCTTGCCCGCCAGCGGCTCCACGGGGACGTCCCGGTAGTTGCGCAGCGGCACGGTCACCACCACGATCTCGCCCGCCGCGCCGGCCTCCTCCGCCGTCGCCGCGGTGGCCGACGGGCCCAGGTCGGCGACCACCTCCGCGAGCGTCTCCGGCCCGCGGGAGTTCGCGATCGTCACGGTGTGGCCGTGCCGGATGAAGGTGTGTGCCAGAGCCTGGCCGATGTGTCCTGCTCCGATGATTCCGATGTTCGTCATGTCGGGTGCAACCGGAGGGGCCCCGGAGAATTCCGGGAGGCATACGCTGTCGCCATGCACCGCGCGACGCGGGGACCCGGAGGCCGCACGCGCGCTCGCCTCGGAGCGGCCGCGCTGGCGGGCCTGCTGCTGCTCGCGGGCTGCACCGCGTCTGCGCCGCCGTCGCCGACGACCTCCCGTGCGTCGAGCACCCCGTCGCCCTCCCGTCCCACGCCGTCGGCATCGTCTGCACCGGTCGCCGTCCAGGTGCCCGGCGTCACGGCCTGGTCCTCGTACCACGCCGACCTGGCGCGCACCGGGGCCGTGGTCGCCGGTGCGTCGCTCGCCTCGCTCGCGCGGGCCTGGTCGGCCGACCTCGGCGGCGCGGTGTTCGGCCAGCCCGTCGTCGCGGGCGGCCGGGTGATCGCGGCCACGGAGACCGATCGCGTGGTCGCGCTCGACCCGGGCAGCGGGAACGTCGTCTGGTCGGCCTCCCTCGGCGCACCACTGACGGACGTCGGCTCGGTCGCCGGCTGCGGCGACATCGACCCGCTCGGCGTCACCAGCACCCCGGCCGTGGACACCGCCACCGGGACCGTGTACGTCGTCGGCGAGGTGAGCACCGGCGGAGGCGCGGTGCACCACCAGCTCGAGGGCTTCAGTGTCGCCACGGGACAGGTGCTGCTCTCGGAGACCGTCGACCCGCCGCTTCCTGCGGGCGAAGACCCTGTGCATCTCCTCCAGCGGGCGTCGCTCGCGGTGGCGAACGGCCGCGTCTACATCTCCTACGGCGGCAACTACGGCGACTGCGGTGACTACCACGGCTGGGTCGTCGGGGTGAACGAGACCGGTGCGCCCGGCATCGTCGCGTTCGAGGCGGCGGCGGACGGCCACGGCGGCGCGATCTGGCAGGGCGGCGGCGCTCCCGCCGTCGACGCGGCCGGCGACCTCTACGTGTCGACGGGCAACTCCAACCCCGACCCGCCGGCCGGCGGCCCCGACCCCGTCCAATACGCGGAGAGTGTGGTCAAGCTGTCGCCCGACCTGCGACCGCTCGCTGCCTTCAAGGACCAGGGCGCGGG
The DNA here is from genome assembly GCF_042789575.1 of Leifsonia sp. NPDC056824. Taxonomy (NCBI): domain Bacteria; kingdom Bacillati; phylum Actinomycetota; class Actinomycetes; order Micrococcales; family Microbacteriaceae; genus Leifsonia; species Leifsonia sp. NPDC056824. The sequence continues at coordinate 1,540,900 of NZ_JBHUAV010000001.1, read as the reverse complement.
CGGCGACGACGACCTGGGGACGGGCAATCCGGTGCTGCTGCCCGGAGGCCTCCTGTTCGTCGCAGGGAAGACGGACGTCGGCTTCGTCCTCCGCCAGTCCGACCTGTCGGAGGTCGCGAGCATCGGCGGGCTCTGCGGCAGCGATCCCGACGGCGGCGCGGCCTACGACCCGGCGACGAACCGCCTGTTCGTCCCGTGCAGCGGCGGCGGCATCCAGACGGTGGACCTCGCGTCCGGTCAGCGCGGTCAGCGCCTCCCGGGCGCGAACGGGGCCCCCGTCGTCATCGGAGGGACGGTGTGGGCGGTCGAGTACCCGGACGGGACGGTCAGCCAGTTCGACGCGTCGAGCGGCGCGCTGCTGCAACGGCAGGCGGTGGGAGACACCGTGCCGCACTTCGTGAGCCCGAGCGCAGGCCTCGGGGTGCTGCTGGTGGGGACGGATTCGGGGGTGTTCGCCTTCCGCGGGGGCGGGTGAGCCGCGTGGCCGGAGCAGTCGCTGAGTATGCCTCCAAGCGCACCGTGTATGGTTGGTTGAGTCCGGCAGTCTACGTTTCGTCGATCGGCCGGGCATGATCACGCGTTTCTGACCGTGTGACCGTGACGGTCCCGCATCAGAAACCGGTCCTTCCCATCCGAGTGTCGCGTGCGGGGCCGCCATCCTCTACCGGCTTCCGACATCCCCGAAGGGGTTCCGACAGTTCCACGGGACTCGAGAGGTCAGCCTCCACCGCCCATGACCCGGCCATCATCTTCCGTCGCAGCAGCGCTGCCGCGACGACACCCGCCTCGAGAGAGGCGAAAGGACTCACCATCACCATCGTTTTGCGACCACCGGCCGCACTCACCTGGCGCCAAGCCGACGACACCCTCTGGGTGGCGACCATCGACGAGGAGTACGCCGGCATCGCCGAGCTCGAAAACGGACGATTCCGCGTGCTCGACGGCCGTTCGCGCCCCGTCGGCACAGCGCCCAGCATCGCCGAGGCGGAGACACTCCTCCGGCGCACCCCGACCCACCGCGTTCCCCGCGGTGTTCACAGACGTCCGCGCCGATTCGCGCGCGGCGACCGGAGCCGACCTCTCGGCTCCCGAAGAATGAAGGAAGAAAAGATGCCCACTGGCACCGTCAAATGGTTCAACTCGGAAAAGGGCTACGGCTTCATCGCCCCGGATGACGGCAGCGCCGACGTCTTCGCCCACTACAGCGAAATCGCCTCCAACGGCGGTTACCGCAACCTCGACGAGAACCAGAAGGTCGAGTACGACCTCGCACAGGGACCGAAGGGTCCCCAGGCCGCGAACATCCGCCAGGCCTGATGGTTCCGGTGCCCGGCCGCAAGGCCGGGCACCGACTCCCCCTGACCACACCGGCGACACCCAGGAACCGCGCCTACGCTTGCGGCATCTCGGGCGATCTGCCCACATCCTCGGCTGGGAAGTCGTCGCACCAGCGGAGGAAAGAATGACCGCATCCATTCTCGGGCCCGTGCTGAAGACCCGGCAGCGGGACGAATCACGGCCACCCGTCACGAGCACGTACAACGAACTGCTCGGCCGTGTCCGTGGCGAAGGGCTCCTCGAGCGCCGCCGCGGCTTCTACATCACGATGTTCTCCATCCTGTGCGTCGGGCTGCTCGGCGCCGTCGCCGGCTTCATCCTGCTGGGCGACTCCTGGTTCCAGCTCCTCATCGCTGCGGCGCTCGGCCTGATCTTCACCCAGTTCGCCTTCCTCGGCCACGAGGCCTCCCACCGTCAGGTGTTCGCCTCCGGCCCCCGCAACGACCGCGCGGGCCGCCTCATCGCCACCTGGCTGGTCGGCATGAGCTACCAGTGGTGGATGACGAAGCACACGCGCCACCACGCGAACCCGAACACCGAGGGCAAAGACCCCGACATCGCGTTCGACACGATCTCCTTCACGACCACGGACGCCGCACGACAGCGCGGCCTCCTCGCCGTCATCACCCGGCGCCAGGGCTACCTCTTCTTCCCGCTGCTCCTCCTGGAGGGCGTGAACCTCCACGTCACGTCGATCCGCTCGCTGCTGGCCCGCGGCCCGGTCGAGCGCCGGAAGAGCGAGTTGGTGGCGATCGCGCTGCGGCTCTCGATCTACTTCACGATCGTGTTCCTGATGCTGCCGCTCGGGATGGCGTTCGCGTTCCTCGGCGTGCAGCTCGCGGTCTTCGGCGTCTACATGGGCGCGTCGTTCGCTCCCAACCACAAGGGCATGCCGCTGCTCCCTGCCGGCTCCCGGGTCGACTTCCTCAGCAAGCAGGTACTGACCTCCCGCAACATCCGCGGCGGCTGGCAGATGAGCGTACTGATGGGCGGTCTCAACCACCAGATCGAGCACCACCTCTTCCCGAACATGCCGCGCCCCCACCTGCGCCGCGCCCGCGAACTCGTCCGCGAGCACTGCGCCGCCCACGACATCCCGTACACCGAGACGGGCCTGGTGAACTCCTACGGCATCGTCATCCGCTACCTCAACCGGGTCGGCCTCGCCGCCCGCGACCCGTTCGACTGCCCGGCGGCCAACCAGTACCGCCGAGCGTAAGCCTCCTACCCTCCCGGCGCCGGATGTCAAGCGGCTATGGACCGCTGTGTGAGAGGACGCTGAGGCTGTAGAAGTCCTGGTTCACGCGGAAATCGAGCGTTCGCTCCAGCCCACCTGGCAATCGGCTCCGTCAAATGGCCTTTCTCCAGCCGAGTGGGCCAGACTGGGCAGGCACCTCCGGTTGACGTGAAGCCTCGCTTGGCACCCGATTCTTTGCCCCCCTTCCGGACTAACCGAAGGAGGGCAACATCATGGGCTACCTCAGCTACGAAAACACCGAGCACCAGTTCGACGACCGAACCCTCGCTCACCTGCACATCGTCATCGTCAACAAGCTCCGGCAGGGCCAGAGCTTCGCCATGTCCTGGAAGGACGCCGCCGCCGTGGGCGGTGGACGCACCAGCATCTGGCTGCACCCGTCCAGCAACCTGCGCTTCCACTTCGACGGCTCCCGCACCCCCGCGCTCAACGGCGACTGGCTCCAGCAGCTCGCGGACTCCGCCGAGAGCTCGCGCGGACTGATCATCGAATCCGAGGAACGAGCACCGTTGCGGGCGCTGCAGACGGCGTGAGCCGAGCGCGGGCGCGCCGCGCCTCGACGTGTGGCACGATGCCGGTGTGCCGTCACCGCAGACCCTGAGCCTCGCCGATCGGCGGCTGGTGGCCGCCTGGGCGGCCGACTGCGCCTCGCGGGTGCTCGTGCTGTTCGAGGCAGAGGCACCGGAGGATCCGAGGCCCCGCGACGCGATGCCCTCGGTGAGGACAGCGCGGGTCCCCTCGGGCCAGGGCTGCTCACGACGGGCGCGCTCGGGGTCGCCATCCGGAGGATTCAGGCGCAGCTGTGATCCGAGTCGGAGAGCGTGACTCACCAGCAGCGCCGGCGTGAGAGTGGTGAGGGCGGCGCCCCCACGCCGCCCTCCGATGCGTTCCCGTCACTGTGAACCGGTTCCCCCGCGGCTCACGACGTCGATAACGCAACACCAACATACCAAAATCCCTGTCAGCGCTGATCACAGAGTAGAGGGCCATGCGGCCGTCGTCAATCAGCGCGCCCGGTCGTCCGTTCCGACCGTCTGGTTTTCCGCTGGGCATCCCCGGCCGCGCTATCCTTCACCGAAGCAGAACACGCTGCTGTCGAGGAAGGTTCGTCGGATGGCAGAACGCGCTCGGCAAGCGAACGAGACCCGGGAAGCCATCCTCGACGCCGCCGCCGCCGAGTTCGCCCGCTACGGTTTCAGCGGGGCCCGGCTGGACCGGATCATCGCCGCGACCGGCTTCACGAAGGGAGCCGTCTACTTCCATTTCGCGTCGAAGAAGGCGATGGCGGATGCGGTGCTCTCCGGGCGGTTCGACGCGTGGCCGGCGCTCGTTCAGGACGTCCGGGACCACGGCGGCCGCGGCCTCTCCGGCATGCGGCTCCTCGCCTGGCGGGTGACGCGGACCATGGCGACCAACATCCGCACCCGCGCCGCCATGCGGCTCAGCCAGGAGCTCCGGCTCGTCCCGCAGGGCGTCAACCCGTACGACGTCTGGGTCCAGCGCTTCATCCCGTTCCTGGACGAAGCGGTGGACGACGGCGACGCGCCGGACTCCCTCGATCGCGCCCGAGCGGCCAAGACGATCGTCAACTGCTTGTTCGGTGTGCTGTCGGTGGCCATCGACTCGGGAACGGAGGACCAGGTCGACGCCGAGCTCGAGGCGCTCTGGAGACTCGTCACGCCCGGTCTGCGTACCGGAGGGGCGGGGTAGGCAGGGGTGCTGGAAACGGAGCAGACTTTTTTCCCTGCTGGCTAAGCGCGGGACGAGCCGATCGCGCTCAGACCGCCCCAGCTGCGGGCGTACGGGAAGAATCGCGCGTCGAAGAGCACCGGCGACATGGCTTTGAACGACGCGTTCTTGATGACGGCCGTCTTGCCGGAATCGCCTTTCGTGTCACTGAGTGCGAAGTCCTCGATTTCGAGCCTCCCTACGCGAACTTCCCAGATCCACGCCGTACGGCCCCGATTCTTCGTGCCTTTCTCGTATTCGCCGTTGGGTCCGCCAAGCGCGTAACGGAACGTGAGGTACACCCCAGGCTTCGGGAGGTGCCCCTTCGGCGTATTGCTCTCCAACGCGGTCTTCACCTCTAGGTCCGGCAGGTCGTCGCGCTGTGGAACGAGATCCGGGAACGCGTGCGGACGGTTGCGGAGGTACAACCCCGCGGAGGCTTCCGCGATGCCGGCTCCCACCAAGTTGCCGATCATGGAGGAGAGGTTCGCGAGCTCGACCAGCCCGCTCATCGGCGCAGAGCCCCGCGCCACCAGCTCGGCGTCGATGAGGTCGAGCGTGTCATAGGTGTATTCGACCGCGCTGCGGATGGCCGCGATATCGAGGCCTGTCAGCTCGAACAGTTCGTCGGCATTGCGACCGACAGAACTCGAGAGCCGTCGCGGGGACAACGCCGTCTCGTTCGACGAGACGCCCTCCTCGCGCGCCTCCGCCAGTGCGATGAGCGCCCCGAGACTCAGGTCGAGCGCCTTGGCGAGTTTCGCCGCGCTTTCGATGGTCAGCCCCCGCTCGCCGCGTTCGATCAGCCCGAGCGATGTGCGATGGAGGCCGGCGATGTCGGCGAGATCCTCTAGAGTCAATCCGGCTTCGCGCCGAAGGCGGGCGATGACGGCGATGAGGGCGGCAGTCGGGTCATCGGGAAGCGGTGTGTCAGGCACGCTCTCGACAATGGCCGAGCATAGGCTGAAATTCCACGAGACTATAGTCTCCACCGGAGGTGGCGTGTACAAGGTGATGGACCTGTTCTGCGGAACAGGCGGCTTCTCGAAGGGTTTCGAGAATGCCGGAGGGTTCGAGGTCGTTCACGGGATCGACGTCCTGCCGACGTCCGTGGAGACTTTTCGCGCGAACCACGCGAACGCTTTCGGCATCGCGGGCGACATCCGGAAGGTTCGCCGGTCCGAGGTGGCCGAGGCGACCGGCCTGAAGCGCGGCGACGTCGACGTGATCATCGGCGGACCGCCCTGCCAGGGATTCTCGTCGATCCGCCCGTTCCGGTCGTCCGAGGACGACGACCCGCGCAATTCGTTGTTCGAAGAGTTCGCGTCGTACGTGAACTTCTTCCGCCCGAAAGCTCTCGTCCTGGAGAACGTCGTCGGCCTCGCCACGTACGAGAAAGGCCACACGATCGAGCGCATCCTCGAGACGTTCTCCGAGCTGGGTTACGAGTGCGACTGGCGCATCCTCAACGCCTCGAACTACGGCGTGCCCCAGAAGCGGGAACGACTGATCCTGCTCGGGGTCGAACGAGGCGGCTCGATCGACTTCCCCCGCATCACCCACGCCACAATGGCACGGACGATCGGTCACAAAGACCGGACGCGCATGCACGCTCGACGTTCACTCGCCCCGACGCTCCTCGACACCGAGACCGCGACCTCCCTCCCGAGTGCGGTGACCGTGCGAGAGGCCATCGACGACCTGCCGATCGTCCACAGTGGCGGAAGCGCCGAAAAGTATTCGGCGGACCCCCGGACGGAGTTCCAGCGCGCCCGACGCGCCAATGCCGGGGACGAGCTCACCCTCCATGCGTCGACGAAGCACTCGGCGAAGATGATGGAGATCATCCGCCACTCCGGCGACAACATCTCCTCCATCCCGCCTCACCTCATCACGAGCGGCTTCTCCTCCTGCTACTCGCGACTGCGAGGCGACGAGCCGGCGGTCACGATCACGGTGAACTTCGTCCACCCCGCGTCGAACAAGTGCATTCATCCGGACTTGGATCGCGCACTCACCCCGCGGGAGGGGGCGCGCTTGCAGTCGTATGACGACGACTTCGTGTTCACGGGGAGCCGTGCGCAGATCGTGAAGCAGATCGGGAACGCGGTGCCTCCGTTGCTGGGGCGGGCGATCGCGGGGAGTGTTCTCGAGGCCTTGGGGGCGTAGGGTGGGCGCAAGCTCAACCGTGCCATAACGCTGATTGGCCTGTGGGCAGATTGCCCCTTCCGAAGGCGACTTCCGTTGGCGTTGAATGGCGCCTGTGTTCGATTGGGTTCTGGTCGCCGACCTCGGCACCGCTGTGGGAACCACCGCGCTGGCGGCCGCGACCTTCGCCTCGACGCGCTCCGCCAACCGGTCCGCCCGGGTCGCCGAACGGGCGCTCCTGGAGGGAATCCGCCCCATCCTGCTTCCCTCCAACTGGTCCGACCCACCCCAGAAGGTGCGGTTCGCGGACGGCAGGTGGTTGACAGCTCTGGGCGGTCGGGCGGCCCTGGAGATCACCGATGAGGCCGTCTACCTCGTGATGTCCGTGCGAAACGCAGGGGCCGGCGTCGCGATCCTGCACGGCTGGTCCCTCACCGCGGACGCACGGGCGCCGCTACCCCCGGTCGACGAGTTCCACCGACTCACCCGCGACATCTACGTGCCGACGAACGACCCGGGGTTCTGCCAGGTGGCCATCCGCGAACCGGGGTCGACCGATTTCGAGGTGGCACGCTCCGGGGCCGCGGGAGAGGGGTTCTGCGTCGACGTGCTCTACGGGGATGCCGAGGGCTCGCAACGCGTGGTCTCCCGGTTCTTCATCTCGCACGGGCCGCCAGGGCATGGTGACCACGATCAGGAGTGGATCATCGTCGTCTCGCGCCACTGGAACCTCGACCTTCCCGACCCCCGCTGAGTACGAATCGAGAATTACTGGTAGCACCACTACCGGTAGTGCTACTATCAGCGCGTGCTCATCTCCGAACTCTCCGACCGAACCGGCACTCCCGCCGCCACCATCAAGTACTACGTGCGCGAAGGCCTGCTGCCCGCGGGCGATCGCGTCGGCGGCAACCGCACGGAGTACACCGACGAGCACGAGCGCAGGCTGAAGCTGATCCGGGCGATGCTGGAGGTCGGCAAGCTCTCCATCGCCGCCGTGCGCACCGTGCTCGACGCCCTCGACGAGCCCGGCGCCCCGGTCGTCCACGCGTTCGACGTCGCCCAGCAGGCGGTGTCCCGTTCGGCTGTGCCCGACGTCGCCCCGCCGAGCGTCCCCGCGCTCGACCGGGTCGATGCGCTCATCGCCCGCGCCGGCTGGGCCGACTGCGACGACAACATCGGCCGTGGCATCGCCGCCCAGGTGATCGACGCGTTCGACAACGCCGGCTTCCCGCTGCCCGACGCCTACCTCGACGGCTACGCGGCCGCCGCGCGGCTGCAGGCCGAAGCCGACCTCGACACTGTCGGCACCCTCCCCGACCCCGCGCGCATGACCGAGCTCGTCGTCGTCGGCACCGTGCTCGGGGACACCCTCGCTCTCGGACTGCGCCGCATGGCGCAGGCCGTCGTCACGAATGAGAGAAGAACACTATGAAGACCGTCTTCGCGTGGCACCGTCCCCTCATGACGGTCGCCGCGCTGATGCTCGTGAGCACCATCGTCTGCCTCGTCGGCCTCCTCGTCGATCCCCGCCAGGTCACCGGCCTCGACGCCTGGACCAAACCCCTCAAGTTCTCGATCTCGATCCTGCTCTACAGCGTCACCTGGGCCTGGCTCATCGCCCACCTCCCCCGCTGGCGGCGCACCGCGCATGTCGCCGGGACCGTGGTCGCCGTCGCGCTCGTCGTGGAACAGGCCCTCATCCTCGGCGCCGCCGCGGCCGGGACGACCAGCCACTTCAACGTCTCCACCCCGCTCGCCACCGGCATCTGGACGACGATGGCCGTGTCGATCACGGTCCTCTACGTCTGCACATTCCTGACCACCGTCGCCGTGTTCTTCCTGCGCCTCCCGACGCGTTCGACCACCATCGCCGTGCGGGCAGGCGCAGTGATCGCCTTGGTCGGGATGGGCCTCGCCTACCTGATGACCAGCCCGACCTCGCAACAGCTCCACGACTTCCAGGGCATCGCCGGAGCCCACACCGTCGGCATCCCCGACGGCGGCCCCGGCCTCCCGCTGCTCGGATGGAGCACCGTCGCCGGAGACCTGCGCATCCCCCACTTCGTCGGCATGCACGCCCTCCAGCTGCTGCCCCTCTTCGCGATCCTGCTCGGCTGGGCCGGCCGGCACTGGCGACCTCTCGCCGACGACCGCGTTCGGCTGCGGCTCGTCATCGTCGCGACGGTCGTCTACGCCGGCACGGTCGCGCTGGTGACGTTCCAGGCGCTCGCCGGTCAGTCGATCGTGCGGCCGGGCGGCGTGTTCCTCTGGGGCGGCTGGGCGCTGGCGATCGGCGGAGTGCTCTCCGCCGTGCTGGTGCTCGTCACCGGGCGGAGGGCGCGCCCGCACCCCGATGACCGACCCGCGCTCGAACCCGACCCGGTCGGAGCCGGCCGATGACCGGGCGCTGGAACGGCCGCGCGACCGTGTACCTCGTCCTGGCGCTCGTCGGACTGATCGGAACCTGGACCTTCAACGTGCTCGCGATCGCCACCCATCGCGACTACGTGGGCGACTGGATCGGCAGCGGGCCGGCTGTCCTGTCCCTCACCGTCGACGTCCTGGTCGCCGCGACGGCCTCCGCCGTCTTCATGGTGATCGAATCGCGCCGCATCGGCATGCGACGCGTCTGGGTCTACATCGTGCTGATCCCGCTGGTCGCCCTCGCCTTCGCGCTGCCGCTGTTCCTGGCGATGCGGGAGCGGGAGCTTGCGAGTTGGGTGCCTCAGAACTCAAAAACCCCCGAAATCACTGGGATTCCGGGGGTTCCGATCGGCGGAGACGGAGGGATTTGAACCCTATATCTTTACATCTCCAGGCCCGCCAGATTGAGGGAAATCCCCGACCAGCATCGATTAACGCGCTCATTGAGATCACATGAATAGCACCGTTATCTCGCTATATTGTGGGCAAACTGTGGGCAAATTCGCTAACGCTGGGACAGACGTCGCGCGAGCGCATCGACTCACCGGAAGTACGGGATCGGCGTGAACCTGGACACCGGGCGGCGCTAAGCGATCGGCGCAGCGCGAGGGCCGCGGCGATCACGGGCGATCAGGCGTGCAGGCACGTTGCTTCAAGCCGGTCGGGTCGATCAGTCAGAGAAGCGAGCCCGGACCACGGCGGACTGGTCGTCGTCCAGTTCCTAAGAGGCGCAGTGCAGATGCTTGGAGCATTCCTCGCGCAGGAAGGCGCGGATTTTCTGGGCAGACACGTCCAGCTTGCCACTCTGGCCCACACGTCAGCCTTAGTCAGCACGTCAGCCTTAGTCAGGAGGCCAGTTCAGGCGCTTTCGCCGCAGACCATTTGCAGAGACCGAGAACACAAACGGGCCCTGAACGGTAGCAAGGCGATGGATCGCCTTTTCGTGCGCGAGGCAGATATCACCCATCTGTTCCGCGGTGAGGTCTCCGCGCGCGAATGTCACGACGCGTGCATCGTTGAGGTAGATGCAACTAGCCTCTAGCGGCACGGTCGCGATCCGGTGATCTTTGGCAAGGAGCACGAATCCGAGTCGAGTGCCCTCGGCGATCCATTCCTCGTCCAGCATCCGCTGTGCACGCGAATCTCCGAATTGATCAGCGAGCGTGGTCGCCTCCCAGCCAGCTTCCCGTAAACGAGCCAGTAGCTTTCGCTGGCCCAACGAACGGTCAAGCAGGAATCGGGCAACCACCTTTGTCACTTCAGGCCGCCTGGATAATTAGCGACCTGAGTTCACGAGATTCGAGGCCGAAATCCTCGCTGACCTCCGCTGGATCTTCTCCGGCCCGGATGCGACTGAGTACGTCATCGACGCGCACCCCGAGCCTGTCGATGGTCGGCTGTCCCGAGTTGCGCCGCGGATCCACAATCACATCCACCACCTCGAAAGTGGGCAGGTGGATCAAGCTGACATATCCGTCCTCGTAACGAATGCTCTTGAGGAACTCGGCTACGACCTCTTTGAACATCCCCTGATGGTTGCGGACGACGACCAGGTCGTCATCCCCGTTGCGAATCAGTATCTCGGCACCATCCGTCATCAACCGTTGACTCAGGAGCGCGTTCTCCAAGCCAATTTCGTTCCGAAGCACCGTTATTGCCGGACGGATTCTCGCCATGGGGAGTCCGACCCGCCGGAACGACTCGATGATGAAGCCCTCGGCCAGAGCATTGAACGGTACGGTGACGCCTCTACCCGCCTCCACGCCAGTAAGTAGGGGTGCGCTTTCACCCCACTCACCCTCGGTCCGTTGCCTGAACTTGTGTCCATGCGCCCATCGGGCGAACGAGGTCGATGGAGCCTGAATGATGCGGGCGGCTTCACTCTGCGAGTAGATCGGGCTCGTGTACGCCAGATCCGAATCCGACGGTGTTTGCATGCAAACAGACTAACGTCCTCTCTTCCGCGGCGCCATCCCGCACAACATCGAAAGACCGAGATGGGGAGCTAGAACAGACTCGCGGCACGGAGCAGCTCGCCGTTCGCCACCGGGTGTACGCCAGCGAGTCTCTGGACGTTCGACGCTCCAGGGGTTGTGGGAGCTCGTCGACGAGCACGTTGAAGACGCGGAGCTCGACCCGCGCATCTGCGTCTCGCGCGTCTCGCCCCCGCTACGACACTTGGCGAGATTTAACGCAAAACGGAGGCAAGAAGTGAAGGTACGAAGAAGGAAGAAAGGGAATTACGAAATGAGGAAGTGAAACGGGAGCTACCCAAAGCAAGGAGTAGACAAAGAAGGAATGACGACGAACACGAGGGAAAGGCCAGCACGCTCTTCTCGTCTTCCTACTCGCTTACACCGGGCTGCGCTGGGGTGAAGCGATCGGATTGCGAACCCGCGATGTCGACCTGCGCCGCCGACGAATCACGGTGACAGTGAATGCCGTCGAGGTCGCCGGGGTCATCGAGATCGGAACGCCAAAGACGCACAAGCGACGCGACGTTCCCTATCCCCCGTTCCTTTCCGAGCTGATGGCCGAACAGATTGCAGGCAAAGGTCGAGACGATCTCGTGTTCAGCGACGCCTACGGGCAACACCTTCGACGCACACGAGTCAGCGGCGGCTCACGCAGCTGGTTCAAGACTGCGCTGCGAGAGGCGGAACTCGAGCCGATGACGCTTCACGACCTCCGCCATACAGCCGCTTCCCTTGCCATTAGCTCGGGTGCCAACGTAAAGGCGGTCCAGCGGATGCTCGGGCACGCGTCCGCTGCGATGACCCTCGATCTGTACGCCGACCTCTTCGACGACGACCTCGACGACGTCGCGATGCGCCTTCACGCGGCCGTCGAAGCGTCGGATGCGGGCAAGACCTGGACAAGCCTGCCGCCACCGAATCAGCCTGGTCCGTTCAGCGATGAACTGCGATCGTCCTGAGCCTTGTTCGCGGTGTTCTGCTCCTGCACCCAGCGGCGAATCTGGGCGATGGCCCACCTGTTGCGGTTTGCCACGGACTCGATCGAACCCTCTTGAGCGGAAAACGCTACTAGAGGTGTGAACACTCGGATTCCAGAACGCGTGCGCCACCGAACGAAGACGTGGAAGTCGGTTACCCGCTCGATCCTCGCCAGCGGAATCCGACGTGACCAAATCGCCCCTGTCGCCACGAGGACAGCTCTGTCCCGGCGAACCCCCATGAAGAACATCCACCGGATGACGACATACGCGCAGGCCAGAAAGACAATGATCGCGAGGTCCCATCCCGACCCGATCGGGCTGGCCAACCATGCGGCGACTGCACTTCCCGTGAGTAGCCCGCATGGAAGCAGAATCACTACTCGGACCAGCCAGTTGGGGCGCAAACGGTCGGTGTTTTCGTGTCCCTCGACATTCGGAAAGTCCGCACTGTCGCTTACCTGCGGATCTGTCACAGGCCGAACCTTACCAGTAAGGATCGCCGGGCCGAGCCGTAGCCAAACTCAGTCGCAGAGCTTGCTGCCGTGAGCTGAGCTCGTCACGCGGCAGTCTCCGAAGCAGGTGTGGGCAAAATGTGGGCAAGCCCACCGCCCACCAACTGAAAAGCCCCCGAAATCATTGGGATTCCGGGGGTTTCGATCGGCGGAGACGGAGGGATTTGAACCCTCGGTCCCCTTACGAGGACTCCACCTTAGCAGGGTGGTGCACTAGGCCTGACTATGCGACGTCTCCTGAGCGTCCGCGGGCGGACGCACGACAGCCATCATAACGGACGTTGCGGGCGCGGCCGGACACGCCGCTCTCAGGCGCCGGCGCCCGGGAGCTGGTGGATGGTCTGGAGGAGCACCGACGTCAGGATGAGCGTGGCGGCGACTCCGGCGGCGATCGTGACGACCACTACCGCGATCGTGGCCCAGAGGACTCCCATCCCTCTGCCTCCCGCGACGCGGCGCACGATCACCGCGCGGCCGATCGTGTAGACGGGCCACGCCAGGAAGGACCAGGCCCAGTGGAAGGGGCGGTCGACGCCGCGGCGGTCCAATGCCCGGTAGTCGAGCCAGCTGAAGACGATCGACAGGGCGAAGACCACCCAGCCGAGGATGCTGCTGAGGAGGTAGCCGGGCGACGTCAACATCGCGAGGTTCGCACCGGCCGGATTCGCGGCGCCGCGCGCCGCGAACTCGGTGAGCGAGCGGGTGAGGTCGCCGATCGTGACCAGCGACACAAGGGTGCTCGCCAGCGGCAGCAGCACCACCAGCCAGACCCACGGCGTGGAGACCGGGGTCTCCTGGGGCAGCGGGCGGCGCTCCGAGGCGTAATACACGTTCGGCGCGGCGGGCGGGTTCCCGCTCACCGCCGCCTCCCACTTGGTGCCGTCCCACCAGCGCAGCGGCGCCTCGCCGAACGGGTCCGGATACCAGCCGGGTCCGAGGCGGCGGCTCACCTCGCCCGCGTCACCGTCCACCATTCAGAAGTACCCCACGATCTCGTCCACCGCTTTCCGCGCGTCCCCGAACAGCATCCTCGCGTTCTCGCGGTAGAACAACGGGTTGGGCACGCCCGCGTAGCCGGCGGCCATCGAGCGCTTGAAGACGACGACCTGGCGCGCCTCCCACACCCGCAGCACCGGCATGCCGGCGATGGGGCTGCCCGGATCCTCGGCGGCGGCCGGATTGACCGTGTCGTTGGCGCCGATCACGAGCACCACGTCGGTGTCACGCAGCTCGTCGTTGATCTCGTCCATCTCGAGCACGATGTCGTACGGGACGCGGGCCTCCGCCAGCAGCACGTTCATGTGGCCGGGCAACCTCCCGGCGACGGGGTGGATGCCGAACCGGACCGTGACGCCGCGGTCGCGGAGTTTCTGGACGAGCTCGGCGACGGGATACTGCGCCTGGGCGACGGCCATCCCGTAGCCCGGCGTGATGACGACAGTGGTGGCGTTCTGCAGCAGCTCGGCGGTCTGTTCGGCGGAGACTTCCTGGTACTCGCCCTGCTCCTCGACCGCCGCGGACGGGGCCTCGATCCCGAACCCTCCGGCGATGACAGACAGGAACGAGCGGTTCATCGCCTTGCACATGATGTACGACAGGTACGCACCGGAGGAGCCGACGAGGGCGCCGGTGACGATCAGCAGGTCGTTGTCGAGGAGGAAGCCGGAGGCGGCTGCGGCCCAGCCGGAGTAGCTGTTCAGCATCGACACCACGACCGGCATGTCGCCGCCGCCGATCGACGCGACGAGATGGACGCCGAGGGCGAGGGCGATCAGGGTGACGACGGCCAGCAGCCACAGCTCGGGGGTGATCACGTACCAGACGGTCAGCGCCACGAACACGGCGAGCGCGCCGATGTTCAGCGCGTTCTTGCCGGGCAGCACGAGGGGGCGCGACGAGATGCGCGCGGAGAGCTTCAGGTAGGCGACGATCGACCCGGTGAACGTCACGGCGCCGATGAAGATGCCGATCACGACCTCCGCGTTGTGCACGCCGCGCAGCGAGCCGGACAGCTCGGGGTGCGAGAGGTGGCCGGTCCAGCCGACGAGCACGGCGGCGAGGCCGACGAAGCTGTGCAGGAGGGCGATCAGCTGCGGCATGCCGGTCATCTGCACGACTCGCGCGCGCCACAGACCGATCGCGGCGCCGACCACCATGGCGACGATCAGCAGGACGATGGAGGACGCGGGCAGCACGAGGAACCCGATGGTCGCGACGAGCGCGATCCCCATCCCGACCATGCCGTAGACGACGCCGCCGCGGGCGGTCTCGTGCCGCGACAGGCCGGCGAGGCTCATGATGAAGAGGACGGCCGCGACCAGGTAGGCGGCGTCCGCGACGCTGAGGCTCACCGGTTCGCCCCGTTGCGTCCGGAGGCCTTGCGACCGGAACCCCGGCCGCTACCGCCGGGCCCGCCGCCGCCGACCGCGTCGCTCCGCGTGAACATCGCCAGCATCCGCCGCGTCACCGCGAACCCGCCGAACACGTTGATGGAGGCCACCAGCACCGCGATCGCGGCGAGCGCCTGCACGAGCGGGTCGTGCGACGTGAGCTGCACGATCGCGCCGACGACGATGATGCCCGAGATGGCGTTGGTCACGCTCATCAGCGGCGTGTGCAGCGCGTGGTGGACGTTGCCGATCACGTAGAACCCGATGACGGTCGCGAGCACGAGCACGGTGAAGTGTTGCGGCAGCGGGGGTGGGGCCAGCGCCGCCAGCGCGAGCAGGACGGCGAGGCCGACAGCGGTCAGCACCGCCTTGCGCACCGGCGTCAGCCACGGCTCCTTCGGCGCGGGCACGGCGATCGGTGCGGCGGCGGCGGGAGGCGGCGCCGCGGAGACGGTCACAGGAGGCGGCGGCCAGGTGGTCTCGCCGTCGCGCACGACGGTCACCGACCGCTGGACGACGTCGTCGAAGTCGAGGACGAGCCTCCCGTCCGCGCCGGGCGTGAGGAGGGTGAGGAGGCTGACCAGGTTGTTGCCGTAGAGCTGCGACGACTGGGTCGGCAGCCGGGACGGGAGGTCGGTGTAGCCGAGGACGATCACCCCGCCCGGCGTGACCACCCGCTCCCCCGCGACAGACCCGGCGACGTTCCCGCCCTGCGCGGCGGCCATGTCCACCACGACCGTGCCGGGCCGCATGCTCGCGACGTCCGCCTCGGTGAGCAGTTTCGGCGCGGGACGGCCCGGGATGAGCGCGGTCGTGATGACGATGTCGACGTCCCGCGCCTGCTCCGAGTAGATCTCGGCGGCGCGGCGGTCGTAGGCCTCGCTAGTCGCCTTGGCGTAGCCGTCGGTGGACTGCATGGCGTCGTCGCCGGCGACCTCCACGGCCAGGTACTCGCCGCCGATCGACCGCACCTGGTCGGCGACCTCCGGCCGCGGGTCGGTGGCGCGGACGATCGCGCCCATGCTGGATGCGGCGCCGATCGCGGCGAGGCCGGCGACGCCCGCCCCGGCGACCAGCACCTTCGCGGGCGGGACCTTGCCCGCCGCGGTGACCTGCCCGGTGAAGAAGCGGCCGAACTCGTGGGCGGCCTCCACCACGGCCCGGTAGCCGGAGATGTTCGCCATCGAGCTGAGCACATCCATCGACTGCGCCCGGGAGATGCGCGGCACGGCGTCGAGGGCGAGCGCGGTGATCCCGCGCTGCGAGAGCGCGGCGAGGAGGTCGGGGCGCAAGCCGGGGCTGAGGGTCGCGATGAGGGTGGCGCCGTCGGAGAGGAGGGCGATCTCGTCGTCGGTCGGCGGGGCGACCTTGATCACGATGTCGGCGGCCCACGCGTCGGCCCGGGAGGTCACGGTCGCGCCGGCCGCGGCGAAGGCCTCATCCGTGAACGCGGCCTGGACGCCGGCGCCGGACTCCACGCGCACGTCGTACCCCAGGGAGACGAGCTTCTTCACGGAACTCGGGCTGGACGCGACCCGGCTCTCGCCCGGCCCCTCAGCGACGATGCCGACTACCGACACCTGGCCTCCCTCGGCTTTTGACGTGACACTAGCAGCCTCGTGCCTCCGGAAGGAGTTTCGGGGAGGACGCGCGCCCGAACTCCTGCCGAACGCCGTTCGGAAGGAGATCGGGACGTGTCTTCCTGCGCGCGCGTCAAGCGCGCGCCACCGCACCCCAGATCACACGAGCGAACAGCGGCCGCCACAGCGGCACGGCGAAGCCGGCCGCTCCCATCCCCTCCTCCGCCCACTCCCGGCTCCCCGCCGCCCCGCCCGGCCCGAACACCCGCACCGGCAGCCCGCGCGTCGCGAACACGTCCGCCAGCAGCAGCGCGCCTCCCGGCGCGAGCACCCGCCGGCACTCGGCCAGGCCGGCCGCCTTGTCCTCCCAATGGCTGAAGGAGGACGAGCTCACGACCAGGTCGAAAGCCCCGTCCCCGAACGGGAGCGCCTCCGCGGACGCCTGCAGCACCTTGGCGCGCGTGGAGGCCACCGCCTCCCGCACCATCCCCGCCGCCGGGTCGACCCCGGTGAGCCGCGCGTCCGGGCGCAGGCGGGCGAGCAACCGCAACAGCGCGCCGCTGCCGCACCCGACGTCCAGGATGCGCGGCTCGGGCGTCCCGTCGATGAGCGACACCGCCAGCACTCCGACGCGCCGCACGATCTCGCCGTGCAGGAACCCGCGCGGCCCGCGCTCGTACCCGGCCGCGCGCCTGCCGTAGGCGGCGATGTCGCGGTCGGGGTCGAAGGTCATGCGCGGCAGCTTAGCGAGCAGGTCTCCCGACCGCCCCCTCCTTCCGAATACACTCCGGAGGATGACCGCACGGATCGCCAACGTCACCTTCCACGCCGCCGACCCTGCCGCCCTCGCCAGCTTTTGGGCCGCCGTCATGGGCTACCCCGAGCCGGAGTGGCTGACACCGGAGGAGGAGGCCGAGCTCCGCGCCGCCGGCCTGACCGACGACGACCTCGCAGCCCGCGCCGTCGCCTGGGACGAGAACCCGGCCCATCAGCGCTTCTACTTCACCCGCTACGACCACGACAAGCGCCAGCGCAACCGGATGCACATCGACATCACCCCCTCCGCCGACCGCCACGCGACGAAGGAAGAAGTGGAGGCCGAGGCCGCCCGGCTCGTCGGGCTGGGCGCGACGGTGGAGCAGGTGCTCGACGGGTCGTGGGGGCCGTATCCGGAGTTCGCGATCATGATGCGCGATCCGGAGGGGAACGAGTTCTGCCTGCAGTGAGTGCGCGGTCGCCGCAGGCAGAACGGCTCATCAGCCCGTCACACGCGCGCCCGGTCCTGGAAGGCCCCGAACACATCGGTCTTCCGACGCTCCAGCCGCCGGTCGGCGCCACGGACCACGTCCACGAGCCCCATGTGCACGAACCAGTCGTCGGGTGTCTTCGTGTCGTGACGGTAGAGCCAGTCGACCAGCGTGAAGAAGGGGAACCAGGTGTAGCCCAGCACCGGCACGCCCTCGCGGCGGAGCGCGTCGATCTCCTCCAGGGATTCGTCGAGCCAGGCCAGGCGCGACTCCACGGAGCCGCCGCGTGAGGTCTCGGTGACGACGATGGGCAGCTCGTAGCGGTTCCAGTAGAGCTCGATCAGGTCGCGCAGGCCGGTCGTCCCGGCCTCGACCGGCTCGGTCGAGCCGTCCGCGCGGTAGCGGGCCGTCGTGAAGCCCGGGTAGTAGTTGACGCCGACGTAGTCCGGCGTCACCGCGTTGTCCGCGAACCAGGCGAGGTCGTGCGCGGAGATGCCGTTGCGCGTGAGGTACGCGTGCATCGCGTGCCCCGGCACGACACGGCCGGTGATCAGGTCGAGCGAGATGAACCGGCGCTCTTCGAGGAGCTCCCGGCCGAGGCGGCCGCCGTGGTCGCCCTCCCAGCGGAAGCCGGCGTCGACGTGCACGAAGCGCGCCGCGGGGTTGACCGCCGCGATCTCCTGCTGGGTCCTGACCATCCCTTTCGCGAGGGCGACGATGACCTTCGCGAAGCCGTCGTCACCGACGAGGTAGGGAGGCCACACGCCGTCCTCGCCGCAGTAGATCGCGTTGATGACCGGCTCGTTGAGCGGGGTGAAGTCGTCCCAGACCCCCGCATAGCGCTCCGCCACCGCACGCGCGTACGAGGCGATGCGCTCGGGGTAGGCGGCGTTGACGAACTGGTTGTCGAGCCAGAGCGGCGTGCCGTAGTGCATGAGGTCGACCACGCAGCGGAGCCCGAGCTGCTGCATGTGCGCGCTCACCTGGTCGAGCCAGCGCCAGTCGAACTCGCCGGGACGCGGTTCCACGAGGTACCACGGGATCCCCCAGCGGATGAACTCGGCCCCCGCCTCCGCGGCGAGGTCGAGGTCCTCCCGCCAGTTCTCGTAGTGCTGCATCAGCTCGTACTCGTCGAGCCGGCGCCGGCCGACGCCCTCCTGCGGGACGAAGGTGTCCTCGATCCCGACGCCGAAGTGCAGGCGCTCGTCGCGAAGCCAGTGCTGGGTGGTCATGTGTTCCTTTCGTGAGGGCTATTTGAGTCCGGTCGTCGCGATGCCGGCGACGAAACTCCGCTGGATGACGAGGAAGAAGATGACCACCGGCAGCAGCGCGAGCAACGAGCCGGCCATCAGCAGGCCGTACTCCACGACGTGCTGCCCCATGAAGAGCGCGAGGCCGGCGGGCAGCGTGGCGTTGTCGAGATCGGACGACATGATGAGCGGCCAGAGCAGGTCGTTCCAGTTGTACTGGAAGTGGAAGAGCCCGAGGGTCAGCAGCGCGGGCCGGGCCAGCGGCATGATGACACGCCAGTAGATCCGCCACTCCCCCGCTCCGTCGACGCGTGCGGCCTCCTCCAGGTCTTTCGGCAACGAGAGGAAGAACTGCCGCAGGAAGAAGATGCCGAACGCGTTCGTCACGCGCGGGATGATCATGCCGGGCAGACTGTTCGTCAACCCGAGCCCGTTGAGCATGTCGTACAGCGGGATGAGCGTCACCTGGAAGGGCAGCATGAGCAGGATCAGCACGAGCACGAGCACGAGGTTCCTGCCGCGGAACTCCAGCCGGGCGAGCGCGTAGGCGGCCATCGAGTCGAAGAACAGCGAGATCACCGTCACCGACCCGGCGAAGACGATCGTGTTGAGGTACAGGTGGGCGAACGGGATCCGGTTCCATACGTCGATGAAGTGCTGGAGCGTGAACTCGCGCGGCCACAACGTGGGCGGGAAGGTGACGATGTCCGCTTCGGGCTTGAACGCGGTGAAGGTCATCCACACGATCGGCAGCAGCATCGCCAGCGCGATGATCACGCCGGCTATCGTCGTGATCCAACGCAGGAGGCTGCGCGTGCTGGTGTAGTGCGGGCGCCGGCGCGCGGTCGAGGGCCGTGCCGTCGCCGGTCGTTCGAGTGTTGCGGTCATCAGTACCTCACTTGCCGGCGCTGGAAGAAGCCGTACTGGATCATGGACAGAAGGAAGACGAAGACCAGCAGCACCCACGAGATGGCGGCGCCGTAGCCGAACCGCAGCTCCTGGAAGCCCTCGCGGTAGATGAGCATGACCAGCGTCTCCGTGCGGAAGAACGGTCCGCCGTGCGTCATGACGTAGATCTGGTCGAACGCCTGGAGCGAGGCGATCAGCGCCATCACCGACACGAGCATCGTCTGGTTCGACAGCAGCGGGAGGGTCACGTTACGGAATCGCTGCCAGGGGTTCGCCCCGTCGAGGCGTGCGGCCTCGTGGAGCTCGGTCGGCACCGACTGCAGCCCGGCGAGGTAGATCACCATGTAGAAGCCGACGTTCTTCCACACCCCGACGAACATGACCGCGGGGAGTGCCCAGGTCGGGTCGGAGAGGAGGCCCTGGCTCGAGACGATGCCGAGCTTCGAGAGCCAGTACGAAAGGAGTCCGATGTTCGGGTCGAGCAGGAACGACCAGGCGATCGCGATGATCCCGAGCGACACGATGAACGGCAGGAAGATCGAGGTGCGCACGAACGAGCGCCCGCGGAACCCGCGGTCGAGGAAGACCGCCAGCGCGAGGGCCAGGACGACGGTGACCGGAGTCACGACCACCGCGTACTCCACGGTGTTCCAGAACGCGTTCCAGAACGCCGGGTCTCCGAAGAGCTCCTGGTAGTTGGAGATGCCCACCCACTGCGCGGCCCGGATCAGGTTGTAATTCGTGAACGAGAGATAGGCCGCCTGGATCATCGGATAGACCGTGAACAGCGCCAGCGCGATGAGCGAGGGAGCGAGGAAGAGCCACGCGGTCAGCGCCGTCCGGCGCCGGCCGCGGAGGAAGCCGCGGCGGCCGGCCTGCGACCGCGCCGTCGGCGGCGTCGGCCTCGCAGCGACCGTGGGTGATGTGGTCATGGTGCCTCCGGGTCGACGGGCGGGGTCCGTTGTGCCGACGGACCCCGCCCGGGCGGACTACTTCGTCTGGTCGAGCTTGGCCTGGACCTGCTGCGACGCGGCCTTGAACACGTCGTCCACGGAACCCTGCCCATTCAACGCCTTCTGCAGCGACGGGTAGAAGATGTCCTGGATGATCGACGAGCCCGACTGCAGGCCGGGGAGCAGGATGCGGGAGTCGTCCACGACATCCTTCGCCCCGAAGATGGCCGGGTAGGGGTTGTCCGTGATCTGGGCGCCGACCTCAGGCTCCAGAGGGGAGAAGCCGGAGCCCTGCGACCAGGTCTTCTGCGACTGCTTGGTCGTCCAGAACGACATGAACTGGTAGGCGGCGTCCTTCGTCGCCTTGTCGTCCTTCGCGGGAAGCGCCATGGACTCGACGTCGGCGAGGATGGAGTTGCCCGACGGTCCGGCGAACGGCCGAGTCACGCCGAAGTCGATGCCCGCCTGCTTGTAGCCGGTGGTCGCCCACGGTCCGTTGATCTCGATCGCCGCCTTGCCGGTGGCGAACAGCTTGTCGGCGTCGGCGCCCGAGAGTCCGATGGGCGACGCTTGCTTGCCCTTCACCAGGTCGACCCAGAAGTTCAACGCCTTCAGGCTTTCGGCGGAGTCGAGCGTGGACTTCTTGTTGTCGGCCGAGACGATCCCGCCGCCGGCGTTCCACAGGAACGGTGGGTACATGTCGACGGTCTCGTGGTCGGCGAGCGCGATCGCGTACTGGTCGGGCTTGGCGGCGCCGGCCGGGGTGGTCGTCAGCTTGGGGACCATCGCCGCGAACTCGTCCCAGGTGGTCGGGGGCTTGTTCGGGTCGAGGCCGGCCTTGGTGAAGAGGGCCTTGTTGTAGTACATCATCGTGGTGGCGATATCGACGGGGACGCCGTAGTTCTTGCCCTTGTACTTCGAGGCCTCGATGGCGGTCTTCGGGAGCTGACCCGAGTCGTGGGCGCCGCCCGCGTAGTAGTCGTCGATCGGCTGGAAGAGCCCCTGCGAGGCGTAGGCCGGGATGCGCGAGAAGTCGAGCGCGACGATGTCCGGGCCGCCCTTGGAGGTGGCTCCGGTGAGGAGCTTCTGGTACAGGGTGTCCCACGGCATGGTGACGCCCTTGACCACGACCTTCGACTGCGAGGCGTTGAACGCGTCGATCACTTTCTGCATGGCGGGGCCGTCCGGACCGGTGTTGCCGTTCCAGAAGCTGAGGGTGATCTTTCCGTTCTGGTCGGTGTTGGCGTTGCTGCCGCCCGAGCCCTGACCGGCGCATCCGGTGAGCGCGAGCGCGACAGCCGCGACGGTCGCCGCGACTGCTGCGAGCGCCGGACGTGCTGCCCGGCGGGAACGTGATTGCATGTCTTCTCCTTCGAAGCGACGTTCAACGTTGAACGGGGAATGTGGTATCAAGTTATACACGACCGGTAATCGTTGAACAAGTGGCACCTCATGTGCGATGGTAAACGTTGACCGGAAGGCGCCGTCGAGCGGACGGCGCGTCACGAGATCAAGGGAGACGCGGATGCGCAGAACGACACTGAAAGACGTCGGCGACCACGTCGGCGTCTCTGCGAAGACCGTCTCGAACGTCATCAACGGCACCGGCTGGGTGCGCGAAGACCTCAAGACGCGGGTCCGCCAGGCGGTGGTCGAACTCGGCTATCACCCCAACTCGGCGGCCAGGCAGCTCCGCAGCGGGCGCAGCGGGATGATCGCGCTCGCGGTGCCAGACCTCAGCCAGCCGTACTTCGCCGAACTCGCGTCGGCGATCGTGGCGGCGGCGCAGGAGCGCATGATCACGGTGATGATCAACCAGACCAACGGCCTCCCGGAGACCGAGCGCCGCATCAGCGACGGGGTCGGCCTCCCCGCCATGGACGGCCTGATCCTCTCCCCGCTCGCCCTGACCGCGGCAGACCTGTCCGACCGGATGGACTCCACGCCGATCGTCCTGCTCGGCGAGCACATCGGCGAGTCGGCACTCCCGCACCTCACCGTCGACAACGCCGCGGCCGCCCAGGCCGCGACGGAACTCCTCATCGCATCCGGCCGGCGCAGGATCGCAGCGGTGGGCGCTCAGCCGACCGGCCCCAACGAGACCTCCGAGCTGCGCCTCACCGGCTACCGGGCGGCGCTGCGAGCCGCCGGCCTCGCGGAGGACGGCCGGCTGGTGAGGACCGTGGTCGACTTCCGCCGCAGGGAGGGCGCCGCCGCGATCGAAGGGCTGCTCGCCGAGGGCGTCGACTTCGACGCGGTCTTCGCCTTCAACGACCTCCTGGCCCTCGGCGCGATGCACGCGCTGGCCGAGGCGGGCCTGCGGGTGCCGCAGGACGTCGCCGTCATCGGCTTCGACGACATCGAGGAAGGCCGTTACAGCACGCCGCCCCTCACCACGGTCGCCCCCGACAAGGCGGCCATCGGCCGGCTGGCCCTCGACCTCCTCCTCGCCGACACCCCGGCCGCTGGAGAGACCACCGTTCCGTTCTCGATCGCCAGAAGGATGAGCGCATGACCGCCGACGCACTGCCGGACCCGTTGACCCAGGACGGGACCTACCCCCGGCCGCAGCTCCTTCGCCGCCACTGGTGCGACCTCGGCGGCGAATGGGAGTTCGCGTTCGGCGCCTCCCCCGACGCGTCGCCCGACGGGATCGCGTTCGACCGCACCATCGTCGTCCCGTACCCGCCGGAGTCGGCGCTCTCGGGCATCGGCGACACCGGGTACCACCCCGTCGTCTGGTACCGGCGGACCTTCGGTGCCGACGAGCTGGCGGCCGCGGGCCTGAGCGAGGGCAGCCCGCAGGTGCGGCTGCATTTCGGGGCCGTGGACCACGCCGCCGATGTCTGGCTCAACGGCCGGTTCCTCGGCCACCACGTCGGAGGCCAGACGCCCTTCCACTTCGACGTCCGGAACATCGTCGACCCGGACGGGCTCAACGAGCTCGTCGTGCGGGCGGTCGACGACCCTCTCGACGTGTCCATCCCCCGGGGCAAACAGGACTGGCGCGAGACCCCGCACTCGATCTGGTACCACCGCACGACCGGCATCTGGCAGCCGGTCTGGCTGGAGTGCACGCCCGCCCTGCACATCGAGTCGATCGCGTGGCTCACCGAGCCCGACGCGGCCTCGGTCGACCTGGAACTCGTCCTGAACGCACGCCCGGCGGCTCCGGTCTGGGCCGCGGTCCGCATCGAGCATGAGGGCGAGCTGCTTGCCGAGGCCCGCTATCGGGTGCTCGACACCACGTCGCACCTCCGGCTGGCGCTCTCCCGCCAGCGCAACGGGCAGCAGTACGAGGAGCTCCTCTGGTCTCCCGAGCACCCTCGGCTGCTGAGCGCGACCGTCGCCCTGGAGGCCGACGGCGAGGGCGACGACGCTGTCGCCAGCTACCTCGGACTCCGGAGCGTCCGGACGGCGGGCCACAGCTTCCTCCTGAACGACCGGCCGTTCCAGCTCCGGGCCGTCCTGTCCCAGAACTACTGGCCGGAGTCGCATCTCGCCGCCCCCTCCGCCGCCGCGCTCCGTCGCGAAGTGGAGCTCATCCTCGAGTTGGGCTTCAACGCGGCGCGCGTGCACCAGAAGGCCGAGGACCCACGGTTCCTGTACTGGGCCGACCGGCTGGGGCTGCTCATCTGGGCCGAGACCGCCAGCGCCTACGAGTTCTCCGCCCGGTCGGTGCAACTCCTGACCGAGGAGTGGATGCAACTCGTGCGGCGTGACCGCTCGCACCCGTCGATCGTCGTCTGGGTGCCGCTCAACGAGAGCTGGGGCGTTCAGCACATCTCGCACGACCCGCAGCAGCGCGCATACAGCCGCGCGCTGAGCGAGCTGACCCGGGCGATCGACGGCACGCGGCCGGTCATCTCCAACGACGGCTGGGAGCACACCGACTCCGACCTGATCACGATCCACGACTACGAGAGCGACCCCGAGCTCCTCGGCCACCGGTACGGGAGCAGCTCGGCGATGGACGAGCTGCTGGCCGGCCCGGGCCCCGCTGGCCGGCGCATCTCTGTGCACGGCGCCCCGTCGGCGCGGCCCATCATGCTGACCGAGTTCGGCGGGGTGAGCTGGATCGACGAGGACGTGGCCGACGCGTGGGGGTACTCCTCGGCGCGCGACTCGGAGGATTTCGGCGTGCGCGTGTCCGGGCTCATCCGGGCCGTGCGCGACTCGCCGGTGCTGGCGGGCTTCTGCTACACCCAGCTCGCGGACACCGGTCAGGAGACCAACGGACTCCTGCGCGCGGATCGCACGCCCAAACTCCCGTTCTCGGTGCTGCGCGACGTGATCGGAAGGCGGTAAGGCGATGCGCATCCTCATCACGGGAGCCGGGGGGAACGTCGCGCGCGGGCTCGCGGAGCCCCTGCTTGCCGCGGGGCACGACCTGGTGGCCACCGATCTCGTCCGTCCCGCCTGGCTGGACGGGCACCCGGAGGTCGCATTCGTCCAGGCCGACCTCCAGATCGGCGTCGGTCTAGAGGGCGCCGCTGCTGGCTGCGACGTGATCGTGCACACCGCGGCCTGGCACGGCATCCATACGGATTCGCGGACCGAGGTCGACTTCTGGCGGCTCAACGTCGACGGCACGATGTGGGTGGCGCAGGCGGCGGTCGCCGCGGGCGCTCGGGTGCTGTTCCTGTCGTCGCAGGCGTGGAACGAGCGCTACGGAAAGTACGGGTTCACCAAGCGGATCGGCGAGGAGCTTCTCGCCTACCACCATCGACAGTCCGGGTTGAGCTATGTCGCACTCCGGCCGGCCGCGTTCACCCCGTGGACGGAGGACTGGCCGCAGGAGTACGGCGTGCGACTCCTCGGGATCGGCGTGGACCGGCGCGATGTGCTGAGCGCCGCGCTCCTGAGCATCGAGTACCTCGCCCGCACTCCCCACGCCGAGCTCGTCGTCGACGCGGTGCGGGAGGACGTCTTCACGGCGACCGACATCGCCGGCTGGCAGGACGACCCGGTGGGGACGGCCGAACGGATCTTTCCCGGCGCTCGCGAGGCGATCGAACGGCACGGGCTCGACGTCTCGGCGACGCCGCTCCTGCAGCCGTCGTCCGGCTGGGCCGAGATCGGCTACCGGCCGCAGCACCATTTCGGGACGTTCCTCGACGAGCTGCGCGGGATGACCGCGGAAGCGGCGCGCGCTGTGCCGAGCCCGTACTGACGGATCGACACCTTCCTGCGCCACCGCCGCCGCGGATCTGGTGGGCGCAGCCCTTCCCGGCTACCGTGGCGGCATGACCCCGTCGTCGAAGTCCGAGGCCTTTCTGGAGGCCGGCGGGCACGAGGTGCGCATCTCGAACCCGGACAAGGTCGTCTTCCCCGGCCCCGGCCTCACCAAGCTCGACCTCGCCCGGTACTACCTCGGTGTCGCGGACGGCGCGCTGCGCGGCGCCGGCGGGCGGCCGATGGTGCTGAAGCGGTTCGTGAAGGGGCTCACGCAGGAGCCGTTCTTCCAGAAGCGGGTGCCGGAGGGGCATCCCGACTTCGTCGACACCGCGACCCTGCACTACGCCCGCGGGACCTCCGCCGAGGAGGCCGTGCTGCGGGACGCCGCGGGGCTCGCGTGGGTGTCCAACCTCGGCTGCCTCGACCTGAACCCGCACGCCGTCCGCGCCGAGGACCTCGACCATCCCGACGAGCTGCGCGTCGACCTGGACCCGATGCCGGGCGTCGACTGGTCGCAGATCGTGGATGTGGCCTTCGTCGCGCGGGAGGTGCTGGAGGACCACGGGCTGGTCGGCTGGCCGAAGACGAGCGGCTCCCGCGGCCTCCACATCCTCGTCCGCATCGCGCCCGAGTGGGGCTTCGCGGACGTGCGGCTCGCGGCGGAGACGCTCGCGCGGGAGGTCGAGAACCGGGCACCCGGACTCGCGACCGCGCGCTGGTGGAAGGAGGAGCGCGGCGAGAGCGTGTTCGTCGACTTCAACCAGAACGCCAAGGATCGCACCGTGGCCTCCGCCTATTCGATCCGGCCGCTGCCGGACGCGCGCGTCTCCACCCCACTCGACTGGGACGAGGTGCGCGAGCGCCGGCCGGAGGAGTTCACCGTGCTGACAGTGCCCGAGCGGTTCGCGGAGGTCGGCGACCCGCACGCCGGGATCGACGATGCCGCGGGCTCGCTGGACGCCCTGCTGGCGCTGGCGAAGCGGCTCGGCCCCGCCGAGAAGCCACCGCGGGCGGGCGACGGCGCTGGACGCCGGGTCTCGCAGATGCCGCTCATCGAGGTGGCGCGCACCAAGACCAAGCCGGAGGCGCTGGCGGCCCTCGAGCAGTGGAAGGCGGCGCACCCGCAGGTCGCGGACTCGCTGCACCCGGCCGATGAGCTGCTGGACGGGATGCGCGGGTCGAGTTCGCAGTGGTACCGGGTGCGGATCAACCTCCAGCACGTCCCGGAGGCCGACCGGCCGGAGCAGGGCGCGCTCGTCGCCGACTACGACCCGTGGGCGGGGCGGGAGTGGCCCGGGAGGCCCTGACACGATCGGCGATTCGGGCTCGATCGGTCATTCCTGGCCGGGCGTTCACGACGTACTCTGAGCCCATGAAGCGCAGTTGGCCGTTCCTCGTCCCCGGCATCATCCTCGCCGCGATCGGTCTGGTGTGGACGCTGCAGGGCACCGACGTGCTCGGCGGGTCCGTGATGAGCGGGTCCTCGTTCTGGGGGATCGTCGGCGTGGTCCTGCTGGTGGTGGGGGTGGTGCTGATCGTGGTCGGGATCATGCGGAGGCGCCCCCGGCGCACCGGGTGAACAGCAGGTGACCGCTGAGTGACGTCTGCGTGACGCCTCACCCGACGGGGGTCACTTCCACGCGCCCCCGTGGTTCCGTGGCCTGACGTGAACGTCGATCGCAGACACTTCCTGACCCTGGCGGGCGGCCTGACGGCCGGAGCCATCGCCGCGGGCACCGCCTTCGCCGCGAACGCCGCGACACCCGGCGCGACGACGGCGTCCGTGCCGCCGCTGCCCTCTCCCGCGGCCTCCGGCATCGACCACATCGTGGTCGTCATGATGGAGAACCGCTCGTTCGACCACCTCACCGGCTGGATGCCCGGCGCGACCGGGATGCCGAGCGGCCTGCGCTACACCGACCGGTACGGCTTCCCGCACACGCCGCACCACCTCGCCGACTTCCAGGGCTGCGGGCATCCCGACCCCGACCACTCCTACGAGGGCGGCCGCATCGAGCTGAACGGCGGGAAGTGCGACGGCTGGCTGAAGGCCGGCGAGAACGACGACTTCTCCATCGGCTACTACGCGCAGGCGGACCTCGGCTTCTGGGGGCAGGCCGGCCCGCAGTGGACGGTGTGCGACCAGTACTTCGCCGCGACGCTCGCCGAGACCTATCCGAACCGCTTCTACATGCACGCCGCGCAGACCGACCGCCTCCACAACTCGACCGCGACGGCGACGATGCCGACCATCTGGGACAAGCTCTCGGCGGCCGGTGTCAGCGGGAAGTACTACTTCAACGACGTGCCCTTTCTGGCGCTGTGGGGGTCGAAGTACCTCGGAATCTCGCACCAGTACTCCGACTTCGTCGCGGACTGCGCGAGCGGCTCGCTGCCCGCGGTGTCGTTCGTCGACCCGCGCTTCGAGGACGAGTCCTCCGGCACCTCGGGCGACGACCACCCGCACGCCGACCTCCGCAGCGGCGAGCTGTTCCTGAACGAGGTGTACCACGCGGTCACGACCTCGCCGAACTGGGCCAGGACCATGCTCGTCATCAACTACGACGAGTGGGGCGGCTTCTTCGACCACGTCGTGCCGGGCACGGCCGCCGACGCGACACCCGCGGCGGGCACTGGCCAGCGCGGCTTCCGGGTGCCGTCGATGGTGATCTCGCCACGCGCCCGTCGCGGCTCGGTGGCGCACGGCACGTACGACCACACGTCCGTGCTGAAGGCGATCGAGTGGAGGTTCGGCCTCCCGGCTCTGACCCCGCGCGACGCCGGCGCACGCAACCTCGCCGAAGTGCTCGACTTCACCTCGGCACCGAGACTGGCCGCGCCGGCCTACACGGTGCCGCCGTTCGTCGCCGGCCCGGCGTGCGCGCCGGTCGGCCCGCCCGCCGCCGAGGAGTGGGCGCCGCTCAAACAGAAGGCCGTCGCAGAAGGGTGGACGCTCCCGTGACCATCAAGAGAACACGCACACGCCTCCTCGCGGGCCTCGCCGTCGCGGCAGCAGCCGTCGCGGGCGTCGCCGTCGCGTTCCTGCCGTCCGCCACCGCGACCGTGAGCGCCGCGACGACCGGCTCCTACCTCCCCGGCGCGAAGCACGTCTTCGTGATCAACCTGGAGAACAAGGGCTACGACGAGACCTGGGGTCCCGGCTCCGCGGCGCCGTACCTGTCGACGACGCTGCGCAGTCAGGGCGTGCTGCTCAACTCCTACTACGGCACGGCCCACAACTCGCAGCCGAACTATGTGGCCGAGATCTCCGGCCAGGGCCCGAACCCGCAGATGCAGGGCGACTGCCAGAACTACTCGCCGTTCGCGGGCAGCGGGACCGCCTCCCCCGGTCAGGCGGTCGGTGACGGCTGCGTGTTCCCCTCCACGGTGAAGACGGTCGCCGACCAGCTCACGGCGTCCGGCCGCACCTGGAAGGGCTACATGGAGGACATGGGGACGCCGTGCCGGCATCCCGCCCTCGGCGCGGTCGACGACACCCAGAAGGCGAAGGTCGGCGACCAGTACGCCGCCCGCCACAACCCCTTCGTGTACTTCCAGCGCATCACGGGATCGGCGGACTGCGCCGCGAACGACGTCGACCTCTCGCGTCTCCCGACCGACCTCGCGTCCGTCGCGACCACGCCGAACTTCTCGCTGATCACGCCGAACCTGTGCGACGACGGCCACGACTCGCCGTGCGTCGACGGGAGGCCGGGCGGCCTGGCCAGCGCCGACGCCTGGCTCAAGCAGTGGGTGCCGAAGATCACCTCCTCGCCCGCGTTCAAACAGGACGGCGTGCTCGTGATCACCTTCGACGAGTCGGACGGGCCGCAGTCCGACGCCTCCAGCTGCTGCAACGAGGGGCCGGGGCCGAACTCGCCGCTGCCCGGCATCTCGGGCCTCGGCGGCGGCCGGGTCGGGGCGCTCGTGCTGTCGCCGTTCGTCAAGGGCGGCACCTGGTCGACGACCCCGTACAACCACTACAGCCTGCTCGCGAGCATCGAGGACACCTTCGGGCTGCCGTACCTGGGCTACGCCGCGACGCCGGGGCTCAATCGCTTCGGGCTGGACGTGTACAACTACCGCAACTGAGCGAGCCCGGTCAGGTCCTGCAGCTCCCAGGTGTTGCCGTCGGGGTCGCTGAACGAGGCGAACTTCACGCCGCCCATCTCACGGATCGCCCCGATGTCGGCGCCGCGCGAGACGAGCTCGTCCCGCACGGCGGCGATGTCGTCGACGACCAGGTGGAGTCCGTTCACCGCGCTTGCGCCCGGCTCCCCGGTCCCCATCCCGGTGCCGAACGCGATCGAGCACGCCGAGCCGGGCGGGGTGAGCTGCACGATCCGCATCCCGTTGCCCGGCTGCACGTCGTGGTCGAGGACGAAGCCGATGGTGTCCGCGTAGAACGCCTTGCTGCGGTCGACGTCGGAGACCGGCAGCGGGACGAGCTCCAGCCGCATTTCCATCAGGCGACCGCGGCGGTCAGCCGGCGGAGCACGTCCGTCGTCAGCTTGTCGAGCGACTGGTGCATGCCCGCGTACGCGAACACCGACATCAGGCTGCGCGACCAGCCGCTCTCGGTGATCGTGAGCTCGGTGAGCCCGTCGACGTCGGCGAACTCCACGACCGTGCGGATGTTCTGCGTGAAGCCCTCGGGGAGCTGGTCGTCGGGAAGCGGCACGCCCTCCGCGTCGGTGATGCTCTGCGTGAACTCGAGCCGCTCCCCCGGCACGATCGCCGTGTAGGTGCCGCCGGTGAAGCTCTCGGCGCCGCCCTGGAACTCCGGCGCGCGCATGCTGAACACGTACGAGCCGCCCTCCCGCAGGTCGACCTGCGCCGACGGCGAGGTGTAGTCCTCCGGCCCCCACCACTCGGTGACCAATTCCGGGTCGGTCCACAGCCGCCACACGGTGGCGACCGGTGCGTTCAGGATGCGCCGCACCACGATGTCCGTCGTCTCGTTCGTCATGAGAGTTCTCCCCTGTCTCGTGTCTTCTCGATGTGCGCGGCCAGCTTGTCCATCCGCGCGCTCCACTGCCGGGCGCGGTCGCCCAGCCAGCCCTCCACCCCGGCGAGCGCCGAGGCGTCCAGCCGGTAGACGCGCTGCTGCGCCCGCTTCTCCACGGTCACCAGGCCCGCCTCGCGCAGCACCTTGAGGTGCTGGGAGATGGCGGACGCGCTGCTCGTGAACTCCGCACCGATCTCCCCCGCCGCCAGCTCGCCGCGCCGGGCGAGCAGGTCGACGATGGCCGCCCGGGTGGGGTCGGCCAGCGCGGCGAAGGCGGTGGTGGGGGTGGTCATGGGTCGATAATACAGCGCGCGCTTAATTAAGGCAAGGACGAAATATGAACGAACCCTGCTCATTTTCCCCACCTGCGCATCACCTGGGCGAAGCCTCCCGGAAGCCTGCGATCCGGTTGACCCTGCCACCACCGCGTCTACCGTGTCGCGTCATCACCAGCGTCTGCGGCGGAGACCCCCTACTCCGCACCGCCGGCGCACAGGAAGAGGTACCGATGTCGTTACTCAAGAAGCTGCTGGTCGCCGCCGCCGCGGCGGCCCTCGGGTCGTTGGCGATCGCCCTGCCCGCCCAGGCGGACACCGTGTCCGTCTCGCCCCCCGGCGCCAACGACTGGTCGTGCGTGCCGTCCGCCGCGCACCCCTACCCGGTGATCCTGGTCCCGGGGACGTTCGAGAGCATGGCCAAGAACTGGTCCAGTATGTCCCCCGTGCTCAAGCAGGCGGGCTACTGCGTGTTCGCCCTCGACTACGGGCAGTACAACGGGGTGGACGCGTCCGGCCCGATCGTCCAGTCCGCGCAGCAGCTCTCGCCGTTCGTGAACGCCGTGCTGGCCTCCACGAAAGCCAAGCAGGTCGACCTCGTCGGGCACAGCCAGGGCGGCATGATGCCGCGCTACTACCTGGGCTTCCTCGGCGGGGCCGCGAAGGTGCACCAGCTGATCGGCATCGCGCCGTCCAACCACGGCACTCATGGTGTCATCGTCCCGGGACCGGACGGGCTGCCGGCGCTGACCAGCGCGGACCCGTCGGCGTGCCCGGCGTGCGCCGACCAGACCGCGGGCTCCGCGTTCCTGCAGAAGCTCAACTCGATCGGCGACACCGTGAGGGGACCGAGCTACACCGTCATCTCGACCACCCACGACGAGGTCGTCACGCCGTACCAGAGCCAGGCGCTGAGCGGCTCGCCCACGCAGGTCACCAACACCGTCATTCAGGACAAGTGCCCGGCCGACCCGATCGAGCACGACCAGTCCCCCAACGACCCGGTCGTGCAGCAGCTGGTGCTGGAGGCGCTCAGCGTGCCGAAGGGCCCCGCCGACCCGGCCTACCAGCCGAACTGCGCCGGCTGACCGGAACGTTCCGTCACAGCGGCACGCCTGCGCCGGTCTCCACGAACCGGCGCAGGCTGCCGACGACGAAGTGGTCCCAGCCTGAGGAGCACGCGTCGTAGCATTCCTTCGCGGGTGTGAGCCCCTCGTGGGTGAAGGTCAGCCGCGTCCCGTCGCCGGTCGGCTGCAGGTCGAACACGATCCGCGTGCCGGTCCACGGGTCGGGCTCGTCCACGAAGCCGAGCTCGCTGTCGATCACGTCCCAGACGATGCGTCGCCCCGGCTCGAACACGGCGACACGCTGCGTGCTGTCGTGGAGGTCGCCGTAGCGGTAGGTGAACTCGTCGCCCACCCGGTCCGCCGCGCCGCTGACGTCGCCGAGCCACCAGCGGCCGACGTCCGCGATGGCGGCGGAGACGTCGCCCGGGCTGCGGTCGAGGTCGATCGTGGTGGTGTAGTCGGTGGCGGTCTGTGTGGTCATGGTGTTCTCCGTTCGGTGGGCGGATCATCGACCCGCGGTTGTCGATTCACCCGGGTAGACGCCGCTCGGCGCGGGAACTGGTCACGCCCTCCTCGACCGGTTCTCGGCATCCGCGGTGTCGACACAGGAGAGGCGGACGACCAGAATCGGATCGCAGGGAGGGCACGGTGACCATGAACGAGGACCTGCTGCACGCGGCGCTCGGCGGCGACCGCGCCGCCTTCGACGCGCTCGTCGAGCCGCACCGCCACGAGCTGCAGGTGCACTGCTACCGGATGCTCGGCTCGGTGCAGGACGCGGAAGACGCCGTGCAGGACACCCTCCTCAGCGCCTGGCTGGGCCTGCCGGGATTCGAGGGCCGCTCGTCGCTGCGGACCTGGCTCTACCGCATCGCCACCAACCGCTGCCTCAACATCCTGCGCGCCGGACGCCGCCGTCCGCTCGAGGTGGAGCCTCCGGTCGCCCGCCCGACGGCGCTCGGCGAGGTGTCCTGGCTGGAGCCGTACCCCGACACGTTGCTCGACGGCCTCCCCGAGACGGCCCCCGGCCCGGAGGCCCAGTACGAGTCCCGAGAGGCCATCACCCTGGCCTTCACCCGCGCCCTGCAACTGCTGCCGCCCTCCCAGCGCGCGGCCCTCCTCCTCCGTGACGTGCTCGGCTACCCCGCGTCGGAGGCCGCCGACCTCCTCGACGTCACGGTCGACTCTCTGAACGGCGCACTGAAACGCGCCCGCGCAGCGCTGGCGGAGGCGCCGCCCGCGCTGGACGCGATCGACCCCGACCCGGAGCTGCTCGACCGCTTCGTCACCGCCTTCACCTCCGGCGCGGTCGAAGACCTGGTCGCCCTGATGACGGACGACGTGTGGGTCCGGATGCCACCGCTGCCGTTCGAGTACCACGGACCCGATGCGGCGGCGACGTTCTTCGGGCCGATGACCGGACACCGGCGGACGATCGAGCGGATGGTGCCGACGGGCGCGAACGGGCAGCCGGCGTGGGGCGAATACGTGCGCGACCCGGTGTCCGGCGGACTGCACCTGGTGGGGGTGCTGGTGATCGGGCTGGTCGGTGGCCGGGTGGCCGAGGTGACGCACTTCGAGCCGGGGGCCGGCGCGTGGCTAGGGCTGCCGCGGCGGTTGGCGGGGTGAGCGGCGCTGATCGCCGGGGCATCACTCCGGGCTCGCGGCCTCGGCGAGGACTCCCGGAGTCGATGCGAAGATGTCGAGCCCCAGCGAATGGGAGAGGAATCGCGCGGCGCGCTGTCCCCGCACGCTGTTGCCGGCTGGATCGAGGCGCGGGGAGAAGGTTCCGAGCCCACCCTTGCCCGGTGCGACCGTGACGATTCCGCCCGAGACACCGCTTTTGGCTGGAATACCCACTTCGAACAGCCAGTCCCCCGAGAACTCGTAGAGCCCGCTCGTCGCCATCACGGCGAGCGTGTCCCGACAGACGGATGCATCGATCACTTTCTCGCGGGTGATCGGGTTGACACCTCCGTCAGCAAGGGTGGCGGCCATGACGGCGAGATCCTCGGCGGACACCAGGAGCGAGCACTGCTTCGTGTAGACGTCGGTCGCCTCCACGGGGTCGAACTCCATCCGCCCATAGCTCTGGAGGAGCCGGGCGATCGCCCTGTTGCGCTGGTTGGTGGCCGACTCCGATGCGTAGACATCGCGGTCGATCTCGAGCGGTCGCCCGGCGAAGCGTGACAGCCCGCGTTGCACGAAGTCCCACTTCTCTGCCGCCGTCGAGCCGGGCGCGAGGCTCGTCGTCGTGATCGCCCCGGCATTCACGAGCGGGTTCCTCGGGTCGCCGTCGCTCAGTTCGAGTGCCATGACCGAGTTGAAAGGGAGTCCCGTGTTGTTCACGCCGACCCGACGCGACACCTCGGAGTGTCCCAGCTCGTGACAGACCAGGGCGAACACGAACACCTTGGAGATCGATTGGATCGAGAAGGTGTGGGCGGAGTCGCCGACACTGGTCGTGAGCCCGCCGACACTGCACACGCTGATACCGAAGAGCGCCGGGTCTGCTTCGCCGAGCGTGGGGATGTAGTCGGCGACCTTCCCGTCATCCAGGCCGCGGTAGCGCTCGTGGGCGGTTTCGATCAGTGCGTGGACTCGCCCGACATCGGGAAGGGTGCCGGTGGAGACCGCCTTCTCCTGCGGCGGCAGTTCGTCCCGATGGACGGCGTCCGTCGAGAAATCGGGCAGCGGAGTCTGTCGTTCGATGTAGGCCATCCGGTCCTCCCTCACGATCCACTCGCTCTGCAGAGTAGCGACCGGCTGCGCTCAGCGCACCCCGGCCGCCGCGTACACCGCGTCGATCACCGCCATGTTGCCCACGTAGTCCGCACCCTCGGTGGGCAGCCGCTCACCCGTCCGCAGAGCCTCGACGACCGCCGCGAGCTGGTGGTCGTAGGTGTCGAGTCCCGCGACCGTCGACAGCCGCGTCACGCCGTCGCGCTCGACGGCGATGGTGTGGCCCTGGACGGGGAACACCAGGTTGTCCACCCGCAGCCGGCCGTCCGTGCCACGCAGCTCGAGGGAGGACTCCAGCGCGACGTGAGGATACATGCTCGCGAGCACCCGGCCGCTCACCCCGTCGGCGAAGGACAGCGAGGCGTCGATCGTGAGGTCGGCGCCCAGCGGGTTGAGCGTAGCGCGTGCGGCGACCACCTCCGGCTCGCCGAACAGGTCGCGCAGCCAGTGCACCG
Organism: Leifsonia sp. NPDC056824; assembly: GCF_042789575.1. Lineage (NCBI taxonomy): Bacteria > Bacillati > Actinomycetota > Actinomycetes > Micrococcales > Microbacteriaceae > Leifsonia > Leifsonia sp. NPDC056824. The sequence goes on along the minus strand of NZ_JBHUAV010000001.1, from coordinate 1,505,479 downwards.
GGTAGCAGCCGAGGTCCATGAGGGCGCCACCGCCCAGCTGAGGCGCGTGCCGGATCGAGCGCGGGTCGAACGGGTTGGCGCCGTTGAAGGTGGCCGTCGCTGAGACCGGGGAGCCCAGCGCACCCGACCGGACGAACTCCCGGACCCACGCCTGCAGCGGATGGTAGTGGTCGTGGAACGCCTCGAACGCCCGGCGGCCGGTCCGCTCGGCGGCGGCCAGCACCTCCCGGGCCTCGGAAGCATCCATCGTCATCGGCTTCTCGCAGAGGACGTCCCTGCCGGCCTCGAGCGCTGCGATCGTCCAGCGGGCGTGCTCCGAGGGCGGGAGCGCCACGTACACCAGGTCGATGGTCTCATCCGCGAGCAGGTCGTCGTAGCGTCCGTACGCCGTCGGGATGCCGTGACGGCTCGCGAACTCCGAGGCGTCGTGCCGTGAGGCGACCGCCGCGACCTCCACATCGTCGCGGCGGCGCGCCGGGGACAGGAGGGCGCGCGGCGCGATGCCGGCCGCCCCGAGGACGCCGATCCGCAGCCTCGGCGCACCCGGCCCCGCGGTCATCCGAGCCAGTGCTCCGGCGACGGCGCCAGCTCGTCCAGCTCCGCCCAGAGCGCGTCCGGGATGTCCCAGCCGGCGTACTCGAGCGTCTGGGCGACCCGCTCCGGCGAGGAGACCCCCACCACGGTGGCGTCGATCAGCGGGGACCGCAGCGAGAACTGGAGGGCCGCGGCCGGGAGCGGCACGCCGTGCGCGGCGCACGCGTCCGCCATCGACCGCACCGCGGCCGCGAGCGGCCCCGGGCGCTCTCCGTAGCCGTACTTCGACTGCGCGTCCGGGCCTTTCGCCAGCATCCCGCCGCCGTACGGCGCGGCGTTCACGACACCGATCCCGTGCTTGCGCGCGAACGCGAAGAGCCCGTCCGCCGACCGGTCGACCAGCGTGTGCCGGTTGTGGCTCAGGACCACGTCGAAGACCCCGGTCTCGAGGTATCGGCGCATCAGCTCCACCGGGCCGCCCGCGACGCCGATGTGGCCGACGAGCCCGCGCGCACGCAACGAGACCAGCGCGTCGACCGGGCCGCCCGCCGCCACCGCGTCCTCGAACGGGATCCGCTCCGGGTCGTGCAGATACAGCAGCGGCACCCCGTCGACGCCGAGCCGGTCGAGGCTCTCCCGGTAGGAGGCGTTCACCCGTGCGCCCGAGAAGTCTCCCGTCACCGGGTCCGGATCGACCTTGGTCGCGAGCACGACGCCGTCCGGGAGTCCGCCCCGCTCGGCGAGCGCCGCGCCGATCCGCCGCTCGGCCTCCCCGTCGGCCCCGTAGCCGTTCGAGGTGTCGATGAACCGGATGTCGCTGTCGAGCACGGCCTCGATCGTGGCGACGGCCCGCTCCTCGCTCACGTCGTACCCGTAGAGCTGGGGCATGCTCGCGAGCGGACTGGTCCCCACGCAGAGCTCCGTCACCGCGAGACCGGTCGCGCCCAGTGGGCGCGTGGTCGGTGTCACGATGCGGCCTCCTGCAGGACGGGCGCCCGGTCGGCGAACGCCTGGTGGGCCGCATGGTACGCGTCCACGACGCGGTCGAGCACCTCTTCGGTGGCCAGGTCGCCGCGCGCCGTCTCGGGATGCGCTGCTCGCCACTCCAGCATGCGGCGCACCGCCCGCTCGAAGGTCAGCCGCGGGGCGAAGCCGGGGACGAAGCGCCGGATCTTCGCGTTGTCGAAGACCGCGGAGTGGCCGAGGTCGCCGACGAACTCGCCCGACCAGAACCATTCGGGCGCGACGACGGGGAAGAGCTCGCTGGCCACATGCACCAGCCGGGCCTCCACGCCGAGAGCCGAGGCGAACAGCCCGTAGATCTGGTCCCAGGTGAGCACATCGTCCCCGGTGATGTGGAACGTCTCCCCCACGGCGCGCTCGCTGCCGAGCAGGCCGACGAGCCCCTGGGCGAAGTCCTCGGCGTGAGTGAGCGTCCACAGTGAGGTGCCGTCGCCGTGCACCGGGATCTCGTCCCCCCGGGCGATCCGGTCGATGACCGTCCAGCCGCCCGGCAGCGGCGGGTTCGCGTCGTCGTAGGTGTGCGAGGGCCGGATCACCGTGACCGGGAAGCCCTGCTCGCGGTGGGCGCGCGCGAGGGCGAGCTCGGCCCGCCACTTGGCCGTCGCGTACGGGAGGGGCGGGTTGGGGCCGACCGGTGTCGACTCGCTGATCGGGGAGACCAGCACCGGCTTGGCGTAGATCGACGCGGAACTGATGTGGACGTACTGGCGGGTGCGGCCCGCGAACAGCTCGACCCAGCGGGCGACGTCGTCCTCGTCGTAGGAGAGGAAGTTCACCACGGCGTCGAAGGAGCGCCCGTCCAGGGCGGCGCGCACCGACGACGGATCGGAGACGTCCCCGCGCACCTGCTCGACCTCGGCGGGCAGCGCGCGGCCGGACCCGTTCGCGCCGCGGGTGAGCACCGTGACAGCCATGCCGTTCGCCGCGGCGAGGCGCACGCACGAGGCGCTGATCGTGCCCGTGCCGCCCAGGAAGAGGACGCGGAGGGGGGCTCCGTCGTTGGCCAGCAGCAGTTCGCCGCTCATCGTCCCGCGAACCAATCCTCGAAGCCGTTCTCGACCAGGGAGATCAGCACGTCCTCCTGCCGGATCCCGAGCGTCCCGAGCTTCGCCACCACCGTCTCGAAGAACCGGCGCTTCACGGCGACGGGGTACATGTGCACCGCCGTCACCCGGATGAGCAGCAGGCTCCGCCGGTCGACGTCGTTGTAGCCGGGGTCGAACTTCAGCTCGTCCGCGCCGTGCGGACGGAAGACCTGGAACCGGTCGTCGGCGGGGATCCCGAGCGCCTCGATCTGGGCGTCGTGGATGGCGTCCCCGATCTCGGCGTGCGAGTTCTCGAACAGCCCGCGATCGAGGTCGACTTGGATGAGTGGCATTTTTCAGGCTCCTAGTGGTCGGATCATTTGATGGCGCCGGCGGCGAGACCGCGCTCGAACATGCCCTGCAGGCAGAGGTACGCGACGATCTCGGGGATGGCGGTGAGGACGGCGGAGGCGAGGATCTTGGTCTGGTCGTTGCTGAACTCGCCGACGAAGAACTGCGGGACGAGCGTGATCGTCTGCATGTCCTGCGACTGCAGGAACACCAACGGCATCAGGTAGTCGTTCCACGCCCCGATCAGCGTGAAGATGAGCACCGCGGCCGCGATCGGCCGGGTGAGCGGCACGATCAGGTAGAGGAACCCGCGCATCGAGCTCGCCCCGTCGACCCGTGCCGCCTCGAACATCTCGTCGGGCAGACCGTTGATGAAGTTGCGGGTCAGCAGCACGGCGAACGGCACCTGCAGAGCAGCGAGCGGCAGGATGACCGCCGCGTAGGTGTTGAACAGGCCGAGCGCCTGGGTGGTCACGAACAGCGGGGTCAGCAGCACGACCTCGGGCAGGGTGAGGCACGCAAGCAGCATCCAGAAGTAGACCTCCCTGAACCGGATGTGGAGCTTGGCGAACCCGTAGGCCGCGAGCATCGTGACCGCGTACACGAGCACGATGACGCCGGCCGAGATGATCGCGCTGTTGAGGAAGAACCGGAAGAAGCCGGGCACCGCGAGCACGTCCCGGTAGTTGCCCCAGCCCTGGCCGGCGAACGAGCCCTGCACCATCGCGATGAGCGGGAAGAGGTAGGGCAGCACGAGCAGCGTGGCCAGCAGCTGCAGCAGCCCTTTGCTCCACCAGCGGCGGACTTCGAACATCAGCGTCCTCCTGTTCTCTCGCGCCCGGCCACCTGCAGCACGATCGCCATCGCCAGGGCGATGACGAGCAGGATGATCGAGAGCGCGGCGCCGTAGCCCACATGCGCGAGCTGGATGGTCATCTGGTAGATGTACGTGCCGAGGAACTGCGTGGCGTTGTTCGGTCCGGCGACGGTGACCAGCCAGGGCACGTCGAAGGTCTTCAGCGCGCCGATCGCGCTGAGGATGCCGAGCGCGAGCGTGGTGCCGCGGAGGCCGGGCCAGATGATGCTCGTGAGCGTGCGGATGTTGCCCGCGCCGTCGATGCGCGCCGCCTCCAGCAGCGAGGGGTCGATCTGGCTCATCGCGGCGTAATAGAGGACGAACGTCAGGCCTGTCCACTGCCAGATGGTGATGAGCATGATCACCGGGAGGGCGGTCGACGTCTGGCCGATCCACGGCTGGGCCAGGAAGCCGAGGCCGAGGAAGTGCAGCACCTGGTTGAGCTGCCCGTCGGCCGCGAAGATCTGCCGGAACACGGGAGCCATGATGGCCGGGGCCAGCACGACGGGCACGAAGATGACCACCTTGTAGAGCACTGCGAGCTTGATGCGCGAGTGCATGATGACCGCGAACAGCATCCCGATCGCCGTCTGCAGCGTGAAGGTGACGATGAAGAACGCGACGGTGTGCGAGATCGCCGACCAGAACACCGGGTCGTTGGCGATGTTGGCGTAGTTCCGCAGCCCGACCGACGCGGGGTCGGGGCTCGCGCCGTCCCAGTTGAGCGTCGAGATGTAGCCCGTGTAGCCGATGCAGTAGTAGATCAGTCCGGCGCTGAGAGCGAGCGCCGGCAGGATCCACGGCAGACCGGGAGCCTGAAGGCGGCGGCCGCGCGGCCGGCTCTGGGAGCCGACCGCGCGGGTCAACCGCTGGGTGGAGACAGTCATCCGTTCGCCGCCTTGGCCGCGTCGGCGGCCTGTTGCAGCGTCTTGGCCGCCGCCTGCGGGGTGGCGCTGCCGCTGCCCACCGACTGCGCGGCCGCGAGGAACGCGTTCTCGATGTCGGCGTTCAGCAGGGCGAAGCGCGGCTCGTCGATGGAGGTCAGTCCGCCGAGGTAGTCGTTGACCTGCTTGCTCTGCAGCGACTCGTCCACGAACTTGATGGTGGAGAAGTCCGGCGCGACGCCCTTCAGCACCGGGGTGGTGTCGAGCCGGTCCGCGACGACCTGCTGGCCCTTCGTGCTGGTCGACATCCACTTGACGAACGTCTCCGCCGCCGCACGGTTCTTCGACTTGCTGGCGACCGCGAGGCCGTAGTCCGCGTCACCGAACATCTCGCTGGCGTTGCCCTTGCCCGCCACGTCCGGGAAGTGGATCGGCAGGATCGAGAACGGCTTCGCGCCGGCGACGCCCGCCGCGGAGATGGACTGGGTCATGGCGCTCTGCGTCGCATACTGGGTGTACCAGCTGCCCATCATGACCATCGCGTACTTGCCGGTCAGGAAGGCGTTGTTGATGTCCGGGTACTGCTGCGCGCCGAGGGCGCCCTGCTGCATGATCCCGCTGGTGAAGAGGTCCTTCCAGATCGAGAGGGTCTGCACGATCTGCGGCGAGTCCCATTTGGCCTCGCCCTTGGACGCCTTGGTCCAGTAGCCCGGCTCGACCGAGTTGGAGATGGCCTGCAGGGTGTCCTGATCGAAGCCCTCCTGGGAGGCGCCCTGGGCGAAGCAGCCCTGACCGTTGCTCTGCAGGGTCTTGCAGACCTGCTTCCACTCGTCGAGCGTCGTCGGCGGCTGGAGGTTGTACTTCTTGAGGATGTCGGCGTTGTACCAGAGCGAGCCGGCGTAGGACGACCCGATCGGCAGCGCCGTCAGCTTGCCCTTCGCGGTGAGGCCGTCGACCGAGATCTTCGCGATCTTCGACTTCCAGTCGCTGCCGAGCGCCTTCTGGGCGGCCGGGGTCAGGTCTTCGGCGTAGCTGCCGAACTGCTGCACGTAGGCGCCGGGCTGGAGGTCGAACACGTCCGGGCCGCCGTTGGAGGCGAGGGCCGGGCGCATCGCCGCCTGGTAGTCGGAGATCCCGATCAGCTTGAAATCGACCTTGATCTTCGGGTACTCCTTGTTGAACGCGGCGATGAACTCCTTCGCCTCGTCCGTGTTGGTCGGGGTCCAGCCCCACCAGTTGATCGTGCCGCTGGTGGCCGAGCCTGCGTCGCCCGTGCTCGAGCCCGAGCAGGCGGCGAGTCCGATGCTCGCCAGGCCGGCGATCGTGAGTGCGGCGATCGACCGGAGAGCTGTCTTCGATGTGAACGTGATTCGCATGTCCGTCCTCTTGCGTCGCGGACACAGCAGCGTGTCCGGGTGAGCGCCGGGTCGGCGGACCCGGCGTGGTCGAAGGTCGACGGGGCCGGGGTGACCTCTTCGTCTTCGCGGGGCGCATCCGTCGGACGCGCCGTGGCAGTGAGGCGAATCTAGGCGTGACGAAACATGAAGTCAAGTTTTACGTGAAAATTAGAAACGTTTCGTAAACGGACGGCTCAGTACCCTCCCGCGCGCCCGGCCTCGGCCGTCAGGAACGGGGGCGAGCGGTGCTCTCGCGCACCACGAGGGAGGTCGCCATGTCGACCCGGCTGAACGCCAGTTCCGGCTCATCGCGCAGCCGCGTCACCAGATGCGTCGCCTGCTCCGCCATCTCCGCCAGCGGAACCCGCACGGTGGTGAGCGGAGGTCCCGCCCACTCGGCGATGGACAAGTCGTCGTAGCCGACGACCGACAGGTCCTCCGGCACCCGGAGCCCGAGCACGCGGGCGGCCTCGTAGACGCCGAGGGCCTGGATGTCGCTGGAGGCGAAGATCGCCGTCGGCGCATCGCCCGACGACAGCAGCTCCGTCGCCTCGACGAAGCCGTCCTGACGGTGGAACTCCCCCGGCCGGATGTACCCGCGCCGCACCGGGAGACCGGCCGCTTCGAGCGCGGCCCGGTAGCCGGAGAGCCGCGCCGTGGAGGCCATCATGCTGTCGGGCCCCGTGATGATGGCGATGCGCTCGTGCCCCAGCCCGATCAGGTGCTGCGTGGCCTGGAAGGCCCCGTTCCAGTCGGCGGAGCCGATCGAGGGCGCGTCGGACGCAGGGGCGCCGTACGGGTCGATCATCACGATCGGGATGGAACGGCTGCGGAGCTTGGCCTTGTCCTTCTCGGGCAGGAGCGCCGCAACGAGGATGATGCCGAGCGGTTGCCTGCGGAGCACGCCGTCGACCCATCCGGCGCCGGGCAGGTGCGACTCCTGGGCGGCGGAGACCACCATGCCGATGCCGTGCTCGCTCGCGACGCGCTCGATGCCGGCGATCGCGGCGCCGCCGAACGGGCTGTCGATCTCGAAGCACAGCACGTCGATGAGCGGCGCGTCGCTCTGGGCGCTCAGCCGGCGGTTGTAGTTGCGCTCGTCGAGAAGCGACTCGATCCGCTTGCGGGTGTCGTCCGACACGCCGGTCCGGCCGTTGAGGACTTTCGAGACGGTCGCCACCGAGACGTCGGCGAGCGCGGCGACCTCCGAGAGGGTGGCTCGGCTCGCGGGCGCAGTGGCGGCGTCGTTCTCCATGCGCCTCATGCTAGCTGCGGCCGCGCCGAGCGCCGGGCCGGCGGTACGGGACGGTTGACGCGATGATCGTGTGCTCATAGTCTGACGATTCGGATAGTTTTCTCTTGACTGACGAAACCTTACAGTGAAACGGGAATCGATGACGATCGCCACGGAGCAGTTCGCCCGGTATCCGTCGCTCGCCGGACGCACCGCGTTCGTCAGCGGCGGCGCCACCGGACTCGGCGCCGAGTTCGTCACGCAGCTCGCCGCACAGGGCGTCCGGGTCGCGTTCGCCGACCTCGACGAGACGGCGGGAACCGCGCTGGCGGCCACGATCGCCGAGCTCGGTCACCCCGCACCGCTGTTCCAGGCGGTCGACGTGCGGGACGTCCCCGCCCTCCAGCACGCGATCGTCCGCGCCGCCGACCTGCTCGGGCCGCCGACCGTGCTCGTGAACAACGCCGCGAACGACGCCCGCCGCCCCGTCTCCGACATCGACGTCGCGGCCTGGGACGACGGGATCGCCGTCAACGTGCGGCACCACTTCTTCGCCGCCCAGACGGTCCGGCCGATGATGAAGGCCGCGGGCGGAGGGTCGATCGTCAACCTCGGCTCGATCAGCGCGCACATCGACCTGGTCGACCTGCCCGTCTACATCACGGCGAAAGCCGGCATCGAGGGGCTCACCCGCACGCTCGCGCGCGAGTTCGGCGGGGACGGCATCCGGGTCAACTGCATCGTCCCCGGCTGGATCATGACGGAGCGGCAGCTCGCGAACTGGGTCGGCGAGGCCGAGCACGAGAAGATCCTGGCGGCCCAGTGCCTTCCTGAGCTCCTGTATCCTGCCGACGTCGCCCGGCTCCTGCTGTGGCTGGCCGCCGACGACTCGCGGCTGGCGACGGCGCAGACCTGGGTCGTGGACGGAGGCTGGCAGTGAGAGCGGAGCAGGCGAGCGCGCCGGTCACCTGGCACGGGGAGGGCCCCTTCTGGGATCGGGAGGGCGGGCGGCTGCTGGTGGTCGACATGCTGGCCGGGGCCGTGGTCGATCTCGCATCGTTCGAGCACCCCGTGCGGCACGAGGTCGGCAGCCCGGTCGCCGCCGTGATCCGGCGCAGGAGCCGGGGCGGTTTCGTCGTGGCCACCGAGCACGGCTTCGGCCTGTTCGACGAGGGCTTCTCCCCCGTGGGCCGGCTGCCCGATGTGCTGCACGATCCGGCGATCCGGCTCAACGAGGGCGGCTGCGACCCGCTGGGCCGCTTCCACATCGGCTCGATGGCGTACGACCAGACGACGGGGGCCGCCGCGCTCTACCGCCTCGACCCGGACGGGACGGTCTCGACGGTGCTGACCGGCGTGACCATCTCCAACGGCCTCCAGTGGAGCCTGGACGGCAGACTCGCCTACTACATCGACACCCCGACCCGGCAGGTGGATGTCTTCGACGTCGACCCCGCGGACGGGAGCCTCCACGATCGCCGGCCGCTCGTGCCCCTGGCGGACGATGTGGCGGGCGCACCCGACGGCATGACCATCGACGCGGAAGGCGGCCTCTGGGTCGCACTCTGGGGCGGCGGCGAGGTCCGGCGCTTCGACGGCAGCGGGGCGCTGACCGAGGTCGTCGACGTGCCGGGGGTCAGTCACACCAGCGCAGCGGCGTTCGGAGGCGCCGACCTGGACACGCTCTACATCACCTCCTCGCGCCAGCACCTGCCCGACGACGCCGAGCCGGAGGCCGGCGCCGTCTTCGCGGTCCGGCCGGGCGTGCGCGGCGTCGCGCTGCCGGACTACGCGGGCTGACCCTCGGTCCGGACGCCGTCCACAAGGCGCGGCACCCGCCACGGATCGGCGTCCTGCAGCGCGGGCGGCAGCAGCGCGTCCGGGGTGTCTTGATAGGCCACCGGGCGCAGGAAGCGGGCGATGGAGGCCGTGCCGACCGACGTGAAGTGCGGCGCGGTCGTGGCCGGGTACGGGCCGCCGTGCTGCTGCGCGTACGTCACCGAGACTCCCGTGGGCCAGCCGTTCCAGAGCACCCGGCCGGCACGCGCCGCCAGGAGCTCCAGCAGCGGGCCGACCGCCTCGCCTCCGGCCGAATCGCCCTCAGCGCCTTGGATGGTCGCGGTGAGCTGCCCGGGGAACGCGCGGGCCACCGCCAGGAGCTCGTCCGTGGACCGGTAGCGCACGAGCAGTGCGGCCGGTCCGAAGTGCTCCTCCAGCAGCTCGTCGGCGCTGCGGAGGAAGGTCGAGGCGTCCGTGGCGTAGAGCGTCGGGACCGGTTCCTCCACCGCGGTGGGCGACCCGGTCAGCAGCTCGACGTCGTCGCGCTCCGCGAGCGGCGCGAGGGAGGCGAAATAGCCGTCCCGGATCGGCTCGGAGAGCATCGGTCCTCCGGCCGAGCGCCGCACCGCCTCCACGATCGAGGCCTCCAGCGACGAGGCGGCCGGCACCAGCAGCACGCCGGGCTTGGTGCAGAACTGCCCGACGCCGAGGGTGAGCGAGGCCGCGAAGCCGGCGGCGATCTCCTGCTCGCGCTCGGCGGCGGCCGCCTCGGTCACGAAGACCGGGTTCACGCTCCCGAGCTCGCCGTAGAAGGGGATGGGCTGCGGCCGGGACGCGGCCAGGTCGAAGAGGGCGCGGCCTCCCGAGAGCGAGCCGGTGAAGGTCGCCACGGTCAGCCGCGGGTCGAGCACGAGCGCGCGACCGGCCTCCCGGCCTTCGACCAGGGCGAAGACCCCGGGCGGGGCGCCGGCCTCGGCGAGCGCCGCGAGGACGTGCGCGGCGACGACCCTGCTCAACTCGGGATGGGCGGAGTGCGCCTTCACGACGACCGGCGCCCCCGCGGCTATCGCCGCGGCCGTGTCGCCGCCCGCGACGGAGAAGGCGAACGGAAAGTTGCTGGCGGCGTACACGGCCGCCGGTCCCAGGGGCCGCAGCACGCGCCGGAGGTCCGGCCGCGCGCCCATCGGCCAGTCCGGGTCCGCGTGGTCGATGGTCGCCTCCAGGTAGCCGCCGTCCTCCACGACACGGGCGAAGAGTCGGAGCTGGAAGGTCGTGCGGACGAGCTCGCCGCCGAGCCGCGTCGGCGTCAGGCGGCTCTCGCGCGCGGCGAGGTCGATCAGCGCCTCGGCGTCCGCGTCGAGCCGGTCGGCGATCGCCCGCAGCCAGGCGGCCCTGGTCGCGGGCGTCGAGTCCGCGAGGGCGGGGGCGGCCTGCGCTGCGGCCGCCATCGCCGTCTCGAGATCGACCGCGGCCTGTTCCTTCGTCGTCATGTCCGTGCTCCTCCTCCGCGGCCCACCCGCATCACTCCGTTCACCAAGCGGCCGACCCCCGCGATGTCCACGGCGACCTCGTCGCCGGGCAGCAGCGAGAAGTCCGCGTCCGGGACGACGCCGGTGCCGGTGAGGAGGACCACTCCGTCGGGGAACTCGATCCCGCGGAACAGCCACTCGGCGAGCTCGTCCAGCCCGCGGGCGAGCTGGTCCGTGGACGCCGACCCACTGAAGACGAGTGCCCCGTCCCGGCGGATCTCCAGGGCGATCGCGAACGGCGGCTCGGCCAGCCAGGCGGGCACGATCTCCGGCCCGAGTCCGCACGACGCCGTGTAGACCTTGGCCTGCGGCAGATAGAGGAGGTTCTCGCCCTCGATCGACCGACTGGACGCGTCGTCGCCCGCCACATAGCCGAACAGGTCGCCCGCGGCGTCGAGGACGAGGCCGAGCTCGGGCTCCGGGACGTTCCACGGAGAGTCCGCGCGGACGCCGACCGCACCGCCCGGCCCGATCACGCGGGCTCCGGTCGCCTTGAAGAACAGCTCCGGCCGTTCGGCGGCGTACACCCGGTCGTAGGGCGTCCCGTCCGTCGCCTCCTCGATGCGGCCGTCCCGGCTGCGCAGATAGGTGACCCCTGCCGCCCACACCTCCTGGTGCGGGTCGATCGGGGCGAGCACACGGTCCGGCCGGACACCGCCGCCGTGCGCCTGCTCGACCCGGGCACGGGCCTCGTCGGCCGCGAGGCCGAGGAGCTCTGACAGGGTGATCCCGAGCGGCGAGTACTCGTCTCCGCGCCGGACGGTCCAGAGGATGCGGCCGTCGGCCTCCACCCGCGCGAGGGCCACCTGCGGCCGGGCGCTGCTGTCCTGGGCGTTCAATGCGACTCCCTCGTGACGGCCGATCCGCTCGACCCCACCAGGAAGTCGAGGTCGGCGCCGGTGTCCGCGCCCTGCACATGCTCGATGTAGAGCTTCTGCCAGCCACGGTCGGCCTTCGCGAAGGCGTCGACCTGACGCTGCGCGGCGGTCCGGGCGGCGAGCTCCGCCGCGTCGACCAGCAGCTCCAGGCGGCGGTTCGGCACGTCGAGCGAGATCAGGTCGCCGTCCTGGACGAGCGCGAGCGGGCCGCCGGCGGCCGCCTCCGGAGCGACATGGAGCACGACCGTTCCGTACGCCGTGCCGGACATCCTGCCGTCGCTGATGCGGACGACGTCGCGCACACCCTGTTCGAGCAGCTTCTGCGGCAACGGCATGTTGCCCACCTCGGGCATGCCCGGGTAGCCCTTCGGACCGCAGCCGCGCAGGACGAACACCGAGTCGGCGTCCACCTCCAGGTCCGGGTCGTCGAGGCGGGCGTGCACGTCCTCGATCGAGTCGAACACCACGGCGCGGCCGGTGTGGACGAGCAGTTCGGGGGTGGCCGCGGCCGGCTTGATGATCGCCCCGCGCGGCGCCAGGTTGCCGCGCAGGACGGCGATTCCGGCGTCGTCCTGCAGCGGGTCCTCCCGGAGCGAGATGACGTCGCGGTCCCACACCTGCTGGGTGCCGAGGTAGTCGGTGAGCGGTCGGCCGGTCACCGTCGTCGCCGCCGGATCGAGGAGGTCGGCGAGCTGGTCGAGCACCGCCAGGAAGCCGCCCGCACGGAACAGGTCCTCCATCAGGTAGGCCCCGGACGGCTGCAGGTTGACGAGCAGCGGCACCTGGGCGCCGATCCGGTCGAAGTCCTCCAGGGTCAGGTCGATGCCCAGCCGCCCGGCGATCGCGAGGAGGTGCACGACCGCGTTGGTCGAGCCGCCGATCCCGGCGAGCGCCACGATCGCGTTGTGGAACGACTCCTTCGTGATGACCTGCGAGATCCGCCGGTCCTCCAGCGCGAGCTCCACCGCCAGGCGCCCGGAGGCGTGCGCGGCCTCCAGCAGCCTGCTGTCGGCGGCCGGCGTTCCCGCGACGCCGGGGATGGTCATCCCGAGCGCCTCGGCCATCAGCCCCATCGTGGAGGCCGTGCCCATCGTGTTGCAGTGCCCCTTGCTGCGGATCATCGTCTTGTCGGTCGCCTCGAACTCCGCCTCGGCGAGCGTGCCGGCGCGCACCTCCTCCGACAGCTTCCACACCCCTGTGCCGCAGCCCATCCGCTCGCCGCGGAAGTACCCGTTCAGCATCGGGCCGCCGGGCACGACGACGGCGGGCAGGTCGACCGAGGCCGCGCCCATCAGCAGCGCCGGGATCGTCTTGTCGCAGCCGCCCAGGAGCACCGCCGCGTCGACCGGGTTGGCCCGCAGCAGCTCCTCGGTGGCCATCGCCGCCATGTTGCGCCAGAGCATCGCGGTCGGCTTGACCAGCGTCTCGCCGAGCGAGACCATCGGGAGGTTGACCGGCACGCCGCCGGCCTCCCAGACGCCCTGCTTCACGTACTCGGCCACCTCGTTGAGGTGCAGGTTGCACGGGGTGAGATCGCTCGCCGTGTTGGCGATGGCGATCTGCGGACGCCCGTCGAACGCGTGATCGGGCACGCCCCGGCGCATCCACGCCCGGTGGATGTAGGGATCGCGGCCCTCGCCGCCGTACCAGCCCTGTGATCGGACCATGTGCTCAGACTCTTTCACGTCGTCGTGCTGTTTCTGTGCCTGTCACGGCACGAGTATGCCGCGGCCGACCGCACCGGAGGTCAACCGCCGGTACGCCTCCTCGAACTCGGTCAGCGGCAGCCGGTCCCCGAGCAGCCGATCGATCGGGAGCCGGCCGGCCAGGTACAGGCCGAAGATGCGCGGGAGGTCCAGGTGCGGGTTGCTGGAGCCGTAGAGCGACCCGACGACCCGCTTCTGCCGCTGCACGAGCTGGTTCAGCGGCACGGAGAACCCCGCGTCGGCCGCCCCGAGGCCCACGGCAATGAGGGTCCCGCCCGGCGCGACGCAGGCCAGGGACTGCTCCAGCGTCTGCGCGCGCCCGATGGCCTCGATCGCCCACGGCACCCCGGCGCCTCCGGTGAGGGCGAGCACCCGCTCCACGAGGTCCTCCTGCCGCACGTCCACGGTGTGGGTGGCGCCGAGCTCGCGGGCGAGCTCGAGTTTGGCAGGGTCGATGTCGGCGACGACGATCGGATGGGCGCCGACGAGTGCCGCCGCCATCACGCTCGACAGCCCGACGCCTCCGGCGCCGACGACCAGCAGCGGCCGTCCGGCGGCCTCCGTGACCTCGTGGAAGACCGCTCCGACGCCGGTGATGACCGCGCACGCCGCGATCGCGGCGACCTCGGGCGGCACGCCGTCCGGCACGACCACAGCGGCGTTCTCGTTCACCACGACGCGCTCAGCGAAGCAGGAGACCCCCATGAGGTGGTGCAGCTCGCCGCCGTCGGCCTGCGCCAGCCGTGAGGTGCCGTCGGGGAGGCCGCCCGACTGTGCTTGGACCGGCCCGAGCTCGCACAGCACCGGGTTGCCCGCGATGCACGCGGCGCAACGGCCGCACCGGGGGCGCCACAACAGCGCCACCCGGTCGCCGACCTGCACCCGGCCCGACCCGCCGTCGCCCACCTGCTCCACGATCCCCGCACCCTCGTGACCGAGCACGAGCGGCAGCGGGGCGGTGAGGTCGCCCGTCATGTAGTGGTAGTCGCTGTGGCAGACGCCCGCGGCCTCGATCCGCACGAGCAGTTCGCCGTCGCGCGGCGCCGAGAGTGCGACCTCCTCGATCCGGGCGGGCTGCCCGGGGGTCCGGAGGACGACGGCCCGCACGCCTCAGGCCTGCCCGGTCGCGGCGGCGGTGACGGCCTGCGCGTCCTGACCGGCGACGAGCTGGTCGCGGAGGCTCTCGCTCACCACGCAGTGCTCGAAGGCGAACGAGTCGGCCAGCGCGTCGAGCTCGTCGTCGCTGAGGCCGCGGAACAGCTCCGCGTAGTCGTCGGCCAGCGGCTGGGCGAAGAGGAGGTTGTTGAGCACCGTCGCGACGGTGTCGAACCGTCCCCACGGGTACGGCCTCCAGTTCGGGAACTCGCGCTCCATCAGGGCCTGGACGGCCTCGCTGACCGGCCGGACGCCCTCGCCGCCGAGCCGGTCGCTGCCCCACTGGTCGGCGGCGAGGCGGTTCTTCTTGGCCACGAAGTCGTCGAAGCGGCGACGGTACGCCGACTCCGGGGGCACGGTGACCAGGCCTTGCCTGCCGAGGTCCTTGTACATCCAGCTCGTCCAGCTCACGTCGAACTCGCGGTACAGCTCGAGCTGGTCGGCCAGGAGCTGCCGGCGCATCGCGTCGACGCGCTCGTCGCCGGTGTAGATCGGAGCGAACTCGCCGACCATGATCGGCGTCCCGGTGCGGCGGGCGTACTCGGAGCGCTGCAGGAACTTCTCCCGGGCGTAGGCGGCGTCGATGTACGTGCCGTCGGTGTAGCCGGGGTAGTCGCCCCCGCGGCCGAGGCCGGCCGCGACGTAGTCATGCAGCGAGTACACGACGTTCGGCCAGGGCTCGTCATCGAACATGTCGAACTCGGTGGAGTAGGTGTTCCCGTCGAGGAGGACCGTGTGGTCGGGGTCGATGGCGCGCACGGCCTCGAAGACCCGGCGGTACAGCGGACCGACCGCGGCACGGGTCTCGTCTGCCGGCTCGTTCATCAGGTTGTAGCCGGCGACCCAAGTGTTGTCCTTGTAGTGCTCGGCGATCGCCTGCCAGATGCTGACCACCCGGTCCTGGAAGTGCGGGTGCTGCCACAGGTGCGGCTCGTGGGTGGCGTTGTCGGAGTGCCAGTGGTGGTTCTGGCTGCCGGGCAGCGCGTGCAAGTCGATGATCGAGTAGATGCCGTGCCGCCCGGACACCTCGATCGCCCGGTCGAGGTGCTCGAACGCCGTCGGGAGGATGGTGAACGGGTCCGCATCGGACTCGAGGTGTCGGTAGTTGACGGGGATGCGGATGATCGTCATCCCGAGCGAGCCGAGGAACTCGGCATCCGCCTCGCCGTAGAACGCGCCCAGCAGCCGCTCGAAGAACCGGTCCGCCCGGTCGGCGCCGAGGACTCCGGCGACCCTGGCCCGCATCAGCGACTCGTTCGCGGCGTAGCCGGTGATGAAGTTCTCCATGTTGAGCCAGCCGCCGACGCACACCCCGGTGAAGCGGATCGGCCGCCCCCAGCCGTCGAGGAAGCGGCTCCCCTCGGTGCGGACGAATGCGGGCGGACGTTCGTGGACCATCGGGCTGACCTCGCTGTCATCGCTTTTCGCAAGTGCGAAAGTTTTCCAAAGATTTACGACTGGTTTCGTCGCGTTCTCAGGCTAGGGACGGCGGAAGGGCGTGTCAAGCGGGCCCGGCGCTCGGCGGGATCGCCTCCGGCGGGAAGCCCTGGAAGGTGACGGGCCGGCGGAAGCGGTCGATCGCCGCTGTTCCGACGGAGGTCGTCCCGGCCGCCGTGCTGGCCGGGTACGGGCCGCCGTGGGTCATCGCGGGCGAGACGGCGACGCCGGTGGGCCAGCCGTTCCAGACCAGGCGCCCGCTCTGCCGGGTCGCCTCGGCGACGAGCGGGTGCAGTCCTTCGTCACGGCCTGACTCGGCGTGCACCGACGAGGTGAGGGTCCCACCGATCGCCCGTGCGGCCTCGGGCAGGCGCCGCACATCGTCGTAGCCGACGACGAGGGCGCTCGGGCCGAAGCGCTCCTCGCCGAGCGAGTCCACATCACGCTCGAAGGTCTCCAGGTCAGTCACGTAGAGGCTCGGGGTCACTCCCCCGGGCTCAGCGGAGCCGTCCAGCACCGTCGTGACCCCGGGATGCCCCCCGAAGCGCGAAGCCAACCTCTGATAGCCGTTGAGGATCCGCTCGTTCAGCATGGGTGCGGCGTCCCGGCCGTCGAGCGCGTCCGCGACGGCGGAGGCGAACGCGTCGCCGTCGGGGACGAACACGATGCCCGGCTTGGTGCAGAACTGGCCGACTCCGAGCGTGAACGACCCGGCGAAGCCTGTGGCGATCTCCCGCAGGCGCGTTCTCGCCGCCTCACGGGTGACGTAGACCGGGTTCACCGAGCCCAGCTCGCCGTAGAACGGGATCGGGTCCGGCCGCGCGGCGGCGAGTTCGAAGAGCGCCCGGCCACCGGCGAGCGAGCCGGTGAAGCCCACCGCCGCGATGGCCGGATGCTGCACGAGCGCGGGGCCGGAGTGGAAGCCCTCGACCAGGCCGAACACCCCCGCCGGCAGACCGGCGGCGCGCACGGCGTCGGCGACGTGACCCGCCGTCCTCCGGGAGAGCGCCGGGTGCCCGGGATGCGCCTTGACCACGACCGGGCAGCCGGCGGCGAGCGCAGACGCGGTGTCGCCGCCCGCCACACTGAACGCGAACGGGAAGTTGCTGGCCGCGAAGACCGCCACCGGACCGAGCGGCACCACGTACCGGCGCAGCTCGGGGAAGCCGGGAGGCTGGTCCACGACCACTCCGGACGCGCCGGAGATCAGCTCCGCGAACGCCCGCAGCTGACCGGTCGTGCGGAGCACCTCACCGGCGAGACGGCCGGCGCCCAGGTGCGTCTCCTCGTCGGCGAGCGAGACGAGTGCATCGCTGTCGCCGTCGAGACGGTCAGCGATATCGTTCAGCAGCGCGGAGCGCACCTCGACCGTGGCGTCCGCGTACCCGGCTGCCGCATCGGCGGCCGCGCGGCAGGCGACGTCCACCCCGTCCGCGGCCACCGCCGCTGCCGCGCTCACCGGCCCTCCAGGAAGTCCCACGATGCGCGCCCCTGAGCAACCGGATTCGTGACCGACGAGACGTCCTCGACCTCGACCGTCACGCGGTCGCCGACCCGCAGCGTGAAATCGTCCGCGGGGACGATGCCCGTGCCGGTGGAGAGCCACGCGCCGTCCGGGAAGTTCTCCGCACGGAACAGGAACTCGACCAGCTCGGTGAGCGGCCGGGCGAGCGACGCCGTCGAGGTCGCGTCGTCCACCAGCGTGCGGCTGTCGCGTTCGACGCGCAGGCGGATGTCGAGAGCCGTCGCGTCGACCTCCCATGCCGGGCGGATCGCCGGGCCGATCGCGCACGCCCCCGCGAACACCTTCGCCTGCGGCAGATAAAGCGGGTTCTCGCCTTCCAGCGATCGCGAACTGACGTCGTCGCAGACGCCGTACCCGACGATCTCCCCGTGCCGGTTGGCGATCACCGCGAGCTCCGGCTCCGGCACATCCCACGAGGAGTCCTCGCGGATCGCGATCGGCTCCCCGTCGGTGACCACCCGCCACGCGGCCGATTTGAAGAACAGCTCAGGCCGCTCCGCCGCGTAGACCCGGTCGTAGATGTCGGGGTCGCTCGACTCGTCCATGCGGGCGGAGCGCGAGCGCAGGTAGGTCACCCCGCTCGCCCACACCTCCGTCCGGCCGTCGATCGGGGCGGCGGCGGTGCCGGGCTCGGTCGGTGCGAGCTCGCCCTCCAGAAGCGTGCGGAGTTCGTCCGACCGCAGTCGGAGCAGTTCGGCCATCGAGGCGACGGGGACGAGCCGGTGGCCGTCCTCGCGGTGGGCGATGACACGGCCGTCGGTGGAGCGGTACAGGTGCACGGTGGTCTCCTAGCCGACGGCGACGAGCGGGTTGGTGAAGTACGAGCGCGCGTCGTCGGGACGGATGTCCGCCACGGCGTCGTCGAAGAGCCGCATGGGATGCGCGCGATAGGGATGCTCGGCGATCGCCTCCAGGTCGAGGTCGATGCCCAGCCCGATGCCCTCGGGGATGAGGATGTCGCCGTCGTCGGTGAGCTGCAACGCCTCGTTCGAGATGTCGCCGCGCCACGGCACGTCGACGGCCATGATCTCCAGGTAGCGGAAGTTCGGCAGCGCCGCCCCGAGCTGCAGTGTCGCCGCCGTGCTCAGCGGCCCGGACGGGTTGTGCGGCGCGAACGGCACGTAGCGCGCGGCCGCCAGGGTCGAGAGGAAGACGAGCTCGGAGAGGCCGCCAGCGTGGGTGACGTCCGGCTGGATGTAGTCGACGGCTCCGCGTTCCAGCACCGGCAGGAAGGCGTTGCGGCCGAACCAGCGCTCCCCCGCCGCGATCGGGATCGGCGACTTCGACCGGATCTCCACGAGCGCGTCGACACTGTCCGGCGGGCTCGGCTCCTCGAAGAACACCGGCTGGTACTGCTCGAGCTCGCGAGCGATCCGGATGGCGTTCGGCACGTCGAAGCGGCCGTGGCCCTCGATGAACAGCTCGATGTCGTCTCCGACCGCGTCGCGGACGGCCGCCACGGGCTCGAGCATGCGGCGCAGGTCGCCCGCGCCGACGGTGAGGTCGGCGGCCTCGAACGGGTCCCACTTCAGCCCGCGGAAGCCCTGGGCGACCGTCGCGACCGCGGCCTCCGCGAAGTCTTCCGGAGTGCGGGCTCCGGAGAACCAGCCGTTGGCGTACGCACGCACGCGGTCGCGCGTCTGACCGCCGAGCATCCGGTGAACGGGGACGCCGAGCGCCCGGGCCGAGACATCCCACATCGCGGTCTCGAGAGCGCTGAGCGCGGTCATCGAGACCGGCCCGCCGCGCCAGTACGAGTCGCGGTTGAGCCGGTAGATCGTCTCCGCGATCCGGGTGGGGTCGTCGCCGAGGACGCGTTCCCCGAGCAGCCGGACCGCGCCGACGACGGCGTGCTCCTGCCCCTCGAGCGTCGCTTCGGCCACACCGGTGAGACCCTCGTCGGTGCCCAGCAGGACGAAGACGAGATTGGTGCGGTAGAAGTCGACCACGACGGTGTCGAGACTGGTGATCTTCATATCGGTGGTGCTATCCCTTCACGGCGCCGGCGGTCATACCGCTGACGACGTAGCGTTGTGCGAACAGGTAGAAGGCGACGGCGGGCAGCGTGAACAGCAACGCGACCGCCATGATGCTCTGGATCGAGGTGTCCTGCTCGCCGATGAAGCCGGCGACGCCGACCGACGCCGGCTGCAGGCCCTTGTCGAAGACGAACGTCACGGCGAAGACGTACTCGTTCCAGGCGCTGAAGAACGCGATCACCGCCGACGCCGCCACCGCAGGTGCGATGAGCGGCAGGATGACGCGGCTGAGCACCGTGAACGGCCGGCCGCCGTCCACGCGGACCGCCTCGTCGAGCTCGCGCGGCACGCCGTCGATCGCGCCCTTGAGGATGAGGGCGACCACGGGCAGCGCGAACGCGGTGTCGGCCAGGATCAGGCCGTGCAGCGAGTTGAGCAGCTCGAACCGGCGGAAGATCGAGAACAGCGGGACCACGAGCAGCGCCTCCGGCAGCATCTGCGTGAACAGCAGCGCCACCCCGATGGCGACCTTGCCGCGGAAGCCGAACCGCGAGAGCGCGTAGCCGAGCGGGATGCCCAAGCCCACGGCCAGGACAGTGGTGCCCCCGGCGACGATGAGGCTGTTGAGCAGCCAGCCGAGCACCTGGCCGTCCGCCAGCACGTCGGCGAAGACGCCGATCCGGCCGAAGTCGGGCAGCAGGCTCGTCCCGCCGCTGTACAAGGCGGAGTCCGGTGTGAGAGCGGTGACGAACATCCAGTAGACCGGGAAGATCGCCAGGCCCAGGACGACCAGGACCGCGATCATGCGGGCGGTCACCCCGAAGCGTCGCGCGGTGCGCATCATGCCTCCCGTGCCGCGGCGCGGGCGACGAGTCTGCTGCCGATGATGACGATCGCCGAGATGACGATGCCGACCATCCCGATCGCCGCGGCGACGCCGAGTTGTTTGGATTCGAAAGCCTGCGAGTAGAGGTCGATCACCAGCGTCCGCGTCGACCCGAGCGGGCCGCCGCGCGTCATCAGCCAGATCAGCTCGAACCGTCGCAGCGACCAGATCGTCATCAGGACGGCGACGAGGCCGACCGTCGGTTTGAGCACCTGCCAGGTGACGACGCGGAAGACCGCCCACCGTCCCGCGCCGTCCATCGACGCCGCCTCGACCAGTTCCTGCGGCACCGACTGCAGAGCCGACAGCAGCACGACGGCCACGAACGGGACGAGCTGCCAGATCGTGGTGAGGAGGATCGCCGCGAGAGCGAGCCGCGGGTTGTCCAGGGCGCCGCTGGCGCCCGGGTCGATGCCGACGGCGCGCAGCAGCCTCGTCAGGATGCCGAACTGCGGATTGAACATCCAGGTCGCGATCAGGGCGACGGCGATGCCGGGCGCGGCCCACGGGATCGTCACCAGCGAACGGGCGACGCCCCGGCCGGGGAACCGTCCGTTCAGCAGCAGCGCCACGATCAGGCCCAGCCCGACGGGCCCCACCACGCAGCAGACGACGTAGACGGCAGTGGTCAGCAGCGTCTGCTGGAACTCCGGGTCGGCGAACACGCGCTGGTAGTTCGCCAGGCCCACCCACACGCTGACCGCGGGGTTGAGCAGGGTCGTCCTCGTGAAGCTCAGGTACACCTCCTGAACCAGCGGGACCAGCTGGAACACGACGATGTAGAGCACAGCGGGCGCCAGGAACAGGTACGGCGTCCACGGGCTTCCCACGACCCGGCGGCGCCGGCGGGCGGAAAGCTGCTCCGTCGGCGCGCGCCGCACCTGCTCCGGGGGCTGCGCGGAGTGCGGGGGCCGCGCCTCCCGGCGCGACCCCGTCGTGGTGCTCACTGCCCGACCAGCTCCGCTGCCTGCTTCTGAGCAGTCTGCATCGCCGACTTCATGTCCTTCTCCCCCTTGAGGGCGGAGAGGACCTGGGTGACGACGATGTGACGGATGTCGGGGGTCTGCGCCCCGAAGCCGAGCACGATCTGCGGGACGCCCGAGTCGGTCAGGTCGTCGAGGACCGGCAGGAAGGGGTACTTCTGCAGGCTGGCCTCGCTGCGCTTGGTGGGTGTCGCGACGCTGCTGGCGCCGAGCACCTCCTGCAGCTTCACCTGCTGGGCGGGCTTGAGCAGCCAGTGGATGAAGTCGAGCGCGGCGTCCTTGTGCTTGCTGTTCGCGTTGATCACGATCGGCGCGAGGAGCGCTCCCTGCTTCTTCACCGGAAAGGGGATGCGGGCGACCGAGAACTTCAGCTGCGGGTTCGCCGCGGTGGTCGCCGTGGCGTAGCCGCCGTTGTTGAGCTCCATGCCGACCTTGCCGTTGGCGAACATCTTGCGGAAGGTCGCCGCGTCGGCGCCCTTCGGGATCACGTTCGCGTCGTACAGCTTCTGGTACGCCTCCAGGCCCTTGATGACGTTCGGCGAGTCGATCGTCAGCTTCTTGCCGTCCGACCAGTTGCCGCCGAAACCGAGCACGTAGTTGAAGATGTCCTGCCAGACGTCAGCCTCCTCCGCCTGGGTCTGGCGGAAGGCGAGACCGTACGTGTCGCCCGCGGTGAGGCCCTTGGCGGTCTGCAGGAACTCGTCGAACGTCGTCGGCGGGGTCGGGATCAGGGCGGTGTTGTAGAACATGCCGTAGTTCGCGTCTTCGAACACGACGCCGTAACGGTGGCCGTCGACCGTCAGGTACTTGTCGGGGCCCGGCATGAGGTGCAGCGCCTTGGCATCGATCTTGTCGTCGAGCGGCTCCAGCAGGCTCGACCCGGCCGCCGCCTCGAACTCCGGCATGTCGAACCGGACGAGGTCGGGCCCTTCGCCGCCGCCCATCTGCGTCAGGACCGTCTGGCCGAAGGTCGGGTACGGGACGGACGCGGGCTTGACGGTGACGATCTTCTGACTGGCGTTGTATTCGTCGATGAGCTTCTGGAGGCCGGGGCCGCGGCCCGGGTCGCCGAGCGTCGACGCCGCGAACGTGATCGTCGCGGGCTTCGGCGTGTTCGCCCCGGCGGTGCTGCTGGGGCTGGAGGACGAGCATCCCGCGAGGGCGACGACGCCCACCGCGAGCGTTGCGACCAAGCCCAGCACTCTGCTGCGGCGAGGGGGACGTGACTGCATGGCCTACTCCTTCGTAAACGGTGCGGATGATCGGACGGGAGTCCGAATTAATAGGAATAATAGTAACAATACGTCTAAACGCAAAAAGGCCGGGCACGAACACCCGGACGGATAGGGTCCACTCATGGCAGATCTACACGCGGCGCTCGTGGACACCCTCGGGCTCCGCATCGTCCGAGGCGACTATCCACCGGGAAGCCGCATCGACATCGACGCGCTGGAGCCGGAGTTCCGGGTCAGCAAGACGGCGATCCGCGAAGCGCTGCGCGTCATCCGCGAGAAGGGGCTGATCGACTCCTGGCCCAAGCGCGGCACCATCGTCACGAGCCGGGACCACTGGAAGCTGCTCGACGGCGACGTCATCCTGTGGCGGCGCGAGGCTCGGCGGGACGACGACCGTCTGCTGGCCGAGCTCTCGCAACTACGCGATGTGATCGAGCCCGCAGCGGCCCGATTGGCTGCGGAGTTCCGTGACGAAGCCGACATCGAGGCGCTCCGGACGGCGTTCGCTGCGTTCGAGGGCGCGGGGCGCAACGCATCGCGCCTCGCGGAGGCCGACCGGGACTTCCACCTCACGCTGCTGCACGCCACCCACAACGAGCTGATGGTGCGCCTCGACGTCGTCGTGATCCACGCCCTGGACGCCCGCAACCGCATCCAGCACCATCCCGGCGCCGACTGGCTCGACCCCGTCCCCGACCACAAACGCGTGCTCGATGCAGTGGCCGCCGGGGACCCCGCCGCCGCCGAACGCGCCATGAAGCACGCGATCCGGGAGTCCGACCTCGACCTCCGCGGCGGGGAGCCGCCGTTCGAAGAGCCTCAGCCGGTCGAGCCTCCGGAGGCCGGCTGACACCTCGGGCTCCTCCGGCGCCAGTGGCGCTCGCCGCTCACCTCACCGGTCGATCCACTTCTGCATCTTCTCCGGGTAGCGCGCAGCGGTCGTGTCGATGCGGGCCGACGCCGCGTCGAGCTGCTCTCGCTCGTCCTCACTGAGGTCGACGGAGGCCGCGCCGACATTCTCTTCGAGCCGGTGGAGCTTCGTCGTCCCGGGGATGGGCACGACCGAGGGCCCCTGCGCCAGCAGCCAGGCGAGCGCGACCTGAGCGGGAGTGGCGTTCCTGGTCTCGGCGATCCTGGTCACCAGCTCGACCAGATCGGCGCCGGCCTTCCGGCTTTCGGCGGAATAGCGGGGAAGAGTCGCTCGGACATCCCCTTCGCCGAAGGACGTCGAGCTGTCGACGGCGCCGGTGAGCAATCCCTTGCCGAGAGGGCTGAAAGGCACCAGACCGACCCCCAGCTCTCGGAGGGTCGGCAAGATCTCCGCCTCGGGCTCCCGCCACCAGAGCGAGTACTCGCTTTGCAGGGCGGTGACCGGCTGCACGGCGTGGGCGCGCCGGATCGTCGCGGCGCCGGCCTCAGATAGACCGAAGTGGGCGACCTTGCCCTCGGCGATCAGCTCCGTGACGGTACCGGCGACGTCCTCGATCGGCACGTCGGGATCGACGCGGTGCTGGTAGAGGAGGTCGATGCGCTCCACCGCGAGGCGCTTCAGAGATGCCTCCACCGTGCTGCGGATGTACTCCGGTGAGCTGTTGAGGCCGCTCTCGCGGGATCCGTCGAAGTCGAAGCCGAACTTGGTCGCGATCGCGACCTGATCCCGGACGGGCGCGAGGGCTCGCCCGACGAGTTCCTCGTTGGTGAACGGCCCATACACCTGGGCCGTGTCGAAGAAGGTCACGCCGAGGTCGACCGCCCTGCGGATCACGTCGATGCTGTGGCTCTCATCGAGTTTGTCCGCGTAACCGTGGTTGAGGCCCATGCATCCGAATCCGATCGCGGATACAGCAAGGTCGGTGCCGAGGGTGCGTGTCTGCATGCGAGTCGTCCTCAGTCCTGGGAGGCCGACTCGGCGGTCACGGAGGCGAGGACCCCGACCGCGCTCATGGCCGCAGGCCACCCGGCGTAGAAGGCGAGGTGGGTGATCGCCTCGGTGAGCTCGTCGGTGGTGAGTCCGTTGGCGAGCGCGCGGCGCAGGTGGCCGACGAGCTGTGCGTCGCGGCCGAGCGCGACCAGAGCGGCGACGGTGATCAGGCTGCGGTCGCGGGGCGACAGCTCCGGCCGCTCCCAGACGTCGGCGAAGAGGACGTCGTCGGTGAGATCGGCGAGCTTCGGCGCGTGCCGGCGGATGAGGTCGGGTGCGACGGCGGGGTTGGTTGCTGACATGGTTGTCCTCACGGTCAGGCGCGATCGCGGCTGTGCGCGGTCGTGCCGGTGGATTCGTCCGGGGTGATGCTGAGGCTGCCGAGGAGCGCGATGCGTTCTTCGGTGAAGGAGCCGGGCTCCGTCGTGTAGGCGTAGAGCATCCAGCCGGGGGTGCCGGGCAGCTCCATCCCCTCGAACTCGAACTCGAGGTCTCCGACGTCGGGGTGGTGGATGCGTTTGCTCCCGGACCGGTGCGGCTTGACGTTGTGGGCCGCCCAGCGGATGCGGAAGGCGTCGCTGCGGGTGACGAGCTCGCCGATCAGGTCGGTCAGGTCTTTGTCGTGCGGGTGTTTCCCGGCCTCGGTCCGCATCGACGCGACGATGCTGTCGGCGCCCTTGTCCCAGTCCGTGAAGAAGACCCGGGAGGCGGGACTGAGGAACGTGAACCGGGCGTTGTTTCGCTGGTTGGCGGGGTCCGCGAACAGCGGCGAGAACAGGGCGAGTCCGATCGGGTTCGCTGCGATCAGATCCTTGCGCCGGTTCTGGACGAAGGTCGGCGTCATCGTGTTCGTGTCGAGGAACCGCTGAAGGCTCGGGCGGATCGTGGTGGCGGCGACCGGCCGCGGGCGGCGTCGGACCGGCTCGGGACCGGCGCCCCTGGCGAGGTCGTGCAGGTGCTCGGTCTCGGCCTCATCCAGCCGCAAGGCTGCTGCGAGGGCGTCGAGCACTTCGGCGGAGACGCCGGCGAGGTTGCCGCGCTCCATCTTCGCGTAGTAGTCGCTGCTCATTCCGGCGAGCATCGCGACCTCCTCCCGGCGCAGGCCCGGCACGCGACGCCGGCCGCCGCCGATGATCCCGGCCCCCTCGGGGGTCAGGCGGGCGCGGCGGGTCCGGAGGAACTCGCTGACTTCGTCCCTGTTGTCCATGCCGCAACGCTACGACGCCGGCGGGTATCGAGCGACTGACTGCCGGTACACGGATAACCCGTCACTGCCTCGCGGGAGAGATACGGGTTGAACTGGATCAATGACAACGAACAACGACACTCGCCCGGCCGCCCTTCAGGCGACCCCTCAGTCGACTCGGGCGACCGCGCATCCTCGGGCGGTGCTGGTGATCGTGCTGGTCAGCTATTTCATGATCGTGTTGGACAACTCCATCATCTTCACCGGTCTCCCGCAGATCCAGAAGACGATGCAACTCACCCCGGCCGCGCTCTCCTGGGTTCAGGATGCGTACACGCTCGTCTTCGGCGGGCTGTTGCTGCTCGGGGCTCGCGCCGGCGACCTGCTCGGACGGCGCCGGGTGTTTATTGTCGGCCTGGCACTGTTCGGTCTGGCATCGCTGCTGGTCGGAACCGCCCAGTCAGAAGCATGGATCATCGGGGCCCGCGCGTTCCAGGGCATCGGCGCGGCGATCGTGGCACCGTCCTCGCTGTCGCTGATCACCGCCACCTTCGCACCAGGACGCGAGCGGACCCGTGCGGTCGCGGCCTACGGCACAACCGCCGGGATCGGCGCCAGCGTCGGGATGGTCGCCGGTGGTGCGCTGGCCTCGCTGCTGAGCTGGCGGGTCGGGTTCTTCATCAACGTGCCGATCGCCATCGTAATGATCGTGCTCGCCCTCCGGTTCCTGCCCACCTCACCGATCGTCCGTGGCCGCTTCGACCTGCTCGGCGCGATCACCTCCACGCTGGGAATGGGCGCGCTGGTCTACGGCATCGTCGAGGGCGGCGACCACGGCTGGACGGCACCCGGAACCCTCGTCCCCCTCGCAGCGGGAGTGGTGGTGCTTGCCATCTTCGTTCTGAACGAATGGCGAGCACAACAGCCGATCATGCCGTTGCGGCTGTTCGCCAGCCGGGAACGCAGCGGCGCCGCCGTCGCCCGGCTCCTGTTCGCCGGCACCGGAATCGGGTTCTTCTTCTTCACCACCCAGTTCCTGCAGGGTGTCTACGGGTGGACACCTCTGCAGACCGGCGTCGCATTCTTGCCGATGAGCCTGCTCCAATTCGGGGTCTCCCTGTTCGTCGCCCGGCTCACCCGCCGGTTCGGGAACGCGTGGCTGGTCGCCGTCGGCATCGCCATCGTCCTCGCCGCGCTGATCTGGCTCGCCCAGATCACCCCCGAAACCTCGTATCTACTCGGCTTCGCTGGCCCGCTCGCCCTGTTCGGCATCGGACAAGGCCTTTGCTTCGGGCCACTCACCGCCGCCGGCATCGCCAGCGCTCCCGCCGAAGACGCCGGCGCCGCGTCCGGCCTGGTCAACACCGCCCACCAGCTGGGCAGCACCCTCGGCGTCGCAGCCCTCACCGCCATTGGAGCCGGCGCCGCCACCCTGGCGGACCGGGTCGCCGACTCGTACACCGGAGGTGCCGTCATGGTCGGCATCGCCCTGGTCGTGACCCTGATCTTCATTCTTCCCGCGGACCTCGCCGCACGCCGGTCCGCCACCAACCACCACTGAAAGGAACACTCATGCAGACCGTCACCCTCAACAACGGCACGACGATGCCGATCCTCGGCTTCGGCGTCTTCCAGGTCGACGACGCCCAGACCCAGCAGGCCGTCGAGGCCGCCCTCGCCGCCGGCTACCGCTCCATCGACACCGCCGCCGCCTACGGCAACGAGGAGGCCGTCGGCGCCGCGATCACGGCCAGCGGCATCCCGCGCGAGGACCTCTTCATCACCACCAAGCTCTGGATCCAGGACCAGCCCGCCGAGGAGAACACCGCTCGCGCATTCGACGACTCGGTCGGGAAGCTCGGGCTCGACTACGTGGACCTCTACCTGATCCACCAGCCCTTCGGCGACTACTACGCCCAGTGGCGCGCCATGCAGAACCTCAACCGCGACGGCCGCGCCCGTGCCATCGGCGTCTCCAACTTCGCACCCGACCAGCTCCTCGACCTCATCATCAACAACGAGATCACCCCGGCCGTCAACCAGATCGAGACCCACCCGTTCCGGCAGAACGTCGACTACCAGCAGCTGATGAAGAGTGAGGGAGTCCAGCTCGAGTCCTGGGGCCCGTTCGCCGAAGGCAAGAACGGCCTGTTCACCAACGACGTCCTGACGGCCATCGGCGACGCGCACGGCAAGACCGTCGCCCAGGTGGTGCTGCGCTGGATGATCCAGCGCGAGGTCGTCGTCATCCCGAAGACCGTCAGCCCCGACCGGATGGCGCAGAACATCGACGTGTTCGACTTCGAGCTCTCGGGCGAGGAGATGGCGCGGATCGCCGGCCTCCACACCGGCGAGTCGCAGTTCTTCGACCACGCCGACCCCGACATGGTCCGCTGGCTGAGCGCCCGCCGACTCGGCTGACCACTCGAATCCGACACCCCACGAAAGGAACACCCATGTCCGACCTCGTCGCCGTCGTCACCGGAGCCTCCTCCGGAATCGGCGAAGCCACCGCCCGCGCGCTCGCCGCCTCCGGCTACCGGGTCGCGCTGCTCGCACGCCGCGCGGATCGCATCGACGCCCTCGCGGCGGAACTCGGAAACGGGTCGATCGCCATCGAAGCGGACGTCACCGACCGCGATCAGCTCGTCGCCGCCGCCGAACGCGTCCGGAACGAACTCGGACCGGCGAAGGTGCTGATCAACAACGCCGGCATCATGCTGCTCGGACCGTTCTCCGCCGACCAGCGCGAGGACTACCGGCGCATGATCGACGTCAACCTGCTCGGCGCGATCACCGCAACGGAGGTCTTCCTCGACCAGCTCACCGCTGGCAGGGGCGACATCGTCAACATCTCCTCCGTCGCCGGACGCACCGCCCGCGCGGGCAACGGCGTGTATGCGGCCACCAAATGGGGGCTGAACGGATGGTCCGAGTCGCTGCGCCAAGAACTCCTTCCCGGTGTGCGGGTGACCCTGATCGAGCCCGGCGTCGTCGCCACCGAGCTCCCCACCCACATCACCCACGCGCAGACCAGCGCGGCGGTGAACGACGCGTACAGCCAGGCCACGGTCACCGCGGCCGACATCGCCGAGGTCATCGTGTTCGCCCTCAGCCGTCCGCGCCACCTCGCGATCAACGAGATCCTGCTTCGGCCGGCGACTCAGGTCTGAGCGGCCCGCCTATCCAGGCAGAACCGCGGACCACCCGCCGTCGACCATGAGATTCGCCCCGGTCACGTACGACGCATCCCCGCTCGCCAGGAACAGCGCACAGGATGCGACCTCCTCCGGCAGGCCGATCCGGCCGAGCGGGATCGACGCCGCGATGGTTCGCATCGGATGGTCCGGTGCGAGCAGGTCGCCCTCCGTCGCGGGGGTGCGGATCATGCCGGGGCTGACGCAGTTGACGCGGATTCCGAACGGGGCGCCCTCGGCCGCCAGCTGCTTCGTCATCGCCACCACTCCGCCCTTGGTCGCGGTGTGTGCGATCCGGGTGTTCGTGGTCGAGCCGGACACGCCTGCCGTAGAGCCCACAAGCACGACGGTTCCCGCGGTCTTCTTGAGGTGCTGCCAGGCGTGCCTGACCGGGAGGAAGACGATGTCCAGCTCGTGCCGCAGCACCCAGGACCAGTCGGCGGCTGTGGTCTCTTCGACGGGCGCGAAGCGGGTCGCTCCCGCGTTGGCGTAGAGGATGTCGATGCGGCCGTGTTCGGCGACGATGCCGGCGACCCACGCGGCCACGGCCTGGTCGTCGGTCAGGTCGAGCGGGTGCGTGCTCTGCATCGTGCCGCCGGCGGCCTTCACCAGGGCGACGGTCTCGCGGCTCCGCCCGGCGTCGAGGTCGCAGCCGATGACCGTGGCGCCTTCCCGTGCGAAGAGGAGGGCCGCCGCTCGTCCCTGACCGCCCGCGGTTCCCGTGATGACCGCGACCTTGCCCTGCAGCCTGCCGCTGCCTCCAGCCGGTTCAGGCGTCGTCATCTCATCGGGGTCCGTCCGCGGAGAACGTCTCAGCGATCCAGTCCGCGATGATGCCGGCCACGTAGGGCATGTTGTCGATGGAGATGTGCTCCGTACCGCCCTCCGGGTCGTCGAAGACCCGCAGTTCGCGGCGCGGGCTGTTCACCGCCTGCTCGTAGGTCTCGTGGGCGTACCGCACCGGGATCTGCCGGTCGCCGGCGCCGTGGGTGATCAGCAGCGGCACGGTGATCTTCTCGGCGACGCCGTTCAAATGCATCGAGCTGGTCTTGGCGATGAACTCGTCCATGTCGTTCACGCCCCAGACCCAGAAGACGTGGTCCCAGTAGTGCGGGACCGGGTTCTCGCCCTCCCGGTTGCGACGAGCCTCCTGCACGGCGGCCCAGTCGTGGTTCGCACCCCACGCGACGGCCAGCTTCAGGCGATTCTCGAACGCCGCGGCGCGTGGCGCGTAGTAGCCGCCGAGCGACCAGCCGACGATGCCGATGCGTCCGGGGTCGACGTCGAGTTCGGCGGCGTGCGCCTCCAGCCAGTCGACGATGGCGGCCGCCCAGACCTCGGTGTCGTAGCGGGCGGTCAGGCCGCGGAGGCGCAGGGCCTCCCCGGACCCGGGAGTGTCGATCATCAGCGTGGAGATACCGCGCTCGGCCAGCATGGCCGGGAACCCGGAGTAGTACATCATCTCCTTGGTCGAGTCGAGGCCGTTCCACTGGATGATGACGGGGTGCGGGCCGTCGCCCGGCGCGCGGTAGAAGTAGCCGGGCAGCGACGAGCCCTCGTACGGCACCTCCACCCGGGTGAGCGGGACGCCGCTGAGCTCGACATGCTTCAGCAGCAGGTCGATCGACTTCTGGTACGCGGCGTTGCGGCCCTCCCAGCGCGGCGACTGCAGCCGCTCGGCCTGGGACGTGTACAGCGACGCCCGGTAGTACGTCTCCCCCGCACCGATCCGGCGGCCGGCCTCCTCGTCGGCGCGTGCCTTGGCGACGAGCCGGTCGGCGACGGCCTCCCACGCCGCGTACAGCTCGGCCGTCCCGGCGTCGTCGCCGTTCTGCGCGGCGAGCAGCACCGGCTTGCACGCCCGGTCGACCTCGTCGATGAAGCCGCCGTTGTTGAGGGTCGCCACGACGGCGAGGCTCCACACGTAGTTGGTCGGGAAGTACATGAACACGGGAGGGCTCCTTCTACTGCGCGCCGGCCGCGATGCGGTCGGCGAGGTGTTTGGCTCCGGCCGAGGAGGCGAAGCCTCCGTCGACGGGGAGGTCGGCGCCGGAGATGTAGCCCGACGCGTCCGAGATCAGGAAGGCGGCGAGACCGGCGACGTCGGCGGCCTCACCCAGCCTTTCCAGGGGCGTCAGTTCGAGCTGCGCCTCCCGCATCGCCGCCGGCGCATTGGCGGTCATGTCGGTCTCGATGAACCCGGGATGGATGGTGTTCACGCGGATGCCGCGCGGCCCGTACTCGGTCGCCGCGACCCGCGACAACCCGCGCAGGCCCCACTTGGAGGCTGTGTACGCGGCCGTGTAGTGACCGGTCAGCCCTGCGACCGAGCCGACGTTGACGATCGAGGAGCCTGCTGCCATGAGCGGCGACAGCGCGCGCATCCCGAGCATCGGGCCGGTCAGGTTCACGGCGATGACGCGGTCCCAGTCGGCGCGTTCGGTCCGGTCGATGCCGGCGCGGTGGGTGACGCCCGCGTTGTTGATCAGGCCGCGGAGTGGACTTCCGTCGAGCGTCTCGGCCAGGTCGGCGGCGAGCTGCGCCCAGGCCGCTTCATCGGTGACGTCGAGGTGGCGGAAGGCGATGGCGTCATCTAGGGCGTCGGCGGGATCGACGACGTCGGTCGCGATCACACGCGCGCCCAGGGCGGCGAGCAGCCGCGCCTCCGCGGCCCCCTGACCGCGCGCGGCGCCGGTGACGACGACGGTCGCGCCGTCGAGATCCGCGAACAGGTCCGGCGCGGTCACTGCGCGACCCGCTCCCCACGACTGCGGGCACGCGAACGCTCGCGCGCCGCCGGCAGCTCGGGGGCGGCGACGGCCGCACCGACGGGTCCGATCAGCTCGCCGATGCCCTCCACCGCCATGCGCACGGTGTCGCCCTCGGTCAGCGGAGGCGGAGTGAGCTCGCCGCGGCGGCCCCACAGCTCGGCCAGGCAGCCGCCGTTGCCAGTCGTCCCGGAGCCCAGCACGTCGCCCGGCACGACCCGCGAGTTCCGGGAGGCGTAGGCGACCAGCTCCGGGAACGGCCAGCCCATGTTCGACACGAGGTCGTGCCCGATGCGCTCGTCGTTCACGAACACCTCGGCCCGGACGGCCAGGAAGCCGTCGTCGTCGAGGAAGGGCTCGAATTCGTCGGCCGTCACGATCCACGGCCCGAGGCTGGTGCCGAAATCCTTGCCCTTGGCCGGGCCGAGGCGCACCTTCATCTCGCGCGACTGGAGGTCGCGGGCGGACCAGTCGTTCATGATCGTGTAGCCGAAGATCACGCCGGCCGCCTCGTCGGCGGTGAGGTTCGCGCCGCCGGCCCCGCCGATCACGGTCGCCACCTCCAGCTCGAAGTCGAGGCGGGCGCTGACAGGAGGCCGCAGCACCTCGTCCGGCCCGAGCACCGTGTGCGGGTTGGTGAAGTAGAACGTCGGCGCCTGGTACCACTCGGGCACGACCTCGCTCTTGCCATCGACGGACGCGCTCACGCCCTCCACATGCTCCTCGAACGCGACGAAGTCGCGGATCGACGCGGGCACGAGCGGGGCGAGGAGCCGGGCGTCGGCGAGGGCGGCGCCGTCGGCCTCCTGAACCGCAGCGAACAGCGCGTGCGCCTCGGCGAGCCCGCGGGCGAGCACCTCGGCTACGGTGAGGCCCTCCGGGAACGGGGCCACCCGATCCCCGATCACGAACCCCTCGGAGACGGTCGCGCCGTCGCCGGTCCAGCGGGCGATCCTCATGCGGGCTCCGCCATCCGGTGCGCGATGCCGAAGATGAGCCCGGGGGCGTCGGCCTCCCGGTCGTGGTCGATCTGCCACTGGCCCAGCTGCACGGAGGCCTCCACGACGGCCTGCGCGCGCGGGATGCGGCGGGCGTGGAAGGCGTCCCAGAGCGCGTCGTCGACGGTGTCGGCGGCGAGCAGCAGCTCGGTCAGCACCAGCGCGTCCTCCAGCGCCTGCGCCGCGCCCTGCGCGATCGTGGGCGGGCAGGAGTGCGCCGCGTCGCCGATCACGACCGAGCGGCCACGGTTCCACGGCGCCGGCACGATGTGCTGGGTGAACCAGGTGTAGTTGACGTGCGCGCCGGCCTGGAGGTCGGCGCGGATGTCGTTCCACGGTCCGCCGTAGGCCGCCGACTCCTCCAGCATGATCGCGACGGACTCCTCGTCGCTGAGCCCGGTGCGGTCCTGTGCGCGCTCGACCAGGTAGGCGTACATGGTGTCCTCGCCGGTCGGCGTGTAACCCGCGATGTAGACCGGGCCGCCGTAGTACAGCTCGCTGTGCTCGACGGAGGCGGGACGCGAGACGAACGAGCGCCAGATGCCCATGCCCGTCGGCAGCGGCTTGGTGTCGATGCCGATCAGCTCGCGGACGGCCGAGTTGAGGCCGTCGGCGCCGACGAGGAGGTCGTATGCGCCTGCGGGCGAACCGTCGACCTCCACCGCGACGCCGCCCTCGGTCTCGGCCACGCCCGTGACCTTCGCGCCGAACCGGACGTTCGCTCCCGCCGCCTGGGCGTGCGCGAGCAGGATGCGCGCCAGGTCGGGACGGTACATCCCGCCCGTCGCGGGGAAGTCCGGACCGCCCGTCTTCACCTCGGGCAGCTCGGCGATGGCGGGGGCGTCCGGCCCCGGCGCTCGCAGCGTGAGCCCCTCGAAGAAGTAGCCCTCGCGCTGCACATCGTCCCAGACGCCGAGCGCCGCGAAGGCCCGCAGGGCGTTCCCCTGCAGCGTGATCCCCGAGCCGAGCGCGCTCAGCTCGGGCTTGGACTCGAAGACGTCGACCTCGACGCCGGCCTTGGCGAGCTGGATGGCGGTGGCCAGACCCGCGACACCGCTTCCGGCGATCGCGACCTTCGTGACGGCGGTCATGTGAGAACCTCTCTGTTCTTCTGCGTACGCGGCTGGACGGCGAGGCCGCTACAGCAGTGCGATGGGGTTGATCGGCGACCCGACGGCCGCCGTGATGGGCAGCGGCGGAGCCGAGAGGAGGAAATCGTATCTCCCGAGCCGCGCGCACTCGGCCGAAAGCTCCTCCAGGTCCCACATCTCGCCGATGGTGAGCCCGAGGTTCGGGATGACGACCTGGTGCAGCGGCTGGAACGCGGGGACGTCGAACTCGTTCGGGCGGACCTCGAAGCCCCAGGTGTCGGTCGCGATCGCGGCGATCCCGGTGTCGTGCAGCCAGCCGGCGGTCGTCAGCGAGAGGCCGGGGGCCGGGCCTCCCGCATACTCGCCCCAGCCGTCGCGACGCACGCGCGCGAGTTGTCCGGTGCGTACCAGGACGATGTCACCGGTGCGCACCGTGCTCGAGGGGCCCTGCGCCTCCGCGCACGAGCGGAGGTCGGCTGCGGTGATCGCGTAGCCGTCCTCCAACTCTCCGGTCGTGGGCCGGAGGTGCCGCCCCAGGTCGAGCAGCACCCCCCGCGAGACGATCGCGGAGGCCGCGTGCTCGATGCCGGTGACCAGGTCGCCGTCGCTCGTCACGACGTCCCCGGCCCGGCGGCCGTTCCAGGCGTAGCCGTGATCGAAGATGTGGCCGAGCCCGTCCCACTGCGTCGAGCACTGCAGCGGCATCGCGATCACGTCGTCGGCGCCGCCGAGCCCGTGCGGGAAGCCCTGGGTGCCGCGCTCGGCGTCCGTCCCGGTGTCCAGCATCGTGTGCACCGGGTTGGTGCGCCGGCGCCAGCCCTTCTGCGGGCCGTTCATGTCGAACGACTGCGCCAGGGAGATCGCCGTGCCCTCACGGACGAGGGCGGCGGCGTCCGCCCGTTTGGCCGCGTCGATGAGGTTGAGCGTGCCGAGCACGTCGTCCTCGCCCCAGCGACCCCAGTTGCGGTAGGCCTCCGCCCGCGCCGCGATCTCGGCCTCCGGGTCGGTGCGGTCCAGGTCGGCCGGGTCTTCGCTCGGTGCGGCCATCGTCAGCCGCGACCCTGCACGGCGTACGGGTTGAGCAGCGCTTCCTTGATTTCCTCGGGCACGCCCTCCTCGGTGGCGCTCGGGCCGTCGGCGGCCGGGAACGACTCGGTCATCGACATCGGCATGGCGCCGTTCCGGTAGAAGTTGCTGGACCCCAGCGACGGCTTCCAGGTGTTCGGCTGCCAGTCGGGCACGTAGTTGCGGTAGCCGCCGGTGTTGAGCTCGATGCGGAGGCTGGACGGCTCCCGGTAGTAGAGGAACGTCTGCTCGCCGATGCCGTGGATGGAGGGGCCGTACTCGATCGGCACGCCGTTCTCCATCAGAGTGTCGGCCGCGATGAGCAGCTCCTCGTAGGTGTCGACCCAGAACGCGTAGTGGTTCACGCGGCCGGCGCGGGTGGAGCCGTCGAGCACGACGCCGAGGTCGTGCGACTTCTCGTTGGTGGTGAGCACCGAGAAGATCGAGATGGGCGCCTCGTCGAGCACGGTGCGGGCCATGATGCGGAAGCCGAGCACGTCGTTGTACCACTGCGCGAAGCCGTCGACATCGCTGGTCGCGATCGTGACGTGGTCGAGCTGGCGCGGGGCGCCGGCGACCTTGCTGCGCTTCTCGGGGCGGTCCGGGTAGATGGACGCGACGTGGCCGGGCGCCTGGTGGCGGGTGACGTCCCAGTGCAGGGTCATCGAGTGGCCCCACGGGCCGGTGAAGCGGTAGGCGCGGCCGATCGCGTGCACATCGTCGAGCCACTCGCCCTCGATGCCGGCAGCCTCGATGCGCGCGGCGGCCTCCTCGAGGGCCTCGGCGCTCGACGTGCGCCAGGCCATCGTGGCGAGCGTCGGCTCGGGGCCGGGCGAGACGACGACCGAGTATGCGTAGTAGTCGCCCCAGCAGCGGAGGTACACCGAGCCGTCGATGCGGTCGACGACGGTCAGTCCGACCTGTTCCTCGTAGAACTTCACGGACGTCTCGACATCCGGGGACGTGATCTCCACATACGACAGGTGGGAGAGAAGCTTGATCATCCTTGATCCTTTCCAGACGGGCGGAATGTGAGTGCCCGGCTTCTACTTTCGGTGCCAGAGCGATATCGGGGAACCGCGTATCGGCTATGCCGGGGATCGATGAGACTGATTCCCTAGGTCGGCAACGGTCTTTCTTTGGTCGCACTGCGGCGCAAGCTGCGAAATTCGACACCCAAGTACGGGCTCGTTCTACCTCCCACTGGGTGAGGTTGTGTCAGAATCAAGCATGGCTAGGGATTCCGCACTCCGATTCGGCGCGCAGACCGACGAGGTCATGAGCCTGCTGCGCGTGGTGAACCTCGTCCGCACCGGGGAGGCCGACACCCGGCCCGAGATCGGCCGGCTGACGGGCCTCGGCCGCGGCGTCGTCGCGCAACGCGTCGACGCGGCGATCGAGATGGGCTTCCTGGAGGACGGCGAGTACGGCCCGTCGTCGGGCGGCCGCGCACCGCGCACCCTCCGCTTCCGCTCGGACCAGGGCCGGATCGTCGTCTGCGCGCTCGGCGCCCTCCACATCCGCGTCGGGCTGGCCACCCTCGACGGCGAGGTCGTCGCGGAGGCGCACCGCCCCTGGGACATCGGCCGCGGCCCCGCCGAGACGATCGACACCGCGCTCGGGATGATCGACGAGCTTCTCGCCGCCGAGGACGACCGGCCGGTGTGGGCGGTCGCCGTCGGCGTGCCCGGCCCGGTCGACTTCGAGACGGGCTCGCCCGTCGCGCCGCCCATCATGCCCGGCTGGAACGGCTTCGACGTGCGCCGCCGCTTCGAGCAGCGGTTCGAGGCCCCGGTCTGGGTCGACAACGACGTCAACCTCCTGGCCCTTACGGAGCGTAGCCACCGCCGCGACGACAACGTGGACCTCATCTACTGCAAGGTCGGCAGCGGCATCGGCGCCGGCCTCGTCTCGCACGGCCGCATCCACCGCGGTGCGAACGGGGCGGCGGGCGACATCGGCCATGTCCGCGTGCGCGACTCGACGGAGGTCTGCCGGTGCGGCAAGGTCGGCTGCCTGGAGGCGGAGGCCTCCGGTTGGGCGATCATGCGCGACGCCGAGCGCGCGCTCGAGGGGGGCGCGGGCGGCATCCTCGCCGGCCTGGTCGAGCGTGGCCAGCCGATCACCCCGGAGGCGGTCTCGATCGCGGCGATGGACGGGGATGCGCTCGCGATCTCGCTGGTGCAGCGCTCCGCACGGCTGATCGGCGAGTCGATCGCCGCGCTCGTCAACATGTTCAACCCCGGTGTGATCGTCGTCGGGGGCGCCGTGTCGGCGGCGGGCGAGATCTTCCTGGCAGAGGTGCGGCAGCGCGTCTACGAGTTGTCGCTGCCGCTCGCCACGCGCGACCTGTCGATCGTGCGCTCGGTCGGCGACGAGAAGGAGCCGCTGCGCGGGGGTGCGGAGCTGGCGTTGGAGGAACTGTTCGAGGTGACCTTCCCGCGCTGGTTCGCGGAGGGGCGGCCGACGATCGACGGGGTGAAGGCGGTGGCCGCCTGACGCATGGGTTCCGGTAATCGTGTCGGTTGGCTGTGGTAGCGTTTTCCCATCATGATCAGCCCGTTGCCGAAAGGCGCGGGCTGATTTTCTTTTTGGGGGGGCTGTTGGTCGAATACA
Organism: Leifsonia sp. NPDC056824; assembly: GCF_042789575.1. Lineage (NCBI taxonomy): Bacteria > Bacillati > Actinomycetota > Actinomycetes > Micrococcales > Microbacteriaceae > Leifsonia > Leifsonia sp. NPDC056824. Next base: position 1,468,241 of record NZ_JBHUAV010000001.1, on the reverse strand, counting down.
CCAAGCCATGGCTGTCGTTGGACGAGCAGGTCGAGCGGCTGGTGGAGCACGGCCTCGTGGTCGAGGACACGAGCCATGCCGAAGTGATCCTGGGCGCCATCGGTTACTACCGTCTGACCGGCTACCTCTACCCGTTCCGCGAATCCGAAGAATACGTCGACGCGGGCGGTCGCACGCGCATCCGAGTGCTGAGCGACTACAGACACGGGACCACCCTGGCCCACGGTGAGGCGACGCTCGACTTTGACCGACGGCTGCGCATCCTGGTGTTGGAAGCCGTCGAGCGAATCGAGATCGCGGTGCGCATGCGCATCGGGTACGTGCTCGGTCGCAGGGCAGCGTTCGCCCACGAGGACCCTACCTACTTCGTGGAGCCCTTCAGCGCGGAGATCATCGACGATGGACGCCCGAGTCCGAGCAAGCACGTTCAGTGGCTCCAGCGGGTGAACGCGCGCAGAGCGAGTTCCGACGAACTCTTCGTGGCGCATTTTCGCGACAAGTATGACGACCGGATGCCGGTCTGGGCGCTCACCGAGCTCCTCGAGCTCGGGCAGCTGTCCGTGCTCTACCGCGGCGTGAACCAGATCGATGCGGAGGAGATCGCCGTGGCGTTCGGGGTCCCGACCAAGACACTGATGTCGAGCTGGTTGGCCAGTCTGAACTACGTGCGAAATGCCGCGGCCCACCACGCACGACTCTTCAATCGCAAACTCCAGTACGCACCGGCACGGCCCAAACGGGGACAGATCCCTGTGCTCGATCATCTTCGCGACAGCGAGGACGCGAAGAATGTCTTCGGCGTCTACAACGCGCTCGCAGTGGTCGCCTTCCTGCTGCCATCGATCGATCCCGAAACCGACTGGCCCGCGCGCCTAGTCGCGCTGCTGCGCGATTTCCCCGCGTCGGACGCACTCACGGTCGCTTCGCTGGGAGCACCGGAGCGGTGGGATCGCCTTGAACTATGGACGCCGTAACGACGACTGTGGAAGGCGGTGCCGTGAGCCCGCGCGCGGGAGCGCTCAGCTGGCCAGCTTGTGCTGCTCGAGCAGGAGGTGGACCGCCTCCCGGACCAGTTCGCTCTCCTTCTTTCCGGTCTGCCTGATCAGTTCATCGAACGCGGCGCGCTCAGCCTCGGCGATCCGACCACGCACCGTTGGGGAAGCACCCTTGGGATGTGTGCCCAGCCGCGGTCGCCCAGCAGTTCGCAATGCCGCATCCAGCGCTTCCGGCGAGCCGTACTCGCGCAGCATGAATTCGCGTCCGGCCGCCGCGGCGTCGTCGCCCGTCAGGACACCCTGCGGCTTCGGCAGTTCCACCTCGGGATCGGTGAGCCGTGCGGCAAGTGCGGCGTACTCTGCATCGTTCTTCTCAGCCATTCGAATTCTCCTCCCTGTATCGCCGGAACTTCGGACCCAGCTCCATTGCATGGAATACACCGGACTCGCGCCCGTCCGGATAGACGTTCACCAGGCGGTACCATGCGTCACTTTATCACGGCTACAAATATTCGGGCTATTATTTTGTAGCAATCAAATGGTCGCCGACTCGCTCAGCGCAGCCCAGTCCCAACTTCTTTCGGTTTCAGACATAAGCGTGTAGTTTGCGTCCATAAGCCGATGCGAAGGCGTTTCATGGCCCTCCCGATCCTGACCGACGACGCCCTGACGATGACCGCGGACGGATTCGCTCTTCGCGTGAGCCTCCCGTGGATCCGGTCACTCCCGCTCTCGAGCGTCTCGGAAGTGCGCCTCCGCATCGACGGGGACGAGCGCGCCGTCGAAGCGCCGGTGGGTGACGGCTGGTGGTTCGTCCAGGATCGCCTCCTCCTGCGCGGACCGGGCGCGCTCTCCCCCGGCATGCACACGGTCGCGCTGTCGTTCCGGCTGCTCATCCCGTATCTCCCGGCCGGCCCGGACGCGCCACTCACTCTCGACTTCGCGATCGAGCGGAGGCTCCGGACGCTCCCGACGGCAGCCGAGACACCGTGGACGCTCGCCGCGAGCGCCTTCAACTGGACGCCGGAGGTCATCCGCGCCGACCGTCCCGCCACCGACATCGCGGTCGGGATCGTGGCCTCCGACGTGGCGCGCGTGGTCGAACTCGAACCGGGACAGCTGTGGCGGTCGTTCCCGTCGACGCCCGCGGCGGAGGCTGAGGACCTGCGCGACCGGATCGCAGCCGCCGGCGGCCGGGTCGGCATTGTCGGCGCGAGCTTGGACGACTGGCTGAGCCCGGCCCGGAGGCGCGACGACGACGAGCGGTTCGCCTTCCTGCTCCCCCAGCTCCGCACCGCGCACGACCTCGGCGCGGAGGGCGTACGTCTGCCGATCGGCCAGGCCGGGCCCGCGCTGCTCCACCGTGTTCAGCCGGTGCTGCACGAGCTCGGGCTCACCCTCTACGAGGAGCTGCAAGGACAGCAGACACCGAGCACGCCGATGGTCGCCGGGGCGATCGAGGACATCGCAGCGCTCGACGATCCACGGGTGCGGCTGCTCGTCGACACCAGCATGCTGATGCCGGCGCTGCCGGTCAGCTATCTCGCAGCGCTCGCCCCGAGCATCCCGGGCGGCCTGCTGACGAGACTGACCGACGCGTGGCTGGAGGCCGAGACTCTCGACGCGATCGTGAGCCACCTGCGCTCGGGAGCGGTGCCGCCCGCCGCACACGCGCTGTACATGAACCTGCTCGTGCGCTTCGGCCGCTCGTCGGTGTCGGTTCTCGACGGGGTCCTCCCGCTCGTCGGCGCCTTCCACCTCAAGTTCTGGGACCTGGACGACGCCGACGGCCGGGTCTCGCAGCCGCTCCGTGACCTCGGCGGGCTTCTGCGCCCGTCCGGCTTCGCGGGCATCCTGTGCAGCGAGTGGGGCGGCCACGAGTGGCTGGACGCCTCACCCGCGGACATGACGCGCGCCCACCTCGCCCTCGCCCGCGCCTCCCTCTGAGCGCACCGAGGGGCACGTTGTTGTCGCTTTCGGGCGCGAAAAGTGACAACTACGTGCCCCTCGGCGGAGGCGAGAACGGGCTTAGGCCTCGTGGTTGTAGTAGGGCCAGGGGAGGAAGCGGCGCTCGCCCCGGCGGTCGGGGCCGTTCAGGGTGACCTCGCCGGTCGCGGCCCACTCGACGCCGCGCGGGAACATCCGGATGAACTCGATCCGGCGGAACGTGTCGATGTCGTGGCCGATCGTGATCGTGAACGAGCGGCCCGCGCCGTACTCGTTGATCCAGGCGATCGGCTGGTCGGTGTTCATGCCGGGGAGGCCGGCGATGCCCTGCTCCGGGATCGCCACCGGGTAGTGCGACATCGGCCAGACCGGAGCCTTCTCGTAGGACTCCAGGTCGTCGTAGGTCGTGAGCAGCACCCGCGCGCCGTCGAGGATCTCCACACCGGTGAGGATGTCGTCGCCGGTGACGGTCCAGCGTGCGCTGATGCCGTCGGTGATCGCGTGCCGCGGCTCCGTCGTGTCGAGCTGGGCTTCGCCCCACGGCCGGGGCCGGAGTCCGCCGGCCACGGTCAGCCGGGAGCCGCGGAGGACGTTGTACTCGTCGGGGTAGCCCCAGTCGGCCTCCTGGGCGGCCGAGCCGTGGAACCAGACGATGCCCTTGCCGTCGTCGCGCACGAACCTCAGCAGTGCCGCGTCGGTCTCGGCGCCGAAACCGACGGCCTTCTCGTGGTAGCCGTCGCGGCCCTCGAAGACGACGATCACGACGTCGTACTTGTCGATGATCTCGGCGCCGAGGCCGCGCGGGTCCTCCACGACCCGGACGCGGAAGCGGCCGGTGTCCTCCAGCAGCTGGGTGAGCCAGACGTTGTGCTGACGGAAGCTGCGGTGCTCGTTGTCGTGCTCGCGGGTCATGTGACCGGAGAGGATGAGGGCGTTCAGCACGGTCATCAGTCGGCTTTCGTCGAGAAGGCCGCGTCAAACGCGGCGGCGGGCGGGGTGATCGCGTTGAGCCCGCGGACGAACGCGATGGCCTCCGGCGCACCCTGGAGGCGGTCCATGCCGGCGTCCTCCCACTCGACGGAGGTCGGGCCGGTGTAGCCGATGAAGTTGAGCGCGCGGAAGATCGGCTCCCACGGCACTTCGCCGTGCGCGGTCGAGACGAACGTCCAGCCCCGGCGCGGGTTCGCCCACGGCAGGTGCGAGCCGAGCACGCCGTTGCGGCCGTCGAGGTTGGTAATCGACTCCTTCACATGGACGTGGAAGATGTGGTCGGCGAAGTCGAGCACGAACGCCACCGGGTCGAGCTGCTGCCACATGAAGTGCGACGGGTCGAAGTTGATGCCGAAACTCTCCCGGTGGCCGATCGCCTCCAGGGTCGCCTTGGCGGTCCAGTAGTCGTAAGCGATCTCGGAGGGGTGCACCTCCAGCGCGAACCGGACGCCGACCTCCTCGAACACGTCGAGGATCGGATGGAAGCGGTCGGCGAAGTCGCGGTAGCCGGCGGCGATCCACTCGTCGGAGGCCGGCGGGAACATCGCGACGGCCTTCCAGATCGAGGAGCCGGTGAAGCCGGTCACGGTCTTCACGCCGAGCGCGGCGGCCATCCGGGCGGTCAGCTTCAGCTCCTCGGCGGCGCGCTGCCGCACGCCGTCCGGGTCGCCGTCGCCCCACACCCGGTCGTTCAGGATGTCGCGGTGGCGTTCGTCGATCGGGTCGTCGCAGACGGCCTGGCCGGCGAGGTGGTTGGAGATCGTCCAGACTTTCAGGCCGTTGCGCTCCAGGATGTCGCGGCGCGACTGCACGTAGTCGGCATCGTCCCAGCGGGCGACGTCGAGGTGGTCGCCCCAGCAGGCGATCTCGAGGCCGTCGTAGCCCCACTCGCCGGCGAGCCGCGCCACCTCCTCGAAGGGCAGGTCGGCCCACTGGCCGGTGAACAGGGTGATCGGGCGAGTCATGGTGGTTCCTCTCTCTACACGCGCGCGGGAGCCGCGGCCTCCACCGCGACCCACGCCGAATCCTGGGCGGAGCTCTCCTCCACCGCCGCGAGCACGCGCTGCACCGCGAGCCCGTCGGCGAAGGTCGGGTCGAGCGCGGAGCCGTGCGCGATGGCCGTGACGAAGTCGACGACCTGGTGCGAGAAGCCGTGCTCGTAGCCGAGCATGTGCCCGGGCGGCCACCACGCCGAGACGTAGGGATGCTGGGGCTCGGTCACGAGGATCGTCGTGAACCCCTGCAGCTCCGCCGGCGCGTTCCGGTCGTAGTGCCGCAGCTCGTTGAGGCGTTCCAGGTCGAACGCCAGCGCGCCCTCCGAGCCGGACACCTCGATGGTGAGGGCGTTCTTGCGTCCGGTCGCGAAGCGCGTGGCCTCGAACGAGACCAGCGCGCCGTTGTCGAGCCGGCCCGTGAAGATCGCGACATCGTCGACGGTCACCTCGCCGAGCGCTCCGGTGGCGCTGCCGGTGAACCCCGACCGCTCACCGAGCACCGGTCGCTGGGAGACGATGGTCTCGACCGTGCCGGAGACCCGCGTCACGAGGCTGCCGGTCACGAACTGGGTCATGTCGACGATGTGCGCGCCGATGTCGCCCAGCGCGCCCGAACCGGCGTGCTCCTTCTGGAGCCGCCAGCCGAGCGGGACGGACGGGTCGACCAGCCAGTCCTGGCGGTACGCGGCGCGGACCTGCCGCACCTCGCCGATGGTGCCACGCGCGATGAGGTCCTGCAGCAGCGAGACCGCCGGCACACGCCGGTAGGTGAACCCGACCATCGCGTGCACGCCGTGCTCGGCCGCGCGTTCGGCGGCGGCGGCCATCGCCTCGGCCTCCTCGACGCTGTTCGCGAGCGGCTTCTCGCAGAGGACGTGCTTTCCGGCCTCCAGAGCAGCGATGGCGATCTCGGCGTGCGAGTCGCCCGGCGTCACGATGTCGACCATGTCGATGTCGTCGCGCGCGATCACCTCGCGCCAATCGGTCGCGTGCGATGCCCAGCCCCACTTCGCGGCGGCCCGGGACACCGCCTGCTCGTTCCGGCCGACGATCACGGCCAGCTCCACGGCCTCCGGGAGGTCGAAGACGCGCGGCGCCTGCCGCCAGCCCACCGAGTGCGCCGCACCCATGAAGCCGTGGCCGATCATGGCCACGCGGAGCGTCATGCCAGCACCAGCTCGCGCTCGACCGGGACCCGGTTGGTGACGTAGCGGCCGGGGCCGCCGTCGACGCCCGGCATGATCTGCATGTAGAGCAGGCGCATCGTGAGGACGACCTCGACTGTGTGCTTCTCCCCCGCCTCCGGTGCGTGGCCCAGCGGGATCACGACGTCGGGACGGTCGGCGACGAACCAGAGCGTCTCGGACTGCTCGGGCAGCTCCTCGATGCGGTAGCTGCGGCCGTTCAGCTCGAAGCGGAGGCCGTCGCGCGGGATCGGCACGCCGTCGACGGTGGCCGCGACGTCGTCGACGGCGGAGAGCCACAGGCTGCGGTACCAGGGAAGCTGGACCGAGACCGCGATGCCGTCGGCGGTACGCCGGACGTCCTTCTCGGAGAACAGCGAGTTGTGAGTTGCCATGATCGATCCCTTACTTGAACGTGTCGGTGAACGTGCCGTGCGGCGCGGGAGGCTCCGGCTCGAGCTGCTGCACGGTCGACGGGCTGTACGGGTGGTTCTCGCTCGGCACCGGCTCGTCGGCCGGCGGCATGAAGACGGGCGTGCCGTCGTCGCCGAAGTACATGAGGTCCAGGTCGAACGCGCCCTGGTTCTTCTCGCCGAAGCTGACCCAGTTCTCCTCGAAGGGCGCGCGGGCGAGTTCGTAGCAGCGGAACTTCCAGAATTTCCACTCGCCGTCCTGGCGGAGGAAGTCGATGGCGTATTTGCACCAGACCCAGTGCGCCCACACCTTCTTGCCCTGCACCAGGTCGGGCGAATACATGTCGGGGAAGGCTTTGGCGACTTCCGGGTCGGTCAGTCCCGACTCGGTGCCCGCCATGAGCCAGACGCCCTTGGCGGTGTTCCCGTCGGCGGCGACCTCGATGACCGGCGTGGTCGTCGCGTGCAGGATGAGCTTGCCCTCCGGCGACGGCCGGCCGCGATGGTAGCGCGTGACGCTCTCCCACGTCGTGTACTGCCCGGCGTTGGTGTAGCGGGCGCGGATGCCCTCCGTGCCCTCCTTCACCCAGAGCGGGATGATCCGCTCGTCCTGGAACGCGTTGTGCAGGTACATGTAGGTGCTGAACAGGTTCTCGAGCTCGCCCCGGTCGGCGGCTCGACGGGCGAGGCCCTGCGCGGCGGCGACCTCCTCGCGCAGGCGCGCGAGCTCGGCGGTCAGGTCGGCGATGTTCGGCTCGACGGCGGTGTCAGACATGAAGGGACTCCTTCTCGGCGACGGCGTCTTCGATGGTGCGCCGCATGAGCGCGTGCTGCTTCTTCACGAGGTCGATCGGGTCGGCCTCGCCGAGGTCGGAGAACGCGTGGCCCTCCCACTCGCTGGACAGGTAGCCGCGGTAGCCGCCCTGCACGAACTGTCGGACGATGCGCGGGATGTCCATCGCGGGCTCCTGCCCCTCCGCGTCGATGTCGTAGAACTTCGCGTGGACGTGGAAGATCTGCGGCATGATGTCGAGCCACTCCTCCGGCGGCACCAGCCCGTGCATGTTGAACGCAAGGCGGGTGAACGGTCCGAACCGCAGCGGGTCCACGCCTTCGCCGGTGAGGTAGTCCTCGAACTTCTGGTTGCGCACATGCATGGGAGTGGGCTCGTGCCAGATCTCGTCCATCACGCCGAAGTGCTTCTCGTCGAGGCCCATCTTCGCGAGCTGCGAGAGCAGCGTCGGCGACAGGCTGTGCATCGTGGACGAGAAGTCGGCCGTGAAGCCGAGCCGGTCGCTGCCGAGCTCCTCGTAGAGCTCGCGGATGCCGAGCACCTTGGGGTCGTTCGGACCCTGCGGCGCGTGGATCTCGTAGCCGAGGCGCTGGTCGTACTTCTCGGCGAGCGGCAGGAGGCTGCGCAGCAGCTCGCGGCCGGCCGAGCGGATGACCACCCGCTTGAAGCCGAGCGTGTGCGCGGTCTTCAGCTGGCGGGCGAGGAAGTCGTGCTCCTCGTCCGGCGTCATGTCGCGGTCCTTGCGGCGGCCCATGTCGAGGTTCGTGCCGACGGCGCTCGGCTCCAGGCCGTACTTCTCCAGGGAGTCGAACCAGAGTTTCACGAACTCCGCGTCGACGTCCGGGTAGGTGCGCAGCAGCTGGGCGATGTTGAACTCGACGCCCGGGCCGATGCCGTTCTCGGCGACCGCCGCGATCAGCGTCTCCGGCGTGTAGATGCCCGCCGCGAACTCGCTCGTCATCGAGTAGAGGGTGGTGCCGAGCTCGATGCCCGTGCCGGCGATGCCGGTGTCGTTCACCATGATGGTGGTTCCTTTCGTGTGGTCGTTCGATGTCGTGCGATCGGTCCGGCCGGGATCAACCCCAGTCGGCGTCCATCTGCTGGAGCACCTGCTTGACGGTGAGCTGGCCGGTCAGGATGCCCTGCACGCCGTTTCCGAGGTCGTTGTAGACCTTGACGTTGGTCCAGTCGGTCGACGGGAGGCCGCGCACGGTGTTCGCGTCGATGAGGTCCTTCACCGGCTCGAACTGCGGGAGGAGCTTCGTGGAGGCGTCCGCGGTGACCGGGATGGTGCCGACCGCCTGCGAGTAGGCCTCCTGGCCGTCTTTGGAGACGATGTACTTCAGGAACTCCTGCGCGAGCTGCGGGCTCTTGGTCTTCGCGCTCGCGGAGACGCTCTGGTCGGCGCTGACGGACAGGTAGGTCTTGGTGCCGCCCGGAGCCGCGATCGGCAGGATCACCAGCTTCACATGACCGCCTGCGGCGTCCATGATCTCCTTGGCCGCGTTGCTGGGGGCGAAGAAGCCGAGGATCTTGCCCGACGAGGCGCCGTTGGTCAGGGCGTCGAAACCGGCACTCGCCGCGCCGTCCTGGAAGCAGCCGGCGTCGAACATCTTCTTGATCGACTCGAGCGCGGTCCTCCAGCCCTTGGTGCCCGCGAAGGTCACCGTGTTCTGGGCGCGCTTCGTGTTCCAGTTCTTGTCCGGGCCGTAGACGGTGGAGGTGGCCAGGCCGAGGGCGAAGAAGGCGTTGTTCGCGGTCGCCCCGCCGGCCAGGCCGTAGATCGTCTTGCCTGCTGCGCGGGCTTTGCCGCACTGGGCGATGATCCCGTCCAGGCTCGTGGCGGCGGTGATGTCCACGCCGATCGACTTCGCCAGGTCGTCGTTGTAGATGACGCCGTTGGCGTTGCTGCCGAGCGGCACGCCGTAGGCCTTGCCGTTGTAGACCCACAGCTCCTTCTGCGACGAGGGCAGCGCCGAGAGGATCGCGCTGTCCGTCAGCGGCAGCAGCTGGCCGGCCTTGGCGAACGGGATGATCGAGTACGACTGGCCGGTCCCGCCCTCGGACTGGAAGGTGTCCGGGGCGTTGCCGCCCTGCACGCGGGTGCCGATCGTGCTCGGGTAGCTCTGCGCCGGGAGGTTCTGCGGGGTGACCGTCACGCCCGTGTGGGTCTTGGCGAACGCCGTGGCGAGGCCGGAGTAGGCGGCCTTGTCCTGGTCGTTCGTCGCGCCGAAGGCGAACGTGATGGTCTTGGGCTCCGCGCCTCCCGAGGAGCCGCTGCCGGAGCAGCCGGCGAGGACGAGTGCCCCGGCGGCGAGGGCGGCCGCGAGCGGGAGGGCCCGCTTCGACGGTGCTGTGCGAGTGGTCATGGTCAGGCCTTTCCGACGGCGCTGGCGGAGAGTTCTCCCGCAGCGGAGGTGAGTGGTGCGAGGACGTTCTGGACGTACCAGCCGCTCACCATCGCGCTCTCGGCGGGGTGAGGGCTCTGGTCGGACTCGACGACGATCCAACCGGTGTACTCGTGGCGCGCGAGGGACCGCGCGAACGACTCGAAGTCGACGAGGCCGCCCTCGTCGGTCGGCTCGAAGAACCAGCGCTCGACGCGGCGAGCGCCGCCCTCGGTGCGGACGAACTGCTCGGCGTGCGGGGTGAGGGCGTCGGTCGCGTCCACCACCTCGCGGGCGTCCTTCAACTGGATGTGCCGGACGCGATCCGCGTGGCGTTCGAAAACCGCGACGGGGTCGAGGCCGGCGACGGCGAACTCGGCCGTGTCGAGCGCGAGGCCGACCAGCTCCGGGTCGGTCGCGTCGAGCAGCCGGGCGAGGCCGTCGTCGAGGCGGAGCGCCGAGAGGAAGTCGAAGTGCAGGGCGAGCGAGATGCCGGCCGCGGCGACGGCGGCGCCGACCGTGTTCCAGCACGTCGCGAGGGCGGCGATGCGGTCGTCGTCGAGCGCGCCGGTCTGCCACGCGGAGCCGCACGGGCGGACGACGAGCACCTCCCCGCCCAGCTCGGCCAGGGCCTCCGCGAACCAGACCGCGGTCGCGGTGATCCGCGGGACGGCCTCGGGGTCGAGCGGGTCGTGGCCGCGGCCCATCTCCACGTCGAACCCGATGAACGGGTCGTAGACGTAGCTGGAGACGCCGTCGAGCGCGCAGTCCGCGAGCACCTGACGGAGGCCGTCGAGCGACCCGTAGAGATTCGCGATCTGCTCGGGCGAGCCGAGCGGCTCCCACGGACCGAAGCTCTCGGCGGTGAGCTCGACGCCGGAGAACCCGCTGATCGAGATCGTCTTGAAGGCCCGCTCGTGGTCGCGTTTGCGCACGAACGCGTCGATGTTGGTGTCCCACTGGTTGAGGGCGTAGCCCCACCGGATGCCGGTCATGCCCGCTCCTCCTGGTAGATGCGGTCGAGCACGTTCTTGGCGTACCAGCGCGCGATCGCCGTGCTCTCGGAGTAGTCGCCGCCGATCTTGTCGGCCTTGTCGTGCTCCACGCTGATCCAGCCGGTGTAGCCGTGGTCGCGCACCGAGCGCATCATCGACTCGAAGTCGACGAGGCCCTCCGCTGTGCCCATCTCGTAGAACCACTTCTCGGTCGTGACGGCCGAGAGCTCGGCGTCGGGCCAGAGGCGGTAGTCGTCGTTGACGTCCTTGGTGCGGGTGTCCTTGAAGTGGAAGCCGCTCACGCGCTCGTGGTGCGCCTCGTACACGTCGACCGGGTCGACGTCGGCGATGCAGTGCTGGGCGGTGTCGACGAAGAACTTCACGTAGCGCGGGTCGGCGTAGCCGTAGAACGCGTCGATCTGCGCGCGGGTGCGGATGCCGCCGTAGAACTCGTGGTGGCAGGTCAGGTTCACGCCGTACTGCTGCGTGAGCTCGCCGACCTTGCCCCAGACCTCCGCCGCGTGCTTCAGGCCGTCGTCGGTCACGCCCTGCTCGTCGAAGAACCGCGAGCCGGGCATCACGATGATGTTGTCGAGCTGGATGCCCGACCAGCGGTCGAGCGTGACCTTGAAGTCCTCGAGGATCGTGTCGTGCGTGGCCGGCACCTCCGGCGCGTAGCGCTCGGGGTCGTAGTAGACGCCGTGGAACGTGTTGACGATCCGTTCGAGGCCCTGCTCCTGCACGAACTCCTGGTAGTTCGCCACCGAGCCGTACTGCTCGAGGATCTGCCAGAACCGGAAGTCGAAGGTGTCGATCGCGTCGAACCCGACGGCGGCGACCTGGCGGAGGAAGCGGGTCATGGTCTGGCGGGAGTGCCACTGGTCGTACGGGCCGCGGGGGCCGTTCGCCCGCCAGTGGTCCATGTAGCTCCACTTGATCGGTCTCGTTCCGGCGGTGTCGCCGGCGACCGTTGCTTCGGTGGTCACGCTGTGCCTTTCATCGTCGATGGCGTGCGAGCGGGCTTGACCCGTCTGTCGGGGACCGTAACATGAATACCTACCTCTTCGTAAGTTTTTATTTTCATGATTGGCTACGGGTTATGAGCGGCAGGGAAGACGGCTACGCGTCGGGGCGCGCGCGCAAGGAACTCATCCTCGAGCAGGCCATCGCGGCCTTCGGGACATCGGGGTTCGACAACGCGACGCTGACCGACATCGCGACGGCGTGCGGGGTCTCCCGGCAGGGCCTCCTTCACCATTTCCCCAGCAAGGAGGACCTCCTCACGGCCGTACTGGCGCGACGCGACGAGCTCGACGGCGCCAGCTTCGCGGCCGCGATCGCCACCAACAGCACTCCGGTTGAGGCCCTCGCCGAGACGATGGCCGACAACGCCCGCGAGCCCGCCGTGATGCGGCTCTACACGGTCCTTTCGGCTGAGGCCACGAACCCCGAGCACGCCGCTCACGAGTACTTCGCCGACCTCTACACGCGGCTGCGCGCGCAGCTGACCGAGGCGATCGCGTCGGCCCAGGAGGCCGGGGCGCTCCCCACGGAGTGGCCGGCCGAGACGGCCGCCACCATGCTCCTGGCGCTCAAGGACGGCCTCGCGCTTCAGGCACTGCTGTCTCCCGGGCTGGTGGACCCGGCCCGGACGATGCGCGAGGTGAATGCGATGCTGCTCAACTGATCGCCCCCTCCCTGCTCGGCAGCCACCGACCCAGCTGGAGCCGCGCCTCCGCCGCGTCGGTGACCATCCGGCTGCCCGTGTTCTGCGCCGCCGACCGCTGCACGGCCTGCTCGTCGCGGATGATCTCGAACGGCGACTGCCAGTGGTTCCAGTGCCAGCCCTCGTACTCGCTCGAGATGGCCCCGTTGTAACCGTTCGCCACCAGCAGCGCGATGAGGTCGCGCACCGGCACGGACGGCTCCTCGTGGTTCTCGTCGATGCCGAAGAACTTGCCGTGGACGTGCTTGATCCACGGCATGATCTCCAGCCAGTCGTCGACGCGCGCCGGACCGAACAGGCCGGTGCCGTTGATGGCGAAGTCGATGCCGAGGTCGGGACGTCCGTTCTGCGCGGCGAGGCCGATGAACCGGCCGAACCGCTGGCCGTGGTCGGCCTGGTCGGCGGGAGGCCCGGCCTCGTAGAACTCGTTCCAGAGCTCCACCACCTGACCCAGCAGCTCCTCCGTCGCGCCGCGTCGCCGGTAGGCCTCAAGCAGCGACGGCGCGAACCCGACCGTGGTGGCGCCCCAGTCGGCGGTGAAGCCCAGGAAGGGCGACCCGACCTCCTCGTAGCGGTCGCGCAGCGCGAGGATGCGCGGGTGCGAGGCGTACTGGTCGGCGTGCACCTCCAGCGCGAGCGTCACGCCGTACTGCTCGGCGATCGGCGCGAGCGCGGCCATCGAGTCGGGCGTGATCGAGATCTGCACGCGCGCGATGGGGAAGCCGAGCTTCGCGGCGGCCTCGATCTGCCGGCGCATGTACTCGATCAGCTCGTCCTGGTTCAGCAGCCGGTCGCGGTGGATGCCGACGTCGGCGTTGATCGCCAGCGAGGTCTGCACCAGCCCGACCTCCGCGACCAGGTCGCGGAACCAGCCGGCGAAGGAGTCCTCGATCACCGGGAAGCCGCGGAAGCTGGAGAAGCCGATGACCTCCAGCCCGGGGCCGTAGCCGTCGGCGGCGACCTTGCGGATCAGTCCCTCCAGGTCGTACTCGCGGGCGTGGAACGCCCGGGTGAAGCTGTAGAGGGTCACGCCCTGGATCGGGGAACCGAGGGCCTGCGGCCTGGTGCTTGTCGGGGCATTGGCGGTCATGCCGTCACCGCCTTCATGGTCTTGGTGTCGTGCTCCTCGATGTGGAGCACCTCGTCGTCGCCGATGACGATGTACGGGATGTAGAGCGTGAGGTCCACCGAGACCTCGTGCTCTCCGCCGTCATCCGGCACCGGCACCTCGCCGGACAGGACCGCCGAGTCGAGCGGGAACCACCACTCCTCGGTGTCGTCGGCCATGTCGGCGAAGGTGCGCTCGCGGCCGTTGAGCTCCCAGCGGAGCGTCTCCGCCGGAGCGGGCACGCCGTCCACGGACAGCGTGGCGCCGGCGATGCAGGACGCCGGGAGCGCGCGATACCAGGGGATGCGCACGTCGACCGCGGCACGCGTGCCGGTGGTCGTGAGCGTGCCCTGCTCGATGATGCGATCGGGGATCACGAGTCCTCCTTGACTTCTTTTTCCTTGTTTCTACACACTAATGTCGTTTTCAGACCTAAGCAAGAGCGCCTGGTCTGCGAGGTCGCGAGCGATCCGCCGCGCGCCCTTCACCGCGAGCGCGACGGAGGTCAGCGTCGGATTGCACGCGGTGGCCGTCGGGATGACGCCGTTGCCCGCGACGAACAGCCCGGGCGCCGCCCAGACCTCGCTGTCGGGGCCGCACACGCTGCGGCCGTCGTCGGCCTCCCCCATCCGCACACTGCCCTGGTAGTGCAGCGAGGCGCCGAGCGGCATCGTGAACGGGCGGTCGCCGATCGGGTCGCCGACCGCCTTCGCGAGCTCGACGATCTCCTCCTGCGCCCGCTCGATCACGGCGTGGTCGCGGTCGGTGAGCCGGTAGTGGACGCGCATGGCGGGCATGCCGTACCAGTCGCGCTCCTCGTCGCTGAAGGCGACGCGGTCGTCCCACTGCAGGTCCTTCGCGCAGAACAGCCCGAGGCCCACGATCGAGCCCGGCACCACCGGGTCGTCGTCCGCGAGCGGGATCGGCGAGGCGTCCAGCTGCATGACCTGGCCGTGGAACGGCATCGCGTCGGTGAACGGCACCCAGCTGACGCCGCTGTGCTCGCTGATCGGCCCGTCGATGACCTCGTCGGAGCCGATGCCGCCCGCGCCGCCAGCCGCGTTCTCCGCGGCCACCTGAGCAGCGTCGCGGATCCGGGCGGCGTAGACCACCTGCGTCTGGTCGTTGAGCATGCGCCCGAGCGCGGCGGGCCGGATCCCGCTGGCCCACAGCACCTGCGGGGTGCGCAGGGCGTCGGCGGCGACGACCACGAATCGTGCGGCCACGGTGTGGAGGTCGCCCGTGCGGCGGTCACGGACCTCCACGCCCGCCGCCCGGCCGTCCTCCAGCAGCACCCGCGTGACCAGGGAGTCGTCGTAGAGCGTGAAGCCGGGATTCGCGCGGGTCGCGTCGCCGAACACCACGTCGGAGCCCGACCACACCAGCCTGCCGTCGTCGCCGCGGTGCACGGCCAGCGGCATCCGCTGCACGCGCTGAGCGGCCGGGCGGCCGCCATCGACCGCAGCGGCGAGGCGTTCGCGGACCACCGCGGTGAACGGGGCGCCGTCGAACGCGTCGGTCGTCACCCCGAGCAGCCGGTCGGCCTCGTCCAGCAGCTTGTCGAGGTCGGGCAGGAACGCGATGCGCTCGCTGTCGCCGGGTCGCGGGCACGCGGCGGTCCAGTGCGCGCCCATCCCGCCGACGTTGCTGGAGAAGGCGACGACCGGCAGGCCGTCCTCCCCCGGCTCCTGGAAGCCCTCGTCGAGGAGGTAGGTGCCCGGGCGCGCGCGACGCTGGCCCGCGGTCACCGACCCCGGCCCGTTCACGGTCTCCGCACCGGCGCCCGGGCCCTCCGACCGTTCCTGCGCCTCGGCGCGGGTGGCGGCGTCCTCGATGTTCTTGACGTGCGCGCCCGGCGGGTCCGAGACCGTCGGCCCGACCTCGAACAGCGCGACGGTCGCGCCCGGCGCCTCCTCGCTCAGGATGCGCGCGTACGCGGCGCCGGTCGGTCCGCTGCCGACGATGACGACGTCGACCGCGTCGGGATAGCGGCTCATGCGCTCACCGCCAGCTCGCGGATGAGGGCGACGGAGGCCGCCGACTCCTGCGTCGGGTAGTACTCGAGCCCGATCGGGCCGTCGTAGCCGGAGGCGCGGAGGATGCGGAGGCGCCCTGCCCAGTCGAGCTCTCCCGAGCCGGGCTCGCCGCGGCCGGGGGCGTCGGCGAGCTGCACGTAGGCGATCAGATCGCCCGCGTTCTCGAGCTCCGCCGCCATGTCCTCGCCCTCGACGGCCGAGTGGTAGATGTCGTAGAGGACGCCGAAGAACGGCGAGTCGACGCCGCGCGCGACGTAGACGGCCTCCGCCGTGCGGTCGAGCAGCGAGCCGGGGTGGTCGACGCGCACGTTGACCGGCTCCAGCGCGAGCGTGATCCCCGACCCGTCGATCTGCGCGATGGCCTTCTGATAGATCTCGATCAGCTTGTCGAGCTGGACCTGGCGCTTCCAGCCACCGAAGCCCGTTCCGCTGCCGACGACGATGCGCGGGCAGCCGAGGTCCTGCGCGATGGCGACGCCCTCGTCGAGCTTGCGATAGAACTCCGAGTGGTCCCACGGCGGGATCATGAACTGGGTGCGCGGCTCCGAGAGCTGCGCGGTGAGCGCCGTGCCGGTCTCCTCGAGCGCAGCCTTGAGCGCGGGGAGGTCCTTCGGGGTCGCGGGGGCGTCGACGCCGGTCGGTCCCCACATCTCGACGGCGCTGAAGCCGGCCGCGGCGGCGGCGCGCACGCGGTCGTGGTACTCGCCGGCCTCGGTGAAGAGCAGTTCGATGTTGGGTGCGAGCTGGTACATGGGTTCTCCTGTTCAGAACATCGGATGGTCGTGGGCGGCATGCACGGGGACGGGTTGCAGCACGTCCCAGTGCTCGACGATCCGGCCGCTCTCGAATCGGTAGATGTCCGCGACCGCGGCGTCGGGTGCGCCGGGTCGGGAGGCTTTGACGTGCACCATCGCGAGGTCGCCGTCGACGAGGATCCGCTGGATCTCGAAGCGCGCCTCCGGGCTGCCGTCGAACTTCGGCGTCAGCGCCTCGATCGCGGCGGCCGGCCCGTCCGGGATGTTCGGGTTGTGCTGCCGGTAGTCGTCCGCGACGAGGGAGGCGAAGGCGTCGGCGACCCGCTTCTGCGTGTAGAAGAGGTCGCAGAAGCGCTCGAAGGCCGCGTGGTTGTCGCTCATGGGCGGTCCTCCCTGGTCAGCGACGCCAGCGTCACGGGGCCGAGCAGACCGCTCGGCTCCTGCTGCGCGAACGCGGAGAAGAAGTCCGGCTGCGCCTTGGCGAGCGTGTTGGTCACGTCGATCTCGATGGTGTTGCGGCCGGCGACGACGCCCTCCGGAACCTCGAAGCGGTAGGGAGGGGCGATACGCGTCCCGAGGTCCACGCCGTTGAGTCGCACGGTCGCGAGCTCGAAGACCTCGCCGAGGTCGAGGGCGTGCTCGCCGGCGGCCGCGTCCGCGTCGAAGGAGGCCGTGTAGCGAGCCGTCCCGCTGAATCGCGGCAGCAGGTCGGGGTCGCTGAGCGGGCGGAGGCCGTCGAGCTCGCCCCACTCGGTGAAGCCGGACTCCCCTGCCGCGACGGTGGCCACCGACCAGGTCGTGGCGAGTTCGGTGACGTCCGCGTGCGCGGTCGCCGGCCGCACCGGCAGGCCCTCCCACGCCGACGGCGAACCGACGATCAGCACCAGTGCTTCGCCCGGGCCGAGGTCCAGGCCGACGGCGGTCGACCAGCCGTCGCTCGCGGTCGCCATCGTCGTCAGCGTGCCCGCGGTGGCGTCGAAGGCCACCACCTCGCCCGCGCGCGGGAGGGTCGCGGTCGTGCGCACGGCCTCCCGCACCGACTCGTTGAACAGCATCACCACGTCCGCGTCGCCCAGGTCGCGGCGCAGCACCCGCAGCGACGGGGCGGCCCGGTCGAGTCGCACGGCGCGCTCGGTCATCCCCGACACGGAGTCGACGAGCCGCTTCTGCGACACCTGCCGGAAGTGCAGTTTCAGCGCGTTCGGGTCGACACCGGGTCCGGAGACCTCCGGCACCGACCCGACGAAGACCACCGGCACGCCCGCGTCGTCGAGCCGCAGCAGCTCGCGCGCGACGTGCTCGGGCAGGAACGCGCTGCCCGGGACGATGAGCGCGTCGTACGTCTCGTCGCCGAGAGCGAGCCGCGACCCGTCGGCTCCCGCGGTCGGGAGGACGTCGGCCGGCACGATGTCAGCATCCAGCTGGGCCTCCATCAGCAGCCGCAGCGGCCGCTCGCACGGCATCGCGTCGCCGAGCCACTCCGCGTCGGCGTGGTAGAGCACGGCGAACGGAGCGATGTGCCTCCCGCCCTGGAGCAGGTGGCTCAGCCGGTTCGTGTACGCGCTGAGCAGGTGCTGGTGCGGGTACTGCGGATTGTGGCCGTGCGCGTAGAAGTGCGGAGGGCAGTCCGGGTCGGGGAAGGGAGCCGGCGAGAAGGCGTGCGGGACGACGTGGGTGATGCCGCGCACCAGGAGGTGGTTCGTCAGCCAGGTGAACAGCCGCAGCCCCGCGTACCACCCGTACGCACCGATGGTCTCGCACATCGCCCTGCCCTGCTTCAGCGGGTCGAGGTGCGCGGCCGACGACGCCAGCTTGGCGAGGCCGAAGTGGAAGAACTCGCCGTCGGCCGCACCGCCGAGGTTGCCGAACGGGCCTCGGGAGAATCCGGGTACGACCTGACCGCCGATGATGTCGACACCGGCCATGTCCTGACCGGCCATCGCCCGGAAGTAGTGCCCGGCGCCCGGGCCGAGCCGCGCGTGCGACCCGTTGTCCTCGATGACGTGCCCGATGTGCTCGACGCCGTGCGCGCGGCACCAGTCGCCGAGCCGCCGGCCGAAGTTCTCGGAGTACAGCCGCGAGACCGTGTCCAGGTAGGCGTAGCGGACCTCCCGCTCGCGGCCGCCGGCCGGCGACCACAGCAGTGGGAGGAGCGACGCCGCGTCCCGGCCGAGCCGCTCGGACAGCCCGGCGGCGACCTCGTCGTTCCAGGGCAGCGGGACCGCCTTGCCGAGTCGCGAGTCGAAGTCGAAGGTGTCCGGGTCGTTGTAGAGCCCGGGCTCGTCGCTGAAGAAGCCCGCGATCGTGCGGCCGAACTCGTCCGCGTAGCGCTCGTGGATGCGCTCGTAGACGGTGTCGATCAGCAACTGGGTGGAGTCGGCGTTGAGGTAGTCGATGTGCTGCGCGTGCGGCTCGCTGCCGCCGCTCCCGGCGACCGAGAGGAAGAAGATCCGCCACCAGCCGTCGGGGATGTCCCAGTGCAGGACGCCGTCCGCGATCCGGTCGGTGAGGTCGACGGGGTCGCCGACCAGCTCGTCGGAGTCCTCGGCCCGCGGGTAAGCCAGCACCCGGACGAGGTCTCCCGGCTCCTGGGCGGCGTCCGGCCCCCAGAACTTGCGCCGCTCGACGATGAAGGAGGCGCCGCGCGCCGCGCCCACGGCGTCGGTGTGCCGCTCGGTGAGGAAGTGCCGGCGCAGCGCGGCGGGCGCGGCCTCCACCGCTCCCCCGGCGTGCCCGGTCGGGAAGGTGTCGTCGTCGAAGAACCACACCGTCATGCCACGGCGCCGGGCGATCTCCAGCACCGCGTCCACGTCGCGCCACCAGCCGTCGCCGAGGAACTCGGGATGCGGCCGGGCCTCCAGGATGACGGCGCCGATCCCGGCGTCGCCGATCCGCTCCATCTCCTCGCGCACGGCCTCCACCGGGCCGCCCTTCTGCCAGAACAACGGCATGATCGCGTTCGGGACGGCGCCCGTCACCGCGTCACGGAGACGTTCGAGGGTCATCGCGCCACCTCCTTCAGGCGGAGAGGGTGCCGGAGCGCGGTCGTCCCGTCGCTCACGGTCACGGTGAAGTCGCCGGGCTCGAGCACGCGGTGGCGCCCGTCCACCCAGAAGCGGAGGTCGTCGCCGTCGATGCGGAAGGCGACCCGCGTCGACTCGCCAGGCGCGAGGGTGACCCGGGCGATCCCGCGGAGCCGGCGCACCGGCTGGGTGACGGAAGCGACCTCGTCGGTGACGAAGAGCATGACGACGTCGTCGCCTGCGCGGTCGCCCGTGTTGGTGACCATCACCTCGGCCTCGATCCCGGCCTCCAGCTCGCCGGGGCCGACCGAGCTGTGAGACAGCGCGAAGCCGTCGAGCGCGAACGTCGTGTAGCTCAGCCCGTGACCGAACTCGAACCGCGGTCCGAGCGGGAGGTCGAGGAACTTCGACGTGTAGTAGTCGTCCGTGTTGTTCGGCCCGGTGAAGCCCTCGATCGTCTCGGGCAGCAGCGCCCCACCGGTGCGGGGCGGGCGTCCGGTGCGCTCGTGATCGTGGTGGATCGGGATCTGACCGACCGCGCGCGGGAACGTCATCGGCACGCGGCCTCCCGGGTTGACCCGGCCCGAGAGCGTGGCCGCTATCGCTGCCGGCGCCTCCGAGCCCAGGTGCCAGACGCACAGGGTCGCGTCGACGCGCTCGATCCAGTCCTCGACGACGAGCGGCCGGCCGGTGGCGAGCACGACGACGATCCGCGCGCCGGCGTCCGCGAGGGCGTGGATCAGCCGGCGCTGCGCCTCCGGCACGGTGATGTCCGCGCGGGAGCTCGCCTCGCCCGAGATCCGGCTCGGTTCGCCGATGGCCACGACGACCAGCTCGGCGTCCGCCGCACGGTCGACGGCCTCCGCGAGGAAGGCGTCGCTCGCGTCGAAGAAGCCGCAGCCGTCCACGACGTCCCAGGCGACGTCCGGCAGCGCTGCAGCGAGCGCGTCGGCGAGGGTCTCGCGCACCGGCGACGCGAAGTGCTGCACCCAGGTGCCCAGGTGGTCGAGGCTGCGTGCGTACGGCCCGGTGAGGAGGATGCGGCCGGTCGCGGAGAGGGGCAGCGCACCCCGGTTCGAGAGCAGCACGGTGCAGCGCTCCGCCGCCTCGCGCGCGAGACCGCGGTACCGGGCCGTGGCCTCCGTGGCAGCGGTGGAGGCCTCCACGTACGGGCGCTCGAACAGGCCGAGCCGCTCCTTCAGGCGGAGCACCCGCCGCACCGCGTCGTCGACCCGCTCGACCGAGAGCTCGTCGGGCGAGACGAAGGCCGTCCCGTCGGCGTCCACCAGCAGGGAGCCGCCCATGACGATGTCGACCCCGGCGTCGATCGCGGCGACCACGGCCGCGCGCTCGTCGGCGACCACGCCGTGCTGCACCAGCTGAGCCACTCCGTCCGCGTCGCCGACGACGACTCCCTCGAAGCCCCACTCCTCCTTGAGCACGCCGGTGAGCAGCGCGCGGTTGGCGTGCATCGGGGTGCCGTTCAGCGCGTTGAAGGCGGCCATGACCGTGGCAGCGCCGGCCTCCACGCCGACCCGGAAGGTCTCGAGGTAGGTCTCGCGCAGGCGCCGGCCGGAGACGTCGGTGGTGTTGTAGTCGCGCCCGGCCTCGGCGGCGCCGTACGCGACGAAGTGCTTGAGGCACGCGGCGAGCGCATCTCCGCTGGACAGGTCGCGGCCCTGGTAGCCGGCGACCTTCGCGGCGGCGAAGACCGACGACAGGTATGCGTCTTCGCCGAATCCCTCGACCACACGGCCCCAGCGCGGGTCGCGGGTCACGTCGACCATCGGTGAGAACGTCCAGGTGACCCCGGCCGAGCGCGCCTCCGTGGCCGAGACGCGCGCGTCGAGCTCCGCGACCGCCGGGTCGAAGCTCGCCGCCTGCGCGAGCGGCGTGGGGAAGATCGTGAACTGTCCGTGGATCACGTCCAGCCCGACGAGCAGGGGGATGCCGTGCTCGGTCTCCTCCACGGCGATCCGCTGGGCGGCGTTGGTCTCCTCGGCGCTCGGGGGCCAGAAGGTGGAGCCGATGCCCCGGCGGATCAGCGCCTCGCGCTCCGCGGCCTCCGGTCGCCACACGATCTGGAGCTGAAGGAGCTTCTGCTCCCACGTCATGCGCCCGAGGAGGGCCTCGATGTCGATGGCCATCACGCGTCCCCCTCGATCGCGCGGTAGCGGAACCGCCGGAACACGACCTCCCCGTCGCCGGCCGCGAACAGCGCCGGACGCAGGCTCTTCAGATCGTTCATCGTCGCGGAGTGCACTCCGGAGGTGTCGTAACGGACGCCGTGCCGCACCCAGTCCTCGCCCGGGCGCCGGTGCCAGCAGGTCACGATGTGGCGGTCGTTCCTCAGCCGCAGCTGGATGGTCGCGCCCGGCTCGGCCGGCTCACGCCAGTGCGTGCGGATGCCGCCGGCGTAGCTGGCCAGGCCGGAGCCGTCCCAGCCCATGCCGAAGAACATCCGGTCGTTGAAGTAGAGGAGCAGGCCGCCGGTGGCGTCGCCGCGCACCTCGGCCTCGACCTCCACCTCGTAGGCGTCGTCCATCGACCAGGTGGTGAGCGGCGACGAGTCGGCGGGAGACGTGCCCTTGGCCGCGAGCACCAGGCCGTCGCCGAACCGCGCGCGGGCCTGCTCATCAGGCCCGGGGTTGTCGAAGACCCAGCGCTCGCCCCACGCGGGAGCGGCGAAGTCGTCGGAGGGAGCGGGCACCGCGACCGGGCCGGAGGCGGCGACCGGCTTGCGGAGGGGCACGCCGATATCTTGCGCGGCCGCGACGGGCCAGCCGTCCTCCGTCCACCCGATCGGCTCCAGCAGCGCCTGCCGGCCGAGCGTACGGTAGCCGTTCGCGTAGCCGTGCGACACCATCCACCACGACCCGTCCGGGGCGTCGAGGATCGTCGCGTGCCCGCGCGACCACCAGGCCTCGCCGGTCGACCAGGTGCGCGCGATCGGGTTGCCCGGCGCGTTCTCCCACGGGCCGTGCACCGAGCGTGAGCGGGCGACGATGACCATGTGCCCGGTGGCCGGGCCTCCCGTGCCGCCGACCGCGCTGACGAGATAGAACCACTCGCCGCGGCGGAACAGCTTCGGCCCCTCCAGGGCGTACGCCTCGGTGATCCACTCGTCGGGGTAGCGCCAGCCGTCGTACACCTGCTCCAGCCCGGTCACGGCGTGGAGGCCGTCCGGGCTGAGCCGGCAGCGGCGGATGCCGTTGACGAAGAGGTAGCGCTCGCCGTCCTCCCCCACCGCATGCCCCGGGTCGATGGCGCCGGAGACACCGGTGAACACCGGCTCGCTCCACGGCCCCTCGGGGCTGTCGGCGTGGATCACCCAGATCTGCGGCTCGGCGATCGCCTCCGACCACGCGCTCGGGATGAACGGGATGTAGAGGTAGAACCGGCCGTCGTGCTCGATGAAGTCGGGCGCGAACACGGTGCTCAGCGGCTGCTCCAACGCGCAGGTCACGAACGTCCAGTTGACCAGATCCGGCGAGCGCCAGATCGCCAGCCCCGGCGACGCGTCGAACGACGAGTACGTCAGGTAGTACTGGTCGCCGACCCGCAGCACGGCGGGGTCGGGCCGGTCACCGGGCACGACGGGGTTGCGGTAGGTCCCATCCCCGAGGTCGGGGGCGGACCGTGGTGCGTCTGGCATGCGGTCAGCCCTTGAGCCCGCCGGCGTAGCCCTGGATGAACTTCTTCTGAGCGAAGGCGTAGAACGCGAGGATCGGGATCATCGACACGATGACGACCGCGAAGATCAGGTTCCACTGCGACACCAGCGAGCCGACATAGCTGTACATGACGACGGGGAGGGTCTGCCAGGCGGTGCCGTTCAGGAAGATCAGCGAGGTGAAGAAGTCGTTCCAGACGATCAGCCCGGCGAGGATCGCCACGGTGCCGGTCGCCGGCGACATCAGCGGGAAGACGACCTTCGAGAACACCTGGTAGCGGTTCGCGCCATCGATGACGGCGGCCTCCTCGTACTCCGGCGTCAGGTTGCGGAAGAAGTTGGCGTAGAGGAACACCGACAGCGGCATCAGCATCCCCGTGTAGATGAGGACCATGCCCCACGGGTTGCCGACCAGGCCCACCGTGCGGGCACCGATATAGAGCGGCAGCGTGCCGAGCTGGGTCGGCAGGATGATGGCCACGAGGAACAGGTAGAACGAGCGCCGGCTCCACTTGCTGGTCGACCGCGCGATGCCGTACGCGGCGACCGAGCCGAGCGCGACGAGGAGCAGGATGCTGCCGGTGGTGATGATGACGCTCGAGAGCAGACCGGCCCAGATGTTGCCCGACGACGCCGAGGCGGGCGACAGCAGCTGGATGAAGTTGTCGAACGTCGGGCTGGTCGGCGGTGCGACCGCGGCCGAGCTGAGGATGTCGGGCAGCGTCTTCAGCGACCCCATCAGCAGGATCCAGAACGGCAGCAGCAGGATCGCCACCGCGATCAGCACGATGATCTCGATCGCGAGGGTCTTCTTGGTGTAGCGGAACATGGCTCACGCCTCCTTGAGCGAGCGATCGCGCGTCGCGTACTGCTGCGCGAGGGAGAAGACCAGGATCAGCAGGCTCAGGATGAGCGCCAGCGCGGCTCCGAAGCCGAACTGCTGGTAGGTGAACGCCGTCTGGTAGACCTCGAGCGCCAGGGTCTGGGTGGCGCCGGCCGGGCCGCCGCCCGTCAGCGCGACCACCTGGTCGAAGACCCGGAGGCCCTGGATGAGCGTCAACGTCGTCGCGATCGCGACGGACGGCTGGATCATCGGTAGCACCACGTACCGGAAGCGGCTGAAGGTGCTGGCGCCGTCGAGCGCGGCCGCCTCCTCCATCTCGATCGGCACGGTCGCGAGCCCGGCCAGGTAGATGACCATGACGAAGCCGATGTTCTGCCAGACCATCACGATGAGCACGCACCAGATGGCGAGCGTCGGGTTGGCGAGCCAGTTCTGCTTGGGGAGGCCGACGGCGACCATGGCCTGGTTGAGCGGGCCGTTGTAGTCGAAGATGAACTTCCAGATGTACGACACCGCGATCGGGCTGACGACCACCGGCATGAAGACCAGCGTGCGGAGCACGTACCGCGACTTCAGCGTGCGGTTGAGCGCCAGCGCGAACAGCAGCCCGAGGATGTTGGTGAAGATCAGGAAGCCGAAGGCCAGGAGCAGCGTGTTCCACAGCGACCCGATCAGCTCGGGGGTCTGGAAGATCTTGACGAAGTTCGCCAGGCCGACGAAGTCGAACGGGCCGAGTCCCGACCAGTTGGTGAAGGCGAAGAACCCGCCGGCGACGGTGGTCGCGTAGATCACGATCAGCATCAGCACCAACGCGGGGAGCGCCCACCACCAGCTGCCGAGCTTCACCCGGTAGGGCTTGGTCCGGGGCGTGCGGTGCGGCGCCGCCACCGGGGTCTGCGTCTGCGTCTTCGTGGTCATCGTCCGTACCTCTGACTGCGTCGTCATCGATCGTTCCTTTCACCCGGGTGCGGGCGGCCGCCCTCACAGGATCGGCCGCCCGGGTCTCCGGATCAACCCCAGTCGGTGTCCATCTGCTGGAGTACCTGCTTGACGGTCATCTGACCGGTCAGGATGCCCTGTACGCCGTTGCCGAGGTCTGTGTAGATCTTGGCGTTCGGCCACTCCGTCGGCGCGTAGCCGCGGGTGTCGTTCTTGGCCATCTCGTCCTTGATGCCGGCGTACTGAGGCAGCAGGGTCGAGGTGGCGCTGACGTTGACAGGGATGGTGCCGACCTGCTTGGAGTACTCCGCCTGGCCCTTGTCGGAGACGATGTACTTCAGGAAGTCGGTGGCGAGCTTCGGACTCTTGGTCTTGGCGCTCGCGGTGACGCCCTGGTCCGCGCTCAGTGACAGGTAGGTCTTGGTGCCCTGCGGGGCGCCGACCGGGAGGGCGACGAGCTTGACGTGGCCGCCGGCCGCCTGCATGATCTGCTGGGCAGCGGCGCTCGGGGCGAAGAAGCCGAGGATCTTGCCGGAGGACGCGCCGTTGGTCAGGGCGTCGAAGCCGGCGCTGGTCGCGCCGTCCTGGAAGCAGCCCGCGTCGTACATCTTCTTGATCGACTCGAGGGCGGTCGTCCAGCCCTTGGTGCCGGCGAAGGTGACCTTGTTCTTGGCTCGGTCGGCGTTCCAGTTCTTGTTCGGGCCGTAGACCGTGGAGGTGGCGAGCGCGACGGCGAGGATGCCGTTGTTCTGGAAGGTCGAGCCCGCCAGGCCGTAGATCGTCTTGCCGGCCGCGCGGGCCTTGCTGCACTGGGCGATGATGTCGTCGAGGCTGGTGGTCGCGTCGATCTTCACGCCGACCGACTGGGCGAGCTCGTCGTTGTAGATGACGCCGTTGAGCTGGGTGCCGAGCGGGACGCCGTAGATCTTGCCGTTGTAGGTGTAGAGGCTCTTGGCCGAGTCGGGGATGTTCGCCTTGATCGACGCGTCGTCGAGCGGGAGGACGAGTCCGGACTTGGCCCACGGCAGGATCGAGTTGGACTGGCCGGTGCCGCCCTCCGCGTAGAACGTGTCGGGGGCGTTCCCGCCCTGCACCCGGGTGGCGATCGTCGTCCCGTAGCTCTGGGTGGGGAGGTTCTCGGTCGTGACCGTGGCGCCCTTGTTCTCGGACTCGAAGGCCTTGGCGAGGCCTTCGTAGGCCGCCTTGTCCTGGTCGTTCGTCGCGCCGAACGCGAAGGTGATGGTCTGCGGCTCTTTGCCTGTGGTCCCACTGCTGGAGCAGCCTGCGAGCAGGAGGCCCGTTGCGACGGGGATGGCGAGCCAGGCAAGCCGGGCTGTGCGGCTCCTGCGTGTGTGCTTCATCGGATTGACCTCTTCTGAGACTTCGTTGTCGGTGAGGCGGCGGCTGTGTCGCCGTCCCTTGGGGGCAGTTTCGAGTGTCTCAGCGCTAAAGCAGATAAACAACGGTAGTTCTGCTTATCCCAGACATAAGCTGGGTCGATACGCGATCGATACCGTGGCTGCATCGTCGGCCGCGGGCGTCGTCGTTATAGTGAAATGCCCGGCCCGCGTAGGAAAGGATCACACCGTCGTGACCGACTCTCCATTGATGTCGCGGCTCGATCTGAACCTCCTGATCGCCCTGGACGCCCTCCTCACCGAGCGCAGCGTGACCCGGGCCGCCGAGCGCCTCCGGCTGAGCCAGCCGGCCCTGAGCGCCTCGCTCTCGCGGCTGCGCATCCACTTCGGCGACCCGATCCTCGCCCGCCGCGGCAACACCTACGAGCTGACGCCGCTGGCCCTGCGGCTGGCCGACCACACGACGATCGCGCTGGAGGCCGCCCGCCGGGTGTTCGAGAGCCGGGCGACCTGGGACCCGGCCGAGTCGGTCCGGGAGTTCGCGATCTTCGGCTCCGACTACGGCTTCACCACGATCGGCCGCGTGGTCTCCGAGCTGGCCGCCGCGCAGGCGCCAGGGGTGCACTTCCGGTTCATGCTGCACAACCCGACCGTGGTCGAGGACGCGACCAACCGGCTCCGCTCGGTGGATGGCATGGTCATCCCGCACGGGTTCCTCACCGAGCTGCCGTTCGTCGACCTCTGGCAGGACGACTGGGTCGCCATCGTGGCCGAGACCAACGACGAGGTCGGCGACGCGCTCTCGCGCGAGGAGATGTCGAAGCTGCCCTGGGTGATGAACTACCAGTCGCGCTCCGCCTTCACCTCGGCGGAGCGCCAGGTGCAGCAGCTCGGGATCGAGCCCAACGTGGAGGTCGTGGTCGAGAGCTTCCTCGCCATCCCGCACTTCATCGCGGGCACCCGGCGCGTCGGCATCATCCACCGCGCGCTCCTGCCGCTCGCGCAGCGCGCCGGCGCCATCCGTTCGGTCGGCCTCCCGTTCGCGCCGACGCCGATCGTGAACGCGCTGTGGTGGCACCCCGTGCACACGCACGACCCCGAGCACACCTGGATGCGCTCCCTCTTCGAGGAGGCCGGCCGCATCGTCGCCGCCGGCGAGCACACCTAGAATCTCGCCGAGGGGCACGTAAACGCCCCTAAAACGCGCTTTTAGGGGCGTTAACGTGCCCTTCGACGGCTGGTCCACTCGGTGATGGCGGTGAGGGTGCGTATGGCACCAGGGTGGGCGGGCTCGTTTATGTGGGCGTGGTCGGCGTCGGGCTCGAGGTGAAGAGCGGCCTCGCGGCCGGCGGCCGACAGTCTCCGCGCGAAGGCCTCCCCGGACGGGCGCAAGCGGTCCTGCTCGCACACGACCACGAGGGTCGGCGGGAAGCCGCCGACCGAGCCGAGCCCCGGGAACGCGTGCGGATCGTGCAGCGCGTCCGGCGAGCCCGCGAAATTGAGCGAGAGCCGCATGAACGGCGACTCCGGGTCCGGCGCCTCGCCGGGACGGGCGCCGTCCGGGTCGAGGGCCGGATACACCAGCACCAGCCCGGCAGGCAGCGCCTCCCCCGCGTCCCGCAGCCGCGCCACGGCGCCCGCGGTGAGGTTGCCTCCCGCGCTCGCGCCGCCGAGCAGGAGGGCGCCGGGCTCGACGCCCAGCAGCTCCACGCTGTCCGCCCTGGCGTACCGCCACGCGGCGAGCACGTCGTCCGACGGCGCCGGGAAGTGCACGTCGCCGAGGCACTTCACGTAGTCGACGGCGAGCACCGGGATGCCGCGCGCGGCCAACTCCAGCGCCACCCAATTCGACTCGGGCATGTCGAGGTGACCGCCGATGAACCCGCCGCCGTGCACCCAGACCAGCGCTGCGCCCGCATGCGGCACGGTGTCGTCGCGGTACAGCCGGGCGGGCTGCCGTCCGCTCGGCGCCTCCACGGCGAGGTCGCGGGTGCGCACATGCGCCAGGTGCGGGAACCGCCGACGCAGCGACGCCGTGTCGATGTCGGGCCGAGGGTCCACCGGCTTCCCGTGCTCGCGCAGCCAGGCCAGGGCGTCGGGCAGCGGCAACGTCCGGAGGTCCGCCACGGTCTCCGGCGGCGCGGTCTCGCTCATGCGCCCCTACCGGCCCGCCGTCTGCAGCGACCGCATGCTCGCCCGGATGAGGTCGTGCTGCTTGCGCACCAGGATGAGCGGGTCGACCTCGCCCAGCTCGGCGAAAGCGTGCCCCTCCCACTCGCTCGACCAGTAGCCGCGGTAGCCGCCCTCGACGAAGACCTTCACCAGCTCCGGGTAGTCGATGGCGGGCTCCTGGCCGTTCTCGTCGATGTCGTAGAACTTGGCGTGGACGTGCAGGATCTGCGGCATGATGTCCGCCCATTCGCGCGGGTCGACGTGCCCGTGCATGTTGAAGGCCAGGTGGGCGAAGGAGCCGAGGCGTCCCGGGTCGAAGCCGCGGCTGTTGAGGTAGCCGATGAACTCCTGCTGGCGGTCGCGCATCGACGCGTCCGTCGCCCAGATCTCCTGCAGGCGCTTCACCTCCTCGTCGCCCAGCCCCGCGCGGCGGACCGCGCGCAGCAGCGTCGGCGACATGCTGTGCATGGTGGACGAGAAGTCGGCGACGAAGCCGAGCAGCGGCGAGTCGAGCTCGGCGTAGACGTCGCGCACCTTCACGATCTCGGGCGAGTTCGGCCCCATCGGCGCGTGGATCTCGTAGGCGAGCTTCAGGTCGAGGTCTTCGGCGACCGGCAGCAGGCGGCGCAGCAGCTCGGGCTTGGCCGACTGGATGCGCACCAGCGGGAAGCCGAGCCGCTTCGCGCCCTGGAAGAGCAGCTCGCTGAACTCGAACTCCTCGTCGGGCGCCATGTCGCGGTCGCGGCGCTTGCCCATGTCGAGGTTCGCGCCGAACGAGCTGGCGTCGAAGCCGTGCCGGTCGAACGCCTCCCGCCAGGTCCCGACGAACGCGTCGGAGACGGCCGGGTAGGTCGTCAGCACCTGCGAGGCGACGATCTCGATGCCGGGACCGATGCCCAACTCGGCGACGCGGTCGAGGAGGCCGTCGAAGTCGAACCAGCCCGCGCGGAACTCGGCGCTCGCGGAGTACAGCGTCAGACCGAGCTTGAACGGGTCGGCGTCGGTCGCCTCCGGGGCCGGAGGCACATCGGTGACGAGCGCAGGCGCCGGGGCGTCGTGGTCCGTCGCCGTGAGGGTGAGCCGCTGGTGCACGATGTTCGGCACGTACAGGCCCGGGCCGCCGTCCTGGCCCGGGGCGATCTGCATGTACGGCAGCCGCAGCTCCCCGTGCAGCTCGACCTCGTGCGTCTCCCCCAGCTCGACGGGCGCGTCGCGCCGCACGATCAGCAGCGGGTGCGACTGCAGGTACCAGAGCACGTCGCTCTGCTGCGGGAGGTCGGCGATCGGGTAGCGCACGCCGTCGAGCTCGAACGCGAGGTCGCCCTCCGGCACCTCCACGCCGTCGAGCGTCAGCCGGAACGTCGTGACCGACGACAGCCACAGGCTGCGGTACCAGGGGATGGTGAGGGCGAGGGCCGCGCCCTCCGGGTGGACGCGCAGGCTCGCGTCGTCGATGAGTCCGTTGGGCATGGTCAGTTCCTGTCTGCGAGCGCCGGGCGGGCGGCTGCACGCTCGGCGGCGATGGTGCGGATGAGGGCGTGCTGGCGGCGCAGCTGGTCGGGCGCGCGGTAGGGCTCGTGGTGGCCCTCGTACTCGCTCGACAGCCAGCCGGTGTAGCCGGAGTCGAGGACGACGTCGATGATCTCCCGCCACGGGATGTAGTGGTCGACGAGGTCGTCGTCCACCTCGTAGAACTTCGCCTGGAAGTACACGGTGTGCTCCATGACGTCGGCCAGGTCGGAGACCGGCACGAACGGCACCACCGGCGGCCGCGCCGAGCCGTCGCCCATGCGGAAGGAGGCACTGCCTCCGCGCCGCGGGTACGGCGACAGCTCGAACACGCCCGTGTCGATGAGGAGGCCGAAGTGCTCGGAGCCGGTGCGCTCCTTGAACTCCAAGTACTCCTCCACCACGGACGATTTGATGATCGTCGGCCAGTGGATCTCGGGGCAGATCACGATGTCGAGGTCGGCGGCCAGCTGGAGGTTGCGCTCGACGGCCTCCTGCCAGATCGGGTCGACGCGGAGGTCCTCGGAGATGACGCCGATCTTGGGCCGCACGAACGAGAAGCCGAGCGTGGCGGCCAGGCGGAGGTCGAGCTCCAGCTGCGCGGCGCCCTCCGCGGCGGTCATGCCACGGCCTGGGAAGCGACGGGTGTCGATCCACGACCCGTACAGCGTCGGGGTCAGGCCCAGCCGCTCGTTGCGGGCGAACCAGGCGTCGATCCACGCGGTCGATGGGTTCGGGTAGTCCTCGATGTGACCTTCGCCGAGGAGCTCGAGGCCGGTGGCGCCGAAGTCGGCGACGTCGGCGATGCAGTCCTCGACGGTCATGGTGACGCCGATGTCGTCGGTGTAGCTGTAGAGCGAGACGCCGAGGCCGAAGGGGAGGTCGTCGGTGGTGGTGGTCACTTGACGATCACCGCCTTCCGCGACGCGGTCCAGATCGAAGGCTGAAGTTCTTCCGGGATGTACGACATCCGCAGGCGCAGCTCCAGCGTGACGTCGTGGATGCCGCGGGCGAGGCCGCCGTCGCGCGGCACGGTCAGCGTCGCGGCGTGACCGAGCGGCCAGCGCGCGTCGGTCGTCCCCTGCAGCTCGGCGAACGAGAAGTCGCCCGCGGGCAGCGTCCAGCGGATGCCGTCGCCGTCGAAGCGTTCGCCGTCGACCGTCACCGTCGGCTTCTCGATGAGGTTCGCCCAGAGCCCGCGGTAGTACGGGCTGCGGACGCGCAGCTGGAAGCCTGTGCGCGCGCCCTCCGGTCCGACGTTGCGGAAGCCCGCCGTCTGTATCAGTTGTTCTTCGAGCATCCGATCCTCCTTCGTCCGGTCGTGTCAGTTGCCGGCGTCGACGGTCGCCGCCGTCGCCTCGGTCAGTCGTCTGGCTGCCTCGCGCGCGCCGCGGACGGCGATCGCGACGCTCATCAGCGTGGGGTTCATCGTCGTCGCGGTCGGGATCAGCGCGTTGCCGCCGACGACGAGGTTCTCGTACCCCCACACGCGCGAGTACGGGTCGGCCACCGAGGTGCCGTCGTCCTCCGCGCCGAGCCGCATGGTGCCCTGGTAGTGGAGGCTGGAGCCGTTCGGCAGCAGTCGCGGCTCGGCGACGAACGTGCCGAGCGCGGCGCCGGCCCGGCGCAGGTGCTCGGTGCCCTCCGCGATCTCGGCCTGCTCCCCGTCGGTGAGCGCGTAGCTGATCGTGAGGTTCGGGAAGCCGCGGTAGTCGAGCTCGCTGTCGTCGAAGGTGACCGCGTCGTCGTAGCGCGGCTGCTTGCGCATCCCGTAGCCCATATTGACGTAGCCCCAGCGGTTTCCGGCGGCCGGGTGGGCGGGGTCGAGCTGGAACGGCGGGTTCTCCGCGTACATCACCTGCAGCGAGAACGGGTGGTCCGGCTCCGAGAACGGGATGCGGTTGACGGCGGCGACCGGGTCGGCCGGGTTCGTGGCGCGGCGGGCGAGCTCGCGGTCGAGCTCCTCCTCCGTCGCGAACCGCCGCATGCTGTCGGCGTCGAGCGCGACGGTGGAGATCACGACCGGATGCTCGGTCAGGTAGTGCCCGAGCGCGCGCGGCCGGATTCCCGAGGCCCACAGCAGCTGGGGCGAGCGGAACGCGTCCGCTGCAACGACGACGAGGTCGGCCTCCACCGAGTACACCTCGTGGCTGCGCAGGTCTTCGACCGTGACCCCGGTGACCCGGCCATCGGTGTGGTCGACGCTGCGGACCAGGGAGAGGTCGCGCAACTCGAACCGGTCGGCGAGGTCGGTCCCCGGGTCGAGCAGCGGCCCGAGCACCACGTCGGCGCCCGCCCAGCGCATCGTGCCGTCGGGCTGCGGGTCGCCGGAGACCGGGAGCGTGCCGGGGCCGTAGCCCTCCGGCAGCTCGCCCGCGAACTCCTCGGCGAGCAGCGAGCGGATGGCCGACCCAATCTCGGAGTCGGCGAACGCGGTGGTCTGCACATGCAGCAGCCGGGAGGCCTCCGCCACCAGCTCCTCCCACTCGGCGTCGGCGATGAACGGGATGCGCTCGCTGAACGACGGGCTCGGTGTCGCGCACGTCCAGTGCGCGCCCATGCCGCCCACGTTGGTGGAGGCCGCCGCAGCAGGGAAGCTCGCCGCGTGCGCGGAGCCCGCTCCCCCGTAGTCGAGCAGGTGTGTGCCTCCCCGGGCGGTGAACATGCCCTCCACGACGACCGACGACGGGATGCCGAGTGAGTCGCGGAACGCGCCGGCCTGCGGACCCTGCGACCGCTCCCGCGCCCGCTCCTTCTCCTCCGGGTCGGGGATGTTGCGGACGTTCTCCCCGGCGACGGCGGTCAGCTGGGGGCCGGCCTCGAACATCACGACGCGCGCGTCGGGTGCGGCTTCGAGAAGCAGCCGGGCGTACGCGGATCCGATCGGCCCGCTGCCGACGACGGCGATGGTCTGAGTGGTCATGCTGTTCTCCTACAAGGTGTGTTGCCGGTCGTTGCCGCCTCAGGCGGCGGGGATGGTTTCGGTCGGGACCGCGCGGAGCGGGCCGGTATCGTCGGACAGCCGGCTGTTCGGCAGCAGGATCGACGCGACGACTCCGACGAGGTAGGTCGCGGCGAGCGCCACGAAGATCGGGACGAAGACGCTCTGGTAGACCAGGGCCACCTGCTGCTGCTCCGCGACGCTCTGCGCGCGGACGATCGCCGGCGTGAGGGTCGCCGGGTCGAGCCCGGCCGGCAGCAGGGCGATCACGCTCGCGCCGATGATCCCGCCGACCAGTGCCGTCGCCACCGTCGCGCCGACTTGGCGCACCAGGTTGACGCTCGCGGTGATGGCGCCGGTCTCCGCACGCGGCACGGCGCTCTGCACCACCGCGACGATCAGGCTCATGAAGGCGCCCGTGCCGAGGCCGACCACGGCCATCGCCACCGTGGGCGCCCAGAGCGGCGCGCCCGCCGGCAGCAGGGCCATCGCCCCGAGACCCGCAGCGCCGAGCGCCGTGCCGATCAGCGGGTACAGCCGGTAGTGGCCGGTGCGGCTCACCAGCCAGCCCGTCGCCAGGTTGCTGACGAGCATCCCGAAAACCGTGGCGATCGGCACGAGGCCGGACACCGTCGCGGAGGTGCGGTAGGCCATCTGGAAGTACGTGGGCAGATAGGAGGTGATGGAGAACAGCCCGATTCCGACGATCGCCGAGATCACGGTGCCGGTGGCGACCGTGCGGTCGCGGAAGTGGCCGAGCGGGACGAGCGGCTCCTCCACCCGCAGCTCGACGACGAAGAAGACCACCAGCGCGGCGAGCGCGACGACGAACGCGATGACGGTCGCGACCGTCTGGGAGCGGTCGCCGACCCAGGTCGCGCCGAGCACCAGCGCGACCAGCCCGACGGTGAGCGCGACCGCGCCGCCGACGTCGAACCTCCCGGACCGGCCCGGCTCGATGTGCGGGACGGCCACGATCGCCAGGGCGAGGGCGAGGATGCCGACCGGGGCGTTGATCCAGAACACCCACGGCCACCCCCAGTTGTCGGTGATGACGCCGCCGAGAACCGGGCCGACGAGGATCGCGACCGGGAAGGCCGCGCCGATGATCGCCATGTACTTGGGCCGCTGCCGTGGTGTCGTGACCTCGGCGATGATCGTCTGCGACATCAGCTGGAGGCCGGCCGAGCTCATCCCCTGGATCACGCGGGCGACGATCAGCCAGACGAACCCGCCGGCGAAACCGCAGGCGACCGAGGTGAGGACGAAGAGCACGACGGAGGCGAGGAACACCGCGCGCGGCCCGATCCGGTCGCCGAGCTTGCCGAGCACGGGAAGCAGGACCGTGCTGGCGAGCGTGTAGCCCACGACGATCCAGGCCATGTGCTCGAGTGCGCCGAGCTGCCCGGCGACGGTCGCGATCGCGGTGCTGACCACGGTGTTGTCGAGGGCCCCGAGGAAGGACACGGCGAGGAGGGAGCTGACGAGGAGGCGGAGCCTCAAAGGCGAGAGCGGCATACGCGAGACCCGAACGATCGGGTGATCGACGCGACGATTTGTGCCCTCCCCGCAACGTCACGGTGAGGAACGGGCCAGGGCCCCGACGTCATGGTTAGTCTACGACATTCTTTGGTTGTTTTTCAACCTAAGTTGATGAGATCACTCCCTCTCCCGCGTCAGCCACGCCTTCTCTTGACCCTGCCGTGGCCCCGGGTGTAGGCCTGGCGGCAGAGCGCCAGCCGTCGATATACGTGGGGGCGTGACGGGTGGAGCGATTCCGGTCTCGCCAATGAATCGGCGGTACACCCATGAACGGAACACCGCTCGACGGACTGCGTGAGCAGCTCCGCGGGCAACTCATCACACCCAGCGATCCCGAATACGACGCCGCCCGCACGGTCTACAACGGGATGATCGACAAACACCCGGCGGGCGTCGTGCGCGTGGCGCAGGTGGCAGACGTCATCGCCGGCGTGAACTTCGCGCGTGACCATTCCCTGCCCCTGGCGATCCGCGGAGGCGGCCACAGCGCCCCCGGCTTCGGCACCTGGGACGACGCCCTCGTCATAGATTTCGTCGACCGGACCGGTGTCCGCGTCGACCCGGAAGCTCGCACCGCCCGCGCGGAGGCAGGAACCACCTGGGCGGACTTCAACCATGCAACGCACGCGTTCGGTTTGGCCACGACGGGCGGCATTGTGGGGTCCACCGGAATCTCCGGGCTGACTCTGGGTGGCGGCATCGGCTACCTCTCACGCAAATACGGGCTGTCCTGCGACAATCTGCTGTCCGCAGACGTCGTCACGGCGGACGGCAGGTTCCTGACGGCGAGCGACACCCAGAACGAGGACCTCTTCTGGGCCCTGAGAGGAGGCGGCGGCAACTTCGGGGTGGTGACGTCTCTCGAGTACAGGCTGCACCCCGTCGACATGGTCCATGCCGCCATCATCATCTACAGCATCGAGCATGCCGAGACCGTGGCCAGGTTCTACCGGGACTACATCGCCTCGGCGCCGGAGGAGTTCGGGACCTTCCTCGGTTTCCACCAGGGACCGCCGGTGCCCTTCCTCCCCGAGGAATGGCACGGCAAACCCGTCTGCGTGATCGTCGGCATGTGGACCGGTGATCCCGCAGAGGGCGAAGCCCGCTGGCAGCCTTTCCTCGATGTCGCCCCCGTTGCAGGTTCGCTGGTTGGACCCATGCCCTACCCAGCCCTCAACGGTGCATTCGATCCGCTTCTCCCCAAAGGGATGCAGGCCTATTGGAAAGCGAACTTCCTCGCCGAGCTCAACGATGGCGCCATTGCCGCCCACCTCGAGTACGGCAGCAGGGTGCCCAGCGTGCAGACATCCGTCCACATCTATCCGATCGACGGCGCCGTTCACCGCGTCGGCAAGACGGACACCGCGTTCGTCAACCGCGACGTCAATTTCGCTCCCGTGATCGCCTGCATGTGGGACGACCCGGCGGACAACGCCGCGAACATCGCCTGGGTCCGGAGCTACAGTGCGGCTTTGCGCCCGTACTCTGCGCCGGGCGGCTACATCAACTTCATGGACGGCGACGACCAGGACAGGATCCATGAGAACTACGGGGTCAACTACGAGCGGTTGGTCGCCATCAAGAACACGTACGATCCTGGAAACCTCTTCCATGTGAACCAGAACATCACGCCGACGACGAGCTGACAGCGCGAGGAATCGCCTCAGCGGCCATTCGAGGCGGTGTAGACGTGCACGCCGTCGGACTCCGGCACGAAGACGCGCGCCGGAGCGCCGATCGCCGTCACCTGATGGAACCCGAGTGCGGCCTGACCGAGCGGGATGTTCGTCACGAACGCGTCGCTCCTCCCGTCGATCACCATCACCGTCGGCGGGTAGAGCTGGGGCAGCGGCGGCGGGCCTGCCGCGCCCGCCTCGGCCGCGTAGAACCGGTTGTCGGCACTGTTGAACCACACCTCGTCCGCGCCCCCGGCGTTGTGGCCGGCGTACGCCTCGATGATGCGGCCGGTGGCGGAGTCGACGAGGACGGGAGCGCCGTCGTTGCATCCCAGGAGCAACTGTCCGTGAAGACCGACCGCGAGCCCGCCCGGGTGGCACGTCTCGTCGATGGGCATGAGGCTTTCGAGCCGCACTCGTGTCGGGTCGATCCTGACGACCGCGCCGTCCGGGAGGTCGCTGGTGGACCGCACAGCCTCGACGAAGGATCGCGTCGCCGGATCCCACTGCGGCTGCTCGATCGAGTCGGCGCCGGCACCCGGGATCACCACATGCCCGAGCACGCGATGGTGCCCGTCCGCACCGGGTCGGGCATCGATCAAGGTCACCCAGGGTGTCGCCGCCCCCGTGCTGGAGGTGGCGTCGGGACTGGTCACCGCGATCACCTGGTCGACAGGGTCGAAGCCGATCTCGTCTGCTGTCGGCGCACCCACCGGCACGGAGTCGATGATGCGGTACGGCGCTTTCGCCGAGACCACCTTGATCGATCCCGCCCCATCGCCCGCCCAGACCTGACCGTTGTCGTCCGCGACGACTCCCGCCGGGCCGCCGGTGAAGCCGGGCACCTGTGCGAGGAGCTTCGCGGAACGGCCGTCGATGACATCGAGCGTCGAGTTCGCCAGGTCACTGAGATAGACGTGCCCCGTGCGCTGGTCGCCGAAGACGATGTCGGCGAACAGGGACTCCCGCCCTGCGTCGGGATCGGAATGAGCGCCGTCTGCGAGTAGGTCGTCCCCTCCCGCCCACCACCGTCGTCGCCACCCGTCGAGGCGGACGCCGGGGCGCCTGTCGCGGGGGCGCCGAGAGCGATCAGTGCTGCAGCGCCGAGTCCGAGGCCCGTGCTAACTCGTCTCGTTCCATTCCTTCTCGATCGAGTTCGACCGTCGTGGATCATCCGATGACCTCCCATTGCCGGCGCGCCAGTGCGCCGGTCTGCGCCTCACCGTAATGAGGCAGGGACCGCATCCACACCGACTGATTCGTAATACGGCGCATCAGTGTGATTTATACGAACGGCCAATTCACTATCAACCATGTGAATATTCGCAGACGGAGGGGAACGACAACATGCTGTAGTCGCGCAACCTGAGTTACGCCGGGTACGGCCGCTTCTCATCGCAGAACGCGCACACCAGATGCCCGTTCGTGTACTCCCAGAGATGGGCGTGCGGGGCTGCGAAGTACCCGCACGGGTCCGTGACGAGGGCCGGTGACGGCTCGGCGATGCTGGTGTCTGTGGTCGGCATTTCGGGGTCGGCTTTCTGCGGCGGGACGTCGGCGCGTTTGGCGTCTTCGTTTCACTGCGTTACATCAGCATCAGTATCGGGTCGGGTGGCGGACAGCCGAAATACCTAGAACTGGTGGCGCCTGATCGGGGGGACACCACCCGCGGCGAAGGCGTGAGCGGCCGTGCTGGGGTCTTCTCCCCGGTCGACCGCCTGGCGCACAGGAGACGTGACCGGCTCCTGCCACGGCGACCTGGCGCCCGCGTAGGCGGCGCTGCCGCGACGGAAGTGCTCGGCCTGTTCCTTCGTCTCGACGAACGGCATATCCATCGGAAAGAGACTCCCCGGCCGCGGCCGCGGTCCCACCCGGGTGACATGCCCCCACAATTCGTGGCCGACGACCTCTTCTGCGAGGAGTGATGCCTCGATGATCGTGTGGAGGTCTACCGGGCACGGGATGCCGAGCTCGTTCAGGAGGTCGACGAGGTCTTCCGTGGGGATCATCCGTGTCATGCGGCCGTGGCCGCCGTAGGGGCACCCGCCCATCCCCCCGACCGACGTGTCGAGGATGAGCGTGTGCTCCGGGCCGAGCGCGTGGATCGCTTCGTAGGCCGACAGCAGGGCCGTGCCTCTGGCATCGTGCAAGTGCAAGTGGAAGGTCGTGATCTCGGGCCACCGCTCACGGATCGCCCGGAGCTGCGAACCGACCTGCTGCGGGAGGTTCCAGGCCATGGGATCGCCGATCCAGACGGTGTCCACCGTCAGGCCGGCGTCGTGCCACAGGCGGATCTGGCGGTCCAGCATGTCCATGCGGTAGTCCTCGTCGAAGAGGCCGAGCCAGTTCGAACCCCAGGCCGCGTTGATGGCCACGGATGCGGTGGTCTCACCGGCGGCGACCGCTCGTCCTACGATCGCCGGCCACTCCGCGATCTCCGCCGCCTGCGACCGGTTCGTGTTGCGACGCACGAAGACGTCGCAGAGGTGCACGAGGGTCCGGGAGGACCGCGACGGCGGCGTCAGCGGAGGGATGTACTGTTCCATCCGCTCCACTCCGCGTCGGTTGAGCGCGAGCGCGGTGTAGTCCACGCCGTCGACCGGGGTGAATCCGGCGACGACCTCATCGACGTGCGCCATCTGCGGCGTCCACTTGGGGCTCACGAAGGAGCCGACGACGATGGACTCGAGGCCGGTCCGCGAGAGCGCGTCGAGCAGGCGGATCTTGTCCGCCACCGGGATGTCGGCGCTCTCGATCTGCATGCCTTCGCGCATGCCCTCCTCGATCAGCTTCACGCGTGGGTAGCTCGTCTCAGACACCGGCGGACCTCTTTCGGGCGGGGCCGAGCGCCCACTCGGCGCGCAACTCCTCGATGTCGCTCTCGCTGTAGCCGAGGTCTCCGAGGATCTCGTCGGTGTGCTCCCCGAGCCGTGGCGGCGGCGACGATGGCGCCAGCTCGTGGTCGTCCACATGCACTCCGCTGCCGAGGACGCGCACAGTGCGCTCGGACGACGGCAGCGTGACGCTGTGCACGAGCCGGCGTTCGGCGATCTGCGGTTGCGCGAGCGACTCTTCCACAGAGAGCACCCGACCAGCGGGCACTCCCG
Source organism: Leifsonia sp. NPDC056824 (assembly GCF_042789575.1). NCBI lineage: Bacteria > Bacillati > Actinomycetota > Actinomycetes > Micrococcales > Microbacteriaceae > Leifsonia > Leifsonia sp. NPDC056824. Next base: position 1,429,133 of record NZ_JBHUAV010000001.1, on the reverse strand, counting down.
CCGCCGAGAGGAGCTCCTCCCACTCTGCCGCGGGGCGACCAGCCAGGTAGCGCTCCAGTTCGGCGCTGAGGGCGCGGCGATGCTTCTTGCGGTCGCCGCGGGTGAGAAAACGCGCATCGTCGATCAGGTGCTCGCACCCGCAGACACGGCAGAGGACCTCGAACTGCGCTTGCGCGTTCGCGGCGATGTTCAATCGGCCGGCGCCGGTCCTGAACGTCCCTGAGGGCGATGAGGTCGCGTTCTCATTCCCGCGTCGCTGCGCGGGAAGCCCGCCGACCAGGTAGTCGGAGACCGCCCAGCCCATCGCGCTGAGCGCCGTCTCCAGCATGGAGACGTCCAGGAAGCACCCGGTGCCTCTGGCGTCTCGTTGCGCGAGGGCGGCGCAGATCGACATCGCAGCAGCGAAGCCGCCGAGTGTGTCCGCGACGGGGAAGCCGGCGCGGACCGGTTCGGCGTCGGGGAAGCCGGTCACCTCGATCATCCCGGCCAGGCCCTGGATGATCTGGTCATACGCCGGCCGTCCGGCGATCGGACCGCTCTGCCCGAAACCGGAGACGGCGCAGTAGACCAGGAGAGGGTTGAGCTGGCGAATGCGTTCGGGAGCGAAGCCCAGGCGCGCCAGCACGCCGGGGCGCATGTTCTCGAGGAGCACATCCGACTCCGCGATCAGCCGCGCGAAGACCTCGCGGCCTCCCTCGGACTTCAGGTCGATCGCCATCGACCGTTTGCCGCAGTTCTGCGCGACGAACGACGCCCCGAACTCGGGCACATGCTGCGGGTTCTCACTGCCCAGTTCGCGCGCCGGATCGCCGCCGTCGGGAATCTCGATCTTGATCACATCGGCGCCGAGCAGGCTGAGCTGGTAGGCGGCGAACGGCCCGGCGAGGATCGTCGTCAGGTCGAGCACGCGCACGCCTGCGAGAAGGTCGGTCATGGGTCTCCTACGTCCGTGATTGTCGTTCGGGCCGTCGTGCGGCGGGCGAGGCCGACGCCTCACCCGCCGCACAGGCGATCAGCCGACGGTGGCCGCGATCTGCGCCGGGGTGACGTACGTGCCGTCGGTGTTCGTGACGTCGGGGTTGAACCCGACGACGGAGAACCCGCTGAAGACGTTGTGGTTGGCGTTGAAGTTGTCGTCGCCTCCCGCACCCTGGTAGTCGATCTGCTTGCCCTTGTCGATCAAGGCGACGCACGACTTGTAGTCGCTGCACTGCGTGCCGGGAGGGCTCGCGACATCGGCGATGTGACTGACCCAGACCTTCGGGTCCGTCGACTTCGCCTCCGTCATGGCAAGAGCCGCGATCACGATGGAGTCGTACTCGTTGAACGTCGTCGGCAAGGGCTGGGCGTTTCCGTAGACCGCCTTGTAGTCCGCCAGGAAGTGAGTGTAGCCGGACCCGGTCGGCGACGCGGCGACCGCGGCGAAGAGGTTCTTCGACGCGTTGGCGCCGAAGGCCTGCGCGTACGCCTTCGAGGACTGCAGATCATCGCCGACCCACGGAGAGTCCAGGTAGCCCAGCTGGGCCGCGTTCGCCCACAGTGTGGACGCCGTCTGCGTGTCGAAGGACGAGAAGATCACGTCGGGATGGCCGGCGAACGCTTTGGAGAGCTCCGATCGGTAGGAGCCCTGGCCCGGCACGATGGTCTGGCTGGAGAGCACCTTGCCGCCGAGCTTCTCGAACGCCTTCGTCAGCGGAGCGACGAAGCCCTGCGAGTTGGCCGAGTTGTCGAAGATGAGAGAGGCGGTCTTGTATCCCTTCGTCTTCGCCGCGTAATAGGCCATCGCGACCGACTCGTTCGAGTCGGACGATGTCGTGCGGAACACGTAGGGATACTTCATCTTGTCGAGCGCAGTGGACCCGCCGATCATGAAGTCCGGCACATGGTTGGGGCCGAAGTTGTTGATGACAGCCTCGATGGTCGGCGAGAACGGACCGACGACGGCGACAGGGTGATCGAGCAGAAGCTTCCGGAACGCGGGCAGTGTGTCGACGGAGTCGGCGGCGTCATCGGCGCTTGCCGTCTGGAGTTGATGACCGAGCGCTCCGCCGTTGTGGTTCACCTCGTAAATGCCGGCGGCAACGCCGTGCGTCCCCCAGTCGGAGAGGATCGACTTGCTCCCGGTGAACGGGAAGATCTCGCCGATGGTGAGCTTCTCGTGCGGGTTGGTCCCGCCCGAGCTGGAGCAACCTGTGACGGCTAATGCGACGGCGGTGACGACACCGGCGCCGAGCGCGATGCGGCGTCGCATCGTCGCTGTGGATGGCTTCATTGCTGTCCTCGTTTCTCTGGGTGGTTGGCGGAGCGGTCGTGGCCGAGGAAGATCCCGGCGAGGTCGAGGGTGGCGATCTCGTCCACAGGTCCGTGGACATGGTTGGCGCCTGCCACGAGGACATGCACGACGTGCGCGTGGGAAAGTGCCCGCTCGACGTTCTGCTCGATGACGAGGACACCGGTCCCGCTCCCGGCGATGCGTTCGATCTGCTGCCAGACCACGCTCGTGTACGCCGGGGAGAGACCCGCCGTCGGTTCGTCGAGGATGAGGACGGTGGGCTCCGCCATCAGCGCGCGGGCCATCGCGAGGAGGTTCTGCTGGCCGCCGGAGAGGTTCCCGGCCTTCTTCGTCTCGGCCTTCTTGAGGTCGGGGAAGATCTCCAGCACCTCCTGCATACGGCTCCGCGAGTCGCCTTTGGTGGCGAAGCCGCCGACCTCCAGGTTCTCCTTCACCGTCATCGTGCGGAACACGTTGTCGTTCTGGGGCACGTAGCCCAGGCCGTGCCGGGCGTACAGATGCCCGGGCACCCGGGTGACGTCCGCGCCGTTCACCACGATCCGGCCGCCGACCGGGCGGATGAGACCGGCCAGCGTCTTCGCGAAGGTGGACTTGCCCGCGCCGTTGGGTCCGACGATCGCCGTGATGAGACCGGCGGCGACCGAGATGCTCACATCGTGGACGATCAGCGACTTTCCGTAGCCGCTCGAAATGTTCTCAGCTGTCAATGCGTCCATCGAGGACTCCTCCCAGGTAGGCGCGGACCACGTCGGTGTTGTCGCGGAGTTCGCTCATCTGGCCGGTGGCCAGGGTGCGACCTTCCGCCAGGACGATGACGTGATCGCAGATCTTCTCCACGACGTTGAGGTTGTGCTCGACCATGAGCACCGTCACCCCGCCCGCTCTGAGGTCGAGGATGTGCTCGCCGATCCGGTCGATGAGCACCGGGTTGACCCCGGCCATCGGCTCGTCGAGGAGGAGGACGGTCGGCTCGGCCATGACGGCCCGCGAGATCTCGAGGAGACGCTTCTGACCTCCCGAGAGGGAGCGCGCCCACTCGTCTCTGAGCGCGTAGAGGCCGAACTGCTCCAGGACGACGGCCGCGCGCTCCTTGAGCTCGTTCTCTCGGCGGGTGACCAGGCGCGGCCGGAGATAGATGTCGACGAGCGACTCCCCCGCCTGGCGCCGGGCTGCGACCATCAGGTTCTCGAAGACGGTGAGGCCGCCGAACTCGCGCGAGAGCTGGAACGTGCGGATCAGGCCCAGCTCGGCCCGGCGGTGACTCGGCAGCTTCGTCACGTCGTCCCCGCCGAGCGTGACCGCGCCGGTGTCAGGCCGGAGGGCGCCGGACAGGATGCTGACGACTGTCGTCTTGCCGGCGCCGTTGGGTCCGATCAAGGCGCTCACGGTGCCTCGCGGAACCGAGAAGCTCGCACCGTTGACGGCTTTGACGCCTCCGAACGACTTCTGCAGGTCGGCGCAGGCGAGCGCCGACACAGTGGTCGAGTTCCCCTCGGCTGTCGATTCTCGGGTCATGGTCACCGTGACTCCTTCGTTGCTGCTCGCTGACCGAACGCCATCGCGCGCAGCCCGGTGGCGCGCTCGCCGGGCATCAGCGCGCTCAGTCGCTTCTTTTCGGGGATGAGTCCTTGCGGGCGGAACCAGAGCGTGAGCATCAGCAGCACGCCGATCGCGATCGCCGCGATGTTCAGGATGAGGCCGGGGTGACCCGGCACGTCGGGGAGGAACTTCGGCAGCTGCGTGAAGACCACCGGGACGATCAACGCACCGAGGATGACCCCCTTGTTGTTGCCCACACCACCGACGATCACCGCGGCGAAGATGAGGAAGGTCTCTCCGGGCAGCCACGCGCTGGTGTTGAAGGCACCGGAGAACTCGATGATCAGCCCCCCGCCGATCCCGGCGTAGAACGAGCCGATCAGCATGGCGGTCATCTGGTAGCGGAAGACGTTCTTGCCGAGCGCGGACGCGGAATCCGGGTCGTCGCGGATCGCCCGGATCGTGCGGCCCAGCGGCGACCGGGTGATCCGGCTCATGAGCCACCACATGATCAGCGTGACGATCAACGTCACCCCCGTGAAGAACGGCACGAAGGTGTTCGCGTCGAGCCCCAGCGCGTCGGCGAACGGCTCGGGGACGTTGTTCAGACCGTCCGCTCCGTTGAAGAGCGGCACGAAGTTGTTGATGATGTCGTAGAGCACCAGCGAGGCCGAGATCAGCACCATCGCGAGGTAGTCGGTGCGCAGCCGGCGGAACGCTATCGCCCCGACTATCACCGCCAGGATGCAGGAGGCGAGGCCGCCGAGAAGCAGACCGAGCGGGAACGGCAGTGTCCAGCCGAGGATCCACTTCTGGTTCGAGCCGTCCTGCGGCGGCCCCATGCTGGTCACGCCCGTCACGTACGCCCCGATGGCGACGAAGCCGATGTAGGCGAAGTTCAGGATCCCGCCCTCACCGAACTGCAGGTTGAGACCCCAGCCGAGGATGCAGTAGGCGAGGACGAAGAAGATCAGGGTGAACAGGTAATAGACGAGCGGAGACATGCTCAGGCCTTTCCGGGTCGGGTGAAGAGGCCGTTCGGCCGGAACAAGAGGGCGAGGATGAGGACGACGAAGGCGACGTCGAGTTTGTAGGACGGGTCGATGACGAGCGCGGAGAGCTCGGTGACGAGCCCCACGATCACCGCTCCGACCATCGCCCCGTAGATGCTTCCGACGCCGCCGACGATGACCGCTGCGAAGATCACGAAGAGGAAGGTCTCACCGGAACCGGGTGTGATGCTCGCCTGCGTGAGGCCGAGCACCGTGCCTCCGATGCCCGCCAGTGTGCCGGAGAGGAACCAGGTGAGGGTGGTGATCCGCTTTGTGTCGATCCCGCTCGACATCGCCAGCGCCGCGTTGTCCGACATCGCACGCATGGACTTCCCGACCCGCGTCAGCGTGAGCATCAGATGGATGAGGACCATGGCCGCGAGTGCGATCGCGATCACGACGAGCTGGTCGGTGGTGAACAGGAACGGCCCGACGTGGAACGGCGTCTGGTTGGAGACGTCGTAGCGGACGACCTCCTCGCCCCAGATCGAGCTGACGACGTTCAGCAGGATCAGCGAGAGGCCGAAGGTGACGATCAGGATGTAGAAGAGCTTCTGGAACCGCCGGGCGAACGGTGCCAGCAGGAAGCGGTTCAACAGCACCGCCAAGACCCCGACCACCAGACCGCCGACGACCATCGCGACCCAGATGTTCGTGTGCCACGGCCCCGTGTTCAGCGTCCAGGCGATGTACGCGCCGACCGCCATGAAGTCGCCGTACGCGAAGTTGATGTAGTTGGTGATGCCGAATTGGAGGCTCAATCCGACGGCGGACAGTGCGAGAACGGATGCGACCACCAAGCCGAACCCGACGGCGAGCAAGAGCTCTGACATGCGACTCCTTTGTCTGGCATCCCGAGAATTATCACTCCGTGATAATCACTATCATGGGACGTTGGACAGACCTTATTGGCGCTCCCCGAGGAGTGTCAAGGAAATCGCCGTCGTGCGATTCTGTGAATGTCCGAAGCTAGGGCGTGCGCCGGGTGATGGCGGCGCTGGCCCGCTGCATCTCCGCGACGAGCGCGGGTAGATTCGCCGCTTCGAAGTCCTCCTCCAGCCCGGAGAGCTGGATCGACGCGACGGTCTTCCCATCGCGGTCGAGGACCGGAACGGCCACCGAGGCGGCGCCGCGCTCGCGCTGACTGCTGCCGTGCACGAATCCCTGCTCGCGGATCGTCGCGATCGTGGCGAGGAACTCCTCATCGGTGACGAGTTCACCGGCAGCTGTTCTGATCTCGCCGACGAACTCCAGCAGCGCGCGCAACCCGTCATCATCCATCGACGCAGCGAGCATCCGCGCGCCGCCGAGCTGCAGCGGGAGCTTCTCCCCGATGGGCAACTGATAGCGCAGCGGCCGGGAGCCCTCCACCCGCTCCAGGATCACCTGGAAGAAGCCTGCCCGCACCGCCAGCGACGACGTGAACTCGGTCGAGGCGGAGAGCTCCTGAAGGAAGGGTTTCGCCGCGAGCAGGAGCGGGAAGCTGACGAGGAACGCGTGGGCGTTCAGCAGCGGAGTGACACCCATCGCATAGAAGGCGCCGTCCTGGCGCACGTACCCGCGGCCGATCAGCACGTTCACGATGCGCTGAGTCGTCGCGATGTGCAGATCGGCGCGCCGGGCGATCTCGCTGAGCCGGAGTGGCGCCGCCGACTCCTCCAGAACCCCGATGACATCCAGCGAACGCTCCAGCGAACGCATGGGATTGGCAGGTGCCTTCTTGCTATCCTCAGCTACCACCGGGCTCTCGCTCTCTATCGCCATATGACAAGCGATATCAAAGGATGATAGCGGCGGAACGATTCCCGACACCCCGGGTTGCGTTCCCCTCACACGGCAACCCGGTGGCGGAGAGGTGTTGGTCACGCAGGTTTCACGTCGCGCGCCGTCGGCGGAAACACGGCCTTCCTAGCGTGGTGACATCCACTCACCCGCAGGAGGTCCTCGATGACCAGCACCGTCACCGCACCCGCCGAAACCGCACCGTCCGCCCTCGCGTTCCGTCCCGGCCGCTGGATCGACGGCTGGAACGCCGAAGATCTCGCCCAGTGGAAGGCGGAGGGCGCCGGGATCGCGCAGCGCAACCTTCGCTGGTCGATCTTCGCCGAGTTCCTCGGCTTCGTGGTCTGGCAGCTCTGGTCGATCGTGGTCGTGTCGCTGCCGGCGGCCGGCTTCCACTTCGGCACGTCGCAGATCTTCTGGCTGATCTCGATGCCGAGCCTCGTCGGCGCGACCCTGCGATTCCCGTACACCTTCATGGTCCCGAAGTTCGGCGGCCGCAATTGGACGATCGTCTCCGCGGCGCTGCTGCTCATCCCGACCATCGGGCTCGCGGTCTGCGTGTCGAATCCGCACACTCCGTTCGGCGTGATGCTGCTGGTGGCGGCGCTGGCCGGGTTCGGTGGAGGCAACTTCGCCAGTTCGATGGCGAACATCACCTTCTTCTACCCGCAGCGCAAGAAGGGCTGGGCGCTCGGCCTCAACGCGGCCGGCGGCAACCTGGGCGCGGCGGTCGCACAGTTCGCGGTGCCGCTCGTCATCACGATCGGCGCGGGCGCGACCCTGCAGCTGCCGCTCGCCGGCCTGATCTGGATTCCGCTGATCGTCGTCGCGATCGTCGGGGCGTGGCGGCGGATGGACAACCTCTCGCACGCCCGGGCGGACGTGAAGGCGTCTCTGGCGGCGCTCCGTGCACCTGAGCTGTGGCTGATGGCGCTGCTCTACATCGGCACCTTCGGATCGTTCATCGGCTTCTCCAGCGTGTTCCCGAAGCTCATCGCGGACCAGTTCCCCGCCTTCAGCACCTTCCCGGTGGGCGGCGCGACGCTCTCCCTCGCGTTCCTCGGCGCGCTGGTCGGGTCGCTGGCGCGGCCGTTCGGCGGCCGGCTGGCCGACCGGTTCGGCGGCAGCACCATCACGATCGTCGCGTTCGTCGTCATGGCGCTCGGCGCGACAGCCGTCATCCTGACCCTGCCGCTGGACAGCTTCTGGCTGTTCCTCGGCTGCTTCCTGGTGCTGTTCATCGCCAGTGGCGCGGGCAACGGCGCCACCTACCGGATGATCCCCACGCTGTTCGCGCTGAGGTCGGGCGCCGGCGACGGACACCGTCAGGCCGGCGACGTCCCCGCCCAGCGCACCGCCGCGGCCGCGCTCGGGATCGTGTCGGCGTTCGGCGCCTACGGCGGCTTCGTCATCCCGCAGGTCCTCGGCCTGTCGAAGTCCACCACCGGCGGCTACGCGGCCGGACTCGGCTGGTTCGTCGCCGCGTACGCGGTGCTGCTGGCGGTCACGATCGCGGTCGCGGTGCACGGCCGCCGCCGCGGGGTGCGGATCTGAGCGGCGGACCGACCGTGACCGCGCCGAGCCACTGCCCGTACTGCGCGCTGCAGTGCGCCATGACGCTCACCCCGTCCCCGGCCGGTCCGGACCCGGTCGAGGTGGCCGGCCGGATGTTCCCGACCAACCGCGGCGGACTCTGCAAGAAGGGCTGGACCTCCGCCGAGCTGCTCGCGACCCCTGGCCGGCTGACGACGCCGCTGATCCGCGACCACAAGGACGGCGAGCTCCGGCCGGCCGGCTGGGAGGAGGCGCTGACGCTGGTCGCCGACCGCCTGGCCGGCATCCGCCGGGAGGACGGCGCAGACGCGGTCGCGGTGTTCGGCGGCGGCGGCCTCACCAACGAGAAGGCGTACCTGCTCGGCAAGTTCGCCCGGCTCGCGCTCGGCACCTCCCGCATCGACTACAACGGCCGCTTCTGCATGGCCTCCGCGGCCGCGGCGGGCAACCGGGCCTTCGGCGTCGACCGGGGCATGCCGTTCCCGGTGTCCGACCTCGACGACGCGGACACCATCCTGCTGCTGGGCTCGAACGTCGCCGCCACGATGCCGCCGTTCATCGGCCACCTCGCCGGCGCCCGCGCCGCGGGCGGCCTCATCGTCATGGACCCGCGCCGCTCCCAGACCGCCCAGCTCACCGCCGACGGCGGCGGCATCCACGTTCAGCCGGCTCCCGGCACCGACCTCGTCGTACTCCTCGGGCTCACCCACCTGGTGCTGGCGCAGGGCCACGTCGACACCGCCTATCTGGAGGCGCGCACGACCGGCTTCGACGCCGTGCGCCGCAGCGTCGCGTCCTGGTGGCCGGAACGCGTCCAGGAGCACACCGGCGTCCCCGCTGCCCAGCTGCGGGAGGTCGCCACCCGGCTCGCCCGCGGTCGAGGCGCCTACATCCTCACCGGACGCGGGGTGGAGCAGCACGTCGACGGCACCGACACGGCGACCGCGGCGATCAACCTCGCGCTCGTGCTCGGACTCGTCGGCCGCCCCGGGTCGGGCTACGGGACCCTGACCGGCCAGGGCAACGGGCAGGGCGGCCGGGAGCACGGGCAGAAGTGCGACCAGCTCCCCGGCTACCGCACGATCGCCGACCCGTCACACCGAGCCGCGGTCGCCGCGGTGTGGGGCGTCGACCCCGAGACGATCCCCGGCCCCGGCGTGCCCGCGGTCGAGCTGCTCGGGATGCTCGGGAGGCCCGGCGGCGTGCGTGCGCTGCTGGTCCACGGCTCCAATGTGGTGGTCTCCGGGCCCGACGTCGGCGCGATCCGCTCCGGGTTGGAAGCGCTCGACCTGCTGGTGGTCTGCGACTTCGTGCTGTCGGAGACGGCCGAGCTCGCCGACGTCGTGCTGCCGGTCACCCAGTGGGCCGAGGAGGAGGGCACGATGACGAACCTGGAGGGCCGCATCCTCCGGCGGCGCAGGGCCCTCGACCCGCCGGCCGAGGTGCGCAGCGAGCTCGACATCCTGGCCGACCTCGCCCTCCGACTGGACGCGCCGTCGATCTGGCCGACCGACCCGGCCGACGTGTTCGACGAGCTGGCGCGCGCGTCGGCGGGAGGCATCGCCGACTACTCCGGGCTCAGCCACGCCCTCCTGGATGCCCAGCTCGCCGACGATCAGGCGGCGCACTGGCCGTACCCGGCCGGATCCGGCGGCACGCCGCGGCTGTTCCTCGACCGCTTCGGGCACGCCGACGGCCGGGCGCGCCTCGTCGCGGTGCGCGCCCGCGAGCTCACGACCGGCAGCGGCGCGGGCGAGCTCACCCTCATCACCGGACGGCTGCTGGAGCACTACCAGTCGGGAGCGCAGACCCGGCGGGTCCCCGAGCTGCTCACCGCTCAGCCGCGGGTGCGCGCGGAACTGCACCCAGCGACCGCCGCACGGCTCGGCATCGGCGACGGCGACCCGGTGCACGTCCGCAACGCGCGCGGCGCCGTCGAGGCGACCGCGCTGCTCACCGACGGGATGCGCATCGACACCGTCTTCCTGCCGTTCCACTTCGCCGGGACGCAGTGCGCGAACCTCCTCACCGAGTCCGCGGTGGACCCGGTATCGGCGATGCCCGAGTTCAAGCGCACCGCGGTCACCGTCGAGCGGGCGCAGCAGCCGGCCGCCGTCGGCGCGGGAGCGGGAGGTGCGGCATGAACCGGCCGCTCCGCGTCGTGCTGGTCGGCTACGGGCCGGTGGGCGCACGGTTCGTGGAGGAGATGCTGCCGGCGATCAGCGCGGGCCAGGTCTCCCTCGTCGTCGTCGGGGCGGAGCACGAGGACGCCTACAACCGAGTCCTGGTCGCCGAGTACGCGGTGGGGGCGACGCCGCGCGAGCGGCTCGACGTCACCGACACGGAGGCCGCCCGGGCCGCCGGCGCGGACATCCGCCTCGGCGACACCGCCGTCGCCCTCGACCGCGAGCGCCAGCGGGTTCTTACCTCCGCCGGGGACGAGCTCCCCTACGACCGTCTTGTCCTCGCCACCGGCGCCCGGGCGAACATCCCGACCCTGGACGGGCTGCAACAGTCCCGGCGCGAACGCGATTCCAGGCCCGCACCAGACCTCGACCGCGGACCGCGCCCGCTGCCGGTCGGCGTCGTGGCCCTCCGCGACCTGGCGGACGCCGACGCGGTCGCTCCGGTCGTCGCCGGCGGCGGCACGATCGTGGTGCTCGGCGCCGGCGTCCTCGGGATGGAGTTCGCGCTGCTCGCGGCCGAGCACGGCGCGCGCGTCGTGGTCGTGCACCACGGACCGACGCCGATGGCGCGCAACCTCGACGAACCGGGCGGCCGCATGCTCACCCGCGCCGTGCGGGCGCTCGACGTCGGGATGGCGGCGCACGCGCGGGCGGAAAGCGTCGGCTTCCGTGACACCGACGGGCTCCGCATCTTCGACGGCGTCGGCTGCGCCGACGGCACATACATCCCCGGCGACCTCCTGGTCCTCTCCTGCGGGGTGGGACCGCGGGTGGAACTGGCGCTCGCGGCCGGGCTCGCCTGCTCGGCGGGCATCCTCGTCGACGAGGAGCTGCGGAGCTGGACCGACCCCGACGTGTTCGCGATCGGGGACTGCGCGCAGGTGGCCGCGCCGGAGGACGCCGACCCGTCCGGTCGGGTGCCCGGAGCCCCGAGCGGCCTGATCGGGCCGGGCTGGCGGCAGGCCGCCGCTCTGGCACGACGCTTTCGCGCAGAAGCAGCCGGGGCCGCCGCGGGCCCGAACGCCGCTGTCGCCCTCCGTGAGCGACCGACCGCGGTCATGCTCAAAGCGACCGGGGTGGACGTGGTCTCCGGCGGCGACCACTCCGCCGAGCCGTGGGATGCCGACGCCGAGGTCACGGTGTGGCTCGACCCCGCGCGAGCCGCCTACCTCAAGACCGTGGTGCGCGACGGCGCACTGACCGGATTCGTCTCGGTCGGGCTGCCGCACGCCGGCGCCGAGCTGACCCTCCTCTTCGAACGCGGCGCCGCCCTCCCCGCCGAGCCGTCCGCGCTGCTACGACTGGACGCCGCCGACGCCGGCTCCGCCCCCGTCGAGGACCCGCTCGGCCCCGACGCGACCGTGTGCTGGTGCAACGGCGTCACCGCCGGCCGGATCGGCGAAGCGGTCGCCTCCGGCTGCCACACGGTCGAGTGCGTCGGCAAGGACACCCGCGCCGGCACCGGCTGCGGCGGCTGCAAGGGCCGCATCGCCGCCATCCTCGCCGCCGCGACCGTCCCGTGACGCGCGTCAGACGTCGAGGCGGTAGCCGCGCTTGACGACCGTGGCGACGAGTCCCGGCGTCCCGAGGCTCTGCCGCAACCGGCTCAGCGACACCTCCATCGCGTGCTCGTCGCAGCCGCCGTCGAGCGCGACCGCCAGCTCCCGGCGCGAGACCACCGCGCCGTTCGCGGCGACGAGCGCCCGGAACAGCGACAGCGAGGTCGGGGTGAGCCGCACCGGCGTTCCGGCAACCACGGCCACGCTGCCCCGCAGCTCGATGTCGCCGTGCCGCGTGCTGACCCGCCGCGTCGACCGGGCCTCGAGGTGCTCGCAGACCTGCCGGATCAGCGCGCCCATCCGGAACCGGTCGGGCTGCAGCGGCTCGATCCCCACGCTGACCAGCGGCGCGGAGGTCACGGGTCCGACGGTCGCGGCGACGATGTCCTCACGGAACGCCTCCAGCACCTCGCTGTACCGGCCGCGCGCGAGAGCCGCGATGAGGAGTCCGTCGACGGCGGGCGCGCTGGTGAACGTCACGCAGTCGAGCTGCCGGCCCGCGATCGCATCCACGAGCCGGCTGGCGCGCTCGTCCGTGTCCGTCGCGACCGACCAGGTGTACGGCGCCACAGTGATGACGTGATCGCCGGCGTCCCTGAGCCGTCGCAGCTGCACCTCGTCGGTCTGCCCGTGCAACTGGACGGCGACGGACGTCCCGGGCGGGAACTCCGCGATCACCTTGCCCACCAGGGAGGCCGTGGTCTCCTCGTCGCTCATCCCGGCGTCGTCGAGGCCGGCCGCGCGGACGGCGCCTCGCGCTTTCGGTCCGCGGACCAGGATCGTCGTCACGGAGAGCACGCGATGGAGATCCTCGCCGAGACCTGCGGAGTCCGCGACTTCGAACCAGCGGCGCATCCCGTAACTGGTCGTGGCGAGCAGCACCTCGGGCGCCGCGGCGATGATGCGCTGCGTGTCCGCGATGACCGGGGCGTCGTCGTCGGCGTGCCGCATGTGCACGGTCGGCGCGTGCAGCACACTCGCTCCGCGTCGCTCGAACGCGTCGATCAGGTCGGCGGACCGCCGGTCGCTGGTCACTCCGATCCGGAAGCCGGCCAGCTGATCGGACCGGAACGCCGGGGCACCGGCACGCTCGTCGACCATGTCAGGATCCCGTCGCGGCCGCGTCCACCAGCGCGGCAGCCGCCTCCGCGTCGCCGCCGCGGGCGAGCGCGACGACTTCGCCGATCACGATGACGGCAGGGGACGCGACGCCCGCCTGCACCGACTCGGTGAGGATGGTGGTCAGGTCACCGAAGGTGGTCCGCTGCCGAGCCGTGTAGCCCTGTTCGACGACCGCCACCGGCATCGCGGGGTCCATGCCGAACCGGGCGAGACCTGCCGTGATCGACGGCAGGTTCGTGACGCCCATCAGGATGACGATGGTCCCGCCGAGTCCGGCCAGATGCTCCAGCTCGGCGGGAGACAGCGGCGCGTGGCCCGAGACGACGGTGAACAATCGCGACGTGTTCCGGTGCGTCACCGGGATCCCCGCGGCGGCCGGAACGGAGATGGCGCTGGTGACCCCGGGGATCACGCGGACCGGGACACCCGCACGACGGCAGGCCTCCACCTCCTCCGCACCGCGGCCGAACACGAACGGGTCGCCGCCCTTCAGCCGAACGACGTTCGCGCCGTCCAGCGCGTGGGCGACCATCAGCCGTTCGATCTCGTCCTGCGGGATGGGATGGTGGCCGGGACGCTTGCCCACGTCCACGAGCTCGGCCCCGGGTGCGAGAGCCGCAAGCGTCTCGTGCGGTGCGAGCCGGTCGAAGAGGACGACGTCGGCCGCGGCCAGCGCACGCACGGCGGCGACCGTGAGGAGGTCGGGGTCGCCGGGGCCTCCGCCGACCAACGTCACGGATCCGATTCGGATGCTCACAGTTCGTCTCCCTCCGTCGCGCCGCGGACCGGGATCCTCGCCCCGGCCACCAGCACAGCCCCTGCCGCCCGCTCCTCGGCGGTCGCCGGGCGCAGCTGTCCGCGCTCTTCGACGCGGGCGATCGACGGGTCCGCCTCCGTCGGCGCGTTCACGAACGACCGGAACCGGCGCAGCCGCTCCGGGTCGCGCAGCGTCGCCGCCCATTCGTCCTCGTAGGTGTCGATGTGCGCGGCCATCGCGGCCTCCAGCTCGGCGCCGAGGCCGAGCGAGTCCGCCACGACCACCTCGCGGACGTGGTCGACACCGCCGTCGAGGTCCTCCATCCACCGGGCCGTGCGCTGCAGCCGGTCGGCCGTGCGGATGTAGTACATGAGGTAGCGGTCGATGTAGCGCACCAGCGTCTCGTCGTCGAGGTCGGAGGCGAGCAGCTGCGCGTGCGCGGGCTGGAATCCGCCGTTGCCGCCGACGTAGAGGTTCCAGCCCTTGTCCGTCGCGATCACGCCGATGTCCTTGCCCCTGGCTTCTGCGCACTCGCGGGCGCAACCGGAGACCCCGAACTTGAACTTGTGCGGCGCCCGGAGGCCGCGATAGCGCAGCTCCAGTCCGACGGCCATGCCGACCGAGTCCTGCACCCCGTACCGGCACCAGGTGGAGCCGACGCAGCTCTTCACGTTGCGCAGCGCCTTGCCGTACGCCTGGCCCGACTCGAAGCCGGCGTCGACGAGCAGCTTCCAGATGTCCGGGAGCTGGTCGAGCCTGGCGCCGAACATGTCGATCCGCTGGCCGCCGGTGATCTTCGTGTAGAGGCCGAAGTCGGTCGCGACCTGGGCGATCACCGCGAGCTTCTGCGGAGTGATCTCGCCGCCGGGGATGCGCGGGACCACGGAGTAGGTGCCGTCCTTCTGCATGTTGGCGAGGGCGCGGTCGTTGGTGTCCTGCAGCGGGCCGCGGCCGCCGTCGAGCGGGTACCCGTTGTGCTGGCTGGCCAGGATGCTGCCGACGGCCGGCTTGCAGATGTCGCAGCCCAGGCCGGTCCCGAGCCGCGCGATCGTCTCGTCCCAGCTCCTCAGTTCGAGGACGCGGATCGACTCGAACAGCTCCTGACGGGACAGCTCGAAGTGCTCGCACAGCGCGTGCGAGACGGTCGCGCCCGCGGCCGTGAGCTCGGCCTCCAGCAGCTTCTTCACCAACGGCACGCACGAACCGCACTGGGTGCCGGCACGGGTGCAGGACTTCAGCTCGCCGAGCTCGTGACAGCCATCGCCCACGGCCGAGCGGACGGCGCCGGCCGTCACGTTGTTGCACGAGCAGACGAACGCGTCGTCGGGCAGCGCGCCGCCGGCGGGAGGCTCGGCGCCCGCGGCGGACAGGTAGGCCGCCGGCTCGGCATCGAGCTCCCGGCCGAGCAGTGGGCGCAGGCCCGCATACGGTGCCGCGTCGCCGACGAAGACGCCGCCGAGCAGGGTCTTCGCGTCGCCGCTGACCACGAGTTTCTGGTACAGGCCGCGCGCCGGGTCGGCGTAGACGATCTCCAGCGCGCCGGGCTCCCGCGCGAACGCGTCCCCGAAGCTCGCGACGTCGACCCCGGAGAGCTTCAGCTTGGTCGCGTCGTCCACCGTCGTGAACGCGGCGTCGCCGCCGAGCAGCCGGTCCGCGACCGTCTCGGCCATCGCGTTCGCCGGAGCGACCAGGCCGACCGTGCGGCCGTCGATCGCGGCGACCTCCCCGATCGCCCACACCGACGGGTCGGAGGTGCGGCAGCCCTCGTCGACGACCACCCCGCCGCGCTCGGCCGTCGCGATCCCGGAGTCCCTGGCCAGCTCGTCACGCGCCCGGATGCCGATGGCGAAGACCACGACGTCGGCCGGGACACTGCGTCCGTCGGCGCAGAGCACCGCGACCGGGAGGCCGTCGTCACCTAGGCGGATCTCGCGCGGCCGCGTGCCGAGGTGCAGGTCGATCCCGCGCGCGGCGATCAGCCGGCCCAGCGCCTGACCGGCGCCCTCGTCCAGCTGCGCCGACATCAGCCAGCCGCCCGAGTGGATGATCACGGCCTCCGCGCCCAGCGCCGCAGCGCCGCCCGCGGCTTCCAGCCCGAGCAGGCCGCCGCCGGCCACGGCGACCCGGGGAGCCCGGCCCAGCCGTTCGCGCAGGCCGCCGATCTCGGCGACCAGCGCGTCCACGTCGTCGATGGTGCGGTAGACCCGGCTCGCGGCCGAACCGGGGATGTCGGGCACGGGAGCGGAGGAGCCGGTCGCGAGGACGAGCTGGTCGTAGCCGAGCGTGGCGCCGGTCGAAGTCGTTACCGTCCGCGACTTCCGGTCGATCGTCGTCACCCTCTCGCCGACCCGCAGCTCCACCGCCGCGTCCTCCCAGTGCGAGGCCGGCTCCAGCGTGAGATCGACCGCGCCGTCGGCGAGCCGCTTGCTCAGCTGGACGCGGTCGTACGGCAGGTAGGGCTCCTCGGCGATCACCACGATGGAGCGGGAGGCCGCACCGCCGCGCGAGACGAGAGCGTCCACCAGGCGGTGCGCGGCCGGGCCGCCTCCTACGATCAGGGTGCGTTCGGTCGTCATGCGGGCCCCTTCCGGGTCTGCAGCGGCGGCTGCCGCACCGGTCGGACCTCTCCCGGTGCCTTCCGAGCGTAGGCGGGCGGCGTTTCCCTCCCGTTTCGCCCGTGTGACCGTCCGTTAACACGGGCGCACAGGACGGCTCTCCGGCTGTGAGCGGGGCTTCATGCGGTCGTTACACACCGCGTCGCCCGCGGAAACCTGCGAGACATAGCGTCGGACCATGACGATCACGCAGAGCCTCCCGCACCCGGATGTCCGGCGCACCGACTGGGTGCGCGCCTGCCGCGTCGACGACCTGGAGCCGTCCTGGGGCGAGGCCGTGCTGCTCCGGATGCGGCAGATCGCGCTCTTCCTGCTCGCACCGCGGGAGGTCTACGCCGTCGCGCACGAAGACCCGGCCGGCGGCGCGCCCGTCATGGCGCGCGGCATCGTCGGCTCGCGCGGCGACCGCCCGACGGTCGCGTCGCCGCTGCACAAGGAGGTGTACGACCTGGGGACCGGCGAGTGCTTCACCGACCCCGGGCTGGTCCTGACGACCTTCCGCACCCGCATCGTCGGCGGGTTCATCGAGATCGAGCTGGAGGGCGAGTGAGCGACGTCGTCCTCGCCGCCTCGCACGGGACGTCGTCCGCGGAGGGACAGGCCGCGGTACGCCGCCTGGTCGAGTCGGTCGCCGCCCGAATGCCCGTCCCGGTCATCGGCTGCCACGTCGACGTCGAGCAGCCGGACGTGCCGTCGGCCCTTGCCGCAGCGGCAGCGCTCGGGCATCGCGCGACGATCGTCCCGCTCTTGCTCTCGGCCGGCTACCACGTCTTCGTCGACCTCGCTGAGAGCGCCGACGCGTCCCCGATCCCGACGACCGTGGCTCCCGCGCTCGGGCCCGATCCACGCCTCGCGGCCGTGCTCGCCCGACGGCTCAACGACGTCGGCCTCCGGCACGATGACTCGATCGTGCTCGCGGCCGCCGGGTCCACCGACTCCCGAGCTGTGGCGGACTGCGAACGCATGCGCGAACTGCTCGAGTCACGCCTCGGCCGGACGGTGGGGCTCGGCTACGTCTCCGCAGCGAGCCCCCGGCTGGCCGACGCCGTCGCATCGGCGCGGACCGCGAACCCCGGCACCCGCGTCGTCATCGCCACGTATCTGCTGGCCCCCGGCTACTTCACCGACCTCGTCGGCCGAGCCGGTGCGGACGTCACGACAGCTCCGCTGCTGACGCCAGACGACACTCCGGCCGAGCTGGTGGAGACCGTCGTCGAGCGGGCGACCTCCGGCGCGTACGTGTAGCTCCGAGGCGGCTCAGTCCAGCAGGTCCGCCCACAGCGCCGTCGAGATGTACCGCTCGCCGGTGTCGGCGACGATCGCCACGACGGTCTTCCCGGCGTTCTCGGGCCGCGCGGCGACCTGGAGGGCGCCCCACACGATCGCCCCGGACGAGATGCCGGCCAGGATGCCCTCCTCGGACGCGAGCTTCTTGGCCGTCGCGATCGAGTCGTCGAACGACACATCGATGACCTCGTCGTACACGGTCGTGTCGAGGATCTCCGGCACGAAGTTTGCGCCGAGGCCCTGGATTTTGTGCGGGCCGGGCTTGCCGCCGCTGAGGATCGGGGAGTCGACCGGCTCGACCGCCACGATCTGCACGCCGGGCTTGCGCTCCTTGAGCACCTGGCCGACGCCCGTGATGGTGCCGCCGGTGCCGATCCCTGCGACGAGGATGTCGACGCCGCCGTCGGTGTCCGCCCAGATCTCCTCGGCCGTGGTGGCCCGGTGAATCGCGGGGTTGGCCTCGTTGGCGAACTGGCGGGCCCAGATCGCATTGTCGTTCTCCGCGACGATCTTCTGCGCGGCCTCCACGGCCCCGCGCATCCCCTCCGGGCCGGGGGTGAGGACGATCTCGGCGCCGAACGCGCGCAGCAGCACGCGGCGCTCCTTCGACATGGTCTCGGGCATGGTCAAGATGACCTTGTAGCCGCGGGCCGCGCCCACCATCGCGAGCGCGATGCCGGTATTGCCGCTGGTGCCCTCCACGATCGTCCCGCCAGGGCGCAGCTCGCCCGACTTCTCGGCGGCGTCGATGATGGCGACGCCGATCCGGTCCTTGACGCTTCCGCCGGGGTTGTAGAACTCCAGCTTCGCCAGCACGGTCGCGCCGGCGTCGGCGGCGATCCTGTTGAGCTTGACCAGCGGGGTCCGGCCGACGGCGGCGGTGATGTCTTCGTAGACGTTCGTGGGCATGGCTCTCTCTCGTGTTCGTGAAGGATGGAGGTGCGGGAGGTCAGGTGAGGATTTCCGCGATCGGGCTGACCGCGGCGGCGGCCCCGACTTGCAGGTCGGCGACGATGGCGGCCGCGGTGCGAGCGCCGTTGCCGGCGGCGATGATCATCTGCTGCGGGCCAGGCGCGGCGACGTCGCCGGCGGCATACAGCCCGCGGATGGAGGTCCGGCCGTCGTCGTCCGTGACGAGGAAGCCCTCGGGCGACTCCTGGGGCTGGAGGCCGTCGATGAAGCCGGTCGCGATCTGCCAGGTGGGGCGGATGAAGCCGCCGTCGATGGGGATGGACCGGCCGTCCTGCAACAGAACGGAGTGGACGGCTCCGCGTTCGCCTTCGAGGTCGGCGATCGCCATCCGCTCGACCCGGATCCCGAGCGCGTTCAGGGCGGTCGCCTCATCGGCGGTGACGACCGGGGAACCGTTGGTGAAGACGGTGAGGTCAGTGGTCCAGCGGGCCAGGTGAACCGCGCGGCGGGCGAGGTCCGGTGTCTCGCCGATGAGGGCGAGCGGCTTGCCGCGCAGGTCCCAGGCGTCGCACGCGACGCAGCTGAACACGCTCATCCCGTAGAACGAGCGGATGCTCGGCAGCGCGGGGAGCGTCTCGGTCAGCCCGGTCGTGAGGAGGACCGCCTCGGCGGAGACGATGTGCTCCTCCCCCGGCGCCCGGCCGGCGATCTCGACCACGAACCCGTCGCCGTCCGTGCGCACCGAGGTGACCGACCGCCGCTCCAGGTGCTCGACGTTCTCGTACACCGCGAGCTCCGCCTTGGCGAGGGCGCGCAACTCGGTCGGGCGGATGCCATCCCGGGTGAGGAACCCGTGTGAACGGAGCGTGGCCGAGTTGCGCGGCCGGCTGGCGTCCACCAGCACGACGTCGACCAGCGCCCGCGCGAGGTTGAGCGTGGCGGAGAGCCCGGCCGGGCCGCCGCCGATGACGACGACCTCAGGCATGCACGACCTCCTGCGGCGGCAGCGCCGCGATCAGCGGGTGGTCGTACGGCTGCGGCCCGACCTTGGACGCCCCGCCGGGGTTGCCGAGCTCGCTGAAGAACTCGACGTTCGCGGCGTGGTAGTCGGCCCACTCCTCGGGGAGGTCGTCCTCGTAGTAGATCGCCTCGACCGGGCAGACCGGCTCGCACGCACCGCAGTCGACGCACTCGTCGACGTTGATGTAGAGGGAGCGCTCCCCCTCGTAGATGCAGTCGACCGGACACTCGTCGATGCAGGCGCGGTCCTTCACGTCCACGCACGGCAGCGCGATCACGTAAGTCATCGGACGATCACCTCGCGGTTGGAGATCGCGACCTGCTCGTCGCGCGGCACGACCTTGATCCGCTCCCGGACCACGTCGCCGGCGAACCCCTCGCCGAGGGCGCGCTCGTGGCCGTCGAGGGCGAGCCAGCCCTCCCATGTCGTGTAGCGGACACCGCGCGACTCGAGGAAGGACAGCACGGCGTCCTCCCCCGGGCGCTCCGCGTCGGCCAGGACGGAGTGGTCCTCCAGCAGCTTCTCGATGGTCTCGCCGGCGTCGCCCTTGGTGTGGCCGATCAGTCCGACCGGGCCGCGCTTGATCCAGCCGGTCGCGTAGAGGCCGGTAGCCGACTCACTGCCGTCGAGGACGCGGCCGCCGTCGTTCGGGATGACCCCGGCGGCCTCGTCGAACGGGAGGTCGCGTACGGGTGTGCCGCGGTAGCCGATCGCCCGGTAGACGGCCTGCACGTCGTAGTCGGCGAAGGCGCCGGTGCCGCGGATGCCGCCCTGCCCGTCGGGCTCGGTGCGCTCGAAGCGGATGCCGGTGACGGCCTCCTCGCCGAGCAGCTCGACCGGCTTGTGCCAGAAGTGCAGGTGCAGGCGACGCGGGGCGCCGGTGGGCTCGCGGTCGCGCCACGACTGCAGGATGCGCGCCATGACCTTGGCCTGGTTGCCCGCGGCCCGCCGCTCCCCGGTCGAGGCGTCGGCGCGATCGAAGTCCTCCTCGTACAGGACGATGTCGACGCCGGGGACCTCGCCGAGCTCGCGCAGCTCGATCGGGGTGAACTTGATGTCCTCCGGGCCGCGGCGGCCGAAGACGTGGACGTCCGTGACCGGCGACGCGACGAGGCCCGCGTGCACGTTGTCGGGGATATCGGTGGTCAGCAGGTCGGCCGGGTGCTTGGCGAGCACGCGTGCGACGTCCAGTGCCACATTGCCGTTGCCCAGCACCGCGACCTCGGTGGCCTCCAGCGGCCAGTGCCGCGGCACGTCGGGGTGGCCGTCGTACCAGGAGACGAAGTCGGCGGCGCCGAAGCTGCCAGGGAGGCCGAGGCCGGGGAGGTCGACCACGGCGTCCCGCTGCGCACCGGTCGCGAAGATCACCGCGTGATAGAGCGACTGGAGCTCGTCCACAGTGATGTCCGCGCCGACCTCCACGTTGCCGATCAGCCGCACGGACCCCTCGGCGAGCATGTCGTGCAGCGACGTGACGATGCCCTTGATGCGCGGGTGGTCGGGGGCGACGCCGTAGCGGATGAGGCCGTACGGCGCAGGCAGGGACTCGAACAGGTCGATCCGGACGTCGATGCCGGCCTCGGCGGCGCGGGTGCGCAGGATGTTGCCGGCGTAGATGCCGGCGGGTCCGGCGCCGACGACGGCCACGCGGAACGGTCGGGTCATTGAGGTGCCTCTCGGTATGGTGCAGTGCTGTGTGCTGCGGGGATGGGGAGGAGGTCGGGGTCGGCCAGCCGGACCACGTCGCCGACGACGATCACGGCCGGCGACTGCACGCCGCGCACGGCGGCCTCAGCGGCGATGGTGCCCAGGGTGCCGACGGTCACGCGCTGGCCGTCGCCGTAGCCGTCCTCCACGATGGCGACCGGGCAGTCCGCGCCGCGGCGGCCCGCGGCAAGAGTGGCGGCGGTGCCGGCGAGCCCCGATACGCCCATGAGCAGGATGACGGTGTGCTCCGGCCCACCAGGCACCTCGTCGATGTCGGTGTGCGCCGAGAGCACGGTGAACCCGGCGGCGACACCGCGGTGGGTGACCGGGATGCCGGCGATGGACGGCACTGCGATGGCACTCGTCACGCCGGGCACGACCTCCACCGGGATGCCGGCAGCACGGCAGAACTCGGCCTCCTCGCCGCCGCGGCCGAACACGAACGGGTCGCCGCCCTTCAACCGCACGACGCGCTTGCCCGCACGGGCGTGCTCGACCAGCAGCTCGTTGATCCGCGACTGCGGCACCGGATGGTGGTGCGGGCGCTTGCCCACGTCGATGACCTCCACGCCGGGCGCGAGGTCGTCGAGGAGGGCGCGCGGCCCGAGCCGGTCGGCGATCACGACGTCGGCCGCGGTCAGCAGCTGACGGCCGCGCACGGTGATGAGGTCGGGGTGGCCGGGCCCGCCGCCGACCAGGGCGACGGAGCCAAGACGTTGTCCGGTCATCGGGATGCTCCCGTCAGTCCGCGGCGGCGCAGCAGCGTGCGCTCGACCGGTGCGAAAATCGCCAGTTCGACGACGATGCCGACGACGAGGATGGTCAGGATGGTGGCGAGCACGCTGGGCAGGTCGGCGAGCGTCCTGCTCTGTTCGAGCATCGAGCCCAGGCCGAAGCCGAGCGAGCCCGCGATGATCTCGGCCGCCATCAGCGACCGCCACGCGAACGCCCAGCCCTGCCGGAGTCCCGCGACGTAGCCGGGCAGGGCGGCAGGGAAGAGGATGCGGGTCTGCAGCCGGCGGCGGTTCGCGCCGAGGATGACGCCCACGCGGCGAAGCTGCGGCGGCACCTGGTCGATGCCGGCGAGGAGGCCGTTGACGATCGAGGGGACGGCGCCGAGCAGCACCACGAAGTACACGGCCGCGTCGGTCAGCCCGAACCAGAGGATCGCGGCGGGCACCCATGCCACCGAGGGCAGCACCTGGAGGCCGGAGAGGATCGGCCCGACTGCGCGACGCAGCCAGCGCACCTCGGCCAGCAGGAGCCCGAGCGGGGTCGCGATGAGGATGGCGAGCAGGAAGCCGAAGCCGCCGCGGCCCAGGCTGGTGCCGATGGCCGTGGCGAGGTGACCGGAGGCCGCGGCGCTGCCGAGCGCGCCGAGCACGTCCGCAGGCCCCGGGTAGAGGTCGGGGCGCGGGTGCGCGATGACGGTGTAGAGCTGCCAGGCGAGGACGGCGGCGAGCACGAACACGATCGGCGGGACGACGGACCGGCCGAGACGGCGGGCGCGGCCCGGCCCGGCATCCCGAACGGTCTGCAGGGAGTCCAGGCCGGACTCCAGGGCGCGCAGCTCGGAGGTCCCGGCCTCCGAACGGTAGGGCACGGGCGCGATGGTGGGGGTGGCGGTGGCTTCAGGCGGCATTGCGGATCAGCTCCTCTCGCAGCCGGCGGGTGATCTCGTCGTCCAGCCGGGCGGTCTCCACCGGGTCGGCGCCGGCCCGGACGGACGCGGGCACCGCCCATTCGGCGGCGACTCGGCCGGGCCGCGAGCTGAGCAGCACGATCCGCTGGCCGAGGCGCAGCGCCTCCCGGACGTTGTGGGTGACGAAGACGATGGTGCGGCCGGTCTGCCGCCAGATCCGCTCCAGCTCGACGTGCAGGAGGTCGCGGGTGATCGCGTCGACCGCGGCGAAGGGCTCGTCCATCAGCAGCACATGGCGGTCCTGCGCGAGCGCGCGGGCGAGGGCGACGCGCTGCCGCATCCCGCCGGAGAGCTCGTGCGGCCGGCGGTCGGCGGCGTGCGAGAGCGAAACGAGCTCCAGGAGTTCGTCGACGCGGGTCCTGCGCTCATTGCGCGGCACTCCACCGAGGTCGAGGGCGAGTTCGACGTTGCGGCGCGCGGTCAGCCAGGGCAGCAGGGCGGCATCCTGGAACATCATCGCGACCGCGCCGCTGGGCACCGCGATCTCGCCCGTGGTCGGCTGCTCGAGCCCGGCGATCAGGTTCAGGATGGTCGACTTGCCGCACCCGGACGCCCCGAGCAGGCAGACGAACTCGCCGTCGCCCACCCGCAGGTCCACCGCGTCGAGCACGACGGGCGCGTGTGCGCCGAAGCGCTTGCTCACGCCCGTCAGCGTGACGGCGGTGCGGTCCAGGTCGCTCACGATGTCACCCCAGGCTCCCGGCCGAGGCCTTCGCCTGCCCGGCGGCCGAGCGGACGGCGTTCAGGGCGGTCAGGTCGAACAGCCCCTTCAGTGAACCCTTGCTGCCGAGGCCAACCGCGGCGGCGTGCTCGACGAGTATCGGGAACGCGGCGGCGTCCGGGTCGGTGTCGAAGGCGACGTGCTCGAGCGCCCGCGCGATCACCGCGGTCGGGAGGGTCTTGCCGGTGTCGGCCTTGAGCTGCGCGTTGATGTCGTTCGCGGCCTTCGCCCGGTTCTTCAGGGCGGCGACCGCGTCGGCGTTGCCCTGCACGAGGGCCTTCACCGTCTGCGGGTGCGCCTTCAGGAACGAGGCGGAGACGGCGAGCACGGTGGTCGGAAACGTCCCGCCCGGCCACAGCGACGCCTCGTCGACGAGCACCTTCGCGTTGCCGTCGAGCACGAACCGGGACACCCACGGCTCCGGCACCCAGGCGCCGTCGATCTTTCCCGCCTCGAACGCGGTCAGCGCCTGGGCGTTGTCGGTCGGGGCGATCGTGAGGTCTCCCCCTCCGGTGGTCGAGGTGTGCAGGCCCTTCGTGCTCAGCCAGTGGCGGAGCGCGACGTCCTGCGTGTTGCCCAGCTGCGGGGTGGCGATGGTCTTGCCCTTCAGCTGGTCGGGCGACGTGATGTCGCTCTTCACGACCAGTGCCGCGCCGCCGATGGCGACGCCGGAGACGATCTTCAGCGACTGGCCGGCGCTCTTCAGGTAGGAGTTGATCGCGGGGCTCGGGCCGATGTAGGCGGCGTCGATCGCGCCGGCGCTGAGCGCCTCGACCTCCGCGGGGCCGGCGTTGAACTGGGTGGTCTTCAGCGCGGTCTTCCCGAGCGCCTTCTGGAGCAGCCCGTCATGGATGCCGACGAGTGCGGGCGCGTGGGTCACGTTGTCGAAGTAGCCGACGCGGATGGTCTTCGCCGGGGTGGGATCGGCGCTGGCGGCGGAGGCCGCGCAGCCGGTCAGCGTGGCGGTGGCCGCGGCGAGCGCGAGGACGGCGACGGTGCGGAGCGGGGTGCGCATGCGGGGTCCTTTCAGGAGACGATGCCGGCGGCGAGGGTCGCGCCGGACTGCGGGTCGATGAGCAGGAAGGCGCCGGTCTCCCGGTTGGCCGCGTAGGGCTCGACCGGCAGCGCCTCGGCGAGCTGGAGGGCGACGTGGCCGATGTCGTTGACCTCCAGAGCCCCGGCGGGGACGACCTGCAGCGTGGTCAGGTCGCGGCGCCCCTCGATCGCGGTGAGCCGCGCCTGGACGGTCGCGGTCCCCCACTTCAGCAGCAGCCGCGCGCCGGTGACGCCACGGGCCGGGTCCAGCCAGAACACCTCGGCGGTGATCGCCGACCGCGGCTCCGGGAGGGTGCCCGCCGCACCGAGGAGGGCGCCGCGGGCGAGGTCGAGGTCGTCGGCCAGACTGACGGCGACGGACTGCGAGGCGACCGCGGACTCCACGCTGCGGCCGGCGACGTCGATCCGGGTCACGACCGAGGTCGCCCCGCCGGGGTGGACGCTGACCCTGTCGCCGACGCGGACGGAGCCGGAGGCGATGCGGCCGGCGGCCGACCGGTAGTCGCGGTACGCGGTCGCGTCCAGCCCGGATGCGAGTGCGCCTTGCGGTCGCAGCACGAGCTGGACCGGGAGGCGGAGGTCCTCGGTGGCGGCCTCGGTCTGGTCGGCGCTCGGCAGCGCCTCCAGCAGTTCGAGCAGCGCCGGACCGTCGTACCAGGGCGTGCGGGCCGACCGCTCGGCGACGTTGTCCCCGGCGACGGCGCACACCGGCACGACGTGGAGGTCGCGGATGCCGAGCTCCTCGGTCACCGCGACCAGTTCCTCCGTCACCTGCCGGACCAGCTCCGCGTCGAACCCGATCAGGTCGATCTTGTTGATCGCCACGATCACATGCGGCACGCGCAGCAGGCTGATGACCGCGAGGTGGCGGCGGGTCTGCTCGAGCACGCCGTTGCGCGCGTCGACCAGCAGCACGACTGCGTCGGCGGTGGTGGCGCCGGTGACCATGTTGCGGGTGTACTGCACATGCCCCGGGCAGTCGGCGAGGATGAACGAGCGCGCGTCGGTGGCGAAGTACCGGTAGGCGACGTCGATGGTGATGCCCTGCTCGCGTTCGGCGCGGAGCCCGTCGGTGAGGAGCGCCAGGTCGAGCCCACCGGCCTCCCCGCCGAAGCCCCGCTCCCGGGAGGTGCGCTCGACCGCGGCGAGGTGGTCGGCGAGGATCGCCTTGGAGTCGTGCAGCAGCCGGCCGACCAGCGTCGACTTGCCGTCGTCCACCGAGCCCGCCGTCGCGAAGCGGAACAGCGTCCCGCGGGTCGCGGCCGCCGCCGGTCGCGTGGTGTCCGGTCGCGTGGTGTCGTCGAGTTGCAGCGTCATCAGAAGTATCCCTGTCGTTTCCGGTCTTCCATCGCGGCCTCGGAGATGCGATCGTCGGCGCGCGTGGCGCCGCGCTCGCTGAGCGTGGAGGCAGCGACCTCCCGCACCACAGCGGTCACGTCGCGGGCGTCGGACTCGACCGCGCCCGTGCAGCTCATGTCGCCGACCGTGCGGTAGCGCACCAGCCGCCGCTCGACCGTCTCGCCGCGGTCGGCGGGCGAGACCGGGCCGACCGCCCGCCACATCCCGTCGCGGGCGAACACCGCGCGCTCGTGCGCGTAGTACAGCGGCGGCAGCTCGATGCCCTCGCGCTCGATGTAGCGCCAGATGTCGAGCTCCGTCCAGTTGCTGATCGGGAACGCCCGCACATGCTGGCCGGGCGTGTGGCGGCCGTTGTAGAGGCTCCACAGCTCCGGGCGCTGGTTGCGCGGGTCCCACTGGCCGAAGCCGTCGCGCAGCGAGAGGATGCGCTCCTTCGCCCGCGCCTTGTCCTCGTCGCGGCGCGCGCCGCCGAAGACCGCGTCGTGCCGTCCGGCCTCGATCGCGTCCAGCAGCGGCAGGGTCTGCAACGGGTTGCGGGTGCCGTCGGCGCGCTCGGTCAGCCGGCCGTCGTCGATGTAGTCCTGCACCCGGGCCACGGCCAGCGGAATCCCGAACCGCTCGGCGGTCGCGTCGCGGAAGTCGAGGACCTCCGGGAAGTTGTGCCCGGTGTCCACATGCAGCAGCGAGAACGGGATGCGCGCCGGCCAGAACGCCTTCGCCGCCAGGTGGAGGACGACCACGGAGTCCTTGCCGCCGGAGAACAGCAGCACCGGCCGCTCGAACTCGGCCACGACCTCCCGGATGATGTGGATGGACTCGCTCTCGAGCTGGTCGATCAGGTCGAGGGCGGGCACGGCGGCCGAGGTCGTGTCGGTGTGGCTGGTGTCGGTCATTGGTGCAACCCGCATTCCGTCTTGGCAAGCCCGGCCCACCGGCCCGAGCGCGGGTCCTCCCCCTCGGCCACCGGCTTGGTGCACGGTTCGCAGCCGATCGAGGGATACCCGTTGGACAGCAGCAGGTTCAGCGGCACGGCGTTCGCGGTGGCGTAGTCGAGCAGCTCGTCGAACGTCCACGCCGCCAGCGGGTTGACCTTCACCAGCCCGTTCTTCTCGTCCCAGCTGATGAACGGCGTCGCCGAGCGCGTCGGCGCCTCCTCGCGGCGGACCCCGGTGAACCAGAGCTCGTAGCCGGTCAGCGTGCGCTGCAACGGCTCGACCTTGCGCCGGGCGCAGCAGAGGTTGGGGTCACGGGCGAACAGCTCGGCGCCGAACTCGGCGTCCTGCTCGGCCACGGTCTGCTTCGGCTTCACGTCCACCACCCGCACGTCCAGCGCCCGGGCGACCTCGTCGCGGGTCACGTAGGTCTCCACGAAGTGGTAGCCGGTGTCCAGAAACAGCACGTCCACACCCGGCAGCGCGGCGGCGACGACGTGCGGGAGGACGGCGTCGGCCATCGAGCAGGCCACAGCCGTGCGCTCCACGGCGAAGTTGTCGGCCACCCAGCGGACGATCTGCTCCGCGGTCGCGTCCTCCAGCTCGCGCGCGCCGCGCTCGGCGAGCGCCTTGAGTTCGGAGACCGGCCGCAGCTCGGCGGGTCGCACGGGCAGGCTGCCCAGGTTGGTCGCGGTCACTGCAGCGCCTCCTCGTCAGCTCGGTGCGCCCACTCGGCGAACGTCTCGGCGCCGGTGCGGTCCGCCAGGTAGCGGGTGACGACGCGCTCGACGTAGTCCGCGATCCCGTCCGCGGTGACCTTCAGGCCGCGCACGGTGCGGCCGAGCCCGGCCTCGTCCCGGTCGCGGGAAGCGAGGCCGCCGCCCAGGTGCACCTGGAAGCCGGGCACCTGGCCGCCGTTCCCGTCCGGGAGCAGCTGACCCTTCAGACCGATGTCGGCCGTCTGGATGCGCGCGCAGGAGTTCGGACAGCCGTTGACGTGCAGGCTGAGCGGCGTCGGGAGGTCGAGCCCCGCCAGCCGCTCCTCGAGCTGCTGCACCGCGGCGATCGCAGTGAGCTTGGTCTCCACGATCGCGAGCTTGCAGAACTCGATGCCCGTGCAGGCGATCGTGCCGCGGCGGAACACGCTCGGCTTGGCGCTCAGCCCGATGTCGTCGAGTTCGGCGACGACCTGCTCGACGTCCGCCTCGGGGATGTCCAGCGCGAGGATCTTCTGGTGCGGGGTCGTCCGCAGCCGGGTCGAGCCGTGCCGCTCCAGGAGGTCGGCGAGCTGCGCGAGCGTCGTGCCGGAGACCCGGCCGACGAACGGGGTGACACCGATGAAGTAGCGGCCGTCCTTCTGCTTGTGGACCCCGACGTGGTCGCCGGTCGTCGTGGGCGCCGCAGGTGCGGGGCCGTCGGCCAGCGGCTCATCCAGGTATTCGTCCTCCAGCACCTGCCGGAACTTCTCGACCCCCCAGTCGGCGAGCAGGAACTTCAGCCGTGCCTTGTTGCGGAGCCGACGGTAGCCGTAGTCGCGGAAGATCTGCACGACCCCGTGCCACACCTCCGGCACCCGCTCGGCCGGCACGAACGCGCCCAGCCGCTCGGCGAGCCGCGGAGTCGTGGACAGCCCGCCGCCGACCCACAGGTCGAAGCCGACGCCCAGCTCGGGATGCTCGACCACGACGAACGACACGTCGTTGATCTCGTGGACGACGTCCTGGCTCGGGTGCCCGCTGATCGCGGTCTTGAACTTGCGCGGGAGGTTGGCGAGCTCCGGGTCGCCGAGGAACCGGTCCGCGATCTCCTGGATCAGCGGCGTCGGGTCGATCAGCTCGTCCGCCGCGATCCCCGCGACCGGTGAGCCGAGGAACACGCGCGGCACGTCGCCGCACGCCTCCGTCGTGCTGAGGCCCACGGCCTCCAGCCGCCGCCAGATCTCCGGCACGTCCTCCACCCGGATCCAGTGCAGCTGGATGTTCTGACGGTCGGTCAGG
This sequence comes from Leifsonia sp. NPDC056824, assembly GCF_042789575.1. NCBI lineage: Bacteria > Bacillati > Actinomycetota > Actinomycetes > Micrococcales > Microbacteriaceae > Leifsonia > Leifsonia sp. NPDC056824. The sequence continues at coordinate 1,399,980 of NZ_JBHUAV010000001.1, read as the reverse complement.
TCGGCGGTGTCGCGGCCGAACTCGGTCGAGATGCCCGCGATCGTCCGAAGCTGCTCGGTGGTCAGCTGGCCGCCGTCGATGCGGACCCGCAGCATGAAGAACTCGTCCTCCAGCTCGTGCGGCTCCAGCGTCGCGGTCTTGCCGCCGTCGATGCCGGGCTTGCGCTGCGTGTAGAGGCCCCACCAGCGGAAGCGGCCGTGCAGGTCGGTCGGGTCGATGGAGGCGAACCCGCCATCGGCGTAGACGCGCTCGATGCGCTCACGGACGGCGAGGCCGCCGTCCTCCTGCTTCCAGGCCTCGTTCGCGTTCAGCGGCGCCTGCCCGTCGACCGCCCACTGACCGTTCGGCCGGGCGTCGGTGCGGCGCGGCCGAGCAGCCGCCGGAGCGGTGTGCTGTTCGGAGATCGTCACGCGGTTCGTCCTTCCCTCCGCTGCGGGGCGGATCGAGTACGGAACCTAGGCCGGATGCGAAGCGCGACGGAAGGGCGACGGTAATAAACAGACGCAATACAGAAAGGCTGTACGGCCGTTCAGGCATCCTGGGTCGACCATCTGCACGCCTTCGACCGACCGTGTCCACGACCCTCCCCGAGAGCCCATGATCGCCATCCTCACCGTCTCGCACGGCACCTCCGACCCGCTGGGCCAGCAGGCCATCGGGGCCTACGCCGAGGCGACCCACGCCGCTGTGGACGCGGACGTCGCCGCCCACGCGTTCGTCGACGTCCAGCAGCCGGACGTGCCGACCGCGCTCGCGGCGCTCCCGGCCGATGCGACGATCGTCGTCGTGCCGCTGCTGCTCTCCCGCGGCTACCACCTCGGCCACGACCTCCCCCTCGCCGCGGCGCCGTTCGGCGAGCGTGTGATCGTCGCCGACGCGCTCGGCCCCGACCACCGGATCGCGCAGGTGCTCCGCCGCCGGCTCCGGGAGGCCGGCGCCGAGCCGGAGGATCGGCTGGTCCTCGCGGCCGCCGGCTCCAGCGACCGCGCCGGCGTCGAGGACGCCCTCCGTACCGGACTGCTGCTGGAGGCCGCAACGCAGCATCCCGTCACCGTCGGCTTCCTCAGTGCCGCCGCTCCGCGACTCGACGACGCGATCGTTCGGAACCTCGCGAACGACGGCTCCCGCGTCGCGGTGGCCAGCTACCTGCTCGCTCCCGGCTACTTCCACGACCGGACCCGCGCCTGCGCGGCCGACATCGTCACCGCGCCCTTGCTGACCACGGATACGCCTCCCGCCCCCGAGCTGATCGCCGTTGCACGCGACCGTTACTCGACCGCGTTGTCGGCGTTCGCCCGCTGATCGTCCGCCGCACCGCGCGGGCCGCGCACGAGCGCCAGCGACGAGGCCACCACGCCGTACGCCGCCCCGATCAGGAGCAGCACGGCCGTCACGGTCACCCCGGCGCCGGCCTGCGGCTGGGGCAACACCAGGCTCACGACGGCCACGGCGCCGAGCAGGACGCTCACGACCCCGAGGAAGACGAGCGCACGCCGGCGCTCCCTCACACTCTCGGACATCCGGACCCCGTCTCCTCGCCTGCAGCCGGCTGCGTGCGGAAAGACCAGCCGATCCGGGGAAGGATAGGCGGCGTGCAGAGCGCGTGGGTAGCCACCGTTACGGAGTGTGAACGCCTAGGCGTCCGCCTCGTCCGCTCAGAGCAAACGTGGCGGAGGGCGTGGGATTCGAACCCACGAGACATTTCTGCCCACCAGTTTTCAAGACTGGCTCCATCGGCCGCTCGGACAGCCCTCCCGGCGCCGGCGTGCCGGCGTCGTTGAAGTCTACAGGGCGACACTTTCGGCCCGAATGTCGCTTATCGCCGCGTGAAACGCGACATTCGGCACGAATCTGGGTCGGTCAGCGCGGGCGTCGGCCCGTGATGAACACGTTCGCCGCGCCCGCGGCCAGCACGATCAGGGCCGACGCGACCGGGGCGAACATCGCCGCGTGCGTGCCGGCGCTCTGGGCCAGCGCCCCCACGACCGCCGACGACGCCGACTGGCCGACGATCACGGCCGAGCCGAGGATCGTCATCACCGTCGCCGAACGGCCGACCGGGCTGCGTTCGGCGCCGAAGCTGTACTGCGTCACGAGCGTGGGGCCGACGCCGAAGCCGGCGACGAGGAGCACCAGGACCATCCCGGGGACCGTGGTCGCGAACGGGAGGGCGGCCGTCGACAGCGCCAGGATGCCGGCGAACGTCAGCCAGCGCCAGCGCAGCGCGAACCGGAGCGGGAACCAGGCCACGCCGAGCGCGAGCGCGGCCGAGCCGACGCCCATCACCCCGTAGACCAGGCCGGCCTGCTCCGGGTGGCCGAAGTCCGACAGGAACGACGTCAGCGCCGTGAGCATCGAGCCGAAGAACAGGCCCATCCCGAGCACGCCGACCGTGACCGCGATCAGGCCGGGACGGAACAGCTCGCGCACCGGCGCCTGCCGCACCGGGAGGCCGTCCGCCTCGGTCGGGCGGGCGGAGCCGGTGCGGTGCAGGGCGAACGCGGTCACGAAGAGCGCGGTGAGCACGGCGGCGCCGATGATCGGGGCGGCCGGGTTCAGCGTGGTGGCCAGGAGGCCGACGATGAACGGGCCGAAGACGAACACGACCTCGTCCGCGGCGGACTCGTACGCCATCGTCCCGTTGAGGACGGCGGCGTGCCGGTCGCCGGGGAGGCGGCTCGCGATGATGCCGACCAGGCGGCTGCGCGACATCGGCGACACCTGCGGGGCGGTCGCGCCGATCAGGAACGCGACCAGCAGCACGAGCCCGTCGGGCGCCGGGCTGAAGACCACCCACGCCATCGCCACCAGCACGACGCTGTTCGCGATGCCGGCGGCGAGCACCACGCCGCGCTGGCCGATCCGGTCGGCGGCGGCGCCGATCAGCGGGCCGAAGATCGCGGTGCCGAGGCCGACCATCGCGGAGGTCAGGCCGCCGAGCGACAGCTCGCCGCGCGCCGAGACGACGAGCGTCAGCACGCCGACGACCATCATCGCGTACGGGAGTCGCGCCAGCAGCGCGACCGGGAAGTAGGAGAACCCCGCGGCGCGGACCAGCGTGGCCGGACGCTCCGGCTCGTGGGTCACGCCCTCGCGGGTCGTGTCGGATCGTGTCATGCCAGGCCTTCTGTCTTCACCGCGGCGGACCGCGGGCTTCAAGTGCCGCCTTGGTCCGCCGGACGAGCCGGCGCGAGGTAGTTACACGATGGAACTGTGAGCGGAGGGACGACCTCCACTGCATTCAAGTGTGCACCACAGCGGTTCATTCCCGCCAGGCACACCGAGCAGGTCAGTCCTGGAACGGCTTCGAGCAGGTGACCTGCGCGGCCGTCTGCCCGTGGACGTCGGACGGGAGCTGCACGGACGAGCCGTCGCCCGGGGCCGGGCTCGAGGTGTCCGTCGGAGCCGGGGCCGCGGGAGCCTGGGTGGCCGGGGCGGCGGGCGCGGCCGGGGCCTGCGTCGCCGCGCCGGGCGCCGCCTCCGAGCCGACGCCGGTGTCACCGGTCAGGGTGACGGGCTTGTCGTCCTGCAGCGCCGTCATCAGGGTGTCCGCGGCGTCCTTGGTCGGGGCCACACCGTCGCCCTGGTAGTGGTTCGGGTACTGCACGAAGACGACCTTCGGGACGTCGACGTTTTTGAGCGCCATCGCCATCGAGGCGATGGTCGTCGGGCTGTTGAGGCTCTCCGACAGCGAGATGTTGCTCGTCGCAGCCTTGGCCAGGGCGTACACCTTCACCGGGTTCGCGAGCGTGTCGGCGCTCTTGATGGTGCGGACCAGCGACGACAGGAACACCTGCTGGTTGCTGATCCGGCCGAGGTCCGAGCCGTCGCCGACGCCGTGCCGGGTGCGGAGGAATGCCAGCGCCGGGGCGCCCTGGAGGGTGTTCTCGCCGGCCTTCACGTCGAGTCCGGTGTACGGGTCCTTGATGTCGCCCGCGACGCAGACATTCACGCCGCCGACCGCGTTCGACATCTCGATCACGCCGTCGAACTGGATCACGCCCGCGTACGGGATGTCGAGCCCGGTCAGCTTCTCGACCGTGAGCACCGTGCAGGCCAGTCCGCCGTAGCTGAGCGTGTTGTTGATCTTCTGACTGCTCATCGCGTCGAAGCTGCCGCCCTTGCCGTCCGGGCACGACGGGATCGGCACGTACATGTCTCGAGGGAAGCTGACGACGGTGGCGTTCTTGTGGTCGGCCGACACATGCAGCAGCATCGTCACGTCGTTGAGGTTCTCGCCGCGGTCGCCGTAGCCCTTGTTGCCGCCGCCGGAGTCGGAGCCCGCGAGGAGGACGTTGAACGCGCCGTCCATCGCGCCGATGCCGGGCGTGACGACCTTGCCCTTCGCATCCACGAGCTTGACCGCCGGCTTCAGGCTGGAGGCCACGTCGTACGTCGCGTAGGCCGCGACGCCTGCCGTGCTGATACCGACGACGGCGAGCAGGCCGACGAGCAGGGCTGCGACGGTCTTGAACGGGTGATGCCGCTTGAGGCGTCCGTGCCGTGCCACCGAAGGGCCGGCCGACTTCTCCTGCGCTCGCGCCTGGGCGCGGGTGGGCGTCTCGTTCATTCACTCCCTCTTGTCGGACGTCGTCACGGCGGCACCTGAGAAGGCACACACCATTCACAAGCCTGACACAGGCGCCTGGAAATGCTCTGGGCGAAGAAATCCCAGCTCAACGGACGATTCGAGCCTGCGGTCCGCCTTTGGGCGCGCTCAGACAGCCGCCCGCGACGCGCTCAGAGCGAGTCGAGCACCGCCGCGAGACCGTCGTCCGCCACCGCCCCGGTGACCTCCGACGCGATGGCCTTGACCTCGTCCGGCGCCTGCCCCATCGCGGCGCCGCGGCCCTCCGCCCCGGCCCACTCGAGCAGCTCCAAGTCGTTGCGGCCGTCGCCGACGGCCACCAGCCGGGCGGCGGGGATGTCGAGCGCGTGCCGCACCCGCTCCATCGCCGTCGCCTTGTTCACGCCGTCCGGCGAGATGTCGAGCCACGCGGTCCAGCCGATCGAGTAGCTCACCCGCTGGAGGCCCATCCGGTCCACGATCGCGAGGAACTCCTCCTCGTCGTGCTGCGGCGAGACCACCACGACGCGGGTCGCGGGATGCTCGGTGAGCTCGTCGAACTCGACCTGCTCGGCGTTCACCAGCTCCCAGTCGGTCATGCCCTCGGTGTAGCGGCGGAACCCGGTCGGGTCCTCGACCATGAAGCTGCCGGAGGGCAGGTGCGGCCGGATGGTGCGCAGCACCTCGGTCGGGTCGAACGTCTCGATGAACTCGCGCCGATAACCGCCTTCGACGGTTTCGTCTCGCATCATCGTCAGCGCACCGTTGGCGCACACGACGAACCGGCTGGTCAGGCCGAACTTCTCGTGGATCGGCCGTGCGGTCTCCCAGCTCCGGCCGGTGGCCAGCATCACCTCGTGCCCGGCCTCCCGGACGCGCGTGACGGCCGCCAGCACGGCGTCGCCGACGGACTCGTCCTCGTGGATGAGGGTGCCGTCCACGTCGAGCGCGATCAGCAGGCGGTCGCTCCCGGCAACAGTGCTCACTGCGCGATCGGCTCCAGGACCTCGAGGCCGCCCAGGTAGGGCCGCAGCGCCTCCGGCACCAGCACCGACCCGTCGCCGCGCTGGTGCGTCTCCAGGATGGCGACCAGCCAGCGGGTCGTCGCGAGCGTGCCGTTCAGCGTCGCGACCGGCGCGGTCTTGCCGGACTCGGTGCGGTAGCGGATCTCCAGGCGGCGGGCCTGGAACGTCGTGCAGTTGGAGGTCGACGTCAGCTCGCGGTAGCGGCCCTGCGTCGGGATCCACGCCTCCACGTCGTACTTGCGCGCGGCGCTCGACCCGAGGTCGCCTGCCGCGGTGTCGATGACGCGGTAGCTGAGCCCGAGGGCCTGCATCATCTCCTCCTGCCAGGCGAGCAGCCGGGCGTGTTCGGCCTCCGCGTGCTCGGGCAGCGTGAAGACGAACATCTCCAGCTTGTTGAACTGGTGCACGCGGATGATGCCGCGGGTGTCCTTGCCCGCCGAGCCCGCCTCGCGCCGGTAGCAGGTGGACCAGCCGGCGTAGCGCAGCGGCTCGGTCACGTCGAGGATCTCGTCCGCGTGGTAGCCGGCGAGCGCGACCTCACTGGTGCCGGTGAGGTAGAGGTCGTCGTCGGCCAGGTGGTACACCTCGTCGGCGTGCGAGCCCAGGAAGCCGGTGCCCTGCATCACCTCCGGCTTCACCAGGGTGGGAGTGATCATCGGGACGAAGCCGTTCGACACGGCCTTGTCGAGCGCCATGTTCATCAGGGCGATCTCGAGGCGCGCGCCGATGCCGCGCAGGAACGAGAACCGGGCCCCGGCGACCTTGGCGCCGCGGGCCATGTCGATCGCGCCGAGCAGCTCGCCGAGCTCCAGGTGGTCGCGCGGCTCGAAGTCGAACTCAGGGACGCCGCCGATCTCTTTGAGGACGATGAAGTCGTCCTCGCCGCCGCTCGGGACGCCGTCCACGATCGGGTTGCCGATGCGCCGCAGCACCGAGGAGAAGTGCGCCTCCGCGGTGTTGGCGGTCTGCTGCGCCTCCTTCACCCGGCCGGCGAGCGCCTGCGCCTGGGCGACGAGCGCCTGCTTCTGATCCTTGGGTGCCTGCGCGACCTGCTTGCCGAACACGTTCTGCTCGGCGCGCAGCTCCTCGAACGCGGTGAGAGCGGCCCGGCGCTCGATGTCGGCCTGCAGGGCCTCGTCGACGAGCTGAACGGAGTCGCCGCGGGCCTCCTGGGAACGTCGGACGACATCGGGGTTCTCGCGCAGCAGGACGGGATCGATCACTGCCCCAGCTTATCGTCGTCCAGTAGCGTGAACCCGTGGACGATCGGGCGGGGGCGAGCGGCACGACGGTCGCCGTCGTCTACAACCCCGTGCGGGTGGACGTGCGGCGGGTGCGGGCGGCGGTCGAGGCGCGCGCGGCGGAGGCAGGCGACATCGAGCTGCTCTGGCTGGAGACGACGCCGGAGGACGGCGGCCAGGGCCAGACCCGGCGGGCGCTCGAACGCGGCGCCACGCTCGTGCTCGCGGCCGGCGGCGACGGCACCGTGCGTGCGGTCGCGGAGGCGCTGCGCGACCAGGAGGCCACGCTGGGCCTGCTCCCTGGCGGCACCGGCAACCTCCTCGCCCGCAACATCGGCGTCCCGTTCAGCGGACTGGAGGAGGCCGTCGCCGTCGCGTTCGGCGGCGTCACCCGCCGCATCGACCTCGGGGTCGCCACGGCCGAGCGGCCCGACGGGAGCAGCAGCGAGCACGCCTTCCTGGTCATGGCCGGCATCGGCTTCGACGCCCGGATGATCGAGACCACGCGTCCGGAGCTCAAGCGCCGGGTCGGCTGGCTCGCCTACGTCGAGTCGGCGTTCCGGTCGTGGCCCCGCTCGCGGAAGGTCCGGGTCCGGTTCGGGATCGACGACGAGCCGGAGCAGACCGCGCACGTCAGCACCATCCTGTTCGCGAACTGCGGCGCCCTCCCCGGCAACATGCAGCTCATCCCGGACAGCGAGGTGGACGACGGCCTGATCGACATCGCCATCCTGCAGCCCGCGACGCTGTTCGGCTGGCTGGCGATCTGGCGCAAGGTCACCTGGGAGAACCGGGTGCTGCGCCGGAGCTCGCTCGGGCGGCGGATCATCCGCTTCACCGACCGCGCGATCCGCACACGGCTCAGCTACCTGCGCGGGGCGGCGGTGGCGGTCGAGCTGGACGTGCCGGAGCCGTTCGAGATCGACGGCGACGGGTTCGGGGAGGTCATCCGGCTCGGCATCGCCGTGGACCCGCAGGGGCTGCGGGTGCGCGTGCCCCGGTGAGCGCCCGACCTCACCCGCAGCTGGACATCAGCGTGTGCAGGCCGTCCTCGACCTGCGTGAACGCGGATGCGACCGCGGACGCGTCGCCCTGGCCCGGGGCCGCCGCCTCATAGTCGACGAGGGCGGTGCTGAGGGCGCTCAGGTCGTTGTCGGTCGTGTCGATCGCATCCCAGCTCTTCTGGTCTTGGAGCGAGGACGTCGCACCGTCGAAGGTCGACCATTCGTCGAGGAGCGTGGTCTTCGCGTCGGCCGGCCGATCCTTCCAATCGGAGGACTGGAGGGTCGTGAGCGCAGTGGAGAGCGCCTGCGCCGCGCTCTGCAGCGTGGTGCACTCGGAGCTCGGCGCGACCGGGGCGTCGGAGCCCGCCGCCGTCGCGAAGTGGCCGACGCTGCTGATCGCGACGATGATGACGACCGCGCCGATCCACAGGGCGAGCAGGGCGACCTGCGCATAGCCGATGATCGTCGCGGCGAGCGCGAGGCCGCGGCCCTTCTCCCCCGTCCGCCGGATCTGGGACAGCGCGATGTGCCCGCAGATGATCCCGGCGAGGCCGACGAAGAACGACGTGATGAACCCGACGATGGCCAGGACGTTCGTCGCCGGCTCGGGCGGAGGGTACGGCGAGTACGGCGGGTACGGCTGGTACGGCGGATACTGCGCGTACGGCGACGGGTACGGGGACCGGTCGGACGGCGGGACGGGGTCGGAGGCCATAGGCCTCCCATTGTGCAGCCTGCCGCAGGTTCCGGCCGCGCGACCTACCGCTCGTCGTCCGGCAGTTCGCTCTCGCCCTCCGGATACGGCGTGCGCTTCGGGCCGCGCCCGGCGAGAGCCGTGAGGAACAGCAGCGCCACCAGGGTGAGCAGACCGACCGTGATCAGCGGGCCGGCGAGCATCCAGCCGAGCTGCGAGATCACGAGCGAGCCGACGTCGGTCGACGGCGTGGAGCCGGTGTAGGAGAGGCTCACCGAGACCGAGTAGAGCACGATGCCCAGCACGACGAAGCCGCCGGACACCAGCCAGAGGGCGAGCATCAGCGGATTGCGGCGCGGCGAGAGCTCGAGCCGGTCGAGGATGCCGGCGGCCGAGGACGGGACCGACGATGGGGCCGGCGCCGGGGCCGCGTACGCGCGGTCGAGACCGGCCTCGGCGGGAGGCTGCGCCGCCGGCGCCACCCGCGGCACGTCGACCGGCGCGATGCTCAGCGAGGCCGCCTCGACCGGCGCGCGGTCCTCCTCCTCGCGACGGTCGTCCTCCGTCGCCACGGACGGCGCCGCACGGAGGCGGGTCCTGGCCCGCTCACCCGGCTGCGGCCGGTAGCCGCGCTGGAACTGCGGGTCGTAGCGGGGGTCGATGCCGCGCGCGGCGTCCTTCTGCTCGTCGTCCACGATCATCCCGACCTCCCGCGCATCGGATGGGAGCGGCCTCGGATGGGAGCGCTCCCTGCTGCGCAGCTTACCCGCGGTCGTCCGCAGCGTCACCGTGATCGTCCACCAGCGTGCCGAGCCAGGCGCGCGCCTCGGTGAAGACCTCGTCGCGGTAGCGCTGGTCGAAGTCGACGCGCACCCCGTCCGCCCGCGGATACGAGCCGAGGAAGATCACGGACGGGCTGAACCGGCGGAGGCCGAGCAGGGCGTCCGCGACGCGCTCGTCGTGGATGTGGCCGTCCGCGTCGATGACGAACCGGTAGCGGCCGAGGGCGTCGCCGATGGGCCGCGACTCGATCAGGCTCAGGTTGATGCCGCGGGTGGAGAACTGCTCCAGGAGGTCGAGCAGCGAGCCGGGACGGTCGTCCGGCAGCTCGGCGATCAGGCTGGTCTTGTCGGCCCCGGTCGGCGCCGGCACGCTGCGCGACGTGCTGACCAGGACGAACCGGGTCACGGCGTTCGGGTTGTCACCGATGTTCTCGGCGAGCACGGTCACGTCGTGGTGGTCGACGATCCCGGGCGGTGCGATGGCGGCATCGGCGGTGCTCCCGTCGAACAGGGAGGCCGCGGCGGCGACGTTGCTGGACGCGGGAAGATGCCCGTGCGCGGGCAGGTGGGCGTCGAGCCACTGGTGGCACTGCGCGTACGCGACGGGATGAGCGTTGATCGTGCGCACATCGGCCAGCGTCGTCCCCGGCCGGGCGACGAGCACGAAGTTCACGGGCACGAGGTACTCGCCGACGATCCGCAGCCCGGGGACGGTCGCCAGCGCGTCCTGCGCGACGGAGACGCCGCCCTCGATGGAGTTCTCGATGGCGATCATCGCGGCGACGCTGCGCCCGGACACCACGTCGGCGAGCGCCTCCCCCACGTTGTTGACGGCCCGCCAGCTCTTGCCGCGCGCCTCCGGGACCTGCGCGAGCGCGGCCTCCGTGAAGGTGCCGGACGGCCCGAGGAAGCTGTAGACCTCGTCCACGGACGCGGTCAGCTCGGCGGTGGGGTCGGGCGCGGAGGACATGGGCCTCAGCATATCGAGGGGCGTCGCGTCCGGCCCTCGCCCCTTCCCCGCCGCCGTGGAAGAGTAGTCGCATGGACGAACGAGCAGGCACCCCCGCGCAGCCCTCCGACCTCATCGACGTCGACGCCCTCCGGCGCGCGTACTACGAGCTGAAGCCCGACGTGAGCATCGCCGAGCAGCGCGTGGTGTTCGGCACCTCCGGGCACCGCGGGTCGGCGCTCGACACCGCCTTCAACGAGAACCACATCGCCGCGACGACGCAGGCGATCGTGGAGTACCGCAACGCGCAGGGCATCACCGGCCCGCTGTTCATCGGCGCCGACACCCACCTGCTCAGCGAGTTCGCCACGACCACCGCGCTGGCGGTGCTGGTGGGCAACGAGGTGCGCGTGCTCGTGGACGAGTTCGACGACTGGGTGCCGACGCCCGCCGTCTCGCACGCGATCATCGCCTACAACAAGGCCGGCCACCCGGACCAGGCCGACGGCATCGTGGTCACGCCGAGCCACAACCCGCCGCGCGACGGCGGCTTCAAGTACAACCCGCCGCACGGCGGCCCGGCCGACACCGACGCGACGAGCTGGATCGCCAAGCGGGCGAACGAGATCATCGCGGACGGGATGCGCGACGTGCGGATGGCCGAGCCGAGCGGCGTCGAGACCTACGACTTCCGCGGCAACTACGTGGCCGACCTCGCGAACATCATCGACGTGAAGGCCATCAAGGAGAGCGGCATCCGCATCGGCGCCGACCCCCTGGGCGGCGCGAGCGTCAACTACTGGCAGGCCATCGCCGACACCTACGGACTCGACCTCACCGTCGTGAACCCGGAGGTCGACCCGGCCTGGGGCTTCATGACCCTCGACTGGGACGGCAAGATCCGGATGGACCCGTCCAGCCCGTCGGCGATGGCGTCGGTCGTCGCGCGCAGCGGCGACTTCGACATCCTGACCGGCAACGACGCCGACGCCGACCGGCACGGCATCGTGACGCCGGACGGCGGCCTGATGAACCCGAACCACTACCTGGCGGTGGCGATCGACTACCTGTTCGCGACGCGCACCGGCTGGCGGGAGGACGCCGCGGTCGGCAAGACGCTCGTCTCGTCGTCGATCATCGACCGGGTGGCGGAGTCCCTGGGCCGGCGGCTGTGGGAGGTCCCGGTGGGCTTCAAATGGTTCGTCCCGGGCCTGATCGACGGCTCAGTGGGCTTCGGCGGCGAGGAGAGCGCGGGCGCGAGCTTCCTGCGCTTCGACGGCTCGGCCTGGACCACCGACAAGGACGGCATCCTGCTGGCCCTGCTCGCCAGCGAGATCCGCGCCGTGACCGGCAAGTCGCCCTCCCAGCTCTACCGCGAGCTGACCGAGCGCTTCGGCGACCCGGTCTACCAGCGGGTGGACGCCCCGGCCAGCCCGGAGCAGAAGGCCGCCCTCGGCAAGCTCGACGGCGACGCCATCGCCGCGACCGAGCTCGCCGGCGAGCCGATCACCGCCAAGCTGAGCCGCGCGCCCGGCAACGACGCACCCCTCGGCGGCGTGAAAGTGGAGACCGCGACGGCGTGGTTCGCCGCCCGCCCCAGCGGCACCGAGAACGTCTACAAGATCTACGCCGAGAGCTTCGCGGGCGAGGACAACCTTCGCGAGGTCCAAGAGGAGGCCAAGCGCATCGTCGGCGACGCCCTCGGCGCGTAAATCCTCCGTCGAGGGGCACGTAAACGCCCCTAAAACGCGGTTTTAGGGGCGTTTACGTGCCCTTCGGCGTGCCGGAGGCCAGCGTCCAGCGGTTGCCGTGCGGCAGCGGCTCGTGCGTGAACTCGTCCACCAGCAGGGCGATGAGCGCGAGGCCCCTGCCGGACTCGCCGAAGTCCTCCGGGTCGGGCATGGCCGTCGACGTCAGGTCGATGTCGGCGGGCTCGGCGTCGTCGGTGACGACGGCGCGGATGCCGTCCGGGGTGTGCCCCACCTCCAGCTCCACGCGGGTGCGGGTTCCCTCTTTGCCGTGCTGGATGACGTTGGTCACGACCTCCACGACGGCCAGCTCGAACGCGCCGCGGCGTTCGGCCGGGATGTCCGGCCGGCGCACGGCGAGCTCCTCGAAGAGCGTGTGGACGCGCTCGATCGCCTCGGCGTCCGCCGGCGCGAGGAACGCCTCGCGGAACGCGTCAGTCACGGTAGGCGTCGTCGGTCGCCGGGTACACGCGCAGGATGCGGTCCAGGTTGGTCAGTCGCAGGACGCTCGCGACCTGCTCGGACGCCGCGGCCAGTCGCAGGTCGCCGCCCGCCGTCCGGGCGGTCTTCAGCCCGCTCACCAGCGCGCCGAGGCCGGAGGAGTCGATGAACTCCACCTCACTGAGGTCGAGCGTGAGCCGTGCGTGGCCCTCGTCGACCACCCGCTGCACCTCCCGGCGCACGGTCGGGGCGGTGACCAGGTTGATCCGGCCGTCCGCGGCGAGCACGGCGACACCGTCCTCCCGGATGGTCGTGGTGATGTTCATCGGAGGCGGGGCTCCTTCCTGGCCGCGTGTGCGGCCGGTCTGCGGTACAGGGCCGCGCGCGGGATGACGGCGAGCACGACCAGGTCGTAGATCACCCAGACCGTGTTCACCAGCGTGCCCAACCCGTCCGCGGTTCCGGCGATGACACGCAGGACGCCGACCACCGCGGCGATCACGAGCACCGCCATCGCCGTGAGCTGCGGCCAGATCTGCCGCCACGGGATGGGCGCTCGGCTGCTGCGCTCCTTGGGCGTGACGACGAAGCCGAGCTTGCGGCCGAACCAGACGTTCGCGGCGGCCGTCCAGCACGCGCGGATCCACAACGGGAACAGCGCGAGGGCGTACTGCTGGCCGCGCCAGGTCTTCAGCCCGCGGGCCGCGACGAGGAACATCAACTGGCTCAGGATGAAATACGGGAGGAATCGCGCGAAGAACTCGACGCTCCACGCGGTCACCGGCATGATCCCCGTGAGCAGGTAGATGACCGGCGCCGCCAGGTAGACGACCGACGCGAAGCCGGAGAGGTAACTCCACATCGTCGCGAAGTACATCAGCCGCTGGCCCGCGGTGAGCCCGCGCTTGACGAGCGGGTTGTCCTTCAGCATCACCTGGAGGGTGCCCTGGGCCCAGCGCAGCCGCTGGCCGAGCATCGTCCCCAGGTCCTCCGGCGCGAGCCCCCAGGCGAGGATCTCGTGGTGGTAAACGCTGCGCCAGCCGCCCGCGTGGAGCTGCATCGCCGTCGCCATGTCCTCCGTGACCGAGATGGTCGCCATCGGCATGACCGGCTGCGCCTGGCCGGGCCGGTCGACGGCGAGCGTGTCGGCGATGCGCTGCACGGAGTCGATCGCGCCGAGCGGCGACCAGTCCCGCTCGGCGAGCCGGTCGAGCGCGACCTCGTCCACCACGAACGCGCCCAGCTCGGAGTCGGCCTGCACCGGGAGTGCGGCGATCGCGCGCAGGTCCTCCTCCATCGCGGCGACGTCGCTGCGGACGGCCGACCGCGACACGTCGTCCACCTGCTTCTGGAGGCGGTACGTCACCTCGCCGACGCTGTCGCCGGCGCGCAGGCGGGCGTTGGCGGCCTCCACATGTCCGCGCACCTCGGAGATGAGGCGCGCGGCGTCCGGGTCGGAGCGGGCGGAGCGCTCCGCCTTCGCCAGCAGGCGGTCGGCGGAGCGGAGCGAGAGCCGCACCGTCTGCTCGACGTCGCGCACGTAGCCGACGATGCCCAGCTCCATCAGCGCGTCACGGCGGAGCACAGCGTTGGAGCCACAGAAGAAGGCGGCGTTCCAGCCGTCCTTGCCCTGCTGGATGGGGCCGTAGAACAGCGGCGCCTGGTTGCCGAGCGGGTCGGCCTCGTCCACGTTCGAGAAGAACTGCGGCGTCTGCACGAGCGCGACCTTCGGGTCGGCGAAATAGCCGAGCGTGCTGTCCAGGATCTGCGGCTCGGCGATCTGGTCGGCGTCCAGGATGAGGAGGAACTCGCCGTCGGTCTGGAAGAGCGCGTTGTTGAGGTTGCCCGCCTTGGCGTGGCGCGGCTTGTCCACCCAGTCCTCGGAGCGGGTGACGTAGCCGAGCCCCTCCCGCTCCGCCGCAGCGCGCATCTCCGGGCGGTCGCCGTCGTCGAGGACCCAGGTGCTGTGCGGGTAGTGGATGGCCTTCGCGGCGCGCGCGGTCGTCAGCACGAGGTCGATCGGCTCGTCGTACGTGGTGATGAAGACGTCGACCGTTCCGGCGGGCGGCGCGTCCGGGCCGGTGCGCACCTTCACGCGCCACATCGTGATGGCGAAGAAGAAGGTGTCGACCAGGCTGTAGGTCTCCGCGACCACGAGCGGCACGGCGATCCACCAGGCCGACCAGTTGACCGACGCCAGCCACCGCCACGCCACATAGTCGAGGCCGGCCAACACCGTGAGGACGCAGACGATGCGGAGCAGCCCGCGATTCACCAGGTGCTCCGGCGCACGATCACGGCGGTCACGTCGTCGATCGGCACGCCTCCGCGCGCGGCGCTGAGGATGCGGGAGACCGCGCCGCCCGGCGTGACGTTGCCCCGCACGATCGCCTCCAGGACCGGGAAGGCGCGGTCTCCGCCGAGCGCGTCCAGGACGCCGTCGCTCACGCAGACCAGGGAGTCGTTGGGGCCGAGCATCACCCGGTCGGGTGTCCGCGGCTCCGGCGCGGGGAGGCCGAGCGGGAGCGCGCTGCTCTGCAGCCGTTCGAGCGGTCCCCTGTCGCGGACGATCACCGCGAGCCCGTGGCCGGCATCGACGTAGTCGACCGCGCCGTCGGTGTGCACCTTGGCGTGGAAGAGGGTGACGAACGTGGCGAGCTGGTCGAGGTCCTCCTCCACGAGCCGGGAGGCGGCGTCCACGGAGTCCTCCAGGTCGGAGAAGTCCATCGCGCTGCGCAGCGCGGTGCGCACGGACGCGCCCACGATCGCCGCGGCCATCCCCTTGCCCATCACGTCGCCGACCGTGACGCAGAAGTCGTCCCCGACGTCGTACCAGTCGTAGAAGTCGCCGGAGACGCCGCGCGACGGCTCGCAGGCCGCCGCGACGTCGAACCCGGGTGCCCGGGGCTTGCGGCGCGGCAGCAGGCCCTTCTGCGCGATCGCCGCCCGGTCGATCTCGTCGTCGCGGTTGAGCTCGTCCTGCACCCAGTCCGCGAGGTCGCGCAGCACGCGCTCCTGCTCCGGCGTGATCGCGTGCGGCTCGGTATCCAGCACGCACAGGGTGCCGACGGCCTCCCCGCCCGGCGCGTGCAGCGGCTCGCCCGCGTAGAAGCGGAGGTGCGGGTCGCCGACGACGAACGGGTTGTCGGCGAAGCGATCGTCCGCGGTCGCGTCGAACACGATCAGCGCCGAGTCCTGCCGGGCCGTGACGTCGCAGAACGCCTTCTCGCGCGGCGCCTCGGTGGTCAGCCCGATGTGCGACTTGCGCCACTGCCGG
This sequence comes from Leifsonia sp. NPDC056824, assembly GCF_042789575.1. Classification (NCBI taxonomy): domain Bacteria; kingdom Bacillati; phylum Actinomycetota; class Actinomycetes; order Micrococcales; family Microbacteriaceae; genus Leifsonia; species Leifsonia sp. NPDC056824. Next base: position 1,384,252 of record NZ_JBHUAV010000001.1, on the reverse strand, counting down.
TCGCCGTCGAGGAGGGTGATGCTCACCATCGGCACGGCGAAGAGCTGCTGCGCGAGCCGGGTGATCCGGTCGAACCGCGCCTCCGGCCCGCTGTCCACGACCCGGAGGCCGGCCAGGGCGCGTTGCCGCGCGCTCTCTGTCTGCTGCACCGCCTGCGCGTCGACGACCATGCGTACAACTGTACTGAGGTGTCTACCGCAGTCCAGGGTGACGTCATTCCGTTACGCAGGGTAATTCCGGCATGAAATCTAGCCTGCACAGTGCTTACGTCCTACATTCAGGATCGACGGCTAGCCTGAGGCGATGCACTCCGACCCGACGCCCGGCACCCCGACCCGCGCGCAGGCGCGTGCCGGCGAGAAGTCGCCGGGCGCGCCGATCGCCCGACATGGACGCCTGAAGCCCCGCTCCTTGCGGTCCTCCCTCGGCGCCCTGGCCCTCCGTACCGTCGCCGTCGTCGCGGTGAGCGCCGCGGCCCTGGCCGGCTTCGCCGTCCTCGACGTGTTCGCGACCGTGAACGCGAAAGAGGGGGTGCAGCTCGTCGACGCTGCAGGCAACGCCCTGCCGCCGCGGGTCGGGGCGGTCGACGGGGCGTTCACCGTCCTGTTGGCAGGCAGCGACAGCGGAGGCGGGAACCCGGCCTACGACGAGCGCGACGCCGCCCTCAACGACGTGACGATGCTGCTGCATGTGTCGGCCGACCACAGGGACGCCACCGTCGTCAGCCTCCCGCGCGACCTGTACGTGCCCATCCCGTCCTGCCCGGACGGCACGGGCGGCAGCCACAACTCGATGAGCCGCCAGAAGCTCAACACCTCCCTGAGCTACGGCGGCCTCGCCTGCACGGTGCTGACCGTGAAGCAGCTCACCGGACTGGACATCGACTACGCCGGGGTGATCGAGTTCGACGGCGTCATCGAGATGTCCAACGCAGTCGGCGGAGTGCCCGTCTGCGTCTCGGGAGACATCGTGGACCCGTACAGCGGACTCGATGTGAGGGCCGGCGACAACAGCCTCCAGGGCGCGCAGGCGCTCGCGTTCCTCCGCACCAGGCACGGCGTCGGCGACGGCTCGGACCTCGCCAGGATCAGCAATCAGCAGGTGTTCCTGTCATCGTTGGTGCGCACGATCAAGAGCGCGGACACCCTGGCCAACCCGCTGAGGCTCTACGGACTGGCGAAGGCGGCGGCGGACAACATCCAGCTCTCCGAGAGCCTCAAGGACGTCACAACGATCGCGTCCCTCGGCGTCGCTCTGAAGGAGGTCGACCCCGCCAAGGTCGTGTTCGTCCAGTACCCGAACCACCTCGACGGCGACGGTGTCGCTCCGACCGTCGACGAGGCGGAGCTGCTCATGTCGGCGCTGCGCGAGGACCGCCCGGTCACCCTGACCGGCGACACCGGGCTGGGGTCGGAGACCGTGGAGGCGGCGCCCGCGCCGGCGGAGCTCGCGGCCGGTGAGCCCGCCGCCTCCGCCACGGTCGAGCTGCCGTCGAACGTGCACGGGCAGACCGCGGCGCAGGTCACCTGCTCGCGGCCGTTCGCGGACTAGTGGTACCTAGTGGTACTCCGTCCCGCCCGGCACCCCGAAGAACTCCTCCAGGGTCGTGACGCTCGTCGCCCGGAGCTGGGTGGCGAGCGGGACGCCGATGTACCGGAAGTGCCACGGCTCAAAGGTGAAGCCGGTGACCGCGACCTTGTCGGCCGGGTAGCGCAGCAGGAAGCCGAAGCGCCAGGCGTTCGCGGCGAGCCACTCCCCCTGCGGCGTGTGGGCGAAGCAGGCGTCCAGGGAGCACTTGGCCGGGACGGCGCTGATGTCGACCGCGAGGCCGGTCTGGTGCTCACTGTGGCCCGGGCGGGCGGTGTCCGTGTCGGCGTACGCCGCTCCGTTGCGCGCCGCGTCGTCGTTGTAGACGCTGGTCTGCGACTCGAACGAGCGGTAGGCGCTCTGCACCGAGAAGTCGAGGCCGGCCTCCGCCTTGCCCGCGTGGAACATCGAGACCAGCGCCTCCGCCACCTCCGGCCGCATCGGCTGGCGGTTGACGTAGGCGACCTCCGGGTAGACCAGGGAGGCCGGCGCGTAGGCGACGGGATTCAGCGGGCGCGGCTTGTTCACGACCACCCAGGTGCTCGCCGGGTCGTCGATCGACTGGGCGTGCTTGTCGAAGGCGGCGACGGTCGCCGTCGGGGTGGCTGTGGGAACGGGCCGGGAGGCGTGCGCCGCGGATCGGGACGGCGCCGGCTTGCGGGGCGGCTGGTCGGCGGCGGAGCACGCCGTGACGGCGAGCAGCACGATCGCCGCGGCAGCAGCGGCCGCGACACGACGACGGGGTCCGGTCGAATTCACTGCACGAGCATATGCGCCTCAGCGTGCCGATCCTGTCAGCGCATTCCCGGTCTGACCCGAAGTGGGCCTCCTACTTTGAGAGACTCCAGAAGTGACCGGTCGCGCCCGGGTGGTCGACCGTGATCGTGTGGTCGAGGTCGCGGTAGTCGGTGTCCGTGTTGTGGCCGGCCATCTGGATGGTGACCTTGCCGTTCACGGTGCTCACCGCGGAGACGATCTGGACGTGGTCGAGCGAGTTGTTGTTGTTCCAGTCGAACATCACGATGTCGCCGACCTTGATCTTGTCGCGCTGGTCGAGCGAGTACCTCGTCAGCCCGAGCTGCGTCGCGTTCTGGCGGAAGTAGTCGTCCATCGCCGGCACGTAGCCCCACGCCGGGCTCCAGTCGGCCGCGGCGTCGTGGTTGTACCACTCGGAGTTCATCTGCCAACCCCGGGCGATCAGGGTCTGGCTGACGAAGTTGGCGCAGTCGCCGCCGACCGGGTTGAGGTCGCCGTACTGGGCGGTGTTGTAGTTGTTCCAGTGCGCCATCGCGTAGGAGAGCTGCTGGTCCACCGGCGTCTGCACCTGGTAGGTGAAGGTCTTGCCGGCGGTCGGGATGACCTTGCCGTCCGCCGCGGTGACGACGATCGGCACCGCGCCGGCCGCGAAGTTCGCGGCCTGCGGGACGGTCACGACGATCTTGTCGCTGCCGGGCTGGGTGACCGGAGCCGCCTGGCCGCCGATCTGCACCGAGGCCACTTTGTCGAGGTTCGTGCCGGTGATGGTCGCCGTGCCGCCGGAGACGCTTCCTCCGGCCGGCTGGATGTCCGCGACGGTCGCGTTCTTCGGCTGCGCAATGGGCGCCGCCTTCGCGATCGCCTTCATCACAGGGGACGGCTCGCCCGCGCACCCCGTGAACAGGAGGGTCGCTGCGGCCACCGCCGCGGCGACGGCGAACAGGCGACGGGAACGATTGAGAGGACTCATACGACCTTCGGGGAGGATTGGGAGGGTGACGGGAACCACCTTCGGGCAGCGTACGCCTCAGACCTATGCGACACCTGGATGGGGTACAGACGCCATGTGAAAGCTGCGGGAATCCGCAGCCTGGCCGCGTCGGTTCGCGGGATTCACCCGGACGTTCGCCCATGGCGAACGGAGGTGCATGAGGCGTAGTCTCGCGTTGCCGAAAGACTCGCACTGGGTGTAACTTTGCACTCTCCGCAAAAATATTTTGCCCCACACCGGTGTGACGCTCCCACAGTGACGGGCGTCCCCCCACACGACTCTCGACACGGAGACAGATGTCCAGTCAGACCGCGGCAGTGGCCGCACCCAAACCGATCATGTCGCATCGGCAGATCCTGTTCGTGATCTTCGGCCTGATGGCCGGCATGTTCCTCTCGGCCCTCGACCAGACGGTCGTCGGAACCGCGATCCGCACGATCGGCGACGACCTGCACGGCCTCAGCCAGCAGGCCTGGGTCACCACGGGCTACCTCATCCTCTCGACGATCTCGACGCCGATCTACGGCAAGCTCTCCGACATCTTCGGACGCCGGCCGCTGTTCATCATCGCCATCGGCATCTTCATCGTCGGCTCGATCCTGGCCTCGTTCTCGACCTCGATGCTCGGGCTGGCGGCGTTCCGCGCCATCCAGGGCCTCGGCGCCGGTGGCCTGATGTCGATGCCGCTCGCGATCATGGGCGACATGCTCGCCCCGCGCGAGCGTGCCAAATACCAGGGCTACTTCCTCGCCGTCTTCGGCATCTCCAGCCTGATCGGCCCGCTGATCGGCGGCCTGTTCGCCGGCGCGGACCAGATCCTCTGGATCGCCGGCTGGCGCTGGGTGTTCCTCATCAACGTGCCGATCGGCATCGCCGCGCTGTTCATGGTCTTGCGCTTCCTGCACCTGCCGAAGCACGACCGGGGTGCCGCGCGGATCGACTGGTGGGGCGCGACGGGCGTCATCGTCGCGCTCGTCCCGCTGCTGCTCGTCGCCGAGCAGGGCCGCGACTGGGGCTGGGGCAGCGCGGGCTCCATCGCCTGCTACGTGATCGGCGCCATCGGCATCATCGGGTTCATCCTCGTCGAGCGTGCGATGAAGGACGACGCGCTCATCCCGCTCAAGCTGTTCCGCTCCAGCACCTTCTCGATGGCGACCGTCATCGGCGTGCTCGTCGGCTTCGGCATGTTCGGTGCGATGCTGACCCTCCCGCTCTACCTGCAGATCGTGCTCGGCTCGAGCCCGACCGTGTCGGGCCTCCAGCTCCTGCCGATGATCCTCGGCCTGATGATCTCCTCGATCGCCTCGGGCCAGATCATCGCGCGCACCGGCCGCTACCGTCAGTTCCCGATCATCGGCACCGCGATGCTCGCGGGCGGGTTCTTCTACCTGACGTTCCTGAAGTTCGGCGACTCGTACTGGTTCATCGCCGGCGCGATGCTGCTGATCGGCCTCGGCCTCGGCCAGCTCATGCAGACGCTGACCATCGCCAGCCAGAACTCGGTCGGCCTCCGCGACATGGGTGTGGCGACCAGCGCCTCCACGTTCTTCCGTCAGATCGGTGGAACGCTCGGCACGGCCGTGCTGCTGTCGCTGCTGTTCACGGTGTTCCCGACGAACATCCAGACCGCGCTCGCCGACAAGCCGACGCTGACCAGCGCCCTCGACGCCGCGCTGACCCCCTCGGTCGCCTCGGCTCCCGAGAACAAGCAGATCATGGAGAAGATCTACACGCCGATCACCGAGCCCATCCAGAAGCAGGCGCAGGCCGCTGCTCACGCGTCCGGCGTACAGCAGCTCGTTGCGAAGGGCGTACCGCAGGACATCGCCGAGCAGAAGGTCCCCGCAGCGCCGATCGACTTCTCCAACGCCGACCAGCGGAAGGCCGTGGTCGACAAGACTGTGCCTGTGGTGCAGGCGAAGCTCAAGACGGGCAACGGGGCGAACAGCAGCTCGGACATCAACGACACGTCGTTCCTGAACACCGCAGACAAGCGGCTGTCCAAGCCGTTCCTGGTGGCGTTCAACAGCTCGGCCGTGCAGGTCTACTGGGTCGCGATGATCGTGGTCCTGGTCGCGTTCGTCCTGTCGCTGTTCTTCCGCACCCCGCCGCTGCGCGCCAAGTCGGCGCTGCAGGAGGCCGCGGACGCCAGCGCGGAGGCCGCAGCCGCCCGCGAGAGCGCCGAGGCCGGCGACCGTCAGCCGGTGCCGGTCGGGGCGATGGCCTCCGCCGACTCCGACGCCGCCGCCCGCGGCGAGCTCGAGGAGACCGACCTCGGCCTGATCGCCAGCCGCGTGGCCGGCGAGACCGGTGCGCTCATCGAGCCGGTGATCGACACCGCCTCCGTCGCCGCACAGCGACCGCGGCCGGCGGTCGACTGACACCGGTAGCGGCTCAGTCCACCTCACCGACGGGACGGCCGTCGCCCATCCGGGCGGCGGCCGTTCCGCCGTCTGTGCCCACGGGCTGCGGCGGAACGCGGCGCAGCACGAGCGGTGTGACCACGCCGTGCAGGACGATGCTCCCCACCACCGTCAGCACCGTCACGCTCAGCACGTCGCCGCTGTCGCTGTCCGGGAGGTGGTTGTAGGCCAGCAGGCCGAACACGATGGAGGCGGTGCCACGCGGGCCGATCAGCCCGATGTAGGTGCGCTCCCGCCAGGTCACCGGCGAGCCGAGCATCGAGGCGTAGACGGGCACGGCGCGGAACAGGGTGAGCGCCAGCACTGCGATGACGAGCACCCGCCAGTCGATGCCCTCCACGATCACCGCCGTGGTCATCCCGCCGAGGATGAACCAGACGAAGTCGGACGCGACCTTGCTCGCCTCCTCCACCAGCAGCAGTTCGTCCTCCGGGACCGCGCTCAGCTCGCGGCGGCGCGTGCGGGTGACGCGGAACATCACGCCGGCGACGAAGGCGGCGACGAAGCCGTTCGCCGCCAGGTCGTGGATGGTCGCGATACCGTACGTCAGGAGCGGCGCGATGAGCATCACGAAGCGGATGCCGGACGCGTTCGCCCAGCCGCGGTCGGAGGCCCAGCGGGTCAGCAGGCCGAGCACGCCGCCGATCACGATGCCGACGACGATCGCGACGCCGGTCGCGGGGATCGCGCCGAAGAAGGCGTAGACGGCCTCCGACAGGTTCTTCTCGACCTCCTTCTCGCTGGCGCCGGAGAGCTTCGCCCCGGAGTTCGCGACCTTGAGGATGCTCGGGAGCGCTACGGCGATCGCGACCGACATGGCGAACAGCGGCGAGATGAGGCCGTCGTTGTAGCCGCTCTCCACGTTGAGGATCTGACGCACCCGGGCGGGGACGCGCCCCGACCGGAGCAGGGCGGTCGCCGGCGCGAAGTCGGTGGGCATCACGATGCAGGCGATGACGATAAGCACGAAGACGTTGAGCGCGGGCAGCAGCCAGGCGCCGGTCACCACCACGAGCGCCAGCGACAGCGGGAGGGCGATCAGCACGAGCCGCGCGAGGCTCCGGCCTTGGCCGCCGAAGATGCCGCCGCGCACCTCGCAGGCGTCCACGAAGAGGAGCACGGCGAGGATCAGCTCGACGACATGCTGGGCGACGTCGCTGTCGATGGCCTCGGTGAAGCCCTTCACATCCACGAGTACGACGATCGAGCCGAGCAGCGCGAGCGCGGCCGGCCCGGCGATCCCGAACCGCTCGAACCGGTGCGCGACCAGCGACCAGAGCGCGACGGCGGCGAACCCGACGAGGATGATGACCGGCATCCCGCGCACCTCCCGTTCGCTCCCGAAGCGCGTCCAGTCTGCCTCCCCACCCGCCCCCGCACCAGGCCCGCACATTCCCCCGGAATATGCGCGCGGCGCCAGCGCGCCATTCGTGCCGAATGTGGTGAATGGCGGCGCGAAACCCACCATTCGTGCCGAATGTGCGCGCGGCGCGAGGGCGCGATTCGTGCCGAATGTCGCGAATGGGGGCGCGAAACGCACCATTCGTGCCGAATGTGCGCGCAGGCGGGAGTCGCGATTCGTGCCGAATGCGTGCGCGGCGCGAGGGCGCGATTCGTGCGGAATGTCGTGAAAGGGGGCGCGAAACGCGACATTCGTGCCGAATGTGCGCGGGAGGGGGGCGCGTTAGAGGGCGGTGAGGAGGTCGACGGCGAGGGCGCGGGCCTCGCGGAGCGAGCGGCGGTCGGCCTCGAGGCCGGCGCGGACGAGGGCGCCGTTCAGCACGTAGGAGAGGTGCCGGGCGCTCCGCTCGGCGCTGGCGCGGTCGGTGAGCTCGCGGAGGCCCGCCGCCAGGATGGCGTCGACCTCCGCCAGGTGACGGCGCGCGGTCTCGCGGCCGGGGTCGCCGAGCGGCAGTTCGGCGGCCGCGTTCAGGAGGCCGCTGCCGCGGTAGCCGGACTCGGGCGCGAGCGCGGCCTGGTCGAGGTAGGCGTCGAAGACGGCGAGGACGCGTGTGAGCGGGTCCGGCGTCCGGCGTGCGCGACGGGCGTAGAGGGCGAGCCATTCGGCGTGGCGGGCCTCCAGCACGGCCGCGACCAGCGCCGACTTGGAGGCGAAGTTGTTGTAGAGGCTCATCTTCGCGACGGCGGCGTCGGCGGTGATCGTGTCGATCCCGGTGGCGGCGATGCCGTCGGTGTAGAACCTGCGGGCGGCCGCTTCGAGGATGCGCCGGCGAGCCGCACCCGTGCGGGCCCCGGTGTTGCGCGCGGACTCCGCCATCGAGCGTCCTCCCCTATCTAGGTAGGTCAGTCTACCGAAAGAACGCTGATTCAAGATCACGGTTCGGTTACACCGCCGACCACGGGAACGCGGAATCCCGCGCATTTCGCGGTAGACTCAACAAATCCCGTCTTTCCGGCGATGAGAGCGCGACCATACTCGCGCTTGACAAGCGCATCCTCCTCGATTTACATTCTCTTCCAACCCGTGAGAGCGCTCTCACGGCCTTCAAAGAGAGCGCTCTCACTGGTCACACCAGACCACGCACACACACGCACAAGGGAGTGATCCGTGAAGCTTTCACGACGCACCAAGGTCGCGGCGGCAGTCGCCGCCACGGCCTCGTTCGCCCTCCTCGCGACTGGCTGCTCAGCGAGCGGCAGCGACGCAGGAACCAGCTCGAACCCCATCACACTGACCGTCACGACGTTCGGCACGATGGGCTTCGACAAGCTCTACTCGCAGTACGAGAAGGAGCACCCGGGGATCAAGATCAAGGCGACCAACATCGACACCGGTGACAACGCCCTGACCGACTGGCAGACCAAGGAGGCCGCCGGCAGCGGGCTCCCCGACGTCCAGGCGGTCGAGGAGGGCTGGCTCTCCAAGGTCATGCAGGTCTCCGACCAGTTCAACGACCTCAAGTCCTACGGCGCCAACGACATCAAGAGCCGCTGGGTCGACTGGAAGCTGAAGCAGGCCACCGACAAGAACGGCCGCATCATCGGCTACGGCACCGACATCGGACCGGAGGGCCTCTGCTACAACAGCAAGCTCTTCGCCGCGGCGGGCCTGCCCAGTGACCGCGACTCCGTCGCCAAGCTGTTCGGCGGCGCCAACGCCACCTGGGACGACTTCTTCAAGGTCGGCCAGCAGTACAAGGCCGCCACCGGCAAGGCGTTCTACGACCAGTCCGGCTTCATCTGGAACGCGATGGTGAACCAGCAGCCCGAGGGGTACTACACCAAGGACGGCAAGCTCAACATCGAGAACAACAGCGACCTCAAGGCGCTGTGGAGCAAGCTGGCCGGCGGCGCCGCCGCGGGTCTCTCCTCCAACCAGACCCAGTGGGACTGGGGCAAGGGCAAGGCCTTCACCGACGGCTCCTTCGCCACGTTCGTCTGCCCGGGCTGGATGCTCGGCGTCGTGCAGGGCCAGGTCAAGGCCGGCGGCGGCGACGCCTCCACCGGCTGGGACTTCGCGAACGTCTTCCCGGGCGGCGCGGCCAACTGGGGCGGCTCGTTCCTGACGGTCCCGAAGCAGTCCAAGCACCCGAAGGAGGCCGCTGAGCTCGCTGCCTGGCTGACCTCCGCCAAGTCGCAGGTCGCCACGTTCCAGGCGGCCGGCACGTTCCCCTCGGTCACCGCGGCGCAGTCCGACCCCGGAGTGACCGGCGCGAGCGACCTGACGAAGTTCTTCAACAACGCCCCCGTCGGCCAGATCCTGGCGGAGCGCGCGAAGGGCGTCGTCGCCCAGTACAAGGGACCGGACGACTCGGTCATCCAGTCCCAGGTGTTCGGGCCTTCCGTCCAGCAGCTCGACTCGAAGAAGGCGAACGGCGACCAGGCCTGGGCCAACGCGATGACGCTGCTGAACCAGCTCGTCGTCAACAAGTAGTAGTACACCTCACCAGCCGGGCCCCGCTGCTGCACGCGGCGGGGCCCGGACCCTCCACCCGAACCATCCGCTCCCCTCCCCCACGGAGAACCGCATGACCACCGTCACCCGCACCCCGGAGGCCGCCCCGGCGACGCCCCCGCGCGACCGCGACGACCGGGCGCTCACGTTCAAGCAGAAGCTCAGCCGCTTCGACGTCAAGGCGTCGCCGTACTTCTACATCGCGCCGTTCTTCGTGCTCTTCGCCCTCGTCGGCCTGTTCCCGCTGATCTACACGTTCGTCGTCTCGCTCAACAACTGGAACCTGCTCACCGGCCCCGGCCAGTGGGTCGGCTTCGCCAACTACCTCACCGAGCTGAAGGACCCGTTCTTCTGGAACTCGCTCTTCAACACGGTCAGCATCTTCCTGCTCTCCGCCATCCCGCAGCTCATCGCCGCGGTGTTCATCGCCGCGATGCTCGACCAGAACCTGCGGGCGAAGACCTTCTGGCGGATGAGCGTGCTGCTCCCCTACGTCGTCACCCCCGTCGCCGTCACGCTGATCTTCTCGAGCGCGTTCGACGAGAAGTACGGGCTGATCAACAACATCCTCCAGGCCGTCGGCCTCCACCCCGTCATGTGGAAGACCGAGACCTTCCCCTCGCACATCGCGATCGCGACGATGGTCAACTGGCGCTGGACCGGCTACAACGCGCTGATCCTCCTCGCAGCGATGCAGGCGGTGCCGCGCGACATCCACGAGTCGGCGGCGCTGGACGGCGCGGGATCGTTCCGCCGGTTCTTCTCGATCACGCTGCCGAGCATCCGGCCCACCATGATCTTCGTGATCATCACCGCCACGATCGGCGGCCTCCAGATCTTCACCGAGCCCAAGCTGTTCAACCCGTCGAGCGCGGTGCCGGGAGGCCCGCAGCGGCAGTACCAGACCACTGTGCTCTACCTGTGGGACATGGCGTTCAACCGCCAGAACTTCGGGAGGGCGTCCGCCATCGCGTGGATGCTGTTCCTCATCATCGTGGTGTTCGGCGTGCTGAATTTCCTGATCTCGCGCCGGATCGCCTCCACAGAGGCGCGCGTGCACCGGTCGCGCACGGCCAAGCGACTGGCGCGCAGCCGGGCGGCTGCGGCCGGAGGCGCCCCGACCGAGACCGACTCCGATTCCGACGCCAGAACTGCGGCGAGCGCCGAGGGCGCCCTGGCGCTGGCCGCGGCGAGCGAGGAGAAGAACGTATGACCACCGCCACCCGCACCCCCGCCACGCAGCGCGCCCCGCGCCGCCGCGCGCTCGGCATCGACCGGCGGCCCGGCTTCCTCACCTACGGCATCCTGCTCGCGATCTTCGTCGGCGGCGCCTACCCGCTGTGGTGGTCGTTCGTCGCCGGCTCCAGCAACAGCACCGTGCTCACCTCGACGTGGCCTCCGCTGCTCCCGGGCGGCCAGTTCTGGACGAACGTGGGCGCCGTGCTCGACACCGTGCCGTTCTGGCAGGCGCTCGGCAACTCGATCATCGTCTCCACCGTCATCACGGCGTCCGTCGTCTCCTTCTCGACCCTCGCCGGGTACGCGTTCGCGAAGCTGCGGTTCCGCGGCCGCGAAGGGCTGCTGGTTTTCGTCGTCGGGACGCTCGCCGTGCCGACCCAGCTCGGCATCATCCCGCTGTTCATGGTGATGAAGCAGTTCGGCTGGACCGGGACCCTCGGCGCGGTGATCGTGCCGACCCTCGTCACCGCGTTCGGCGTGTTCTTCATGCGGCAGTACCTCGTGGACGTCATCCCGGAGGAGCTCATCGAGGCCGCCCGCGTGGACGGCGCCAGCATGATCCGCACCTTCTGGCACGTCGGCGTCCCCGCGGCGCGGCCGGCGATGGCGATCCTCGGGCTGTTCACGTTCATGACCGCGTGGACCGACTACCTCTGGCCGCTGCTCGTCGCCCCGCAGAACCCGACCCTGCAGGTCGCGCTGAGCCAGCTCCAGTCCGCGAAGTACGTCGACTACTCGATCGTGCTCGCCGGCGCGGTGCTCGCGACCATCCCCCTGCTCATCCTCTTCGTGCTCGCGGGCCGGCAGCTTGTCTCCGGCATCATGGCCGGCGCGGTGAAAGGCTGATAATGACCGACGACTCCACCGCCGCCTGGCCGGCAGGATTCCTCTGGGGCTCCGCGACCGCGGCCGCCCAGATCGAGGGCGCCGCTCACGAGGACGGCAAGGAGGACTCGATCTGGGACGCGTTCGCCCGGGTCCCCGGCGCGATCGCCGGCGGCGAGACCCCCGAGCGCGCGATCGACCACTATCACCGCGTTCCGCAGGACGTCGCGCTGATGCGGGAGCTCGGCCTCCAGTCGTACCGCTTCTCCACCTCGTGGGCGCGGGTCAAGCCCGGCGACCGCTCGGTCAACCGCACGGGGCTGGACTTCTACAGCCGCCTGGTCGACGAGCTGCTGGAGGCGGACATCCTGCCCTGGCTGACGCTCTACCACTGGGATCTGCCGCAGGCCCTGGAGGAGCGCGGCGGCTGGGCGAACCGCGAGACGGCGTACCGCTTCCGCGACTACGCGGTGGCCGTGTACGACGCGCTCGGCGACCGGGTGACGCACTGGACGACGTTCAACGAGCCGCTCTGCTCGTCCCTGATCGCGTACGCGGCGGGTGAGCACGCGCCCGGCCGCCGGGAGCCGCGTGCGGCGCTGGCCGCCCTCCACCACCAGCACCTCGCGCACGGCCTCGCCGCCGCGGCCATCCGCGATCTGGCCGGGGAGCACGAGGGGCGTGCCGAGGCGCTGCGCGTCGGCATCACGCTCAACCTGACCAACGCGATCCCCGACGACCCGGAGGACGCCCGCGACCTGGACGCCGCCCGCCGCATCGACGGACTGTGGAACCGGATGTACCTCGACCCGCTGCTCGACGGCACCTATCCCGCCGATGTGCTGGAGGACCTCCGCGAGCACCGCTTCGAGGAGCTGGTGCACGACGGCGACCTCGGCGTCATCCGGCAGCCGATCGACTTCCTCGGCGTGAACCACTACCACGACGACAACGTCAGCGGCCGGCCGCTCCCGGCGGACACCGTGCACGCGCCGGTGCCGACCGACCGGCCGAAGTCGTCGCCGTTCGTCGGCAGCGAGTTCGTCACGTTCCCGTCCCGCGACCTGCCGACCACCGCGATGGGCTGGGAGGTCAACCCGAATGGCCTCCGGGACCTGCTCCTGCGGCTGACGGCCGAGTACCCGGCGTTGCCTCCGCTCTACATCACGGAGAACGGCGCGGCGTACGACGACATCGTGGACGAGGACGGCCGCATCCGCGACCTGGAGCGGGAGGCGTACATCCTCGACCACCTGGACGCGGTCCGGGAGGCGATCGAGCGGGGCGCAGACGTGCGCGGGTACTTCGTCTGGTCGCTGCTCGACAACTTCGAGTGGGCGTGGGGGTACGCGAAGCGGTTCGGGATCGTGCACGTCGACTACGAGACGCTGGAGCGCACGGTGAAGGACTCCGGGCGGGCGTACGCGCGCGTCATCACGGAGGCCCGCATCGCGGAGGCCGCACGCGCCGCCGAGGTCGTGGGCGCGCCCACTGGACCTGCCGCGGCACACGCCTAACATAGGTCGGGCGTCGACCGGCGCCCCGACGCCCGAGCGGCCCGAGGAGAGGACCCCATGACGACGGAGCAGGTGGACGGCCGCAGCGTGCCCACCCTGGAGGCCGTGGCCGCGCGCGCGGGCGTCTCCCGGGCGACCGTGTCCCGCGTCGTGAACGGGTCCACCAAGGTGACCCCGGAGGTCGCCGAGGCCGTGACGCGTGCGATCTCCGACCTCAACTACGTGCCGAACCGCGCCGCCCGCTCGCTGGCCTCCCGCCGCACGCAGGTGATCGCGCTGGTTGTTCCGGAGTCGACGGCCAAGGTGTTCGCCGACCCGTTCTTCGCGTCGATCGTGCAGGGCGTCGCGCTCAGCCTGGCGGACACCGAGTACACGCTCAACATGGTCATCTCGTCGGAGACCAACCCCGACAAGACCCGCCGCTACCTGATGGGCGGCAACGTGGACGGCGCGCTCGTGGTCTCGCACCACTCCGGCGACCACTCGTACGCGCAGCTCGGCTCGACGCTGCCGATCGTGTTCGGCGGCCGGCCGGTGAGCGAGGCGCAGCACGAGTCGTACTTCGTGGATGTGGACAACGTCGCGGGTTCGGCGGGGGCCGCTGAGCACCTCATCGCCCGCGGCCGCAGGAACATCGCGCTCATCACCGGCCCGCAGGACATGCCTGCCGGCCTCGACCGCTACACGGGCTGGCGCCGGGCGCTGGAGGCGCACGGGCTGGACCACACGCTGGTCGAGTACGGCGACTTCTCGCCGTACTCCGGCATGGAGGCCATGCGGCGGCTGCTCGCGACCGGCCGCCCGATCGACGGCCTGTTCGCGGCGAACGACCAGATGGCGGCGGGCGCGTACTCGGCCATCCACGAGGCCGGGCTCAGCATCCCGGGCGACATTGCGGTGGTCGGCTTCGACGACGACAACTTCGGGCTCACTGCGACCCCGCCGCTCACCACGGTGCACCAGCCGTCCATCGGCCTCGGCGAGGCGATGGCCCGCGTGCTCGTCCGCCGCCTCGCCGGCGAGCCCGTCGACCGCGTCACCCTCCTCCCCACCGAACTCGTCGTCCGCCAGAGCTCCTAGCCCCCGCCGCCGCCGCAGCTATCTCTTCCGGAGTTGTGTACGCCCGGCACCGGCGTGTCGCGTACTTAAGTCCGGAAGAGATGGCTGCAGAGGCGGCGGCTGGGGTCAGGCGAGGGCTCGGTAGAGGCGGTTGCCGACGACGGCGAGGAAGAAGCCCGTCGTCGCGATCGCAGTGACGCCGCCGGCGTACGCGATGAAGAGGTGCTCGGTGCCGTTCTGGGTGGAGTTGTAGGTGACGACGAGCGCCACCGCGGCGACGACGCCGGTGGCGGCGGCGATCCAGACCAGTGCCCACAGCTTCGACCGTACGGGCGGGTCGGCCGGGCGCATGCGCAGCGCGGCGAGGACGACCCCCGCGATGCACCCCCAGAAGGCCACGACGAGCATCCCGGCGATGACGTCGCTGGGCCGGTGCCACTGCTCGACCAGCGTGGAGGCGCCGGCGGCGATGGTGAACACCGATCCGACCACTGCTGCGAGCGGCCGCAGGCGTGGCGACGCGACCAGGAAGACGACGAGCGCAGCGGAGGCCGCGACCGAGGTGTGACCGGACGGCAGCGAGTTCGCGAGGCCGGCGTCCACACCCTTCTCCGGGCGGGAGAGCACCGAGTACTTCAGCACCTGCGTGCTCACGTTGGCCGCGATGGCCGCGCCGACCGCTACCGCGAACACCAGCCAGTTGCGCCGCACCAGCACGATGATCACCGCGATGATCGCGCCCGCCACCACGGCCGCGACCGGCAGCGCGTTGAGGAATGCGTGGGCGAAGTCGATCAGGTTGCCCTTCCATTCGTCCGCGCCCGCGAAGGACCGCTCATCGATCACCTGGCCGATGTAGCTCCGCACGAAGAACAGATAGATCGCGACGAACATCACGGCCGTCCCGAGCGCACCCCAGACGAACGGGAGCAGACGGAGGGGCGCGGGTCGCATAGAAGACAACCCTTCCACACCGTCCCCGGGAACTTCCATGAAGGACGCGGAACGTCTCCAGGAGATGGCCAGTGCGCAACCCCTCCCGCACGGTGTAGGACGGGCGCCATGAAGAGCTTCACCGACACCATCCAGATCGACGCGTCGGCGCACGATGTCTACGCCACCCTGCGGGCGGTCGACGCCTACCCGGCCTGGCTCGGCCACTCCCTCGTCTACCGCGGAACCCGCGTGCCCACTGCGGCGGCGGCCGTGCCCGCACCCGGCTCCGCGACCTACGTCGACTCGACGATGGTCGGACGGATGCGCGGCGAGCTGATCGACGACATCCCCGACCACGAGCTGCGCTTCCACCAGGCCAAGCCGTCCGGGCGCGTCGACGCGCTCATCGTGTACGGGGTCGAAGACCGGGGAGGCGTCACCCGCGTCACGCGGATCGGCCAGCTCACCACGCACGGCGTGTATCGCGCCGTCGAACCGATGTTCGTGATGATGGCGGCCAGGGAGAGCCGGCGCACCATGCGTGCGCTGAAGGCCCACATCGAGGCTGCGCCGGTCGAGCACGGCGCCTGATACCCCACTCGCCGAAGGGCACGTAAACGCCCTTAAAGCGCAGTTTTAGGGGCGCTTACGTGCCCCTCGGCGGTGGTTCAGCCGACGAAGCGGACCTCGGGGTGGGCGGCGAAGCGGGCGCGCATCACCGCGACCGCGTCCGGGCTGCTGTCGACCAGCACGAATCTCCGGCCGAGCGCCGCCGCGACCGCGCCCGTCGTGCCGCTGCCGGCGAAGAAGTCGAGCACCCAGTCGCCCTCCCGGCTCGACGCCTGCACGATGCGGCGGAGGACGCCCTCCGGCTTCTGGGTCGGGTAGCCGGTCTTCTCCCGGCCGGTCGGCGACACGATGGTGTGCCACCAGACGTCGGTCGGCAGCTTGCCGAGCTCAGCCTTCTCCGGCGTGACGAGGCCGGGCGCCATGTACGGCTCCCGGTCGACGGCGGACGAGTCGAAATAGTACGAGCCCGGATTCTTCACGTACACGAGGATCGTGTCGTGCTTCGCCGGCCAGCGGTTCTTCGCCTTGGCTCCGTAGTCGTACGCCCAGACGATCTCGTTGAGGAACGACTCCCGGCCGAACAGCGCGTCGAGCAGCACCTTCGCATAGTGCGACTCGCGGTAATCCAGATGCAGATAGAGCGTGCCGGTGTCGGCGAGGAGGCGCCACGCCTCGATCAGCCGCGGCTCCAGGAACCCCCAGTAGTCCTCGAAGCGGTCGTCGTAGCTGAGGATGTCGCCCTTGATGCGCTCGTAGCTGCGGCCCTTGAATCCGATGACGCTGCCGACGCCGGCCTCCGTGCGCACGGCGGTGGTGCGCTGCCGCGCCTGCGACCGGCCGGTGTTGAACGGCGGGTCGAGGTAGATGAGCTGGAAGGCTCCGTCGGGCAGACCGGCGACGACCTCCAAGTTGTCGCCGTGGACCACCGTGCTCGGCCCGTCGGGGAGCCACAGCGGCTGTGTGGCGGCGGCGGGCTCTGACATGTCCTCCATTCTCCTGCATGCGCCGGTGCGCGGCGGCCGACGGGTAGCCTGGCGGCATGACGCTGACCGTCGAGAATCAGGCCGACCAGTCCCGTTACGCCCTGCTGAAGGACGGCGAGGTCATCGGGGTCGCCGAATACGAGCTCCGCGACGGCACGATCGTGTTCGTGCACACGGTGGTCGACCCCGAGAAGCGCGAGCGCGGGATGGCCTCCCAGCTCGTCCAGACGGCGCTCGACGACGTGCGCGACCGCACCGACCTGCGGGTGGTCGCCACCTGCCCGTACGTGCGGCGCTGGCTCGCCGACCACCCCGAGTACCGCGAGCTGCAGCGCCGCTGAGCCCGGGGCTGCGTCAAGCGCGGTGGGAGGCCGCCTTGCGGGTGGTCGCGCGGCCCTCCTCGGAGGGCGCCCGGCCCTCGGCGCGCTGGCCGCGCCCGGCCGAGCCGACGTCGATCGTGATCTTGCCCGCGGTGTCCCAGACACCCTTGTCGCCGTCGCCGGGGAGCGGGGCGGGCGCCGGGAGGAACGACTGACGGTCGAGCTCCTGCTGGGCCTCGTGACGGGTCGGTGCGAAGATCTCGTCGAATGAGCCGCCGACCGCTCCGCTCATCGTGCCGGACCCGCGGTTCGCCTTGTTCGAGAGGTCGATCCAGCCGAGCCTCACGCCGATGACGATGGCCACGACGATGACGCCCACGATGACCACGGCCCACCAGTTCACGGCATCAAGGGTACCGGAGGCTCGCTGTGCGCCCGGCTGACCCACAGGAACAACCAAGGTAGCGGCCGGTCAGGGCACCCGGTAGAGCCACTCCTCCGTCGCGAACTTCGACGTCACCAGCCGCTCGGCCTCCGCGTACTCCGCCTCGGTGAGGTCGCCGTCCGTCGCGCCGTACAGGCTGCGGAAAGTCGTCTTCATCTGCTCGATGATCTCGGCGCGGCTGAGCCCGGTCTGGCTGCGCAGCGGGTCGACGCGCTTGGCCGCGCTGGTGATGCCTTTGTCGCTGATCTTCTCGCGGCCGATGCGGAGGACCTCCGTCATCTTCTGGCCGTCCATGTCGTAGCTCATGGTGACGTGGTGCAGCACGGCGCCCGAGCCGAGGCGCTTCTGCGCGGCGCCGCCGATCTTGCCCTTCGGGCTGGTGATGTCGTTGAGCGGCACGTAGCTCGCGTCGATCCCCAGCGACTTGAGCGCGATGATGGCCCACTCGTCCAGGAACGCGTAGCTGTCGGCGAAGCTCATCCCCTGCACCAGGTCGGCCGGGGCGTAGATCGAGTAGGTGACGACGGAGCCGGCCTCCATGAACATCGCGCCGCCGCCGGTGATGCGGCGCACCACCTCGATGCCGTACTTCTCGGCGTTGACCGGGTCGACCTCGTTCTTCACCGACTGGAAGCTGCCGATGACGACGGCGGGCCGGTCCCACTCCCAGATGCGGAGGGTCGGGCCGCGGCGGCCTTCGCCGACCTCGGCGGTAAGCACCTCGTCCAAGGCCAAGTGCATGAGCGGCGAGACGGCCTTGGCGTGGACGATCTGCCAGTCGTAGTCGCGCCAGCTCGTGGCGCGGGCGAGTGCGCGGCGCACGGCGACGGCGACGGCCTCCGGCGAGAAGCCGAGCAGCGATGCGCCCTCGGGGAGGGCGTCCTTCACGGTGGTGGCGATGGTCTTGGAGTCGGTCTCGGCGGGGAGGCCGTTGACGGCGTCGTCGATCGCCTCCAGCGCGGAGTCGGGCTCCAGGAAGAAGTCGCCCGCCAGCCGGAAGCCGGCGATCAGGCCGTCCTCCACCTCCAGGTCGACCACGACGAGCTTGCCGCCAGGGACCTTGTACTCACCATGCATGCCCCCAGCCTAGAACCCGCGCGAGCCAGCCATCCGTTCCGGAGTTATGCACGCCTGAGCACGGCGTGTTGCGTACACAACTCCGGGAGAGATGGCTGCGGTCAAGTGCGCGCGGGGAGGCGGGGGGCGAGCCAGGCGGTGAGGTCGGCGAAGACCTCGTGGCGGTTGGTCTCGTTGAAGACCTCGTGGCGGGCGCCGGGGTAGACGATCGTCGTCACGTCGGTGAGGCCGGAGCGGGTGCGGTACGACTGCTCCAGCTTGCGGACGGAGGCCGGGCCTCCCACCGGGTCGTCGCCGCCCACCTGGAGGAGCAGCGGGAGGTCGCGGGCCAGGTGCCGCGCCGGGCGGCCCAGCAGGCGGGCCGCGTCGGCCATCCCGAACAGCTTCTGCAACGGCACGAGCGTGCACAGCGGGTCGTCCACGAACGCCTGCGCGACGGCCGGGTCGCGACTCAGCCACTCGGCGCCGGTGGTGCCGAGGTGCGCGTGCCGCTTGTTCAGGTCGCCGCTGTTCATCGAGCCGACCATCCGGTAGGCGGTGCCGGTCAGCACGGCCGCGTCGTAGTCGTCGGCGTGGTGGTTCAGCGCCATCTGGCCCATCAGCGAGCCCCAGCTGTGGCCGACGAACACCAGCGGGAGGTCCGGGTTCTCGTCGCGGATGAGCCGGCTGAACGAGCGCAGGTCGCGGACGGCGCCGCGCAGCCCGCCCGGGCCGAGCCTCCCGAGCTTGGTGGCGTCGCCGTGCCACTGCTCCATCCCGGTACGGCCGTGACCGCGGTGGTCGTCGGCATAGACGGTGTACCCCTCGCCGACGAGGTGCTCGGCGAGCTCCCGGTAGCGTCCGGCGTGCTCCCCCACCCCGTGCGCCACCTGCACCGCGGCCCGCGGGCGCTCGGCCGGATAGACGTCGAAGAAGATTCGGAGGCCGTCGTCGGCGCTGAACTCTCGCTGCACGCGCTCATTCTGGCACGCCTCGGCCGGCACGCCGTCGGCGAACGCGTTTTATTTAGCCAGCCTAATTTGTTAGGCTAACTATCTATGGGACGCCTCTCGACGCACGACCTCAGCAGCGCGCTGCGCATCGCCGTCGCTCGTCTCGGGCGGCGCCTGCGCGCCGAGAAGGAGGACGACGAACTGAGCGACACGCAGACCTCCACCCTCGCCTTCCTCGTCCGCGAGGGCTCCGGCACGATCGGGAGGCTGAGCGAGCACGAGCGCGTGACCCCGCCCTCCATGAACCGCACGGTCAATCACCTGGAGCAGGCAGGCTACGTGCAGCGCACCGCCGACGCGGTCGACGGCCGCAAGGTGATCGTCGTCCCCACCGAGTCCGGCCTCCGCCTCGTCACCGAGACGCGCCGCCGACGCGACGCCTGGCTCAACCAGCGCCTGCGCACGCTCACGCCCGAGCAGCGCGACACCCTCGCTGAAGCCGCGGCCATCATGAGGGGGATCGCCGACTCGTGAGCGCCATGTTCCGTTCCCTTTCCGGGGTCAACTACCGCATCTGGGCCGGCGGCGCCCTCGTCTCCAACGTCGGCACCTGGATGCAGCGCACGGCACAGGACTGGATCGTCCTCACCCAGCTCACCCACAACAACGCGGCTGCGGTCGGGTTCGTCATGGCGCTGCAGTTCGGGCCGCAGCTCATCCTCCTGCCCGTGACCGGGTGGGCGGCCGACCACCTCGACCGGCGCAAGCTGCTGATGATGACGCAGGGCATGATGGGGCTGCTCGGCCTCGGGCTCGGCATCCTGACGGTGACCGGGGTGGTGCAGCTCTGGCATGTGTACGTGTTCGCGATGCTGCTCGGCGTGGTCGCCGCGTTCGACGCTCCGGCGCGGCAGACCTTCGTGTCGGAGCTCGTGGCCGGCCCGAATCTGTCCAACGCGGTCGCGCTCAACTCGGCGTCGTTCAACTCGGCGCGCCTGCTCGGGCCTGCCGTCGCCGGCCTCCTGACCGCAGCGGTCGGCGCGGGCTGGGTGTTCCTGATCAACGCGGCGACCTTCGGCGCGGTGCTGCTGTCGCTGATGCTGCTGCGCAAGGAGAAGCTGTACCGGACCGAGCGGGCCAAGCGCTCGCGCGGCGGGCTGATCGACGGCTTCCGCTACGTGCGGCGGCGGCCGGACATCGTGGTCATCCTGGTGATGGTGTTCCTGATCGGGACGTTCGGCCTCAACTTCCCGATCTTCATCTCGACCATGTCGGTGAGTGTGTTCCACCAGGGCGCCGGGGAGTACGGGCTGCTGTCCTCCATCATGGCGATCGGGTCGGTGGTCGGCGCGTTGCTGTCCGCCCGCCGCGAGCGGCCGCGCGTCTCGCTGCTGTTCGCGGGAGCGGCGTTCTTCGGCGCCGGCTGTGTGATCGCCGCGGTGATGCCGACCTACTGGCTGTTCGCGCTCGCGCTCATCATCATCGGTGTCTCGTCGCAGACCCTGATGACCACCGCGAACGGGACCGTGCAGATGACCACCGACCCGATGCTGCGCGGCCGGGTGATGGCGATCTACATGGCGATCTTCATGGGCGGCACCCCCGTCGGCGCGCCGATCGTCGGCTGGGTGGCCGACACGTTCGGCCCGCGCTGGGCGATGGGCGTCGGCGGCGCGAGCGGGTTCGCAGCGGCGCTGGTGGGGGTGTTCTACCTCGTGACGTACCGCGGGATGCGGGTGCGGTTCTCCGGGCTGCGGCCGCGCGTGGTGCTCAGCCCGCGCGAGGCCCGCGAGGAGCTCGAGGAGGCCGAAGTCACCGCCACCCGCGCGAGCTGAGCGGCCGTCGCCAACGGAGGACATCGACGCTCCCCGCCCGCGTGTCGGCAGGCAACGGAGGACATCCGTGCCTGTTCGGGAGGGAACTCCTCCGTTCGCCACACCCGCGGCCACCCGCGGCCGTTGGTAGCGGAGGAGATTCGGGGTGGGCGGGGTGGGATGTCCTCCGGTTACGGTCGTGGGGTGGTGGAGGTGCGGGGATCTCCTCCGTTCGCGACGGCGGGGACGGCGGTGCGCATGACGCAGTTGACGGTGCCCTTCGGGCGGTCGTACTCGAAGCCGGCGTCCTCGAAGACCTGGCGCGTCATGCTGTAGAGGAACGACGGCGGGATGCGCTTGTCGGTCTCGCGCGGGTAGCTCTCGACCACGCCGCCGCCGGCCTCCGCGATCAGCTCCAGCGCGCCGGCGATCGCGACGCGCGCGACACCCCGGCCGCGGTACGCGCGGTCGACGAAGATGCAGGTGATCCGGTAGTCCGGGAGGGTGGTCGTCGTCTCCAGGTACTGCTTGCGGTGGTAGATCCCGGGCAGCTCCTCCGGGCTCCCGAACTGCGCCCAGCCGACCGCGCGGTCGCCGTCGAAGACGAGCGCGGCGTGCGCCTCCCCGGCCGTCACGAGGTCGTGCTTGAACTCCTTGGTGAAGTCGGCCGGCCGCTCGGGCTGCGACTCCGGAGCCGAGTGCGCGTCGCGGTGGAACCAGGTGCAGTAGCAGCCGCCGAAACCGCCTCCGCCGTGCCGGTCGCAGAGCGCGACGAAGGCGTCCCAGGTGGAGGTGTCGAGCGGTCGGATCGTGAAGGTCGTGGCTTCAGCGTCGCTCATGCGGCCTCCCCTCTGGCGCGAAACTACGCTGCGGCGTGTCGGCAGGCAAGCGCCGTGCGGGGACGCGACACACGCCGCGTCCCCGCACGCCTCACCCGAACACGCGCGGGAAGAGGCCCGTGTCCAGCCGCTCCGCCGGCACGCGGAAGTGGCTGCCCGGGAACCCGAGCAGCGTCTTCTCGGCCGAGGCGAACGCGTCGAACAGTTCGAGCTGGGACTCCCGGGTGATCTCCGGGTCGTCCAGCGGGAACAGGAACTCGATCGGGATGCTGACCTCCTGCGCCGCGTCGAGCACGAAGCGGTGCGCCGCGATCCCTCCGTAGGTGGCGGCGCGGATGCGCGGCTCGGCGGCAGCGAGCGGGATGCCGATGGCGGAGGCCAGCGTCATCCCGGTGAAGCCCACCGGGCCGGCGCCGATGTCTTCGAGTTGCTGGAGCGCGTCGAGCGCCGCCCGCCACTCCGGCACGGCGCGCTCGGCGAGCGAGGCGTTGTACTCGGCGATGATGGGATCGAGCGGCTCGCCCCGCTCGCGGGCGCCGAGCATGGCATCGACCCACTGCTGGTCGCGGGCCGGACGGGGACGGTCGCCATGGCCTGGCGCGTCGATCGCGGCGACGGCGTACCCGAGGTCGAGAACGAGTCGCCGGGCGCGGGCCACCAGCCCGGGTGCCTCCTTGTGGAGGCCGCCGCCGTGACCCGAAAGGATCAGCGGTGCGCCGGGGGCGGCGGTGGGAGGGGTCCAGAGGACGCCGGGGACGCCCTCCAGGAGGAAGCCGCGGCGGCGCACGCCGTCCGCGGTGGTGTCGTCGGTGAAGAGGTTCATGATGGTCGCCTTTCGGGGATGCCTGTGCGGCGCTCCCGGCGACCGGTCGATCAGTCGCGCGCTCTGAGGCGGGACGGGGAGCACCCGTACGTGGTTGCGTTCACGATGCTCACCTCCTCGAATGGTCCGAACCGTGGGAGAGCATAGCGCGCACCGCCCTGATTCGGCACGAATGTCCCGAATGGGGGCGCCAAACGCCACATTCGGCACGAATGTGAGGGCCACCTCCCCCGCGCACATTCGGCACGAATGTCGTGAATGGGAGCGCCAAAGGCCACATTCAGCACGAATGTCGCGGCTAGGAGTACTCGGGCGGGGCCGTGCGGTAGCGCCACGAGAGCTCGTTGTCGAGCACGAAACGCGACAGGGTCTCGTCGCGCGGCAGCGCGTCGCCCACCGACGCCTCCACCGCCTCCAGCAGCGCGGCGGCCGTCATCGGCGACGGCGCAGCGATCACGTCGTCGAGCAGGGAACCGAACCCGGGAGGCGCCGAGGCGAGCCCCGCCACCCGCGCTCGCAGGTACTTCGGCCCGGGGAAGAACACGCGGTCGTGCGCGAGCAGCGCCCGCGCGGCCGACGTCACCAGGTGGACGGCGGCGTGCGCCAGCAGCAGCGGGTCTCCGTGCTCGTGCGCCTGCGGGAGGAAGTAGCCGCCATGAAGCCGGCACTGCGCCACGAAGCCCGCGACGCGGTCCTGCCAGTCGGCAGCCGAGACCTGCGTCACCCGCGACAGCCGGCCCTCCAAGTCGGGCACCCGGCTGAACACCACGCGAGCGGACGCGAAGGAGTCCCGCACCGGGTCGTCCCCGCGCTCGGCCGCGTCGTCCAGGTACGAGAGCGTCGCCAGCTTGACGTCGAAGTAGCCCGCGTCGTAGCCGATGCCCTCCGTGCTGGTGAACATCAGGCGGCGCGCGGCGTACGCCTCGTCCCAGCGCGACTCGGTGACGACCAGGTACAGGTCGACGTCGGAGTCCGCCCGCTCGGCCCCGCGCGCGACCGAGCCGCTCACGACGACGGCCAGCACCTCGGGGTCGGTGGACACGTCGGCGACGTACCGCTCGATCGCCCGCTCGTGGTGCTCCATCAGCGCACCACCATCAGCGCAACGGCCACCCGCGCCGGCTCGTACCGTACCGGTGCGCTGCCCCGTTCGATTGCCCGCTCGTGGCGCCCCCTCAACGCACGGCCACCCGCGCTGGCTCGTACCGCACCGGCGCGTAGTTGCGGGCGACCAGCGCGCGCAGCGTCTCCAGGTCGCCGGAGACGAGCCCCACAGCGCGGGCCTGGACCAGCGCGTTGCCGAGCGCCGTGGCCTCCACCGGGCCGGCGAGCACGGGCACGCCCACCCGGTCGGCCGTCGCCTGGCAGAGCAGGGCGTTGCGCGCTCCCCCGCCGACGATGTGCACCGTCTCGACCGGGATGCCGGACAGTTCGGAGGCGGCGCGGACGGAGGCGGCGAATGCCTCTGCGAGGCTCTCGACGATGACCCGCACCATCCCGGCCGGGCTCACCGGGGCACGGAGGCCGCGCTCGGCGAACCAGTCCGCGATGCGCGACGGGAGGTCGCCCGGCGCCATGAACCGCGGGTCGTCCGCGTCGAACAGGTCGGCCGGCCGCGGCAGCGCGGCGGCTTCCGCGAGCAGGCTCTCCAGGGTCACCGGGAGGCCGCGCCGCTGCCACTCGCGAATCGACTCGCTCAGCAGCCACAACCCCATGACGTTGTGGAGGTAGCGGACCCGTCCGTCCACGCCGCCCTCGTTGGTGAAGTTGGCGGCACGGCCCGCGTCGCTGACGACCCGGCCCTCGAGTTCGACGCCAACGAGACCCCACGTCCCGCAGGAGATGTAGGCGGCCCGGGAGGCGTCCATCGGTACGGCCACGACGGCGGACGCGGTGTCGTGCGACCCGACTGCCGTGACCGCGGGACCGGACCCGGCGAACGGGAGACCCAGCGACGGCAGCAGGGAGCCCACGACCGCCCCGGCGTCCACGAGCGACGGGAACAGCGACCGCCGCAGACCCAGCCGCTCGATGAGCGGGTCGTTCCACGCCCCGGCCGCGGTCAGCAGCCCGGTGGTGGAGGCGTTGGTGCGCTCCGCGACAGCTTGCCCGCTCAGCCAGTACGTGATGAGGTCCGGGACCAGCAGGAAGCCGTCCGCAGCCTCCAGCGCCCCCGACTCCTGGTCGACGGCGAGCTGATAGAGCGAGTTGAACGGCAGGAACTGCAGGCCGCCCTCGCGGTACAGCTCCTCCGGCGCGACGCGCGCGTGCACGAGCTCGACGCCCGCGGCGGTGCGCTCGTCGCGGTAGTGGTACGGCTCACCGAGCAGGCGGCCGGCGCTCAGGAGGCCGTAGTCGACGGCCCACGCGTCCACGCCGACGCTCCGGAGGCCGGGGTCCGCATCGGCGACCGCGCGGAGGCCGTCCAGCACCTGGGCGTAGAGCCCGGTCACATCCCAGTGCAGTGCCTCGCGGCCGCCCTCCTGCACCCGAACAGGCCCATTCGGGAAGCGCGCCGCCTCGGTCAGTTCCAGCGTGTTCGCGCCGACGCGGGCGTGCATCACCCGGCCGCTGGTCGCCCCGAGGTCGACCGCGGCGACCGTGCCCGCCCGAACCGCACTCATCCCACGACCCCGTTCATCGCAGGAAGGCCGCCGCGACGCCCGCGTCGACGGGGATGTGGAGTCCGGTTGTGTGGTCGAGGTCGCTGGAGGTGAGCACGGCGACGGCGTTCGCGACGTTCTCCGGCAGCACCTCGCGCTTGAGGAGGGTGCGCTGGGCGTAGTACTTGCCCAGCTCCTCCTCCGGCACCCCGTAGACCGCGGCGCGCTTGGCGCCCCAGCCGCCGGCGAAGATCCCCGAGCCGCGGACCACGCCGTCGGGGTTGATGCCGTTGACCTTCACCCCGTAGTCGCCGAGCTCGGCGGCCAGCAGGCGCACCTGGTGGGCCTGGTCGGCCTTGGTCGCCGAGTACGCGATGTTGTTGGGGCCGGCGAACACCGAGTTCTTGGAGGAGATGTAGACGATGTCGCCGCCGAGGCCCTGCTCGATGAGCACCTTCGCGGCCGCTTTGGAGACCAGGAACGACCCCTTGGCCATCACGTCGTGCTGCAGGTCCCAGTCGGCCTCGGTGGTCTCCAGCAGCGGCTTGGAGATGGAGAGGCCGGCGTTGTTGACGATCAGGTCGAGGCCGCCGAACTGCAGCAGCGCCTCCTGGATGCCGGCCTGGATGTCTGCCTCGCTGGTGACGTTCGCCGCCACCCCGATCGCGACGTCCGTGCCGCCCAGCTCTGCCGCGGCGGCCTGCGCCTTCGACAGGTCGAGGTCGGCGATGACCACGCAGGCGCCCTCGGCCGCGAGCCGGGTGGCGATCGCCTTGCCGATCCCGGAGGCCGCGCCCGTGACGAGCGCGATGCGGCCCGCGTGCGACTTGGGCTTGGGCAGCCGCTGGAGCTTGGCCTCCTCCAGCGACCAGTACTCGATGTTGAACTTCTCGGCGTCCGAAATGGGCGCGTAGGTCGAAAGCGCCTCCGCGCCCAGCATCACGTTGATGGCGTTGATGTAGAACTCGCCCGCGACCCGCGCGGTCTGCTTGTCCTTGCCGTAGGAGAACATCCCGACGCCCGGGATGAGCACGATGGCCGGGTCGGCGCCGCGCATGGCCGGGGATTCGGGCGTCGCGTACTGCTCGTAGTACGCGGTGTACTCGGCGCGGTACTGCTCGTGCAGCTCCGTCAGCCGGGCGATCGAGTCCTCGACGGAGGCGTCGGCCGGGAGGTCGAGGATGAGCGGCTTGACCTTGGTGCGCAGGAAGTGGTCCGGGCAGGAGGTGCCCAGGGCGCCGAGCCGGGTGTGCTCGGAGGACGCGAGGAAGTCGAGCACCACGTCGTCGTCGGTGAACGAGCCGACCTGCGGCTTGTCCGTCGACGCCAGCCCGCGGATCGTCGGCGCCAGCGCAGCCGCCTTCGCCCGTCGCTCGGCCGCGGCCAGCGGCTCGTTCGCCGCGATGCGCGGGCCGAACGGCTCGGGCCGGCCGTGCGCCGCGATGTAATCGGCGGCCGTCTGGATGATCCACAGCGAGTTGGCCTCCGCCTCCTCGGACGTGTCGCCCCACGCGGTGATGCCGTGGCCGCCGAGAACCGTGCCGATCGCGTCGGGGTTCGCGGCCTTGATCGCGGCGATGTCGAGGCCGAGCTGGAAGCCGGGACGACGCCACGGCACCCACACCACGCGACCTCCGAAGATCGTCGACGTCAGCGACTCACCATCGGCCGCGGTCGCGATCGCGATGCCGGAGTCCGGGTGGAGGTGGTCGACGTGCGCCGCATCCACCAGGCCGTGCATAGCCGTGTCGATCGACGGCGCCGCGCCACCCTTGCCGTGGAGCGTGTAGTCGAACGCCGCGACCATCTCGTCCTCGCGGTCGACGCCCGGGTAGACGTTCTGGAGGGCGCGCAGCCGGTCGAGCCGCAGCACCGCCAGACCCTGCTCCTTCAGCGTGCCGAGGTCGCCGCCGGAGCCCTTCACCCAGAGCAGCTCGACCGGCTCCCCGGTCACCGGGTCGGTCTCCACGCCCTTGGCGGAGGTGTTGCCCCCGGCGTAGTTCGTGTTCTTCGGGTCGGCGCCGAGGCGGTTCGACCGGGCCAGGAGGGCCGCGACGGTCTCGTTCGTCATTCTGCGTGGTTCCTTCGGTGGGAGGTCTGCGAGTGGATGGTGCGGACGCTCAGGCGCCCCAGCCGGCCTGGGTGCCGCCGACGCGTTCGGTCTCGATCTTCTGCTGGTAGCCGGACGCCTTGTAGGCGGCCATCGGGTCGGCCGGGAGGCCGCGCGACTCGCGCCAGACCCCCAGGTCGGCGCGCACATCGGCGTTGAAGGCATCCATGAACACCGTGTTGGCCGCGAGCACGTCGCCGGCGGTCTGCGCTGCGGCGAGCGCCTCCGTGTCGACCAGCAGCGCCTTGGCCGTGGCCTCCTGGACGTTGAGGACCGAGCGGATCTGGCCCGGGATCTTCGCCTCCAGGTTGTGGCACTGGTCGAGCATGAACGCGACGTCCGGGTTGGCGTAGCCGCCGCCGCGGATGACCTCGAACACGATCCGGAACAGCTGGAACGGGTCGGCGGCGCCCACGATCAGGTCGTCGTCGGCGTAGAACCGGCTGTTGAAGTCGAACGAGCCGAGCTTCCCGAGGCGCAGCAGCTGCATCACGATGAACTCGATGTTCGTCCCCGGCGCGTGGTGGCCGGTGTCGAGGCACACCAGCGCGCGCTCGCCGAGCGCGGCGGTCTGCACGTAGCTGGTCCCCCAGTCCGGAACGTCGGTGTGGTAGAACGACGGCTCGAAGAACTTGTACTCCAGCACCAGTCGCTGGCCCTCGCCGATCCGCTCGTAGATCTTCGCCAGGGAGTCCGCCAGCCGGTCCTGCCGGGCACGCAGTGAGTCCTGCCCGGGGTAGTTGGTGCCGTCCGCGAGCCAGATCTTCAGGTCGCGCGACCCGGTCTGGTCCATGATGTCGATGCACTCGAGGTGGTGGTCGATCGCCTTCTGGCGGATCCGGTCGTCCCAGTGGGTCACCGAGCCGAACTTGTAGTCGTCGTCCTGGAACGTGTTCGAGTTGACCGTGCCGAGCTCGACACCGTTGTCCTCCGCGTGCTTCTTGAGGTCGGCGTAGGAGTCCACCTTGTCCCACGGGATGTGCAGCGCGACCGTCGGCGCGAGTCCGGTGTACTTGTGGACCTGCGCCGCGTCCGAGATCTTCTCGAACGGGTCGCGCGCCGTGCCCGGCGTGCCGAACACCCGGAAGCGCGTCCCCGAGTTGCCGAACGCCCAGGAGGGCAGCTCGATCGCCTGCAGCGCGAGCTGCGAACGGATGTCGTCGGTGAGGGTCATGGTCTCCCTTTCGGTCGGAATGGGTAGGTGTTCAGACGCGCGCGTCGGCGCTGACATCGGACGGGACTGCGGAGCCGTAACGCTCCGCCTCGATCTGCCGCAGCGACTTCCCCTGCGTGGCCGGAGCCCAGATCACGCCGATGAGCAGCGCGACGGCGAGGAAGCCGATGAGGATGAGGCCGACGGTCGGCACGCCCGTGCTGGCGAGCAGCACCGGGAACACCGAGCTGAGCAGGCCGACCGCGATGCGCGCCGCGAAGAACAGGACGCCCTGCGCGCTCGCCCGGTACGGCGTGGCGAACAGCTCGGCCGTCCAGACTCCGTAGAACGCCTGCGCGCCGATGCCGGAGGCGACGCCCCAGGTGATCGCGAAGGTGAGCAGGGTCGGGAGGCCGGGAGGGGCGAAGACGAGCACGAACCAGGCCACGATGCCGAGCACCGCGCCGATCCCGTACAGGATGCGGCGCGACATCCGGTCGGCCAGCCGCATGAAGCCGAAGTAGGTCGCGGCGACCGTGCAGCCCCAGACCAGCACCTGCAGGAGGTCCTGCTCGACCGCGCTGTGCACGCCGGCGGCCTCGTAGACGCGCGGCATGAAGATGCCCGCCTGGCCGGCGACCAGGTTCCAGAAGCCGTAGACGCCGAAGAGGAACAGCAGCGCGGTGAGGTTCACGCGCTTGGAGAAGAGGGCGCGCATCCC
This sequence comes from Leifsonia sp. NPDC056824, assembly GCF_042789575.1. NCBI lineage: Bacteria > Bacillati > Actinomycetota > Actinomycetes > Micrococcales > Microbacteriaceae > Leifsonia > Leifsonia sp. NPDC056824. The sequence continues at coordinate 1,354,613 of NZ_JBHUAV010000001.1, read as the reverse complement.
GCGTCCCGAAGCGGCGGTGGAGACGGCGCCGGTCTTGACGTCGGTCCAGAGCTTCGACTCCGGCAGGCCCTGGCGGACCCACCAGACGATGGCGGCCACGACGAAGAGGTGGAAGAAGATGATCCGGCTGCCCAGCAGGCCGAGCGGCGCGAGCGCGGCGGCGAGGGCGAAGCCGATGAGCGGGCCGATCGACCAGGCGAGCTGCGCCATGCCGACGTGCTTGGCGCGGGCGTGGTCGGGCGCCTGCTCGGCGATGTAGGTCCAGGAGGCCGGGACACCCGCGCCCACCGCGATGCCGGTGATCAGGAACGCGGCGAACAGCATTCCCGCGTTGACGGCGAACACCGCGAGGAGGACGCCGAGCATGTAGAGCAGGAGGTCGTAGGTGTAGATGAACTTGCGTCCGAGCCGGTCGGTGAGCGGTCCGCCGAGGATGGCGCCGATCGCCGCGCCGAACGCATTGGCGCTGAACGCGGCGAGGATGCCGACGAACCCGTCGGTCAGGTGGAACTCCGCCTGCCAGAACCCGAGGCTGGTGGCGATCGCGATGATCGACCCCGACTCGATGTAGTTGCTCATGGCGACGGAGCTCGTGGCCCGCCATCCGGTCGTGTTGCTGCTTCCGACTCTCACGTCTTCGTGTCCCTCTCTGCTCAAGCCAGGAAAAAGTACTCGGTCAGCCGCGTCATCGTGCTGTCCGGAGCGGTCTCCTCCGCGAAGAAGCCGGCCATCGTGGCCTGCCAGCGCGCGTTGACCTCGCGCTCGTTCATCGCGGCGATCGCGCCCTCGAAGTCGTCGGTCTCCAGGACACCGACGACGAGCGCTTCCTCCCGGTCGACGAAGAGGGAGTAGTTCGACCAGCCGGTCTCGCGCAGTGCGTCGAGCATCTCCGGCCAGACCGTCTCGTGCGCGGCCAGGTACTCTGCGACCCGCTCCGGCTTCAGCCGCATCGTGAAGCACACCCGTTCCACGTCAACTCCCTCGTCGTCTGTGTTCTCGTCGTTGATCTGTTGTGAATCGATTCAAGTTGAATCGATTCAAAGCATACCACGCGGCGCGGTGCCGAGCAGAGGCACTCGCGCCGCATGGTCGCTCACCCCCGTCTCAGCGCAGCGCGCCGACGGACGAGGGAACCTCCGCGGTGACCGAGACCGGCCCTCCGCTCAGCTGCTGGTCCTCGCGGCCGGGCAGCCGCAGGATGCCGTCGACGCCCTCCGGGAGCTCGGCGTCGACCGTCAGGAGGTCGCCGTCGAGGCTCCAGCGCACCGACACCCGGCCGTGCCGGGTCTCCAGCGAGGTGGCCGCCTCGGTGAGGCCGCCGCCCGGCTGCGGGGCGACGAGCACCGACGCGTAGCCCGGCTTCAATGGCGCGAGGCCGCCGACGACCCGGTGCATCCAGTCCGCCACCGCGCCGAGCGCGTAGTGGTTGAAGGAGGTCATCTCACCCGGGTTGATGGTGCCGTCCGGCAGCATCGAGTCCCAACGCTCCCACACCGTCGTCGCGCCCATCGTGACCGGGTAGAGCCACGAGGGGCACTCCTTCTCCAGCAGCAGGCGGTAGGCGACGTCGGTGCGGCCGGTCTGGGTCAGCGCGTCCGCGATGAACGGCGTGCCGGCGAACCCGGTGGAGATGCGGTAGCCGGCCTCCTCCGCGAGCTCGGCGAGCCGGTCGCCCGCGAACTCCTCGTCCGCCTCGTCCAGCAGTCCGAAGACGATCGCGAGCGAGTACACCGTGGTGCAGTCGCTCAGCACGACGCCGCCCGAGACGTACTCGCGGTTGAAGGCGGCGCGGAGGTCGGCGGCGTGCGCCTCGAACTCCGCGTGCTCCGCCGCGCGGCCGAGCAGGGCCGCGGTGTCGGCGAGGATCCGCGCGGACCGGTAGGCGCACGCCGTCGCCACGACTCCCTTGTCGGCCTTCGCCTTCGCCGGGTCCTCCGGCGGGGCGTCCGGGTCGAGCCAGTCGCCGAACTGGAAGTTGCCGTCCCAGACGCCGGCCGGCGAGAGCAGCGACTTCACCCGGCGGACGTGCGACGCCATCGAGTCGAACTGACGCTCCAGAACCGCGGTGTCGCCGTACGCCTCGTAGAGGTCCCACGGCACCCAGACGGCGGCGTCGCTCCAGAGCGCGGTCGTGTTCGGCTTGCCGAAGTCCTCCGGGTGCGGCATGTACTTGAGCACGTCCGGGATGACGAAGCCGACGATCCCGTCGTTGTGCCGCTGCTCCAGGTCGAGGTCGACCAGCCAGTCGGACAGGAACGCGTCCACGTCGTAGAGGTAGGCGGCGGTCGGCGCGAACGCGGCGATGTCACCGGTCCAGCCGAGCCGCTCGTCGCGCTGCGGGCAGTCGGTGGGGACGTCCACGAAGTTGCCGCGCATGCCCCACACCACGTTCTCGTGGAACTGGTTGAGCAGCGGGTCGGAGCTGCTGAACTCGCCGATGCGGGTCAGCTCGGAGCCGATCGCGATCGCCGTCAGGTCCTCGGCCTTCAGCTCGCCCGGCCAGCCCGTGACCTCGGCGTAGCGGAAGCCGTGGAAGGTGAAGGTCGGCTCGAACTCGTCCACGCCGCCGCTGAGGAGGTAGCGGTCGGTGGCCTGCGCCGAGCGCAAGGGGCGCACGCCGAGTTCGCCGTGCTCCAGGACCTCCGCGTGCCGGATGGTCACCTCGGTTCCGGCCGGCCCCTGCACGCGGACCTTGATCCAGCCCACCAGGTTCTGCCCGAAGTCGACCAGGGTCTTCCCCGACGGGGACGTGCTGATCTCCTGTACGGGGAGGGCGGCCCAGCGCTTCACCGACGGGCCGATGTACGGCTCCAGCTTCGCGGTGTCGAACTCGACGGCGTGTGTTCCCGTCCAGCCGTCACCGGCGAAGCCGGGCTTCTTCCAGGCGTCGTCGCTGAGCCGGGCGTCGATGGTCTCGCCGTCGTACAGGTCGTTGGCGAGCACCGCGCTCGGGCCGCTGGTCCACGCGTCGTCGGTGACGATCAGCTGCGTGCTGCCGTCGGCGAACTCCACCTCGAGCTGCGCGAAGGCGCCCTGGGCGTCGCCGTAGTACGAGCCGCCGCCGGACCAGCCGAGGCGGCCGCCGAACCAGCCCTTGCCGAGGGCGAGGCCGAGCACGCTCGTCTCCTCCAGCAGAGCGGTGACGTCGTAGGTCGCGTAGCGGAGGCGCCACTCGTAGCTGCTCCAGCCGGGAGTGAGCACGTCGTCCGAGACGGGACGGCCGTTCAGCCAGGCCTCCACCACCCCCTGGGCGGTGAGCGTGAGGGTCGCGCGGGCGACGGCGCCGTGGCCGGCCTCCAGTGCGAACTCCCTGCGCAGCAGCGGGGCTCCGTCGAAGGCCTGGTCGGCGGCGATCATCTGGGCGTGCCAAGTCATGTTTCGGTGTCTCCGGTTTCGTGTCGTGTGTTCGGTGTCGGTGTTCGTTGTCAGTGGACGGCGTCAGCCCTTGACCGCGCCGCTCGTCATGCCGGCGACGATCTGCCGGTTGAAGAAGATGTACGCGACGAGCGGCGGGATGGTGATGAGCAGGATGTCCATGAAGAGCAGGTTGTAGAAGCTCAGGTTCTGCCCCGCGAAGGTGTAGAGCGTGGTCTGCACGGTCGCGTTGTCGGAGCCGGGCAGGAAGTACAGTGGCCCGGCGAAGTCGTTGAAGACGAACACCGACTGCACCACGATCACGGTCACGATCACCGGCTTCAGCAGCGGCAGGATGACCTGGAAGAACAGCCGCACCCGGCCCGCGCCGTCCAGCACCGCCGCCTCGTCCAGCTCCTTGGGCACCGTGTTGAAGAAGGCCCGGAAGAGCAGGATGCAGAACGACAACCCGAAGGTGGTCTCGATCAGGATCATCCCCGGCATGGTCTTGTAGAGCCCCGTCCCCTGCAGCACCCAGATGGTCGGCACGACCGCGGGCGGCACGATCAGGCCGGCGAGAACGAAGAAGTTCACGACCGGGCCCCACTTGCTGCGCTTGCGGGCGAGGACGTAGCCGGCCATCGCCGACAGCACCACCATGAGCGCCACCGAGCCGACGGTGAGGACGAACGAGTTGAGGAACGCCCGCCAGATCAGGCCGTCGCCGCTCTGCAGCACCGCGATGAGGTTGGGGAAGAACTGCCACTCCTTCGGCCAGGTGAAGGCGAGGGTGGAGGCGTCGTCCGGGGCCTTCGAGGCCTGCAGCACCACGAAGGCGAACGGGACGAGGAAGACGACGACGGAGACGAGGATCGCGACGACGCCGACGATCCAGGCGCGGACCTTCGTGCGGGTCACAGCTCCACCTGCTTTCTGTTCAAGACGTACGAGAGCGGCACCATGATCAGCGTCACCACGAGGAAGAGCACGACGTTGCCCGCCGTCGACAGGCCGTAGAAGCCCGCCTGATACTGCTTATAGATCACCGACGCGAGCACGTCGCTGGTGAAGCCGGGGCCGCCTCCCGTGGTCGCCCAGATGATGTCGAACGAGCGCAGGCCGCCGATCAGCGACAGGATGATGACCGTCGCGGTCGCTCCGCGGCTCAGCGGGATCGTGATGCGGCGCAGGATGTTCCAGCCGCCGGCGCCGTCGATGCGGGCCGCCTCGTGATACTCGTTCGGGATGGCGACCATCCCGGCCATGAAGATGAGCGTCGCGATGCCGACGCCCTTCCAGATGTCGACGCCGGCGATCGTGTAGAGCGCCAGGTTCGGGTCGGTGAACCAACCGGGCTGCGGGAGGCCGAAGAAGCCGAGCACCGCGTTGACCATGCCGTGGAACGGGTCCAGCAGCGACTTCCAGAGGATGCCGACGCCGATCGTCGAGAGCAGGACCGGGAAGAAGACGACCGCTCGCAGGTAGCCGCGGCCCACGACCGGGGAGGTCAGCAGGAGCGCCAGCGCGAAGCCGATGATCACCTTCGCGCCGGAGGTCAGCACGGCGTAGATCAGGGTGTGGATGAAGCTCGTGTAGAGCTGGGGGTCCTGGAAGAACTGCACGTAGTTCGCGAACCCGATGAACTGGGAGTCGAACAGCGACCAGCGGGTCAGCGAGAAGTAGAAGGACGAGACCGTCGGGATCGCGAAGAAGATCACGTAGAGGACGATCGCGGGGATGAAGAACCAGGTCGGATAGTGCGACCGCATCCGGCTCTTCCTCGGTCTGTTCCGTACCGAGGCCCCCACCTCGGTGATGATGTCGGCCGCTTGTGTTGCGGTCGCGGGGCTTGCCGTCGACATTGTCTGCTCCTCGTCGAGTCTTCTGGGGGTGTGTGGTGCCCGGGCCGGCGCCGCAGCGCCGGCCCGGACGGGCTCACCAGCCCTTGATACCGAGCTGCTGGGCCTGAGCCTTCACATCCTGGTCGTAGAGGGCCGCGCCCTGCTGGGCGTTGGAGATGCCCGAGCCGACCTGGATCAGGATCTTCTCCAGGTTCGGGCCCTTGATCGGGGACAGGAACTCGAGCGCGAGGCCCGTCTTCTTGTCGTCCTGGTACTTCAGCTCATCCTTGACCAGCGCGGGGGCGCTGTCCGGGACCGTGCAGCTGCTGATCGCGAACGGGCCGGCCGGGGTGCCTGCGCTGTTCTGGATGTCGCAGCCGGTGGGCGAGTTGATGAACGCGACCAGCTTCTTCGCGGCCGTCAGCTTGTCGCCGGTGGTGGTCTTCGGGACGTACGCGCCGCCCGGCTCCCAGACGGTGGCGTGCGGCTGACCGGAGTCGGTCGGGACCGCGAAGTAGCCGATGTCGTTGATGTTGCCCGGGTTGGACTGCAGCACGTTGCTGATCACGGTGGTGATCATCGGGTACTGCGCGCCCTCGCCGGTCGCCAGCATCTTGAGGGCGTTGACGTTGGTCAGGGACGCGTAGTCCTTGTTCATCAGACCCTTGTCGAAGATCTCCTGCGTGTGCGTGAAGCCCGCCAGCGCCGGCTCCTTCGAGTACTTGGCGTTGGACTTGTTCGCCGTGTAGTCGTCGGCCCACTTCGGGTCGCTCGCGTTGACGTTGGCGAAGTCCGCCAGCACGAACAGCTGGCTGGTCCAGGTGTCGCCGTAGGACTGGATCACCGGGACGATGCCCGCGGCCTTGATCTTCTCGCTGTTGGAGATGAACTCGCTCCAGGTCTTCGGCACGGACAGGCCGAGCTTCTCGTAGACCTTCTTGTTGTACATGATGCCGCCGTCGAAGGTCGTGCCGGTCGGGGCGCCGTAGGTGCCCTTCGAGGTGCTGACCGTCTTCTTGAAGTCGGGGGTGATGTCCTTCACCCAGGCCTCGTCCGTGAGCGGCTGGAGCTGGGTGTCGGGGTGCAACGCCTGGAACAGCGAGCCCGAGTTGTACAGGAACACGTCGTTCATGTCCCCGGTGGAGAGGCGCGTCTTGATGAGGTTGTCACCGTCCGTGCCCGTCGGCCGGGTCTCGACCTTGACCGTGATCTTCGGGTTGGCCTTGTGGAACGCGGTCGAGAGGTCGTTCGCGAACTTGGTGCTGGCCGGGTCGTTGCCCGCGGCGAGCAGTGAGATGGTCACCGGACCGTTCGAGTTTCCGCCCGACGAGCTGCAGCCGGCGAGCGCGAGCGCCGCGATGGCGATTCCGCCGAGCGTGGCGACGACCCTGGTCGTCGTCCTGCGAGAGAACATCAAATACCTCCTTGTATTCGGGACGCTTCCGCCCCTGGGTGTTCGGGGTGTTTTGAAACGCTTCACATGAAGATAAGTCTTGTGGAGGATTACGTCAAGAACCAATTGTGTCGATTCAGTAACGACGCTGAAATTCGGCACTGAATCGTGCGTTCAAGTCGGCCGGCCTCGCGTTCGGGTTTGATAATGTGGCTTTGACCTGGAATTTAACTGGCGTGGTTTACGCCTGAGATCATTCACATCCTGTGTCGACTTGAAAATTGTTTCGATTCAACCCGGGCATCGGTTACGATGACCGGCGAGAGGGGAATCACTATGGCTTCCGCAAGCGTCAAAGACGTCGCAGCACTGGCTCAGGTGTCCGTGGGGACCGTGTCCAATGTGCTCAACCGGCCCGAGATCGTGTCCGCCGAGACCGTCGAACGGGTCCACCTCGCGATGGAGAAGCTCTCGTATGTGCGCAACGAGGCCGCGCGCCAGCTCCGCCTCGGGCACAGCCAGGCGATCGGGCTGATCAGCCTCAGCGGCGCCAACCCGTTCTTCACCGACGTGGCCACGGCCGCCGAGAACGCGGCGGCCGACGCCGGCTACTCGGTGATCGTCGGCAACAGCACCGAGCGCCAGGACCGCGAGTCGGGCTACCTCAACCTGTTCGAGGAGCTCCGGGTGCGCGGCGTGCTGCTCGCCCCGGTCGGCGACGCGGCTGCGCGGCTGCGGCGGATGCGCGACCGCGGCATCCCGGCCGTGCTGGTCGACCGGGTCAGCAGCGACAGCACCTTCAGCTCGGTCTCGGTGGACGACGTCGCCGGCGGCGCGATGGCCGCGACGCACCTGATCGAGACCGGCCGCACGCGCATCGCCTTCGTCGGCGGCCCGCTCGCCATCCAGCAGGTCGCCGACCGCCTCGCCGGGGCCCGCTCGGTCGTCGAGCGGCATCCCGGGGTGACCCTGGAGGTCGTGGACGTGGAGGCGCTCAACGTCCTGGAGGGCCGCCGCGCCGGCCAGGCCATCGCCGACCGCGCTCCCGCCGACCGACCCGACGCGGTCTTCGCCGCCAACGACCTCCTGGCGATCGGCCTGCTGCAGACGCTGGTCATCGACGGCACCCTCGCGGTCCCTGACGACATCGCCCTGATCGGCTACGACGACATCCAGTTCGCCGGCGCCTCGGTCGTGCCGCTCACCTCCATCCGCCAGCCGAGCCACCTGATCGGCGAGACCGCCGTGCAGATCCTGCTCGAGGAGGCCGCCGACCCCGACCTCGAGGCGCGCCGCGTCCTCTACCAGCCCGAACTCGTCATCCGCGCCAGCACCGCCCCGCGCTAGCCCCCGAGACGTGACTCGTTGCGGAAATCCCCAGGGCGGTTACCGCAACGACTCACCTTTCGGCGTCATGGCGAGGCCTGCGAAGGCGTGGCGGGCGAAGCGGGCCACGTAGCGGCGGAGGGTTTCGACCTCCTGCGGGTCCCAGCCGAGGGTGACCTCGTCCACCTGGGCTTGGGCGACCGCCATGATGCGTTCGCCCAGCTCGCGGCCGGCGGCGGTCAGCGCGACGAGCACGCTCCGCTCGTCCCGCGGCGACGGCACCCGCTCCACCAGCTCGATCTCCTCCAGGCGGCGGACGATCTTGGAGATGTTCGCCTTGCCCGTTCCGAGCGTCGCCGCCAGGTCGGTCGGCCGCAGCGCCCCGCGGTAGGCGAGCTGGTTGACGACGACGAACATCGGGATGTCGTCCACCGGGAAGCCGATCTGCTCCATGACGCGCACGCGCACGTCCCGGCTGTCGGCCCAGTGCACGATCGACGCGATCGACAGGCGCAGGTCGAGCGGGTCCTGCTCGATGACCGGCGAGAGGTCGGGGTCGTCCGACACGCTGCCACCTCCTTCTCGTCGCGTCGTGCTTCTCGTCGCGCCGTGCTTCTCGTCGCGTCTGGCCAGTATCCCAGCCGGGCTCACCCCTCCCGCACGACGCGCACCGGCCCGAGCAGACCGTGCGGGCGCACGACGGTGACGTGCGGCTCCTGCCGCCCCAGCAGGAACAGCCCCATGTCCGGGATGCCGTCGTAGTACCCGCGCGCGATGAGCCGGTTGTTCAGCGAGCTCGCCACCCGGACCACGACCGTGTTCACGCCCTCCCGGGCCGCGTCGGTGATGTCGACCACCGGGCGCGACGTGTCGAAGCCCACGGCCTCGCCGCCGTTCACGACCACCGAGCCGAGGCCTCCCGCCGTCGAGCCGAGGTCGAGCAGCAGCCGCTGACCGGGTGCCGCGGCCGCGTCGAGCGTGAACGACGTGCGGTACTCCGCCACCCCGGACACCTCGGGGCCGACGCCCGGCAGCTCGCTCCAGGGCAGGAGTTCGGAGCCCGCCGCGGTCAGCACGCTGACCGCCGTCGTCGGCCGCACCTCCCGGCTCTCGTAGCCGAGGCCGCGGTCCTCCACGATCAGCTCGTCCTCGCCGGCGTCCCAGCTCTCGACCGCGATCGTCCAGCCGTCGAGCTCCGTCATGACCTCGGGCTCGACGGGCTGCGACGGAGCCGGGCGCTGCGAGCGGTCGACCGTGAGCAGCGCGGTCTCCCCCGGAGCCAGGGCGACGGTCACGAACGTGCGGACGCCGTCCGTGCGCACCCCGCTGTGCTCGGCGACCGCGCCGCTCCACGGATCGACCCGGTACGGCGTCCCGAGCCCGGGCAGCGCGACCTGCACCACGGTGTCCCCGCCGGTCTCGTAGAGGAAGTGGTAGAGGTACACATGCAGCAAGTCGCCGTCCTCGCGCAGGTAGCCGAGCACGTCGCGGTTCTCGGCGGTGAACTCGGCGCGGCCCGCCACGCCGAGGTCGCGCAGCGCCGCCACGGTGCCCGCAGGGTCGTCCACCTCCGCCACGGTCGGGAGGCTGCGCAGCTCGGCCAGGATCGCGGCGAGCTCGTCGTCGCGGTGGTCGAGCCCCGGCGTCCGGGAGGCCGCGCGCTCGTTGACGATGTATTCGCCGGTCATCAGCAGCTTCAGCTCCCGGGCGCCGTTCACGATCAGCACCCGGAGCCCCTGCCGCGCCCAGCCGAGGAGGTGCTGCGCGACGTCCGCGCTCAGCGCCTCCTGGTACACGATCAGCGCCTGGTAGCCGGGGCCGTCCGGCTGCACGAGCCCCTCGCCGAAGACCACCTCGTCGCGCAGCAGCAGCGAGCCGTCGAGGAACTCGTAGCTCCAGCCGGCGTCCTGCATGCCGAGGTCCTGCCACCAGTGGTTCTCGCGGTTCCGCATCCACATCCGGCCGTAGGCGACCTCGTCGGGGATGCGGGCGCCGTCCTGGTCGAGGAAGAACAGCCCGGACATGTTGTCCACGAAGTGGTCGGTGCGCAGGATGCCGACGTCGATGCGCGGCCGGCCCTGGCGCAGCAGGTACTGGAACCGGCCGACCGCCCTGTTCCACTGCGGGTAGAACTCGCTGGCCGGCTGGCGGAGGTCGAACCGCTCCGAGAATCCCGGCCACATGCCCTCGTGCCCCGGCCACTCGGTCGCGCCCTCCGCGCCCGCGGTGCTCGCCCAGCCGTGCAGCACGGTCTTCGTGATGCCGGCCGCGAGCTGGGTCGCGATGATCTGGTCGTAGAAGCGGTGGTCGAGCATGTGGTTGCGCGTCGTCGCGCCCGTCTCGGACGAGTACTGCTTGCCGAACAGGTGCGCCGGGCCGGCGAGCAGCCGGTACGCGTCGATCTGGGATCCGAACTCCAGCGACTCGGTCTCGATCCCGTCGACCTCCGGGCCGGGACGGGTCAGCTCGAACGGGAGGCCGTAGCTGATCTCCGAGCGCAGCAGGATGCCGTTCTCGTGCAGGAACGCGGCGAACGGCCGCAGCATGTTCTCGATGTACAGATCGGTGAGCGTCTCCACGTAGTCGTGCCGCACCTTCTCCACCGTGCCGCGCTGAGCCTCCGTCGGCTGGGAGCGGTAGGTCGTGGCGGACGCCATCAGCTGCACCCTGCGGGTGAGGAACGGCAGCCACGGCGTGATGTCGTAGCCACGTCGCTCGCGGAACTCCCGCGCGACCGACGCGCCCCAGAACAGCCCGCCGTCGCCCCAGGTGTTCAGCTCCAGGGAGTCCATGTACATCTGCGCGCGCGGGTTGCGGGCGATGAGGGCGCGCAGCTCGGGCGTCAGAACGGTCGAGCCCCAGTAGTCGATCACCGCGTCCACGCCGGCGCGCTCCAGGTAGTTGACCGTGTAGTTGACGCTCGCGGACGGGGAGGCGGTTTGGCCGGTGCCGTGCGACCAGAACGTGAACAGCCTCCACTCGCGGTCGTCGGCGGGCTCCCAGTCGAGGGCGCCGTCGGCGACGAGGGCGGTGAGGTCGAGGACTCCGTCCGCGTCGAGGACGGGCACGTCGCCGTCCTCGACCACGGGCGCGGCCACCACCGCGAAGAACTCCTGCGTCGTCGGCGCGCTGCGGTGCCCGGGCAGGAGGCTCTCCTCCCGCTGCGCGTCCAGGTCGATGCGGCGGAGCGCCCCACTGCGTCCTGCGCCCGCGCGGACCTCCTCGACCACGTAGTTCAGCTCGCGCGCCGCGGCCGGGTGGTCGGGGTCGATCGTCGGCAGGTTCGCGTTCGACCAGTTGGTGCCGGAGGTGAAGCTCACGGACATCCCGCGCGCCGTGGTCTCCTCGACCACGAGCTGCGAGTCGTGCACCCACTCCTCCGAACCCCAGCCGTACCGGGCGTGGTCGATCGCCTGCTCGTCCATCGCCAGGAACTCCATGCCGCCGAAGCCGAGCCTGTGCGCGGCGTCGATCTCGAAGCGGAGGGTGCGGTCGGTGTGGAGGCCTTCGGCCAGCCACCAGCGCAGCTCCGGGCGGTACTCGATCGGCGGGTCCTGGAGGGCGGCCCGGTGGGCGTCGAGCGGGCCGGGCTGGTTTTCTGCGGGCATCGGCGATCTCCTTCGAACGACGGGGTGGTGTCGGGAGCATAACACTTGTTTTCCTCAAGACACTAACGATCGGCTGAACCCACCATCCCGCGACAATGTCGGTATGCAGCCTTCGCCCTCATCCGCCGATCCGCACGCGCTTGCTCGGCGCGGCCTCAGCCTGGCCGCCGACGGCCGAGCGCTCGTGGGGATCGCCGGCAGCCCGGGTTCCGGCAAGACGACGCTGGCCCGCGCGGTGGTCGACGCGGCGAACGAGCAGGCCGGCGAGCCGGTCGCCGCGTACCTCCCGATGGACGGCTTCCACCTCGCCGACGCCACCCTGGAGACGCTCGGCCGCCACGAGCGCAAGGGCGCGATCGACACCTTCGACAGCTGGGGCTTCGTGGCGCTGCTCGAGCGTGTCCTGGCCGAGCGCGACCACCCGGTCTACGCGCCGGCCTTCGACCGCGCGGTCGGCGAGCCCATCGCCGGGAGTGTGGCCGTCCAGCCCGGCACGCGGCTGATCGTCGTCGAGGGCAACTACCTGCTCGCGCCGACCGACCCGTGGTCGCGCATCCCACCGCTGCTGGCCGAGTCCTGGTTCGTCGCGACACCCGAGGAGGAGCGGCTGCGCCGGCTCGTCGACCGGCACACCCGCCACGGCCGCACTCCGGAGGCCGCCCTCGCCTGGGCGCGCGACGTGGACGGCGCGAATGCCCGCCTCATCGAGCCGACCGCAGCGAGCGCGACACTCATCGTGGACGGCGGACTCCCAGTCGGCGCCGCTTAGCCTGGAGGCATGACCGACACTTTCGACACCGTCACGATGTTCGGCGCGGACTGGTGCCGCGACTGCATCCGCTCCAAGTCCCTCCTCGACCGCCTCGGCGCCGACTACGAGTACATCGACCTCGTCGCCCGCCCGGAGGAGGCCGACCGCGCCCACGCGATCAGCGGCCGCACCAACATCCCGGTGATCGTGTTCCCGGACGGACGGCACCTCGTGGAGCCGAGCGACGCGGAGCTGCAGGCGGCGCTGGCGGTCTAGCGAGCCGCGGCGAGGCGCGCGGCTTTGCCCGCGCGGAACCAGGCGTTGGACGGCTTCAACCAGAGCAGGACGATTCCTGCCGCCCCGGCGAGCCCCTCAGCCACACCCTTCGGAGTGCCCAGCGCGAGGATCGCCGTCAGGATCGAGAGTGCGCCGAGCACGGTCAGTATGATCCGAGCCCACCCGGAGCCCCGCCTGAGCGCGAAGGCCGCGAGCACGCAGAGGCCGTACAACGCGACGACCATCAGGTCAGCGACGATTGACGTCCCATGCATCATCCCCTGCGCGTCGCTCGCCGCCCGCTCTCCGTATTTCGCCGTTTCGGAGTGGAGGAGGGCGTCGGCCAACGCCCATTGGTGCACGATCGTGAACGGGATGAGGGCCACCCGGAAAGCGATCACCGCGATGAAGACCCAGAACGCGATCCTGACCTGCACGGGCCACTTCGCCGCCGGCGCCTCGGGCACAACCGGCGCAGCCTCCCCTGCCTCGCTCGCGCTCATCGGTCTCCTCGCTCGAAGCGTCGGTCGCGAGCCTAGCGCTCGGCGCGTCCGCCCTGTCATCACCCGTTCAGGTGCAGCACCACCAACTCCCGCGTCGACCGCGTCATCGCCACGTACCGATCGACCGCCCCCTCGATCCCGTCCCCGAACCCGTCCGGGTCGAGCAGCACCACCAGGTCGAACTCGAGCCCCTTCGACTGGGCGGGCGTGAGGACCCGAAGGCGGCCGGAGGGCGACGACCACCCCTGCGGGCCCTCCGCCGCGATCACGCACCCGATCCCCGCCGGGTTCGCGTCCAGCCACCGCGCCACGATCCCGTCCAGCTCGTCCCGCCGCCCGCGCACCACCGGCATCCCGCTGCTGCGGACCGAGGTCGGCACGTTCGCATCCGGGATGGCCGCCCGGATCACCGGCGCCGCCTCGGCCATGATCTCCTCCGGCGTCCGGTAGTTGACGGTCAGCGTAGAGACGCGCACGTCCGGGATGCCCGCCGCCGCGAGCCGCCCGGCCCACGAGTCCGTGAACCCGTGCCGCGCCTGCGCCCGGTCGCCCACGATCGTGAAACTGCGCGACGGGCAGCGCTGCAGCAACATCGGCCACTCGGCGTCGGTGAGCTCTTGGGCCTCGTCCACGACGATGTGGGCGAACGGCCCGGCCAGCAGGTCGGGGTCGAGGCTCGGGAGGGCGGCCTCGTCGATCAGGGAGCGCTGCGCGTCCTCCACCTTCAGCATCGTGACGAGCCCCTCGCCGTCGTCGGCGGCGATCAGGTCGTCCACCACGCGATTGCGGCCCGCCCGCTCGAAGGCGAGCACGGCCTCCCGCTCGCGCGCCACCCGGGTCGCGGCCGGGTCGCCGATCCGCTGCCGCGCGGCGTCGAGCAGCGGGAGGTCGGACAGCGTCCACGCCCGGGGCTCCTCCCGCTGCAGCGCTCGCACCTCCTCGTCGCTCAGCCACGGCGCGCACGCGCGGAGGTAGGCGGGCACCGAGAACAGGTCACCGAGCACGCCCGCGGGGTCGAGGAGCGGCCACGCGCGGGTGAAGGCCGCGCGGAGTCCGTCGTTCCGCGTGAGCTGGCGGCGGAGGGCGGCCTCCGGGATCGCGTCACCGGCCTTCGCGACCAGGATTGTCAGCAGCTCCTCCCACACCTCGTCGCGCGCCTCATTGTGCGGCGCGCTGGCCCCGGCCGCGTCGAACGCGTCCGCCCAGTCGTCGGGGGTCAGCGGGAGGTCGGCCCACTCGGTCTCCACGACCATCCCGCGCGACGGCGGGACCTCGTGATACCGGACGGACCGCTCGACCGCCGTCACCATCGCGGCGGACGCCTTGAGCCGCGCGACCTCCTCGTCGGTCTCCGGCTCGGCGGACGCACCCTCGGGCAGCAGGTCGCGGAGCGTGCAGAGCTGCACCCCCTCCTCGCCGAGGCTCGGGAGCACATCGGAGACGTAGGCGAGGTAGGCCGGGCTGGGCCCGACGAACAGGACGCCGCCGTGCCCCTGCGACAGCCGCGGGTCGGAGTAGAGCAGGTAGGCCGCGCGGTGCAGCGCGACGACCGTCTTCCCGGTGCCCGGCCCGCCGTCCACCACGAGCGCGCCGCGGGAGCCGTCCCGGATGATGGCGTCCTGGTCGGCCTGGATGGTCGCGAGCACGTCCCGCATCCGCGGCGACCGGCTCGCGCCGAGGCTGGCGATGAAGGCGGACTGATCGTCCAGCGCGGCCCGCTCGGTGGCGTCGTCGAGGGCGTCTGCGGCGAAGACCTCGTCCCAGTAGTCGGCCACCCGGCCCTTCGCCCAGCGGTATCGCCGCCTGCTGACCAGCCCCATCGGGTCCCCGAGCGTGGCCCCGAAGAACGGCTCGGCCGCGGGCGAGCGCCAGTCCACGAGCAGCTTCTCGCCGTCGTCGCCGGTGAGCCCGAACCGGCCGATGTAGACGGTGTCCGCGGCGTCGGTGACCATCCGCCCGAGGCAGACGTCGATCCCGAACCGGCCGAGCGCGCGCAGCCGGGCACTCAGTCGCCGGACCTCGGTGTCCCGGTCGAGTGCCTTCTGGCCGTGCCCGCCCGGCGCGCGCAGCTCGGCGGCGAGCTGATCGGACAGCTCGGCGACGGTCTTCCGGAGGGTGTGGTCGATGGTGGCGAAGTGCCGTTCGTCGGCGGCGATGAGGGCGGGGACGGACTTGGCGCGGAGGGTTTCGGGCAGGGCGAAGGCAGGCGAGGAGGCAGTCACGATCGACGATTCTCCGCCCTCACCGGGGCGTTGCCGCAAGCCCCCTGCCCTCCCGTATCCTGGAAATGCAGGGGGAAAGCGTCACACCAGTCGCGCGGGGGCGCCGTGGCCGGGGCAGACGAGACGCGGAGCGGAGGCCGCGATCGCGGCGAGCGTCGCATCGGCCGCCGCACGGTCGCTGATGAGCAGGCCCGGGAGGTGCACGAGCCGCCCGCCGGAGACGCGGCCCGCGTCGCCCACGAACGCGACCCCGCGCCAGCGCACCAGGTGGTGGCCGGGCGTGTGGCCCGGCGCCGGGACCGCGACGACACCGGGTGCGACCTCCGTCTCGGCGGTGTCGGGGAGCTCGGTCAGGTCCGGCAACTCGGCGCGGCCCAGCCATCCGGAGCGGTACATCGCGCGGCGCATGCGCGTGGGCGGCGGCTCCTCGCCGCGCAGGATCCGCGCGTCCGCGGCGCCCAGCCACACCCGCGCGCCCGTCGCGTGCTGCACAGCCGCCGCGCCGCCGACATGGTCGGGGTCGTAGTGCGTCAGCACGACGTCGGTCACCCGCGGGATGCGCGCCGCCGCCAGTTCGGCGACCACGGCCTCCGCGCTCGACCGGAGCCCGGTGTCGACGAGCACCGCGCGGTCGCCCTCCTCGATCAGGTAGGCGTTGCCGGCGCGGGCGGACTGCAGCCGATGGACTCCGGGGATCACTTCGCGCATGAGTGGGATGCTAGTCCGCGTGCAGCCTCCCGACATCGCCGCCTTGAGACGCGACGCCCGTGAGCGCGCGCTCGCCCGTCCGCGGTGGCCGTTCGACGGCACGGTGTCGGAGGGCGTGGCCGGAGCAGCCGCGGTGGCGACGCGCCGCTACCTACCGGCGCGACCCGCACCGGGCGGCGCGGCCGTCGTCTTCCTCCACGGCGGCTTCGGTCTCTTCGGCGACCTGGAATTGCAGGACGGGTACTGCCGCCGTATCGCGGGCGCCCTGCACGTCGTCGTGCTCTCGGTCGCCTACCGCCTCGCCCCCGAGGCGACGCTGGCAGAGTCGGCGGCCGACGCCGTCGCGGCGGCAGAGCTCCTCCGCGCGGACGGCCTCTCCCGCGTCGTCCTCTGGGGCGACTCCGCCGGGGGCACGGTCGCCCTCGCCGCGGCGCGCGACGCCCGGGCGGACGCGCTCGTCCTCACCAACCCGAACGTCGACCTCACCCTCGCCTCGTACGACGACACGGCGCCGGGAGGCCCCGGCCGCGCGCTCTCGGAGTGGTCGTTCGCCCGCTGGGCCGGCGGCGGGACCCTCGCCGACGCCCCCGACTTCGCGGCCGGCGCCCGCGGCCTCCCGCCCGTCTACCTCGCGGTCGGCGCGGACGACTCCCTCCTCGCCGACGCGGACCGCCTCATCACGGCGCGCGCCGACGCAGGCGTCCCGGCCCGGCTGCGGATCGTCCCCGGCGCCGCGCACGGCTTCATGGGCGGGCCCGACCTCGCCGTCGCGGAGGACGTGATCGCCGAGGCCGGACGCTTCCACGACTTCTGAGCGCCCGGCGATCCATAAGCCCGACCGCACAATCCCATCCACACCCCCTGTTGGACTTCTCGCGGCTTCCGGCGGAGGCTGGCGCCATGACAGACATGCAGTACACGCAGCTCGGCCGCTCGGGACTGAAGGTGTCGCGCCTCGTGCTCGGCACGATGAACTTCGGCCCGGAGACCACAGCGGAGGACTCGTACGGGATCATGGATGCCGCCCACGCGGCGGGCGTCAACTACTTCGACACCGCGAACGTCTACGGCCGCAGCAAGGGCCACGGGGCGACCGAGACGATCATCGGCGACTGGTTCGCGCAGGGCGACGGCCGCCGCGAGCGGACCGTCCTCGCCACCAAGCTCTACGGCGCGATGGGCGACTGGCCCAACGAGGGCAAGCTGTCCGCGCTGAACATCCGCCGCGCCCTCGACGCCAGCCTCAAGCGGCTGCAGACCGACTACATCGACATCTACCAGTTCCACCACGTCGACCGGGACACGCCCTGGGACGAGATCTGGCAGGCGATCGACGTCGCCGTCACCCAGGGCAAGATCCTCTATGCCGGTTCGAGCAACTTCGCCGGCTGGCACATCGCGACGGCGCAGGCGGAGGCCCGCAGGCGCGACCTCCTCGGCCTGGTCAGCGAGCAGTCCATCTACAACCTCCTCACCCGCCAGGTGGAGCTGGAGGTTCTGCCCGCCGCCCAAGCGAACGGCGTCGGCGTGATCGCGTGGTCGCCGCTGCACGGCGGCCTGCTCGGCGGCGTGCTGCGCAAGCAGAACGAGGGCCGGCGCCGCCTGGAGGGCCGCGCGGCCGAGACGCTCGCCACCCACCGGGACGCGATCGAGGCGTACGAGTCGTTCGCCGCCGAGCTCGGCCACGAGCCGGGCGACGTCGCCCTCGCGTGGCTGCTCACCCGCCCCGGCGTGACCGGCCCGATCATCGGCCCGCGGACGCGCGACCAGCTCGACGCCGGCATCCGCGCCCTCGACGTCGACCTGGACGACGCGGCGCTCGCGCGCCTCGACGAGATCTTCCCCGGCCACAAGACGGCCCCCGAGCACTACGCCTGGTAACCCCTCCCCTCCCCCTGTCACCACCCGCCGAGGGGCACGTCGTTGTCACTTTCGCCCCCGAAAAGTGACAACGACGTGCCCCTCGCGCGTCACTCCATCCCGCACACGCAAGGAGAACACATGAAGTACCGCGCACTGGCCGACCTGCAGGTGTCCGCGATCGGCCTCGGCGGAATGCCCATGTCCATCGAAGGGCGCCCCGACCGGGCCCGCTCGATCGCGACCATCCACGCGGCGCTGGACGCCGGCGTCACCCTGATCGACACGGCCGACGCCTACCACCTCCACGCCGACGAGGTCGGACACAACGAGGAGCTCATCGCCGAGGCACTGCGCACCTGGAGCGGCGACGCCTCCGCTGTCCTGGTGGCGACGAAGGGCGGCCACCTGCGCCCGGGCGACGGGAGCTGGACCGTCGACGGCCGCCCGGAGCACATCCGGGAGGCCGCGCTGGAGTCGCTGCGCCGGCTCGGCGGCGACGCGCTCGGCCTGTACCAGTTCCACCGGCCCGACCCGAGCGTCCCGTACGCGGAGTCGGTCGGCGCCGTCCGCGACCTCCTCGACGAGGGGCTGATCCGCTACGCCGGGATCTCGAACGCCGACCCCGACCAGATCCGCCAGGCGCAGGACATCCTGGGCGGCCGGCTGGCATCGGTCCAGAACCAGTTCTCACCGGCCTTCCGCTCGAGCGAGCCCGAGCTGAACTTGGCGGACGAGCGCGGAATCGCGTTCCTGCCGTGGAGCCCGCTGGGCGGCATCTCGAACGCGGGCGGCCTCGGCGACCGGTTCGCGCCGTTCGCCGACGTCGCGTCCGCCCGCGGCGTGAGCCCGCAGGTCGTGGCGCTGGCGTGGCACCTCGCCCAGAGCCCGCAGGTCATCCCGATCCCGGGATCGTCGCGACCGGAGACCATCCTGGACTCGCTCACGGCGGTGGACGTGGAGCTCACGTCCGAGGAGCTGGCGACACTGAACGCGGCGTAGCCTCCCCAACGACCGTCAGGCAGCGGTCACGGAGGCGTCGACGGGAGTCGGCGCCTCTACCCGCGCCAACTGCCGCAGGAACGCCGCCGCCGCCGGGCTCGGCTCATCCGACACCGCCACCGCCACGGTCCACTCCGGCACGTCGCCGCTGAGCGCGACCGCCCGCAGCTGCTCCGGTCGCTTGCGCCCGAAGCTCTCCGGGACCACCGCGATGCCGAGGTTGTAGCCGACGAGGTCGAGTAGGGGATGGACGTCGTTGACCTCCATCGCCGCGCGGTAGTCGAAGCCGGCCGCCGCGAACGCGCGCCGGGCCAGTGTCTGCGCGGCCCAGCCCTCCTGGAAGCCGACCAGCGGCTCGCCGCGCAGAGCCTCGATCGGGATGCTGTCCTGCGCCGCGAACGGGTGCTCCGGGTGGCAGAGCACGAGCAGCGACTGGGTGCTCAGCGGACGCAGCCGCACACCGCTCGGGGCGTGGCCGGTGTCGACGACCACGGCGACGTCCGCGCGGCCTCCGGCGACGGCCTCCACCAGCTCCTCAGACCCGGAGTACCGCAGCCGGACCTCCACGCCGGGGTTCGCCGTGCGGAAGGCCGCGAGCTCGGCCGGGAGGTCGACCGACCCGAGGCACGGCTCGGCGCCGATCGTCAGGCGGCCGCGCAGCAGGCCACGGACGGCGGCCACGGCGTTGCGGGCAGCGGCGGCGCTGGCCAGCGTGCGCACCGAGTCCGCGAGCAGCGCCTGGCCGGCCGTCGTCAACTCGACGCGGCGGGTGCTCCGGATGAAGAGCGACGTGCCCAACTCCTGCTCCAGCGAGCGGATGGAGGCCGACAGCCCGGACTGGGAGATCTGCAACAGCTCCGCCGCGCGGGTGAAGTGCCGCTCTTCGGCGACGGTGACGAAGTGCTCGAGCTGGCGAAGTTCCATTCAGCAATAATACGTGTCAATCACGCGCCCTCCATCGCCCCGGCAGGTGACCGATTCGTGCCGAATGTCGACTCTGCGCGCTTCATATTCGCGATTCGTGCCGAATCGGTGCTGCGCGGGCACAATGAGCACCATGCGCATCCTGCTGATCGGCGCCGGTGGCGTCGGAAACGCCATCGCGAAGATCGCCGCCCGCCGGTCGTTCTTCGAATCCATCGTCGTCAGCGACTACGACCTGTCCCGGGCGGAGGCCACGGTCGCGTGGGTCCGCGAGCGGCACGGCGAGCAGGTCGGCCGCCGCTTCACCGCGACCCGCATCGACGCGTCCGACCCGAGCTCGGTCGCGGCCGTCGCCCGCGAGCACCGCGCCACCCACGTCATGAACGCCGTCGAGCCCTCCTTCGTGGAGTCGATCTTCGCGGGGGCGCTCTCGGCGGGCGCCGACTACCTCGACATGGCGATGAGCCTCTCCCACCCGCACGAGACCGAGCCGTACCGCCGCACCGGCGTGAAGCTCGGCGACGCCCAGTTCGCCGAGAACCAGCGCTGGGAGGCCGCCGGCCGCCTGGCGCTGGTCGGCATGGGCGTCGAGCCCGGCCTGTCCGATGTGTTCGCCCGGTACGCCTCCGACGAGCTGTTCTCGCACATCGACGAGCTGGGCACGCGCGACGGCGCGAACCTCGTGGTCCGCGACGACGACGGCAACGAGATCTTCGCGCCCTCCTTCAGCATCTGGACGACCATCGAGGAGTGCCTCAACCCTCCGGTGATCTTCGAGAAGCGCCGGCTCGCGGAGGACGGCGACGGCTGGTTCACCACCCCGCCGTTCAGCGAGCCGGAGGTCTTCGACTTCCCCGAGGGCATCGGCCCGGTGGAGTGCGTGAACGTCGAGCACGAGGAGGTGCTGCTGATGCCGCGCTGGCTGGACGCCGAGCGGGTGACCTTCAAGTACGGGCTCGGCGCGGAGTTCATCGGCGTCCTCAAGACGCTGCACCTGCTCGGGCTGGACTCCACGTCGCCCCTGCGGGTCCGCAGCGCGTCGGGCCCGGTGGAGGTCGCCCCGCGCGACGTGGTCGCCGCGGCCCTCCCCGACCCGGCCGGCATCGGCCCGCGGATGACCGGCAAGACCTGCGCCGGCGTGTGGGTGTCCGGCACGGGGAAGGACGGCCTCCCGCGCAGCGTGTACCTGTACCACGTCGCCGACAACGAGTGGACGATGCGCGAGTATGACGCGCAGTGCGTGGTGTGGCAGACGGCGCTCAACCCGGTGATCGCGCTGGAGCTGCTCGCCAACGGGACCTGGAGCGGCGCCGGCGTGCTCGGGCCGGAGGCGTTCCCGGCCCGGCCGTTCCTGGAGCTGATGGAACGGCCGGTGGCGGAGGGCGGCTACGGCCAGGCCTGGGGGCTGCGGGAGCCCTGAGCTCCACCAGCTAAAGGCGCAGCACGCTCGGGCGCGGAAGCCCGAGGTCTTCGAGGAGGTCGCCCAGCTTCCGGTCCAGCTCGTAGCCGGCCTGCGTGATCTTGTTGTTGCCGAACCCGCGCAACGGCGCGCTCGGCTGCTCCACGCTGAGCACGGTGCGGCCTCCACCCGCGTCGTGCAGTTCGACGCGCAGCGGCGTGTAGAGCAGCGCGCCCGCGTCGTGCCGGTACATCCGCGCGGCCGACGCATAATCGCCGACGAGATAGCCGACGCTCGCCGTGTCGACGCCGCCCACCCGCATGACCGGGCGCGGGTCGTCGGTCCAGAACCGGACGAGGCCGTGCATCCCCGGCCCCTCGAGCATGCGGGTCAGCGTCGACCAGTCCGCGCCCTGGTCCAGGAGACCGCTCTGCAGCCTCCGGTCGAGCTCGGGCACCTGCTCCTCGAACGCGCGCCGCAGCTGCGCGAACGGCACCTCGGCCTCCAGCTCGATGCGCCGCGCCTCGACGGTGTGGATGCGCTCGGTCGCGCGGTAGGTCACGCGACGACGGTGCCGGCGGCGGACGGCACCGCGAACGGCGGGACGCTCACGCCCTCGCTGAGCGCCTCGGCCGGGTCGGCGCCGACCGCGAGGATGCGGTTGCCGCCGTCGACGTGCACGACCGTCGGCACGAAGCTCTTCGCCTCCGCGTTGTCCAGCTGGGCGTAGGAGATGACGATGACGGTGTCGCCGACCTCCGCCAGGTGCGCCGCCGCCCCGTTCACCCCGATGACGCCGCTGCCGCGCTCACCCGCGATCAGGTAGGTCTCGAACCGGGAGCCGTTGGTCACGTCGACGACGGCGACCTGCTCGCCGGGCAGCAGGTCGGCGGCCTCCATCAGGTCGAGGTCGACGGTCAGCGAGCCGACGTAGTGGAGGTCGGCGTGGGTGACGGTGGCGCGGTGGATCTTCGACTTGAACATGGTGCGGAGCACGGGACGTTCCTTTCGTGGCCTGCATCCATTGTCCCGCGGTTCGGGGTGCTGTCGTCCCGCACGGGAGAATGGAGCGTGCACAACCTCGGACTCCTCTTCGACGTCGACGGCCCGATCGCCAGCCCCGTCACCCGGACCATCGCCATCCGCAGCATCGTCACCGACCTGGTCGCGATGACGGCCGCGGGCGTGCCGATCGCGTTCATCACCGGCCGCTCGGGCGAATTCATCCGCCACCAGGTGGTCGCGCCGCTGTGCGACGCCGGCCTGGGCGACGCGCTGGAGTCGCACGGCGCGCGGATGTTCGGCGTGTTCGAGAAGGGCGGCGCGTGGGCGCCGATCACGGGTGAGGGGATGGGTGAGGTCGCGGTCGACGCGTCGGTGGCCCTCCCCGACGCGGCGGTCGACGGCATCCGGACACTGGTCCGGGAACGTTTCGCCGTCACCATGTTCTTCGACGAGACGAAGCGCGCGATGATCTCCGTCGAGCAGCGCACCGACGTGGACTCGGAGACCTACCGGGAGGCACAGGCCCGTTTCGAGGATGCCGCCTTCGACCTCCTGACCGGGCTCGGCCTCGGCCTCCGCTACGGCGAGCGCGTCGCCCCGGACGCGGCAGGCGACGTCCCGTTCCGGATCGACCCGACGATCATCTCCACCGACATCGAGTCCGTGCTGCTCGACAAGGACCGCGGCGCCCAGCGCGCATTCGACTACTTCGCCGAGCGCGGCCCGCTGCCGCACCGCTGGCGGTCGATCGGCGACTCGCGCAGCGACTACAAGATGGCGGACTACGTCCACAGCACGGGCCGCGAGGTCGCCCATGTGGATGTCCGGCCAGCCGACGGCGTGCTGGACCGGCCATACGAGGTCATCACGATCGGCGACGCGGTGCACGACACCGCCGGGGCGGAGTTCCTCGCGCACTGGCGGCGCGAGCTGGGGCTGGAGGAGGACTAGCCGGGCCTCACGCCGCGCGGGCGCGCACCCTCGCGATCGACTCCCGCATCTCCCGGGCGAGCTCGAGTCCACCGGCCTCCGCCGCCACGAGCGCGTCGGCCTGGTCGGCGTCCCCCGCCGTGAACCACGACGCGATCGTGACCCCGTGTCCCGGCCGCCGCACGACCTCCACGGAGTCGCCCGAACCGACCGTGCCGGTGTGCACGACGGACAGGTACGCGCCCACGCGCCCCGCCTCGGTGAACCGGCGCACCCACTGCGGCTCGCCCATCCGGCGCTGGAACGTCGCGCACGGGACGCGCGGGCAGGTCACCTCGACCACCAGCTTCTCACCGATCCGCCAGCGCTCGCCGATCTCGGCGCCGTCGACGTCCAGGCCGGCGGTGCGCAGGTTCTCGCCGAAGAGTCCGGGCGGGATGGGCCGGCCCAGCTCGGCAGCCCACCACTGGGCGGCCTCGTCGGCGTACGCGTACAGCGCCTTCGTGTTGCCGCCGTGGTGCTTGCGGTCGGCCTGCACGTCGCCGTAGAGACCGAGCCCGCGCACCTTCAGCCGCGACTCCACCGGCTGCTTGTCGATCGCCGTCACGCCCACGTTGCCGTCATCCGGCAGCAACTCCGCAACCCGACACACCGCAAGAACCCGAGCCCCATCACCCACACGCATGCCCCCAGTATGTCGGGCCCCCGCCTCCCCACCGCAGCCAACGGAGGAGATCCGACCCCTAAGGCGTCCGATCTCCTCCGCTCACTGTCACGAACCGGCGTGCCGCGTGCGATCTCCTCCGTTGCCGACGGCCCCTACCGCACCCCGCGCATCATCCGCAGCACCCACGGACTCATCACAGCCAGCACAATGCCGATCACCACCGCGACCGCGCCGATCACCCCGAAGTAGACACCCTCCGTCGCCGGCGAATACAGCTTCGCGAGCTGGCCCGACATCGCCGTCCCGAGCGCCACCGACAGGAAGTACAGCGCGACCATCTGCGTCTGGAAGGCGTGCGGCGCCAGCTTCGTCGACGCCGACAGGCCGACCGGCGAGATCAGCAGTTCCGCGATCGTGAAGACGAGCAGGATGCCGATCATCGCGAGCAGCGGCGTGCTGTTCGCTCCGCCGCCGACCCAGAACAGGAAGAGGAAGAACGCGAGGCCCATCACGATCGTCCCCGCCGCGAACTTCAGCGGCGTCGACGGCTGCCGGTCGCCCCACTTGGTCCAGATCGCCGCGAACACGCCGGACAGGATGATGATGAAGATCGGGTTGATGGACTGTACCCACGAGACCGGGAACTCCCACCCGAACAGCATCCGGTCGAGCCGCTTGTCGGAGTAGATCGTCACCACGGTGAACTGCTGCTGGTAGAGCGACCAGAACGCGGCACTCGTGATGAAGAGCGGGATGAAGGCGACGATCCGGCTGCGCTCGACGCTGCTCAACAGCTTCGAGCTGAGGATGAGGACGAAGTACGCGATCGCCGCGACGATGGTGATGCCGATCACCCAGAGGGCGAGGTTGATCGCGTTGATGAGTCCGGTGAGGACGAGGGCGACGATGACGATCACTCCGGCCACGGCGATGCCGATCACCAGCGGGAGGCGCGTGCGCGGCAGCGGGTGCGGCACCTCGCGCGCCAGGTCGGGCAGGCGCTTGCGGCCGAGCGAGTACTGGATGAGGCCGATGGCCATCCCGACCGCGGCGAGCGCGAAGCCCCAGTGGAAGCCGAGCGTGGACTGCAGCAGCCCGGTCAGCAGCGGCCCGAAGAACGCGCCGAGGTTGATGCCGAGGTAGAAGAGCGAGAATCCGGCGTCACGACGGGAGTCGTGCTCGTCGTACAGCGTCCCGACGATGCGCGTCGCGTTCGCCTTCAGCCCACCGCTGCCGACGGCGACCAGGAGGAGTCCGACGATCACGCCGGCGAAACTGGGCAGCACGGCAAGCGAGATGTGCCCCGCCATGATGACGACCGCACTCCAGAACAGCACCCGCTCGGACCCGAACAGCCGGTCCGCCAGCCATGCGCCGAGGATCGTGGAGAGGTACACGGCCCCGCCGTACGCGCCGACGATGCCGGCGGCGGTCGCCTGGTCGATGCCGAGGCCGCCCTTGGCCACGCTGTAGTAGAGGTAGATGAGAAGGATGCCCTGCATCCCGTAGAACGAGAACCGCTCCCACATCTCCACCCCGAAGATGTTGGCGAGCGAGCGCGGCTGCCCGAAGAACCCGTGACTGGCGTCGGTGGTCGTGGCCGTGCTGGTCGCTCTCCCCGCCCCGGGCTCACGGTCGGGGTCGTTGGGTGTGTTGCTGTCACTCATGGCGCCCATGCTCCCACTACCCGCCGCAGAGGTGAACGCCCAGGATTCACATTTTACACGTAAGACTCCACTGAGGATACGATCTGTTGGATGGAGTCCAAACCGACCGCGAACATCTACGTCGACGGGTTCAACCTCTACCGGCAGAAGCTCCAGCATCATCCTGACGCGAAGTGGCTCGACCTGGACGCCCTGGCGGCACTGCTCATCCCCACGCACGCGATCAAACGGATCAGGTACTTCACCGCGATGATCCGACCGGCGCTCGGCACCGATCCGCGCGCGCCCATCCGGCAGCAGACGTATGTGCGGGCGTTGCGGACCAATCCCAAGGTCACGATCCACGAGGGCCAGTACCGCAATGACGCCCGGCTGATGCCCGCGCTTCCGATCACGTTCGACGACGCAGGGCGGATCACTCGCGTCAAGGTGCGCAAGACGGAGGAGAAAGGTTCCGACGTGAACCTCGCGTCGTACATGGTGTTCGACGCGTGCCGCGACGATGCCGACCTTTTCGTGCTGGTATCGAACGATTCGGATTTCGCAGCCATGCTGACGCTGCTCACCACGGAACTGGACAAGCAGTGGGCGCTTCTGAGCCCTGTCGACAATCCGAATCAGAGCCTTCTCGCGCTGAACCCGGTGTTCATCAAGCCGATCCGCCGTGGTGCTCTTCTGACGAGCCAACTCCCGACGGAAGTGCGCTCCGCGGGGGTCGGTGTGCTCAAGCGCCCCGAAGAGTGGTCCGCAAACGAAACAGGGGCCCCTCTCGGGGCCCCGTACCCGGTAGCCGAAGCATCCGGGGGTGTTATTTCAGTCTAGCCCACACCCGCGGCTTTTCCGAAACCCGTCCCTCAGCGCTCCCCAAACTCCCGCTCCCCCAACTCCCGCAGCACCGCCTCCAGTTGCTCCACCGCCCAGTCCAGGTCCCCCGGCTCGACCACGATCGGCGGTGCCAGCCGGATGGTCGAGCCGTGCGTGTCCTTCGCGAGCACTCCGCGCTCCATCAGCAGCTCGCACACCTCGCGCCCCGTCGCGAGTGCGGGGTCGATGTCGATTCCCGCCCAGAGGCCCGCACCGCGCACCTCCCGCACGCCGTGGCCCATCAGGCGCACGAGGTCTCCGCGCAGGCGGCGGCCGAGGAGTTCGGCACGCTCCTGGGGCTCGCCGGTCGCGAGCAGCGCGACGACGGCGCGGCCGACCGCTGCGGCCAGCGGGTTCCCGCCGAACGTCGACCCGTGCTCGCCCGGGTGGAGGACGCCCAGCACGTCGCGATTCCCGACGACGGCCGACACCGGGACGATCCCGCCGCCGAGCGCCTTGCCGAGCAGGTACAGGTCGGGCACCACGCCGACCAGGTCGCAGGCGAAGGTCGCACCCACCCGCCCGAGCCCGGACTGGATCTCATCGGCCACCAGCAGGACGCGCCGCTCGTCGCAGAGCGCCCGCACCGCGGGAAGGAAGTCCGGCGACGGCACGACGACACCCGCCTCGCCCTGGATCGGCTCCACCAGCACCGCCACCGTGTCTTCGTCGATCGCGTCGGCGACGGCGGCGGCGTCCCCGTACGGCACGCTGCGGAATCCGGGCGTGTACGGCCCGAACCCGTCGCGCGCGTCCGGATCGTCGGAGAAGCTCACGATCGTCGTGGTCCTGCCGTGGAAGTTGCCCGCCATCACGACGATGTTCGCGCGACCGTCCGGCACGCCCTTCACCCGGTAGCCCCAGGCCCGCGCCACCTTGATCGCGGTCTCCACAGCCTCCGCGCCGGTGTTCATCGGCAGCACCATGTCCTTGCCGGCGAGCGCAGCCAGCTCGGTGACGAACGGGCCGAGCTGGTCGTTGTGGAACGCCCTGCTGGTGAGCGTGATGCGGTCGAGCTGCGCCCGTGCGGCGTCCAGCAGCACCGGGTTGGAGTGGCCGAAGTTGACGGCGGAGTACGCGGCCAGGCAGTCCAGGTAGCGCCGGCCGTCGATGTCGGTGACCCACGCGCCCTGGCCTTCGGCGATCACGACGGGGAGCGGATGGTAGTTGTGCGCCGCGTGCTCGTCCTCGAGGGCGATCGCCTGCGCCTGGCGCTCCGTCGGCGCGGGGGTGGACGGGTGGATGCGGTGGGCGACGGTATCGGTCATGGTCGTCCTCTCTGGGTCGTGCGGCACGTCATCGTGCGGCAGGTCTTCGTGCGGAGGATCGGCGACGGACGCAGCCGTCGCGGGCAGACGTCATCGCCGCCGGGACGTCACGGCGCCGCCACCGAAGCTGTGAGCTAGTCTCACACGCGGATGTCAGCGATTGGCTGCGTCTTCGCGCACGAAATCGCCGCGTTCACCTACGGTCCGCAGCATTCCTGCGCGAGAGTCGGGACAGCCGCACGCCGGCTCATCCTCGCGCTCATCCGTTGCGCCCTCGCGCACGATTCCCGCGTAACCTCCACCTCCGCGCAATGATTCACCGTATGCTTGCGCCGTGGACAACCTCGATCGCAGCATCCTCGACCTGCTCCGTCAGAACGCGCGCGCCGGCTACGGCGACATCGGCGGGGTCGTCGGCCTGTCCGCCTCGGCGGTCAAGCGCCGGGTCGACAAGCTGGTCGGGGACGGCGTCATCCGCGGCTTCACCATCCAGGTGGACCCGGCCATCGACGGGATGAGCACCGAGGCCTACGTCGAGCTGTTCTGCCGCGGCACCGTCTCGCCCGAGGAGCTGCTGCGCATCCTCTCGGCGGTCCCGGAGGTCGTCGACGCGGGCACCGTCACCGGCAGTGCCGACGCGATCGTCCACATCCGCTCGCGCGACATCCCGAGCCTGGAGGCCGCGCTCGAGAAGGTGCGCCTGGCGCCGAACGTGGACCACACCCGCAGCGCGATCGTCCTCTCCCGGCTCATCAACCGCGGCAACAGCTGACGTCGCGAATCTTCTATCCGCCGGCGCCCGGCGGGTGGATGCTGTCCCCATGACCACGACAGCACGAGCGACCATCCACGTCGACGTCCCGCGCGCCGACGTCTGGCACGCCATCACCGACCCCGACACGATCGCGCGCTACCTGTTCGGCAGCCGCGTGGAGACCGACTGGCAGGAGGGCAGCCCGATCCTGTACCGCGGCGAATGGGAGGGCAAGCCCTACGAGGACAAGGGCACGATCCTGGAGGTCGTCCCCGGCGAGCGCCTCGTCTCCAGCTACTACAGCCCGCTGAGCGGCAAGCCGGACGTGCCGGAGAGCTACCAGACCGTCTCCTACCTGCTCGCCGACGACGCCGGCGGCACCGAGGTGACCATCACCCAGGACGGCTGCGCCGACACTGCGGAGGCCGAGCGGATGAGCGAGAACTGGGGCATGACGTTGGGATCGCTCAAGTCCGTGGTGGAGGAAACCTGACGACCGTTCTGCGAAAACATTCAGCAGACGTCAAGCCGCCGACCCCCCGATCCGAGCGCGACCACGGCGATCAGTGGCACGATGGGCGCATGAAGCTGCTCGTTGTCGAAGACGATCCGGACATGGGAGGCCTCGTCGAGCGGGGTCTCGCCGCCGAAGGATACGACGTCACCCTGGTCACCAACGGCGTCGACGCCCTCATCGCGCTGCGCGGGGACTCGTTCTCGGCCGCCGCGATCGACGTCATGCTGCCCGGGATGAGCGGCTTCGAGCTGTGCCGGCACATCCGCGAGGCGGCCAACCCGATGCCGATCCTGCTCCTCACGGCGCGCGACGCCATCGAGGACCGCGTGCACGGCCTCGACTCGGGCGCCGACGACTACCTCACCAAGCCGTTCGCGTTCGCCGAGCTGGCCGCGCGTGTGCGTGCGCTGCTGCGCCGGGAGCCGAGCGGGATGCGTCCGCAGGTCAGCGTCGGCCGCCTCACCATCGACTCGCACGAGCACCAGGCGCTGGTGTCCGGGCACGAGATGCCGCTCAGCCGCCGGGAGTTCACCCTGCTGCGGCTGTTCGCCACGAACCCGGACAAGACGCTGTCTCGCGCTGACATCCTCGAGTCGGTGTGGGGCACGACGGACAACATCGGCACCAACGTCATCGACCAGTACGTCTCGTACCTGCGCAAGAAGCTCGACCTGGCCGGGGCCGGCCTGTCCATCGTGACGGAGCGCGGCCGCGGCTACCGGCTGGACGCGAAGAACGCCCTGGAGTCGAAGGGCGACAAGGCCGAGGCCAAGACGACGACGGAGACGCCGGCGCCGTGACCTGGCTGCGGCGCCTGTCGATCTCCGCGCGCATCACGATCGGCAGTCTCATCGTCGCCACCCTGTTCGGCCTGGTCGCGGTGGTCGTCATCCGGGTGGGGGTGTCCTCCATCCTCCACAACGCGACCGTCACGCTCCTCAACAACGACGTCACCGCGCCCGCCGCGTCGGTGCTGGCGAACCCGTCCGGGCCGTTCGACCTGCCCGGCGGCGGCCAAGAGCTGGGCATCGTCGACGCGAACGGCGTCATCCTCGACTCCACGCTGCCGACGGCGCTGGAGAACCGGATCGACCATCTGCTGTCCTTCCCGCCCTCGGCGACGACCGTGCAGCTCGCGGACGACACGTATGAGGTGCTCGTGAAGCCCGTCGTCACCAAGCGCGGCACGATGCACGTCATCGCCGCGCGCAACGACGAGACGACCTCGCTCATCCTCGATCGCCTCACCCTCGCGCTGCTGATCGGCGCCGGTGTGCTCATCTTCGGTTTCGGCGGGGCGTCGTGGCTGCTGGCCCGCACGGCGCTGAGACCGGTGAGCCGGATGCGCGAGCAGGCCGACCGGATCGCCGGCGGCGAGCCCACGGGGACCGACGACGCCGCGGGCCTGCTGACCGTCGGGCCGGCCCAGGACGAGCTGTCCGAGCTGGCGACCACCCTGAACGACCTGATCCGCCGGCTGCGGGCGTCCGCCGACCGCGAGCGGCAGATGGTGTCGGACGCCAGCCACGAGCTGCGCACGCCGCTGGCCGTGCTGCGCGGGCAGCTGGAGCTCGCCGAGCTGGACGCGGGCGACGCCGACGCGCTGCTGGACGACATCCGCTCCTCCCACTCGACCGCACTGCGCCTGGGCACGCTCGCCAACAACCTGCTGGAGCTCTCGCGGATCGAGGCCGGCCCGTCCAGCGGCCGGATCGATTGGCGCACGCTGGTGGACGAGCTGACCGACGCGATCGACCGCGCCCGCCTCCTGGTCAGCAGCGCAGAGGACGTGGGCTCGATCTCGGTGGACTTCGAGTACGACCCCAAGCGGCGCCCGAGCGCGGACGCCAGGGTGGCGCTCTCGCCCACGGACTTCGGGCGCATCCTGGACAACCTGCTCGGCAACGCGATCACGGCGATCCGCGCCAGGGACGCCCGCTCGGACACCGGGCCGGTGCCGCGGTTGAGCGACGCGGTGGACGGGCCGATCGAGGTCGTGCCGCCGGAGCCGCGGGCGGCCGCGGTGGAGGACGTCGTGAGCGCCGCGCTGCGCGTGGAGCCGGAGTGGGTGGTGCTCACCGTGCACGACTCGGGCCCGGGGATGCCGGAGGAGTTCATCCCGGTGGCCCTGGACCGTTTCACCCGCGCGGACGGGGCCCGTACCACCTCCCGCGCCGGCGGTGGCGGCGGACTCGGCCTGGCGATCGTGGCTGCCCTGGCGGGCGCGGCGGGAGGCTCGGTCCAGCTCGCGAACGCGCCGACCGGCGGCCTCGTGGCGACGGTGCGGCTGCCGCTCGTCCGGGTCTGACCCGTCAATGCCCGGTGTGGTCGGAGTCCACTCCGGCGTCGGGCCCCTCGTCCAGGCTGTCGATCGACGCGAGGTCGTCGGCGTCGAGTTCGAAGTCGAAGACCGCGAGGTTCTCCGCCATCCGCTCCGGGTTGCGCGACTTCGGGATGGCGACGAGGCCGTTCTGGACGTGCCAGCGGAGCACGATCTGCCCCACGGTGCGCTCGTGCTTCGCCGCGACCTCCGCGAGCACCGGCGCCGCGAGCAGGTCGCCGGAGCCGCCGATCGGGCTCCACGACTCGGTCACGATGCCGTGCTCGGCCCCGTACGCGCGCTGCTCGCGGCGCTGGATGGCCGGGCTGAGCTGGATCTGGTTGACAGCGGGAGTCACGCCGGTCTCGGCGATGAGGCGGTCGATGTGGGCCGGCTTGAAGTTGGAGACGCCGATCGCACGCGCCGCGCCGCTCTCCTGGAGCCGGATGAAGGTCTCCCAGGTGGACACGTACTGGTCGCGCCCGGGCAGCGGCCAGTGGATGAGCAGCAGATCGACGTAGTCGAGTCCGAGCCGTCCGAGGCTCGCGTCGAGCCCGGCGACGGCACGGTCGTCGCCCTGGTAGCCGCCGTCGAGCTTGGTCGTGACGAACCATTCCTCGCGGGCGAGCCCGCTGCCGCGCACGCCCCGGCCGACGCCGGTCTCGTTGCCGTACTTGGCCGCGGTGTCGACGTGGCGGTAGCCGAGCTCCGCCGCCGCGACGACGGCGCGCTCGACCTCCGCGTCGTCGAGCGGCCAGGTCCCGAGGCCGAGCTGGGGGATGCGGGTCCCCGCGTTGAGGGCGATCGAGGGCACGGCGACGATAGGCGGGTTCTCGGTCATGCGTCACAGCGTAGCCCCGGGTAAGGTGGCGCTCATCGGAAGGAGTGCCATGCCCGCCACATCCCCGCCTGACCCCGGCTTGCCGACCGACGTCCCGCTGCCGACCGACCCGGACGCCGTCGCCCTCGCCGTGGAGGCTGCGATCGAGGCCGAGGACCTCGCCCTGCTGCGCCGACTCGCCGACGCCGGCAGCTCCGACGCCGAGGACGCCCTGGTCGAACTCGCCGCCGAGCGCGGCGACCTTGACGAGCTGCGCCGGCTGGCGGCTCTCGGTAACCGCGACGCCGCCGACGAGCTCCTCGAGCTCGAGGAGGAAGAAGAATAGAGCCTCCCCGCCGGCCCGACGCCCCGGTAGCCCCCTAGATCACCCCTTCCGAGAACGTCGTCGGGTTGCCGAAGCGGTGGTTGGTGATCGAGATGGCCTGCTCGTGGAGGAACGGCAGCACCTCGATCCGCCCGGACGGGGTGACCGCGCCGTTGTAGACCGCGACGTCCGGCGTCCCGCCGAGAGCCGTCGCGAGCGCCACCGGGTCTCCGCCGATGAGGCGGATGCGGTGGGCCGTGATGCGGCGGCCGCGCACGCGCGACAGCCAGTGCTCGTCGGTCTCGACCACGACGTCCACATCACGAGCTTTGAGGAGCTGCTGCGTCCCCCGCGGCAGCGCGATGCTCGTGCTGACGGTGAACGCCGATCGCGCGACCGTCGCCGCCGCCATCACGCGCAACAGCTCGGGCAGGCCACTGCCCTCCGAGAGCCGGATGGCGACCGGGACGGGCCGGTAGCGGAAGATGTCGCGCTCCACCCCGAGCGCGGAGACGTCCTTCGCCTGGTGGTACTCGGTGGCCACGGCGATCGCGTCGCTGAGCGCCGAGCGGCGGACGAGGTCGAACGCGGGGTAGTCCATCGAGGACTGCCCGGACTCGATCAGGTCCTGGACGCGGGGTTCCAGGCCGCGCAAGTGGAGGCTGGAGCTGGACGCACCCGACTCCGGCCGCCAGGAGCCGAGACCGAGCAGGTAGTTGGGGCCGCCCGCCTTGGTGCCGGCGCCGACCGACGAGCGCTTCCAGCCGCCGAACGGCTGGCGCCGCACGATCGCACCGGTGATGCCGCGGTTGACGTAGAGGTTGCCGGCCTCCACCGTCTCGAGCCACTGCGCGAGCTCGTCCGAGTCGAGCGAGTGGA
This sequence comes from Leifsonia sp. NPDC056824, assembly GCF_042789575.1. Classification (NCBI taxonomy): domain Bacteria; kingdom Bacillati; phylum Actinomycetota; class Actinomycetes; order Micrococcales; family Microbacteriaceae; genus Leifsonia; species Leifsonia sp. NPDC056824. The sequence goes on along the minus strand of NZ_JBHUAV010000001.1, from coordinate 1,321,430 downwards.
GGCCGGCGGTGAGGCCGTACTCGATCGCGTTCTGGAACCGGATCGCCTCCTCGAGGGTGCTCGCGGTCATGATCCCGAGCACCGGGCCGAAGAACTCGGTGAGGTGGAAGTAGGTCCCCGGCTGCACGCCGGTGCGGATGCCGGGCGACCAGAGCCGGCCGGTGTCGTCGAGCGGGCGCGGCTCGACGAGCCACTCCTCGTCGGCGCCCAGAGTGGTCAGCGCGTGCAGCAGCTTGCCGGATGCAGGCTCGATCAGCGGCCCCATCTGGCTCACCGGGTCCTGCGGGTAGCCGACGCGCATGCTCTTCGTCGCGTCGACGAGCTGGTTGCGGAAGCGCTCGGAGCGCGCCGCCGAGCCGACGAGGATGACCAGGCTCGCCGCCGAGCATTTCTGCCCTGCGTGGCCGAACGCGCTCTTCACGATGTCGGCCACGGCGAGGTCGTAGTCGGCGCTCGGCGTGACGATGATGGCGTTCTTCCCGCTCGTCTCGGCGAGCAGCGGGAGCTCCGGCCGCCAGGACCGGAACAGCTTGGCCGTCTCGTACGAGCCGGTGAGGATGACGCGGTCCACGCGCGGGTCGGCCACGAGCTGCCGGCCGAGGTCGTTCTCCGCGACATCGACGAGCGCCAGCAGGTCCTGCGGGATGCCGGCCTCCCACAGCGCCTCCACCATGACGGCCGCGGCACGACGCGCCTGCGGGGCCGGCTTGATGACGACGCCGCTGCCCGCGGCGAGCGCCGCCAGCACACCGCCGGCGGGGATCGCGACCGGGAAGTTCCACGGCGGCGTGACGACCGTCAGCGCGGAGGGCACGAACACCGCGCCCTGCACCGCGTCCAGCTCGCGCGCGAGCGAGGCGTAGTAGTGCGCGAAGTCGACGGCCTCGCTCACCTCGACGTCCGCCTCGGCGATCGTCTTGCCGGTCTCGCTCGCCATGACCTCGATCAGGCGGTCGCGGTTGGCCTCCAGCGCGTGCCCCGCCCGGTCGAGGGCTGCTCCACGCTCGGAGCCCGCACGGGTCCCCCATGCTGCGCCCGACGAGCGGACGGCGGTCAGGATGCGGTCGAGGTGATCGGCGTCGGTGACCGCCGCCGCCGCGATGGTTCGGACGCCCAGGTCGCTCGTGGCCGAGCGGGCCAGGATGCGCCGCCCCCACGCGCGGTTCGCCGCGAGCGACGGGTCGGTGTCCGCGGTGTTCTGGAATCCGGTCGACGCGGCGCCCGCGACAGCAGCCGGCGGCTCCGCCGTGACGCCGGCCGACCCCCGGGTCAGTCCGAGCACGACGCTGGTGAGCCCTTCCTCCGGTCCGCCCGCACCGGCGCCGAGCGACGCCTCTGCGTCCACCGCGGGCGGTCGCGTGAACGACTCGGCCGTCTCCTGCTCCCACTCGCGTGAGCGGTCCTGCTGCCGGTTGGGCAGCGGAGCCGCCCCGCGCGGCGCGGGGTCGGCCGCCAGCTCGGCGACCGACGCCAGGAAGCGGTCCCGCTCCCGGTCGAACAGCCCGCGGTCCGAGCCCAGCTCGAACACGGCCGACATGAAGTTCTCCGGGCTGGCGTTCTCCTCCAGCCGGCGGATGAGGTACGAGATCGCGACATCGAACTCGCCCGGGTCCACCACGGGTGTGTAGAGCAGGAGCTGCCCGACCGTGCGCTTGACGGCCTCCGCCTGCTCCGTCGCCATGCCGAGCAGCATCTCGAAGTCGATGCGTCCGGTCACGCCGCGATGCGATGCGAGCAGCCAGGCGTAGGCGACGTCGAACAGGTTGTGGCCGGCGACGCCGATCTTGACGGCGTCGGCGTGCTCCGGCGTGAGCGCCCAGTCGAGGACGCGCTTGTAGTTGGTGTCCGTCGCCTGCTTGCTCCCGTAGGTCGCGAGCGGCCAGCCGTGGATCGCCGCGTCCACGCGCTCCATCGCGAGGTTCGCGCCCTTCACGACGCGCACCTTGATGGCCGCGCCGCCCTGGGCGCGGCGCTGGGCGGCCCACTCGGTCAGCCCCTGGAGGGCGTCCAGCGCGTCGGGGAGGTATGCCTGGAGGACGATCCCCGCCTCCAGCCCGAGCAGCCCCGGACGGCCGAGGATGCGCTCGAAGACCGCGATCGTGAGGTCGAGGTCGCGGTACTCCTCCATGTCGAGGTTGATGAACTTGGGCGACGGCGAGGCCGCGGCCAGCTCGTACAGCGGCACCAGTCGCTCCACGACCCGGTCGACCGTCTCGTCGAACGACCACATCGAGAGCTGGGAGGCGATGGACGACACCTTGATCGACACGTAGTCGACGTCGTCGCGGGACAGGAGCGCGCGCGTGCCCTCGAGCCGCCGGGCGGCCTCCTCCTCGCCCAGCACCGCCTCGCCGAGCAGGTTGAGGTTGAGGCGGGCGCCGTGTCCTTCCGGGTCCCTCGGCGAGCGCAGGTGCGCGATGGCCGGCCCGAGCTTCTCGGGCGTCGCGTCGACCACGAGGTGCCCGACCATGCCGCGCAGCACGCGCCGGGCGATCGGGATGACGACCCATGGCAGCACCGGCCCGAACACGCCGCCGAGCCAGACGGCCGCGCGCATGTACCAGGGCAGGAAGGCCGGGATCTTCTTGGCGACCCGCTGCAGGTTGTACCCGGCAACGAACAGATCCTGCGGACGGGCGACACCGTCGACGAACCCGACTGCGAAGTCGAGCCCGCGCGGGTCGCGCAGCACTCCGGCCAGTCGCTCGGCGGCCGGGTCGCGCGGGGCGTCCTGGCCGGTGCGCGCGCTCTCGGCGAGCCAGCTCCGGACGAGCTCGACGGCCTCCTGAGCCAGTTGCGCAGGCGGCACCTCGCCGGCAGCGTGCGCGCCGGCCACAGGCGCGCTCGGCGCCTCGGTCCGCAGCGTACGTGCGTCGTCCGTGTCTTCAACCATGTCCACGACTGTATTCCTCGCTCCTGAGGCGACGCGGGATGTCCGGGGATCCGTGGATGAGTCGCAGTCGCCACTGCCTGTGGAATACATTCTCGACGTGGTTTACCATCGGCAATAGCGAACGTTTCCGAACGATATCGTTCACCTAGACCGAATGGTTGGCATGCTCGACATCCGCAGGCTCCGCCTCCTCCACGAACTGAGGATCCGCGGCACCGTCGCCGGGGTCGCGGCGGCCCTCTCCTACAGCCCGTCCTCCGTCTCCCAGCAGCTCGCGACGCTGGAGCAGGAGGCCGGCGCCGTCCTCCTCGTGAAGTCGGGTCGCCGCCTGCAGTTCACACCCCAGGGCGAGCTGCTCGCCCAGCGCGCCGCCGCCATCCTCGACGCCCTCGACTCCGCGGAGGCCGCCGTCGCCGGCTCCAGCGCGACCGTCGCCGGGGTCGTCCGGGTCGCGGTCTTCCAGTCCGCCGCCCACGCGATCCTCCCAGCGGCCGTCGCAGCCCTCGCCCGCGACTACCCCGAACTGCGGGTGGAGGTCACCGAGAGCGAGCCGGAGCAGGGCCTCTTCGACGTCTCCGCACGGGACTTCGACCTCGCCGTGGCCGAGCAGTACCCCGGCAGCACCCGACCGCTCCGCGCCGACCTCGACCGCACTCCACTGGCCGCCGACGGCATCCACCTCGCCACCTCGGCCGACCGGACGGCGCGCATCCGCGCGACCTCCCTCACGCACGCCGCAGACCTCCCGTGGGTCCTGGAGCCCGAGGGCACGGTGTCGCGCACCTGGGCCGTCCAGCTCTGCCGCGCCGCCGGCTTCGAGCCGGACGTGCGCTTCGAGACCGCCGACCTGGTGACGCACATCCGCCTGGTCGCGTCGGGCAACGCGGTCGGCCTCCTCCCCGACCTGGTCTGGGCCGGCGCCCGCCCCGAGGTGGCGCTCCTCCCCCTCCCCGGGTCGCCACGGCGCACCATCTTCACATCGGCGCGGCGGTCGTCGGCGTCGGCCCCCGGCGTGGTCGCCGCCCGCCGGGCGCTGGCCGAGGCGGTTCCGCCGGAGCACATCCCTTAGGCTCTGAGCCATGACCGACCCCGCAGCCTCTCCCGCAGCCGCGAGCCACGATGTCGTGATCGTCGGCGGCGGGCACAACGGCCTCACCGCCGCCGCCTATCTCGCCAAGGCAGGACGCAGCGTCATCCTGCTCGAACGACTGGACGACGTCGGCGGCGCGGCCGTCAGCGCCCAGGCGTTCCCCGGCGTGGAGGCACGGCTGTCGCGCTACTCCTACCTCGTCAGCCTCCTGCCGCAGCGGATCATCGAAGACCTCGGCCTCGACATCCGGCTCGCCCGGCGGCGCTACTCCTCCTACACGCCCGTGCCCGGCGACCCGGACGGCGCGGGCCTCCTCATCGACAACACCGACGCGGAGGCCACCGCCGCGTCCTTCGCCCGGATCGGCGCCGCCGACGACGCCGCGGCGTTCGACCGTTTCTACGAGTCGACGGGAGCTGTGGCCCGCGCGCTCTGGCCCACAGTCACCGAGCCGCTGCTCACCCGCAGCGAGGCGAAGGCCCTCGTCGGCGACGACGAGCTCTGGGACGCACTCATCGAGCGCCCGATCGGCGGCTTCATCCAGTCGCGCCTCCGGAACGACCTCGTGCGCGGAGTCGCGGCGACGGACGCCGTGATCGGCACGTTCGCCAGCGTCGACAGCCCCGACCTGTCCCAGAACCGCTGCTTCCTCTACCACGTCATCGGTCAGGGCACCGGCGAGTGGGACGTCCCGGTCGGCGGCATGGGCTCCGTCACCGGCGAGCTCGCCCGCGTCGCCCGCGAGGCCGGCGCGCGCATCGTCACCGGTGCGGAGGTCACCTCCATCAGCCCGGACGGCACCGTCTCCTACACGCGCAACGGCCACGAGCGCCGGGTGGACGGCGGCACCGTGCTCGTCAACGTCGCCCCGGACGTGCTCGACGGCCTCCTCGGCGAGACCGCCGACCCGCCCCGCCCGCGCGCGGAGGGCGCCCAGGTCAAGGTCAACCTGCTCCTGAAGCGGCTGCCACGGCTGCGGGACGAGTCGGTCGACCCGGCCGCGGCGTTCGGCGGCACGTTCCACATCAACGAGACGCTCACGCAGCTCGAGGCCGCGCACGACGGGATGCTGCGCGGCGTGATGCCCGAGCTCCTGCCCTGCGAGATCTACTGCCACACGCTCGCGGACCCGAGCATCCTCGACCCGGAGCTCGCCGAGAGCGGAGCGCACACCATCACCGTCTTCGGCCTGCACACCCCGGATCGCTGGCTGACCGACGACAACAACGACGCCACCCGCCAGCGCCTCCAGGACGCCGTGCTCGCCTCGCTGAACTCGGTGCTGGCCGAGCCGGTCGAGAGCCTCCTGCTCACCGACGGCGACGGCAACCCGTGCATCGAGACGAAGACCACCCGCGACCTCGAGCACGCGCTCAACATGCCGGGCGGCAACATCTTCCACGGCCCGCTGTCCTGGCCGTTCGCGGAGGACGGCGACGACCTGCGCACCCCGGCCGAGCGCTGGGGCGTGGCAACGCGGCACGACCGCATCCTGCTCTGCGGCTCGGGAGCCCGGCGCGGCGGCGCGGTGAGCGGGCTCGGCGGCCACAACGCTGCGATGGCGGTCCTGGAGGGCTGATCCCGCGCGCCTGCGAGGACTGGCCTTCGAGGACTGGAAGGACTCGCACGCGACACCCAGGCGTGGCCCCCTGCCGTAATCGCGAACCGGTGACTAGTGTGTGGATCACGAGGGGGACTCTGTAGGAGGTCACCATGATGCCGCAGCCGACAGGACGACTCGTACGCAAGGACGACGGAGTGTACGTGGTGCTCGACCGCATCTTCAAAGCTCCGATCGAGGAGGTGTGGACCTACTTCAGCAGGTCCCCCCGGCTCGCCGAGTGGATCGGCGAGTACACGGGCACGGGCTCGACCGGCGCGGTCAAGTTCCGGATGAACGCCGAGGGCGACGGCGCCGAGTGGCAGAACGTCGCCGTCATGCTCTGCGACGCCCCGCACCGCCTCCACGTCGACGTCGGCCAGGCGCCGGACTCGCTGGTGATGTTCGTGCACCTGACGGAGGCCAGCGGCCACACGACCGTCACCTTCGGCCAGCGCCTGCGCGCGATCGGCACCTCGGCCGACTACTGCATCGGCTGGGACTACTACCTCGACCGCCTCGTGGCGGCCCACAACGGCAAGCCGCTGCCGAACTGGGACGACTACTACCCGGCGATGCGCGAGCACTACGAGACGCTGTGCCGCGAGCTGGACCATGACATCCGCATCGAGCACCAGACCGCTCAGCGGAACGGCACCACCGGCTGAGCGCTCTTGCGCCCACCGCCGCTCCGGCCGCCGCTCAGTGCCAGCGGTGGTCCTGGAGGGTGATGCGCGGTCCCCTGCGCTGGAACCGGAACCCGCTGGCCAGGATCAGCCGCACGACGCGCTGACGCTGGCCGCGCCACGGCTCCAGCAGTTCGAGCATGCCGTCGTCGTCCACGCGCGAGCCGGTGAGCGCCTCGCCGACCTGGTGCGCCAGGTGGTAGTCGCCGACGCTGACCAGGTCCGGATGCGCGTGCGTGCGCTGCAGGGTCTCGGCTGCCGTCCACTGCCCGACGCCGGAGATGGTGCGGAGGGCGGTCTCCGCGTCGTCGAGGGAGGCGGCGGCCCCGATCGCGCGCTCCAGCGACGGCGCCAGCACGAGCACCGCCTGGACGGCACGGGCCCGCCGCGGGTCCACTCCGGCGCGATGCCAGTCCCACGACGGGATGCCGCGCCACTGCTGCAGCGTCGGCACTACCCGCATCCCCTCGGGCGCAGGCCCCGGCGCGGGCTCGCCGTACCAGCGCAACAGTCGCGCCCAGGACCGGTACGCCTCCAGGCTGGTGACGCGTTGCTCGATGATGGCCGGGAGGAGCGCCTCCAGCACCAGGCCCGTGCGCGTCAGGCGTAGCCCGGGATTGCGGTGCAGGCTCTGCCTCAGCAGCGGATGCGACCCCACGTCGAGCGCCGACCAGTCGTCGCCCCGGCCGAGCAGCCCGGGGACCGCGGAGATCACCCAGTGCGCGCCGGGACCCCACGCTGCTGCCGCGACACTGCCGTCGGCCGCGGGCCGGAGGACGCGGAGCGTCGCCGGCCCCTCCGGGGTGCGCCAGGTGCGCCACATCCCGCCGAGGTCCCAGGTGGTCGTCGGATCGTACGACCCGCGGCCCAGCTGGCCCAGCGTGCCGGAGAGGTCGAGCGGGCCGTCCGGACGGTACACGGTCTCCACGGCGCGCCCGGAGGGGGCGTCGGCGGGGAGCACGGCGGTCATGCACGGCATGCTACGTCACGCGGCTGACTGCGGCGCCGTGTTGCGCCGAGGACGGGACTGGCCGCCTGTCGGTGGCCTCCCCTAGGTTCTCCCCATGGGAATCGCTATCGAAGCCGACGCCGTCGCGCGCCTCCGCGACCGCGTCCACGGAACCGTCTACGTGCGCGGCGACGAGGGGCTCGCCGCCGAGGTCGCCTGTTTCAATCCCACCGTCCTCCACGACCCGGATGTCGTGGTCGCCGTCGCCGACGAGGAGGACGTGGCGGAGGCCGTGCGGTTCGCGCGCGAGCAGGGCCTGCCTGTGCGCGTGCAGGCCACCGGCCACGGCTCGGAGGCGCCGATCGGCGGCGGCCTCATCGTCTCCACCCGCGCGCTCGACGCGATCGATGTGGACGCCGCGTCCCGGCTCGTCCGGCTCGGCGCGGGAGTCCGCTGGGCGCCGGTCATCGCCGCGGCCGCCGAGTTCGGGCTGGCCCCGGTCACCGGGTCCTCGACCAGCGTCGGCGCGGTCGGCTACACGCTCGGCGGAGGCCTCGGCCCGCTGGCCCGCACGCACGGCTTCACCGCCGACTGGGTGCGCGGCTTCCGGGTCGTCACCGCGGAGGGCGAGACCGTGACGGCCGACGCCGACTCGCACCCTGAGCTGTTCTGGGCGCTCCGCGGCGGCAAGGGCGGCCTCGGTGTCGTCACCGAGATGACGCTCGAGCTGGTGCCGCTCACCACCCTCTACGCGGGCAGCGTGTTCTTCGAGGGCGAGGCGATCGAGCCGGCCTTCCGCGCCTGGGTCGACTGGGCGGGCTCGCTCGGCGAGGTCGCCACGACCTCGGTCGTCCTGTTGCGCATCCCCGACGTCGACGGGCCGCCTCCGCCGCTGCGCGGACGCACCGTGCTGAGCGTGCGGTTCGCCTACCCGGGCGACGCGGCGGTGGGCGAGCGCCTGTTCGCCCCCATCCGCGCGGCAGCGCCGGTCTTCCTCGACGTCGTGGGCGAGATCCCGACGACGGCGGTCGCGACCATCCACAACGACCCGGAGGAGGGCTCCCCGGCCTGGATCCGCGGCTTCATGCTCGACGACTTCGACGCCGCGGACGGCGACGCCCTGCTCGACATCGCCGGCCCGAAGGTCGAGTCGCCCTTCCTCGCCCTGGAGATCCGCCAGCTCGGCGGCGCGGCCCGGCGCGACACCCACGACGGCACGGCCGTCGGCGGACGCGCCAGCGGCTACACCCTGAGCGCCATCGCCGCCGATCCGGCGACCTTCGACTCCGCCGCGCCTGCGGCGGCCGAGGCGATCACCCGCGCGCTGAAGCACCGCGTCTCCGCCGTCACCAATGTCAACTGGGCTGCCGATCTGACCGATCCGGCCACGTTCGCGGCCTCCTGGCCGGCCGATGTCGGCGCCCGGCTCACCGAGGCGCGCGCCAGCTACGATCCGGAGGGCGTCTTCGCGTTCGGTCCGGCCTGAGCGGCGGCGCTCAGTCGGCCCAATGCTCAGTCGGCCCAGACGCTCGGCGCCTCCGCGCGCGTCGAGGGCAGCGCGGCGTCCCCACCCCACTCGAGCAGCCACTCCGGGATGGTGACATCGGTCGGCGCGGGCCCGACGGCCTCCAGCAGCTCCTCGATGGAGACGACCCCGCCGCTGCGCTTCAGGAAGCGGCCGCGGATGAATGCCTGGGTGTAGATCTCGCCGCCGACCGTGAACCGCTGCTCGACGTAGACGGCCTTCTCGTCGAACCCGAGGATGCGCGACTCGACCACGAACGACTGCCAGAGCTCCAGCGACTTGCGGAACGAGATGGTCTCCGACGCGACCACCGGATACCAGCCGCGCTGCTCGAAGATCGCCCAGACTCCGTTCCTGCGCAGCAGGTCGAAGCGCCCGATATCGGCGATCGACAGGTACACGCCGTTGTTCATGTGCTTGAGGATGTCGAGGTCCGTCGGCAGCACGCGGAAGCGGGTGCGGGCCACGTCCCAGTGGCCGAGGCGGGCGCCGAACCGGGAGAGGAGCGCGTGGAGCATCGTCCGGAAGATCATGTGCACGCGGTCATGTTAGTGAAGCGCCAAGCCCTCCTCATCTTCGTTGTGGACCCTCTCCAAGCCCGCTAGGGTTCTGCGAGGGGGAAATCGTGCTGAATCGAATATTTCGGGGAATCACTGCGTCGACGGCCACTCGCGCACACGCTCGACGGACGGCGGCCGCGGCGGTCACCGCCGTCGCCGTCGTCTCGATGCTTGCAGGCTGCGCGCTGTTCGCGGGCGGAGGCCGACCGGGCGCCGCGCCCACGCACTCGCGGACGCCGAAGCCCACCTCGACAGGGATGGCGGAGAACCGCAGCTATGGCACTGCGACACCTACGCCGACACCCACGCCGACGCCGGTGCCCGCCGCGACGCTGACCACGGTCCCGGCCGGAACGGTGGTCGCGGAGGCGAGCGTCGCGTCGCCCAAGGGCAGCATCCACTTCCACTACCGGGTGGTCTCGAACGGGAACGACACCTACTCGGCGGAGTTCTCCAACTTCACCTCGACGGTTCCGGTCCCGGTGTCGGTCACCTTCATCGACATCGCACCGCGCGTCGGCGACGGCCTGACTTACCACGGCGTCGGGGACCACCTGCTCGGCGGCCCGACCTCCGCACCCGCCGCCTCCACGGCGCTCCTGGCCGGCGTGAGCCAGCCGTCCTACCTCGGCACGCTCGTGACTTACTCGTCCGCGGCAACCTTCGACGGAGTGCCGCAGGAGCTCGGCCCGGACAAGGTGCTCGCCGTGGACACGGTGCGCTGGTCGGTGCCGGTCCGGACGTCGAACGTGCACCCTGTCGACTCCGGAGCCCGACCCAACGCGGCCGGCGCGGTGACGGCGACGACCGCGAGCGGCGCCCCGCGACGCTACGAGGTCGCGGAGGGGGACACGACGACGGCGGTCGCGGATCGTTTCGGTATACCGGTGGAATGGCTGCTCTGGCTCAACCCGAACCTGCCCGGCGACGGCGGCAACCAGTACCTGCTCGCGTCGACGGCGCTGAACCTGGACCCGGACAGCCTGTAGGGAGGACGCCGCAGCGCGCCCGGGCGGTCGACACCGCTCAACGCGGCAGCGGCACCTCGAGGATGCTCGGCCCTGCTGGCGGCGCCGAGAGCGCCTGGTCGAGCTCGCCCTTGGTGCGCGCGATGCCGTACTCCCAGCCGTACGCGCGCGCGAGCGCGGACAGGTCGACCGCCTGCGGCGTGTAGAGCACCCGGTCGAACGCCTCGGCCGGCGCGGACGCCGCGACCTCCAGCCCGTCGAAGATCGTCCCGCCGCCGTCGTTGCCCACAACCACCTGCAGGTGCGGGCGCGCCTCCCCCGCCCCGCCGAGCAACGCGCCGACGTCGTGCAGCAGGGCGAGGTCGCCGAGCAGCACACGGGTGACACCCGCGGCGGCGGCGGCCTCCACCGCCCGCGCCTCGGCGGCGAGCGCGATGCCCGTGGCCGTCGCGATCGTCCCGTCGATGCCGGCGAGCCCGCGGTTGGAGTGCACCACGATCTTCTTCCCCGGCACCAGCCGGTCGGCGTCGCGGATGAGGCGGGACGCTCCCAGCACGAGCCGGTCGTGCGGCCAGGTGTACCGCCAGAGCGCTTCGGCCAGCAGCGGGCGGGTGATCGGCGCGCGGACCGCGGCCAGCTCGGCGCGGGCGAACGCGAGCGCGTCGGCCGGTTCGTACGATCGCGCCTTCTCGACGTCGGGGGCGGACGCCGCAGGGTCTGCCGCACGCTCGGCCTCCTCGGTCAGGCGCCGGCTCGCGAAGACCCAGCTCCCGACCCAGGACCGCACCTCCGGGCTGCGGAGGTCGACGCCGGCGGGCGCGCTGACACCGCCGACGACCTGTGCGCGCCGGCCGGGGTTGTACGCCTCGCGGCCGGTCGGAGCGACGACCAGCACCTCGACGTCGTCGCGCAGGAGCAGGGCGGGGACCTCCCGGCTGAGCGTGGGATGCCCGAACACGACGGCCCGCTGCACCCTGGCGCCGTAGGACTCGTCCCGCAGCAGCTCGCGGTACGCGACCACCAGCTCCGGCCCGAAGCGGGCGCCGCTCGACACCTCCGCGAGCAACGGGTAGCCGCCCGCGCGGGCGAGCTCCGCGGCCGCGTCTCCGGCATCTGCTCCGGCGACGACGACCGTGAGCGGGCCGTCCGGCAGCTCCACGACCTCACGGCCGAGCGCCGAGGGTCCGGCCGTCGCGGGCAGGTCGCCGCGGACGAGTCCCCGCACGGGCGGGACCGCGACCGACAGCGGCTCGCGGAATCCGACGTTGAGGTGCACCGGCCCGGGGTCCGCTGTCGCCGCGCCCACGGCCTCCTCGACGGCGGAACGCGCCAGCGCCCGCGCCTCCTCGGGCTCGCCCTCCGCGCCGACGGGCGCCGTGACGTCATGGCTCGCGCGCACGACGGTCCCGTACAGCCCGTCCTGCCGCGTGGTCTGGTTCGAGCGGATGCCGCGCAGCTCGCTCGGCCGGTCGGCGGTGACGACGATCATCGGGATGCCGGCCTCGTGGGCCTCCAGCACGGCCGGGTGGAGGTTCGCGGTCGCCGTGCCGCTGGTCGTGACGATCACCGTTGGGGCGCCCGTCTCCCGGGTCAGCCCCAGCGCGAGGAAGCCGCCGACGCGCTCGTCGATCCGCACATGCAGCCGCGCCGACCCGACGCGTTCGAGTTCGGCCGCGGCGAGCGCGAGCGCCTGCGAACGCGATCCCGGGCTCACGACGATGTCGGCGACCCCGGCCTCCACGAAGCCGGCGAGGAGCGCGAGCGCGTAGTCGGTCGCCGGGTTCCCGGTCTGCTCGACCTCCGCGGGCTCTTCCGAGACCCGCGGGTCACCCATCCCGTCGGCCGGTCTGGTCGTCTGGACCGTTGTCGTCGAGGTCGGCCAGCTCCTTCTCGAGCCGGCGGATGCGCTCCTCCTGGTCGTGGTCGATCCGGAGCTTGCCGAGGAATGCGGGGTCGTCGTCCGGGGCGCTGATCCTCCGGCCGGCCTCCGCGCGTCGCCGGCCGCGGCCGATCAGGAACCAGAGGACACCGCCGATGATCGGGAACAGGACGATGATGAGCACCCACACGGGCTTGGGTAGGCCACGCACCCTGGAACGGTCGAAGAGAGCGCAGTCTGCCACCGAATAGATGTAGAAAACCGCGGCTGCGACGCCGAGGACTATCCAGAGGCGAACCATGCCTACATCGTAACTCTCAGCGAGCCTGCCTAAGCTGGGAGGGTGAAGCGGATTCCCTCCTGGTTGACCTACACCGTGCTGCGCCTCGTGCTGTTCGCGGTGCCGCTCGTGATCCTGCTTCTGCTCGGAATCGTCTGGTACGCATCGGTCATCGCCGCGGCCCTCATCGGACTGTGCCTCTCGTACATCCTGCTCGCCAAGCAGCGCCACGCGGTCGCGTCCGATCTGTACGCCGCACGCCACCGCGACAAGCCGGCTCCGTCAGCGGACGACGCCGAGGACGAGGCGATCGACGCCGCCCAGGCGGAGGCCGCTGCGGGCGAGGCCCACAAGAACGCGCCCGGTCAGAAGGCGTAAGCCGCGCCGAGCGCGAGCGCCACGAGCAGCCCGGTGAGGCTGGTGAGCTGCAGCGCCGTGATGAGCTCGCGCGGCGCCTTGCCGAACAGCGTGATGACGCAGGCCGGCAGCGCGGCGAGCAGCGCGAACATCCCGAACCAGGCGAACGGGTAGAACAGCGCCAGCACCGCGAGGATGCCGAACGGCACGAGCAGGAACACGCAGAACACGATCCGGGAGGCCATGCTCCCGAGCAGGACGGCGAGCGTCCGCTTCTTCGCGAGCCGGTCGGGCTCGATGTCGCGGATGTTGTTGACCATGAGCACCGCGCACGCGATGAGTCCCGCGATCACGCCGCCGAGCAATGCCTCCTGGTTGACCGTCTTGGCCAGCATGTAGGTCGTGCCCATGGTGGCGACCAGCCCGAAGAATACGAAGACGAAGACCTCGCCGAGTCCGTAGTACCCGTAGGGACGCTTGCCTCCGGTGTAGAACCAGGCGGCCGCGATGGCGGCGGCCCCGACGAGGAGCACCCACCAGAGCTGCGTGAGCAGGACGAGGATGAGCCCCGCGACCGCCGCGAGGCCGAAGAAGGTGAGGGCGACCGTGAGCACCTTTTTCGGCGCGGCCTTGCCTGAGCCGGTGAGACGGCCCGGCCCGACGCGGTACTGGTCGGTGCCGCGGATGCCGTCGGAGTAGTCGTTCGCGTAGTTGACGCCGATCTGGAGCAGTACGGCGACCGCCAGGCAGAGCAGCGAGCGGATCGGATGCCAGATGCCGGCGCCCTCCACGATCTTCGCCGCGCCGACGCCGATGAGCACGGGAGCGACGGCGAGCGGGAGCGTCCGCAGCCGCGCGCCGGCGATCCAGTCGGATGCCGTGGCCGGACGCACGGCGGACGCCTTGGCGCCCGGGCGGCCGCTCCGCCCGCCACGAGGTCCGCGCGCCGGGGGCGGCACCATCCGCTGCATTCGAGGGTTGTTCTGGCTCATCACAGTGCGAATCGTAACAACAACCGCTATGCCACAGGCCTATCGGCGGCGTCGCCACGCGCGAGCCGCGCGGCCGCGACCCGGTCCGGTTTGCCGCTGCTGAGGTGCGGGAGCTCGCGGACGGTCACGATCCGGTCGGGCGCCGCCGCCCGCCCGAGCTGCTCGGTCACCAGGCTCCGGAGTCCGGCGAGCTCGGCACTGCCCGTCGTGATGACGACGGGGACCTGCCCCCATCGCGCGTCCTCGGCGGCGACGACGACCGCGTCCCCGAGCCCGTCCCAGGAGCGGACGAGTCGCTCGACGGTGTCCAGCAGCACCTTCTCGCCGCCGGAGATGATGACGTTGTCCGACCTCCCGCGCACGGTCACGCGCCCGTCGCGCACCTCCCCCAAGTCACCCGTGCGATACCACCGGACGCCGTCCTCCTCGTGGAACGCCGCCGCCGTCCGTTCGGGATCACCGAGATAGCCTTCCGCGAGCGTCGGCCCGCTGATCTCGAGCAGCCCGTCCACCTCCCGGACGACGGTCGGCCCGATCGGAACCCCGTCGTAGACGCACCCGCCCGCGGTCTCGCTCGACCCGTAGGTCGCGAGGAGCCGCGCACCCAGCGCTTCGGCCCGCTCGCGCAGCCCGCGGTCGAGCGCCTGCCCGCCGACGAGGATGCCGTCGAACCTGCGCAGCGCGGACCCGACCTCGCGGGCGCCCGCCTCCGCCGCGTCGACGAGCCGGGCGAGCTGCACCGGGACGAGCGAGGTGTAGCGGAGGTCAGCGGTCAGCTCGCCGGCCGACACCGCGAACCGCAGCGGATCGAAGTGGCCGTCGCCGTAGACGACGGGCTCCGTCCCAGCCGCCAGCGAGCGGACCAGCACCTGCGCGCCGGCGACGTAGTGCGCCGGGAGGGCGAGCAGCCACTGCCCCTGACCTCCCATCGCGCCGGCGGAGGCGGCCGCACTGGCCAGCAGCGCGTCGACCGAGAGGGCCACCCGTTTCGGCACCCCGGTCGAGCCGGAGGTCTCGATGACGAGCGCAACGTTCTGCGGCGCCCGCTCCGCCGCGCTGGGCCACGCACCGTCCGCGCGTCCCGCGGCGCCCGGCTGCGCGTCGCCCCCGCCCACGTTCCGCGGCACAACCGCCGCTCCCCCTTCCGAGAGCGCCTTCCTCAACGCGGCGAAGACTTCTCCCGTCCGGCGAGCGTCGACCACTCGATACGGTCTCGTCACCTCGCCCTCACCACTGAATCCATGAACACAGTCCGATCACGCACCCGCTCAGTACTGCCACGGGAACGGCGACCAGTCCGGCTCCCGCTTCTCGAGGAACGCGTCGCGCCCCTCCACCGCCTCGTCGGTCCCGTACGCCAGCCGCGTCGCCTCCCCCGCGAACACCTGCTGTCCGACCATCCCGTCGTCCACCGCGTTGAAAGCGAACTTGAGCATCCGGATCGCCGTGGGCGACTTCGTCAGGATCTCCTGCGCCCAGTCGACCGCCGTCGCCTCCAGCTCGGCGTGCGGAACGACCGCGTTCACCGCCCCCATCTCGTACGCGCGCTGCGCCGAGTACTCGCGGGCCAGGAAGAACACCTCGCGCCCGAACTTCTGCCCGACCTGCCGCGCGAAGTACGCGCTCCCGTAACCGGCGTCGAACGACCCCACGTCGGCGTCGGTCTGCTTGAACCGGCCGTGCTCCGCACTCGCGATGGAGAGGTCGCACACCACATGCAGCGAGTGACCGCCACCCGCCGCCCATCCGGGGACGACGGCGATGACCACCTTGGGCATGAACCGGATCAGCCGCTGCACCTCGAGGATGTGCAGCCGGCCGCTGCGCGCGGCGTCGATGCCGGACGCCGTCTCGCCCTCGGCGTACTTGTAGCCGTCCCGGCCGCGGATGCGCTGATCGCCTCCCGAGCAGAACGCCCAGCCGCCGTCCTTCGGGCTCGGCCCGTTGCCCGTCAGCAGCACGACTCCGATCTTCGGGTTCGTGCGGGCGTCGTCCAGCGCCGCGTACAGTTCGTCGACCGTGTGCGGGCGGAAGGCGTTGCGCACCTCGGGCCGGTCGAACGCGATCCGCGCGATGCGCCCGCTCACGTCGTGGTGGTACGTGATGTCGGTGAGCCCCCCGAATCCGGGGACGTCCGTCCACACCGCGGGGTCGAAGATGTCTGATACTGCCGAAGCCATGCCACAAGCCTACGGTCGAGCGCAATGCGAAATCGGGTCGCGTGCCAAACTGGTGCAATGCTGCCCGAACTCACCGACCTGTTAGGGACAGCGCGCGTCGTCCGACTCCCGCTGCGCACGCGATTCCGCGGTATCACCGTCCGGGAGGCCGTCCTCTTCGAGGGCCCCGAGGGCTGGACCGAGTTCTCCCCGTTCGTCGAGTACGACGACCAGGAGTCCGCAGCCTGGCTGCACGCCGCGATCGACTTCGGCTGGCGCACCGCCCCGGCCCGTCTGCGCGACCGGATCCCGGTCAACGCCACCGTCCCGGCCGTCGCTGCGGCCGACGTGCCCGCCGTCCTCGACCGGTACCCGGGAGCCCGCACCGCGAAGGTGAAGGTCGCCGAACCCGGCCAGACCCTGGCCGACGACGTGGCCCGCGTCCGGGCGGTCCGCGAGCACCTCGGTCCGGAGGGCCGCATCCGCGTCGACGCGAACGCCCTGTGGAACGTGGACGAGGCCGAGCACGCCATCCACGCGCTGGCCCCGTTCGACCTCGAGTACGTCGAGCAGCCCTGCGCCACCGTGGAGGAGCTGGCCGAGATCCGCCGCCGCACGCGCTACATGGACATCCCGATCGCCGCGGACGAGAGCGTGCGCAAGGCGAGCGACCCGCTGGAGGTCGCGCGCGCCGGAGCCGCAGACCTGCTCGTCATCAAGGCCCAGCCGCTCGGCGGCATCCACGCGGCGCTGCGCATCGTGGCGGAGGCCGGCCTCCCGGTCGTCGTCTCCAGCGCGCTGGACACCTCGATCGGCATCGCGATGGGCGCGCACCTCGCCGCCGCTGTGCCCGACCTCGAGTTCGACTGCGGCCTCGGCACCGTCGCGATGTTCGAGCACGACGTCGCGGAGGCGCCGCTCGTCCCGGTGGACGGCGCGATCCCCGTCCTCCGCCCGCGCGTGCTGAGCACGCAACTCGACCGCCTGGCCGCTCCGGACGACCGCACCCAGTGGTGGCTCGACCGCGTGCGCAGGTGCTACCGGATCGTGGAGCACGCGGCCGCGCTCTGACGCCCCCGCGAGGCACAGCGAGCGTCAGCCGTACAGCCGCTCCGGCACCTCGAGCCCGTAGATCGCGCGTCCCGAATCCCAGATCGCCCGGCACGCCGCCCGCAGCAGGTCGAGCCCATCGTCGCCCTCGCTGACGATGCGGACATCGTTGCCGTCGATCGCGACCGTCGACTTCCCGACCGTGACCGCGCCGTTCCGCGCGGTCTTCGCCTCCGGATACGGCTCATCCAGCGCGCGTAGATCGCCCAGGATGTAGGTCGGCCGCGAGTTCGCGTCCGCCGCGAGGAGCTGCTTGGCGCGGTCGATCCCGGTGAGTACGAGCACGGAGTCGATCCCCGCGCGGTTCGCGCCGAGGATGTCCGTGTCGAGCCGGTCGCCGATGAACAGCGGCTTTTTTGCATCGAAGCGGGCGACGGCCTCCTCGAAGATCGCCACCTCCGGTTTCCCTGCGACCAGCGGGAGCCGGCCGGCAGCGGTGTGGACGGCGGAGACCAGCGTCCCGTTGCCCGGCGCAATGCCGCGCTCGACCGGGATGGTCCAGTCCGTGTTCGTCGCGATCCACGGACGCTCGGCGTCGGTGCGTCCCTGCAGCGCGAACGACGCCTCCGCGAGTTGCGTCCAGCCGATGTCGGGCGAGAAGCCCTGGATGACCGCGGCCGGGTCGTCGTCTGCCGAGCGGGTTACGGAGAACCCGCCCTTCTGGACTTCGTCCACCAGCCCGTCGCCGCCGACGACGAGGATCGTGGACCCCGCCGGCACATGCTGACTCAGCAGCCGGACCGCGGCCTGCGGCGACGTGACCACGTCCTGCGGCTCGACGTGCAGCCCCAGCTCGCGCAAGTGCGCCGCCACGGACGCATCGGTCCGAGAGGCGTTGTTGGTGATGTAACCGACCCTGACGGTTTCGGCCACACCGTTCAGGCTGTCGACGGCGTGCGGGATGGCATTCGGCCCCGTGTAGACGACCCCATCGAGGTCGGCCAGCACCAGGTCGACACCGTCCAACGGCGTCACAGCGTCACTCGCCCGTCGGAACAGCGCCATCGTGCGGCTCGTCCTCCGCGCTCTCGCCGGTCGCAGCGTCGCCGGCAGCGGCCTCGTCAACCAGGGCCTCGTCAGCCGCAGCCTCACCGGTCGCGGCCTCCTCAGCCGCAGCCTCGCCGGTCGCAGCCTCCTCAGCCACAGCCTCGCCGGTCGCAGCCTCCTCAGCGGCGGCCTCCTCAGCCACAGCCTCGTCGACCTCTCCGTCCACGGCCTCGTCGACGTCCACCTCGTCGGCCACAGCCTCGTCGGCTACGACCTCGTCGGCGGCGAACTCGTCTTCCGCGTAATCGCTGACGGCATCCTCGTCGGCTGGAAGCTCGTCGCTCACGGCCTCGCCGACGAACTCGTCGTCCGAGCTCTCGCGAGCGGCGTCCTCATCGGTTACCTCAGCGCCGATCGAGTCCTCGTCTCCGGCTGCCACGTCGAAGAAGTCGCCTTCCACGTCGTCCGAGTCCAACGACTCGAGGTCATCCATCACCACGGCCAGCTCGAACTCCTCCTCGATCACATGGACCGTCTCGAGTTCGGCGTCCGCCTGGGCCTCCTCGAGCGCGAGCTCGGCCCGTTCGGCGCGTTCGCGCCAGGACGCGGAGTCGGCGTCGCGACCAAGTGCCTCGAGGACCTCGGCGTACGCGTGGAAGAGGTCAGGACTCCAGGCGAAAGCGCGGTTCGGGTCGAGCTGCGGGATCTCCAGTTCGGCCAGAGCGGCCTCCTCCTGTCCCAGGTCGAGCCGTGCGCCCGACATGGCGATCGCCAGGGCGACCTGGACGTCGGACGGCAGCGTGCTGCGGTCGATCGACCGCCCCAGCTCGAGCGCGCGGTCGGGTCGGCCGACGCCGCGCTCGCTGTCCACCATCAACGCGATCTGGTCGTTGGAGCCGGTGATCCTCCGGTACGTGCGGAGCTCGCGCAGTGCGAGCGCGAAGTCGCCGCTCGCGTACGCGGTGATGGCGAGCGTCTCGCGCACGACACCGATGCGGCCGGCGCGTCGCGCGGCCGACAGGGCGTGACGGTGCGCGAGCTCGGGGTCTTCGTCGATCAGGCGCCCGGCCATAACCAGGTGCTGCGCGACCCAGTCGGCGTTGTCCTTGCTGAGCGTCTTGAGCTCGACGCGGGCTTCCTTCGGCAGGTCACGCGCCTCGACATCCGCGGGGATGTCGGGGTCGTCGTGCCGCGGACGCACCGACCGGAGCTCCCGGGCCAGCGCCTCTTCGGCGCTGAGCTCGTACTCGTGCTCACGGGCGTCGCGATCACCGCGCGCGGGACGACCGTCCCTCGTCCACAGTTTGTCATCGGAGCGGCCGTAGCCTCTCGAGCCGCCGGCGCCGGCCGGGCGACCAGCGCGGTCACCGTACGAGCCCTGACCGCCCCGGGACCCGGAGCCGTCACGGCTGCCAGCGAAACCTCGGGACCCGGCCCCGTCGCGCGAACGTGTCGCGTCCCAGGAACCGCCGCGCTGCCCGTCGCGGGACTGCTGCCCGTCGCGGCGCTGGCCGTCACGGTTCCACTGGCCCTCACGTCGCTCGCCCTCGCGACCGTGGCCGCCACTGCTCTGGCCGCCGCTACCCTGGGGGCCGCGGCTCCGGCCGTCACGATTCCACTGACCACTACCGCCCTGGCCGTCACGGTGCTGACCGTCACGGCCCTGGCCTTCGCGGTTCCACTGACCCTCACGACGCTGTCCGTCACGGGCCTGGCCATCACGATTCCTCTGCCCGCCGCCCTGGCCGTCCCGACGCTGACCATCGCGGCTCTGGCCGTCGCGGTTCCACTGACCCTCGCGACGCTGACCGTCACGGTTCTGGCCGTCGCGATTCCAGTTGCCGCCACCGCCGTGGCCTTCGCGACGCTGTCCGTCACGGCCCTGGCCGTCATGATTCCGCTGGCCGCCGCCCTGGCCGTCACGACGCTGACCATCACGATTCCACTGACCCTCACGGCGCTGCCCGTCACGGTTCTGACCGTCACGGTTCTGACCGTCACGATTCCAGTGGCCGCCACCGGCCTGGTCCGCGCGACGCTGACCATCACGGCCCTGACCATCACGATTCCACTGGCCCTCACGGCGCTGCCCGTCGTGGCCCTGGCCGCTACGGCTCTGGCCGCCATAACCCTGACCATCACGGCTCTGCCCGCCGCGGCTGTATCCGTCGCGCCCCTGCGCTCCGCGGCCCGGCGCGTCATTGCGCTGAGCTCCGCCACGCTGGCCGTCGCGACTCCACTGACCGTCTCGCGGCCGGCTCGCGCCGCCGGTGCGCGAAGCACCGCCGGATGAGCCGCCCTTGCGGTCCGCGCCGTCGCCGGCTCGGGACGGCCCGTACCCCTGACCGGAGTCGCGCCGAGGGGCTCCACCGGAGCGATCGCTGTCCCGACCGGCGCTGCTGCGTGGGCGATCCGAGCCTCGACCGCGGTCGTTGCCGCCCGAGGCGGACGTCCTGTCGTCGTCTGCAGGTGTATCGCTCACGACTTCTCCTGTCGGGTGCCGGGGTTTCCGCCCAGCCTATGTGCGTGGATCGCGCCGGGAACCGCCCGCGCGAAATTGTTCCGTTAACGCGAAATGGCCACCCATCACTGGGTGGCCATCTCACAAAGAAGTCCGGCGGTGTCCTACTCTCCCACAGGGTCCCCCCTGCAGTACCATCGGCGCAGAGAGTCTTAGCTTCCGGGTTCGGAATGTAACCGGGCGTTTCCCTCTCGCTATGGCCGCCGAAACACTATTGATGTATCAAAGTGAACGATCAAGCTTTAGCTTGAATCAGTTCTCGACCGTACATCGAGAACCACATAGTGGACGCGGGCAATCTCAACCCCTCATACCAGCCTTACAACAGTATGAGAGTAGTGATTATCAAATTATCGGCTTATTAGTACCGGTCAGCTCCATGGGTCTTTAGTCCCCACTTCCACATCCGGCCTATCAACCCAGTAGTCTAGCTGGGAGCCTCTCGCCCGAAGGCATGGAAATCTCATCTCAAGGCCGGCTTCCCGCTTAGATGCTTTCAGCGGTTATCCATCCCGAACGTAGCTAATCAGCGGTGCTCCTGGCGGAACAACTGACACACCAGAGGTTCGTCCAACCCGGTCCTCTCGTACTAGGGTCAGATCCTTTCAAATTTCCTACGCGCGCAGCGGATAGGGACCGAACTGTCTCACGACGTTCTAAACCCAGCTCGCGTACCGCTTTAATGGGCGAACAGCCCAACCCTTGGGACCTACTCCAGCCCCAGGATGCGACGAGCCGACATCGAGGTGCCAAACCATGCCGTCGATATGGACTCTTGGGCAAGATCAGCCTGTTATCCCCGAGGTACCTTTTATCCGTTGAGCGACAGCGCTTCCACAAGCCACTGCCGGATCACTAGTCCCGACTTTCGTCCCTGCTCGACTTGTCAGTCTCACAGTCAAGCTCCCTTGTGCACTTACACTCGACACCTGATTGCCAACCAGGTTGAGGGAACCTTTGGGCGCCTCCGTTACTTTTTGGGAGGCAACCGCCCCAGTTAAACTACCCACCAGGCACTGTCCCTGAACCGGATTACGGTTCTAAGTTAGATATCCAAAGTGACCAGAGTGGTATTTCAACATTGACTCCACGAACACTGGCGTGTCCGCTTCAAAGTCTCCCACCTATCCTACACAAGCCACTCCGAACACCAATACCAAGCTGTAGTAAAGGTCACGGGGTCTTTCCGTCCTGCTGCGCGTAACGAGCATCTTTACTCGTAGTGCAATTTCGCCGAGTTCGCGGTTGAGACAGCTGGGAAGTCGTTACGCCATTCGTGCAGGTCGGAACTTACCCGACAAGGAATTTCGCTACCTTAGGATGGTTATAGTTACCACCGCCGTTTACTGGGGCTTAAATTCTGAGCTTCGCCGAAGCTAACCCTTCCTCTTAACCTTCCAGCACCGGGCAGGCGTCAGTCCGTATACATCGTCTTGCGACTTGGCACGGACCTGTGTTTTTAGTAAACAGTCGCTTCCCACTGGTCTCTGCGGCCTTCAAACGCTCCCGGAGCAAGTCCGTTCACGCCTCAGGCCCCCCTTCTCCCGAAGTTACGGGGGCATTTTGCCGAGTTCCTTAACCACGATTCTCTCGATCTCCTTAGTATTCTCTACCTGACCACCTGAGTCGGTTTGGGGTACGGGCGGCTGGAACCTCGCGTCGATGCTTTTCTCGGCAGCATAGGATCACCCATTTCGTCAATGAAGACTACGCATCGTGCCTGGGCCTATGTGAGAGACGGATTTGCCTATCTCTCGGCTTACACACTTACACCGGGACAACCATCGCCCGGCTGGGCTACCTTCCTGCGTCACACCTGTTAATACGCTAGCCGCACCAGCATGGGGTCGAGCGTTAGGCCCGGACCGTCACCCCGAAGGGATCAGTGTCCAGGATTAGGACTCTTAGCACCACTGGATTAGCTTGGGCGGTTCTTCGCCGGTACGGGAATATCAACCCGTTGTCCATCGACTACGCCTGTCGGCCTCGCCTTAGGTCCCGACTTACCCAGGGCGGATTAGCCTGGCCCTGGAACCCTTGGTCTTTCGGAGGACGGGTTTCTCACCCGTCTTTCGCTACTCATGCCTGCATTCTCACTCGTGTGGCGTCCACGGCTGGTTTACACCGCCGCTTCACTCGCCACACGACGCTCTCCTACCCATCAACACGGCTGGACCACGAAGGCCTACCAATAATGTCAATGCCACAACTTCGGTGGCGTGCTTGAGCCCCGTTACATTGTCGGCGCGGAATCACTTGACCAGTGAGCTATTACGCACTCTTTCAAGGGTGGCTGCTTCTAAGCCAACCTCCTGGTTGTCTGTGCAACTCCACATCCTTTCCCACTTAGCACGCGCTTAGGGACCTTAGTTGGTGGTCTGGGTTGTTTCCCTCTCGACGATGAAGCTTATCCCCCACCGTCTCACTGCTGCGCTCTCACTTACCGGCATTCGGAGTTTGGCTGACGTCAGTAACCTTTTGGGGCCCATCGGCCATCCAGTAGCTCTACCTCCGGCAAGAAACACGCAACGCTGCACCTAAATGCATTTCGGAGAGAACCAGCTATCACGAAGTTTGATTGGCCTTTCACCCCTATCCACAGCTCATCCCCTCAGTTTTCAACCTAAGTGGGTTCGGTCCTCCACGACGTCTTACCGTCGCTTCAACCTGGCCATGGATAGATCACTTCGCTTCGGGTCTAGGACATGCGACTGAATCGCCCTATTCAGACTCGCTTTCGCTACGGCTACCCCTCACGGGTTAACCTCGCCACATATCGCTAACTCGCAGGCTCATTCTTCAAAAGGCACGCTGTCACCCCTACAAGGAGGCTCCAACGGTTTGTAAGCAAACGGTTTCAGGTACTATTTCACTCCCCTCCCGGGGTACTTTTCACCTTTCCCTCACGGTACTTGTCCGCTATCGGTCATCTGGGAGTATTTAGGCTTATCAGGTGGTCCTGACAGATTCACACGGGATTTCTCGGGCCCCGTGCTACTTGGGATACTCTTCGCGCCATTGGACCATTTCGGCTACGGGGTTGGCACCCTCTATGACCGGCCTTTCAATGCCGTTCGCCTATGATCCTCTGTAACGCTTGCAGTTCGGCAGAAGCTGCTGAAAAGTCCCGCAACCCCGACCATGCAACGCCTGCCGGCTATCACACATGATCGGTTTAGCCTCTTCCGGTTTCGCTCGCCACTACTAACGGAATCGCTTTTGCTTTCTCTTCCTGTGGGTACTGAGATGTTTCACTTCCCCACGTTCCCTCTACCCGCCCTATATATTCAGGCGGGAGTCACTGGGTCACCTTGCGGGCCCAGCGGGGTTTCCCCATTCGGAGATCCTCGGATCAAAGCTCGTTTATCAGCTCCCCGAGGCTTATCGCAGATTACTACGTCCTTCTTCGGCTCCAGATGCCAAGGCATCCACCGTTTGCTCTTAGAAATTTGAAATCACATGAGTTTTAGAATCGATCGACTCATCCGAAGATGAGCAGATTGACCAATGATCTATCAGTACATAAGTACTGTGATCATCTTTGTGATCCGAACCCGAAGGTTCGAATCTAAGATGCTCGCGTCCACTGTGTAGTTCTCAAAGTACGGGCGGTACCTTCTCCGCCGGCCTAGTTATGGCCGACCAGAAAAGGTCCAGAGGATTCGGTTCTCATCCGAGTGGATGAGGTCCGGTCCCTCAGGACCCAACAGCGTGCATGTGCGGGGCTTCCAGGTCCGAACCGTTCCTATCTACAAGAGATGTACTGAGTTCGAGCCGTTCGGCTCCGCACCAATGTCAATGTTCCACCCATGAGCTAACCGGCTGAGACATTCGCTCAGATCCGGCGCCTGGACACCCGAGGGTGCCAGATGCTCCTTAGAAAGGAGGTGATCCAGCCGCACCTTCCGGTACGGCTACCTTGTTACGACTTAGTCCTAATCACCGATCCCACCTTCGACAGCTCCCTCCACAAGGGTTGGGCCACTGGCTTCGGGTGTTACCGACTTTCATGACTTGACGGGCGGTGTGTACAAGGCCCGGGAACGTATTCACCGCAGCGTTGCTGATCTGCGATTACTAGCGACTCCGACTTCATGAGGTCGAGTTGCAGACCTCAATCCGAACTGAGACCGGCTTTTTGGGATTCGCTCCACCTTACGGTATTGCAGCCCTTTGTACCGGCCATTGTAGCATGCGTGAAGCCCAAGACATAAGGGGCATGATGATTTGACGTCATCCCCACCTTCCTCCGAGTTGACCCCGGCAGTCTCCTATGAGTTCCCGCCATTACGCGCTGGCAACATAGAACGAGGGTTGCGCTCGTTGCGGGACTTAACCCAACATCTCACGACACGAGCTGACGACAACCATGCACCACCTGTTTACGAGTGTCCAAAGAGTTGACCATTTCTGGCCCGTTCTCGTATATGTCAAGCCTTGGTAAGGTTCTTCGCGTTGCATCGAATTAATCCGCATGCTCCGCCGCTTGTGCGGGCCCCCGTCAATTCCTTTGAGTTTTAGCCTTGCGGCCGTACTCCCCAGGCGGGGCGCTTAATGCGTTAGCTGCGACACGGAAACCGTGGAATGGTCCCCACATCTAGCGCCCAACGTTTACGGCGTGGACTACCAGGGTATCTAATCCTGTTCGCTCCCCACGCTTTCGCTCCTCAGCGTCAGTTACGGCCCAGAGAACTGCCTTCGCCATCGGTGTTCCTCCTGATATCTGCGCATTCCACCGCTACACCAGGAATTCCATTCTCCCCTACCGCACTCTAGTCTGCCCGTACCCACTGCAGGCCCGAGGTTGAGCCTCGGGATTTCACAGCAGACGCGACAGACCGCCTACGAGCTCTTTACGCCCAATAATTCCGGACAACGCTCGCACCCTACGTATTACCGCGGCTGCTGGCACGTAGTTAGCCGGTGCTTTTTCTGCAGGTACCGTCACTTTCGCTTCTTCCCTACTAAAAGAGGTTTACAACCCGAAGGCCGTCGTCCCTCACGCGGCGTTGCTGCATCAGGCTTTCGCCCATTGTGCAATATTCCCCACTGCTGCCTCCCGTAGGAGTCTGGGCCGTGTCTCAGTCCCAGTGTGGCCGGTCACCCTCTCAGGCCGGCTACCCGTCGTAGGCTTGGTGGGCCGTTACCTCACCAACTACCTGATAGGCCGCGAGTCCATCCTTGACCGAAGTTCTTTCCACGCACAGGAGATGCCTCCGTGCGTCATATCCGGTATTAGCTTCCGTTTCCGGAGGTTATCCCAGAGTCAAGGGCAGGTTACTCACGTGTTACTCACCCGTTCGCCACTAATCCCCTAGAGCAAGCTCCAGGTTCATCGTTCGACTTGCATGTGTTAAGCACGCCGCCAGCGTTCGTCCTGAGCCAGGATCAAACTCTCCGTAAAATGTTTTGCTCCAAGTCGCAAGCGACTGGAAACATAGTGCAGGATCGGAGAGGAATATCTCGTCTCCTGCGAGTTTGTCTTGACTAGTTTCGAATATCTACTGACATTCTGTTTCTAATCCAAAGGAATCTCATGCATCGACTTTCAGACCGAGGTCTTCGGGTCAATGCCGAGGTTTTTGGCATTTGACATTGTGCACGCTGTTGAGTTCTCAAGGATCGGACGCTCTCACCTTCAACCCTCTCGGGTTTCTCTGTGAGGCAACTTCTCTACCTTACCACTCTCAGTCAGTTTGTCAAGTTGGCCGTTTCGCGCTCGCTCGTTCATCCATCGTGGGATACATCCGATTTGCACGAACCGAACCGGTCAGACCTGTTCAGTGAGTGGGTGTTAATCCTAAGCGCAGCAAAGCAACTCTTTCAAGTTGAGATTTGCCGCTAGGCTAAGGATTCGGTCCCGCTTGAGGCCGGGGAGCTCTTCCGCTCTCCCGCACCTTTGGGGTGACAAGTAAGTACTTTACGCAGGCCTCCGGGACGTCGCAAATTCCGCGGACATCCCGGGCGTGTCGCAGGGCCGGATCCGCGTGATTCCGCGGAAGTCGCCCCCTGGAACGCGAAAACGCGGCCGCCCGGAGGGGCGACCGCGTCAGGCGGGAGGGGCTGATCCGATCAGGATCCGAGGCCCGAGTAGGCGTGCAGTCCGTGGAAGAACACGTTGACGACGCCGAAGTTGAAGAGCACCGCGGCGAAGCCGATGATCGCGAGCCAGGCGGAACGCGATCCGCGCCAGCCGCGGGTGGCACGCGCGTGGATGTAGCCGGCGTAGATCACCCAGATGATGAACGTCCAGACTTCCTTGGTGTCCCACCCCCAGTAACGACCCCACGCCTTCTCGGCCCAGATGGCTCCGGCGATCAGCGTGAAGGTCCAGGCGATGAAGCCGACGATGTTGATCCGGTACGCGAGGTTCTCCAGGGCGGCCGCGCTGGGGAGGGTCGCGAGGAACCGGAACTGCTGGGGACGGGACTCTTCGACCTGACGTTCGCGCCGGTACTGCAGGAGCTGGAGCCCTGACAGCGCGAAGCCGAGCGCGAAGAACGCCGTGCCCAGCACGGCGACGATGATGTGGATGACGAGCCAGTACGACTGCAGCGCCGGCTGCAACGGGACCACCGGGACGTAGTACCGCAACAGGGCGATCCCCTGCAGCACCAGGACCAGGCCCATGATGAACGTGCCGAGGTACTTGATGTCCCACTTGAGGTTCGCCACCAGGAAGACGCCGACGATGACCAGCGTGCCGGTCATCGAGAACTCCCACATGTTGGCCCACGGCACCCGATCGGCCGCGATTCCTCGGAGCACTGTGGCGATCAGGTGGAAGCCCCAGCCCACGATGGTGAGACCGAACGCCCACTTGATCGACGCCGACGAGGCGGCGCCGTTCATCACGTCGTCCTCGAGACGCGTGCTGATCCGGGACGACAGCCGGCCGAGCGCGGACGACGGCGGCGTCGCGGGAGGCGCTTCGCCGCCACCGCCGGACGCGGACATCCGCGCGGCCGTCGCTCCCACGGGTTGGGCGACCTCCGCCCGTCGGGCGACGGCGCTCGGGACGACCGCGGCCTCCTCGGCCGTGGCTCTGGCTCCTCTGCGCGCGAGGTCGAGCGCGAACGCGATGAACGCGGCCGCGTAGAACCCCATCGCCACATAGATGAAGACCGTGGACAACTGGGACAGGGTTTCGGTCACGAGTGCAAGCCTAATTCTTCGGGGTTCGGGTGAGGAGTGCGGTGTGCTCGTCGGCGACGGCGGTCACAGCCGCAAGGAGGTTGGGGTCCTCACCACGGGCGAGGCCAGCGTACTCCAGGGTCAGGGAGCCGTCGGGGTTCTCGACGGCCTTGACCCAGATGCGACGTCGGGGCACGAAGAGCGACGTCAGCAGGCCGCCGAGGATGAGGATCGCGAAGAGCAGGACCCAGCCCTGAGCGGGGTCGTGGTGCACGTCGAGTGACGCGTAACGCTTGACGTCGCCCATCGAGATCGTGCCGAGGCCGCTCGGGAGCTCGACGGTCTGCCCCGGCTTCAATTGCAGGGCCTTGGTCTTCGTGCCGGGCCCGGCGAGCTGGGACATCTTGTCGGTGTTCAGGCTGTAGACCGATTGCGGGACGCCGCTGTCGACGCCGAGGTCGCCGGCGTACACATTGAGGCTGAGGACGGGATCGTTCAGGCCCGGGAACGTCGAGGTCAGGGCGCCGGCGGCCGTCGCGCTTTTGCCGACCGTCGGGTAGAAGAAGCCGATCATGCCGACCTGCTCGCGGAGACCATCCGGCACCTTCACCCAGCCGAGGGAGGTGAGCTTCGCGTCCTCCGCGATGAACGGCACCGAGTCGCTGAACACCACCTTGCCCTTCGGATCGCGGACCGTGATGGTCGGCGCGTACCCGTTGCCGAGCAGGTAGACGTTGGTGCCGCCGATCGCCAGCGGCTCGTTGACCTTGATCGTCGAATCGCTCGAGGTGTCTCCGGGCCCGGTCGTGGTCACCTTCGCGGTGTAGTCGAGCGGGGTGCCTTTGGCGTTCGGGTTCTTCGTCTCGTAGGCGACATCCAGGCTGTTGACCCGGATGGAGAACGGCTCGAGCGACCCGTCGGAGAAGAACCTCCCCGGGTTGAACGAGTTGTAGGACGGCAGGCTGTTGACGAAGCTCTGGCCGACGACGACGACCTTCTGGCCGGTGTAGCCGAAGCCTCCGCCGATGCCGACCGCGACCAGCACGCCGAGCAAGGCGATGTGGAAGACGAGGTTGCCGGTCTCGCGCAGGTAGCCGCGTTCGGCGGAGACCGAGGTCGATCGGGCGTCCTGGTAGAGGGCCACTCGGTAGCGCGACCGGCGGAGCACCTGGCGCGCCGACTCGATCGGGTTCGGGCCGTCGGCGCGGAGCTCGGCCGGGAGGATGCGCGCCTGGAATGCCGACATCCGGGTGAGCCGGACGGGCGTGCGCGGCGGGCGGGCGCGCAGGGCGCGGAAGTGGTGCGCCGTGCGCGGGATGATGCAGCCGATCAGCGATGCGAAGAGCAGCAGATAGATGGCCGAGAACCAGAACGACGTGTAGACGTCGAAGAGCTGGAACTTGTCGAGCACCGGTGCGAGCTGCGGGTTGTCGCTGAAGTACTTGGTGACGCCGTTCGGGTCGGCGCCGCGCTGCGGGAACAGCGAGCCGGGGACCGCCGCGATCGCGAGCAGGAGCAGCAGGAACAGCGCCGTGCGCATGCTCGTGAGCTGACGCCAGGCCCAGCGCAGCCAGCCGAGCGGGCCGAGCTTGGGCTGGACGACGTTCGGGTCCTCGCGCGGAGGCGCGACATCGATGTGGTCAGATGGCCGGGACAAAGCCGGAGATCACCCCCAGGAACTGGGACATCATGGCGGTCCAGAGGCCGGTCGCCATCATCACGCCGATGACGACCAGGAGCGCGCCTCCGATGATGTTGATGACGCGGATGTGCCGCTTGAGGAAGGCCACGGAGCCCGCGACCCAGTCGAAGCCGAGGGCGACCAGCAGGAACGGGATGCCGAGGCCGATGCAGTAGAAGAGCCCGAGCAGGGCTCCGCGCCACGGGGAACCGCTGCCAACGCTCAGCGCGCTGATCGCCGCGAGGGTCGGGCCGATGCACGGCGTCCAGCCCAGGCCGAAGACCACGCCGAGCAGCGGCGCCCCGATGAGGCCGGTTGCGGGACGCCAGGTCGGCTTGATCGTGCGCTGCAAGAAGGAGAACTGCCCGATGAAGACGAGGCCCATCAGGATGACGAGCACGCCGAGGACCCGGATGACCACCTCCTGCCAGCGGACCAGCCACAGGCCGAGAGCGCCGAACGCGGCTCCATAGGCGATGAAGACGACGGCGAAGCCGAGGACGAACAGCGCGACACCGGTGATCACCCGGCTTCGGTCGCGCTTGGCGCCCGGATCGCTCATCCCGCCGACGTAGGCGAGATAGCCGGGCACCAGCGGGAGCACGCACGGGGAGGCGAACGAGACCAGTCCCGCGAGGAGCGCGATGGGAAGTGCGAGCAGGAGCTGGCCGCTGAAGACGATCTGACCGACGTTCACGGTCACTTCCCGGCCACGGCGTCGGAGATGAGCGAGTCGAGGATGCTCTTGTCCGGGATGGCGCCGAGGATGCGGGCGGCCACACGGCCCTGCTTGTCGATCACGATCGTGGTCGGTGTGGCCTTGGGAGGGACGGTCTCGCTGAAGGCCAGCAGGACGGACCCGGTGTCACGGTCGAGGACGGAGGGGTAGGTCACGCCCTTGTCCTGTTCGAAGCTGGCCGCGGTGCTCGCGGAGTCGTAGAGGTTGACGCCGAGGAAGCTGACGCCCTGCGACGCGTACTTCTGCGACAGCGACTCAAGGTCGGGCGCCTCCACCCGGCATGGCGGGCAGCCCGCGTACCAGAAGTTCACGACGAGGACCTTGCCTGCGTAGTCCTTCGAGGACACCGTGGTGCCGTCGGCGAGCTTGCCGGAGAAGGCGATCGGGGCGCCGCGGTTCGCCGCCGCGTATTCGCTCACGCTGCCGTCGCCTGCGATGTAGTTCTGGCCGTTGCCGGAGCGGTACTGGTTGGCGAGGGCATCGTTGGACGTGCAGCCGGAGAGAAGGAGCGCCGTGGCCGCGGCGGCCGCCGGAAGAAGGAGCGCCAGGCGGCGGCGGGCGGAGCGTCGGACGGAGGTCACACGGCCCCCACATCGGTCGCGGCGCTGATCAGGCTGCCGGCGGGCTCGACGTAGCCGACCTCCACCACCCGGACGACGGGCGGGGCGTCCGGGTCGGCCGGGACCTGTGCCTCGCCGGGACGCGGCTGGGGTGCCGGGGCCGGTTCGGTGGTCCGCTCGAAGGTGGTGATGCTGGAGAGCGCGCAGCGCCGCTTGCGCGGGTCGTGCGGGAACCGCTCCCCCGCCGCCGAGAGGTGCATGACCCAGATCGGGAGCTGGTGGCTGACCAGGACGACGTCGCCGGACTCGACGGAGTCGAACGCATCGGCGACGGCCTCCTGCATCCGCTTCTCGATGCTGGTGTACGCCTCGCCCCAACTCGGCCGGGGCGGGTAGACGATGAACGGCCAGTTGGCCGGGTTCTTCAGGGCACGGCGCATATTGGTGCCCTCGAAGTGGTTGGTGGGCTCGATGATCCGCTCGTCCACCTCGGGCTCGAGGCCGAAGGCCGCCGCGATCGGCGCCATCGACTCGCGGGTGCGCTGCAGCGGCGACATGCGCAACAGGGACACCGGGCGGGAGCGGGCGACCAGGTCGTCGGCGGCGGCCTGCGCCATCCGATGGCCGAGCTTGGACAGCCCGAAGCCCGGCAGCCTGCCGTACAGGATGCCGTCGGGATTGAACACCTCTCCGTGACGGACGAGATGTACCTGGCTTGCTACCACCGCACCAGTCTACGGAGCGGCTTGCCTTGAATTCACTGAGCGTGGGAGTGCTGGGCAGCCGGCCTCCCCTCTCGGGCGGTAAAGGCGAGCGGTAGGCTTGTCGATCGTGACCGCACGCGTTTTGATCAAAGACCTCGCCGCTCTGCCCGACGGCCCCGTGAACGTCGCCGGATGGGTCGAGACCGTCCGCGACCAGAAGAAGGTGCAGTTCGTCGTGCTGCGCGACGAGTCGGGCGCTGTCCAGCTCGTCAACCCGCGCACCGTCGACGAGGACGGCGCCGTGGTCGCCGACGAGCCCGCGACGACCATCTCCGGTCTGTCGCAGGGGTCGTTCGTGAGGGCCAGCGGTGAGCTCAAGCACGACGAGCGGGTCAAGCTCGGCGGCATCGAGATCAAGCTGAACACCCTCGAAGTCGAGACGGCCGCCATCCCGGAGACGCCGATCGCCGCCGACAGCGGCATCGACAAGCGCATGGACTGGCGCTTCCTCGACCTGCGCGAGCCGAAGCACAACCTGATCTTCCGCGTGCAGACCACGCTCGAGCACGCGATGCGGCAGTACTGGGTGGACAACGGCTTCATCGAGATCCACACCCCGAAGCTCATGGCGTCGGCGTCCGAGTCGCGCGCGGAGCTCTTCGAGCTCCCCTACTTCGAGACGACCGCGTACCTCGCTCAGAGCCCGCAGATCTTCAAGCAGATGGCGCAGGCGGCCGGCTTCGGCCGTGTGTTCGAGATCGGCCCGGCGTTCCGCGCCGACCCCAGCTTCACCAGCCGGCACGCGACGGAGTTCACGAGCGTCGACACCGAGTTGAGCTGGATCGACAGCCACGAGGACGTCATGAAGGTGCACGAGGACCTCCTGGTCACCGGTTTCACGGCGGTGAAGGAGAAGCACGGCGCCGAGATCGAGGCGCTCTTCGGCATCGAGGTCACGGTTCCGGCGACCCCGTTCCCGCGCATCCCGCTGGCCGAGGCCAAGCGCATCGTCGCCGAGCAGGGCTACGAGGTGCCGCGCGCGGATGACGACATGGACCCGGAGGGCGAGCGCCGCATCTCCGCGTTCGTCAAGGAGACCTACGGTCACGAGTTCGTGTTCCTGACGGACTACGCCTCGAGCATCCGCCCGTACTACCACATGCGTCACGCCGACGACCCGTCGATCACCAAGAGCTACGACCTGATCTTCAACGGCGTCGAGATCTCCACCGGCGCCCAGCGCGAGCACCGCGTCGAGGTCCTCGAGGAGCAGGCCGTCGACAAGGGCCTCTCGGTGGAGGAGCTGGAGGACGTCCTCGCGACGTTCCGCTACGGCATCCCGCCGCACGGCGGATTCGGGATGGGACTGGCGCGCGTGCTCATGCTGATGCTGCATCTCGCCAACCTGCGCGAGACGACCTATCTCTTCCGCGGACCGACGCGACTGACCCCGTAGCCGAGAGCGCGGTCACTGCTCGCCGGCCACCAGGATGTGGCCGAGGAAGCGGAGCCCGATGGTGGCCGCGGCCTGATCGAGCCTGCGGGTGAGGACGGTGTCGGCCACGGACGGGTCGAGCGATCCCGCCGGATGGTTGTGCGCGACGGCGAACGACCGCCCGCCGCGGGTGAGCACGGCCTGGAGGATGTCGGCCGGCTGGATGGACCGCTCGTCGACGCCGCCGTCGCGCACGAGAACGACCTCCAGGGGCCGGGCCGCACGATCGGCGACGACCACGACGAACCGCTCGCTGTCGCGGTGCAGCAGCTCCGGTCGGACCACCTCCGCGATGGCGTCGTGGTCGACCAGCCGCGTCCATGCGGATGATCGCCCGGCGCGACGCCAGATCTCGATGATGGCGACCAGCCGCCCGGCGGTCGCGGGGCCGACGCCCGGCAGGGTCTCCAGTCGGGCGAAGTCCATCGTCGCGAGCCCGGGGAACCCGCCGCAGCGGGCCAGGATGGTGCGCGCCAGCGACAGGACGTTCCGCCCCATCTGGCCGGAGCCGAGGACGAGGGCGAGGACTTCGTCGTCGGTGAGCGAACCGACGCCGAGCCGGCGCATCCGCTCCCGTGGTCGGTCGTGACTCGGTACATGGGCAAGGGACACCTCTTCCGGCTCGGACATACGTCCACGGTAGGAACCGGACGGGGTCGTTCGTGGCCGATCGTCTCAATCTGTGGAGAACTGGCCAGCGGCCTCCACCTGTGGATGACAATGGGTGAAGAGAATCAGCCGACGAAGGAGTCGCCACGCAATGACCAGCAACATCCCCGAACCCCGCCCGAACGATGTCGTCATCCTCTCCGCCACGCGCACACCGCTCGGCAAGGTGACCGGCGTGCTCGCGAGCCAGACCGCGGTGCAGCTCGGCACCGTCGCGCTGCGGAAGGCGATCGAGCAGTCCGGGCTCCAGGCGTCCGACATCGACACCGTGATCTTCGGGCAGGTGCTCCAGGCCGGCGCTGGCCAGAACCCGGCCCGCCAGACGGCCATCGCCGCCGGGATCGGCTGGGACGTCCCGGCGACGACCATCAACAAGGTGTGCCTGTCCGGGCTCGCGGCCGTGATCGACGCCGCGCGGCTCATCCGCGCCGGCGAGGCGACCGTGGTCGCGGCGGGCGGCCAGGAGTCCATGACGAACGCCCCGCACATCCTGCCCGGCTCGCGGAAGGGCTGGACCTATGGCTCGCTCGAAGCGCTGGACACGGCCGCCTACGACGGGCTGACCGACGCGTTCGACAAGATCTCGATGGGCGCCTCGACCGAGAGCTACACGGAGAAGCTCGGCCTCACGCGGGAGGCGCAGGACGCGTTCGCGGCGTCGTCGCACCAGCGCGCGGGCGCGGCGGCGACGTCCGGGGTCTTCGCCGAGGAGATCGCACCGGTCAGCATCCCTCAGCGAAAGGGCGACCCGATCGTCGTGGCGGTGGATGAGGGCGTGCGGCCGGACTCGACGGTGGAGGTGCTGGCCAAGCTGCGGCCGAGCTTCGCGGAGGGCGGGACGCTCACCGCGGGCAACTCGTCGCCGCTCAGTGACGGCGCGGCGGCGCTGATCCTCACATCGCGGGAGAACGCCGAGCGGCTCGGGCTGGAGTGGCTCGCCGTCGTCGGAGCCAGCGGGCAGGTCGCGGGGCCGGACAACTCGCTGCACTCGCAGCCGTCGAACGCCATCAATGCAGCGCTGAAGCGGGCCGGGTGGGGTGTGGATGACCTCGACCTGGTGGAGATCAACGAGGCGTTCGCTGCGGTGGCCCTGCAGTCGACGGCCGACCTGGACCTCGACGCGGAGAAGGTCAACATCCACGGCGGTGCGATCGCGTTGGGGCATCCCATCGGGGCGTCGGGGGCTCGGCTGGCCGGGCATGCGGCGCATGAGCTGGCCAGGCGGGGGTCCGGGCGGGCGGCTGTGGCGCTGTGCGGTGGCGGCGGGCAGGGGGATGCGCTGCTGCTGTGGCGCTGATAACGGAGGAGATCGAGGTGCGCTGAGCCCGATTAAGCAGTCAACGGAGGAGATCCGGCCCGGGATGGGGCGGGTCTCCTCCGTTGTTTGCGAGAGGGGCGGCGGCGGGAGGCCGGGGTTAGGGGAGGTGGCGTTCGGTGGGGCCGGTGTACAGGGACAGCGGGCGGATGAGGGAGTTGGCGGCGTACTGCTCGAAGATGTGGGCGGTCCAGCCGGTGACCCGGGCCGCGGCGAACAGCGGGGTGAAGGTTTCGGTGTCGAAGCCCATCAGGTTGTAGGCCGGGCCGGACGGGTAGTCCAGGTTCGGCTTGATGTTCTTGCGGTCGCCCATCGCCTTCTCGAGCGCGTCGTAGAGGTCGAGCATGTCCTGGCGGTCGTAGTGCTCGACCAGCGTCTCCAGGGAGGCCCGCATGGTCGGGACGCGGGAGTCGCCGTTCTTGTAGACGCGGTGGCCGAAGCCCATGATCTTGCGCTTCTCAGCGAGGGCGTCGTCCAGCCAGGCCTCCGCCCGGTCGGCGCTGCCGATCTCGTCGAAGGTGTGCATGACGGCCTCGTTCGCGCCGCCGTGCAGCGGGCCCTTGAGGGCGCCGATCGCGCCGGTGACGGCCGAGTAGACGTCCGACAGGGTGGACGCGATCACGCGCGCGGTGAACGTGGAGGCGTTGAAGGAGTGCTCCGCGTAGAGCACCAGCGAGACGCGGAAGGCGTTCACGACCACGTCGTCCGGCACCTCGCCGAAGGTCAGCCAGAGGAAGTTCTCCGCGTAGTCGAGGTCATCCCGCGACTCCACCGGGTCGAGCCCGCGACGGCGGCGCTGGATGTAGGCCACGATCGTCGGGAGCTGGGCGAAGAGGTGGACGGCACGGCTGTGGTTGAGCTCCGGGTCGAGGATGCCGTTCTCCTGCTCCAGCGTCGGGTCGAGGCCGCCGAGCTGGCTGACTGCGGTGCGCAGGGCGTCCATCGGGTGCGCGGACACGGGGATGTCGTCCAGGACGCGGCGGGTGCGGTCGTCCATGCTGCGGAGGCTGCGCTCCAGCTTCACGAACCCGGCCAGCTCGTCCGGCGTCGGCAGCTCGCCGTTCCACAGCAGCCAGGCGACCTCCTCGAACGAGCAGTTCGCGGCCAGCTCCTG
This sequence comes from Leifsonia sp. NPDC056824, assembly GCF_042789575.1. NCBI lineage: Bacteria > Bacillati > Actinomycetota > Actinomycetes > Micrococcales > Microbacteriaceae > Leifsonia > Leifsonia sp. NPDC056824. Next base: position 1,285,463 of record NZ_JBHUAV010000001.1, on the reverse strand, counting down.
CACCGGGTAGCCGCGGTACAGCAACGAGTTGGTCTGCGGGTTCACGGACGAGATGGTCGTCGTGTCCACGACGACGCCGGCCAGGCCCTTGTGGATCTCGGGGTCGGTCATTGTGCTGCTCCTTCGCTGCTGTGGTCGTGACTCGTGCTGATGCGGCTGTGAGCAGCGCTCAGCGGCGCACTTCGAAGTTGTACACCGAGGTGTCGAACGCGTTGTAGCCCTCGTAGTCAATCAGGTCGTACAGCTCGGCGCGATGCTGCATCGATCCGAGCATCGGCTCCAGGGTGCCCTCCGCGAGGAGCTGGTCGAGACCGCGCTCGGCGGCCCCCATCGCGAGGCGCAGCAGCGAGACCGGCCAGATCACGATGTTGACGCCGATGTCACGGAGCTGGTCGACGGTGAAGAGGTCGCTCTTGCCGAACTCGGTCATGTTGGCCAGGATCGGCACGTCCACCGCGGCACGGACCGCCGCGAACTCGGACAGGTCGGCCATCGCCTCGGGGAAGATCGCGTCGGCACCCGCATCGACGAGTGCCTTGGCGCGGTCGATCGCGGCATCCAGCCCTTCCACCGCACGGATGTCGGTGCGCGCCATGATCAGCAGGTTCGGGTCGCGGCGGGCGTCGGCGGCGGCGCGGATGCGCTTGAGCGCGGTGTCCTCGTCCACGACCTGCTTGCCGTCGAGGTGGCCGCAGCGCTTGGGGTTCACCTGGTCCTCGATGTGGAGGCCGGCGACTCCGGCGTCCTCGAGCGTCTGAACCGTGCGGGCGACGTTCATCGGCTCGCCGAAGCCGGTGTCGGCGTCGACCAGGGTCGGGAGGTCGGTCATCCGGGCGATCTGCGCTGCGCGGCCGGCCACCTCGGTGAGGGTGGTGAGCCCGATGTCCGGGAGGCCGAGGTCGGCGGACAGCACGGCGCCGGAGATGTAGACGCCTTCGAAGCCCTTGCGCTCGATGAGTCGCGCGCTCAGCGGGTTGAAGGCGCCCGGCATCCGCACCAGCTCGCCGGACGCCAGCCGCGCCCGGAACGCCGCGCGCTTCTCGTGCGCGGGAAGGGAGGAGTACAGCATCAGAACAGTCCTCTCGGCGCGGGGATGCCGGCCAGCAGGCCGGGGCGCGCGGTGATGGTGAGGCCGCCGAGCTCGGCGGCGGACAGCTCGGGGAGACGCTCGGCGAGGGCGAGGAAGCGGTCGATCTCGGCCTCCTCCAGCACCTCCGCCGCCAGGGAGCGGAACTTGGCGACGTAGTCGGCGCGGGCGAACGGCCGGGCGCCGAGCGGGTGGGCGTCGGCGACGGCGATCTGGTCCTCGATCACGCGGCCGTCGGCGAGCGTGATGACGACGCGGCCGCCGAACGCCTTCTCGGCCGGGTCGATCGAGTGGTAGCGGCGGGTCCACTCCGGGTCCTCGGTCGTGGTGACCTTGCCCCAGAGCGCGATCGTGTCGGGACGGGCGGCGCGGGCCGGGAGGTAGGACTCCACATGGTGCCAGCCGCCGTCCTGCAGCGCGACGGTGAAGATGTACGGGATGCTGTGGTCCAGCGTCTCCCGCGACGCGGTGGGGTCGTATTTCTGCGGGTCGTTCGCTCCGGAGCCGATCACGTAGTGGGTGTGGTGCGAGGTGTGGATGACGATGCTCTCCACACGCTCGGGGTCGGCCGCCTCCGGGTGCTCCTTGTGGAGCTTGCGGGCGAGGTCGATCCAGGCCTGCGCCTGGTACTCGGCGGAGTGCTCCTTGGTGTACGAGTCGAGGATGGCGCGCTTGGCCTCCCCGGCCTCCGGCAGCGGCACGTCGTAGGACGCGCTCGGGCCGTCAAGCAGCCAGGCGATCACGCCGTCCTCGCCCTCGTAGATCGGGGTCGGGCTGGTCTCGCCGCGCAGCGCCCGGTCGATCGCCTCGACGGCCATCTTGCCGGCGAACGCGGGCGCGTGCGCCTTCCAGCTGGAGATCTCGCCCTTGCGCGACTGGCGGGTGGCGGTCGTGGTGTGGAGGGCCTGGCCGATGGCCTGAAAGATCGTCTCGGGCGGCAGGTGCAGGAGCGTGCCGATGCCGGCCGCGGCGCTCGGGCCGAGGTGGGCGACGTGGTCGATCTTGTGGGCGTGCAGGCTGATCGCCTTCGCGAGGTCGATCTGGATCTCGTACCCGGTCGCGATGCCGCGGACCAGGTCGCGGCCGGTCAGCCCGTAGGCGCGGGCGGCGTGTTGGGCGACGGCGGTGATCGGCGGGATGTTGTCGCCGGGGTGCGAATACTCCGCGGCGAGGAAGGTGTCGTGGTAGTCGAGCTCGCGCACGGCCACGCCGTTCGCCCAGGCCGCCCACTCCGGGCTGACGCGGGTCCGCTGCGGCTCGCCGAACACCGTCGAGCCGTCCTGCGGGTGGTCGGCGGAGGCGGTCAGCTCCTCCAGCTGCGCGGCCGCGAGCGGGTGGGCCAGCGCCTGCGAGCGCGCCGACACGACCGGCCTGCGGGTGAGGGAGGCGGCGGCCACGGCGGCGTTGTCGATGACGCGGTTGATGACCATGTCGGCGACCTCGGAGCCGACCTCCACCGGGTCGGCGGCGACCTCGGCGATCTTCCAGGCGAGCTGGTCCTGACGGGCGAGGTTCTCGTCGCTTCTGTGCACACGAACGTTGTGGAGCTTCACGTAACGAACCTACCTCGCCTACGCTCCTGCTATGGTCCCGCCGCCCTCCCTGCTCGCCTTCGCGCTCGCGTCGATCGCGCTCATCGTGATCCCCGGGCCCAGCGTGCTGTTCGTGATCGGGCGGTCGCTGGCCCTCGGGAGGCTCGGCGGCCTCCTGAGCGTGCTCGGCAACGCGCTCGGGATGCTGCCGCTCATCGTCGCGGTCTCGCTCGGGATCGGGGCGCTCGTCGCGCAGTCGTTGGTGGCGTTCACGATCGTTAAGTTCGCGGGCGCGGCGTACCTGATGTACCTCGGCGTGCAGGCCATCCGGCACCGCAGGCACACGGCGGTGACGCACGAGGCGACGCCTCCGCGGCGGTCGCATTGGCGGATCATCGGCGAGGGGATGCTGGTGGGGGCCACCAACCCGAAGTCGTTGGTGTTCTTCGTCGCGGTGCTGCCGCAGTTCGTCGACTACCGAGCGGGCGGCATCCCGGTGCAGCTGTTCGAGCTTGGGGTGGTGTTCCTGCTGCTGGCGCTGACGTTCGACAGCGTGTGGGCGCTCGCCGCTGGGACCGCCCGGGCGTGGTTCGGGCGGTCACCGAAGCGGGTCGAGCGGCTCGGCGCGACCGGTGGCGTGCTGATGATCGGGCTCGGTGGTGTGCTGGCGCTGACCGGGAACAAGCACTGAGCGTCGGCTAGATGTCCCCCGCGGTCGCGACCGGTGTGACCACGGCGCGGCCCAGCGAGTGGAAGTGGGCGTTGAAGCCCAACACGGCCGGGGTCGACTCCGGGTCGAGGTCGAGGTGGTCGACATCCAGGGCGTGCACGACGACGTGGTATCGGTGCGTGCCGGTTCCGGGAGGCGGGCCCGCGCCGGTGAAGCTCTTCGAGCGCAGTTCGTTGGAGAGCATGGCGGCGCCCTGCGGGAGACTCGCGCCGCCCTCCGCCCCCGCGCCGGACGCCAGCGAGGTCACCGACGCCGGGATGTTGTAGACGGCCCAGTGCCAGAATCCCGAGCCGGTCGGGGCGTCCGGGTCGTGGATGGTGACGGCGAAGCTCTTCGTCCCGGCGGGGAACCCGCTCCAGGAGAGCTGCGGCGACACATCGCCACCGCCTCCGCCCGCGCCCCACTGCGCGCGGCCGAGCGGGCGGTCGTCGGCGACGTCGTCGCTCGTGACCGTGAACTGAGGAACGGCGCCGAAGCGCTCCAGCGGATCTTTCGACATAGCGCTCACGCTACGCCCGCTGCGTCGACTCCGTCACGGTCGCGGGGACGGGACGCCGGCGGAAGCGGCGCGGGAGCCCGGCGATCCCCCAGCCGGTGACGCGCAGCATGGCCTCCGCAACGATGCCGCCACTCATCTTGGAGACGCCGTGCTCCCGCTCGACGAACGTGATCGGCACCTCCACGACGCTGAGGCCGGCGTCGTATGCGCGGCGCAGCATGTCGATCTGGAAGCAGTAGCCCTGGCTCTCGACGCTCTCGAAGTGGATGCGGCGCAGCGCATCGGCGGTGAACGCGCGGTAGCCACCGGTCACGTCCTTCGCGGGGACGCCCAGCCAGAACCGGGAGTACGTGCTGCCGCCCTTGGAGAGGAACCGCCGGCGCGCGGGCCAGTTGACCACGCCGCCGCCCGGGACCCAGCGGGAGCCCAGCACGAGGTCGGCGCCGTCCGCCGCGTCGCCCTGCGGGAGCGTGCGGAGCGCCGCGAGCAGGGAGGGAAGCTCCTCCGGCCGGTGCGAGCCGTCGGCGTCCATCTCGACCACCGCGTCGTAGCCGTCGTCGAGCGCCCAGGCCATCCCGGCACGGTAGGCGGCGCCGAGGCCCTCCTTGCCGGCACGGTGCAGCACCTTGACGTTGGCGTCGGTCGCGGCGAGCGCGTCCGCGATCTCGCCCGTGCCGTCCGGCGAACCGTCGTCGACCACGAGCACGTCGACCTCCGGCGCCGAGGCGCGGATGCGGCCGACCACGGGTCCGATGTTCTCCCGCTCGTTATACGTGGGCAGGATGACGATGGTTCGCATACAACCACTCTGGTCCATTCCGCTGAACGGATGACTAACGAATCTGTCTGTTCTCGCAGTCGCCGCTGCTAGCATCCCTCGGTGCCTGTCGCGAAAGTCCTCCTTTATTACGCCTTCGCGCCGCTGTCGGACCCGGACGCGGTGCGGCTGTGGCAGCGCGACCTGTGCGAGGCGCTCGGGCTGCGGGGGCGCATCCTGCTGTCCGAGGACGGCATCAACGGGACGCTGGGCGGGGAGCTCGACGCGCTCAAACGGTACCTGCGCAAGACGAAGCAGTACGCGGCGTTCCACGACCTCGACGTGAAGTGGAGCGACGGGTCGGGGCTGGACGCCTCGGGCGGGAGCCTGGACTTCCCGCGGCTTTCGGTGCGCGTGCGCGAGGAGATCGTGTCGTTCGGTGCGCCGGAAGAGCTGCGGGTGGACGAGTCGGGCGTCGTCGGCGGGGGCGAGCGGCTCGACCCCGACGCGTTGCACGCGCTCCTGGACTCCCGCGACGACGTGGTCTTCTTCGACGGACGCAACCGCTTCGAAGCGGAGATCGGCCGGTTCCGCGGAGCGGTCGTGCCCGAGGTGGCGACGACCCGCGAGTTCGTCGCCGAGCTCGAGAGCGGACGGTACGACCATCTCAAGGACAAGCCGGTCGTGACGTACTGCACCGGCGGCATCCGCTGCGAGGTGCTGTCGGGGCTGATGCGCTCGCGCGGGTTCGGCGAGGTCTACCAGCTCGACGGCGGTGTGGTCCGCTACGGCGAGCGCTTCGGGGACGACGGGCTCTGGGAGGGGTCGCTGTATGTGTTCGACGGGCGCGGGTCCGTGCGGTTCTCGGACCACTCCGCGGTGGTCGGGCGCTGCGCGGGGTGCGGGACGGCGACCGACCGGATGCGGAACTGCAGCGATCCGTCGTGCCGGGAGCAGCTGGTGGTGTGCGAGGAGTGCGACGTGGTGGAGTGCGCCGCGCACGCGGCGTGACACGGGGATAGTCCTCTAGTCCTCCACAGCTTCCGGGTCCGGCGAGTTCTCCACTGATTCGCGGGAACCATTGCTGGCCGTTTCGCGTTGCGGCCAAGATGAACCTCATGGATCCGGTCACCACCATCGTCTGGATCGTGTCCTTCGTCGTCGTCACGGTCACGGTCACGGGGCTCTCGCGGCGCGTCAACTGGTCGGCGCCCGTCGTGCTGGTGGTCGTCGGCGCGATCGCGTCCTTCATCCCCGGGGTGCCGCAGGTGGCGCTGGAGCCGGAGGTCGTGCTTTACGGGCTGCTGCCTCCGCTGCTGTTCGCGGCGGCCATCCAGACGTCGATCGTCGACGTGCGCGCCAGACGCGACGGCATCCTCCTGCTCTCGGTCGGGCTCGTGGTGTTCACGGTGGTCGTGGTCGGCGTCACGACGTGGCTGGTGGTGCCGGCGATCACGGTCGCGGCGGCCTTCGCGTTCGGGGCGGTGGTGGCGCCGACGGACACGGTGGCGGTGACGGCGATCGCAGGACGGGTGCACCTCCCGCGGCGACTCGTCACGGTGTTGGAGGGCGAGAGCCTGCTCAACGACGCGACCGCGCTGGTGGCGCTGAACGCGAGCATCGCCGCGATCGTCAGCATCGTGAACCCGTGGGCCATCGCCGGAGACTTCGTGATCGCGGTCGTGGTCGGGGTGGGGATGGGCCTCCTCGTGGGGTGGGTGCTCTCGCTCATCCGCAAGCAGCTCCGCTCCCCCGTGCTGGACACCTCCATCGGGCTGATCACGCCGTACCTGGCGTTCATCCCGTCGCAGTTCCTGCACGGGTCGGGCATCCTGTCGGTCGTCGTGGCGGGCCTGTACCTCGGCTACCGATCGCCCACCATCCAGACGGCGGAAGCCCGGATCGCGGAGACCATCAACTGGCGGACGATCGAGTTCCTGCTCGAGAACGCGGTCTTCCTCTTCATCGGGCTGGAGCTGTCGAGCATCCTGAACTCGGCGTTCCGTTCGGGCATCACGGTTCCCGAGACGGTGTGGATCTGCATCGCCGTGCTGCTGGCGCTGTTCGTGGCGCGCTTCCTCTGGATGGTCGGCACGACCGCCCTCTACCGGTACGGGCCGCAACGCCTCCGGGAGCGCGGGTGGACGTGGCCGACCGGCATCGCGGTGTCGTTCGCCGGCATCCGCGGGGTGGTGACACTCGCGGCGGTCTTCCTGCTGCCGGAGTCGACTCCGCATCGCGAGTTCCTGCAGTTCCTGGCGTTCGTCGTTGTCGTGGCGACCCTGCTGGAGGGGCTCGCGCTGCCGTGGGTCATCCGCCGGCTGAAGCTGCCGCCCCCGGACTTCGCGCAGGAGGCGGGCGAGATGGAGCGGCTGCTCGCCGAGGCGCAAGCGGCCGGGCTGGAGCACCTGGAGTCGCGGGTGACCGGGCAGGAGGACGAACGGGTGATCGAACGGCTGCGCGTCAACGCGGTGTTCCTGTCGGAGGCGCTCGAGAACCCGGTTCCGGACGCCGAGGTCCCTGCGCCGCTGGAGTATCGGAAGCTGCGGCGGTCGATGATCGTGGCGGAACGGCAGGCGGTCCTCGAAGCGCGGGCCGAAGGGCGCTACCAGGAGCCTGCGGTGCGATCGGTGCTCGCATTCCTGGACGCCGAGGAGTCGGCGCTGAAGGCGGGAGGGGCGGAGGGGAAGAAGCTGATGTGACGGTGAGGTCGGGCCCTACTGGGTGGCCGGCTGCTGGGCTGCCGTGGCCGATTCCGTGGTGATCGTGGCGGCGGGCCCTCCCCGCGGCTCGCGCAACCGGGGACGCCGGGCCCACAGCCGTGCACGTTGGGACGACAGCGCGAGCACCACCAGGATGTCGAGTGGGAGGCCGAGGATGTTGGTGCGGAGGGTGACCTGCTCGCCGCCGTTGAAGAAGTCGATCGCGGCCAGGATGATCAGCAGGGCGCTGTAGGACATGGCGACGATGCGGGCCCAGTTGCTCCCCGTGAAGACGAGCAGGGCGATCGCGAAGTAGAACACCAGGCCCGCGGCGAACACGCCCATCGCGATGCCGAAGACCAGGTCGGCGCTCTGCTGTTCCGAGGCGGTCAGGGCTTTGCCGGTCGCGGAGACGAGCTCCGACCGGATGAACAGCGGCCACGCCAGCACGGTGAGCACCACGGTCAGCACGCCCGCCAGCACGCGCAGCAGCATGAGCAGGAAGCCGAGCGTCGTCGGCACCGGGCGGTGCTCGGCGCGGGCGAGCCTCCGCTGGTCCGCGTCGGCGGCGACCGCGACGGCGCGGGGCTCCACCAGCACGTTCGACAGGTCGACGACAGGGAGGTCGCCGTCGGTCTCGATGGCGTCGCCGCCGCCGTTGCGTGCGTGATAGCCGGACGAGAAGTCGCGGATCACCGCCACCTCCGCGCCGGTGTCGGCGCTCGTCAGCGTGGAGACGATGTGGTCGCGTTCGATGTCCGTGTTCGCGTCGATCTTGTGCGTGATCTGGAGTGTGAACAAGGAGAAGCCGACCGAGCGGTCGAAGGTCCCGGCCGCCAGCCAGTCGACGCGGTGGCCTCCCGGCAGCAGCCAGCCCTCCGGGCACCGCCAGAACCGGACGTGATGGCGCTTGGCCGGATTGCCCTTGACCTCCTGCTGGTACGCGACGTCCTGCTGGTGCCCGAACAGGAAGAGCGGGCTCACCGGCGCCTCGTCGTAGCTGCGGCGCAGCAGCGTGGAGGTGATGATGCGACGGCTGGAGGCGGCGGTCACGTCGTCGGCGCGCGTCCACCCGGCCTGGGTCATCGCCTCGTCGAGCTGCGCCTCCGACCCCAGCAGCGCCAGGTTGATCGGGTCGCCGAGGAGGCCGTCGCTGGTGCGGGCGCGGCCGATGAAGTAGTCCGGCACGTAGATCTGGGTGAGGATGCGGTGCAGGCGCGGAAGCACCAGGTAGGCGAGGACGATCCAGAAGACGACGAAGAAGAGGAGCAGGAACCAGCCCCACGAGAAGCTCTCGGTGAAGATGAGAAACGCCAGCCAGACGGCCGCGACGCCGCCGAACACGAAGAAGAGGTTGTCGACGACGGCATTGACGGACACGCGCCGGCCGGAGGCCGAGAGGGTCTTGGCCGGGCCCGGTGTGCCGGTGGCCGGCGCCTCGCGCGGCCCTCCCCCGCCCGCCGCGGGCTCCGCTCGCGGCGGTCCCTCCGGCTCAGCGGCACCCGCCATGCGCTCATCCTAGAGCGCGCCAGGCGCGGGTCGTAGGGTGGCGTCATGACCTCCATCACCGAACGTGGCGCCGAGCTGCGTCGTCTTCACGACGCCCCCGAACTGCTGCAGGTCGTCAACGTGTGGGACGCGATCAGCGCGAAAGCCGTCGCCGCCCTCCCGGAGACCCGCGCGCTCGCGACGGCCAGCCACTCGATCGCGGCGACGCTCGGGTACGAGGACGGCGAGAACATCCCGCTCGACCTGATGATCGACATGGTCGGGCGCATCGTCGCGACCACCGACCTCCCGGTGAGCGCCGATCTCGAAGGCGGGTACGGGGACCCCGGCGAGACGATCCGCCGGGCGATCGGCGTCGGCGCGGTCGGGGCGAACCTGGAGGACCAGGTGCGGCCGTTCGAGGAGGCCGTCGCGCATGTTCGGGCGGCCGTCGTGGCGGCCGACGCCGAGGGCGTGCCGTTCGCGCTCAACGCGCGCACGGATGTGTGGCTCAGGAACACCTACCCGACGGCGGCGGAGAAGACCGCGGAGGCGATCCGCCGCGGCCGGGCGTTCCTGGACGAGGGTGCGACCTGCGTGTTCGTGCCGGGGCGCCTCGACGAGGAGACCGTGACGCAGCTCGTCGCCGGGCTCGGAGTGCGGAAGCTGAGCGTGATCGCGGTGCCCGGATCGCTGCCGCCGGCGCGGCTGCACGAGCTGGGGGTCGCGCGCGTCTCGTACGGGCCGTGGACGCAGCGGGTGGCGCTCGCCGCCGTGCAGCGGACGGCGGCGGAGCTGTACGCGGGTGGTGAACTGCCGAGGGATGTACCGACGCTGAACTGAGCCGCGTGCGATAGCCCACGGCCTCCCCACCCCGTCGCCACGACCGAAGGACAAGAATGAACGACTTCCGTGCCATCGTCATCGAACAGGAGAAGGAGGGGTCCCGCATCCTGGCGCACACCGCCGAGGTGCGGCGGCTGACCGACGCCTTCCTGATGCCAGGGAACGTGACAGTCGCCGTGGAGTTCTCCGACCTCAACTTCAAGGACGGGCTCGCCATCGCCGGGAAGCCGGGGGTCGCGCGGGTGTCGCCGCTCATCCCGGGCATCGACCTGGTGGGTGTCGTGGAGGCCTCCGATGATCCGCGGTGGAGGCCGGGCGACCGCGTCGTGCTCAACGGGGACGGGGTCGGGGAGAGTCATCACGGCGGGCTTGCCGAGCGGGCGCGGGTACGCGGGGACGCGCTGGTCCGGGTGCCCGACACGCTGAGCTCCGAGCAGGCCGCGGCGATCGGAACCGCGGGGTTCACGGCGATGCTGGCGGTCCTCGCGCTGGAACGCAACGGGGTCGAGCCGGAGACCGTGCATGCCGCCGGCTCGAGTGTGCTGGTCACCGGAGCGGCGGGCGGGGTCGGGTCGGTCGCCATCGCTCTGCTGGCGAAACTCGGTTATCCGGTTACGGCCTCCACAGGGCGCCCGGAGGAGCTCGAGGGCTACCTCACGGATCTCGGGGCGACGGCGATCGTCGACCGGGCCGAGCTGTCCCTGGAGGGGCGGCCGCTCCAGAGCCAGAAGTGGGCCGGCGCCGTGGACTCCGTCGGCAGCCACACGCTCGCGAACGTGCTCGCGCAGACCCGCTATGGCGGGACGGTCGCGGCGTGCGGTCTCGCGCAGGGGCCGGACCTCCCGTCGACCGTGATGCCGTTCATCCTGCGGGCGGTGACGCTGGTGGGGATCAACTCCGTGGAGGCGCCTGCCGCGCTCCGCGAGACGGCGTGGCGGCGGCTGGCGACCGACCTGGACGAGGAGGCGCTCGCCGCGATGACGCGGTTCGTCCCGCTCGCGGAGGCCATCCCGGCGGCGGAGGACATCCTGGCCGGGCGGCTGCGTGGGCGGACGGTGGTCGATGTTCGGGCCTGATCCGCGTCGCTGCCGTTAGGCTGACCGCATGATCGTCCTCGCGACCGTCGTCGTCACGCTGGCTGCTGCGCTCCACGTCGGGATCTTCTTCATGGAGAGCGTCGGCTGGGTGCGGCCCGCCGTCTGGAAGCGGTTCGGGGTCGCCGATCAGGCGGCGGCGAACACCACGCGGCCGATGGCCTACAACCAGGGGTTCTACAACCTCTTCCTTGCGATCGGCGCGATCATCGGGCTGATCCTGTTCGGCGTCGGGGCGCACGCGGCGGGGCTGGCGCTCATCTACTTCACGATGGGGAGCATGCTCGCGGCGTCCGTCGTGCTCGTGACCACCGGGCGCGGCTATGTGCGCCCGGCGCTGATCCAGGGCATCCTGCCGCTGATCGGCATCGTGCTCATGCTGTTCTCGTAGCCGGCCGCTCAGCGCAGGGAGGGCGCGACCGACTCGGGCCGGAGGCCGCGGCCGATCAGGCGCGCGGTGAGCCGCTGTGCGACGGGGGTGGCCGCGCCGATGGCCAGCCGCATTGCGGGCGACGGCGACCGCGGGAGCAGCGGGCCGGCGCCGGGGCGGGAGATGCCGCGGTGGGCGGCGAGTTGGATGCGCTGCATCCACTCCACAGGCGGGAGGCGGCGGCGCTGCACGGCGTCGAGGAGGCGGAGGTCGACCGGGCCGTCGCGGAGCGGTGCGGCGAGCGCGTTCGCGGTGGCGACGGCGTCCTGCACGGCGTAGTTGACGCCGACGCCGAAGGCCGGGGACATCGCGTGCGCGGCGTCCCCGATGGCGAGGAAGCCGTGCCGGTACCAGCGCGGCAGCCGGTCGATCTGCACGCTCAGCAGCTTGAGCGGCTCCCAGTCGGTGATCGTCTCCAGCGGCTCGCGCAGGAACGGGGCGGCGCCCGCCACGGCCGAGCGGAAGGCCGGGAGGCCGGCGGAGCGCAGCTCGTCGATGCCGCCCTTCGCGATCACGAGGCCGGTCTGGAAGTAGTCGCCGCGGTCGATCGTGATCACCATCGCGCCGTAGCCGAGATAGGCGAGCGTCAACGGCTGGGGCTGCGCGGGCTTCGGGAGGCGGAACCAGATGACGTCGATCGGCACGCCGAACCGGCGGGGACGCAGACCCGCGGCGGCGCGCAGGACGGAGTCGCGGCCGTCCGCAGCGACGGTGAGGTCGACCTCCACCCGCAGGGGTCCGTCCGGTCCCTCGGCGGTGAGCCCTCGCACCACGTCGCCGTCGCGGATCAGCCCGGTCGCCTCGGTCCGCAGGAGCAGCCGGAAGTTCGGATACTGCTCCGCCTCCTCGGCCAGGAAGGTCAGGAAGTCCCACTGCGGCGCGAGGACGAGGAAGTCGTCGGGCGGCGGCAGCCTCCCGAAGTCGATCGGGTGCAGCCGCGTGCCGTCGACCACGGCGTCGAGCGTGCGGATGCTGGTGTGCGGGAGGCCGAGGAACGCGTCCCGCAGCCCGAGCTCGCCGAGCACGCCGACGGTCGACGGGTGGATGGTGTCGCCGCGGAAGTCGCGGAAGAAGTCGGCGTGCTTCTCCAGCACGACCACGTCCAGCCCGGCGCGGGCGAGGATCAGCCCGAGCATCATCCCGGCGGGTCCACCCCCGGAGACGGCGCAGGATGCCTGCAGCGATTCCATCACCACGCAGCGTAGTCTCCCCCCATGACGATCATCGGGTCCGTCCTCCTCGCGCTCGCGGCCGTCGTGCACCTGGTGTTCTTCGCGATGGAGAGCATGCTGTGGTCGTCACCGAATGTGTGGCGCCGGTTCGGGCTCACGACGCAGCGGGACGCCGACGTGGTGCGGCCGATGGCCTACAACCAAGGGTTCTACAACCTGTTCCTCGCAGGCGGCACGGCGGTCGGGCTCGTCCTCTACTGGACGACACTGCGGCACGTCGGGTTCGGGATCATGTTCTTCACGGGGGCGTGCATGGTCCTGGCCGCGATCGTGCTGCTCACGACCGGGCGGCGGTTCTGGGGGGCGGCGCTGCTGCAGGGGGTGCCGCCGCTGGTGGGGCTGGTGCTGTTCTCGGTCGCGCACGCGGGGTGAGGCGCACCCCGGCCGTCAGTCGATGACCTCCCCGCCGGACGGGATCTCCCCCACGTCGACGCGCAGCGCCTCCACCAACTTCGCGGCGTGCGGCGTCGACACGATCACGCGGGAGAACTCCTCGCCATCGAGGTCGACGACCACCGCGGCACGCTGCTTGCCCTTGATGAGCAGGAAGTCCCTGCCGCCGTGGAACTTCCAGGTGCCGACCGAGAGCGTGAGCGGGACGGCGGCTCCCGGGGCGCGGATGCCGCGGATCCAGATCCACGGGTCCTCCGTGATCGCGACCGATCGGATGCTCTCGCGCGGGATCACCAGATCCTCCCGACGCACGGAGAGCACCTTCTCGGCCCGGGTGAGGTGGATCTCCAGGCGGTCGGGGTGAACGTGCAGGTCGGCCATAGGTCTATCCTGCCCGCCGACCGGGGTCGGCGGGGGTCGCGAATCTCACAAACCCGTAACCGTTGGCTTGGAGGGCCGCGAAGGACGACGCGAAGTGGTCGCAGGACTCTCATGATCCGGTCGCCCGAGCGGCATGTATCCTTCTCGCGTGGCAACGCAGCGGCGAACTCCGGGCTCGCAGACTTCACTTCGTGAAGCCAACCGGGCTCGGATCGTCGACGCCATCAAGAAGCACGGCGGCCTGACGCAGGTGGAGCTGGCCGGCGCGACGGGGCTCTCCCCCGCCACGGTCTCCAACATCGTCAAGGAGCTCGCCACCTCCGGCGTACTGCACACCGCACAGAGCATCCGCTCCGGCAGGCGCGCCCAGCACGTCACCCTGGCGCACGCGCTCGGGCTCGTGGTCGGCGTCCACTTCTCCACCCGGCATCTGCGCGTCGCGCTGGCCGACGTGGCGAACACGGTCGTCGCCGAGAACCACATGCCGCTGGCCAAGGACCACCGCGCGGACAACGAGCTCGACAAGGTCGCGCTGCTGCTGAACGACATGCTCGACTCGGTCGACGCGTCCCGCGACGAGGTGCTGGCGGTCGGCCTCGCGGTGCCTGCGCCGCTCGACAGGGCCACCGGCACGATCGCGCGCAGCGGCATCATGCGCGGCTGGGACGGCGTGGTGATCGCGGAGGCCCTCGAGCGCCGGGTGAAGCGCCCGGTCTTCATCGACAACGCCGCCAACCTCACGGCCCTGGCGGAGTCGCGCCTCGGCGCCGGCCGGGGCAAGCGCACCTCCATCACGCTCGACGTCGGCGACGGGATCGGCGCGGGGCTGCTGCTCAACGGCCAGCTCTTCCGCGGGACCAACGGCGTGGCCGGCGAGTTCGGCCACACCACGATCCGGGAGAACGGCCCACTCTGCCGCTGCGGAAACCGCGGCTGCCTGGAGGCCATCGCCGGAGGCCCGGCCGTGCTGGACGAGCTGCGCGACCACCTCGGCAGCCTGAAGCTCGGCGACGTCGTCCTCCAGGCGATGGCGGGCGACGCCCGGTGCATCCGCGCGATCGCGGACGCCGGACGGCACATCGGGATCGCGACGGCCAACCTCTGCAACCTGCTCGACCCGGAGCGGGTCGTCGTCGGCGGCGAGCTCGCCCGCGCCGGGGAGCTGCTGCTCGGCCCGATGCGTCACGCCGTCGAGCGCTCGATCATCGTGAGCCAGGACCTGATGCCCGACATCGTGCAGGGCCAGCTCGGCGTCAGGGCGGCGACCCTCGGCGCCGTCGTCCACGCGGTCGACAGCATCTCGCTCACGAGCGGAGTCGTCGCCGTCTGAGACCGCGGCGAACCGGTGTCCCCCGTTGTCCCCCGTCCGTGACGAACCGTTATCGAAAGCTTGAATTCAAGTATTGACGCCAAGCCGCGGCCCCTGACACACTCAACCCAGTCGCCAACGTCGGCGGCTTCGAATCGGAGGTTTTTCAATGAAGATCGCCACCAAGAGAGCGGTCATGGTGTCCGCTGCGATCCTGGCCACAGCACTCACCCTCACAGCCTGTTCGAACGGTTCCGGCAACACGTCGACGAACAACGCGTCGGGCGCCGCGAACGCCAAGATCGGTCTCCTCCTCCCCGACTCGGTCACCGCCCGCTACGAGGCGGCGGACAAGCCCTACTTCGAGGCGAAGGTCAAGTCGCTCTGCTCCGGCTGCACGGTCCTGTACGCGAACGCGGACGGCGACGCCAGCAAGCAGCAGCAGCAGGCGGAGTCCATGCTGACCCAGGGCGTCAAGGTGCTCGTCCTCGACCCGTTCGACGGCGAGGCCGCGGCGTCGATCGTCGGCGAGGCGAAGGCCAAGAACATCCCGGTCATCTCCTACGACCGCCTCATCAACAGCCCCGACCTGAACTATTACATCTCGTTCGACAACCAGAAGGTCGGACAGCTGCAGGCCCAGGCGCTGGTCGACAAGCTGAAGAAGGACAACGTGCCCTCGGGCGCCGGCATCCTGATGGTCAACGGCTCGCCGACAGACAACAACGCGACCCTCTTCAAGAAGGGCGCGCACAGCGTGATCGACTCCAGCGGCTACAAGGTGCTGGCCGAGTTCGACACACCAGGATGGGACCCCGCCAAGGCCCAGGACTGGGTGTCCGGTCAGGTCTCGCAGTTCAAGAACCAGATCAAGGGCGTCTACGCGGCGAACGACGGCACCGGCGGTGGCGCGATCGCGGCCATGAAGGCGGCCAACCTGAGCCCGCTGCCCCCGACGACCGGTCAGGACGCTGAGCTCGCGGGCATCCAGCGCATCCTCGCCGGCGACCAGTACATGACCGTCTACAAGGCGCTGAAGCCGGAGGCCGAGCAGGCGGCGACGCTCGCCATCGCTCTGACCAAGGGCCAGAAGCCGTCCGAGCAGACCGTTCAGGTGGCCACGGCCGGCGGCGCGAAGATCGCGTCCATCCTGCTGACCCCGGTCGCGGTGACCACGGACAACATCGAGTCCACGGTCGTGAAGGACCAGTTCTACGGTTCCGACTCCGCCTCGAAGATCTGCACCGCGGACCTGAAGGCGGCGTGCGACAAGTACGGCATCAAGTAGTCATCGAACCACACGGGGCCACCCGGCCCGGGGCGCGGATTCCGCATCCCCGGGCCGGGTGGTTCCGCCATACAGTTAGCCAAGACAGCACTATCCAGCACCACGCGACAGCATCGCGTCAGGCCCGAAGGAGAACGCCGTGACGATGGAATCCCCGGTCACCGACCAGGAGCCCTCCAGCCGACAGCCCGTCCTCTCACTGCGGGGGGTGTCGAAGGGGTTCGGAGCCGTTCAGGCGCTCACCGACATCCACCTCGACGTCTACCCGGGGGAGGTCGTCGCCCTTGTCGGCGACAACGGAGCCGGGAAGTCGACCCTGGTCAAGATCCTCGCGGGAGTGCACCCGCAGGACACCGGGACGATCAGCTTCGACGGTCAGGACGTCAACATCCCGTCGCCCTCGGCGTCCCGTGGGCTCGGCATCGCCACGGTGTTCCAGGACCTCGCGCTCTGCGACAACCTGGACGTCGTCTCCAATCTCTTCCTCGGACGGGAGGTCACCCGAGGAACGCTCGACGAGGAGGAGATGGAGAAGCGGTCGTGGAGCCTGCTCCGGCAGCTCTCGGCCCGCATCCCGTCGGTGCGGATCGCCGTCGCGTCCCTCTCCGGAGGCCAGCGCCAGACCGTCGCGATCGCCCGCTCGCTGATCGGCGACCCGCGCGTCGTCATCCTCGACGAGCCGACCGCGGCCCTCGGCGTCGCGCAGACCGCCGAGGTGCTCAACCTCATCGAGCGGCTGCGCGAGCGCGGGCTGGGGGTCATCCTGATCAGCCACAACATGGCGGACGTCCAGGCGGTCGCCGACCGGGTGGCCGTGCTGCGGCTCGGCCGCAACAACGGGGACTTCCGCGTCCCCGACGTCAGCTACGAAGAGATCATCTCGGCGATCACCGGCGCCACCGACAATGTCGTCGCGCAGCGGGCCGAACGCATCGAGGAGCGCGTCGAGCGCGTCGAGCACACCGAAGGGAAGCAGGACTGATGACCAAGGCACCAGAGACCCCGGCCCAGCTCGCCGCCGACCTGCAGGACGAGCGGCTCATCCGCGAGGAAGGGCTCAGCGGTGCGGCCCGCGCCTTCGGGCGCCGTGTGCGCGGCGGCGACCTCGGCTCCCTGCCGGTGGTCGTCGGGCTCATCGTGATCTGGGTGGTCTTCCAGATCCTCAACCCGAACTTCCTCAGCGCCAACAACCTGGTCAACCTGACGCTGCAGTGCGCGGCGATCGGGACGATCTCCATCGGCATCGTGCTCGTGCTGCTCCTCGGCCAGATCGACCTGTCGGTGGGCTCGGTGAGCGGTGTGTCCGCGGCCATCCTCGGCGTCGGCTTCACGCAGCTGCATTGGCCGCTGGCGCTCACCGTGATCGTCGCCATCCTGGCGGGCGCGGCGATCGGCTTCCTGTACGGCCAGCTCTTCACCCGGTTCGGCGTGCCGAGCTTCGTGATCACGCTGGCCGGACTGCTGGGCTTCCTGGGCGTGCAGCTCTGGATCCTCGGACCGAACAGCTCGATCAACATCCCCTACAACTCGTGGATCGTCAACTTCGCCCAGCAGACGTTCCTCCCGCCGTGGGCGGCGTACACGCTGGCCGTGATCGCCGCGGGCTCGATGTTCTGGTCGGACTGGCGCCGCAACGTCCGCCGTCGCAACGCCGGGCTGTCCGAGGGGTCGATGGCCGTCGTCCTGATCAAGGCGGGACTGCTCCTGGTCGGCCTCTGCATCGCGGTCTGGTACCTGTCGACCGACCGCGGCACCGGGGCGATGTTCCTGTTCTTCGTCGTGCTCGTCATCATCATGAACTTTTTCCTGACACGCACGAAGTGGGGCCGCTCGGTCTTCGCGGTCGGCGGTTCGGTTGAGGCCGCACGCCGAGCCGGTATCAAGGTGAACCGGGTGTTCATCAGCGTGTTCATCCTGTGTTCGACGTTCGCCGCCATCGGCGGGCTGCTCGCCGCGGCGCGCCTCGCGTCGGTGAGCGCAGGCTCCGGCGGAACGGACACGAACCTGAACGCGATCGCGGCGGCGGTCATCGGCGGCACGAGCCTCTTCGGCGGACGCGGTTCGGCGTGGTCGGCACTGCTGGGCATCCTGGTCATCCAGTCGATCTCGAACGGCCTGACGCTGCTCAACCTCGACTCGTCGTACCGCTTCATGATCACCGGAGCAGTGCTGCTGCTCGCCGTGATCATCGACTCGCTGTCCCGTCGCTCGCGCGAATCGCACGGGCAGGCTTAGCGGGACAGCACTCCGGGCGGGTGTGAGAAGGTGGACCGGTGACCCGAACCACCACCTTCCACGCCCGCCTTCTCCGTGCCGGCGTGGACCCGCAGACGGTGACCGTGCGGGCGTCGTCGGACATCCCGCCGCGCACGCTGCGCCGCGCGGCCGGTGGCGGCGGGGAGCTCAACTTCGACGTCTACGCACTCCTCGACGCCGACGGCTGGCCGGCGTCCGCCACCTACACCTACGTCGACTCCCTCTCCCGCACCCCCTCCCCCGCCGACACCTGACGAGACGTGACTAATCGCGGGAATCCGCGATCGGATTCCCGCGATTGCTCACGTTTCGGGTGGGGTCAGGCCGGGGTTGCCTGGGCGGCGGCGCGGGCGGCGGCGGGGAGGGCCGCGAGGATGCGCGCGACGGCGGTGTCGTCGTGGGCGGCGGTGACGAACCAGGCCTCGAAGACGCTCGGCGGCAGTGAGACGCCCGCGTCGAGCATCGCGTGGAAGAACGGCCGGTAGCGGAACGCCTCCTGCGACAGCACCTCGGCGTAGGTCCGCGGCGCGGCAGCGAAGTCGCCGAAGACGAAGCTGAACAGGTTGCCCGCGCGCTGCACACGGTGGGCGACGCCCTCCGCTGACAGAGCGTCGGAGACGGCGCCCGACAGCGTCTCCGCGACGACATCCAGGCGGTCGTAGACGGCCTCGTCGGCGTGCGCCAGCGTGGCGAGACCGGCGGCGACCGCGACCGGGTTCCCCGACAGCGTGCCCGCCTGGTAGACCGGGCCGGTCGGGGCCAGGAAGTCCATGAGCTCCGCGCGGCCGCCGACGGCCGCCAGCGGCATCCCGCCGCCGATGACCTTGCCGAAGGTGACCAGATCGGGCGTGTAGCCGCGGTCGAGGCCCCAGTAGCCGGCGTCGCTCACGCGGAAACCGGTGAGCACCTCGTCGAGGATGAGCAGCGCGCCGAACTCGTGGGCGAGGTCGGTCAGCGCGGCGTTGAAGCCTTCGTCCGGGGCGACGACGCCCATGTTCGCGGCGGCGGCCTCGGTGATGACGGCCGCGATGTCCGGGCCGTTCGCCTCGAAGGCGGCGCGCACGGCGTCGAGGTCGTTGTACGGGAGGACCAGGGTCTGAGCGGCCGTGGCCTCGGTGACGCCGGCGGAGCCGGGCAGCGACAGCGTCGCGAGTCCGGAGCCGGCCTCGGCGAGGAGGCTGTCGGAGTGGCCGTGGTAGTGGCCGGCGAACTTGATCAGCAGCGGGCGGCCGGTGAAGCCACGCGCCAGGCGGATCGCGGTCATGGTCGCCTCGGTGCCGGTGGAGACCAGCCGCAGTTTGTCGATGAACGGCACCCGCCCGAGCACGGCCTCCGCCAGCTCGGTCTCGGCCGGCGTGGAGGCGCCGAACGAGAGCCCGCGCCCGGCGGCCGCCTGCACGGCGTCGATCACGGCAGGGTGCGCGTGGCCGAGGATCGCCGGACCCCAGGACGCGACCAGGTCGACGTACTCGCGCCCCTCCGCGTCCACGATGTAGGGGCCGTGCGCCGACACCATGAAGCGCGGCGTTCCGCCGACCGAGCGGAAGGCGCGGACCGGGGAGTTCACGCCGCCGGGGATGACGCGCTGCGCGCGCTCGAACTGGGCCAGGTTCACGTCGCCGATCGCGGCGCCGTCGGCCAGGCCCTGCAGGTCCTGGGAGTCGGTGTTGTTCATCGCAGCCATCCTGCGACCTCGGTCGCCCAGTAGGTGAGCACGGCGTCGGCGCCCGCACGGCGCGTGCCGATCAGGGTCTCCTCGATGACGCGCTCGCGGTCGATCCAGCCGTTCGCGGCTGCGGCCTCCACCATCGCGTACTCGCCGGAGACCTGGTAGGCCCAGACCGGCACGTCGCTGATGGCGGCGACGTCGCTGAGGACGTCGAGGTAGCTGAGGGCCGGCTTCACCATGAGGATGTCGGCGCCCTCATCCAGGTCGAGCTGCGCCTCGCGCAGGCCCTCGCGGCGGTTGGCCGGATCCTGCTGGTAGGCGCGGCGGTCGCCGGAGAGCTGCGAGTCGACGGCCTCCCGGAACGGGCCGTAGAAGCCGGAGGCGTACTTGGCGGCGTAGGCGAGGATGACGACGTCGATGCGTCCGGCGGCATCGAGCGCGTCGCGCACGGCGGCGACCTGGCCGTCCATCATCCCGCTGAGGCCGAGCAGCTGGGAGCCGGCCTCCGCCTGCGCGAGGGCCATGTCCCGGTAGCGCAGCAGGGTGGCGTCGTTGTCGACGTGGCCCTCGGCGTCGAGCACGCCGCAGTGGCCGTGGTCGGTGAACTCGTCCAGGCACAGGTCGGTCTGGACGACGAGGGCGTCGCCGACTTCGGAGGCGAGCGCGCGGGTGGCGACGTTGAGGATGCCGTCCGGGTCGGTCGCGGCGGTGCCGGTCGCGTCACGGGTCTCGGGAACACCGAAGAGCATGACGCCGCCGACGCCGGCCTCCGCCGCCTCCACGGCTGCGCGCTTCAGGGAGTCGAGGCTGTGCTGCACGACACCCGGCATGGAGCCGATCGGCTGCGGCTCGGAGGCGCCCTCCCGCACGAACAGCGGGAGGATCAGCTCGGCCGGGTGGAGGCGGGTCTCGGCCGTCAGACGGCGCATGGCAGGTGACTGCCGGAGGCGCCGGGGCCGTACGACGGGATGCAACTCACTCACTCTCCCCAGCCTACGCCGCGGCGCCGGGTGCCCGCGCACGCTCAGGAGGCGGCGGACCGGTGCGCGGTCGCGGCAGCGGCGACCGCCTCGATGAGGGAGGCCGCGGTGCGCTCGTCGGCGATCACGTCGACGCGGAGGCCGTACTCCCTGGCATCCCGCGCCGTCTGCGGGCCGATCGCGGCGACGAGGGTGGTCTCGGGGATGGGGCCGAGCTGCACCTGCACCTGCTCGGCCACGGAGCCGCTCGTGACGAGGATGGCCTGCACCAGACCCTCGCGCACGTCGGCGACGATGTTCTCCGATACGGGGATGCCGATCGTGCGGTACGCGACGACCGACTCCACCTCGTGGCCGATACGACGCAGCCCCTCGGTGAGGAGGGGCTTGGCGATCTCGGAGCGGAGGGTGAGGATGCGCAGCGGGACGACGCCCTCGGTCGCGGCCTCCCACTCGGCGAGCAGTCCGCGCGCGGAGTTGTCCTCCGATGGCACCAGGTCGACGGCGTAGCCGGCGGCGGCCAGCGCGGCGGCCGTGGTCTCGCCGACGGCCGCGATCCGGGTGGAGGGCGGGACGACCGCGCGGGCGGCGCTCAGCACGTCGACGGTGGTGGCGCTGGTGACCGTGACCCAGTCGAAGCCGCCGGCCGCGAGCCGCGCGAGGGCGGCCTCCAGAGCCGGGGAGTCGGCGGTCGGCGCGAAGTTGATCATCGCGGCCACGACCGGCGAGGCGCCCTTGGCGCGGAGGTCGGCGGCGACCGAGTCACCCCACGGCCCTCCCCGGGGCACGAGGACGCGCCAGCCGGCGAGCGGCTTCGGAGAGGACGGCGTGGAGGGCATCATTCGCTCCCGAGCGGGGCCAGGTCGGCTGCGCCCGCGCCGAGCAGTTCGGCCACCACGCGGGCGCCGACCTCGCGCGCGGCCTCGTCGAGGTCGGCGTGGCCGAAGGAGTCCGGGGTGGCGGCGTGGGAGGCCGTGAGCCGCTCGGTTCCGTCCGGGCGGTACACGGTCGCGGTGAGGAACAGGAGGCCGTCGTCGACCAGCGCGGACGCGCCGATCGGGGCGGCGCAGCCGGCTTCGAGCCCGGCTAGCACGGCGCGCTCGGCGGTCGCGCAAGCGTGCGTGGTCGCGTGGTCGACGGCCTTCAGCGCGCGGGCCACGTCTCCGCGGCCGGTCTGCTCGCCCGCGCGGACCTCCAGCGCGAGCGCGCCCTGGCCCGGAGCGGTCGGAACCTGCGACAGCGGGAAGAAGTCCGTGACGGCGTCGAGGCGGCCGAGCCGGCCGAGGCCCGCGGCGGCGAGCACGACGGCGTCGAGGTCGCCCTCCACGACCCTGCCGAGCCGGGTGTCCACGTTGCCCCGGATGTCGACCACGTCGAGGTCCGGACGCACCGACTTGAGCTGGGCGACGCGGCGCGGCGAGCCGGTGCCCACCTTCGCGCCCTCCGGCAGCGTGTCGAGCGTGAAGCCGTCGCGCGCGCACAGCGCGTCCCGGGCGTCCGCCCGCTTGGGCACCGCGCCGATGACCAGCCCGGGCGCCGGCGCGGTCGGCAGGTCCTTGAGCGAGTGGACGAGGAGGTCGCACTCGTCGGCGAGGAGGGCCTCCCGCAGCGCGGTGGCGAACACCCCGGTGCCGCCGAGCTCCGACAGCGACTCGCGCGAGGTGTCGCCGTGCGTGGTGATGGTGACCAGCTCGATGTCGAGCCCGGTCGCCCGGGCGATCGACTCGGCGACGGCGGTCGTCTGCGCGACCGCGAGGGCGCTGCCCCGTGTGCCGATGCGCAGCACGCCGTCGCGGCGCGCGGACGCGCCTTCGGCCCTGCTCACGGTGCCGTTCACGGCGCGAGTCCAGCGGCGGCCGGCTTGAAGCCGAGGCGGACGTTCTCGCAGCAGCCCGGGCGGCACACGTCGTACCAGGGGCCGAGCGTGGTCAGTGCGGGACGCTGCTCGACCGGGACGCCGTCCCGGCGCTCCAGGACGAGCTCGACCAGGCCCTTCACGTAGCGGGCGTGGGTGCCGGGGGTGGGCACGCGGACGGCGACGAGGCCGTTCTCCTCGCTGGTCTCCATCGCCTCGTTGTCGAGGTCCCAGAGCACCTCCATGTGGTCGCTCACGAAGCCGAGCGGAACGATGATGACGGCCTTGACACCGAGCGCGGGGAGCTCGGCGATGCGGTCGTTGATGTCGGGCTCCAGCCACGGCATCGAGGGCGGGCCCGAGCGGGACTGGTAGACCAGGTCCCAGCCGATGACGCCGCCGGCGGCCTCCTGCGAGACGACCTCCGCGACGGCGAGGTGCTGGGCCGCGTAGGCGCCGCCCTCGCCGAAGCCACGGTCGGCGGGGCCGGACTTGGCGGCGTCCGTCGACGGGATGGAGTGCGTCGAGTAGAGGATGCGGATCTCGGTCGCCGGGTCGATGCCGGGGATGCGCTCGCGCAGCTCGTCCACGGCGTTGCGGACGCCCTCGATGAACGGCTCGACGAAGCCGGGGTGATCGAAGAACTGGCGCACCTTGTCGATCTGGATGGTGCCGTCCAGCCCCTTCTCCTCCAGCACGCGGGCGAAGTCCTCGCGGTACTGGCGGCAGCTCGAGTAGGAGGAGTACGCGCTCGTCGCGATGGCGATCAGCTTGGTGAGACCGCGCTCCTGCGCCTCCGCGAGGGCGTCCTCCAGATACGGGTCCCAGTTGCGGTTGCCCCACAGCACGGGGAGGTCGATGCCGCGCGAGGCGAGCTCGGCCTCCAGCGCGGCCTTGAGCTCGCGGTTCTGGTCGTTGATGGGGCTCACCCCGCCGAAGTGCCGGTAGTGGTGGGCGACCTCCTCGAGGCGCTCCTCGGGGATGCCGCGGCCGCGGGTCACGTTGCGGAGGAACGGGATGACGTCGTCCTGGCCCTCCGGTCCGCCGAAGCCGGCGAGGAGGATGGCGTCGTACGCGACCGGCTCGGTCACATGCTCCGGACCGGACGCGGCGGCGTCCGTCGCGCCGAGCACTCGTGGGACGGCCTCGGTGTCGGTCACTGCAGCACCTCGACGACCTCGGCCGGCTGGATGCGACGGCCGGTGTAGAACGGGACCTCTTCGCGCACATGGCGGCGGGCCTCGGTGTAGCGGAGGTCGCGCATCACGTCGACCAGGTCGGTGAGCTCGTCGGCCTCCAGCGGCAGGATCCACTCGTAGTCGCCGAGGGCGAACGCCGCGACGGTGTTGGCCAGCACCCCGCGGAACGCGGCGCCCTTGCGACCGTGCTCGGCGAGCATCTTCGAGCGGTCCTCGTCGGGCAGCAGGTACCACTCGTAGCTGCGCACGAACGGGTAGACGCACAGCCAGCCCTTCGGCTCCTTGCCGCGCAGGAAGCCGGGGACGTGCTGGCGGTTGAACTCGGCGTCGCGGTGCACGCCCATCGCGTTCCAGGTCGGGAGGAGCGTCTTGAACAGGCGGGTGCGGCGGAGCTGGCGGAGACCCCACTGCAGGGCCTCGGCCTCCGGGCCGTGCAGCCAGATCATGATGTCGGCGTCGGCCTTGAGGCCGCTCACGTCGTAGAGTCCGCGGGTGACGACGCCCTGCAGCTCGATGTCGGCGATCACGCCTTCGAGCTCCTGGACGGCCTTGGGCACGTCGGTGCCGTCGAGGTCGTCGGGACGGGCGGGGTCCCGGCGCAGGACGGCCCACAGGGTGAATCCGCTGGGGCTTTCGGGGGCGGTGTCTTCGGGGGCGGTCGACTCTGCCGGAACGGCAGCCGGGGTACTCATACCGACAGTCTCCCTCGCAAAGCTGAGAAGGCAAAAACCAGGGCGTCGAGGGGCACGTAAACGCCCTTAAAACGCGCGGAAAAGGGCGTTTACGTGCCCTTCGACGATTCGGTCAGCGGCGGGAGGCGGCGACGATCGCCCAGACCGTGCCGCCGACGGCGACCGCTACCCCGACCGCGAGGCCGACGAGCGCCAGCGGGTTGTCGTCGCGGAGCCTCCGGAACCGCTCGGACGCCCGCGCGGGCACGTTGACCTTGTATTGGATGGCGTCGATGGTCGCGGCCAGGTCGGCGCGGGCCTTCTCGACGCCGCTTCGGTCAGTTGTCATACTTGCCCAGCCCCTTCACGGCGTCGATGTCGGACTTGACGCTGGCGATGGTCTCCTTCGGCGCCGCGCCGTCCACCCGCTTGAGCGAGCCGACGCCGATCAGCGCGAGGATCACCGCGATGACGACGAGGCCGCCGAAGACGATGAGCGCAGCGGCCCAGCCGGGCAGCACGAGCGCGAGCCCGAGGATCGCCGCGGCGACGAGCACCCCGAGCGCGAAGAAGAGGAAAGCCGCGGCCACCACGAAGAGTCCTATGCCGATCCCGGCATACTTCGCCTTCTCGGCGTACTCGGCCTTCAGGTTCGCCAGTTCGGCCTTGACGAGCTGGATCAGCAGCCGCGGGAGCGACGCGATCAGCTCACCGAGCGACTGCGACCTGGCACGTTCCCGATCGGTCATCGGCTCACCGCCCTTCCGTGACACTCGTTTAAGACTGCGCGCTACCGGATCACTTCGTCAGGATCATCTCGCGTGACGGCGACGACGGCCACCCCCGTCGTGCGGGAGTCGGCCCGAGCCTCCTTGCGGCGATCGTTCGCCCGGACCACGCCCTTCTTGATCGTGGTGTACAGCGCCTCCGGAGCCTCGCCGATCTTCGCCGCGACGTAGTCCTCGACGGCGTTCACCTGCTTCTGCACCCCGGGCGACTCCCAGACCTTGAGAGCGGCCGACTTCATCTGGTCGTAACGCTTGCGACCGGCGCGCGTGCCGAGCACGTAGCCCACCGCCGCCCCCGTCACGAAGAGAATCTTGCCCCGCATTGCGTCCTACCCCTCCAGGTCGTCGGTCAGTGCCTTCCAGCGTAGACCCCTGGCCCGTTCCGCCACCCGGCGCGCGTCCGGGATGACGGACGCGAGACCGGTTCCGGTCAGCCAGGAGCCGGTCACCTCGAGCCCTTCGACGTTCTCAGCTCCGTCGCGGACGCGCTGGATGCGCTCCCGCTGCCCCACTGTTGCATAGGGGAGGGCGTTCGTCCAGGGGGTCCGGGCGAACGCGGAGACAGCGGATTCCGTGAGCGGAATATTCAGCAGCGCTGCCGCGTCGGCGACCGCGAGCGCCCGCAGCTCGGCGTCGGAGAGCGCCACGGTCCCGGACGCGCGGCCGGCGCGGCCGTACGAGAGCCGGACGACGTGGCGGCCGGGGCCGGCGGCCTCCGCGACCCACGCCCACTTGGCGCTGGAGTGCGTCATCGCCTTGGCGGAGACGCCGGAGTCGGGGCCGTCGGCGACGAGCACGCCGGTGCCGCGGGGAGCGGCGCCGACCCGATCGTCGGTGAGGACGAGCGTGACCAGTTCGACGCTGGACGCGGGAGGCCAGTCGAGAGCGGCGAGGTCGCCGAGGGCGGCGTCCATGCCGGGGAGGAGTTCGAGGGCGGCGTCGGCGGGCGCAGCGATGACCACGACGTCTGCATCGAGGGTGGAGCCGTCCGCGAGGGTGACGGTCCAGCGGGCCGGGCGCGGGGCGGTGGGCTCAGCGGCGGATTCGGCCGGCTCTGCTGGGAGCTGCCCGGCGAGCGCCAGCCCGTCGAGTGCGGCCTCGTCGACGGCGTCGGCCATCGCGGCCTCCACCGCCGCTGCGGCGACGTCCTCCGGGTCGGGCGCGACCCACGGCGTCACCGAGACGACCGCCGCGTCGGTGCGGATGGTCCCGCCCCGTGCCGCGATGTCCGCGGCGAGCGCCGCCGGCAGGCGCCACATGCCGCCGCGGATGCCTCCGACTGCGCTCCCCGCCTTCGCGGCGGAGCGCAACTCGCCCACGGCGCCGGAGAGCGAGCCGAGCCGGGTGAGCGCCGCGTTGAGCCCGGGGGCGACCACATCCACGTCGAGGTCGTCGGGATCGGCCGAGTACACGCCCGTCACGACAGGGGACACCAGCTCGGTGAGGACCTTCGACCCCATCCGCTTGCGCACCAGGGTGCCGAGCTTGCGCTCCTGGCCGATCTTCAACACCGGGAGCAGCCGGTCCAGGTAGGCGCGCACCGCGCCGCCCCAGCCGATCGCGGCGACGACGTCGGTCGCCAGCGGGGAACTCGGGATGCCGAGCAGACCGGCCTTCGGCAGCGGGACGGTGCGCGTGCCGTTGCGCACCCACGCGCCGGCCGGGTTCGGCTCCACGACGTCGTCCGCCAGGCCCAGGTCGGCCAGCAGGGCGGCGACGTGGCCGCCGCGGGTCGCGAAGCTCTCGGCGCCGGCGTCGACGGTGATGCCGCCGAGCTCCAGCGGCGCCACCGAGCCGCCGACGCGGCCGGAGGCCTCCAGCACGGTGACCTCGAAGCCCGGGCGGGCGCACTCGCGCGCCACGACCAGCCCGGAGACGCCGCCGCCGATCACGACGATGCGCGTCGGCGCGGCCTCCACCGCGTGCCGGATGCTCTCCGTGACGGCGTCGTGATCGAGCGGCTGGGAGGTCATGCCCGCCATCCGTGGACGAGCTCGACCACGCGGGTCAGCACCGTCGGGTCGGTCTCCGGCGGGACGCCGTGGCCCAGGTTCAGGACGTGCGCCGGCGCCTCCCGGCCGCGCTCCAGGACGTCCACGACGTGCGCCGAGAGCACCTCCCACGGAGCGTCGAGCATCGCCGGGTCGACGTTGCCCTGCACCGGGACGACGTGGCCGAGCCGGCGGGCGGCCTCGTCCAGCGGCGTGCGGTAGTCGACGCCGACCGCATCGGCGCCCACCTCGTGCATGGCCTTGAGCAGCTCGCCGGTGCCGACACCGAAGTGCACGATCGGCACGTTGCGCACGAGGGGCTCGTCGTTCGCCGGAGCATCGGCTTCGACCTCCTGCGCTCGCGGCACCTCGTAGGTGAGGTCGCGGATGTGCGAGAGCGCCCGCGCGGACGCCGGGGCGACGTGCTCGACGTAGTCGTGCAGCGACAGCGACCCTGCCCACGAGTCGAAGAGCTGGGCGGCGCTCGCTCCCGCCAGCAGCTGCGCCCGCAGGAAGGCACCGGTCACGTCGGCGCTCCACGCCATCAGCCGGGCCCAGGTCTCCGGGTCGGCGTGCATGAGCGTGCGGGCCCGGATGTGGTCCTTGGAGGGGCCGCCCTCCACGAGGTAGGCGGCGAGGGTGAAGGGGGCGCCCGCGAAGCCGATCAGCGGGGTGTCGCCGAGCTCGGCCGTCGTCAGGCGCACGGCCTCCGCGATCGGCGCGAACGTGTCGGCGCCGAGCGAGGCCGGGTCGACCTCCTCCAGTCGTGCCACATCATCGGAGGTGCGCACCGGGCTCTCGAACACCGGGCCCTTGCCCGCCTGGATCTCCACGGCCACGCCGGCGAGCTTCAGCGGCACCACGATGTCGCTGAAGAAGATGCCCGCGTCCACGCCGTGCCGGCGCACCGGCTGCAACGTGATCTCGCTCGCCATCGCGGGGTCGAGGCAGGCGTCGAGCATGTGCGTACCGACGCGCAACTCCCGGTACTCGGGCAGCGATCGCCCGGCCTGGCGCATGAACCAGACGGGGACGGTCTCCTGGCGGTCGCCCTGATAGGAGCGGATCAGGCGACTGCCCGCGGTTCGGCCTTCGGAGAGCGGGTGGGTCGGGTCGAGGGAGGTCACCCGATGATTCTGCCAGGCGCCAATCTGCCAATCCCCCGGGAATCGTGTCGAACCGGCTCAGGACGGGGTATCCCGATTCGAGTCTGGTCGGCGCCGAGCGTATCCTTTCCCCCGTGCTTCTCTGCTTCTCGTCGAGCCACCGCACTGCGGAGTTCGACCTCCTCGAACGGCTCGAGCGCCATGCGCCCGCCGTCACTGCGGCACTCGCGGAGCAGCACGGACTCGTCGCCGGCTCGGTCGTCCTCGCCACCTGCAACCGCTTCGAGGCCTACCTCGACGTGGACGTGAAGCCGATCGCCGCGGACGCGACCACCGACCGGGTGATCCAGACGGTCGCCGCCGCCAGCGGCATCGACGCCGACCTCCTCCGCTCCTCGAGCGCCGTCTACAGCGACGACGCCGTCGCCGAGCACCTCTTCTCCGTCTCCAGCGGACTCGAGTCCGTCGTGGTCGGGGAGGGCGAGATCGCCGGGCAGGTACGGCGCGCCCTGGAGGCGGCCCGCACCTCCGGCACCGTGACCGGGAGCTTGGAGCGCGTCTTCCAGGTCGCGTCGCGCACGTCCCGCGGCGTCAAGAACCAGACCGGCATCATGACGGCCGGCCGCTCCATGGTCCGCCTCGCGCTCGAGCTGGCGGAGAGCCGGATCAGCGACTGGGCGGCCGTTCGGGTGCTGCTCGTCGGGACCGGCAAGTACGCCGGCGCCAGCCTGGCAGCGCTGCGCGAGCGCGGCGTGGTCGACGTGCAGGTGTTCTCGCCGACCGGGCGCGCGGCGAAGTTCGCCCTGTCGCACGATGTCGTCCCCGTCGAATCCGACGACCTCCTGGAGGCGCTCGGCGCCGCGGACCTCGTCGTCACCTGCTCGGCCGTCACCGACCACGTCATCACCCGCGCCCTGCTGGCGGACGCGATCGCCGCGCCGGACGCCGCCGCGCGCCGCCTCGTGATCGACCTCGGCCTCCCCCGCAACGTCGACCCGGCCGTCGCCGAGCTGCGCGACGTCGAGCTGCTCGACCTGGAGACCATCAGCATCCACGCGCCGGTCGAGGAGCTGAACGCCGCGGCCGACGCCAGGGAGCTCGTCGGCGCCGCCGCAGCGGAGTTCGCGGCGCAGAACGCCGAGCAGGCCGTCACGCCCGCGCTGATCGCCCTCCGCACCCACGTCTTCGGCATCCTCGACGCGGAGATCGCCCGCGCCCGCTCGCGCGGCGACTCGACCGAGCAGACCGAGGCGGCGCTGCGCCACCTGGCCGGCGTGCTGCTGCACACTCCGTCGGTCCGAGCACGCGAGCTCGCCAGGAACGGCGAGGCGCAGACGTTCGTGGACGCGACGTCGGCGCTGTTCGGCGTGGAGGTCGACGACGCACCCCACCCGCAGGCGCTCCGAGCCGTCGACGACGAGACCGCCGCCTCCTGACGTCCGTCCAGGAGCACCCACCAGAGGAGGACACCGTGAGCGACGAGGCCACGATCACCGCCACCGAGCCGCACGCCGCCACCGGCCTGCCCTACGCCGCGGAGGAGCTGCGCACCGAGCGCCTGCTGCTGCGCCCGCTGAACAGCGGCGACCTGGAGAACGGACACGAGTTCGAGCGCCTGAAGGACGTCGCCCGTTACCTCTACTGGGAGGTGCACGACCACGA
Organism: Leifsonia sp. NPDC056824; assembly: GCF_042789575.1. Lineage (NCBI taxonomy): Bacteria > Bacillati > Actinomycetota > Actinomycetes > Micrococcales > Microbacteriaceae > Leifsonia > Leifsonia sp. NPDC056824. The sequence goes on along the minus strand of NZ_JBHUAV010000001.1, from coordinate 1,255,518 downwards.
CGAGTCGGCGGAGCACCTGCGCAAGCGCATCGCGATGAACCGCCTCGCCGCCGACGGCGACGGCATCGTGTACGCGGTCGAGCTCCCGGACCCGGAAGGCGGCCACAGCCGGGTGATCGGCCATGTGAGCCTGTTCCTCAAGAAGGCGGAGTGGGCGAAGTTCGAGATGGGCTGGGTGTTCCACCCGGCGGTGCACGGCCGTGGCTACGCGACCGAGGCGACGACCCGCCTCCTCGAACTCTGCTTCGACACCCTCGGCGGCCACCGCGTCTTCGCCCAGCTCGACGCGCGCAACGAGGCGTCGGCGCGGCTCTGCGGGATCATCGGGATGAAGCAGGAGGCACTGCTGCGCCAGAGCGAGATCTTCAAGGGCGAATGGTCGGACACCGCGGTGTTCGCGATCCTGGAGGACGACTTCCGCGCGGGCCGGTGAGGTCGGCGGCATCTGAAATCATAGATGCGTGCACCTCTGCTATGTCGATGACTCCGGCGACCCGTCTCGGGGAAAGCTGCTGACGGCCCTTCTCATCCGGGACACCGATTGGGCCGACGTGCTCGACGCGTGGCTCACGGGTCGCGAGGAACTGCATCGGCTTTTCGGCGTCCACAAGCGCAGGAACTCCACGCGAACAAACTGTTCAAAGGACGCGGGCAGTTCTGCGAGAGCCCGGAACAGGAATCGGCGTTCAGCAGCCGCGCCCGCGCCAAGGCTGCGCGCATCGCATTGGGTCATTTGAGCGAGGGCAGTTCCTTCGAACTGGTCACCATCGGGGCGGCAGAACGATCTCCCCATACGATGTACGCGCGCTTCATCGCATGGCTGGAGGATTGGGCGACGCTTCACGACACGCGGGTGATGATCTTCTACGACGGACAGCACGGCATCGATGAGACGGGAACGCTCGACGCGAGGGAACGACATGAGCTCTGGGAGCGTGCGCTGCGCGCGTCGGGTCCGTATCGAGATGTCCATCGCTCCCTCGAACTGTCGACACGCCGGATCGTGGAGGACGTCATCATGCAGGACAGCAGGTACAGCCAACTCATTCAAGCTGCGGACTTGATCGCCTATGGCGCGTACCACAAGCATCGCCACAAGTATCCAGACGTATGGGGCGGCTCTTTTCAGCCGTCACACGCTGCGATCGCGGCGTACATGCAGACCTCGGCCCACTGGCCGGCTGATAGCGACGAGGGCGTCCATTGGCTGAGTTAACGCAAGAACCCCCGGCCTGAGCCAGGGGTCTGCATCGCAATACCCCGCGAGCAGTCCTAAGCCTGCATGGAGTTTTGCGATGTCGAGTCTACAACAAAGTAGTTTCGGTGCTCTCGTGAGCCCGAACGCGGTCACCGCATCCTCAGTAGGATGGACGGGTCCCCCACCACCCCGGCACCGAACAGGGAGCACCCATGGCCGCACCGTCGAGACTGGAATCCGTCATCACGCTGGCGCAGCACCGCGGATTCGTCTTCCCCTCGGGGGAGATCTACGGCGGCACCCGCTCCGCGTGGGACTACGGTCCCCTCGGTGTCGAGCTCAAGGAGAACATCAAGCGCGAGTGGTGGAACGCCTTCGTGCGCGGCCGCGGCGACATGGTCGGCCTCGACTCCGCCATCATCCTGCCGACCGCCGTGTGGGAGGCCTCCGGTCACGTCCAGGTGTTCAGCGACCCGCTGACCGAGTCGCTCATCACCCACAAGCGTTACCGCGCCGACCACCTCTTCGAGGCGTACGAGGCCGAGCACGGCCACGCGCCGGCGAACGGACTCGACGACATCGCCGACCCGGACCACCCGGACAAGGTGGGTCAGTGGACGCCGATCCGGCAGTTCTCCGGCCTCATGAAGACCTTCCTCGGCGTCGTGGACGACGAGTCCGGCCTCCACTACATGCGCCCGGAGACCGCGCAGGGCATCTTCACCGACTTCGCGCATGTGCTGCAGGCCGCCCGCAAGAAGCCGCCGTTCGGAATCGGCCAGATCGGCAAGGCGTTCCGCAACGAGATCACGCCGGGCAACTTCATCTTCCGCACCCGTGAGTTCGAGCAGATGGAGATCGAGTTCTTCGTCGAGCCCGGCACGGACGAGGAGTGGTTCCAGACCTGGATCGACCTCTGCTGGGACTGGTTCGTCGACCTCGGCATCGACCCGGCGAACATCCGCCGCCTGGAGCACGAGAAGGACAAGCTCGCGCACTACTCCAAGCGCACGATCGACATCGAGTACAAGTTCGACTTCGTCGGCAGCGCGTGGGGCGAGCTGATGGGCGTCGCGAACCGCACCGACTTCGACCTGAAGACGCACATCGAGCACTCCGGCAAGGACCTCAGCTACTTCGACCAGAACAAGAACGAGCGCTATGTGCCGTACGTGATCGAGCCGTCCTTCGGCCTCACCCGCGCGCTGATGGCGTTCCTGGTCGACGCGTACGACGAGGAGGAGGTGCCGAACGCCAAGGGCGGCACCGACAAGCGCACGGTGCTGCACCTCGACCCGCGCCTCGCGCCGGTGAAGGTCGCCGTCCTCCCGCTGTCCCGCAACGAGGCGCTGTCGCCGCTCGCGCGCGGCCTGGCCGACACGCTGCGCAAGCGCCGCAACGTCGACTTCGACGACTCGGGTGCGATCGGCCGCCGCTACCGCCGCCAGGACGAGATCGGCACGCCGCTCGCGGTCACGGTCGACTTCGACTCGCTCGAGGACGACGCGGTGACCGTGCGCGACCGCGACACGATGAAGCAGGAGCGCATCCCGCTCGAAGGCCTCGACCGCTACCTCGCGGAGCGCCTGCGCGAGATCTGACCCTCCGCAAACGGAGGGCGACCGCTAGGGTGGGGGCCACCGCGACGGAGACACGATGAGCACGGCCCCCACGAACACCGCACCTGCGCCGCAGGCGGATCCGCCCCCAGGGCGACCCCCGGCGTTGGCGATGCTGCGCGCCTACGTGCAGGTCGCGCCCGCGAGCGTGACGCTCGCCGTGATCGTGCTCGCAACCTCCATCGCGACCAGCACGCTGTGGAGTGCCGCGAGCGTGGGCGGCGGCTCGCTGGTCTGGGCGGCGGGCGTTCCGACGACGATCCGGGCCGGGTACTGGTGGACGCCGTTCACGGCGCTCTTCGTGCCGGAGGACCCGATCCAGTTCGTGATCTCGTTCCTGCTGGCGCTGACGGTGCTCGCGGCGGCCGAACGGCTGCTCGGCACGGTGCGCCTGATCATCGCCTTCCTGGTCACCGGGGTGCTGGGCATCACGCTCGGCGTGCTCGGCCAGTGGGCGGCGGCGAACGTGGGAGAGATCCTCGCGCACGCCACCGAATTCGACTTCACCCTGGACCCGACGATCGGGATCGTGGGGGCGCTGGTCACGGCGAGCGCGTTCGCGACCACCCTGTGGCGACGTCGGATCCGGCTGCTCACCTTCGCCACCGTCGTCATGTTCGTGCTCTACAACGGCGACCAGAACAACGTCTACCGGCTGTTCGCGGCGCTGCTCGGCCTCGCGCTCGGCGTCATCCTGCGCCGTGGGCCGCTGCACCGGATGCGCCGCAGCTCACACGGGGAGACGCGGACCCTGGTCGCCGCGATCGTCGCGATCACCGCGATCGGCCCGCTCGCCGCGCTCCTGCCGCCCGGCGGACTCGGCCCGCTCTCGTTCGTCTCGGCGCTGTTCCAGCATCGGGAGGTCGCCGCGGCGACGGTGCTGGCGGCGTGCAAGGCCGCCGACACGACCAACTGCCATGACGAGCTCGCGGCCGTCTCGGTGCAAGGCGTCGGCCCGCTGCTGCTCAGCCTGCTGCCGCTCGTGCTGCTCATCGTGACCGCCATCGGCCTCCGCCGCGGCCGGCACTTCGCGTGGCTGCTCGGGATCGTCGTCAACGCGGCGATGGTCGTCCTCCCGTTCACGGCGCTACCCGGCGGCGAGATCAGCATCAACGTGGACAGCATCGACGCTCTCGCGCCCGCGATCGAGGTGCTGCTGTGGTTGCTGGCGACGCTGCTGGTTCCGCTGGCCTCGATCGCGCTGCTGGTGGCGACGCGGCGCCAGTTCCAGATCCGTGCGCCCAGGGACGCGGTGGTGCGTTTCACCATCCTGGCGGTCGTCGCGTTCGCGCTGCTCGCGGTCGTGTACCTGATCGCGGGGCTGGCGACGCTGTCGTCCTTCGTGCCGGAGGCCTCCATCGGCGACGTGTTCGCGTCCACACTGCGCCGGTTCGTCCCGTCTGGCTTCGAGTCCGTGCTGGGACCCGTCATCGTGCCGACCTCGCCGTTCACGCTGCTGCTCTACCAGTGGGTGGGACCGGTGTTCTGGACGATCTTCGTCATCGGCACGATGCGGCTGTACCGGGCGACCTCCACCGGCCGGACGGTCGGCGACGAACTGCGCTTCCGGGAGCTCCTGCGCGCGGGCGGCGGCGGGACGCTCGGCTTCATGGGCACCTGGCCGGACAACGTCTACTGGTTCTCGGAGGACGGGGAGGCCGCCGTCGCCTACCGGGTGATCAACGGGGTGGCGATCACCCTGTCCGACCCGGTGTGCCGTCCAGAACGGGCCGAGCAGACGATCATCGACTTCATCGGCTTCTGCGACGCGAACAGCTGGACCCCCGCTTTCTACAGCATCCACGGCGCGTTCCTGGCGGTGTTCGAGTCGCTCGGCTGGCAGAGCGTGTCGGTCGGCGAGGAGACGCTGATGCACCCGCAGACCTTCGACATGCAGGGCAAGCCCTGGCAGAAGGTGCGCCAGGCGCACAACCGCGGGGTGAAGGAGCGCATCTCGACGCTGTGGACGACGTGGGCCGAGCTGGCCCCGATCCAGCAGAACCAGATCGTCGCGCTGAGCGAGCAGTGGGTGTCCGAGAAGGAGCTGCCCGAGATGGGTTTCACCCTCGGCGGGATGGCCGAGCTGAAGGACCCGGAGGTGCGGCTCTACCTCGCCTACAACCCGCAGGGCGACCTCCAGGCGGTCACGAGCTGGCTGCCGAGCTGGCACGACGGCCGGGTGGTCGGGTACACGATCGACTTCATGCGCCGGGCGGACAAGAGCATCCCGGGCATCATGGAGTTCGTCATCGCGTCCGCGGCGCAGCGGATGCGCGGCGAAGGCGTCGAGGTGCTGAGCCTGTCGGGGGCGCCGCTGGCGACGAAACCGGCCGGGTCCGCTGACACGGGAGCGGACTCCTCCGAAGAGGGACCGGCGGTGATGGACCGACTGCTCGCCTTCCTGGCCAGGACGCTGGAGCCGGCCTACGGGTTCGCCTCGCTGTTCACGTTCAAGAGTAAGTTCAACCCGACGTACGAGACGCTGTGGCTGGCGTACCCGGACGCGGTGTCCCTGCCGGCGATCGGCAACGCGATCGGGCGGGCCTACCTGCCGGACGCGAATGCGCGGGAGTACCTGGCGCTGGCGCGGACGCTGCTGGGGTGAAGGGGTCTGCGGACGGCCGCGCTCTGATCGATATGGACGATTTGAGCGATTTGCGCGATAATGGGAGCCATGAGCGCAAAGGACTCCCTCGTCGTCGATCCTCCCCAGGATCTCAACGAACTGCTTGACCTGGCACGGTTCTTGGAGCACCACTCGGCTCCTGCCGTTCTCGTCGGACCCGACGGTGAACAGATCGCTCTCCCGCTCGAGGCGTATGAAGTGCTTCGCCAGGTGGTGGCTGCGATGCAGCACGGTGAGTCGGTCAGCGTCGAAGCGATCGATCGACAGTTGACGACACAACAGGCGGCGAGCCTTCTCGGAATCAGCCGCAGCACCCTGGTGCGCCTCCTGGACGAGAACGAGCTGCCATTCGATCGGCTGGGAGAGTCCCGGCATCGGCGGCTGCGGTTGCACGACGTGCTGGCCTACCGAGAGCGCACGCGCGCCGATCGACGTGCACGACTTGATGAGCTGACCCGCCAGGCCGACGAGGACGGCCTGTACGACATGGACAGTGACGCCTACCGGGCCGCGCTCACCGAGGCGAGGAAGTCGTAACGTTGGGGCTGTTCACCGCGTTCCTGGATGCTTGACCGGCTGGCGCGTAGCGGAGCGCTGCGATTCGCCGAGAGGGTCGGCGACGAACTTCAACGTGACTGGACGAGCTTCAACGTGACTGACTGAGAGCACCAGCCTCAGAACACATACTCCAGCAGCTCCAGCCCCACCGTCCGCATCCCGTCGATCACCGACAGCCGCGCAGGCAGCGCCGTGTCGTCGAAGTACGTCGACACCGCGTAGGTCACCCCCGCGCGCGGCCCGCGCAGCACGCCGACCTCGCTGCGGACTCCCGCGTCGGTGCCGGTCTTGTTGACCAGCAGGATGCCGTGCTCTGGATGCCGGTGCGAGTGCGGGTCGAGGCCGAACGCGCTCGACACCAGGGAGAAGTCGCTGTTCAGGGACAGCCAGGAGATGACCTGGCGGCTCGTTGCGGCGTCCACGACCTCCCCGCGGGCCAGCGCCGAGAACAGCCAGGTGAGCTCGTTCGCGCTGCCGACCGACAGCTGCGGGGCGTCGTCCGGGCCGCGGTGGTCGCGGACCAGGTCGAGGAGGGCGGTGCGGGTGAGGCCGAGGGACTCGGTGCGGGCGCTCACGGCCTCCAGGCCGACGCGGCGCAGCAGGACGTTGGTGGCGAGGTTGTCGCTCGTTGCGCCGACAAGGGCGGCCAGGTCGGCGACCGGGAGCGCCGGGACCTGCAGGTGCTGCCAGATGCCGGACTCCCCCGCCGTGTCCTGCGGGGCGCGGTCGAGCTGGGCCAGCGGGCTGAGCTGCCGCGACTGGAGGCGCGCGGCGACCTCCACCAGCAGCAGCACCTTGCCGATGCTCGCCGTCGGCATCACGACGTGGTCGTCCACAGAGAACAGCACCTCGCCGGTGGACAGGTCCGTCGCCCGGGCCGAGACCTGGACGCCCTGCATGGCCAGCCGCCCGAGCGCGTCGAAGCCGCGGCTGAAGACCTCGGGAGCAGCAGCAGCAGTCCGGCGGTGCCGTCCTCGGCGCGCGCTCGCGTGCCGGCGGCGGTGGTCGGTCTCCGGGGTCTGGATCGTCACAGTCGCGCTGGGTCTTTCTTCCGAGTCCGGGCTTCGGTCCGTGCTGCGGTCCCCCCGGTCCGCGACGCGGCGAGGCAGGGTTTCCTCGACGCGATAGGGACGATGTTACCTCGCCGGAGGGGTGGCTGGGCGATCCCTTTCGCGCAGTCCCCGGCGCGTCACCAGATGGTCACGCGCTCCTCCGGAGCCAGCCACAGCCCGTCGCCGTCCGCGACCCCGAACGTCTCGTAGAAAGCGTCGATGTTGCGGACGATCTGGTTGCAGCGGAACTCGTTCGGCGAGTGCGGGTCGATCGCCAGCAGGCGGATGACCTCCTCGTCGCGGCCCTTCTGCTGCCAGGCCTGCGCCCAGCTGAGGAAGAACCGCTCCGCGCCGCTCAGGCCGTCCACCACGGGAGGCTGCTCGCCGCCGAGCGAGAGGAGGTACGCCTTCCACGCGATGCCGAGACCGCCGAGGTCGCCGATGTTCTCGCCGATGGTGAGGGCGCCGTTGACGTGGTGGTCGGGCACCTGCGCCGGGGCGAGCGCGTCGTACTGGGCGATCAGGCTGCCGGTGCGCTTCTCGAACGCGGCGCGGTCGGCGGCGGTCCACCAGTCGTTGAGTTTGCCGTCGCCGTCGAACTTGGAGCCCTGGTCGTCGAAACCGTGGCCGATCTCGTGGCCGATCACCGCGCCGATCGCGCCGTAGTTGGCTGCGGCGTCCCTGCTCTCGTCGAAGAACGGGTATTGCAGGATGGCCGCGGGGAAGACGATCTCGTTGAAGCCGGGGTTGTAGTACGCGTTGATCGTCTGCGGGGTCATGAACCACTCGTCGCGGTCGATCGGCTTGCCGATCTTGTTCAGCTCGCGGTTGAACTCGAACAGCGCGGCAGCACGCACGTTGGCGACCAGGTCCGTCGGGTCGATGACGAGCGCGGAGTAGTCGCGCCACTTCACCGGGAAGCCGATCTTCGGCGTGAACTTGCTGAGCTTGTCGAGGGCGCGGTGGCGGGTGTCCTCGCCCATCCACTCGAGCTTCTGGATGCTCTGCCGGTACGCCTCGATCAGGTTGGCGACCAGCTCGTCCATCTCCTGCTTGGCCGCGGGCGGGAAGTGCTTCTCGACGTAGATGCGGCCGACGGCCTCCCCCATCACTCCCTCCACGAGCGAGACGCCGCGCTTCCAGCGAGCCCGCATCTCGGGCGTGCCGGTGAGGGTGCGGCCGTAGAAGTCGAAGTTGGCGTCCACGAAGTCGCCGGTCAGGTACGGGGCGGAGTCGTGGATGATCTGCCAGGCCAGCCAGTCCTTCCAGGACTGCAGCTTCTCCTCGGTGAGGAGACCGGCGACGCCGGAGGTGAAGGACGGCTGGCGCAAGACGACCTCGGCGAGCGCACCCTGCGGTGCGCCCAGACCGGCGGCCCAGTCGTCCAGGCCCTTCGACCCGAAAAGGGCGGTCGCGTCGGCCCACGAGAACAGGTTGTAGGTCTTCTCGGAGTCGCGGGAGGTCACGTTGTCCCAGTGCTGCGCGGCGATCTCCACCTCGAGGTCGTAGACCCGCTGGGCGCGCTCGGGAGCATCCTGGAAGCCGGCCAGCTCGAACATCCGCTGGACGTGCGCGGCGAATGCCTCCCGGATCGGCGCGAACCGCTCCTCGCGGAAGTAGGACTCGTCGGGCAGCGAGATGCCCGCCTGCTCGGCGAACACGAGGTAGCGGCTGGGGTCGCCCGGGTCGTTGTCGACGAAGAGCTGGTAGATCCCGCCGACGCCGTGCCGCTCCAGCTCGCCGAGGGTCTTCAGGAACTCCGGGATGCTGTCGACGTCGTCGGCGATCGCGAGCTGCGCCCGGATCGGCTCGACGCCGAGCGCGTCGACGCGGTCCTCGTCGAGGAAGCTCGTGTAGAGGTCGCCGAACGTGCGCTCCTCTGTGCCCTCCGGCGCGGTCTGCGCGGCCTCCACGATCTCGCGGACGGCGGCCTCCGACTTCTCGGCGAGCTCCATGAACGAGCCCCAGCGAGCCTTGTCGCCCGGGATGTCAGTGCGGGCGATCCAGGTCCCGTTCACATGCCGGAACAGGTCGTCCTGCGGGCGGATCGTGGGATCGAGTTCGTCGGTGGCGATGCCGGAGGAGAGCGTCATGCGCCCCAGCCTACGGCGCGTGCGCCCCGCCTGTCAGGTGCGCGCGCCGCCGGAGACGCGCGGGCGGGACTGCTGCCGGGCGGCGACCTGAGCCGGCGCATTCCGCCGCGGACGGAGGCACGCGTAGGAGTTCAGGAAGAGCGCGGCCAGGACCAGCTCGGCGAGGATCGAGACCGTTCCGGAGAGGCTGCCGAACCCGGCGAGTGAGAAGCCGATGTTGACCAGGGCGAGCAGCGCGTACCCGACGCCGAAGACCCCGGAAAGGAGCGGGCGGTTCGTCATCCGCCACCACGGGCGCGCCGCGCGAACAGGCTCCCCCGGCCCGCGGAACATCCGGGAGACGATGTACCATCCGGCGACCTGCAGCCCGGTCAGCACGATGGAGGCCGGCTCCGAGTGGAGGGCGTCGAACAGCAGCGCGAGCGCGATGTTGACCGCGAGCAGCACAGCGACCACCAGCGCCTTCCGCGCTGGAGTGGTGAAACGCATGTCGATCCCCCTGGTGAGTCCGATCATTAGCATTTCAGATGTTCACGAGCGGCCGTCGAGGCACGCCGGTCGCCGAACCGATCCACGGTGCGGCAACAGTGCCCCGAAGCCGCTCAGTGACGGCCCGGCGTCGCGTAGAGCCCCCTTTTCCGCCCTCGCAACGCCCGGGCCGGCCAGTGTGAGACCCGTTCGACGACCGGCCGCGCCGCCTCCCCTTAGCCAGGGCGGCGCGACGTCCGTAAACGGACGCACGTCAGACACTAGTGTGATATTTGTGTGATCGCAAGCCGGGTAGAGACCCGCTCACGCATCCCGCGACGCCCGGATCTGCTCCCACTCGTTGAGCATCTCCGGCAGCCGGTCCTGCATGAACCGGTAGAAGCCGGCCATGTCGCGCAGCCGCTCCGTCGCCGGGTCGTCCGCGTCGTCGAGAGCGGCGAGGCCGGCGTCCGCCTGGTCGGCGAGCACGCCGTAGATCGGGCTGTTGCGGACCATCAGGGCGTACCAGTCGGCCGGCATCTGGTACAGGTCGCGGCGGCTGCCGTTCTGCGACAGGCGCCGCACGATCCCGAGGGTCTGGAGGTAGCGGACCGCTCCGGAGATCGCCGCAGGGCTCGCATCCAGCCGCTCGGCGAGCTGCGCCGCCGTCAGCCCGGTCGAGTCGGTGACGGTGAGCGCCATCAGCACGCGGGCGGGCATCTTCGGGAACCCCGCGGCGGTCAGCACCGCCGCGGAGTGCTCCATCATCTCCGTCAGAGCCCGTTCGTCCCTGGCCATGCCCGTCCCTACCCGATCGCGAAGTCGCGGCGTCGGATGAGCGCCGCGGCGGCGGCCAGCGCGACCACCGCGATGCCGAACATCCAGTATCCACCGGTCCAATCGACCTTCCCGACGACGACGGGGGCGTCGGCGAACGGGGAGAAGTGGCGCAGCCAGTCCGGGAGCTTGATCAGGGCGCCGAAGATGCCGATGAAGGCGCCGGCGCCGAGGGCGGCCCAGCCGACCGGGACGGTCCAGCTCGGCAGCACGACGAACACCAGCGTCAGCACGCCGAGGTAGACGAGCGCCACCGGGAACTGCGCGGCGGCGGCGGCGAACGCGTCGTTGAAGACGGACGCCTTCTCCCCGGCCGCCGTCGCCGACAGGCCCGCGGCGAGCGCCGCCGCCACCAGCACGAGCACGATCGCGATCAGGCCGACCAGCACGAAGTCGAGCAGCCAGCGGACCCGGGAGACCGGGGTCGCCATCATCACCTCGGCCGAGCCTCCGACCTCCTCCTGGCGCAGCCGGATGACCGCCTGCACCGCGCACGCCGCGGCGAGAACGCCGACGATCGACATGATCGCGGAGAGGAAGAGCGCCGTCATGGGGCCGGAGCCGCCCGCGCCCAGGTGGGCGACGGCATCCCGGATGTTCCCCAGGCTGGGGTCGTTCGCGATCGACGAGCTGACCACGCTGCCGAGCGCGCCCGCGAGCACGCCGGTGGCGAGGCCGCCGATCGTCCAGCCGAGGACGGTCGGCCACTGCAGGCGCCACGCGAGCCCGAGCGGGCCGTTCAGCATCGGGAGGGCGTCCCGCCGGCCTGCACGCTCCGGCACGATCCCCGCACCCGAGTCGCGCACGGCCTGGAGGCCGAACACCGCCGCGATGAGCACGACCGCGAAGCCGAGCTGGAGAAGCAGCGGCGTCCAGTCGTTGCGGACGTACGGCGAGAACTGCTCGCCCCAGCCGATCGGGCTGAGCCAGGTCGGCCAGCCGGAGACCATCGTCGTGCCCGTGCTGGTGACCGTGCCGATCGCGTCGCCGATCCCGCGCAGCACCCAGGCGAGCACGACGACAGCGGAGGCGTAGCCGTTCGCGCCGCGCGAGGTGCTCATCACCTGGGCGAGCAGGAGGCCGACGGCGAGGAAGGCGATGCCCGCCCCACCGACCGCGGCCCCCGCGACGAGCGAGCCGTACGCCGGGAGGCCGGACGCCATGAAGCCGAGCGCCGTGGCCAGCGCGAGCACGATGTCCGCGAGGACGCCATGGATCACCGTCGCGACGGTCGGGGTGATCCGCGCCGCGGGGGTCGAGCCGACGAGCTCGGCGCGGCCGGACTCCTCCTCCGCCCGGGAGTGCCGGACGGCGAGGAACGTGTTCATCAGCCCGGCGAGCAGCGCGAGGAAGGTGTAGATCTCGAAGAAGGTGACCGCCGCGAGGCCCGTGCCCTGCGGGAGGCCGCGGAGGACGAGCACGGTCGGGTTCGCGATCGCGAGCCGGATCAGCTCCGCGCGCCCGGTCGCCGACCCGTAGGTCTGGTCGATGCTCGCCGCGGAGAACAGCGCGAGAAACGCGATGCAGAGGATCCAGATGAGGAGTTGCCAGCGGTCACGTCGCAGGCGCTGGCGGAGCAGGACGCCCAGGGTCGCGACGCGTCCGCGCTCCGGGACCGCGGTGTGCCCGGAGTGCGTGGCCGGGCGGTCGGTGGTCGTGGTGCTCATCGCCCCTTCGCCTCCGCCTCCAGCTCGGCCACACCGGCGAGCTCGTCGCCGTAGTGGCGGAGGAACAGCTCCTCCAGCGACGGCGGGGCGACGGTCAGGCTCTTGGCGTTCAGGTCAGCGAGCGCCGCGAGGACCGGCGGGAGGCCGTCACTGTCCGCGGTGAACTTCACCCGGCCGTTGTCGGTGCGCAGGTCGTGGGCGTCCGGGATGCGGGCGAGCTGCTCGTCCGTGATGCCGTCGGCCGCGAACGAGATCTCGGTGCGGGTCAGGTGGCGGAGCTCGTCCAGCGTGCCGGTCTCGACCGTCTTGCCCTCGCGGATGATGCTGACCCGGTCGCAGAGCTGCTCCACCTCGGAGAGGATGTGGCTGGACAGCAGGACGGTCGCGCCGTCCCGGGAGGTGCGGGCGATCTCGGCGTTGAAGGTGGCCTCCATCAGCGGGTCGAGCCCACTGGTCGGCTCGTCGAGGATGTAGAGGTCGGCCGGGGTCGCGAAGGCGGCGACGAGCGCGACCTTCTGCCGGTTCCCTTTGGAGTACGCGCGGCCCTTCTTGGTCGGGTCGAGCTGGAACACCTCGATCAACCGCTTCTTCCGCTCGGCGTAGGCGGCCTTGTCGGCGGTGCCGCCGCGGAGCCGGGCGAGGAGGTCGATGGCCTCGCCGCCGGAGAGGTTCGGCCAGAGGCTGACGTCGCCGGGGACGTAGGCGATGCGGCGGTGCAGGGCGACGGCGTCCCGCCAGGGGTCGCTGCCGAAGACGCGGGCGGTGCCGCCGTTGGAGCGCGCGAGGCCGAGGAGGACGCGGATGGTCGTCGACTTGCCCGCGCCGTTCGGGCCGAGGAATCCGTGGACTTCACCCTCGGTGACGGTGAGGTCGAGCCCGTCGAGTGCCCGGACCCGGCCGAATCGCTTCTCGAGGCCCGAGGCCTCAATCACTGTGGTCATGCGTGTAAATCTACGCTTGATTCAGTAATTTGTGAAAACTTTTAACGGAATCCTTACACCCGGGTCAGGTCGGCACGCACTGCAGGTCGTCGATGCCGGCGTACTGGTGCGTGGAGGCGGTGTCGGGGACCGTGTAGGTGTACGGGACGCCTGCCTTCAGCGACACGGTGTCGGTGTGCTGATCGATGGTGTCGCCGTCGACGGTGTCCGCGAAGCCGACGATGACCTCAGCCGCGGGGCAGTCGCGCTGGGCGGTCAGCAGGAAGGTCCAGCCCTGCTCCGGCTGGATCGTCACGCCGTCGATGACGTAGCTCTGGTCGGCCGCCGACGGGTCGCCGCTCGACGGGGCGCCGCTCGACGGGGCGGAGGGCGCGGCGGCGGAACCGTGCTGGGCGGCAGTGTTGGAGAGGCCGCGCTGAGCGCTTCCGGCGAGGGCGATAACCGCGACGAGCAGGACGACGAGGAGCACGGCGGTGCCGCCGAGGGCGATGCCGATGATGGCGCCGTTGGAGAGAGGTGTGCGGGGGAGGGTGGGATAGGCGGAGGGCTGGGGGTAGCCGGGGTAGGGCGGCTGGTATGCGGGCTGTTGGGGAGGATAGGCCGGCTGCTGAGGAGTGGTGTATTGAGGAGTGGGGTACTGCGGCGCAGAGGCAGGCTGCGAGGGGTAGCCGGGCTGCGGCGGCGGGTATGCGGCGTGCCGGGGTGCCGCTCCCTGCGGCGCTTGAGTCGGCTGCGGCGGGTATCCCGGCTGATTCGTGTTCGGCGTCGGCGGAATGAATCCGCCCTGCGGCGCACCAGCAGGCGGCGTCGGCGGCACTCCCCCACCCGGCTGCGGCGCCAGACCGATCGGCGTCGCCGCGCCATGAGGCATCCCCCAGCCCTGCGGCGCACCGGTGCTCTGCGGCGGCTGCCAGCGGACCCCGGCGAGCAGGGCGTCCCTGGCTCGCGCGAGCGCGTCGACGGTGGCGATGTCGCTCTCGGGGACGGTCGCGATGTGTGCGGCGTACGTTTCGCTGATCTGGGCCTCGGTCGCATTCTCGGGAAGTCCGAGCAGGGCGGCCGCCTCGGCGGGCGTCACGGTCGCACCGCGGTGACGCCGGACCGGCCGGGGATCATGCGATCTGGCTGCTGCATGCGTTGATCGTAGCGGCCGGCCGCGGCCCGACACAGGGTCGACGCGGCGGCGGCGCGGCGCTCAGCACCCCGCCAATATCCCCTTCAGCGCCGTGCCCTCCGCGGCCGTCACCCACAGTCCGTACTTCGCCTTCACGGAGACCTGGCGGGCCGCGTACTCGCACCGGAATCCGCGGTTCGGCGGCAGCCAGGTCGCGGCGTCGCCCGCGCCTTTCGCCTGGTTCGTCGCCCCGTCCACCGCCAGAAGCGCGAGCGGGTCGTTCGCGAGCTGGACGCGCGTCTCCTGACTCAACCCCTGGGCGCCGGTCTCCCAGGCGTCGAGCAGCGCGACGACGTGGTCGATCTGGACGAGCGCGGACGTCTGCACCCCGCGGGTGAACGCGATGCTGCGGCCGGTGTACGGGTCGTTCAACGTGCCGGTGAGGACCGCGCAGTCCGTGCGGCGGGTGACCGCGGCGAGGTCGCGGGCGAGGATGTCGTCCCGGGTGTCGCAGCCGTTCTTATCCACGTCGAGCCACGCCTCACCGAAACGGGCGACGCGGTCGTACCCGGTCGCCGGCGCCCGGCCCTTCACGGGGAGCTGCGCGAGGGCGGCGCGCGCGCCGGACGCGTCGAGCAGTCCCGCCGCCGAGCGGGCGCCGGGCGGGGAGACGAGCGCCGGCGAGGAGGCAGCCGCCGTCGTGGGCGCGGTCGCCGTGCCCTTGCCGTTCAGGGCGGCGTAGCCTCCCGCTCCGGCGAGAGCGAGCAGCAGCGCGACCACAGCGACCGGCCACGGCGCCGGACGACGACGCCGCGCGGACGTCCTGCTCACAGGAACGAGTCGTCGGCGAGGCCGCGGTGGAGCCCGCGCCGGGAGAGGTGGACCCCCGGTCGCTGCGAGGTCGCGATCTCGCCGAGCTCCCGCATCACCCTCGCGAAGTACGGCGCGGCGGTCGCGTTGCGGTAGGCGCCCGGGTTGAGGTCGGCCTCGTTCCGCAGCCGGATCTCGGCGCGGGCGGCCTCGACCGGGGCGATGATCTTGGCGCCGCTCCGGAAGCGGATCAGCCGGTGCACCCACTGATCCAGAGCCTCCGGGAGGCCCGCCGGCACGCGATCGTGCTCGGCGGCGAGGGAGGCGCGCGGGGCTCCCGCGCTGTCGGGCGCGGTGGCGTAGCGTTCGCGCGCAGGGGCGTCAGCAGTCCGCCGCTCGGAACGGAGCACCGCCAGGAGGTCGTCGCTGCGGTTGGCCTGCTGCACGAGCACGCCCAGCGCGTCGACGGCCGAGCTGTACTCCTCCTCGTAGCCCGAGTAGTCCCCCGGATGCGCGGACCGGTCGTGGAGGAGGTCGGTGCGCGCGGACGCCGCCTGCCCCTTGGTGAGCACCGTGCGCCCGTTGCGGACCCGCTCGAGACGCCAGGACCAGGTGGACAGCAGTTCCGGCATCAGGTGGCTCATCCCTCCACTGTAGGAACAGCCACCGACACCGGGGCGACCGACACGAGGGCGCCGGGACGCGCGGCGGCGACGGGGCCGTCGAAGCGCGTGGAGGCCCGCCGGACCGCCTCGGCGGGATGGAGGCCGAGGGCGAGATGCGTGAGCAGGAGGCGGCCGGCGCACGCGTCCGCGGCGAGGGCGCCGGCGTCCTCCGGGGTCAGGTGGCTGCCGTCCGGCTCGTCGGCGCCGGCCTCGGCGAGCAGGAGGTCGCACCCGTGGGCGAACGCGGTCAGACCGCGGGACGGCGTGGCGTCACCGGTGAACAAGAGGGAGGCGTCATCGGCCCGCGCCCGGAGCGCCCAGGCGGGGACGTCGTGCTCGATGGACTCCCAGGCGAGGTCGAGGTCGCCCACCTGCTGGCCCGGTCGGTCGGCGAGCGACTCGAACGCGAAGACGCGATCGAGGTCGTCGGCGGCGTGGGCGCCGAGGAACCCTACGAGCCGGGCCCGCAGATCGGGTGGGCCCAACACGCGGAGCGGCGGGCGGGCCGGGAGGTCGCCGAATGCGAGCGCGTAGAAGAGCGGGAGCAGGTCGGCCGTGTGGTCGGCGTGCGCGTGCGAGATCCAGACGGCGTCCAGGTCGGCTGGAGAGCGGTGACGCTGCAGCTCGGCGAGCGTCCCGGGTCCGGCGTCGATCCAGATGGAGGCGGCGCCGTGCTCAAGGAGATAGCCGGAGCAGGGTGACGCGGGGGTGGGGTAGTGGGATGCGGTGCCGAGGATGGTGAGGCGCATTGAGTGATGGTAGCGGCCCCCGCCCGCGTCACCCCTTCGCGGTAGCGTTGTCCCCGCCGTGAACGTCCTCCCCCGCCGCCCGCTCGACCGCGAGATACTGCGGCTCGCCGTCCCCGCGCTCGGCGCGCTCGTGGCCGAGCCGCTCTTCCTCCTGGCCGACTCGGCGATGGTCGGGCACCTGGGGGTCGCGCCGCTTGCCGGGCTCGGGATCGCGAGCGCCATCCTGCAGACCATCGTCGGGCTCATGGTGTTCCTCGCCTACTCGACCACGCCCGCCGTCGCGCGTCGCCTGGGAGCGGGCGACGAGCGCGGGGCTGTCGCGGCCGGGGTGGACGGGAGCTGGTTGGCGCTCGCGCTCGGAGTCGTGCTCGCCGCGGCCGGATGGGCGGCCTCACCGCTGCTGGTGGGGCTGTTCGGGGCGTCCGCGGAGGTCGCCTCCCAGGCGGAAACGTACCTCGCGATCTCGATGCTCGGGCTCCCGGCCATGCTGCTCGTGTTCGCGATGACCGGGCTGCTGCGCGGCCTCCAGGACACCCGCACCCCGCTCGCGGTCGCCGTCGCGGGATTCGGGGCGAACATCCTGCTCAACTTCTGCTTCATCTATCTGGCCGGGCTCGGGATCGCCGGCTCCGCGCTCGGGACCGTCGTGGCACAGTGGGCGATGGTCGTCGTGTACGCGGTCATCGTGGTCCGGCACGCGCGACGGGTCGGCTCCCCGCTGCTCCCGCACCACGCCGGGATCGGCCGGACCGCCCGGGCGGGCGGATGGCTGTTCCTTCGCACGGCGAGCCTGCGGGCGGCGATGCTGCTGGCCGTGTTCTGCGCGACCCGGCTGGGGCCGGACGAGCTCGCGGCCTTCCAGGTGACGATGACTGTGTTCGCAACACTCGCGTTCGCCCTGGACGCGCTCGCGATCGCCGCGCAGGCGCTGGTCGGCAAGGGGCTCGGCGCCGGGGAGCTCGGCGACGTCCGGGAGGTCCTGCGCCGGTGCGTGCAGTGGGGGCTCGGCGCCGGCGTGGTCCTGGGCGCGGCGACCGTCGCGCTCAGCCCGGTCGCGGCGGGGCTGTTCACGAGCAGCCCGTCGGTGGCGGCGCTGCTGCCGACCGCGCTCGCCATCATCGGGGTGAGCGCGCCGCTGGGCGGCTACGTGTTCGTGCTCGACGGTGTGCTGATCGGCGCGGGGGATGCGCGGTATCTGGCGCTGACGGGAGTGTTGAACGTCGCAGTGTTCGTGCCGCTGGCGCTCGCGGTGGTGGCGTGGGGGTCGCACGACGCGGGCGGGCTTGCAGCGCTGACGGCGGCGTTCGCGTTCGGATACCTCGGGGCGCGGGCGGTGACGCTGGGGCTGCGGGCGCGAGGGCGGGCGTGGATGCGGGTGGGGGCGGAGCGGTAGCGGGGCGCGCGCCCCGCTACCGATCAACTCACCCCAACCACTCCTGCGCCGCCACCACCAGCGCACGCACGCCCACATCGATCGTCGGCTGCGCGACCGGCGCGAAGAACGGCGAGTGGTTGGACGGGATGTCCGTCTCCACGGTCCCCGCCGCGATCGCCGCGCGCACCGTCTCCGGGTCGCCGCCACCGAGCAGCCAGTAGACGAGCGGGACGCCCGCCGCCGTCGCCAGATTGCCGACGTCCTCGCTGCCGGACAGCGCGCCCGGCTCGAGAACGGCCTCCGCACCGAACTCGGACGCGAACGCCGCGTTCACGCGCGCCGTGGCCTCCAGGTCGTTGACCGTGACCGGGTAGCGCTCGCCCCACTCCGTCGTCGGCTCGTGCGGGGAGCCGCTGGCCAGCAGCTCGGCGCGGAGGATGCGGTCGACGCCCTCCAGCACGCGCGTGCGGACGGCCTCGTCGAAGCTGCGCACGCTGATCCCGAGGGTCGCCGACGGCGCGATGATGTTGTTCTTGGTGCCGGCGTGGAGGGTGCCGACCGTGACGACCGCGGTGTCCTGCGGGGCGGTCTCGCGCGACACGACAGTCTGCAGGCGCATGACCGCCGAGGCCGCCATGACCACCGGGTCGATGGTCGTCTCCGGACGCGAGCCGTGGCCTCCGCGGCCGTGCAGCGTCACCTCGAAGGCGTCGACCGCGGCCATCGCGGGGCCGGGGTGGGCGCCCACCATGCCGGCGGGGAACGGGGTGACGTGCTGGCCGAGCACGATGTCCGGCGCAGGGACCTTCGAGTACAGGCCGTCCTGGACCATGACGTCAGCGCCGCCGCCGTGCTCCTCCGCCGGCTGGAACACGGCCACGAGCGTCCCCGACCAGT
This sequence comes from Leifsonia sp. NPDC056824, assembly GCF_042789575.1. Lineage (NCBI taxonomy): Bacteria > Bacillati > Actinomycetota > Actinomycetes > Micrococcales > Microbacteriaceae > Leifsonia > Leifsonia sp. NPDC056824. The sequence goes on along the minus strand of NZ_JBHUAV010000001.1, from coordinate 1,236,849 downwards.
CGCCGGTGGTCGTGGCGAAGCGCTCCACCGCGCCGAGTAGGCAGGTGATGTGGATGTCGTGGCCGCACGCGTGCATGACCGGGACGGGGTTGCCGTCGTCGCCGGGCGCGGTCTGGGTCGACGCCCACGGGAGGCCGGTCTCCTCGCGGACCGGCAGCGCGTCCATGTCGGCACGCAGCAGCACGGTCGGGCCGTCGCCGTTGCGGAGCACGCCCGCGACGCCGGTGCGGCCGATGCCGGTGTGCACCTCCAGTCCGAGGGCGGACAGGTGCTCGGCGACGATGCCGGCGGTGCGGTGCTCCTGGAACGAGAGCTCGGGGTGGGCGTGGAGGTCGCGGTAGAGGGCTTCGAGGTCCATGCGGTCCACCCTATGCGGGTGTCGGTAGCGGAGGAGATCTGTGGGGCTGTGGCGCGGGATGTCGGTTAACGGAGGAGATCGGGGCGGTGGCGGGGTGGGAGTCCTCCGTTGGCGACGGGAAGGTGGCGCGGGGGTGGGGTGAGGGCGGGGGTCAGGGGTGGGGTGGGGCGGTGGTGTTGCCGGGGTGGAAGTTGCTGGTGAAGGAGGTGGGGTGGGGGGCGCGGCCCTCCAGCATGTCGACGATGGCGCGGCCGGCGGCGCGGCCCTTCTCGACGGCGGGCTGGACCAGCGTGGTCAGGTCGTAGGGCCAGAGGCCGTCGACGCGGACGCCGTCGAAGCCGACCACGCTGACGTCGCCCGGCACCTCCAGGCCGAGCTCCTCGGCGGCGCGGATCACGCCGGCGGCGAGCAGGTCGCTCTGCGCGATGATCGCGGTGGGGCGCGACGATTCGGAGAGCAGGGCGGCGCCGGCGATGCGGCCCTCCTCCACGAACGAGCCGCGGGTCGTCCAGCCGCCCGCGTCGGGGAACACGTCCCTGGCGCCGGCCAGGCGCTGGGTGGCCGTGGTGGAGCCGCTGCCGCGCACGATGGCGGGCGTCAGCGGTCCACGCGCGCGATCGCGCGGGAGCGGCAGGGTGACGATCGCGACGTCGCGGTGGCCGAGGTCGTGAAGGTGCTGGGCGGCGAGGCGGGTGGCCTCCCTGTTGTCCTGGCCGATGGAGGGGACGTCGTCGGCCGGGTCACCCTCGATCGCCACGAGCGGGATGCCGCGCCGGCGCAGCATCGCGACCGACTCGTCGAGGCGCGGGCTGCAGCCGACCAGCACCACGGCGTCCATCGGGGCGTCCTCGATGCGCTGGGCGGTCTCCCCCGCGTCGGTGAGGATGAGGAGGCCGGCGTCGACGGCGGCGATCTCGTCGGAGATGCCGTCGAGCAGGGCGATCTTGATCGGGTCGCGGAACGCGTCGCCGACCCGCTCCTCCATCACCACGCCGACGATCCCGGACCGGCCGCGGCGCAGCGAGCGGGCGCGCGGGTCGGGCCCGGCGTAGTCGAGCTGCTTGGCGGCGTCGAGGACGCGCTCGCGCGTGGCGTCCGAGACGGGGCCGGTGCCGGAGAAGGCGAGGGAGGCGGTGGAGTTGGAGACACCCGCCAGGCGGGCGACGGCGGCCAGCGTCGGCCGGGCGCCCGCGAGGGGTGTGCTGCTGTCGTTCACATGTGGTAGCTTAGTCGAATCGTTTCGATCGAAACGATTCGAGTGGTGAAATCCGCTCCCCCACCAGAACCCGCCGGCCGCTCGCGGCCCCCGCTCCTCCCAGGACAGCCGATGTCACAGCCGACCCCGACGACGACCCGCGACCGCAGCGAACTGCGCGCCTGGCGCAACGCGGTCTTCGTGATCTTCATCCTCAGCGGACTCGCGATGGCGACGTGGGTGGCCCGCATCCCCGGCGTCCGCGACGACCTCGGCCTGGGCCGCGACCCGTCGTCGGTCGGGCTGCTCATCCTCGGGATGTCGGCCGGCGCCATCATCGGGCTGTCGGTGTCCTCCCTCGTGCTCGTGCGCTTCGGCCCGCACAAGGGGATGGTCGGGAGCCTCGTGATCGTGGCGATCGGCACGCTGGCGATCGGCTTCGGCTCGACGGTGTTCCACGCGGTGCCGATGGTCGCGGTCGGCCTCATCCTGCTCGGCTTCGGCAACGGGATGGTCGACGTGATGATGAACGTCGAGGGCACCGCGGTCGAGCGGGAGATCGGCAAGACGCTGATGCCGCTCATGCACGCGTTCTTCAGCCTGGGCACGGTGCTCGGAGCCGGGATGGGTGCGGCCGCCGCGGCCCTCCACATCGGCGTCGTGTGGCACCTGTCCTTCATCGCCGTGGTGCTCGTCGCGGTGGCACTGGTCGCGATCCGCTTCATCCCGCGGGAGGCCGACCTCGGCGACGAGACGGCCGAGCGGCCGCGCATCCCCTTCGGTCAGCGGCTGCGCGCGTCGCTGGCGGTGTGGACGGATTGGCGGCTGATCCTCATCGGTGTGGTCATGCTCGGCATGGCGTTCGGCGAGGGCTCGGCGAACGACTGGATCGCGCTGGCCACGGTCGACGGGCACGGCCAGTCCAACTCCACCGGCGCGCTCGTGTTCGGCTTCTTCGTCGCCGCGATGACGCTCGGCCGCGTGCTCGGCGGACCGATCGTCGACCGCGTCGGACGCGTCGCCGCGATCCGCGTGACGGCGGCGATGGGCGTGGCCGGCCTCCTGCTCTTCATCCTCGGCGGCCCGCTGTGGGTGGCCGTGATCGGCACGGTGCTGTGGGGCTTCGGCGTGTCGCTGGGCTTCCCGCTCGGGATGTCGGCGGCGTCGGAGGGGACGGAGAACCCGGCCGCGCGCGTCTCGGCGGTGGCGATCATCGGCTACTGCGCGTTCCTGGTCGGGCCGCCGCTGATCGGTTTCCTGGGCAAGGAGTTCGGCCTCCTGAACGCGCTGTACCTCATCCTCGTGCTGCTGGTCGCGTCGTTCCTCGCCGCGCCGGCCGTGCGCCCCGCCGCGCAGCGCCGGACGCGCGTCCAGCCCGCCGCCGAGTAGCCCCGCCGCCGCACTCCGCACATTCCGCACGAATGCGCGGTATCGCGCCCCCAATCGCGACATTCGTCACGAATGCGCGCATGCAGTGGTGCCGACATTCGGCACGAATGTGGGGTATCGCGCCGCCAAACGCGACATTCGTCAGGAACGTGCGGCGTCGAAGTGGTGCCGACATTCGTGACGAATGTGGGGTATCGCGGCGTCAAACGCGACATTCGCCACGAATCGTGGGGCGTCGAAGTGGTGCCGACATTCGGCACGAATGTGGGTATCGCGGCACCGAACACGACATTCGTCACGAATGTGCGCGTGAAGTGGTGCCGACATTCGTGAGGAATGTGGGGTATCGGGGCGCCGAAGGCGACATTCGGCACGAATGTGCGGCGCGCGGCTACGCGAACGCGAGGCAGACGGGGGTCGGGACGGGCGTCGCGCCGAGTCGGCGCAGCGCGCGCGACGCGGCGTCGAACGCGAACACGGCCACCTCGTCGCTGTCCTGGCACGCGGCAAGAACGCGGTCGCCCTCCGGCGACAGCACGAGGTCGCGCGGGGCGCGGCCTCCGACCTCCACGACGTCCACGAGCTCGACGGCCGACGACGCCGCGTCGAACGCGAACACCGCGATCGTGTCGTCGCCGCGGTTCGTTACGAGCACGGTGCGACCGTCGTCCGTCACTCGTACTGCGGCGGGCAGGTTCGCGCCGGCGGCGTTCGGGCCACGCGTCCCGGCCGAGGCGACGCGTTCGAAGCGGTCGCCCTCCCGGCGCAGCACGTCGAGGGTGCTGTCCAGCTCGTTCAGCAGGAGGGCGTGCCGACCGTCCGGGTGGAACGCCAGGTGCCGCGCTCCCGCAGCACCCACCGCGACGGTCGCCTCCGGGCGGAGGGTCAGCGAACCCGACGGAGACAGCGCGTACCAGCGCACCTCGCCGAGCCCGAGGTCGACGACCACGACGTCCCCGGTCACCGGGTCGACCGAGAGCTGGTGGACGTGCGGAGCCTCCTGCCGCGCGGGGTCGGGGCCGTGGCCCTCGTGCTGCACGAACGCGGTCCGCTCGCCGATCGCCCCGCCGTCGAGGGCGAAGACGGAGACGTTGCCGCCGACGTAGGTACCCGTCAGCAGGAACCGGCCGGACGGATGCAGCGCCAGATGCGCGGGCGAGTCCCCGCCGCTCGACACCCGGCCGAGCGGTCGCAGCAAGCCGTCCGCCGAACGCGCGAAAGCCGAGACGCCGCCGTCGGGTCCGGTCTCCTCGACCGCGTAGACGTGGGAGCCATCCGCCGACACCGCCACCCACGACGGGTTCGGCACCTCGGCCGCCACGGCCACGTCAACGACCGCCGTGCCGTCGAACCGCGCGGACAGCACACCGTCGGCGTGACCGTCGACGTGCGGGAGGCGCTGCGTATAGGTGCCGATGAGGAGGTCGTGGGCCATCCCCTCATCCTGCCAGCACCGTACACTTGACCGGTGCGCCTCGTGATAGCCAACTGTTCCGTCGACTACGCCGGCCGCCTGAGCGCCCACCTCCCGCTCGCCAAGCGCCTGCTCATGCTCAAGGCCGACGGCAGCCTCCTCGTCCACTCCGACGGCGGCTCCTACAAGCCGCTCAACTGGATGAGTCCGCCCTGCACGCTCACGGTCGACGAGCCGGACGAGCTCCAGCAGGAGGCCGGGATCACCGAGGTCTGGCGGGTCACGCAGGCGAAGACCGCCGACATGCTGATCGTGTCCATCCACGAGGTGCTGCACGACTCCGCGCACGAGCTGGGCGTCGACCCCGGGCTGCAGAAGGACGGCGTGGAAGCGCACCTCCAGAAGCTGCTTGCCGAGCAGATCCACCTCCTCGGCGACGGCCACGTACTGGTCCGCCGCGAGTACATGACCGCGATCGGCCCGGTCGACATCCTGGCCCGCGACGACCGCGGAGCGTCGGTCGCCGTCGAGCTGAAGCGCCGCGGCGACATCGACGGCGTCGAGCAGCTCACCCGCTACCTCGAGCTGATGAACCGCGACCCGCTGCTGGCGCCGGTGTCCGGGGTGTTCGCCGCTCAGGAGATCAAACCCCAGGCCCGCACGCTGGCCGAGGACCGCGGCATCCGCTGTCTGGTGCTCGACTACGACGCCATGCGGGGGCTGGACGACAGCGACAGCAGGCTGTTCTGATGGCCGCCCCCGCTGGACGCTTCCCGCAGACCTACGAGAACGGGCCCGTCCGCAAGGCCCTCGCCGCCATCGCCAGCGAGCCGACGATGGAGAACCTGGAGGCTCTGCTCTCCGCCGCGACGACGGGCGGCCTCGTGGTCGACGTCACCGGGTCCGAGCCCGGGGAGGTGCGGCTGCGGACCATCCAGTCCACCGCGGGCGAGCCGGTGCTGCCGCTGTTCACCTCGATGAAGGCGCTGCGCAACGCCGTCGGGGCCGCGGGTGGCACGGGCACGCGGGTGCAGGCCGTGATCGTCCCGGCCGCCGAGGCCCTCGGCTACATCGCGAACGCCGACTTCGTGGCCGTGCAGTTCGACCCGGGAGCCGCCCACACGATGGTCGTCGCGCGCTCGCACATCGAGTCGGCTCTCAGCGAGCACTGACGATACATTCGTACATCTCACATAGCATTGGACGGCTATGACAAATCCGACCACGATCACCGAGGCACCCGCGCCCGTCGCGCGCACCTGGACCTGCGTCCTCTTCGACCTCGATGGCACCCTCACCGACTCCGCACCCGGCATCACGTCCTCCCTGGTGCGCATGTTCGAGACGCTCGGCCTCCCCATCCCCACCCCCGCCGAACTCGTGGAGTACGTCGGGCCTCCCCTGCTCGACTCGCTGCAGGAGATGGCCGGCTTCGACGAGGCGGGCGCCCGCGCCGCACTCACCGTCTACCGCGCGGACTACGCGGCCAACGGCGCGTTCGACAGCGCCGTGTTCCCCGGCGTCCGTGGCCTCCTCCAGCGTCTGCAGGCCGCGGGCATCCCGCTCGCCGTCGCCACCAGCAAGCCGGAGGCCCAGGCCACGCGCATCCTGGAGCACTTCGAGCTCGCGCAGTACTTCGACATCATCGCCGGCGCGACCGAGGACGAGAGCCGCAGCGCGAAGGCCGACGTCATCGCCGACGCCCTGCGCCGCCTCGGTGAGCTGGGCGTCGCGCTCGACCACACCGTGATGGTCGGCGACCGCGCGTACGACGTGGAGGGTGCGGGCGAGCACGGCATCCCGACGATCCTCGTCGAGTGGGGCTACGGCTCCCCGGCCGAGGCGGCGGGCGCCATCGCGGTCGTGCACTCCGCCGACCAGCTCAGCACGCTGCTGCTGGGCTGAGCGCCGGCCGCCAGGGCCCGGAGGCGAGAGCGCCGGAGGCTGCGCAGTACGCTGGAGTGTTGTACTACCGAACCGCATACAGCACTAGGAAGAATGATGCGCACCAACAGCAAACTGCTCGTCCCCGCCGCCCTCGTCGCGGCACTGTCCATCGCCGCACTGACCGGCTGCTCCGGCGGCGGCAGCGGCTCCAGCTCGACGCCGGCGGCGTCGGCTTCCCAGGAGGCGGCCGCCAAGTCGCTCCCGTCCGACTTCCCGAAGTCGGACGTCCCGCTCGTCGCCGGCACCGTCATCGTGGCCAACGGCGACAAGAACGACGGCTGGTCCGTCACCGTCCAGCCGAAGGACAAGAACGGCTTCGCCGACGCCAAGGCCGCTCTCGAGAAGGCCGGTTACACGGCCCAGCCCGGCGCGACCGACAGCCGTGCCGTCTACAAGAACGCCACGTACACCGTCGCCGTCGGCACCCCCGGCGTCGCCGTGACGTACGCCGTCACCGCCAACTGACGATCGAACAGTGAGTAGTCGCGGGAATCGCACGGTCGATTCCCGCGACTTCTCACGTTTCGGGGGGCGCTACGCGTCGATGATGCGGACGAGCTCGTCGATGAAGGCGGTGAAGGTGTCGGCGCGGCGGATCAGGCCGAGCACGGCCTCCCGGTCGGAGAAGACCTCCACGAACTGGTCGAAGACCGTCTGGAACGCGGCGCGGCCGCCCTCCGAGAAGGCGATGAACGCGATCACGTTGACCCGGGCGTCGCCCCAGTCCATCGCGGTGTCGTTGACGACGATCGCGATCGCCGTCCGCTTCGCGTTCATCGTCATGGCGTGCGGCACCGCCAGGGTGTCCGTGAACGCTGTGGACGACATCTGCTCGCGCTCGACCGCCTGCTCCACGTAGTCGCGGCCGATCGCGTCCGCCGCGATCATCCTGTCGCCGAGCGCGCGGATCATCGTGATGGCGTCGCGCGCGTAGAAGTTGCGGAGGAACAGGCTGTCGTCGAAGTACTCCAGCAGCTCATTCTTGATCCCAGCCCTGCGGCGCTGCCGGCGGATGCGCGCGACCGACTGCCGGATGTGCTCCACGTCGGTCGCGGTGAGGAACGGCTGCACGATGACCGTGTTCTCCCGCCGTCCGCGCGGGTCGATCGTGGTCAGCACGAGGTCGGCGTCGATCGCGGACCAGTCGGCGTCGGTGGACGTGATCACGCTCACGATGTCCAACTCGTCGCCGAGCGCGCTCTCCAGCTTCTCGCGCAGCAGGATGTGCATGTCGTAGTAGTTCGGGCAGACCACCGCGGTGCGCACGGCGTCCCGGCGGCGGGACTGCTGCTCCAGGTAGGCGCCGACGTGCATCGCGATGTAGGCGATCTCGTCGTCGTTGACCGCGATCCCCTCGGCCGCCTGCAGCCGGCTGGCGATGTAGACGGCCAGCTCGTACGTCATCGGGTACGAGCTCTTGATGGAACGAGTGAGCGGGTTGCGCGAATAGGTGTTCTCGTGCGCCCTGGCCACCAGGTTCTGGACGTGCAGGGTGAGCCGCACGATGAAATCCTCGTCGCGGAGGTCGACCAGGTACTCGGTGGAGGCCCGCGCGACGATCCCGCGCACGGTCTCCAGGTCGGCCTCGCTGACGAACTCGGCGACGCTGTCCGCGCGCGCTCCCGGCGCGATGACCCGCGTGCGCAGCAGGATGGCGAGGTAGCGCAGCTCGGTCGGGTCGAGCTCCACGTCGAAGTGCGTGCGCACGAGGCCGCCGAGGTCGTCCGCCAGGCCGCGCAGGGCCTCTCCCGCCTCCGCCGCGCCCGCCGCGGGGAGCACCCGGTCCTTGGCGACGCGGTCTAGGGCGACGGCCATGTGCAGCAGCACGTCGTTGATGCCGTACTCGTTGACGAAGAACCCGCGCGCGTCCAGCATCTCCACCAGGTCGGACTTGAACGCGGCCAACCCCTCCGACTTGAACGCCTCCTGGATGCGCGAGACATCGACGACGCCCTGCCGCATCTCGTCCCGGAACAGCCGGCTGATCAGCTTGCGCCGCGCGATCTCCGGCCCGTTCAACCGCGCGACCGGACCGTGCCGGTCGAGCTCCAGCTCGGTGTCCGCGAGGAGGCTGCGCACCCGGGTGAGATCCGACTCGATGGTGGAGTCGCTCACGAAGAGGCTCTCCGCCGTCTCGTAGACGTCGATCCCCTCCGGCTCGTCGAGGAGCCGCCGGGCGAGGAAGGCGAGGCGCTCCTGCGGCGAGCCCGCCGTCGGTGAGGCGCCGGACGCGTCGGCCAGGTAGGCGGCGTAGGCCTCCCCCTTCACCCGGTAGCCGTTCGGCCCCGACTCGACCAGTTCGCCGAGCGCGGCGGAGTAGCTGCGGATGCTGCGGGAGGTCACGCCGAGGTCGTGCGCGAGTTCGGCGGCCGTCACCCAGGCAGCACGACGCGACAGGATGTCGAGCATCCTCGTCTGCTTCGCCGAGAGCGCCATGCGACGCGACCACCTTTCCGCAACCGAGTCAATCACTCGGCCGGGGTTCCCGCAGGCGGCCCGCGCCAGATTTCCGCCCCTCAGGAAGAACGGCTGGGCGCGCGCTCGGCCCGCCGTCCGCGCCGCGTGCCCCTCGGTTCCTTCCGCCGCTCCACCCGGGCGACAGGAGAGAACACGAACGCGAACAGCGCACGCCAGAGCGTCGCCCCGCCTCGCTCCACGACGAAGTGGATGGCCGCCGCCACGATCAGGACCACAAGGAGGGCTGCGGCGATCCCGGGCCAGATCGCCTCCGGGTCGACCCACGCGTTGAGCAGCGCGTACCCGAACACCGCGTGCGAGAGGTACAGCGGATATGTCAGGGCACCAAGGAAGCGACTCCCGGGGATCGGCAGAGCAGCCACCTTCGGCCGGGTCAGGACGAACACCAGCACGAAGAGCAGTATCACGACGACGCCCAGCGCGACCGGGTTCGTCGCCGCGCCTTCGCCTGCCTCCTCCGCGCGCCGGATGGTCGCGACGACGCCGCCGATCGCGCTCGCGACCAGGCCGGCCGCCCGCAGTGCCGTCCATCCGGAGCGGGACACCATCGCGATGATCGCGCCGCCGGCGAACAGGGTGAACAGGTCGCCGCACAGCGGGAGCGCCGCCACGCGCGGCACGAAGAGGGTCGTGCCGAGCATCCCGATCGCCCACAGAGGGAAGAAGGTCTCCAGCCAATGCCGGCGCCGGAACAACAGGAAGAGGAAGACCAGCGCGTAGAACTGCAGCTCTAACGTCAGCGTCCAGTAGACGCCGTCGAGCTGCGGTTGCCGGAAGACCGCGGGAGCCATCGTGAGGTTGGCGAGGAACTTCGGGAGCAGCTCGGCGGGCGGCGTCTGGGCGGTGAGCAGCAGGGTGGCCGACGTGAGCGCGACGCCCGCCCAATAGGCGGGATAGAGCCGCGTCGCCCGTCCGGACGCGAACGCCGAGGCCTCCCGGCCGGACGCGGAGAGGAAGATGACGAAACCGCTGATGAGGAAGAAGAGCTGCACGCCGAGGAAGCCGTAGGCAGCGAGCCAGGTGACCGGCGTGGAGGTGAAGGCGTGGACGGCGCCGTACTCCGGGCCCCAGAACAGCCAGTGGTAGGCGACGACCGAGAGGGCGGCGGCGAGGCGGAGGAGGTCGAGGAGGGCGAGGCGGGAATGCGTCGCGTGGTCGGTGGGGATCGGCATACGCGCTCCTTCGGTCGACTCCCGATTTTAGAGCATCAATGTCAATGCAGCATTCCTACCTGAGCAAGCCGCTTCCGCACCCCCAGGAAGAAACCTTCCTGGCCCCCACCTGGGCGTCAGGACGAGCATGGTCACGATCCACCGGACCACCCGATCCACCCGTTCCATCCGTTCGTGCACCACCGAAAGGCATGATGTCGATGAAGATCATCGTTGTCTGCGGCGCCGGCGCCTCCAGCACCTTCGTCGCCGTGAAGCTCCGCAACGCGGCTGCAGCGCGCGGGCTGCAGGTGCAGGTCGCCGCGGGCAGCGCGAGCCAGCTCGATTCGCTCGCCGCGGTCGACGTCGTCCTCGTCGGTGCGCACCTGGAGTCGGTCGTTCCCGCGCTGCGTGCGCGGGCCGCCGCCACCGGCACCGCGGTCGCCGTCCTCCCGCCCGTCTCGCCCGCCGCACTCGACGGCGCACTCGCGCTGGATCTGGCCCTCAACGCGAAGGCCGGGGCACGATGAGAGCCGATGGCACCGCTGAACCGCGGCGTACCGTGCCAACCGACAACGAAGGAGACCGGAACAATGGCTGAGCGGATCATCACCGTCGGATCGACCCACGGGCTGCACGCCCGTCCCGCCAAGCTCTTCGTGGAGGCCGTCGGCGCCTCCGGTGCGAAGGTGTCGCTGTCCAAGGAGGGCGGCCGCACGGTCGACGCCGGCAGCATCCTCGGCGTCATCTCGCTGGGCATCGACCACGGCGACAAGATCGTGCTGACGACAGACGCCGCGAACGGCGAATCCGTCCTCGACGACCTGGCCGTGATCCTCACCACGGACCACGACGCCTGATCATGTCCGAGATCGTGGAGACCACACAGCTCACCGGGGCCGGCATCGGCCAGGGCATCGCCCTCGGCCGGGTGCTCCGGATGTCCGACCCGCTCCCCGAGCCGGAAGCCACTCCCAGCACGCGCACCCCTGACGAGGAGAAGGCCCGCGTCGCGCAGGCCGTCGCGACCGTGGCCGCAGATCTGCGCGAGCGCGCCGGTCGCGTGACCGGGACCGCGGCGGACGTGCTGGAGGCGCAGTCGATGATGGCGGAGGACTCCTCCCTCGCCGACGACGTGGCCTCCCGCATCGACGGCGGCACGACCGCCGAGCGCGCGGTGTTCGAGGGCTTCGGGGTGTTCCGGGACATGCTCATCGGCCTCGGCGGCTACATGGGCGAGCGCGCGAGCGACCTGGATGACGTGGCCCAGCGGGTGATCGCGGCTCTGGAGGGCCGGCCGGCGCCGGGCGTGCCGGAGTCCGACGAGCCGTACATCCTGGTGGCCCGGGACCTCGCGCCGGCCGACACGGCGCTGCTGGATCTGACGAAGGTGCTCGGCCTGGTCACCCGGGAGGGCGGCCCGACCTCGCACACCGCGATCCTGGCCCGCGAGAAGGCGATCGTCGCGATCGTCGGCGTCGCCGGGGCGGACGACCTGGCCGCGGGCGCCGAGGTGATCCTCGACGCCGGGGCCGGCACCGTCACCGTCGCCCCGAGCGCAGCGCAGACCGACGACGCTCGCCGCCGCATCGCCGAGCGGGAGGCCGCCCTCTCCGGCGGGCTGGAGCCCGGCGCGCTCGCCGACGGCACCGCGATCCCGCTGCTGGCGAACCTCGGTTCGGCCGAGGGCGCGCAGAAGGCGCTCGATGCGGGAGCCGAGGGCGTCGGCCTGTTCCGCACCGAGTTCCTCTTCCTCGACGCGCGGATGGCACCGACCGTGGAGCAGCAGCGCGAGCAGTACGTGAAGCTGCTGCAGGCCTTCCCCGGCAAGAAGGTCGTCGTGCGGGTGCTCGACGCGGGCGCTGACAAGCCGCTGGAGTTCCTCAACGACGCGCACGAGGACAACCCGGCGCTGGGCCTGCGCGGCATCCGGGCGCTGCGCGCGAACGAGGACATCCTGCGGGAGCAGCTCACCGCCCTCGCCGAGGCCGACGCGCAGACGAAGGCCGACCTGTGGGTCATGGCCCCCATGGTCGCGACGGTCGAGGAGACCCGCTACTTCATGAAGCTGGCCGGCGAGTTCGGGCTGAAGACCGTCGGCGTCATGGTCGAGGTCCCGTCCGCAGCACTGCTGGCCGACCGGGTGCTGCGGGAGGCCTCCTTCGCCTCCATCGGCACCAACGACCTCACCCAGTACACGATGGCCGCCGACCGCCTCCTCGGATCGGTCGCCGGCTTCCAGGACCCGTGGCACCCGGCCGTCCTCCGCCTCGTCGGGGAGGTCGGCGCTGCCGGGGCGGCGCACGGCAAGCCGGTCGGCATCTGCGGCGAGGCCGCAGCCGACCCCCTGCTCGCGGTGGTGCTCGTCGGACTCGGCGCGACCACCCTCTCGATGTCGCCCGCGGCACTCGCCGACGTGCGGCTGTCCCTCACCCGTTACACCCTCGACCAGGCGAAAGCCCTGGCCGGGGCAGCACTGGCCGCCGACGGCGCGGCCGAAGCCCGGGAGGCCGTCCGAACCACGGCCGCCGGGTTCCATCCCTGATCCCAAACCAGAATCGAGGCCCAGAATGACATCGGCGACAGAGACGTCGGCGACGACCCCCGCGGTCAAGAAGCCGGGCGGAGCGCGCGTCCACGTACAGCGTTTCGGCAGCTTCCTCTCCAGCATGGTCATGCCGAACATCCCCGCGTTCATCGCGTGGGGCATCATCACCGCGCTCTTCATCGCGCAGGGCCCGTTCCCGAACAAGGACATCGCGAGCCTCGTGGGTCCGATGATCACGTACCTGCTGCCGTTGCTGCTGGCCAACACCGGCGGTCGTCTCGTCTACGGAGTGCGCGGTGGCGTCGTCGGCACGATCGCCGCGATGGGCGTGATCGTCGGGTCGGACATCCCGATGTTCATCGGCGCGATGATCATGGGGCCGCTCGGCGGCTACCTGATGAAGCTCGTGGACAGGATCTGGGAGGGGAAGATCAAGGCGGGCTTCGAGATGCTCGTCAACAACTTCTCCGCCGGAATCCTCGGCTTCATTCTCGCGATCGGTGCGTTCTTCTCGATCGCACCACTGGTCGAGTGGTTGAGCAAGGGCCTCGAGGCCGGCGTCAACTGGCTGGTCTCGGTGCATCTCCTCCCGCTGGTCAGCATTCTGGTCGAGCCGGGCAAGGTGCTCTTTCTCAACAATGCGATCAACCACGGCGTCTTCACGCCGATCGGAACGCTCGAGGCCCAGCAGACCGGCAAGTCGATCCTGTTCCTGATCGAGACGAACCCCGGCCCCGGCGCCGGCATCCTCCTGGCATGGGCGATCTTCGGCCTCGGCGCGGCGCGTGCCAGCGCACCGGGAGCGTTCATCATCCAGTTCTTCGGCGGCATCCACGAGATCTACTTCCCGTATGTGCTGATGAAGCCGATCCTCATCGTCGGCGCCGTGCTCGGCGGGATGACGGGCGTCGCCGTGAACGTCGCGTTCCAGACCGGGCTGCGGGCGCCCGCCGCTCCCGGATCGGTGTTCGCCATCTTCGCGCAAGCACCGGTGCCGAACATGTTCGGCATCGCGGTGGCGATCGTCGCCGCGGCCGCTGTCTCCTTCACCTTCACAGCGATCGTGCTGCGGGCCTCCCGCAAGCGCGACCTGGCCAGCGGCAACGCCGGCGACCTGCAGGCCGCCGTCGCGCAGACCGAGGCCAACAAGGGCAAGTCCTCCTCGGTCCTGGAGGGTCTGGTCCAGGAGGGCGAGCACGACACCGGCGACGCGCAGGGCGATGCCACCGACCGACTGGTGCGCAACATCGTCTTCGCATGCGACGCTGGGATGGGCTCGTCCGCGATGGGCGCATCCGTGCTGCGGAACAAGATCAAGAAGGCCGGCGTGGAGGGGGTCACGGTGACGAACCAGGCCATCAACAACCTCGACGGCACGGCCGACCTGGTGATCACGCAGCGCGAGCTCACCGACCGCGCCAAGGGCCAGTCGCCTGACTCGCTCCATGTGTCCGTCGACAACTTCATGAACAGCCCCAAGTACGACGAGGTCGTCGACCTCGTCGCCAAGCAGCAGACCGTTACGGAGGACGCCACCAAATGACCGACACGATTCTCGACCGGGCGAACGTCGTGGCCGCGGGCAGCGCGACCACGCGGGAGGACGCGATCCGGGAGGCGGGTGAGCTGCTCGTCAGGGCGGGCGCCGTGCAGCCGGGTTACGTCGACTCGATGGCGCAGCGCGAGGCGACCGTCTCCACCTTCATGGGGAACGGCCTGGCCATCCCGCACGGCACCAACGAGTCCAAGGACGAGATCGTGCGCTCGGCGCTCTCCTTCATCCGCTACTCCTCGCCGCTCGACTGGGGCGGCGAGGAGGTGCGGTTCGTCGTGGGCATCGCCGGGAAGAACAACGAGCACCTCGACATCCTGAGCAAGATCGCCATCCTCTTTTCGGAGGAGGACGATGTGCAGCAGCTCATCGACGCGCCGGACGCGGACGCCCTGTTCGCGCTGCTCGGCGACGTCAACGACTGAGACGGGGGTCGCATGAAAGCCGTTCACTTCGGCGCGGGCAACATCGGGCGCGGCTTCGTGGGGCTCCTGCTCCACGAAGCCGGGTACGAGGTGGTGTTCGCGGACGTCAACGCGGAGCTGATCGACGCGCTCGACGCGGCGGACTCGTACGCGGTCCACCTCGTCGGGGACGACGCGGAGACCAAGACCGTCACCGGCTTCCGGGCGATCAACAGCGCGACAGCTGAGGACGCGCTGGTCGCGGAGATCGCCACGGCGGATGTGGTGACCACGGCGGTCGGCCCGCGCATCCTGCGCTTCGTCGCACCGGTGATCGCGCGCGGGCTCGCAGCCCGGGCGTCCGACGCTCCGCGGCTCGCCGTCATGGCCTGCGAGAACGCGATCGGCGCGACCGATCTGCTCGCGGCCGAGCTGATGGACGGCCTCCCGGACGACGACACCCGCGACGAGCTGGCCGCCCGCGCGGTGTTCGCGAACACGGCCGTCGACCGCATCGTCCCCGCCCAGGCGCCGGACGCGGGCATCGACGTGACGGTGGAGACCTTCTACGAGTGGGTCGTCGATCGCAGCCCGTTCAACGGGAACGTGCCCCCGATCCCGGGCGCCCACTTCGTGGACTCCCTCGGGCCGTACATCGAGCGCAAGCTGTTCACGGTCAACACCGGGCACGCCACCGTGGCTTACACGGGCTTCCTGGCGGGCGCGACGATCATCAGCGAGGCGATCGGCATCCCGTCGGTGCTGGCGGCGACGGAGGCTGCACTGGCGGAGACGTCGGCCGCGCTGAGCGCCAAGCACGGGCTGGACCCGGAGGAGCTGGCCGCATACCGGGCGAAGATCCTCAACCGGTTCCGCAACCCGTACCTGGTGGACGAGGTGACGCGCGTCGGCCGCGAGCCGCTGCGCAAGCTCGGCCGCAACGACCGGTTCGTCGGCCCGGCCGCCGACTACGTGCAGTACGTCGGCGGCGTCCCGGAGGCGCTGCTCGCCGCGATCGGCGCCGCGCTGCGCTTCGATGTGCCGGAGGACACGCAGAGCCTGGAGCTGCAACTGCTCCTCCAGCGCGCCGAACCGGAGGACATCGTGGACGAGGTCATGGACGTCCATCGGGGCGAGCCGCTGTTCGAGCCGCTGGTGGAGGTCGTGCGCGCCGCCGAGCGCTGAACGTTCCGCTGTCGCCGCGCTAGCGCGGGACGATCGTGGCCGAGCATCGCGCTCAGACTGTGGGCGATGACGGTCACCCGCGCTTCACCCTCCGACGCCTCGGCGAGGGCCGCCGCTGCGGCCTCCCGCCATGCGCTCAGGTTCGGCTCCTGCGCGTCCGGGAGCTGCGGGTAGACGACGCGCTCACCGCGCTCGCGCAGCGCGGCGGCGAGCTCGTACTGCCAGTGTCCTGGCGGGCGGAAGTTGCCCCAGCCGTGCAGGATCAGGAAGGCGCGCATGAGGCCGAGCGTAGCGCCCGGCCGGGGGCGGCCTCAGTGCGATGGCCTTCCGCGACCACGGGGACGCCCGCGACGAGCACCCAGGGGATGCCGGCGGCCTGCCGGCGTGGCTCGGCGAACGTGGCGCGGTCGATGACGGCGTCTGGATCGAACAGGACGAGGTCGGCGACCATCCCCGGCGCGATCCGGCCCCGATCCGCGAGCCCCAGGCGCGCGGCCGGGCGGGAGGACAGGTGGACGATCGCGTCCTCCAGGGTCAGGATGCCCTCCTCGCGGACGTAGCGGCCGAGATAGCGCGGGAAGGTCCCCCACGCCCGCGGGTGCGGCTTGTCTCCGACGAGGAGGCCGTCGCTGCCGCCGGTGTGCCGCGGGTGGCGCATGACCGTGCGGACGTTGTCCTCGTCGCCGACGTGCTGGAGGATGCCGGTGCCGAGCCGGTCGGCGACCAGGAGGTCGAGGGCGAGCTCGGCGGGAGGCCGGCCCTCCTCCGCGGCGAGGTCCGCGATCGTGCGACCCACCCGGTTCGAGAGCGCGGGATCGCGCACGCCGGAGACCTCCACGGTGCTCCAATCGACGGGGACGCCGTGCGCGCCGTCGGAGCCCGCGACGTCCAGCTCGTGGACGATGCGCGCCCGGTCCGCGCGGTCCTGCAGCCGTCGAAGCGTCGCGTCAGGGCCGCCTGCCGCCGCCCAGCCGGGCAGCAGGGCGGAGAGCGTGGTCGATCCTGCCAGGTACGGATAGCTGTCGAGGGTGATGTTCACGCCGTCCGCGAGCGCGGCGTCGATGAGGGCGAGCAACTCGCCCGCGCGACCGTGGTTGACGGCGAAGTTCATGGTCGCGTGCGTGAGATGGAGGGCGCAGCCGGAGCGGCGGGCGATCTCGATCATCTCCGCGTAGCCCTCCAGCGCTCCCGCGCCGTAGGAGCGCTGGTGCGGGGCGAAGTACCCGCCGCACGCGGCGACGACCTCGCAGAGCGCGACCAGCTCCGCGGTGTCCGCGAACATCCCTGGTGCGTAGCTGAGGCCTGCCGACAGACCGAACGCGCCGTCGCGCATCCCGCGGACGACCTGGGCGCGCATCGCGGTGAGCTCGGCCGGGGTCGCCGGCCGGTCGTCCGCGCCGATGACGTCGAGGCGGACGGTGCCGTGCGGGACCAGATAGGCGACGTTCGTCGCGGTGCCGCGCCGGTCGACTTCGGCCAGGTAGCCGGCGACGTCCGCCCAGCCGGCCTCCGGACCGCGCGGACCGTTCCAGCCGGCGAGCTGCTCGCGCAGGACGCCGAGGGTGTGCTCGCTCGCCGGTGCGTACGACAGGCCGTCCTGCCCGACGACCTGTGTCGTCACCCCCTGCGTGACGGCGGGCAGGTTCAGCGGATCGTCGAGGACGGCCAGGTCCGAGTGCGCGTGCATGTCGATGAAGCCGGGAGCCACGGCGAGACCGGCAGCGTCGATCGTGCGGGCGCCCGTGCCGTCCAGCCGGCGTCCGACCTCCACGATTCTGTCGCCCACCACGAGCACGTCTCCGACGCGTCCCGGCCGGCCGCTGCCGTCGAGGAGGAGGCCGCCGCGGATGAGCAGCGGCGAGGCATCCACGGCTGCGCTCACTCGGCCGCTGCTGCGGTGAACGCGCGCGCCTTCTCGGTCACCGCGTCCCACGCCGCCGCCTCGATGTCCGCCACCCCGACCACGCTCGACCCGGCCGTGACGGCGAGGGCTCCCGCCGCCATCCACTCGCCCGCGTTGCCCGCGTGGAGGCCGCCCGACGGCACGAACGGGACGCCCGGGAACGGCCCGCGCAGGTCCTTCAGGTAGCCGGGCCCGACAGCGGACGCTGGGAACACCTTCACCGCGGCCGACCCCAGCTCGAGCGCCCGCATGACCTCCGACGGGCTGAGCGCCCCGAGCATGATCGGCACCCCCGCCTCGCGCGCGACCGCTGCCGCGCCCTCGCTGAGCCCGGGCGTCACCAGGAATCGCGCGCCCGCCGCGATCGCCGCCTCCGCGGTGCGCGCGTCCGTCACGGTCCCCGCGCCGACCAGCGCACCGTGCGGATCCGCGGCGGCCGCAGCGATCACGGCCTCCACATCCGGGGTGGTGAAGGTGAACTCGACCGTGCGGATGCCGCCGGCGACGAGCGCCTGGCAGAGCGCGACGGGGTCGTCGATGCGCGGCGCGCGGACGACCGCGAGCGCCCGGTCGGCGGTGAGGGTCTCGATCAGCATGGGGCTCCTGTCATCCAAAGTTCGTCTCTACCATCCCGATCACGCGAGGCTCACCCGCGAGCGCGTCGTCCACCACGGCGAGCGCGCGCCACTTGTCGAACGTCGTGCACGGGTGCGAGAGCCCGAAGCGGATGACGTCGCCGACCTCCACCGCCGCGTCGTCCGGCAGCAGTACGAACGCGTGCTGGTCGTTGAGCGCGCTGACGACGGCGCCCTCCAGCGGGACGGCGACCGGCTCCCCGTACCGCCGGATCGCCTGCGGGATCGGCAGTCCCTCGTCGTATGGGAGGTCGCGCTTGCCCGCGTCCACGAGCACCAGCCCGGGCTCGGGGCGGGAGACCACGGTCGCCCAGCCGTGGATCGCGGCGTGGAACTCGCGGCCGTCTCCCCTGGGCCCGCGCCGCAGCGGGGTGATCGAGCGGTAGAAGCCGTCGTCGTGCGTGATGTAGGCACCCGACCGCAGCAACACCTCCACGTCCCGGCCGCGGCCGCCCGCCGAGCGGCGCGGCGCGAGCACGTCCGCGACCTGGTCGAAGTACGCGCTGCCTCCCGCCGTGAGGATGACCGGCCCGTCCGGCGGGTAGAGTCCGGCGGCCTCGATCGCGTCGTGCAGGGCCAGCAGCTCTTCCAGATAGCGCTGAACGCGGTCGAGCGACTCCGCCGTCGCGTCGTGCGCGAGGGCGCCCTCGTACCCGGCGACCCCGGCGAGTCGCAGGACCGGGGAGGCCGCGACCGCCGCAGCGACGGCGAGCGCCGCCTCCAGCCCGCGGGCTCCCGTGCGCCCGTGGGCCCCGCCGAGCTCGACGAGCACGGCGAGCGGGACAGAGGGATCGGCGGCCGTCAGCGCCTCCGTCATGATCGAGACCGTGCGCGGCGAGTCGGCCCACACGGTCAGCCGGTCCGCGTCGGGAGCCAGCGCACGCAGCGCCGCCGGCTGCACGAGCGCGTTCGCCAGCAGCACCCGCGGGATGCCCCAGCCGAGCGCGACCGACGCCTGCCACGGTGTCGCCACCGTGATCCCCCAGGCGCCCGCGTCGAGCTGGCGCTGCCAGAGCTCGCGGCTCATCGTCGTCTTGCCGTGCGGCGCGAGGGCGACGCCCGCCTGGGCGCACCAGTCGGCCATCGTCGCGAGGTTGTGGGCGACCGCGGACTCGCTCAGGGTCACGATCGGCGTCGGGAAGTCGCGGAGCTGCGGGCGCGTGCGCGGGAGGTCGGCGACGTCGGCCGAGGTGAAGCCGAGCGGCGCGGCCTTGAACTCGTCCATGCATCTCCCTCACCATTGCGCAATACGCAACGCTCGTTGCAAATCCAGTGCACTCTTGTCTAGCATGATCCCAGTCCATCGCGAAAGGCCGACGGCAGGAGAAGGGGAGGACGGATGGCGGAGCCCGCACATCTGGTCACCATCGGCGAAGCGATGGTCGTGCTCTATCCCGACCACCACCTCCCGCTCGCGGAGGCGCACAGCTTCGGCTCCGACGTCGGCGGCGCGGAGTTCAACGTCGCCACCACGCTCGCCCGGCTCGGCCTCCCGACCGCGTGGGTGTCGCGCCTCGGGGTGGACGGTTTCGGCGACCGCGTGCTCACGGCCGCGCGCGAGGCCGGCGTCGACACCTCGGCCGTCGAGCGGGACCCCGGCCGCCCGACCGGCCTCTACGTGAAGGAGCCGGTGGCCGGCCCCGGCGGCGTGCGGACCCGGATGCACTACTACCGCAGCTGGTCGGCGGCCTCCGCGCTCGGCGTGGAGCAGCTCCGCGCGGAACCCGCCGCCGCGCTGCTCGGCGGGGCGACCATCGTCCACACCTCCGGCATCACGCCGGCGCTCTCGGACTCCACCGCGGAGGTCGCGGCGAACCTGCGCGCGCTCGTCGGCCCCGACACCCTCGTCAGCGTCGACCTCAACCTCCGCCCCGCCCTCTGGACCGGCCGCGACCGCGCAGCACTCGACAGCCTCCTCGGCCAGGCGGACCTGCTCTTCGCCGGTCACGAGGAGGCGCACGTCCACTTCGGGCACACGGACCCCGCCCGGCTGTTCGCCGACCTCCCGCACCTGCGAACGCTCGTGCTGAAGGACGAGGAGC
The DNA here is from genome assembly GCF_042789575.1 of Leifsonia sp. NPDC056824. Lineage (NCBI taxonomy): Bacteria > Bacillati > Actinomycetota > Actinomycetes > Micrococcales > Microbacteriaceae > Leifsonia > Leifsonia sp. NPDC056824. The sequence continues at coordinate 1,216,648 of NZ_JBHUAV010000001.1, read as the reverse complement.
GCCGCGCCTCCGCGTACCGGCGCGACGGCGGCGAGACCCATGTGCCGTGCCTGACGGTGGAGGTCGTGGAGCCGGTCGGCGCGGGCGACGCGTTCGCGGCGGGGTTCCTCGCCGGGTTCGCGGAGGGTCGGGACGACACGGCCGCGCTGCGGTTCGGGCACTCGCTCGCCGCGCTGACGCTGATCGGCCACGGCGACCGGCCGCTGACCGTGCCGACCCGCGGCGAGCGCGACGCGATCGCGGCGGCGGCGGATGACGTGTGGGAGCGGTGGCGGGTGCACCCGGGCGATATCCCGTGGCATGCGCCGGTCTCCGCGCCCGTGGACCGCATCCCATGAGCCAGTCCGTCGCGCGCGCGTTAGACGTCCTCGACCTCCTGTCGCGGGGCGTCCGCACCCTGGATGCGCTGTCGGCCGAGCTGGACGTACACAAGTCGACCGTCCTCCGATTGCTGCAGACGCTGGAGTCGCGCGGGTTCGCCGCCCACGACACCGCGCATCGCTACCGTGTCGGCCCGGCGGTGTTCGCGCTGGCGTCCGACGCGCTCGACGCCGTCGACGTGCGCACCGCGGCGGCGCCGATCCTGCGCGCGTTGGCCGCCGACACCGGCCAGACCGTCCACCTGGCGACGTACCAGGACGGCGTCGTCACCTACATCGACAAGGTCGAGTCCCGCCAGGGCCTGCGGATGTACAGCCGGATCGGCCTCCCGGCGGCCATCCACGCGACCGCGGTCGGCAAGGTGCTGCTGGGCGGCCTCGACCCGGCGGAGCGCGAACGCGTCGCCGCCGGCCTCGACCTGCATGCCTTCACCCCGAGGACGCACGTCACCGTCGCCGGGCTGCTCGCCGACGTCGCGGTCAGCGCCGAGCGCGGCTGGGCCGAGGACCACGAGGAGCACGAGACCTTCATGAACTGCGTCGGTGCGCCCGTCCACGGACCGGACGGACGGGTCGCCGCGGCCGTGTCGATCTCCGCGCCGAACGTGGTGCTGCCGCACGACGGCGTGCTCGCGCTGCTGCCGGCGCTGCGGGACGCGACCGAGCGCATCTCGGCCGAGCTGGGGGCGCGGACGTCGACGACCGCCTCCGCACCCGATCCGTCCCCCGCCCCACCGAAGGAGTCCCCATGACCGACCGCATCGCCCTCACCACCGCTGACGCGCCCGCGCCCGCCCACACCTTCTCGCAAGGGGTGAAGCGCGGCCCATTCCTACAGGTCTCCGGCCAGGGCCCGGTGGACCCGGCGACGAACGAGTACCTCCACCCCGGCGACGTGAAGGCGCAGACCGAGCGCACCCTCAGCAATGTGGAGGCCGTGCTCGCGGCGGGCGGCGCCGGCTTCGACGACGTGATGATGCTCCGCGTCTACCTGACCACGCGCGACGACTTCGCGGCCATGAACGAGGCGTACGGGGAGTTCCTGGCGACGCGCGTGGCTTCCGGCGTGCTGCCGGCGCGCACCACGGTGTTCACGGGGCTGCCGCGGGCGGAGATGCTGGTGGAGATCGACGCGTTCGCCGTACTCGGCTGAGCGGAGCGAACCCGGTCTGACAGTTCACCCCGACCTCACCGCCCGGAACCACCCCGGTGGTACGTTTCGCATGTGAGCCGTATCGTCGCCGTGGCGCCCGTGCTGCCCGCCCGCAGCTACAGCCAGGGCGAGATCACCGCCGCGCTCCTCGCGATGATCACCAGCGACCCGCAGCGGCAGGCCGTCATGCGGCGCATCCACGCCGCCAGCGGGGTCGAGACGCGCAGCCTCGTGATGCCGCTCGAGCGGTACAGCTCGATCGCCTCGTTCCGGGAGTCGAACGACTTCTTCATCGCCGAGGGCACCACGCTCGCCGAGCGCGCCGTGACCCAGGCGCTCGCGACCGCGGGCCTGCGCGCCACCGACGTCGACTACCTCCTCTTCACCTCCGTTACCGGGATCGCCGCGCCCTCCATCGACGCCCAGCTCGTGCAGCGGCTCGGGATGCGGCCGGACGTCAAGCGGCTGCCGAGCTTCGGGCTCGGCTGCGTCGCCGGTGCGGCCGGGATCGCCCGCGTGCACGACTACCTGGCCGGGCATCCCGGCGAGATCGCGGTGCTGCTCTCGGTGGAGCTGTGCTCGCTGACCGTGCAGGCGCGCGACGACTCGATGGCCAACATCGTCGCGAGCGGGCTCTTCGGCGACGGCGCCGCGGCGGTCGTGATGGCGGGCGACGATCGCGCCCGCGAGCTCGGCCTCCCCGGACCTGAGGTCGTCGACACGCGCAGCCGCATCTACCCCGACACGGAGGACGTGATCGGCTGGGACATCGGCGGGACGGGCTTCCGCATCGTCCTGAGCGCCGGCGTGCCCGACGTGATCGACAACAACTTCGCCGACGACGCCCGCGGCCTCCTCGCCGAGCACGATCTGGCGGTGTCGGACGTCAGCGCCTGGGCCGCGCATCCCGGTGGCCCGAAGGTGCTGGAGGCCTTCGCCCGCTCGCTCGACCTGCCGGCGGACGCCCTGGAGGCGAGCTGGCGGTCGCTGGCGCGCGTCGGCAACCTGTCGTCGGCGGCGGTGCTGCATGTGCTGGCAGAGCAGTTGGACGTGCACCCGGCCGGGACGGTCGGGCTGCTGTTCGCGCTCGGGCCGGGCGTGACCAGCGAGCTGGTGCTGCTGAAGTGGGCGGCAGGGACGGAGGCAGCGGACGCCGCCCCGCGCGCGATCGGCTCGGCAGCATGATCTGGTACACCGCCCTCATCCTCGCCACCGGCGCCGAGCGGATCGCCGAGCTCGTGGTCTCCGCGCGCAACGCCCGCTGGTCGTTCGCCCGCGGCGGCGTCGAGTACGGTCGCGCGCACTTCCCGCCGATGGTCGCCCTCCACACCGGCCTCCTGCTCGCCTGCCTGGCGGAGGTCTGGCTGCTCGACCGGCCGTTCCTGCCGTGGCTCGGCTGGCCCATGCTCGTGCTCGTGCTGGCGAGCCAGGCGCTGCGCTGGTGGTGCATCGCGACGCTGGGCCCGCGCTGGAACACGCGCGTCATCGTCGTCCCCGGCCTCCCATTGGTCGAGCGCGGCCCGTACCGCTGGCTGCGCCACCCGAACTACGTCGCCGTCGTCGTTGAGGGGTTCGCCCTCCCGCTCGTGCACACGGCGTGGATCACGGCGCTCGCCTTCACCGTGCTGAACGCGGTGCTGCTGCTGGCCTTCCGGCTCCCGTGCGAGAACCGGGCGCTCGCCTCCCTCACAGCCGCGTCCTCGGCCTCCGCCGCCTCCGCATGACGACCGGGCTCGTCGTGGTCGGCGGCGGGCCGATCGGCTTGGCGTGCGCCATCGAGGCGCGGCTCGCGGGCATGGAGGTCGTGGTCGTGGAGCCCCGCGACGATCCGATCGACAAGGCCTGCGGCGAGGGCCTGATGCCGGGCGCCCTCGCCGCCCTCCACCGGATCGGGGTCGACCCGCCCGGCCACCGGCTGGACGGGATCGCCTACCTGGACGGCGCGCGACGCGTCGAGCACCGCTTCGCCGAGCGGCCGGGACGCGGCGTCCGCCGCACGGTGCTGCACCGCGAGCTGGCCCGGCGCGCCGCCGAGCTGGGCACGCCGATCGTCCGCGGACGCGTCGCCGGGCTCACCCAGCGCAGGGACGGCGTGGAGCTGAGCCTCGCCGGCGGGGAGACGATCGACGCCCCGTGGGTGATCGCGGCGGACGGCCTCCACTCCCCCGTCCGGCGGCTGCTCGGGCTGGAGGGGCGCGCCCAGCACCCCGTTCGCCGGCGCTACGGACTCCGCAGGCACTACGCGGTCGCGCCGTGGACCGACCTGGTCGAGGTGCACTGGTCCCCCCTCGTGGAGGCCTACGTGACGCCCGTGGACGACCGCACCGTCGGCGTCGCCGTGCTCGGCCCCCGCCCTCTCGACCAGGAGGCGGCGATCGCCACGATCCCGGAGCTCGCCGAGCGCCTGGCAGGTGCGGAGCCGGTGACGGACGCACGCGGAGCCGGGCCGCTCCTGCAGCGCTCGCGCTCCCGAGCATCCGGCCGCGTGCTGCTGGCCGGGGACGCCTCCGGGTACGTCGACGCGCTCACCGGCGAGGGGATGCGGGTGGGGTTCGCGCAGGCGCGCGCCGCCGTCGCCGCCGTGCGCGCGGGGAACACCGAGCAGTACGAGCGGGCCTGGCGGTCGACGACACGCGACTTCCGGATGCTGACGACCGGGCTGGTGGTCGCCGCCCGGTCGCCGTTCCGTCCGCGGATCGTACCGACCGCGACCGCGCGGCCGCAGCTCTTCGGCGCGATCGTCGAGCGCCTGTCCCGCTGAAACAGGCATCGCCTCCCTCGCTGGCCTCCTGTCGTGTCATCGCGTAGTATGTTGCCGGTAGATGACACATGCGGTATTTTGCGAGGTGCGTTCGTGACTCTTCAAGACCTCTCCCCTGCCACCCCGGACGTCGAGGCGGAACCCTCGCTCGCGGACGAGCGGCCGGCGGAGACGCCCGCGCGGCCGACCGCCGTCGCCGGCACCCTGACCACGGACCGGAGGACGACGGTCACCTTCTACCTGTCCGAGACGCTGCGCAACCGCGCCCGCGCGGCCTACCGCTCCACGTCCTTCGAGGAGCGGGACAGCAGCTGGTCCGAGATGCTGAACAAGGCCCTGATCGCGGAGGTCGAACGGCGGGAGGCCGAGTACAACAGCGGGGAGATGTTCACCGCGAGCGAGGCGCCGCTGACGCCGGGGCGGCCGATCGGGTTCTGACGGGTGCGCGGGGCTCCTCTCGGACGGCGCGCGGCGATGGGCCGGGCCGGTCCTCCGACCGACCCAGCCCCGTCGCGGTGTTCGAGAGTTCCGTCACCGCGTGTGGTGGCGGCGCTCCCTGTTCGCGGCTCCGAAGAGCAGCACGGTTCCGAGCATCGCCAACAGTGCGGCGATCGACCCGAAGGTCAGCGCGTCCGAACCGGTCGACGCCAGCATGGACGCGGCCGGACCGGTCGAGCCGAGCGCGGACGAGCCGAGCGCGGTCGAGCCCAGCGCGGTCGAGCCCAGGGTGCTCGAGCCCAGCGCGGACGAACCCAGCGCGGCGGAGGCCACCGTCGCCGGGTCGGTCACCGTCCCGGTCATGGTCCCGGGCCCAGCGGTCCCGCCGGCCTGACCCGTCCCTGTGATCGTCGCACCCGACGCGACCGGAGTGGTCACGGCACTGGTCGTCGCATTCCCGCCGACAGCGACGGCGTCGCCGCCCGCTGCGACCGGAAGCGCGGCCCCGATCGGCACCTGCACGCCACCGAGGATGCTGCCGTCACCCGTGGTGACCGGTGCCGTGGCCCCTCCCGACGAAGCAGGAGCGGTCACGCCGCCGGCGGTGCTCGCGTCACCGAGCACACTCACCGAGTTGCCGGAAGCGGTCACAGGAGCGGTCGCGTTCACCGGAACCTGCGCACCCGAGCCCACACCGTTCGCGCCCGAGGTCGTCATGCCCGACGAGACGGGAGCAGACGACGCCGGGGCGGACGACTGAGGCATCGTGCTGCCCGCGTCACCCAGCACCGCGACCGAGTTGCCGGAAGCGGTCACGGGAGCAGCCGCGTTCACCGGAACCTGCGCACCCGAGCCCACACCGTTCGCGCCCGAGGTGGTCGCGCCCGAGGCGGAAGGAGTGCCGGACGACGCCGGAGCGGACGACGAGGACCCGTCGCTGCTCGCATCCCCGAGCAGCGCCACCGAGTTGCCGGTCGCGTCGACGGGAACCGCGGCGGACACTGGTGCCTGAGCACCCGAGCCCACACCATTCGAACCCGACGTGGTCAGACCCGAAGCCATGGGCACCGAGGATGCCGGGACGCCCGAAGCCGTCCCGCCACTGCTCGCGTCCCCCAGCACCGCAACCGAGTTGCCGGTCGCGGTGACCGGAACGGCCGCTGCGACCGGCGCCTGAGCACCCGACAGCACACCATCCGTACCCGAGGTCGTCATGCTCGAAGCGGGAGCGGTGGACGTGGTGGACGCCGGAGCGGCCGAACCTCCGCTGCTCGCATCGCCCAGCACTGCCACCGAGTCGCCGCTCGCGTTCACCGGAACCGCGGCAGCGACCGGCGCCTGAGCACCGGACAGCACACCATTCGAACCCGAGGTCGTCGCAGGGGCGGTCGCGGCGGCCGCGGGCGCAGGTGCTGCGGCAGCCGGCGCAGCGCCGCTGGTCGCGTCGCCTGCCACGCTCGCCGCGTTCCCGGACACCGTGACCGGAACGGCCACGCTGAGCAGGCCCTGGTCGCCGCCGGCAACGGACCCGAGTCCGCTGGTGCTGGCGGCGGGCGCCTGCGTGGGCGCTGCCGGAGCGGCGGACGCGCCGGACGCGGTGGAGTCGCCGAGCACGGCGATCCCGTTTCCGGTGGCGGTCACCGGCGCCGTGACGCCGAGTACGGCCTGGCCGCCGGACGCGATGCCGCCGGACCCTGTTGTCGTCGGTGGTTCCGCGGCGTTCGCGGCCGCGGTGCCGGCGAGCCACAGCCCGCCGACGCAGAGGGTGAACCACAACCCTCTGGAGACATACTTGTTCATCGTTCAGCCTTTCGAGTGAGTGTCGAACTCCCGGTCGGGGGTTCGGGTTCCGTGTCCGCGCCGCGCGGGTGCGCAGGGCGGGAGGAACCCACTCAGTCGGGGCTGATGTCGTGATCGAAGACGGGTGAAGTCGGGAGGTCGTCGTCCGCCGGGAGGCCGGCGCGGACGCTCGCGGCGGTTGCGGGCCAGGCCGGGCTGCCTCCGAGCGTGGCGAAGCCCGAGCTGTAGCCACCGGACTGGGCGGCGCCGGGGCTCGTCCCGAGCACACCCGAGGGGTTCCCCGGCGACGGGACGTCGGAGTCCCGGTACGGGGCGTCGGCGAGCAGCGCGGAGGCCGCGCCGGCGGTCGGCACGGAGGCCGGCGAGTACGGAGCCACGGCACGCACAGTGCGCTCCACAGCGGCAGACGCGGGAGCGACGGCCGGCTGGACGTCGACCAGCGGGATGGCGGTTTGCTCGCCCCCGGGTCCAGCGGCTCCGGGAACGGCAAGCGGTCGGACGGTGCCCACCACGAGTCCCGCGACGCCCGCGAGGACGCCGTCCGCGGCAGCGGCGATCGGCGCGGTCAGGGTGCTGACGGGGTGGTTCGCGAGCACCGACGTCACCTGAGTGAGCGGCGCGGCAAGAGTGCCCATCAGAGGCAGGCGCGCCAACGCAGTCTGCAGGGCCGGAGCCTGGGAGGCGGGGGCGTCGGCGACCTGCGCGGACGCGCCAGAGGTCGAGGTCTCAGCACCCGTGGTCCCACCGCCCGCGGCCGGCACAGCAGCCGCGGGAGCGACCAGCTCCACCGGCGCCGCCACCACCCGACCCGCCGCGTGTGCGACCGGGTTCACCACGGCCTCCACCGGCGCGGCGGCCGCCACCTGCTGCACCACGCTCGCCACCGGCTGGACGACCTGCGCCGCCACCTCCCGGACGGGAGCCGGAGCGGCGGGCGTCACCGACGCGACGGTCGCGACCACTCCCCCCAGCGGGCCAGGCGCCGGCGCTTCGGCAGCGTTCGCAGTGCCGCCGCCGAACAGCAGTCCCAGTGCGACGATGCCGCTGCCGAGGACGAGGGATCCGATCAGAAGCCGCACGGGAGCGTGAGAGGAGCGCCGCACTTCGGGCACATCCACCACACGATCACCCCCTGATCGTCGGTCTTCCGTTCGAGACAGGTGCGAGTGTACGCCTCTGTCTACCAGACCGGAAGCGTCCGGCTCGGGCGGCTGCCGCGACCGCGACGACGGCCAGCGCCGCAACGGTCATCGCGGCGCCGACCCACAACGGGGAGGCGTAGCCGAGCCCGGCCGCGATGGTGAGGCCGCCCAGCCAGGCGCCGAGCGCGTTTCCGACGTTGAACGCGGCGATGTTCGCCCCGGAGGCCAGCGTCGGCGCGGCGTCGGCCGAGCGGAGGACACGGAGCTGGAGGCCGGGGACCGTCGCGAAGCCGAACGCCCCCATCAGCACGAGCGCGACGACAGTGGCGACCGGCAGAGCGGCGAGCAGCGCGAACGCGGCGAGGATCACCGCGAGCACAGCCAGCACGACGAGGAGTGTCCCGTCGATCGAGCGGTCGGCGAACCTGCCGTCGATCGCATTCCCGACGAACAGCCCGAGTCCGAACAGGATCAGCAGCCACGGGACCGCGGCCGCGGGGAAGCCCGAGAGCCCGGTCAACGTGTAGGCGATGTAGGTGAAGGCACCGAACATCCCGCCGAAGCCGAGGACGGTCGCCGCCAACGACAGCCAGAGCTGGCCGGAGCGGAAGGCGCGGAGCTCGGTTCGCAGGCCGGCGTGGGCGGTGGTCGCGGGGGCGCCCGGCACCAGCACCGCCACACCGATCAACGCCACCACTCCCACGACCGTGATCGCCCAGAACGTCGACCGCCACCCGAACTGCTGGCCGAGCAGCGTCCCGAACGGCACCCCGAGGACGTTGGCGGCCGTCAGACCGGTGAACATGATGGCGATGGCCCGCGCCTTCCGGCTGGGGTCGACCAGGCTCGCGGCGACCACAGAGCCGATGCCGAAGAAGGCACCGTGGCAGAGGGCGGCGACGAGGCGTCCGGTGAGCATCGTGGGGTAGTCGGTCGCCAGGGCGGAGATCGCGTTGCCGAGGATGAACAGCACCATCAGTCCCAGCAGCACGGTCTTGCGCGGGAGGCGGGTGACGGCAGCGGTGAGGCCGATCGCGCCGGCGGCGACGGCGAGTGCGTAGCCGGAGATGAGCCACCCGGCAGCGGCGGCGTCGACATGGAAGTCGGCGGCCACCTCGGGCAGCAGTCCGGCGATGACGAACTCGGTGAGGCCGATGCCGAAGCCGCCCAACGCGAGGGCGATCAGGCCAGCAGGCATGAGAACTCCTGGGAAAGTCTGGGATGGGAGGGGCGACCGCGTACACTAAGTACTTGCAGACGCGTCATAAATAGTTGCACATGCAATTACTTTGCGCAAGCACGAACCGCCGACCGAGCACCGAGGAGACCGCACATGGGCATCGCCGACGACGCCGTCGAGGTGCGCGCACAGGGCTGGCGCACCCTCGCCGCGCTGCACAACTTCATCGAGAACGAGCTGGAGAAGGCGCTCTCCCGCGCGGCCGGCCTCTCCGTCGTCGAGTACACCGTCCTCGACGCGCTCAGCCGGCAGGACGGCTGGCACATGCGCATGCAGCAGCTCGCCCGCGCCAGCGCGCTGAGCCCGTCCGCGACCACCCGTCTGGTCAATCGGCTCGAGGAGCGCGGCCTCCTGACCCGCATCGACTGTCTGGACGACCGGCGCGGCATCTACACCGAGCTCACCTCCGGGGGCCACGAACTGCTCGACAGCGCCCGTCCGGTGCACGACGAGGCGCTGGAGGCCGCCCTCCAGGAGGCGCACAGCATCCCCGAGCTCGCGCCGCTGCTCGACGCCCTGCCGCAGCTCGCCCTCGCTCGCAGCTGACCTACCGCAGCACCTCCACCAGCGCCACCCACGAGAACACCACCGTGGTCACGATCGCGAGGATCGTCGCCACCGCCACGAGCACCAGCCCGACCGCCGCGACCCCGCTGAGCAGCAGCAGCCCACCGGCGAGGTCCAGCAGCAGCGGCACCGTGAACAACGAGATGCGTTCGACGTCGTACCGTCCGTAGCCGGTCGCCGCCGAGTCCCGCCGGATGGCGATCGACGACCGCACGGCGACGAACCCGCCGATCAGCGTCCCGACGACGACCTGCACGCCGAACCCCCACGGCGCCTGCCCCGGGATGAGCGCCGCGCAGCTCAGCGCGACGCCAAGGATGAGCGTCGCGATCGACGCGCCGGCCCGCGCCGCGAGCCCCCGCGACTCCGCGATCTGCCAGATGTTCACCGACAGCGCCACGATCAGCAGGCCTCCCAGGGCCGCACCGGCGCCCGCGACCGCGACGTTGAACTCCGACCACTCGCGGAAGATCCCCACCATGCGCACAGCGTAGTGGCGCGCTGTCAAGTCTGGCGGGTGCGCCCGGCCTGGGCGTATAACGGGGAACATGGCCGACGCGATCACGTCCTGGATCGACCGCTATCGCCGCGCGTGGGAGACGAACGACCCCGACGACATCAAGGCGCTCTTCACCGAGGACGCGAGCTACCGCACCGAGCCGTTCGCCGAGCCGTGGGACGGTCACCTCGAGATCGTGGAGGGCTGGCTCGACGCGCAGGACGACCCGGGATCCGTCGACTTCGAGTGGCGGCTGCTCGGCCAGGACGGGTCGCAGTACTTCGTGGAGGGCGTCACCGACTACCACGACGGGCCGACCTACTCGAACCTGTGGGTGGTGGTGCTCGCCGGCGACGGCCGCGCCGAGGAGTTCACCGAGTGGTGGATGGAGCAGCAGGCCTGAGCAGGCGCCCGTCGGCGATCAGAGCAACCCGCCCAGCCAGAGCCCAAGCCCGGCCGCGGCGAGCGCGAGGATCAGCATCCCCACGCCGTTGAACAGCGCCGCCCGGTACCGCCGCTGCTGCGCCAGCCGCACGGTCTCGTAGCTCGCCGTGCTGAACGTCGTGTAGCCGCCGAGGAACCCCGTGCCGAGGATGGTCCGCCACTCGGGAGGCAGGCCGTGCGCGAGCGCCAGCCCGGTGACGAGACCCAGCAGGAACGACCCCGTCACGTTGATGACCGTGGTGCCGAACGGGAAGTTGATCCGGAACCGGCTGCGCAGCACCCCGTCGAACACCAGCCGCGCCACGGCTCCGAGGCCGCCCGCGACCGCCACGGCGAGCACCAGCAGCGGCGTCACTCGGCCGCCCCCGACCGGCGCGCACGTCGCCTCCCGAGCGCAGCGGCCGCCGCGATCCCCGCGACCGACGCCAGCGCGCCGATCAGGATGGTCGCCACCGCGTACCCGATCCCGGCGCCGGGATTGTGTGCCGCGAACAGCCCGTCCGTGTCTACGGCGAACGAGCTGTAGGTCGTGTACCCGCCGAGGATGCCGGTGCCGGCGAACAGCCGCAGGTCGCGGCGCCGCCCGGCGTCCGGTCCGCGCAGGGCCAGCGCCTCCAGCAGCCAGCCGAGCACGAACGCACCGGTCACGTTGATGACGAGCGTGATGAGCGGGATGCCGGCGACCGTGGGCACCGTCGCCGAGAGAAGGTAGCGCACCGTGGTGCCGATCGCACCGCCGGCGAAGACGAGCAGGACGGAGCGCCAGTGCAGGTGCACCGGCAGCGGGGTTCTCGCGGGCAAGCGTCATCCACCCTTCACAATGAAGCGCAGGAACTATCAGCGACCGTCGCGGTTCGGGCTGGAAGGCCCCGGCGAGATCCATCGCCGCTGGACCACTATACCGGCGGGTCCTCCCACGGCAGCGCCCCAGACCCGCTGACCGGCGCCAGCGGCACCACGATCACCGGCCGGTGCTGCCGGTGCGCCAGGTGCACCGCGACGGAGCCGTTGAAGAACTCACGAAGGCTGCCACGCAGGCCCGCCTCGCGCGTGCCCACCACGATGTACCGCGCGTCCATCTCGTCCGCCAGCCGGGCGAGCGCCCAGGCCGGGTCGCCCGCGAGCTGCTTCAGGGAGTACGGGACGCCGCGGCCGTTCAGCGCCTCGCGGATGTCGGACTCCAACTCGACGTCGAAGGTCTCGTCCTCCACCTCGGGGAGGTCGGGGTCGTACGGCAGCGCGACGACCGTGCCGTCCACGTAGCTGGAGACCAGGTACCGGTTGGGGTCGACGTTGGCGCACACCAGCGGCACGTCCAGGTCGTCGGCGAGCCGCGCCGCCGCGTCGAGCACCGCGGTCGGCTGTCCGGGGACGACCGCGACGAGCACTCCCCCGGGTCTGATGCCGGCCGATCCGCCGCCGCCCGCCCCATTGCCGCCGATGCCGCTCATGCGACTAGTGTGCACCATCGCGTGGGCCACGATCTTGTGGGCCACGCGGTGAGGCGCTCCCTTGGCTCCTCCCCGGCCGTGGGGTACGTTCGGACGCGAACCCAGGGAGGACACGCAATGACCGAGAACAAGGCCGCGCTCCCCCGCGAGCGCCGCCGGACCACCCGCGGACTCCGGCCGCTGCCGGAGCTGACGCGCGACGCGACGGCCCAGCTCAAGCGGCTGCTCAGCGCCGAGTTGGCCATGTTCAAGGCCGAGATGACGGCGAAGGCGAAGGCCGCGGGCGTGGGGGTCGGCCTCCTCGTCGGCGCGCTGGTGTTCGTGTTCTTCGCGCTCGGCGTCCTCGTCGCGGCCGCCGTGTTCGCGTTCGCGCTCATCGTCCCCGGCTGGCTCGCCGCACTCATCGTCGCCGGCATCCTGATCGTGCTGGCGATCATCGTCGCCCTCATCGGCCGGGGCATGCTGAAGCGCGGGATGCCGCCGGTCCCGGAGGATCTCGGGCCGGAGCTGAAGGCCGACGCGCAGGCGCTGAAGGGGGAACGGCCGTGAGCGGCAAGGGGATGAACACACTGAAGCTCGAGCTGGAGGAGACCCGCGACCAGCTCGCCGGGACGCTCGACGACATCTTCGCCACCTTCAACGTGCGCGTGCAGATCCGGTCGCACCCCGTCGCCGCCGCTGCGGTGTTCCTGGCGGTGCTGGGCGGGGCCGCCGCTCTCGTGGCGCGAGGGGTGGCGCGTGGCCGCTGAGACCTCCCGGCGCCGACTGCCGTGGGGCTACATCCTCAAGCGCACGCTGCGCAGCTTCGGCCAGGCGTCGTGCACCGACCTCGCGGCGGGACTCACCTACTTCGGCGTGCTGTCGCTGTTCCCGGCCATGATCGCGCTCGTCAGCGTCCTCGGCCTGGTCGGTCAGAGCAAGTCGGGCATCGACGCGCTGTTCGGGATGATCGACCAGCTCGCCCCCGGGATGCTCACCGTCATCCAGGCCCCGATCGAGGCGCTCGCCACCTCCCCCGCCACCGGCGTCGCGCTGGTGGTCGGCATCGTCGGCGCGGTCTGGTCGGCCTCCGGGTACGTCGGCGGCTTCGGGCGCGCGCTCAACCGGGTGTACGGCGTCCGGGAGGGCCGCTCGGCGTTCAAACTGCGCCCGGTCCAGCTCGGTGTGACGCTCGCGTCGCTCGTGCTCATCGCCATCGTGGCGGTGCTGCTCGTGATCTCCGGGCCGGTCCTCCAGACGCTCGGCAACGTCCTCGGCGTCGGCGACGTGGCGAAGACGGCGTGGTCCGTCCTGCGCTGGCCGGTGGTCGTGTTCGCGCTGGTGCTGCTGGTCGCGCTGCTGTACTCGGCCACTCCGAACGTCCGGCAGCCGCGGTTCCGCTGGCTGACCCCCGGGGCCGTCGTGGCGATCGTCCTGCTCGGCGTCGCCTCCGCCCTGTTCGCCTTCTATGTGGCGAACTTCGGGCACTACGACAAGACGTACGGCACGCTCGCCGGGATCATCGTGTTCCTGCTGTGGATCTGGATCGCCAACGTCGTGCTACTGCTCGGCGCGGTCTTCGACGCGGAGATCGCCCGCGCCCGGCTGATCCTGGCCGGGGTGGAGGTCGAGAACGGCTACGAGTTGCCGCTCAAGTCGGACAAGGCCATCGTGAAGGCGCAGGACGCCGAGGCGGCCGACATCCTGGCCGTGCGCGCCATGCGGCGGAAGCTGCGCTGACGCTGTCGATTCCGCGCCGGCCGGTTCGACGTCCTGGTGACGACAGAGAGGATCGCTCATGGCCCAGTTCGCCATCTTCATCTACGGCAACGGCGTCGCCGGCACGCCCGAGGAGCTCGCCGAGCACGACCGGCACTCGGAGGACCTGATCGGCGACGGCTCGCTGACCGCGGCGTTCGCGCTCGCCCCGTTCACGGAGGCGACCTCCGTCCGCGGCGACGGCGTCACGGACGGACCGTACACCGAGAGCAAGGAGATCATCGCGGGCATCGGCATCGTGGAGGCCGCCGACCGGGAGGCCGCCCTCGCCATCGCCCGCCGCAACCCCGCCACCTGGCAGGGCGGCGGCGTGGAGGTCCGCGAGGTGGTCGGCTCGTACATTCGCGCGGGAGAGAGGTCCGATACCCTCCTGCCATGAGCGGTGAGGGATCGACGGAACACGACGCACGACCCGGGCACGATGTCCCGGACAGCAGGGGGCGCACCGGGCTGCACCGCACCGGCCTCGACGCGACCGGAAACCCGTCCGTCCGCGTCACCGATGTGGAGGTCGTGTCCGACGGCTGGCACGTCCTCCGCCGCACCACCTTCGACTACCGCGGGCGTGACGGCGCGTGGGTGACGCAGTCCCGCGAGACCTACGACCGCGGCAACGGCGCGACCGTGCTGCTGTACGACCCCGCCGCGCGCACCGTGCTGCTCACTCGGCAGTTCCGCTTCCCGGCCTACGTCAACGGCCACCCGGACGGGATGCTGGTGGAGGCCGCCGCCGGCCTGCTGGACGGGGACGCCCCGGACGAGGCGATCCGTCGTGAGGCCGCCGAGGAGCTGGGCGTGCGGGTGGGCGACCTCCGCCACCTGTTCGACCTGTTCATGAGCCCGGGCTCGGTGACCGAGCGCGTGCACTTCTATGCGGCCGAGTACCGGCCGGGCGAGATCGTCGGCGGAGGCGGCGTGGCCGAGGAGGGCGAGGAGATCGAGCCGGTCGTCGTGGCGTACGACGAGGCTCTGGCGATGGTCGCGGACGGGCGGATCGTGGACGGGAAGACCGTCATCCTGCTGCAGTGGGCGGCGTTGAATCTGTTCTGAAATTCTTGACGCCACAGTTCAGTTCCATCAGAATGGCCCGAACATGTGAGATTACACATGTTCGGAATCTGAAGGGACTCAACCGTGCAACGTAAGAGCGCGCACTCAATCACCGGGGCTGGGATCGGCCTCGCACTCATCGCTTCCTGCGTCGTGAGCTCATCCGCCGTGGCGGACGACAACGGGGACAGCGCGCTGAGCGCCGTCACCGCAGCGACTCCTGAGACAGTCGCGGCTGCTGCCGCGGTGGCCACAGACACGACCGGGGAGTCCGCCATCGAGGCGACCCTCGCCGGAGTGGATCTCGCCGTTCCGGTCGACCCCGCGGACGGCATTTCGATCGGGCCGAGGGCAGATCACATCACCGTCGCCCTCCCCTTCGCGAACCGGTCCGACGACGCCGTCGTGGAGAAGGCTGGAATCGTGTCGTTCGATAACAACAACGGTTCGACGACCGTCCCGATCGTCCAGAGTGACGGCAGCATCCAGATCAACACCGTCATCGCTGATGCAGCCGCGCCCCGTCGTTATGACTATCACCTGACGGCAGACAACGAGCAGACGCTCCATCTGGCAGACGACGGTTCCGCCTACCTCACCGACGTCGAGGCAAGGCCGACGTTGTACATCGCTACTCCGTGCGCGAAGGATTCCCGCGGCCTCTCGGTACCCACTCACTACGAGGTCACAGGCACCACACTGACTCAAGTCGTGGAATTCACCGAAGACACCGTCTTCCCAGTCGTCGCCGATCCCTGGCTCGGGATCAACCTGGTCGACACGACGGCGTGGAGCGGCAACACGCTGATGGTTTACCCCTCCTGGTATGCCCGCGCCTGGGGCGCCCCCACGATGGCAGGTCTCGCGATGTGGGACGAGGTCGTCAAGCGCGCTCCCTCTGCGAACACGGGCACGATGTACAACCAGTTCTTCTGCCATTGGGACTTCGTTCGGTTCAGGGCCCCGAACAAGACGAGTTGGAACCTGGACAAGAACCGCCCCAACGTCGGATACGCTGCCACCGTTGCCGCAAGCTGTAACCCATGACGAACCGCGGTTGGGCGATCGCAACATGGCTCCTCGTGCTGGTGGCGACGGCAGCGTCGGCCGTCGTCACCTGCTGGTGGTACGCGGTCGACGGCGCGATCATCGAGCGAGCCGACCTGCGCGGATGGAATGGCGAGGAGATGCTGCCTGCCCAGGAGCTCATCTGGGTCGCGGTGAACGTCCAGTTCCTCGTTCTGATCGCCGCTTCGATTCTGACGACGATCGGCATGATTCTGTCCGTTCGGTCGCGAGACCATACACGCCGCGCATCCGCACCCGCCAACGCTTCAAGCGCCTTCAGTGCTGCAGGAACCGCTCCACGAGCAGGCTCACGCCGATGAGCACCATCATCGCGCCCGACAGCTTCCCGACGATCACGAGCGCGCGCGGCCGGGACCGCAGCAGCCGCCGCGCGAGCAGGGCGACCAGCGTGTAGATGACCGCGATGTCGGCCAGCTGGATCGCACCCAGCACCAGCATCTGGACGGCCGCCGGCATCCCGGTCGGCGACGTGAACTGCGGCAGCAGCGCGAGCAGCAGCAGCAGGCCCTTCGGGTTGAACCCGGAGACCCCCGCGCCGCGGAGGAACTGGGAGGCCGCGCTTCCGACGATCGGCTCGCCGTGCGGTCCGACCGGCTCGGCGCGCTTGAGAAGGGCCGTCACCCCGAGCCAGATCAGGTACGCGCCGCCGCCGAGTGTGAGTGTCGTGAGGACGACGGGGAACTGCGTGACGAGCGCGCCGACGCCGAGCGCGACGGCCGCGATCACCAGCGCGTAGGCGGTCAGCATCCCGAGGATCGAGGGCGCCGCGGACTTGGCGCGCACGCCGGCGCCCATGATGTACGCCCAGTCGGCGCCGGGCGTCAGCGTGAGCAGGACGCCGATCGTCCAGAACTGCGCGACCAGTGCGGGATTCATGAGGCAGAAGCTACGGCAATATCCGCGAAAGGTGCTTCGCAATCTGCGCAAGAATCGCCGAAACTACGGGAGAATAGTTTACATGGACAGCCTTGACCGGGAGATTCTTTCCACCCTCCAACAGGACGGCCGCATCAGCGTGACGGAACTGGCCTCCCGGGTCGGTTTGAGCCTGTCGGCCTGCCACCGCCGGGTGCGAGAACTGGAGCAGTCGGGCGTCATCGAGCAGTACCGCGCGGTGGTGTCGCCGACCGCGGTCGGGCTCACGTTCGAGGCGATCGTGTTCGTGACGGTCAGCCGCACCGACCCGGACACGGTCGGCGCGTTCGAGGAGGCGGTGGTCGCCATCCCGAACGTGATCGAGGCCGAACGCCTCTTCGGCGACCCGGACTACATGCTGCGCATCCTGACGCCGAGCCTGGCGGCCTACCAAGAGTTGTACGACGGCGAACTCGGCGGGCTGCCGGGAATCCAGCGGATGACGTCGACGCTGGTGATGAAGCGGCTGGGGTCGGGGGTCGCGGTTCCGTTGGGGTGAGGCCCCGGCGATTCGGCACGAATGTCGTGATTGCCTCACTCAAAGTCGCGATTCGGCACGAATCGTGGCCGAGCTCACCCGTACTTGAGCGTCGCCCCCTGGGACTTCAGGAAGTCGATGTGCACATGGTTGCAGGTGTCGTCGAACGGGGCGAAGTTCTGCACGCTGATCGAGCCGCGGCACTCCGCCTGGCCCAGGCCGGAGCCCTTGGGCACGAGCGGGTCGAGAAGGCGGATGAGCTGGAGGGACTTCGCGTCGCCGCCGGTGAGGGCCGAACCGTTCAGGAGGAAGAAGTCGACCGCGTGGCCGCCGCCGTCCGCGTAGTGCGCGGAGTCGGTGCCTGCGCCCTCGATCTGGCCGGTGCACTTGCGGTTGATGTCGCTGATGCCGACCTGGCTGAAGTTGTCCAGGGCGACCGAGATCGCCTGCAGCACGCGGTAGTCGACGCCGCAGTTCGGGACGACCTTGCCCTCGGCGAGGTTCGCGATCTCCGGGATGTGGTCGGGCGTGGAGCCGACCAGGCGGCCCGCGGCGACCGCGCCCATGAGCTGCACGGCGAGGGCCTGCACGGTGGGCGACACGGCGCTGTTCGTGGTCGCGTCGAGGGCCTGCGGGCTCTCCGCGATGCCGAGGCCGTCGCGGGACACGACCTGCGCGGTGGCGTTGCCGCCGGTCAGGGTCTGCACGGCGAGGGCGGTGCGGGCGGCGCCGCCGACGGAGGCTTCGCCCGTCGTCGCGTACGCCGGGAGGGAGGCGGTGCCGAAGAACGCGGTCAGCGCGACGAGCACGAAGAGGTGGAAGCCGCGGCGGTGGCGACCCTCGGTGTGGAGCTTGCGGTAGATGCCGAGACGCGGGTGGCGGGGGTTCGTGCGGTCGGCGACCGACGGGCCGGCGGCGACCTGCGCGGCGGGGACGGACGACTGCTGCACGGCGGCACGCCGCTCGGCGCGGGACGGGCGGGTCGGCTTGATGACGACGCGCTCGCGGACGACGCGCTTCTTCTTCCGCGGCGCGGTGTGCTGCTCGGCGGCGCCACGGCGGCCGACGGCACTCGCAGCGACGGCGCTCTCGGCGGCGACACTCTGCGCCGCGGGGGCCTCAGCCGCCAGGGTCTCGGCGAACAGGGACGCGATGCCGTCCTCCGGAGCGGCCTGCGGCGCCTGGGCGACGGCACGCGGCTCGGCGACCGGCGCCGCCTGTGCCTTCGCGGCGGCCTGCGTCTTGCGCGCCTGGGCACGCTCGGCCTCCAGAGCGGCACGGCGGCTCATCGGCGCCGGAGCAGCGGGTGCCGCCGGGACGACCGGGGCGGCCGGGGCCAGCGACTCCGCCTGCGTGAAGTCCGTGATCGGGTCGGCGACTGCCTGCGTCTGCTCGTCCACGTCGAGTACGACGGGTCCCCGAGTACTGCGGCGAGGCCGCAGAGGGGCAGAGGACTCGGGCAAAAGGGCCTTCCTGGGACGAACTGAACTCGCCTGGGACGGTCGGGTCCGAGCGCCGCGGGGGGACGACGCTTTCAGGCGTACCGATCATTCTTATCAAATTTCCGCTGGACGTTCTATCAATGCAGACGAATAGATCGCACCAATTCGGGGCACGACGTCGGAGAACGGGACGAACTCGCGGATGAAAGCGGACCACCGGGGAGTGCCGCAGGAGGCCGGGGGCGGGGCGCATCCCGCGCGTTCGGGTCGCGCGGAAACACCCCGGCCCTGACGAAGACGGATGCGGGTTCCGGTCACCTTGAAGGTAACCCTGCGAGTCCACTCAGAGATCACCGGGTACGGCTGGTACGACTGGCGTCCGCCCGCGCGACGGGATGCTAACGAGCCGGAACGCTAGGGGATGGTCACCGCGAGCTCGACGCGGCCGGCGACCTCCTGCAGCGCGACGTCCCCGCGCTCGGCGAGCTGCCGGAGGCCGATCCCCGGCACAGCGGCGGTCAGCACCCCTCCGGAGACGATCACGACCGAGACCCCGTCGCCGGACGCGGCGATCACGTCGAGCGTGACCTCCGACCCGTCGCCATGGCGCACCGCGTTCGCCAGGCCCTCCGAGATCGTGTCGATCACGGCGGCGGCACGCACGGGCTCGCGCAGGCGCTCCCAGACGTCGTCGCCGAACGACGACCGAAGCGGGATGGCGCACGCCCAGCTCTCGACCAGTGCGCTGATCCGCTCGGCGGCGTCCGGCTCCACGCGCGGCGCGCTCAGCTCGGCACGGATGCTCGACACCACCCTGCGCAGCTCGGCCGACGCATCCGCCGACGGTCCCGCCGCGAGGGCGAGCGCGGAGGCGATCAGCTCGGACTGGACTCCCGAGTGCAGCAGCCTCGCGAGCGCGGCCCGCTCGCGCTCGAAGTCGCCTCGAATCGCGGCCGCCGCGCGGATGTTGTCCTGGACCGCTTCCTCGAGCTCGCTCTGATCCCGGTGCACCTGCGCGGTGAGCGAGGCGACGAATGCGACACCGAGGCCGACCAGCCAGTACGAGGCGACCTCGAACCAGACCAGCTCGGGGTCACCGCCCATCAGGCGGACCGTGACCGCGCTGCTCGCCGAGAGCAACAGACCGATCAGGACGTAACCGATCGCGAGGACCACCGCACGCAACGCGGGCGGAGTCCGCGTCGCCGCGAGCCCCAGCAGCACGTTCCCTCCCCACATCACGAGAAGGCCGCACACCAGCGGGGGGAGGCAGAAGAACAGGCCGTACTGCCAGACGCCGAACGGGAGCACCATCACCGCGAACAGCACGGCGAGCAGGAGCGGAGGGGCCGCCTGCATCCCGCCGAGCACGGAGGCGATCCAGTCGCGCTTGCGCACGCGGCCGGCTTCGGACTCCTCCCCTGCCGGGGCGTCCGTGTCGAAGACCCGGTGGCTGGCCGGGCGCACGACCTGCTCCGCCAGCTCGCGGAGCAGGTTCGCGGCGTCGACAGGACGGATACCGTGGCTCTCGGCCGCGACGGTGGCGCGCTCCAGCCCTTCGGAGACGGCGTCCAGGGCGGAGTCCCGCAGACCGCGCGCGCGGTCCGCGGACAGCATCGCATCGCGAGCCGACGCCTCCTGCGCCGCGCGCAGCCGTCGATAGACGCCGAGATGGTCTTCGACGAGCTGGCCTGCGATCGCGATGAGCGAGAACACGGCGACGGTCGTCACCAGGTTGATCGCCATCCGTCCGCCGAGATCACCGGCGTCGACAGGGATGCCCAGCAGCCATCCGGCGGCGAGGAAGAGGACGGGACGGAGGACGCCGACGACGGCGAACACGATGATCACCGTCGCCGCGCGCACCGGAGCCGGCGTGACTCGCAGCAGCGCCCAGCCCACGAGCAGGAGGAGGCCGACCGCAAGATGTTCGACGGAGGCCACCGCGACGACCGCCCACGGTCCTCCGGTCACGTACTGCAGCCCCGACATCACGGTCAGCGCGACCGGGGCCGTGATCAGCCACGTCCACCAGGTGATCGCGTGACGGCCTGTCGCCTGCGCGACGATGCGCCGGACCCGCGACGCGACGGACGGGTTCACAACCCCGACCCCGGGTCGCCGAACGTCGCCGTGTACAGGGTCGCGGCCGCCACCCGCGGGGCGATGCCGTCGTCTCCGGCGAGGCCGAGTGCCTGGAAGACGCGCTCCACGCTCTTCTCGACCGCCCGCACCGAGACGCCGCGACGGCGTGCGATCTCCGCGTTCGTGAGGCCCGCGGCGAGCAGTCGGGTGGTCTCGCGCTGGGCCGGGCTCAGCCGGAGCAGGGCACCCTGCGATCCGGTCGCGCCGGTCAGGTGCTCGACGGGCCGGTCGGCCAGCACGGCCTCCGCGGCGTCGACCAGCTCGGCGACCGAGCCGATCGCGCCTTTGTTGACGAAGGAGGCCCCCTCGACGGTGTCGCGGGCCTGGGCCGCCGCGGCCTCCCGCGACAGGTTGCTGAGGAACATCACGGCGACGTGCGGGGCACGCTCGCGGACGATCGTCGCCAGCTCCACGCCGTTGGGCCGGGAGCCGAGGTCGATGTCGGTCACGAGGAGGTCGGGGTCGGCGTCGTCCACGAGCCGCAGCGCATCCACCGCTGACGGCGCCGCGGTGATCTCGAACCCGCGCTGCGCGAAGGCGTCGGCCACGAGCGAACGCATCAGGGCGTGGTCCTCGACCACGAGCACCCGCCTGCGCCACATACCGACCGCCACGTTGGAAAGACTAACCGGGCGTGGGGTATGTATTGCCCGCATTACGCGCCCCCCGTTCGGGATCAGAACGGTGCAGCTCGGTGGATGTTGCCCGCCCCGGGGTTCGCGCGGCCCGGGGCGGGCGGTCTGGGTCAGCCGCGGACGAACCGCAGCGTGACGAGTTCGAAGGGGCGCAGCGCGAGCGTCGTCCCGGCGTCGCCGGTCACGCGCTCCAGCAGGTCGGTGCGCTCGATCCGCTCGTACGGGAAGCCGACCGCGAGCGTGGTCGACGCCCGCGAGCCGTGCGCCTCGTACAGCCGGACGACGACGTCGCCCGAGCCGTCCTCGGCGAGCTTGACGGTCTCGACGACGACGCCCGCCGACGAGGAGGCGACGAGCGGCTCGACTGCGGCCGCGGCCGGGCGCAGCGGGAGGTTGAGCCGGTAGCCCGCCTCGATCGCCGCGTCCACGCCGCCGACCACGAGGGAGCTGCGCAGCGTGTGCTCGCCCTGATCGGCCTCCGGGTCGGGGAAGAGCGGCGCGCGCAGGAGGGTCTGGCGCACCAGCGAGTAGGTGCCGCCTCCCTCGCGCTCGTGCCGGGTGATGTCGTGGCCGTAGGTCGCGTCGTTGGCGACGCCGACGCCGAAGCCGGGCTCCGCCACATGCACCCAGCGGTGCGCGCTGGTCTCGAACCGGGCGACGTCCCAGCTGGTGTTGGTGTGCGTGGGCCGCTCGATGTGCCCGAACTGGATCTCCGAGCGCGCCGACGTGGTGTGGACGTCGACGGGGAAGCCGAGCTTCAGCATCCGCTGGCGCTCATGCCAGTCGACGTGGGTCTCGATATCCAGCGCGGGCGATCCGGCGGCGAGGGTCAGCGTCTGCGTCACCGTGGAGGCGCCGAAGCGGCGGACCAGGCGCAGCGACACCGACTCGGGCGTCTCGGCGACGACCTCGAGGGACTCCACGCGCGTGAGGTCCTCCCCCGCGAGCCGGTACTCGATGTCGACGTCCCAGGCGTCCCACTGCGTGGGGGTGTCCCGGAAGAGCTGGAGGAGGTTGGCGCGGGTGCCCGCGGGGACCACCTCCCTTCCGGTCGCGAGCTCCACGATCGAGGGGATGAGGCCCTCGGCGTCGACCGTGACGGCGATGCGGTCGTTGACCAGCCGGATGGCGTCGCCGTCGTGCTCGACGCGGGCGTCGGAACCTCGGGACGGGATGCCGATGCCGCCGGGGGCGATCCCGTCCACGGGGTACGGCGAGGCGTTGGCGACAGCGTCGGAATCGGCCGCGCCGGCGGCGAGCGCCGCCAGCGACCTCCCGATCACGTCCTCCAGGCTGCGCGCCACCGCGGCGTAGTTCTCGACGGCCTGGTCGTGCACCCAGCCGATGGACGACCCGGGCAGGATGTCGTGGAACTGCTGCAGCAGCACCGTCCGCCAGGCCTCGCGCAGCTCCTCCGCCGGATACGCCGCGCCGGCCCTGACCGCTGCGGTCGCCGCCCACAGCTCGGCCTCGTGCAGCAGCGCCTCGCTGCGGCGGTTGCCCTGCTTGGTGCGCGCCTGCGAGGTGTAGGTGCCGCGGTGGAACTCGAGGTAGAGCTCCCCCGCCCAGACCGGCGCCGGGTCGAACTCGGCGCGCGCGGCGGCGAAGAACGCGGACGGCGCCGCGACCCGCACGGTCGGCGACCCCTCCAGGTCGGAAGTGCGTGCGGCCGCCGCGATCATCTCGCGCGTCGGCCCGCCGCCGCCGTCGCCGAACCCGAACGGCACGAGGGAGGTGTTCGCGCGGCCCTTGTCGGCGAAGTTCTGCTCTGCGTGAGCGAGCTCTCCGCCGGAGAGGATGGAGTTGTAGGTGTCGACCGGCGGGAAGTGCGTGAAGATGCGCGTGCCGTCGATGCCCTCCCAGTCGAAGGTGTGGTGCGGGAATTTGTTGGTCTCGTTCCAGGAGATCTTCTGGGTGAGGAAGTAGTCCATCCCGGCCTCACGCGCGATCTGCGGGAGGGCGCCCGAGTAGCCGAACGAGTCGGGCAGCCAGACCTCGCGCGGCTCGTAGCCGAGCTCCTCCAGGAAGAACCGCTTGCCCTCCACGAACTGGCGGGCCATCGCCTCCGAGCCGGGCATGTTGGTGTCCGACTCCACCCACATCCCGCCGACCGGCACGAAACGGCCTTCGGCGACCCGCACGCGGATGCGCGCGAACAGCTCGGGGTAGAACTGTTGCATCCACGCGAACTGCTGCGCTGACGAGCACGCGAACACGAAGTCCGGGTCCTGGTCCATGAGGTCGAGGACGTTGGAGAACGTGCGCGCGCACTTGCGGATCGTCTCGCGCACCGGCCACAGCCAGGCGGAGTCGATGTGCGCGTGGCCCACCGCGAACACCCGGTGCGCGGTCGCAGCGGCGGGCGACGCCAGCACGTCGGCGAGCGCCGCGCGCCCGGCCGAGGCGGTCGCGCCGACGTCGAACGGGTCGACCGCGGTCACCGCGTCCTCCAGCGCGGCGAACAGCGCGGCCCGACGCGGCGAGGTCGCCGGGAGCTCGGCGGCCAGGCCGCGCACCGTGAAGATGTCCTGGATGAGTTCCCAGACCTCCCGGTCGCGGTGGACGACGTCCACCCGGCGCAGCGTGTAGATGGAGTCGGTCGGCGCGGTCGACTTCCGGCCGACCGGCGTCGGCCGGAACGACCAGTCCGACCCCACGTCGGGGTTGGAGGCGGCCTCCACGAACAGCTCGAACGACTCCCCCGGCGCCGCCTGCAGCCGCACGTAGTTGTTGAGCGGCTCCAGCGCTTTGACGATCGTGCCGTCGGTCGCCCAGACCAGCCCCTCCGCCTGGAAGCCGACCTGACCGGAGGTGAAGCCGAGGTCGACGACCAGCTCGACCTCGTCCGGCGCCGCCGACCACTCGGCCGGGACCGTCCCGGTCACGCGGAACCAGACCGTTCCCCACGGCCGCCCCCACGGCCTCCCGACGGCGAACGGCTCGAAGGCGCCCTCCGCCGCCTGCGCGAACGGCACCGGCTCGTCCGGCACCTCCCACGCCTCCACGGTCACCGGGACGGACGCCCGCTCGAGGGCGGGCGTCAGGCGCTCGCGGACGAAACGGTCGACCCGCAACTCGGCGAGCTGGTTCTGCTGGTACAAAGAGGACTCCTTCTATATAAGAGGTACGGCTAGCCCTTGACGGCGCCGGCGAGCGCGGACGAGCCGCCCAGCGCACGGGACACGATCACGTAGAGCGCGATGACGGGCACGGAGTAGATGAGCGAGTAGGCGGCGAGCTGGCCGTAGGCGACCGCGCCGTACTGCCCGAAGAACGTGAAGATGCTCACGGCGGCCGGCTGGTTGCCGGGGCTGAGCAGCAGCACGAACGGGACGAAGAAGTTGCCCCACGCGGCGACGAACACGTAGATGAACACCACCGCGATCCCCGGCCGCACGAGCGGGACCACGACCGTCCACAACGTCTTCATGCTGGACGCGCCGTCGACCCAGGCCGCCTCCTCCAGGGAGATCGGCACGGAGTCGACGAAGTTCTTCGTCATCCAGATGGCCATGGGGAGCGATGACGCCGCCATGAACAGGATCGTCCCACCGAGCGAGTCGATCAGGTTGAGCGACACGAACAGGCTGTAGACCGGCACCATCATCGCCGTGATCGGCAGGCAGGTCCCGAACAGGATGGCGTAGAGGAACGGCCGGTTGAACCGGTTGCGGTAGCGCGACAACGGGTAGGCGGCGAGCACGGCGATGACCACGGTGAGGACCGCGCACCCGGCGGACAGCAGGAGGCTGTTCCACAGCGGCACGAACGCCAGCTCAGGTGTGAGCACCTTCTGGAAGTTCTCCAGCGTCCACTGCTTCGGCCAGGCGACCGAGAGGGTCGCGCTGCCGTCGAACGAGGCCAGCACCACCCACACCAGCGGCAGCACGAAGACCACGCCGATCAGCAGCAGGAGGACGTTGGCCGTCCATTTGAGGGCGATGCCGTTGGGCGACGAGAGTCTCATCAGTCCACCTCCGTCTTGAGGGCGCGCACGTAGACGATCGCGAAGACCGCCCCGACGAGCAGCAGGATGGTCGCGATCGCGGTGCCGTAGCCGAGCTCGGAGAATTTGAACGCCTCCTGGTAGGCCAGCACCGGCAGGGTCATGCTCTTGTTGCCCGGGCCGCCGCCGGTCATCACGTAGATGAGCGTGAAGACCGAGAGGGTCTGGAGCGTGATGAGCATGAGGTTGGTGGAGATGCTGCGCCGGATCATCGGCAGCGTCACGAGGAAGAACCGCTTGGCCCCGTTGGCGCCGTCGACCTCCGCCGCCTCGGTGATCTCCGGCGGCACCTCCTGCAGCGCTGCGGAGTAGACCAGCATCGAGAACGCCGCGCCGCGCCAGGTGTTGGCGAGGATGATCGACAGCATCGGGAAGGCGAACAGCCACGACGGCCCGACGATGCCGAAGCCGGCGAGGATCGCGTTGAGCGTGCCGTGCTGGCTGAAGAACGCGTACGACGCGAACGCCGCCACGATCTCCGGCAGCACCCACGCGCCGACCACGAAAGTCGAGACGAGCGCGCCGACCCAGCGGCTGCCGCTGCGCATCAGCAGGGCCAGCACCATGCCGACGATGTTCTGGCCGATCACCGCCGAGCCGATCAGGAAGAGCAGGGTCAGCCAGACCGAGACCGGGAAGTCCGGGCTCTTGAAGAGGTCGATGTAGTTCTGGAGGCCCACCCACTGCGCCGACGCCGCCGCCGAACCGGTGAGCGACATGTTGGTGAACGAGCCGTAGAACGACGACAGGATCGGCCCGACCAGGAACACGACCAGCAGGCCGATCGCCGGAACCAGGGGGACGGCCCGGGCGAGCGAGCGCCGGGCGTGTGCGCGCGAACGTGTCCTCGGACCGCGCGGCGGCCGGACCGGGGTGGTCCGGCCGCGCGCGTCGGTGCCGACGGCATCCAGAGTGGAGGTCACCTTACTTCGACTCCGTCTTGCCCTTACCGACGATCCCCACGACCGAGTCGTCGTAGGTCTTGGCGGCCTGCGCCGGCGTGGCCTGCCCGGTCATCACCGACTCCATCGCCACCTGGATGCCGTTGGAGATCTTCGGGTAGTCCGGGGTCGCTGGGCGGAACTTGGTGACCGCGACCAGCGAGGAGAAGAACTCCGACGTCGGGTTGGACGTCTTGTACTTCTCGTCGTTCGCCACGTCCTTGCGCACCGGGATGCCGGCCGTGTTGATGTTGTACTCGAGCGAGCGCTGCTTGTCGGTCACGAAGGTGATGAACTTCCAGGCCGTGTCCTTCGCCGAGCTCTTGGAGCCCATCGAGAACGTCCAGCCGCCGGAGAGGCTGATCGAGCCGGGCGCGCTGCCGTTCTGCGTCGGCATCTTCGCGGTGCCCATCACCTTGTCCCAGTCGGCCCACGGGGTGGCGCCGGTGGGCAGCCATGCGTTGGAGGCCCAGGAGCCGTCGAGGTTGATCGCCAGCTTGCCCTGCGGCACCAGCTCGTTGTTGATCGTGTTCTGGTAGTTGGTGTCGCTGGTGACCTCCTGGCTCGGGCCGAGGCCGCCCTGGTAGACCTCCTTGATCACGTCGAGCGAGTCGGTGAACGCCTTCGAGCCGGTGATCCACTTGGAGTTGGAGTCGTCGTACAGGCCCTTCTGGCTCGCCCCGTACATGAGCATCTCGAAGCCCTGCATCGAGCTCGCCTCACCGGCGGCCTTGCCGGAGAAGATGTTGAGCGGGATGACGCCGGGGTCGGCGGCCTTGATCTTCTTGGCCGCACTGATGACGTCCTCCCAGTTCTTCGGCTGCCACGGCGTGGGGATGCCGGCCTTGGCGAAGATCTGCTTGTTGTACCAGAGCCCGCGGGTGTCGGTCCCGGTGGGGATGCCGTACACCTTGCCGTCGTCGCCCTTGCCCGCATCCTTGGCGTTGTCGAAGAAGTTGGACCAGTCCGACCACTTGGAGACGTAGGAGTCGAGTGGCGCGAGGTACCCGGCCTGGGCGTCGGCGCGGATGAGGAAGGTGTCCTCGCTCATCACGTCGGGCGCGGTGGTGGCGGCCCGGTTCATGAGAGCGAGCTTGGTGTAGTAGTCGTTCTCCGCGGCCTTGATGGGCACCAGATCGACCTTGGTGCCGGGATTCGCCTTCTCGAAGTCGGTCTTGGCCTTGTTCATGAAGTTGGCCATGATGTCCGACCCGAAATCCTGGAAGGCGACCTTGATGGTCTTGCCGTCACCACCCCCGGACGACGACGAACAGCCCGCCAGTGCGACGAGCGCGGCGGCGGCGACTGCTGCGACCACAACCCTGCTTCGCTTCATCGATGCTCCTTTGCATTGGGGTCCTCCGGCTCCCATGCCGCGGACTCTTCGTAATTTATAAATCAAATTGATTTATAAGTAAAGAGGGTGCGCGAAATCGAGGGTCTGCCCTCGGGTGGGGGGCGTGGCGAAGCCCCGGGCCACTGTGTGCGGTGAACCGGGGCCGAGGGTGTTGCGCCGGACTACTTCCTGCTGAGGCGGCGAAGCCAGGCCGCCACGAGCACGATCGCGGTGATAGTCAAAGCGACGCCGAGCGCGGCGAGTGTGTTCCAGAGGATCATGGTCAGTCAGCACCCCGAAGAAGTGCTCGAAGCACGCTCACTGCTTGTTCAGCAGCAGCCGTCGTCACGGCGACATCTGTTCCATTCCGCAGGGTGACCACGATCGCCGGGCCCGAGCGCAGGACGAGCGCTCTGCCATGGAGACCCGCACGGTAGCCCCACCCGCCCCAACGTAAGGGCTCCAGGATGATCGTCTCCGCTGCGGTCACATCAGCGAGGGCAACCGATACGAGCGTGATTCCGATAGTCGCCGACCGCGCACGCAGACCACGACGATCTATGGTCACCCTGATTCGGGCGAAAGTGTACGACGTCAGAGCGAGGACCGACATGACGATCAGCGCGCCCACGTTCGAGGCATCAACGCCCGCCAAGATCATCGGCACGAAGCCGAAACCGCCTGCCGCGAGGAGGCAGACGACCGATGTGCAGATGAAGAGCGGCACCGACTGACTGTGCGACCAGGCCACGGACTCACTTGAGGTGAGCTCCAGGTCCACGCCTTCACTGACACTGTCGGGCGATGAGTTCGCCGGCGCCACAGCAAACGGCGCCAACCCAGAGAACAGAGCAGCAATAGCCCATAATCCATTGGCGCCGATTTCCTGATCTGGATGGCTGGCGAGACCGGCACTGATCAGCCAAGCCGAGGCCGCTGTTGCAGCTACCGAGCCCGAGATGAGGAACGTGCGGCGGTGGTGGTCGTGGCTCAGCGGGCTCAGTGCAGCGTGCCAGGAGAATGCGGCAGATGTTGCGGCGATCACGAGGGCGGTAATCGCGAAAGCGAGCGTGGGGAGGTGCGAAACGACCTTGTCTCCGGACCATTGGGACGGAAGTTCCGCGGGCAGGATCGACCGCCACGCCACCAGCGACCACACGATCGCTAGGACGGGAAGTGTCGATAGAGCAGCGGCGGCCATCATCCGCAGCGTGCCGGCCCGGGCACACGCCGTGCCGTTCATGACAACTCCTCCAGGTATCTCACCAACTGCTGGCGGGACACACCACGACCCGCTGCTCCCCGAACGAGCGCGTCTACAGCACCCGAAATCTCGCTCGGCAACGATTCGGGCGCCGGCAGAACGCGAGCCCCTTGCCCCCGACGCACTTCGATCAAGCGAGCCACACTGAGACAGGAGTATGCGCGCAGCACCGTGTGGATGTTGACCCCGAGTCCATCCGCCAACTCCCTCGCTGCCGGAAGCTTCTCTCCAGCCGAGAGGGCGCCCTCGCGGATGTCCGTCCGGATGGAATCAGCGATCTGCTCAGCCAGCCCAATGGGCGACGCCCGATCAAGCCTTACTAACATATCGTAACTGTACTAAAAACACTATAGTCACTGAATGGCGTCATCGGCCGCCGGATCCCGGCGCTGTTGCAAGGCGACCCGAATTCGACGGCCAGCAGAGCCGAGCAGGTCGCCCTCCGGCCAGAGCAGGATGAGCAACGCCGCCCACATCGTGAACGCGAAGCTCCACAGCCCCATCGTCACGGCGATCGCGAAGTGCAAGGCTCCGCCCAAAGGGAGAAGGATCAGCCGAGCGCGCACTGGCAGAAATATTGCAATGCCGAGGGCGAATTCGAGCAAGAGGGTTCCCCATGTGACCACCGCGACGGGTATGGGCTGCGCCAGGAGCCAGTCCGTCACGGACCGCAAAGGGCCTGCCGGTCCGAACATCGGGTCGCGAAGCCAGTAATAGACCGCTGAACCGTCGAGCCATTCGGGAACCGCGAGCTTGGCGAGGCAGGCGTTGATGTAGATATACGCCACCTGAACCCGCAAAACCGCGAGCGCTATGTGAGCAGTCATCACCGCGTACGGATGCTTGCGCGGGCGAGACTCGTCGACAGGCGACCAGTGCCATCGTCGACTGTCGGTCACCGAGAGCGGGATCAGCAGCAACGCGAGCACGGCGGCGATCTGGTCGCCGCCGTCGACGACCGTGAGCGACGCCTGGTTTCCGAAGAGCACCCACCATAGAGGAAGGGCTGTGAAGCGAGGACGCCAGCCGGAGGCTGCGATAGCGAGGGCGACAATGCCCACCCATCGCGCCGCCTCGTGGCCGCCCGCCGGCGTGACGCACCACATGCTGAACGCCGCCGGGCCCGCGCAGAACAACTGATCCACACCTGCCGCGGGTCGAATCAGAGTGGATACGGAAGAGGCAAGAAGGGTGCCTATCCCTGACAACGCGATCAGCGTCCGGGCGAGCGCGATATTGGCTGTCCACACCTCCCGTGCCAGCGTCCGTGCGACAATCCGGTCGGCGAAGCTCAACATGCCACATCCAGGTAGATCACCGACACGTCCTGCTTCGCCTGCCCGATGTTGGCCCATGCCCAGGGCGGCGGCAGCGCCCGCGAAATCGCCGTGCGACCGCACAGAGTCGGATCGGGTGACCGGTTCGCCACGCGAGTCCATTCCGCGTCTGAGGCGCTCGCCTCCAGGCATGTCGTGACGGACGAGTCCGCCGAGCACGGAAGCCACTCCCGATCTGCGACTTCTGCGAAGAGCATGCCGATCTCGATTCCCTGAGCCCGCGAGACTCGATTCCACCCGAAGAAGTACTGCGCCTGACTGTGCGGATATGCCGATGCCGACGACCACTGTCCCGAGTTCTGCCGGTACGGCAGCAGTTCGTCTTCCCTCGGCGAGCGGGTGAAGAATCCCCACTGCTCGGGCATGACGGCCTGAATGGAAGTCTTCGCCGCGAGCTGCCATGACGTCGTCAATACGTTTTCGGGCTGGTTCGTCAGATAGACGAATCCGCCCACGAGCGCCCAGAAGGCAAGGGACACCAAGGCGAAAATCGTGACCCGCCGACGGGGAACGTCACCCTCAGCCGACCGGGGCAAGCGGTGACGCTCCTCGTCCAGAAGCGTCGGGTCGCTCATCAGCGCGCGAGTCGAAGGGTGACCTCCGCGATCCACTTCTCGTAGGAGAGCTTCGGCTGCCCTTCCGCAGACCGCGGGCCCGCGTACCAAACCGAAACCGCGACTGCAGCGACCTGCAGAATCGCAGCTCCCGCGTACACCAGAGCGCCCACAGCGAAGAGCACCACCTGGATGCATCGCGGCGTCACGGTGGCGGAATTCGAGCCGTCCGCGTAACCCAGGTTGTCGAGAGTCGTGTCGAGCGCTCGGCCCAGGCCGGCGAACGCATCTCTCACCCGAATGACGTCCCCGCTTTGGGCCTGTGTGGCGAACTGCGTGAAGAACCCAGGATTCTCAGCGCGAATGTCGGCAACGATTCGGTCGATTTCGCTCTCGACCTCACGCGTGATCTGCACCGGAGCGGTCAGGTCGCCGAGCACCCGGCCCGCTTTACCCTGACCGAAGACGACGCCGCGGAACAGTTCCTCGCCGTCGAAGCGTTCACTCGTGACTCCGGCCGCCGTGGTCATCCGCTCCGTCGACGCCGCAGTGGAAGCGGATGCCGCGGTCACACCACTTGCGACCAGCCCTAGGGCCAGCGCCCCCACCACCATCGTCTTCGTCATCTTCCTCATGGGATGGACTCCATTCGTTTCAGCGCCGTCGTTGGCTACTGAAATGTCAACTTATAGAGTCGGCTCCCAAACGTAAAATTTCTCTATAAAAATTAGAGATTGCTCAGCCCCGCCCCACCCGCGGCGAGAACGTCTCGTTCAGCACCAGACACGCCGCCCCCACCGCCGCCACGTCCTCCCCCACCGCACTCCCCTCCAGGAGCACCGGGTGGGTCAGTATCCCCATGTCGATCTCGGCGAGGCACTCGGGGAGCTGGTCGAGGTAGCGCCGCTCGACGCGCGACCAGGACGGGCCGCCGAACACCACCCGGTCCAGGTCGAGCAGCGCGGTGAGATTCGACAGGTAGTAGGCCGTGTTGCGGATGGAGCGGTCCAGGATCGCTGCGGCCCGTTCGTCGCCCGCGTCGGCGGCCTCGGTCAGCTGCGTGAAGAGCGCGTCGACGGCCTCCACGTCGAGCTCCAGGTCCTCGCCGTCGACGACCGGAGACCCCGGAGGCGCGGTCAGCACGCCCGCGAGGAGTCCCTGCATGACGAGGCGGTTCGGCCGCACCGACTCGCCCCAGCAGCCGCGCCGCCCGCACGCGCAGAGCGCGCCGCCCGGGTCCACCAGCACATGGCCGGCGTCGCCCGCGTTGTCGGTCGAGCCGGTGTAGACCTCGCCGCCGAGGACAAGCCCGATGCCGGCGCCGGTGCCGTAGTAGATGAACGCGTAGTCCTTGCTGGCGCCGGCGGGGTCGCGCCAGCGTTCGGCCACGGCAGCGCTGATCACGTCCTTCGCGACCAGCGAGGGGAGGCCGGTCGCGGCGGTCAGCTCGTCGCGGAGGTGGAAGTCGTTCCAGCCCGGGATGAGCGGCGGGCGCACCACGACGCCGGTCGCGGTGTCGAGCGGGCCGGGCGCGGCGACGCCCACGCCGATCACGCGCGACGCGTCGACGCCCGGCGTCGCGAGCAGGGAGCGGATGGCGTCCAGGATGACGGCGAGAGTCGCCTTCGCGTCACCGTCCGGAGGCGAAGGCCGGCGCAGGTGCTCGACCACCTCGCCCTCGAGGTCGAGGAGCACGCAGGTGATCACAGTGGGGTCCAGGTGCACGCCGACCGCGTACGCGCCGGCGGGGTCGAGGCGGAGCAGCGTGCGCGGTTTGCCCGGGCTGCCCTCGCTCTGCTTCCCGGCCTCCCGGATCAGGCCCTGACCGAGCAGCCGCCTGGTGACGTTCGTCACGGTCTGCGCGGACAGGCCGGTGACCGAGGCGAGCTCGACGCGGCTGAGGCCGCCCTCCGAGCGTCGAACGGCGTCCAGCACCACGGTCTCGTTGAACGCGGCGATCGCCGGGAGGTTCGCTCCCTTCGGCACGGCATCCTCCTCCACGCTCGGGTCGCGAACCCGGCGTCCCTCGTAATATACCCACGCACATACAGGTTTCCGGTTCCGTACATCTGTACCCCAGCCCGCGCCCAGCCTGGTGGGGCATCGTGAGAGCCGTGGAGATCGTGGTCGACGTCGTGCTGCTCGTGCTCGCCGTCCTCGCGATGGCGGCGGGGTGGAGCAATGGCGCCATCCGCGCCGCGGGGGCGCTGATCGGGCTCGGGGTCGGGCTCTCGCTCGGGCTCCTCCTGGCGCCGATGGTCGTGGACTGGATGGCCGCCTCCGGGCTGACCGGCGTCAGCCAGCGCTCGATCGTGGCCGCGGTGGTCCTGGTCGTCTGCGCCGGCATCGTCTACGCGCTGGCGACCGCTGCGGCGTCGGTGATCGGCAAGGTGCTCCGGCACGGGCCGGTCAAGTGGGTGGACTCGCTGATCGGGGCGGTCCTCGGCTTGGTCACCTGGGCGGTCGTCGTCTGGCTCGTCGCCGGCTTCGCGATGGCCACCAGCCTCGCGACCGTGGTGCAGGCCGCCAACTCGTCGCAGGTCGTCTCCACCCTGAACAGCATCGCGCCGATCCCGTCCTCGACCGTGCTCGGCGCCGTGGACGACGCGCTCGCCGGGGCCGGCCTCCCGAAGGTGTTCGAAGGCGGTGAGTCGATCAAGACGATCGACGCGCCCGACCCGAACGTCCCCGCCGCGGTCGCCTCGGCGCAGCAGTCCACCGTCACCGTGCTCGCGTCCAAGCCGGCCTGCGGCGTGGACTCCGAGGGCAGCGGCTGGGTCGTGCAGCCGGGCCGTGTCGTCACGAACGCGCACGTCGTCGCCGGCGCCTCGTCGGTCGTGGTCCGGGAGTCCGGCGGCACGACGGTCGACCGGGCGACGCTCGTGGCCTTTGACCCGGAGCGCGACCTGGCCGTGCTCGACGTCACGGACCTCCACGCCCCTGCGCTGCACCTCGGGCAGAACCTGGGCGCGGGCGATCCGGCGTACGCGGCCGGCTACCCCGGTGACGGGCCGTTCACCATCAGCCCGCAGCGCGTCCGCGACCAGCTCACCGCCCGCGGGACGGACATCTACCAGAGCGGCTCGGTGGAGCGGCAGATCTACTCGCTGCGCGGCACGATCCGTCCCGGCAACTCCGGCGGCCCGCTGCTCGACCAGGCGGGCGACGTCGTCGGCGTCGTCTTCGCGCGCTCCACCATCGACCCGCAGACCGGCTACGCCCTGACCCTGAACGAGCTGCACCCGGTGCTCGCCTCGGTCGGCTCGGCGCCGATCAGCTCGGGAGCCTGCTCCGCGGGATGACGACCGGCGCCGTCCCGTGGTTGGCTTGAGCCATGAAGGCTGTCAGCTACACCTCGACCGGCGACTCCGACGTCCTCGTCCTCGGCGAGCGCGCCGAGCCGCACCCCGGCGACGGCGAGGTGCGCGTCCGCATCCACGTCTCCGGCGTCAACCCGACCGACTGGAAGGCGCGCCAGGGCAGCGGCCCGGCCGATCTCCCGCGGCCGCAGGTGCCGAACCAGGACGGCGCCGGAGTGGTCGACGAGGTCGGCGCGGGTGTCGGCACGGTCCGCCCCGGCGACCGGGTCTGGGTGTGGGATGCCGCGTACCAGCGACCGGACGGCACGGCCCAGGAGCTCGTCGTCCTCCCGGAGGCGCAGGTCGTGCTGCTGCCGGAGGGCGTCGGCTTCGACGTCGGTGCGTCCCTCGGCATCCCCGCTCTCACGGCGCACCGCGCGCTCACGGCGCACGAGGGCGTGGCAGCAGAACTCGCGCCGGGCACGCTCGACGGGCGGACGGTGCTCGTCGCGGGAGGCGCAGGAGCGGTCGGCCACGCGGCCATCCAGCTCGCCGTCTGGGCGGGCGCCACGGTGATCGCGACCGTCAGCAGCCACGAGAAGGCCGAGCTCGCGCGTGCCGCGGGAGCCCACCACGTCGTCAACTACCGCGAGCCGGACACGGCCGAGGCGATCGGTGCGCTCGCCCCGCGCGGCGTCGACATCGTCGTGGAGGTCAACGCCAGCGCCAACGCCGAGCTGGACTCGAAGGTCGCCGCCCGGGGTGCGACGATCGCGGTCTACGCCGACGCTCCCGGCTCGACCGACGTCACGATGCCGATCCGACCGGCGATGCAGAAGAACCTGCGCTGGCAGTTCCTGCTCACCTACACGGTCGCGCCGGAGGCCAAGGCGGCCGCCGTGCGGGCGGTGTCGGCGGCCGTCGCGGCCGGAGCGCTGCCCGTGGGCGCCGAGCACGGCCTCCCGATCACGCGCTTCCCCCTGGCGGAGACCGCCGCCGCCCACGACGCCGTGAAGGACGGCGCCGTGGGCAAGGTGCTCATCGACCTGGCGTGAGCACGGCCTCCTCGGAGACCGCAGCCTCGGCGCGCACGCCGCGCGCCAGCCGCACGATCTGCACCACCATCGCGACCGCGGAGGCGACGGCGATGGCCGCCGCGTAGCCGAGCGCGGTGGGCAGCAGCCCGACGACGCCGATCAGCTCGCCCGCCGCCAGCGCGGGGACGCCGTAGGCCAGGTAGCTCACCAGGAACACCCCGGCGAACAGCTCGGCGCGCTGGTCGTTCGGCGCGAGCGGGGCGATGATCCGCAGCATCGCCGAGAATCCGGCGCCGAAGCCCGCTCCCGCGACGACCGCGCCAGCGAACAGCACGGGCAGGAGGCCGGCGCCGATCCCGACGGCGGTCAACGCGATCCCGGCCATGATCGCCGCCATCGCCCAGACGGTCGTGGTCCGTGCCGGCGCGCGGGTCAGCAGCAGCCCGGCGACGGCGCCCACAGCGGGCGGCACGGCGACGATCGCGCCGTTGAGGATGCCGGAGTCCAGGTGGAAGACGCCGTGCAGGATCGACGGGGACAGCCCGATGAACAGCCCGGCGAGCATCCAGGTCGCGAGGAAGAGCGGCAGCGCGGCCACGAACTCGCCGCGCGCGGCACGCGGGATGAACAGCCGCGGCGTCAGCGAGCGCAGAGCGCCGGGACGGGCCGCGACGGTCTCCGGCGACGCCAGCACGACGAGGATGCCCGCGGCGAACAGCAGCGCCAGCGTCACGAAGACGAGCGTCGTCGGCTGCGCCGTGAACTGGACGGCCAGACCGGTGAAGAACGCGCCGAGCGCGATCCCGCCGACGGGGGCCGTCGAGCCGATGGTCGCACCGAGCTTCTTCTGCCGCTCCGGGGCCAGCTCTACCAGGGAGGCGGTGAAGGTGCTCATCGCGGCGCCGGTGGCGACGCCCTGCACGGAGCGGGCGGCGATGATCGACCCGATGTCCTTCGAGAACAGGAACATCAGCATTGCCGCGATCTGGAGCGCGAGCGCGCCGACCAGCACGGGCCGGCGGCCGATGTGGTCGGACAGCGAACCGGCGACGAGCAGTGTGATCAGCAGAGTCACCGCGTAGATCGCGAAGGCGACCGTCAGCAGCCAGGACGGGAAGCCCCACTCCTGCTGGTACAGGACGAACAGCGGGCTGGGCGCGCCGACGGCGAGCGCCACGGCGACGAACGCCAGGGCGGTCCCGGTGAACGCGGCGGTCGGGCGCAGCCGCAGCGAGCGACCGCGCGAGCGCGGCCGGGCGGCGGCGGTCGACCCGGTCGCGAGCGTCGGGCGCTCGAGCGTCGGGCAACTCTCCCCTGCAGTGGACATGTCGGCCTCCTAAAAGCAAATTTGATTGCTTTAACGGACTATAGAACGGGGTCTGGTAAAAAGCAACAATCTTTGCTTTAAGCTATTCCCATGACTACGACCACACCGTCCAAGCGGACGGGCGGACGCAGCGCCGCGGTCATCCACAGCGTGCGCACCGCCGTCGAGGAACTCGTCCGCGAGAAGGGCAGCGAGCGCGTCACCGTGCCGATGATCGCCGAGCGCGCCGGGGTCAACCCGACCAGCATCTACCGGCGCTGGGGCGACCTCCCGACCCTCCTCAACGACATCGCCACCTACCACCTCGACCCCGACCGTCCGCTCGCCGACCGCGGCGACCTGCACGACGACCTCACCGACTGGGCGAGCGGGATCGTCACCCACTTCCGCAAGCCGGTCAACGCAGCCCTGCTGCGCGGCGGCGCGGGCGCTGCGGGTGAGCGCACCTCCGACTGCCTCCGCAACCGGCGCATCGAGGCGGGGATGCTGCTCGCGCAGCACCCCGAGACCGGTGTGACCGAGGACGACGTGATGGACGTCGTGATCGCCCCGATCGTCTACCGCGTCATCTTCCAGCCGTGGGCGCTGGGCGACACGACGGCGGAGGACGTGGTTGCGCGACTCTTCCGGCCGGGGCCCGGCTCGGCCCGTTAGGCGGCATCCCGGCCCGCTAGTCTCGTCAGAATGGCACGCCGACCCCGCACCGAACAGGAGCGCGCCGCCGCCCGCTCCGGCTGGGCGGTCGGCGTCGCGACGGCGCTGTACGGCATCTCGTTCGGCGCGCTCGCGACCGCGTCGGGACTGGACGTGTGGCAGGCGTGCGTCCTCAGCCTCGTCATGTTCAGCGGCGGCTCGCAGTTCGCCCTCATCGGCGTGCTCGCGTCGGGCGGGGTCGCCGCCGGCGGCACGGCCATCGCCTCCGCCGCCCTCCTCGGCGTGCGCAACTCCTTCTACGCGCTGCGCCTGTCGCGCATCATCGGCCCCGGTTTCTGGAGGCGGACCGCGGCCACCCAGCTCACCATCGACGAGTCCACCGCGGTCGCCACCGCCCAGACCGAGCCGCGCGCACAGCGCATCGGGTTCTGGGTGACCGGACTCGTCGTTTACCTCGGCTGGAACCTGATGACCCTCGCCGGGGCGCTCCTCGGCAACCTGATCGGCGACGTGAAGGCGTACGGCCTGGACGCGGCGGCGGCCGCGGCGTTCCTCGGACTCCTCTGGCCACGGCTGAGGGCGCGCCAGACCCAGGCGGTCGCCGTCGCCGCCGGATTCGTTGCGACCCTCCTGACGCCCGTCCTCATGCCGGGCCTGCCCGTGCTCGCGGCAGCGGTCGTCGCGATCGTGTTCGGCGTCCTCAACCTGTTCGGCCGGGGCGACGACCGGCCGCATCCCGACCCGATCCCGATGGAACGGGAGGTCGAGCCGTGACGACCTGGAACATCATCCTGCTCGGTTCGATCGCCGTGCTCGCGCTCAAGGCCGTGGGCTGGCTCGTCCCGCCCAAGGCTCTCGACCACCCGGTGGTCGCGCGCACGAGCGACCTGCTGACGGCCGCCCTGCTCGCCGCGCTGATCTGCGTGCAGACCTTCGGCGCCGGGCAGTCCCTGCATCTGGACGCGCGACTCCCCGCGGTCGCCATCGCCGCGGGGCTGTACGCGCTGCGCGTGCCGTTCATCGTGGTGGTGCCTGCGGCCGCCGTCGTCGCGGCACTCATCCGGCTGCTGACCTGACGCCGGGCGCCGCCGTGGGCCGGGACGCGGTGTCGGCGGCCGTCTCTAACGTTCTGACGTGACCGTATCCTGGCATCCCGTGGCGAACGCGCAGCCGTCGGAATGGGTGCTGAGCCAGGGTGCGCTCGGGACGCCGTACGCGGTCGTCCGGCGGTTCGCGTTCGGCGACCTGAACCGGCCCGACGTCTGGTACCGCGTCGTCACCTGGGCGCCGGGCTCGGACGGCCGGGAGCTCATCGGCTGGTGCCGAACGCTGGAGGCCGCGGCGGCCGTCGCGTGGGACCACCGGTGCGCCGCCGAGTCGTGGCGGCACCACATGGCCGCCCGGAGGTCGGACACGGCGACGATGGCGGCGAAGCGGCCCAGCGCCGCCGAACTCGTGCGGTTCTACCGCGCGGCACTGGCGGCGCAGGGAGTCCACCCATTGCGTGGGTCTCCTCCCCGGACGACGATGGAGCGATGAGCCAGCCGCCGGAGCCGCAGCCGCGGGACCCGCAGCCGCCGGCCCGGGACGACATCGACCCGGGCGACGGGCGCCCGGAGTCGGCCACGCAGCGCGCCGACCGCAACTGGAACGAGATCCTGCAGGAGCTCCGGGTGACCCAGACGGGCACCCAGCTCATCAGCGGCTTCCTGCTCGCGATCGCGTTCCAGGCGCGCTTCGGCACGCTGGACGCGTTCCAGGTCGGCTTCTACCTGGTCCTCGTCGTGCTCGCCGCCGGCAGCACCGCGCTCGGGCTCGCGCCGGTGGCGCTGCACCGCCAGCTCTTCCGGCATCACGAGAAGGCGCAGTCCGTCGCGATCGCCAACCGGCTGCTGAGGATCACGCTGGGCCTCGTGGCCCTGCTGACCTCCGGAGTGGTGTTCTTCGTCTTCGACGTGACGCTGGGCCTCACCGCGGCGATCGCCGCGGGCGTCGGGATCCTGCTGGTGCTGGTGCTCCTGCTGCTGGTGTTCCCGGCGGCTGTGCTCAGGCGGCTCCGCCGACGCGCGGACTGAGCACCTCGGCGAGCTCGAGGAACACCTCCTCCAGGACGCCCACCGCCCTCTCGTCGCCCAGGACCACGGCCCGGACGAAGTCGAGGACCCGCTCCCGCGAAACCGCCGCCGCGCCCTCGTCCGACAGTGTGACGTAGCGGACGAAGCGCGGGATGAGGTTCTCGATCGTCTCGGCGAGCACGCGGTCGGGGATCACGGCCAGGATGGCCGCCGTCGAGCGCTGGAACGCGTCGATCGGCGACGCGTCGCCCGCCCCTTCGGCCTCCCGATCGAGCCGCTCGGCCACGACCGTCAGCTCCAGTTCCGTGTCCACGTCGACGCCGTTGACCGCGTGGCGGATCGCCGGGGGCATGAGGAGCCGCAGCACGCCGACGACGTCGACGATCTCGCGGATCTCGAGGGGCGACACCAGGGTGTAGCGGTTGGGGGCGGTGCGGATCAGGCCGACCTGCTGCAGCCTTCCTATCGCCTCCCGCACCGGGGTGCGCGAGACGCGGAGCGCTTCGGTGAGCTCTCCGTCTTTGAGGCGCTCGCCTGGTGCGAGGTCTCCGGTGATGATGCCGGCGAGGAGGACCGCGTAGACATCATTGCGGAGGAGGCGCCGGTCGGCCGCGAGCGAGGGGAAGCGCGCGCGGAGTTCTTCGAGGGTCATGGGGGACTCGTTTCATGAACTCAGTTTTGCTCTGGTATATTTATAGATTACCAGTAAGCATCTGACCAGAGCAACCCGCTCGTTCCACCCCCCGACCCAGGAGCACCCGACCATGCCCATGCCCACTGACCACGTCGCCCGCATCTCCCTCTCCGAAGAGGCCTACGTGCGCATCGAAGCCGCCATCATGGACGGCACCCTCGAGCCGGGTGAACGCCTCCGCGACGCCGACCTCGTCGAGTGGCTGGGGATCTCCCGCACCCCCATCCGCCACGCGCTCGATCGGCTCGCCGAGCAGGGCCTCGTCGAGATGGAGCGCAACCGCTTCACGCGCGTCGCCCGGTTCGACATCCGCGGCGTCCTCGAGTCCGTGCAGGTCGCCGGCGACCTGTGGGCCGGCGCCGCGTTGCGCGGGCTCCCGCTCTGGGAGGCCGACGACGACGAGCTGATCGGCGACATCCAGGCCGAGCTCGTCGCGGCGGCGGCGAACGACGACGCCCCTCGGCTCGTCACCGTGTTCTCGCAACTCGTCGTGGCGTTCGCGCGGATCGAGGACAACGCCGTCCGCATCCGCACGCTCGGCAACGTCCTCCCCCAGGTCCGGCGG
This sequence comes from Leifsonia sp. NPDC056824, assembly GCF_042789575.1. NCBI lineage: Bacteria > Bacillati > Actinomycetota > Actinomycetes > Micrococcales > Microbacteriaceae > Leifsonia > Leifsonia sp. NPDC056824. The sequence goes on along the minus strand of NZ_JBHUAV010000001.1, from coordinate 1,176,172 downwards.
CTCGGCCGCAAGCTGCACGGCCACCTCGACCCGCTCGCCCTCGAGCGCTTCGCCCGCGATCTCCGCGAGGCCACGGCACGCCGTGACGGTCCCGCAGCGGTCACGCTCATCGACGGCTACGTGACGCGGATCGGGGACGTCCTCACGACGCTGTGACCCCACTTCGCCCCGGAACCCCGGCCGGCGATCAGGGTCACCACGGGTACGGATATCCGTGGTGGCCCTGATGCCGCCATCCCGCCTGCGTCCTAGCGTGAGACCAAGGCCGCCAGAGGGGAAAGTCCGGGGGGAACTGTCCAGGGGGGACACGGAAGGCCGGTCCTGAACGGGGACCGGCCTTCTGCTCTGGCTTGTCGTCGTTCGCGGCCGGATTCTTGCCCGCCGCACGTCCTTGACCATCTGGATGGCCTGCTTGACCGGGTACGGGTGTGCCCTGCACTCTCCTTGTGTAACGTATGAAATGTTTATTTCTATGTTTGGAGAGTCGATGAAGATCCGTCCAGTAGTGATGAGCGTTGCCAGTGCGATCGCGTGTCTCGCCGTGCTCACCGCCGCTGCCCCGCCGCCCGAGCCTCCCCGAAACGAATCCCTCGGCTGGATCACGGTGGGGAATCAGCGATATAGGCCGGATGAGCTCGCGTCCTCCGGCCTATCCGCTTCGCCACCAGCAGGGAGCCCGAACTCTCGGCTGATCGATTTCCCTCAGTGGGTACAGTGCTTCACGATCAACGACTCCGAGATGGTCATCCGGGAGTACGTGCACTTCTGGAATGGCATCCCTCAGACGAAGCGACTCCGTTGCGGGACTGCCGAGTCATTCGGCTATAAGCACATCCGGGCTGAGAAAGAACAGCTCTGGCAGTCCAGGCTGAACACGATTACGCCATCCGGGCTGTTCCCGAATGTCTCCTGGGACGACCTCATGAACGCGGCTGTCGCCAATGCTCTGATGGTCCCCGATTTCGCGCAGGATCAATCCGGCGGCAAGCGATGCCTTGTCATCAAGATGGGCTTCTACAACCAATACGGCGTCCTTCTCGATGCGTATGACATCCGGACGATCATCTCGCTGACGAATGACCGGGTGATAACGGCTTTCCCTCTTCGTGACGGGCAGTCCTACTGCTCCGGCTGAACCTGAGCGAGAATCACATCGTGCGCCATCTACGCCTGTTCCCCGATTGGGACGGGCCGTGGCCGCTGTGGGAGCCGGAAGGCGAGGTCGCACCGGGTCCTGAGGCGGTCTCGGCCGGGCTGACACGGAGACTCGTGTGCTGGTGGCGGCGGTGGTCCGAGCATTACCGTCCGGGTGCCGGCTGGGACGATGGTCGCGTCGCGGTGCTGTGGCTCGCGGAGGGGAGCCGGCTCGCTGCCGACCTGCGCTTCGAGCTCGGGCCGTCGTTCGACGTAGGCGAGGGCTATGCACTTCCCTACGGCGACGTGTCCACGCCCCCACCCCGCTCTGAGCCGGTCGGGCCGCACCCGCGCCGTAGTCCGTACACCGGTGAGGCTCCCGTGGACCTGGACGGACGAATCCATGTCCGCCTGGGACCCGAGTACCTCTCGACCGCACCTCTTCTCCGCGCACCGGGCGACGGCCGGTTGTCCCCGGATGACTGGGGCCTTTCGATCAGCCTGCAAGCGCGACTCGTGGCGTGGAATCGCGACTGGGAGGAACATCAGGCTCCGCTCCTGGAGTGGGACGACCCGGCTGCACACGAGCGTTGGGGGTCCGCCATCCCATCACTCGTCGCCGATGTCCAGGCAGAGCTCGGCGCCGCCTACGTGGTGACGGGTCCCTTCTCCGCGCTCTGAGCCGCCCTGCGACAATGGACCCATGCCCATCCTGAACAAGGACATGCAGGTCTGCATCTCGCTCTCCGGCCGCCCCAGCAACATCGGCACGCGGTTCCACAACTTCCTGTACGACGAGCTCGGGCTGAACTTCGTCTACAAGGCGTTCACCACCGACGACCTGGAGGGCGCCGTCCGCGGCATCCGGGCGCTCGGCGTCCGCGGCTGCTCGGTGTCGATGCCGTTCAAGGAGGCCATCATCCCGCTGGTCGACAACCTGGAGCCGTCGGCGCTGGCGATCGAGTCGGTCAACACCGTGGTCAACGAGGACGGCCTGCTCACGGCCTCCAACACCGACTACGAGGCGGTCGCCCTGCTCCTCTCCGAGCACGCGGTCGATCCCGTGTCGCGCGTCGTCGTGCGCGGGTCGGGCGGCATGGCCAAGGCGGTCGTGGCGGCGTTCCGCGGCGCCGGGTTCGACGACCTGACGGTGCTTGCCCGCAACGAGGAGGCCGGCACGGCGCTGGCCCGCAAGTACGGGTACACCTGGACGGCGAGCGAGCCTGAGCCGGACTTCGACGTGATCGTGAACGTCACCCCGCTCGGGATGCGCGGAACCGACGAGTCCGCGCTGTCGTTCGGCGACGCGTTCGTGGAGCGCTCGTCCGTCGTCTTCGACGTCGTCGCGTTCCCGTCCGAGACGCCGCTCGTTGCGGCGGGACGGGCGGCGGGCAAGCGGCTGATCACCGGAGCGGAGGTCATCGCCCTGCAGGCGGCGCGGCAGTTCGAGCGGTACACCGGGGTCGCGCTCACCCCGGACCAGGTGACGCGGGCCTCCGAGTTCTCCCGGGCCGAGTGATCAGGCAGACCGAGTGATCAGGCAGCATGGCCGGGCCGACGCCTAGACTTACCGATGTGCCCGAAGACCTCCTCGCCCTGGAGAATCAGGTCTGCTTCGGCCTCGCCGTCGCCGCCCGCAGCGTGATCGCCCTGTACCGGCCCGTGCTGGAGCCGCTCAACCTGACCCACCCGCAATACCTGGTGATGCTCGCCCTCTGGGAGCGCGAGCCGCGGTCGGTGAAGGAGCTCAGCGACGCACTGCAGCTCGAGCCGGCCACCCTCTCCCCGCTGCTCAAGCGGCTGGAGGCGAACGGCTACGTCGAACGCAGGAGGAGCTCTACCGACGAACGCGCGCTGGAGGTCACCCTCACCCGCGCCGGGCGCGACCTGCGCGCCGAGGCGGAGAAGATCCCGCCGCGGATCGTGGAACGGCTCGGCCTGCCGGTCGACGACATCCTGAACCTGCGCGAGAGCCTGCGGACGATCATCGCGGCGGCCGTCCGGGAGTCCTGAGCGCGTCCGGCGGCGATGGGGCTCAGGCGGCGATCGGGCACACCAGCCGGCTGGCGTCGCGCTGGCCCTCGGGCCGCAGCACGGAGTGCTCCGTCATCGGGTGCCCGCAGATCGGGCACGGCGCGGCCGGCGAGCGGAGGTCGGGGCCTTCGGGATGCCCGGCGCCGAGCTGCGCGGGACCGGCCACGCGGATCAGCTTGGCGTTCCAGTTCGCGTACCACTGCGCGAAGCGACCGGACATCTCGACTCTCCTACCTTGCTTTAATAGTTAGGGCACTAACTAATAGTGTAGCGCGATTCGACCATGACCTCGGGGTCAGGGTTTACGCTGACGGCGAGCGAATCATCCCCGGCTCCGCGAGGTGGAACATGCAGATCGGCGAGCTGGCCGGCCGCGCCGGCGTGACGGTGAAGGCCGTCCGCTACTACGAGCGCCTCGGACTCGTCGCGCCCGGGCGGCTGCCGAACGGCTACCGCGACTACGACGACGCCCAGCTGCGCGCGGTCAGGGAGATCCGCGAGCTGGCGGCCACCGGCATCCCGCCGGGGAAGGCCGCGCCCTTCATCGCCTGCCTCGGCTCGGGCCACGCCCGCAGCGACGAGTGCCCCGCCTCCGTCGCCGCGTACCTCGACGGCCTCGCCGAGGTCGAGGCGGCGATCGCAGTCCTGGAGGCACGCCGCGAGCAGCTCACCCGGCGCCTCGCCTCGGCGGCCGGCGACGTGCCACCGGCGCCCGACACCGGCTATGGCTGCACGGTGGCCGGAGATCATCCCACGGGATGACCCCCTCCCGACCATCGACCGATGCCCCCTGACCCCTCCCCCGCTTGACTTGACGTCGTGGCCGCGCCGTCCGGCGGACGGCCACCCGTCAGCCGGACGAGGGGCCGGCCGAGGAGGGGGGAGACGATGACCACGCTGGAGCACCGCCACCACCAGGGGGGCCTGGTGCGGGCACGGGGAACGCTCGCGGAGGTGGCGGACAACGCCTACCTGAGGCTGCTCTCCACGCTGGTCATCCTCGCGGCCGGCGCCGCGTCGCTGGTTCTCGTGATCGGATTCGTGCTCGACGTGGTCGTGCCGCTGGTCTTCGGGAACGAGCTGCGGGCGCTGGCCGTGCTCCTCCCGCACTGAGCCGACCCTGCCCTCCGGCGCCCCGAAGGCCTAGAGTCGCCGCATGTCGCTCGTCTTCTCGGCTCTCGCGTCCCTCGACGGCTACACCGTCGACACCTCCGGCTCGTTCGACTGGGCCACACCCGACGAGGAGGTGCACGCCGCCGTCAACGCCCGCGAGCGCGGCATCGGCACCTATCTCTACGGCCGTCGGATGTTCGAGACCATGCATGTGTGGCAGGACATCGGCTCCGGCGACGAGCCCGCGGTCATGCGCGAGTACGCGGACATCTGGCGCGACGCCGACAAGATCGTGTACTCGTCGTCGCTCACCGGTGTCACGACGCCGCGCACGACGGTCGAGCCGGTGTTCGATCCGGCCGCCGTCCGCGCGCTGGTGGAGGCCGCACCCGGCGACGTGTCGATCGGTGGCCCGACGCTCGCAGCGGAGGCCTTCCGTGCCGGACTGGTCGACGAGGTCGTGCTCTATCTCGTCCCCGTTTCCGTCGGCGGCGGAACTGCCGCGCTGCCGACCGATCTCATGCTCGACCTCGAACTGCTGGAGGAGCACGCGTTCCCGTCCGGGACGGTGATGCTGCGCTACCGGGTCAGCGCACCCGCAGCGTGACGCTGGGCCGGTCGAGCGCGACCTCCAGGTCGTGGAGCGTCACGCCGTGCTCGCCGAGGATGGCGACCGGGTAGAAGAAGGCGTCGTACCCGCTGCCCGTGCCGGGGAGGTGCACGCCGTCCGACTCGAACGGGAGCGGGTGGCCGGAGGTGCGGGTCACCAGGTCGCCGTCGTCGCCCAGCTCCACCGAGACCGAGCGGGTCGGCGCTCCGCGCTCCAGGAAGCTCCAGCTCATTGCCGGCAGCCGCACGTCGATCGTCGCCCGGTAGAGGTCACGCTGCTCGCTGAGGAGGCCGGCGGCCCAGCCGACCGTCTCGCTGGCGCCGTGCAGCAGCATCCAGCCGTTGATGGCGGAGGTGAGGACGAGCAGCCCGGCGCCTTCGCCGAGGTGCGGGTTCTCGCACCAGGAGAACTGCTCGTCGAGGATCTCGGCGTCCAGCTCGGTCGCGATGCCGCGCGCGGGACCGGCGGGCAGGAAGATCCAGCTCCCGCTCGCGAACACGTCGAAGAGCGGCTCGCTCAGCACCGGGACGTCCTCGGACACGAGAGGATTCTACGGCGCAGCGGCAATCGACCGCCGATCAGTCGCCACTCGCGCCGGTCGCGAGCCGGTCCACCCGGCGCAGGGAGCGGTCCACGAGCGTGATCGCCAGGAACAGCCCGCCCGCGCCGAGCATGAACCAGGCCAGGTCGTGCAGGCCGCCGGTGTCCGCCGTCGTGTGGAAGAAGGCTCCGGTCGCCGCCGAGGCGAGCATCGCGCCCAGGTACATGAAAGTGCGCAGCAGTCCCGATGTCGCGCCCATCCTCGCCGGGTCGGCCTGGTGGTAGAGCGTGTTCTGGATGGCGAGGCTCACCAGCCCTTGCGGGATTCCTGTGACGATCGCGATGAGCACGAGGAACCAGATCGCGGCCTCCGCTCCGACCAGGAGCAGCAGCACCGCCATCACGATCTGACCGGCCGCGCCCACGATGAGCTTCCAGCGGATCTCCGGCTTGCGCCCGAACAGTGACGCGACCACGATCCCGACCGCGAAGGTCGGCAGCAGGATGAGTCCAGCGGCCGCCGGCGACAGGCCCCGGCCGCCCTCCAGCCACTGCGTGAACCCGTAGAGGTAGCAGTACGAGACGGTCGCCGCGAGCACGGCGCGCGCGTAGGTGACCAGCAGCGGGATGTTGCCCGCGAACACGCGCACGTCGATGAACGGGTCAGGGCGGCGCAGCTCCCAGAGCGCGAAGGCCGCACCGAACACGGCAGCGAGCCCGAGCAGCCAGAGTTGCGCGAGGTGGATGTTCATCAGGAAGAGCAGGAGGCTCACCAGCGTGCCCGCGAACAGCGCGACGCCGAGGTAGTCGAGCCGTCCGCGCGCCGGCCGGGTCGCGTCCAGCGCCGTCGACTTCGGGAGGAAGAGCAGGCTGAGCACGAGCGACGCGATCGCCAGCGGGATGTTCACGGCGAACGTCGCTCGCCAGCCGCCCACCTGGATGAGGAGGCCGCCGAGCGTCGGCCCGATCACCGCGATGGTCTGGGTCGTCACCGACAGCGCGGTCAGCACGCCGGCCGGGCTCCGCATCCCGGTGCGGGTCGCCTCGCTACGGATGAGGTACATGGCCGCCGGATAGCCGGCGCAGGTGCCGAAGCCGAGGATGACGCGCGCGATCACCAGGACCGCGATGTTCGGGGCGAACACGCCGATCACGCCCGCCAGCCCGGTGAGGATCGCGCCGGCGATGGACAGTCGCCGCGGCCCGAACATGTCCACCAGCCGGCCGACGAGCGGCTGCCCGATCGAGGTCGCCAGGTAGAGGGAGGACACCAGCCACGCCGTCTCGGACGCCGGTGCGCCGAGCGCGGTGGCGATGGGCACGAGCGCGACCGCGATGATCGACGAGTTGACCGGGTTGAGCACGGCGCCGATCATCATCGGCGCGAGCAGCCGCCGGTCGAACCGGTCGACGGGGCCTGGCTTGGCGGCGATCAGGTCGATCACGCGCTCACCAGCTTGTCGATGAGCACCGTCGCGGCGAGCACGGTCTGACGCTCCTCCTCGGTGAGCCGCTCCTCCATCGCCTGCACGAGCCACTCGCGCCGGGCGTCCAGGTTGCCGCTCTCGGCCTCCCGGCCCGCGTCGGTCAGCGAGACGAGCTGCCGCCGGCCGTCGGTGGGGTCGGGCGTGCGGACGACGAGGCCGAGCTCCTCGAGCGACGCGATGGTGGTGGCCATCGACTGCGGGCGCACGCCCTCCAGCTCCGCCAGACGGGAAGCCGTGTTGCCCTCGCCCTTGCCGATGCGCGCCAGCGCGGACGACTGCTGCGCGCTGAGACCCGCGGGCTCGGTCGCCACCTCGCGCAGCCGCCGGCGGAGCCGGGCGAAGGCGACCCGGAGGTCGAGGGCCGCGCGGATGGAGGAGGCGGAAGGATCGGGCATATTGACAGTCTAGCTGTTCAGTTGTAACTGTGCAGTTGGAACTGTCTAATTGCGATTCACGCACGGCGACTAGGCTGCCGCCCGTGACCACCCCCGCCTCCCCGCCACCCGGCGCGCTCGCTCGGCGGCTCACCCTCGGCGACGCCGTGATGATCGGCCTCGGCTCCATGATCGGCGCCGGGATCTTCGCGTCGTTCGCCCCGGCGGCCGCGGCTGCCGGCGTCGGGCTGCTGGTGGGGCTGGTCATCGCCGGATTCATCGCCTTCTGCAACGCCACCTCCTCCGCGCAGCTCGCAGCCCAGTACTCGACCTCCGGCGGCACGTACGTCTACGGGCGGGAGCGGCTGGGCGAGTGGCCAGGGTTCATCGCCGGCTGGTCGTTCGTGGTCGGCAAGACCGCCAGCTCGGCCGCGATGGCGATCACGTTCGCCACCTACGCGGTGCCGGCCGCCTGGGTGAAGCCCGTCGCCATCCTCGCGGTCGTGGTGCTGACGCTCGTCAACACGCTCGGGATCACGCGGACGGCGCTCCTCACCCGCATCCTGGTCGGGGTGGCCCTCTTCGCGCTCACCGTTGCCGTGGTGATCGGCTTCACCCACACCGCGGCGAGCGCCGCCGCCCCCGGCACCACGCCCACGGTCTACGGCGCCCTCCAGTCGGCCGGCTTCCTCTTCTTCGCGTTCGCTGGCTACGCCCGGATCGCCACGATGGGCGAGGAGGTCGTCGACCCTGCTCGCACCATCCCGCGGGCGATCACGACCGCCCTCACCATCGCGCTGGTCGTGTACGCGCTCGTCGCCGTCTCCGCCCTGCACGCCCTCGGCCCGGCGGGACTCGCGGCGGCGCCGGCCCCGCTGAGCGCGGTCGCGGACACGACTGGAGCGCACCTGCCGGGGCTCGTGATCCGGATCGGCGCGGCCGCCGCGGCGCTCGGCGCTCTGCTGGCGATGATCGCCGGCATCGGGCGGACGAGCCTCGCGATGGCCCGCAACCGCGACCTCCCCGGCTGGTTCGCTGCCGTGCACCCGCGCTTCCGCGTCCCGTATCGCGCCGAACTCGCGCTCGGGCTCGTGGTCTGCGTGCTCGTCGCGGTGACCGACCTCCGCGGCGCGATCGGCTTCTCGTCGTTCGGGGTACTCCTCTATTACGTCGTCGCGAACCTGTCGGCCTGGACCCAGGAACGGGCGCAGCGGCGCTACCCGCAGGTGCTGGCGGTCCTGGGCGCTGCGGGATGCCTCGTGCTCGTGGTGACGCTGCCGGTGGGGTCGATCGTCGCGGGCGTCGTCGTGCTCGCGGTGGGGGCCGTCTACCGGTTCGCGCGGTTGCGGGTGGCTTCGCGCCTCAGGAGATGATCTGGTAGATCGCCTGCCAGCCGGAGCCGATCACCGTACCGCCCTGCACGGACGCTTCCATCGGGTTCGGCGCGTACCGCAGGGTGCCGTCGCCGAACGGGTTGGCGATGAGCATCCCGTCCTTTCCCGACCCGTCGTAGTCGCCCAGGGTCCATCCGGCATCGGCGGAGAACGTCTCCGGCTTCAGCGGCACGGTCTGCGCGAACGGCGACCCTCCCGCGGGGGTGCGGTTGGGATCGACCCAGTGCGCAGGATCGATGAGGTCGGCGTACCCGTCCCCGTTCAGATCGCCTGCCTGGAAGCCGTCCAGATTCTGGATGCCCGCCGCCGTGAGTTGAACTCCGGTCGTGAAGGGCTGCGCGGGGTTCGTACGGTAGTGATTGAGGTACAGCCAGGTGGTCCCGTTGTAGTTCTCTGCCAGGATGTCGGCGTAACCGTCGCCGTTCACGTCCGCGAGCGTGATCGGCCAGAAGGCGTTCCATCCGGTTCCGATCACGGTCCCCGTCGTGTAGGGGAGGTGGCCCGGGTTCGACCCCATGTTGTTGTAGTAGGCGAGAAGCGTCCCGTCGGGGCGGCGCGCGATCACCTCGCCGTAGCCGTCCCCGGTCAGGTCACCCTCCGCCATCGGGCTCGCCCCGTAGTCGTAGCCCCAGCCGGAGCCGATGACCGTGCCGTTCGTGAACGGGAGGCCGCCGGGATTCGTGCGGGACCCGTTCTTGTAGAGGAGGAGCCGTCCGCTCTTGTCGACGGCGAGCAGGTCACCCAGTCCGTCGCCGTTGATGTCGCCGTCGTGTCTGAGGCGGGCGGGCTTCGGAGCCTGGACGAGCGCCGGACAGGGATCGCCCAGGGCGAATGCCTCCTGCGCGACCGGGACCCCCTGGCTCCCCGTCCAGACCTGGGTGGTGAGGGCGGTCGCGCTGCCGGTGAACGTGAAATCGAACGTCAGCGCTCCCGTCGCGTCGGCGACGGCGGTGAACTGCGGGGAACTCGGATCGCTCTGCAGCCAGTACGTGAGACCCGGCACGAAGCCGGTCAGGGTTCCGTGCGCATGGAACGACGACGCGTCCATGGCGCCGGTGTCGGTCAGGTAGCGCATCGCGCACACCGTGTCGGCGGTGAGCTGTCCGCTCGCCGCGACGCCGGAGGCGCACGCGCTGGTCGTGAGGACGGCGCGGTACACGTTGGTGGTCGCCGTGCGGAGGGTCAGCACGATCTGCTTGCTGGCCGCGAACTGTCCCGTCAGCGGCATGTCCAGGACTGCGGAGCCGCTGGAGTCGGCGGTCACCGGCTGCTGGGCGGCGGTTCCGACCGACAGCCCGGCCGTGTAGGTGGCTCCCGCGCCGAGGCCGGAGAAGGATCCGGTGACGTGCAGCGCTGTGTACATGCCGCCCTGCAACGACGAGCAGTCGACTGTCGCCACCAGGTCCTGCCCCTGTATGGTCGTCGCGGCACTCGCCGGCATCGTCACGGACACCATCACGCCGGCCAGCGCGACAACGAGCGCGATTGCGAACCGGGCCGCCCGGCGCTGCGCGATCACGAGATAATCGTCCGGATGGTCTGCCAGCCGGAGCCGATCACCTTCGCGGTCCCGGAGTAGCCCAGGCCCTCCAGGTAGAGCAGGGACCCGTCGCCGTTCGGGTTGGCGATCACCACCCCGGTCACGATGTACCAGGAGTTGAATACTCCTGCGACCCACCCGGCCCGCGGAGCGTCCGCGGCGAGGGTGTTGAGGATGCCGCTCTGCGGACCCTTGGCGTCGATGAACATCTGCGGGCTCCCGGCGGGCGCCCGGTTGAGGCTCGTCCAGCCGGCGGAGCTCACGATGTCGGCGTAGCCGTCCCTGTTCACATCGGCCGCGACGAAACTGTCGGTGGGGCCGAGCCCGGGAATCGTCATCGGAACGCCGGAGGAGAACGGGAGATGCCCGGGGTTGCTGAGGAAGTGGTTCAGGTACAACCACACAGTGCCGTCCGACTTCCGCGCGATGAGATCGGCGAACCCGTCGCCGTTGACATCACCGAGGGTGATCGACGTAAACCCCTGCCAACCGCTGCCGATGACCGTGCCCGAGCTGAACGGCATATGGCCCGGGTTGGATTTGATGTTGTTGTAGTACGCGACAAGCGACCCGTCGGAGCGGACGGCCACGAGGTCCGCGTAACCGTCGCCCGTCATATCGCCCATCGACTGCATCCGGATGCCGTGCTGCGGCCCCCACCCCGAGCCGATGACCGTCGGGGTGGTGAAGGGGAGGCCGCTGATCCTCAGCCAGGAGTCGTTCTCGTAGTAGAGCAGCCGTCCGCTGAAGTCGATCGCCACGAGGTCGGACAGCCCGTCTCCCTGGATATCCGACGTGGTGGCCGGAGCCGGGAACTTGGTCCGCATGGCGGGACACGGGTCGGTCTGGACGATATCGGCGGAGGCCACCCCTTGGGCCTGGCTCGTCGTGTAGACCCCGGCGTAGGTGCTCGCCTCCAGATTGTCGCTCATGAAATCCAGTTGCACCGCCCCGGTGGCGTCCGCGACGCCAGAGACGGTCGTCAGGGGCGAGGACTGGCTGAAGGTGAAGGTGTAGGGCTCAGCGGGCACGAACCCGGTGAGCGTGCCGTGGACGTGGCGCGTCGTGGCCTGCTCCTGGCCGAAGTCCGTGAGGTAGCGCGTCGGGCAGATCGCTTCAGCGGTCAGGCTCCCGGTGACTGTGACCCCCGAGGCACACGAGCCGAGGCCCACCTGCTGCGAGAGGACCTGCGTACCCCCGGAGTAGAGCTCGATGACCGCGGCGCCGCCGGAGATGAACGTCCCGGTTGCCGTGGTGTCGACCGTGCCGTACCCCCGCGTGTCCGCGACGACCGGCGCAGCGAACGCGATCGTGGCCTGCGGAGACGTCACCTGCACATCCCCGGTGTATTGGGCGCCGGCGGTCATGCCCCAGAACCTCGTGGTCACATGCAGCGACTGGTAATAGCCGCTGTGCAGGGTGGTGCAGTCGATCGTCAATCCCACAGTGGATATCCCGATCGATGCCGCACTCGCCGGCGCCGACACTCCCACGACCCCCGCGATCACCGCCACGATCGCGACGACCGCCACCCGCAGACGCAGTCTCCCCACGCCATCCCCCTCCGCGCAAAACAGGCACGGAGAGCATCCACGCTGCCCGGCGCGATCACTCTAGTGTTCGCGCACCCGTCGTTCTGCCACCTGAATGAGGGACATTTCAGGGAAGCAGAAAGGGCCGCTCCCGACATTCCGTCGAGGCGACCCTCTCGTTCGTGCGCGAGGGGGGACTTGAACCCCCACGCCCTTGCGGGCACTGGCACCTGAAGCCAGCGCGTCTGCCAATTCCGCCACTCGCGCGAACCCAGGAAGACTAACACGACAGCGTCTCCGAGAACGAATCCGCAGGAGCCCCTGAGAACCCTCTTCACCTGTGAGGGAGCCGTGCAGGGTCGTCTTCCAGGGGGTTCCGACTAACATGCATGTAGCTGGCCAAGCCGGGAGCGGGAGACTAGTGGGCATTCTGGACAACTTCGAGCGGGGGCTCGAGCGCGCCGTCAACGGCGCGTTCGCAAAGACCTTCCGTTCCGGGCTGCAGCCCGTGGAGCTCACCAGCGCCATCCGCAAGGAGATGGACACCAAGGCGGCGGTCGTCTCGCGGGACCGGGTCCTGGCGCCGAACCGCTTCATCCTGAGGATGTCGGCAGCCGACTACACGCGCATGAGCTCGATGGGGGCCGCGCTCACCGACGAGCTCGTCGCGTTCGCCCAGAAGCACGCCACCAGCCAGCACTACGCGTTCGCCGGCGGGCTCTCCATCGAGCTCAGGGAGGACCCCGACATCAGCGTGGGGATGCTCCAGATCGACTCCGAGAACGTGAAGGGCGACGTCGCCTGGACGCCGGTGCTCGACATCGACGGCCGGCACTACCCGCTCACCGGCGGCCGCACGGTCGTCGGCCGCGGACAGGACGCCGACATCACGGTCGACGACACCGGCATCTCGCGCCGGCACGTCATGATCACCTGGGACGGCCACCGCGCCCAGGTGGAGGACCTCGGCTCCACCAACGGATCGAAGCTGAACGGGCAGCCGGTGAAGAAGGCGATCCTCGAACCCGACTCCGTCGTCACCATCGGCCGCACCCGTATCGTCTTCCGGGTGCTCCCGCAGGCGGCGCCCTCCCCCGGCTCCGCGCAGGGCGACAACTTCTGGAGCACCTCGTGAACCCGAGTGAGCTCACCCTCCTGGTGCTGCGGTTCGGCTTCCTGCTGCTGCTGTGGCTGTTCGTGTTCGGCATCGTCTACGCCCTCCGCACGGACCTGTTCGGCCAGCGCGTGCGCAAGCTCCCGGAATCCCAGGCGGCCGCCTCGCCGTTCCCGACCCCGGCAGCAGCGCCCGTCGCCTCCCCCGCCGCAGTCCCCGCTCCCGCCGGGCCGACGGAGCCGGTCATGCAGCACGCCCCCGTCTCCAACCTCCCGGCCGGCGCCAACACCGCAGTGGGAGGCACGAAGGCCAGCGTGCAGACGGCCCACCGCCTCGTCCTCACCTCCGGACCCCGCGCCGGCACGGAGCTCGCGCTCGGCCGCGACCCCATCACCATCGGCCGGTCCAGCGAGTCCGGGCTGGTCATCCGCGACGACTACACCTCCACCCACCACGCCCGCCTGCTCCTGTGGAACGACGAGTGGATGATCCAGGATCTGGACTCGACCAACGGCACGTTCCTCGACGGCCGCCGCGTCACCGTCCCGACCCAGGTCCCGCTCGACACCCCGATCAAGATCGGGACGACCACATTCGAGCTGCGACGGTAACCCGTGGCAGGCAATAGGGCAGCGGCCGTCTCGCACGTCGGGAAGATCCGCTCGAACAACCAGGACTCCGGCTATGCCGGGCATGAGCTGTTCGTGGTGGCCGACGGCATGGGCGGCCACGCCGGCGGGGACGTCGCCAGCGCGATCGCGGTCAACCGCATCAAGGAGGCCGACGGCGAGTACGAGACGGCGCCTGAGGCGGAGTTCGCCCTCCAGTCCGCGCTGATCGCCGCCAACTCGCTGCTCGCAGAGACCGTCTTCGAGCATCCGGAGCTCACCGGGATGGGCACCACCGTCAGCGCGCTCATGCGCGTCGGCGACGAGATGGCCATCGCCCACATCGGCGACTCCCGCATCTACCTCTTCCGCGACGGCGAGCTCAGCCAGGTCTCGGTCGACCACACCTTCGTGCAGCGGCTGGTCGACAGCGGCCGCATCACGGAGGAGGAGGCGATGGTCCACCCGCGCCGCTCTGTGCTGATGCGCGTGCTCGGCGACGTCGACGCCTCCCCCGAGATCGACACCCTCATCCTCGCGACGCGGCCGGGCGACCGCTGGCTGATCTGCTCGGACGGACTCAGCGGCGTCGTGAAGCACGACGACCTCCTCGCGGCCCTCGCCACGCGCGACGCGCCCAAGCAGGTCGCGGACAAGCTCATCAAGCAGAGCCTCGACGCCGGCGCGCCCGACAACGTCACCGCCGTGATCCTCGACATCGCGGACGTCGCCCGCGGCGACGTCGTGAAGGAGCCGATCACGGTCGGCTCAGCGTCGGTCCCGCTCCAGTTCGGCGAGCCCAAGCCTGCGACCCGCGCCACGCGCCTCCCGACCCTCCGGCTCCACCCGGTGCGCCCCGCCACCGGTCCGACGCACTTCGAGCCGCAGTCGGACGACTACCTCGACGAGCTGATCGAGGAGGACGAGCGCCGGGCGCGCCGCCGCCGGCTCACCTGGATGATCGGGCTGGCGGTGCTCGTCGTCGCGATCGTGCTCGCGGTGCTCTTCGGGTACCAGTGGACCCAGTCCCGCTTCTTCGTCGGCTCGTCGCCCGCCGGCAAGGTCGCCATCTACCAGGGCGTGCAACAGAACCTCGGGCCGATCGTGCTCTCGCACGTCTACGAGGAGTCCGATGTGACGGTGAAGAGCCTCCCGCAGTACGACAAGCAGCTCGTGCAGCAGACCATCAACGCGGACGACCTGACGGCCGCCCGCGCGATCGTGGACCAGTTGACCGATGCCGCAAAACAGTAGCGTCAGCGAGCGGAAGCAGGCCAGGCCGGCCACCGGCCCGGTCAAGCGGCTGCGCCTGCCCGCCAAACAGCGCAGCCTCGAGCTGTTCCTCCTGATCATCGCCTGCGGCATCAACGCCGCGGCAGTCGTCCTCGTGCAGCTCGGCGCGCTCGGCCACCTCGACCTCACGCTCGTCTACCTCGGGGCCGGCCTGTCGGCCCTGGTACTCGGGATGCACATCGCGCTCCGCATCATCGCGCCGCAGGCCGACCCGTTCCTGCTCCCGATCGCCACCCTCCTCACCGGCCTCGGGATCGCCGAGATCTACCGGATCGACATCCACTTCAAGGACTCCGGCTGGGCGAGCGCCGGCGTCAAGCAGATCGCCTGGGCGGCCATCGCCATCGTGTGCGCCATCGCGGTCATCGTCGTCATCCGCAACCACCGCGTGCTTCAGCGCTACACCTACATCTTCGGCCTCGCCGCGCTCGTGCTGCTGCTCCTGCCGATGCTGCCCGGCATCGGCAGGGAGATCTACGGAGCCCGGGTGTGGATCGGCATCGGCCCGTTCAGCTTCCAGCCGGGCGAGCTCGCCAAGCTCTGCCTCGCGATCTTCTTCGCCGGCTATCTGGTGCAGGCCAGGGACTCGCTCTCGATGGTGGGCAAGAAGTTCCTCGGCATCCGCTTCCCGCGCGCACGAGACCTCGGCCCCCTGCTGATCGTCTGGCTGATGTCGATGGCCGTCATCGTCTTCCAGCGCGACCTCGGCACCGGCCTCCTCATCTTCGGGCTGTTCCTCGTGATGGTGTACGTCGCCACCGCCCGGATCAGCTGGGTGATCCTCGGTGTGCTGCTGATCGGCGGAGGCGCCATCGTCGCCAGTCAGCTCCTCCCCTACGTCCACGACCGGTTCGCGAACTGGCTCGACCCGTTCTCCCAGAAGGTCTACGACGCGCAGGGCGGCAGCTTCCAGCTCGTCCAGGGCCTCTTCGGCCTCGCGCACGGCGGCCTGATCGGCACCGGCCTCGGCCAGGGCGAGCCCTGGGTCACCCCGGTTTCGCAGAGCGACTACATCATCGCCAGCATGGGAGAGGAGCTCGGTCTCGCCGGCCTGTTCGCGATCTTCGCCCTCTACCTGATCTTCGTCGCGCGCGGCCTCCGGATCGGCTTCGCCGGGCAGGACGACTTCGGCAAGCTGCTCGCGGTGGGGCTGTCGTTCACCGTGGGCCTGCAGTGCTTCATCGTCATCGGCGGCGTGACGCGGGTGATCCCGCTCACCGGTCTGACGACGCCGTTCCTCGCGGCGGGAGGCTCCTCCCTGGTGGCCAACTGGATCATCGTGGCGCTGCTGCTGCGGCTGTCCGACACCGTCCGCAACCAACCCCGTCTGGTGGTGAGCTGAACGATGAATCGTGAGATCAAGCGGGTCAGCACGATCGTGCTGGTGATGTTCCTGGCGCTGCTGGTGTCCACGTCGATCCTGCAGGCCTTCCAGGCGGACAGCCTGGCCGCGGACGCGCGCAACACCCGCGCGCGGAACGACAGCTACGCGGCCCAGCGCGGCGCCATCCTCGTCGCCGGCCAGCCGATCGCGCAGTCCGTGCCATCGAGCGACGTCTACAAGTGGCAGCGCCAGTACAGCAACGGGCCGCTGTACTCGGCCGTGACGGGCTTCTACCCGGTCAACGGCGAGGCGACCGGACTGGAGGGCGCCCTCGACGACCGGCTGTCGGGCAGCTCCAACTCGCAGTTCTTCGAGCGGATCAACTCGATCCTGACCGGCAAGAACCCGCAGGGCGCGACGGTCGAGACGACGATCGACCCGAAGGCGCAGCAGGCGGCCTGGGACGCCCTCGGGAACTACCAGGGCGCCGTGGTGCTGCTGGAGCCGAAGACCGGCAAGATCCTCGCGATGGTGTCGAAGCCCACCTACGACCCGAACGTGCTGGCCTCCCACGACACCGCGGCTGTCAACACGGCCTACCAGCAGCTCCTCGACACCTCCGGCAGCCCGCTCACCAACCGCACCATCGGCGGCAACCTCAACCCGCCCGGCTCCACGTTCAAGCCGGTGATGAGCGCCTCCGCCTTCGGGACGGGCCAGTACACCAAGGACAGCCAGCTCCCCAACGTGGCCTCGCTGCCCCTCCCCGGCTCCCCGACCGTCGTCAAGAACGACTCGCTTACCACCTGCGGCCCCGGCGCGACGGTGTCGATCGCGACCGCGCAGATCCTCTCCTGCAACATCCCGTTCGCGGAGCTCGGGATGCAGCTGCAGCCGCAGGTCATCAAGGACCAGGCCGACAAGTTCGGCTTCAACCAGTCGCTGAGCATCCCGATCCCGGTCGAGAAGAGCGTCTACCCGCTCTACACCGACCCCGCGGAGCGCGCGCTCGGCTCCTTCGGGCAGAAGGACGACCGTGCGACCCCGCTGCAGATGGCGATGGTGTCGGCCGCGGTCGCGAACGGCGGAAAGCTGATGACGCCGAACCTGGTCGACTCGATCCGCTCGTCGGATCTGCAGCCGATCGAGACGTTCCAGCCCCAGCAGTTCTCGCAGCCGATGAGCCAGCAGAACGCCGACACCATCAAGCAGATGATGGTCGACGGCGTCGATCACGGCGTTGCGAGCAATGCAAGAATAGACGGGGTCGAGGTCGGCGGTAAGACGGGGACGGCGCAGAACGGGTCGACCGACCCGTACACCCTGTGGTTCACAGGATTCGCGCCGGCGAACGACCCTCAGTTCGCGGTTGCGGTAGTCGTTGAAAATGGCGGTGGACGCGGTCAGAGCGGCACGGGTAACTCCATCGCCGCGCCGATCGCGAAAAAAGTACTAGAGGCGGTGCTGAATAAATGAGACCCACAGCAGGGCTCACCTTCGGAGGACGTTACGAGCTGCAGTCGCGCATCGCGATCGGCGGCATGGGCGAGGTCTGGCAGGCGACCGATCTGGTCATCGGCCGCACTGTCGCCATCAAGATCCTCAAGGACGAGTACCTCGGCGACCCCGGCTTCCTCGAGCGCTTCCGCGCGGAGGCCAGGCACGCCGCGCTCGTCAACCACGAAGGCATCGCGAACGTCTACGACTACGGCGAGGAGGAGGGCAGCGCCTTCCTCGTGATGGAGCTGGTGCCCGGTGAGGCGCTCTCCACCGTCCTCGAGCGCGAGCATGTCCTCAGCAGCGACCGCACCCTCGACATCGTCGCGCAGACCGCCTCCGCTCTGCACGCCGCGCACGCCGCCGGGCTGGTCCACCGCGACATCAAGCCGGGCAACCTGCTGATCACGCCGGACGGCCGGGTCAAGATCACCGACTTCGGCATCGCCCGCATCGCCGACCAGGTCCCGCTCACCGCCACGGGCCAGGTGATGGGAACGGTGCAGTACCTGTCGCCCGAGCAGGCCTCGGGCCACCCGGCGTCGCCGACCACCGACATCTACTCGCTCGGAATCGTCGCCTACGAGTGCCTCGCGGGCCGCCGGCCGTTCACCGGCGAGTCGCAGGTCGCGATCGCGATGGCGCAGATCAACGAGGCGCCGCCGGAGCTGCCGGCCACGGTCGCGGAGCCGGTCCGCAACCTCGTCTTCGCCTGCATCGCCAAGAACCCCGCCGACCGTCCCGCCTCGGCGGCCCACCTGGCGCGTGCAGCGCAGGCCCTGCGCCGCGGCGACATCCGTGCCGCGGCCGCGTCGGTGCCCGCCGTGCTCGGCGCCGCGATCGCCGCCGACGCCGCGACCGTGCTGATGACCTCCCCGAACGTCGCCCCCACCCAGGCCACCACGGTGCTGCCCGCTGCGGCCGCCGGTGCCGCTGTCGAGGAGGAGGAGACCGAGGAGCCGGTCGAGGAGAAGAAGCGCAGCCCGTGGACGTGGCCGCTCATCGCGCTCATCGCGCTCCTGGCCCTGGTCCTCATCGGGACGATCATCGCGCTGCTCGCACAGCCCAAGACCCCGGTCGCGACCACCACGACACCTCCGCCGGTCGTCCACACCACCCCGCCGGCCTCGCCGACGCCGTCGCCCACCCCGACCAGCACCACGGTGCAGATCAACGAGGGCGACTACCTCGGCCTGACCGCCGACCAGGCCAGGCAGAAGCTCCAGGGCGTCGGGATGGTCGCCGACGTGCAGACCGGCTCGGCGGCCTCCTCCGCCGGCCAGGTCAACACGGTGTACTCGGTCAACCCGACCGGCCCGGTGCAGAAGGGCACGACGATCACCATCAAGGTCTACGGACCGGTTACGCCGATCCCGACGCCGAGCGACTCGGTCTCGGCCACCCCGCCGTCGGGCCAGGGAGCGGCCAACTCGCAGATCACGGTGTCGTTCGGCTCGGCGACCTGCCCGGCGGGCCAGAACCTCACCGGGCGCCGGCTGTTCGTCAACGGGCAGCCGCAGGCGCCGGTCAACGACTCCAAGTTCACCTGGTCGCCGACGGCTGCGGGCAACTACACGCTCAGTTACTCGATCTTCTGCAACCAGGGCGACTCCGTAGAGTCCGCCCAGTCGCCCACGACCCCCTACACGGTCGTGGCCGCCGGCGGCGCGACCTCCCTCCCGTCGCCGTGACCGGAGCCGCGCCCCACTGACGACGACCGGTCTGCCCCCACCCGGGGGAGACATCCAGAGTCGGCCCGCTACACTATCCGGAGCCAGAAGCCACCACCCGAAAAGGAGCCCGTCTTGAGCCCAGATAGCCGCCTGCTCGCAGGCCGATATCAGGTGGGCGAGCTCGTCGGTCGCGGCGGCATGTCCGACGTGCACCGTGGGACGGACACCCGGCTGGGCCGCACGGTCGCCATCAAGCTGCTCAAGCCGTCCCTGGCGACGGATCCGGCGTTCCGCACGCGCTTCCGTCAGGAGGCCCAGGCGGCGGCGCGGATGACGCACCCGACCATCGTGCGGGTGTTCGACGCGGGCGAGGAGACCGTCCGCGAGCCGAACGGCCACGAGGCGCAGCTCCCCTTCATCGTGATGGAGTACGTCGACGGCGTTCTTCTGAAAGATCTCATCAAGCGTGGCCCGCTGGAGGTCGCCGAGGCGATCCGGATCACCGAGGGCATCCTGACAGCCCTCGAGTACTCGCATCGCGCGGGCGTGGTGCACCGCGACATCAAGCCGGGCAACGTCATGGTCACGACGACCGGCCAGGTCAAGGTGATGGACTTCGGCATCGCTCGCGCCATCAGCGACTCCTCCGCCACGGTCGCGCAGACGACCGCGGTGCTCGGCACCGCCAGCTACTTCTCGCCGGAGCAGGCCAAGGGCGAGACGGTCGACGCGCGCACCGACCTCTACTCGACCGGCGTCGTCCTGTTCGAGATGCTGACCGGCCGGCCGCCGTTCCGCGGCGACACCCCGGTCGCCGTCGCCTACCAGCACGTCAGCGAGACGCCCGTCGCGCCGAGCACCGTGAACCCCAAGGTCTCCCCGGCGATGGACACCGTGGTCGCCCACGCCCTCACCAAGGACCGTTTCGAGCGCTACCAGACCGTCGCCGACTTCCGTCACGACCTGGAGGAGGCCGCCGCAGGGCGCGTCCCCGTCCACAAGCAGCCGGACGAGTTCTCCGAGACGCTCTTCGGTGCGCCGCCGAGCTCGGTCTCCGGCCCGGAGGCCGCCTTCCGTCAGCTCGCGGAGGACCAGACGATGGTCCGCACGCAGCGCCGCCCACCGGTCATCTGGATCTGGGCCGGCATCGCCGTGATGGCGGTCGTGATCGTCGCGGTCCTGGCCTGGGTGCTGAGAATCGCGCCGAGCACGACCATGCCGGACAGCTCCCGTCAGGTGCCGAACCTGTCCGGGCAGACGCTCGACAAGGCGACGAAGCAGCTCGAGGACCTCAAGCTCAAGTGGACGCAGTCGACGGAGGCCAGCTCCACCTACGCGGACGGTCAGGTCATCCGTACCGACCCGGCCGCCGGGATCGTCGTGGCCACCGGCGACACCATCAACGTCTTCGTGTCGACGGGCAAGAAGTCCGTGTCCGTCCCCGACCTCACCAACATGACGCAGGACGCCGCGAAGCAGGCGCTGACGACGGCAGGACTCGCTCTCGGCCCGGTCACGACGCAGAACTCCGCGACGGTGCCGGCCAACGTCGTCATCCAGACCTCGCCGGCCGCCGGCAGCAACGCGCACGAGGGCGACGCGATCGCCCTCACCGTCTCGAGCGGCAAGGTCACGCTGACCGACCTCACCGGCCAATCCCTGCCCGCGGCGACCTCGTTGCTCCAGCAGCTCGGGCTGACGGCCGATCCGAAGGCGGACTCGACCTGCAAGCAGAACAGCGGCGCACCGCTGGTGCACACGCAGACGGTCGCGCCGGGCGACGTGCCCCAGGGGAGCACGGTCGGCCTCACCTACTGCTCGGGCTGACCGCGCAGGAAGGCTCGGCTCAGCCCAGCTTCACCAGCGGGTTGAGCGAACGGGACGCCTCCGCCGCGCCGGCAAGGCCGCACTTCTCGAGCCAGTTGCCGAGCATCCGGTAGCCGCCCTCGGTGAGCACCGACTCCGGGTGGAACTGCACGCCATAGATGGGCGCGGTCCGGTGCTGCAGTGCCATGATGACGCCGCCGGCCGTGCGCGCAGTGACGACGAGCTCGTCGGGAAGGGTGCCGTCCACGACCGCCAGCGAGTGGTACCGCGTCGCCGTGAACGGCTGCGGCACCCCGTCGAACAGCAGACTGTCGTCGTGCTCGACCTGCGAGGTCTTGCCGTGCATCAGCTCCTCGGCGTTGGTGACCACGCCGCCGAAGGCCTCGGCGATCGCCTGGTGCCCGAGGCAGACCCCGAGAAGCGGCGTCCCCGCCTTCAGCGCGAGCTCGACCACAGGGACGGACACCCCGGCGTCGGCCGGCTTGCCCGGCCCGGGCGACACCAGCACCGCGTCGAACTCCGCGACGCGCGCCGCCAGGTCCTCGATCGCGATGTCGTCGTTGCGCACGACCTCGGTCTCGGCGCCCAGTTCACGGAGGTAGCCGTTGAGCGTGTAGACGAAGCTGTCGTAGTTGTCGATGACGAGTACGCGGGTCACGGCCCAACGGTACCTTCCTGGGGTCCGAGGAGCGAATCCACCCACGGGAAGACCCAGGTCACCAGCCCCCACAGCAGGACGGCGAACAGGACCACCAGGATGACGATGCGCAGCCAGACCGGCCCGGGGAGGATGCGCCACAGTGCTCCGTACATGGTTCAGCCTCCCGTCACCGCTGCGCGGATCTCATTCGGAACGTTCTGGGTGGGCTGGTAGCCCGCGTAGACGTTGTAGGCGATCAGCCGCTCGCCCGCGTGGAACGGCGGGTTGCATGTCGTGATCGTCATCAGTCTGTCGATGGGCTGCACGTCGGGATGATGCGGCACCGACGCGATCACCTGCACCTGCGTGGGCTGCACGAACTCGAAGTTGCGGAAGAGGTAGGTGTACCAGCCGTCCTTGGTCTGCACGTAGATGCGGTCGCCCAGCTGCAGCTTGGACAGGTCGATGAAGGTGTTGCCCCAGCCCGAGTCGTGCCCGGCGACGGCGAAGTTGCCGACCGCCCCCGGCATCGCCGTACCGGCGTAGTGGCCGACGCCCGCGGTGTAGCTGTTGAGGACCTTCTCGACGTCGACCGTCTCGCGGATCGTACGCTTCCAGTCCGGCCCGAGGCGCGGGATGTAGATCACGGCGAACGGCTCGTAATCCGCGGGCTGCGCCATCACGGGAGGGTCGACGGCCTCGGGGGACGACGGGTCCGTCGGCGT
The DNA here is from genome assembly GCF_042789575.1 of Leifsonia sp. NPDC056824. Classification (NCBI taxonomy): domain Bacteria; kingdom Bacillati; phylum Actinomycetota; class Actinomycetes; order Micrococcales; family Microbacteriaceae; genus Leifsonia; species Leifsonia sp. NPDC056824. Next base: position 1,153,713 of record NZ_JBHUAV010000001.1, on the reverse strand, counting down.
CGGCCGCGGGGCCTTGATCGCGTCGTCGATCCACTTCTTGCTCTGCTCCTGCGCCGCCGAGGTCTGCTGGCCCGACAGGACGAGGTTGTTCCACCACACCTGCCAGCCGAGGAAGAGGCCGACCAGCACGCCGGCCGTGATGAGCAGCTCGCCGATGACGGTGAGGACCACTTCGCCTGCGCTGCGCGTGCGGCGCGGAGGCCGGGCCGCGCGGCGCGAGCCGGCGCGGTGGCGCTCGGGCTCTGCGGGGACGGTCATATGGCACATTCTAAGCGGGAGCGCGCCTCGCCAAACCGGGTGTTTCCCGGGAACTGCACGCCTGCATCGCCACGAACGTTCAGACCGCGCCCGCTACACTTGTGTGCTATGGCACGCACCAAGTCCAAGACCAAGCTCGAGCGCTCCGCCCGTCCCGAGCGCAGCTCGGCCGCAACCGGCGAGGACGCACCCAACCCCGTCTGGTTCAAGCCCGTCATGTTCGGCTTCATGCTGCTCGGGCTCATCTGGATCATCGTCTTCTACGTCAGCCAGAACCAGTACCCGATCCCCGCCCTCGGCGCGTGGAACATCCTGGTCGGCTTCGGGATCGCCTTCATCGGCTTCCTGATGACCACCCGCTGGCGCTGACCGCGTCCTCGCCCGCCGTCCTCCACTTATCCACAGCAGTTCTCCCCACCGCCCACAGCCCTGCAGTCGGCTTCTCCCCAGTGTTAATAAGCCTGTGGAGAGTTACACCGGTGTAATTATCCCCACTGTTAATAAGGCTGTGGATAACTTATCCACGCGTTGTGGGGAAGTGCCCGGCGTCAGACGAAGTGCAGCAGGCTGGCGCCGACGAGCACCGCGCAGAGCACCACGATGAGCGGTGTCTGCCAGCGGCGCCGCGACGGCATGCGCGTCTCGACGTAGATCAGCCCGGCCAGGGCGCCGCCGACGAGACCGCCGACGTGGGCCTGCCACGCGATGTTCATGCCGGGCAGGAAGCCGATCGCCAGGTTGAGGCCGACCAGGACGAGGATCTGCATCCCGTTTCCGCCGAGCCGGCGCTGGATGATGAAGAAGGCGCCCAGCATGCCGAAGATGGCACCGGACGCGCCGATGACCGGCTGACCGGCTGGGGAGAGCAGCAGCACGCCGAGCGACCCGGCGAACCCGCTGATCAGGAACAGCGTGAGGAATCGCGCCCGGCCGAGCACGGGCTCCAGCGCCATTCCGAAGATCCACAGCGTGTACATGTTGAGCGCGATGTGGATGATGTTCGCGTGCAGGAAGACCGAGGTCAGCATCCGCCACGGCTCGAACGCGAGCGCCGGCGACAGCGAGCCGGACGGGTACGAGTAGGCCCCCGCGTACAGCAATGAGTTGGTGACCTGCGAGCCGATCACCGGCAGGTTCTGCAGGATGAAGACCACGATGCAGATGCCGATGATCGCATACGTCACCACCGGCGCTCCCGGCCCCGTGAGCCGAGAGATCCAGGGCGACCGGGTGCGCGGCGCGGTGGCGCGCTGCTGCGCCATGCACTCCGGGCAGATCACTCCCACCGCGGCGGGAGTCTGGCACTCACCGCAGATCGCGCGGCCGCAGCGCTGGCAGCGCACATGGCTGACGCGATCGGGGTGCCGGTAGCAGACGCTCGTCGGAGCGTCGACGGGCTGAGACATGGTTCCCTCTCCGCCCTCCAGCAGAACTCAGGCCTGGTCGATCTCGACCGACTCGATCACGACGTCGTCGAGGGGACGGTCGCGGGCGTCGGTCGGCAGCTCCGCCAGCTTGTCGACGATCTTGCGGGACGCGTCGTCCGCGATCTCGCCGAAGATGGTGTGCTTGCCCTGCAGCCAGGTGGTGGGCGCGACGGTGATGAAGAACTGCGAGCCGTTTGTGCCGCGACCGCCCTGGACGCCGGCGTTGGCCATCGCGAGGATGTACGGCTGGGTGAAGTCGAGCTCGGGGTTGATCTCGTCGTCGAACTGGTAGCCGGGGCCGCCGATGCCCTGACCGAGCGGGTCGCCGCCCTGGATCATGAAGCCGGGGATGATGCGGTGGAAGACCACGCCGTCGTAGAGCGGCTTGTTCGTCTTCTCGCCGGTGGCGGGGTGCGTCCACTCGATCTCACCGGTCGCGAGGCCCACGAAGTTACGGACCGTCTTCGGAGCGTGGTTGCCGAAGAGGTTGACCTTGATGTCTCCGTAGTTAGTGTGGAGCGTGGCGACAGCGGTGTGCTTAGACATGCCACTAATTCTTGCACAGGGCCCAGTTGGGTTTCGGGAGCGCACTTCGGCTCTCGGGCCATCCTCAGGGCTTTCGGTGGCAAGATGGAGTCAGTTCGCCCAGCCGACGCAATGGAGGTCCAGAATGAGCCTGACACGGAAGCGCCAGAAGGAGCTCGACCGTCTGCGGAGTGACGCGCAGGAGCTGTGGGGGCAGCAGCAGGAAGTGATCGCGAACGCCAACGCTCTGGCGGCCGCGGCCCGCAAGCAGGCCGCCCACTACTCCCGTGAGGAGCTCGCGCCGCGGGTGCGCGACGGTTACGACTCGTACGTCCGTCCCGTCGCCCAGTCGGCCAAGGACTCGGCCGGCCACTATGCGGGCGTCGCACGCGACCGCTTCGTGGGCGACGTGATCCCGGCCGTCGGCACCGCTGTCGGAACCGCGCTCTCGGTCGTCGACCACGCGCGGGCCGCGCGCAGTGCAGCCTTCGCCGGTGATTTCACCAAGGCGCGCAAGGAGGTCACGAAGAAGGCGTCAGCGGCGTCCCGCAACTCGGGTCCCGGTGCGGGCACGGTCATCGCGGTCGGCCTGGGCGTCATCGCGGCAGCTGGGCTGCTCTACGCGGTCTGGCAGACCTTCCGCGCGGACGACGAGCTCTGGGTCGCCGACGAGGAGCCCACCACTCCCGCCGCGGAGTAGTCCTCCGGGGGCAGCCGTCCCCAGGGTCGAATCGGGGGTTTCCCCGATGGTGCTCCGGTCCCGTGAAGACGAGGCTGGAGGCATGAACACTTTGCAGCGACCCATCGACGGCCGCATCCTCGGAGGCGTCTGCGCCGGACTGGCCAACCGTTTCGGCGTGAAGCCGCTGACGGTGCGGCTGCTCTTCCTGCTGTCCCTGCTGCTGCCGGGGCCGCAGTTCATCGCCTACATCGCGATGTGGATCATCATCCCGGCCGAGCAGCGCCCGGTCACCCGAGTGGCCTGACCGCGGTTCAGCGCTCCGGGCGGGCCAGGTCGCCGAGACCGGCCATGCGCAGCGCGACGTCGACCAGGTCGACCCGCCGGTTCGGGATGCTCGCGAGCGCGAACCAGGCCGCCTCGTCCGTCGTCCCGTCGAGCTCGTTCCTCAGGCTCCCGCCGGTGACGGTCGCGCGGTAGACGATCCGGAGCGCGTGCAGCGGCCCGGCCTCCGGGACGAAGCGCGCCTCGGCAGGGACGATCTTCGAGTCGATGCCGAGCAGCTCCTCCGCCCGCGCCTCGAAGCCGGTCTCCTCCTGGATCTCGCGCACGACCGCGTCGAGCGGGTCCTCGCCGGGCTCGATCCCGCCGCCGGGCAGCGTCCACCCGGAGCGGCCGCCCTCGTTCCAGTGCGCGAGCAGGATGCGCGGCCCGTCAACGATGACGCCGTACGCGGCGACCCTGATGTCCATTCCGACACCCTACTGCCGCTCGTCGGTGGAGAGCGGCAGTATGGGGTGGTGCCCGAACTGCCGGAAGTCACCGCCCTCGCCGCCGACCTGGGCGAGCGCCTGACCGGTCGCGTCATCGACCGGCTGAGCATCATCGCGTTCTCCGCGCTGAAGACCTTCGATCCTCCGCCCGAGGCCCTGAAGGGGCTGACGATCTCCGGGGTCAGCCGCCACGGCAAGTTCCTCGACATCGCCGCCGGCGACCTCCACATCGTCATCCATCTCGCGCGGGCGGGCTGGATCCGCTGGCGCGAGACCCCGCCGCCCCCGCCGACCGGGCGCCCGAGCAGGGGGCCGCTGGCGGCGCGGCTGGTCCTCGACGGCGGTTCGGGTCTGGACATCACCGAGGCCGGCACGAAGAAGAGCCTCGCCATCTCCATCGTCCGCGACCCGGCGGAGGTGCCCGGCGTCGCCCGCCTCGGCCCCGACCCCCTCGACGCGGCGTTCACACGGGAGGCGTTCGGCGCCATCCTCGCCGGCCAGGGCCGCGCCCAGATCAAGGGTGTGCTGCGCAACCAGGCGCTGATCGCCGGAATCGGCAACGCCTACTCGGACGAGATCCTGCACGTCGCGAAGATGTCCCCCTTCAAGCCCGCCTCGATGAGCGCCGAGGAGGTCGACCGCCTTTACGCCGCGCTCGAGGAGACGCTCCACGAGGCCCTCGCCCGCTCGGAGGGCCTGGCCGCGTCAGAGCTGAAGAGCGAGAAGAAGTCGGGGATGCGCGTCCACGGCCGCACGGGCCAGCCGTGCCCGGTCTGCGGCGACACGATCCGGCAGGTGATCTTCGCGGACTCCACGCTGCAGTACTGCCCGACATGCCAGACGGGCGGGAAGCCGCTGGCGGATCGGGTGCTGTCGCGGCTGCTCAAGTAGTCCGCGATGTCAGATTTTAGTAATCTGTTGACGTGCGCCTGATCTACGTCGATGAATCTGCTCGAAGTGATCGCTTCTACTTCATTGGTGCCCTGATCGCCGATCCAGATGCTATTCGATCCATCGAGCACGGCCTGAACGAGATCGCAGAACTGGTCTCTTATCATGTTCCTGCTTTCGACCCCGGCGCGGAGTTTCATGCCGTCGACATGTTTCACGGACATCGCGATTGGCGAGCGGTACCAATCGCGTGGCGGGTCAAAGCATGCGACCTCGTGGCCAAGGTCCTTGCTCGCTCAACGGCGTCGTATGTGTTCCGCGGCGTCGACCTCACTGCGCTGCGCAGCCGTTATAGTCGGCCGCATCCACCGCACCTGCTCACTCTCGCGCACACTCTCGCCGAGGTGCAGCGTCAGCTCGGGCGATTCGACGATGACTCTCTCGGGTTGGTGTTGGCTGACGAGCATCGGGCAGCCACGCGGGCGCGTCGCAGCCTCCGTGACTTCAAGTCTGCTGCCGCTCCGGGCTACACGACCGACGCCCTTCGCTGCATCGCGGACACGATCTACTTCGGCCCGTCGCACGAGAGCAGACTTCTCCAGGCCGCAGACGTCGCAACGTTCTTCCTGAACCGCGATCGGACCATCGCGGAACGCGATCCCCGGGCACGCCGCTCGGTAGCGAAAATCGTTGCTCACATACGGACGATCACCGTGAGCGAATACGTGTGGCACCCGTGAAAACACAACGCCCCGCGCGAGCGGGGCGTTGGCAGATGCGGGAGGCCTTTCGGGGTCCTGCTGTAAATATCTTATCTCAGCAAGCCGACGATGTCCACCACCATCAGCACGCGCAGTTCACCGCGCCCACCGGCGCAGTCAGCGGGTCCGCCGCCCGCTCCACAGGCCCCTGGTCGTCCTCCACCGGGAGGCCTTCGCGTGCCCAGTATTCGAAGCCGCCGATCAGCTCTCGCACCTCGTAGCCCAGCAGGCTGAACGCGAGGGCGGCGCGGGTCGACCCGTTGCAGCCCGGGCCCCAGCAGTACACCACCACCGGCAGGTCGATCGGCACCAGCGCGACGGCCCGCTCGGCGATCTCCGCCGACGGGAGGTGGACGGCGCCGGCGATCCGACCCTGTGCCCACGCGGCGTCGCCGCGGCTGTCGATCAGCGTGAAGCGCTCCCCCGCCAGCTGCGCCGAGCGTACATCGGAGGGGTCGGTCTCGAAGCGGAGTTTCGCCGCGAAGTGCTGTGTGGCCTCGGAGGTCGTCGTGGTCATGGTCATGGACACCACAGTAGGGAGGTCGAAGCGCGATTTGAACAGGCGATCCACGGCATCCGACCACTCAGACCGTCACTTCCGTGCCAGAATCCCCTCATGACCGTGAATCCACCGTTCACCGCCGACGGAGTCGATCGCGCGCTCCTCGCCGAGCTCCAGCGCGATGGCCGGCAGTCGATCGCGGAGCTCGCCCGCACCGTCCACATGTCGAACAGCGCCGTCGCCGAACGCGTCAGGAGGCTGGAGGAAGCGGGCGTCGTCTCGGGTTACCGTGCGGTCGTGGACCCCGAGCGCCTGGGGTACGGCATCCTCGCGTTCCTGCGACTGCGCTACCCGAGCAGCCAGTACAAGCCGCTGCACGACCTGCTCGCGATCACGCCGGAGGTCCTGGAGGCGCACCACGTCACGGGCGACGACTGCTTCATCCTGAAAGTCGTCGCGACCTCGATGCGCCACCTCGAACAGGTGTCGGGCACGATCGGGACCCTCGGAAGCGTGACGACGAGCATCGCCTACTCGAGCACCGCCCCGACGCGGGCGATCGCGCCTCCTGCTGCTGAACGCGCCTGATCGCGACTGAAAAACACTGTGGAGCCTAGGAGATTCGAACTCCTGACATCCTGCTTGCAAAGCAGGCGCTCTACCAACTGAGCTAAGGCCCCGGGTGATGGTGTCCGTCACGACACATGGTGGGGATACGAGGACTTGAACCTCGGACCTCTTCGTTATCAGCGAAGCGCTCTAACCGCCTGAGCTATATCCCCGAATGGGCAACAGATTAGAGGGTACCTGATCTGAGCCCGGATGGTGAAATCGAGTGCCGGCCGCGCTCAGTTGTTGGTGAAGCCCACGAGCAGGCCGCCCGTGATCTTGACCGACAGGTTGTAGAGCAGCGCGAAGACGGCGCCGAGAGCGGTCACCACGACGATGTCGAGGATGCCCACCACCAGCGAGAAGCCCATGACCTGGCCGAGGCCGAGCACGGAGCGGAGGTCGCCGCCGCTGGCGCCGGAGACGTCCTTGACCAGGCCGTTGAGCTGGTCGAAGATACCGGTGCGGTCGAGGACGGTCCAGATCAGGAAGGTGCCGACGATCGCGATGATCGCCAGGCAGATGCCTGCGAGGAACGAGAGCTTCACGGTCGACCAGAAGTCGACGTAGACGAGCTTCAGTCGCACCTGCTTGGCGGACGTGGGTCGTCGTGTCGACTTCCTCGCGAGTTTCTCGGCGACGCTACTGCTCATCTACGGCTTCATCCTTCCCGGGGCGACCGGTTTCATCGTCGGCTACCGATTCTGCATCGGCTTCCTGGGAATCCAGGTTGCGCTCGGTGTTCTTCGCCAGAGCGATGATCTTGTCTGTCTCGGCGAAACGTGCAAAAACGACACCCATGGTGTCTCGGCCCTTGGCGGGTACCTCGGCCACGGCAGAGCGTACCACCTTGCCGCTGGCAAGAACCACCAGGACCTCGTCGTCCTCATCGACGATGAGAGAACCCACCAGATCCCCTCGGTCGTCGCTCAGTTTGGCGACCTTGATGCCCAGGCCGCCGCGGTTCTGGAGGCGGTACTGGTCGGCGGACGTGCGCTTGGCATACCCTCCCTCGGTCACCACGAAGACATAACCCTCGTCGGAGACGACGGCCGCGTCGAGCAGACTGTCGTCGCCGCGGAAGTGCATCCCGATCACACCGGAGGTGGAGCGACCCATCGGCCGGAGCGCCTCGTCGGTTGCTGTGAATCGGATCGACATGCCCTTGCGGGAGACGAGCAGGAGGTCGGAGTCCTCCTCGACCAGGAGCGCGGAGACGAGCTCGTCGTCCTCGCGGAGCTTGATCGCGATGATGCCGCCGGACCGGTTGGTGTCGTACTCCTCGAGCGCGGTCTTCTTGATGAGGCCGTCGCGGGTGGCGAGCACCAGGTACTGCGCGGCGTTGTAGTCGCGGATGTCCAGGATCTCCGCGATATCCTCGTCCGGCTGCATGGCGAGCAGGTTCGCGACGTGCTGGCCCTTCGCGTCGCGGCCGGCCTCCTGCAGCTCGTACGCCTTGGCGCGGTAGACGCGGCCCTTGTTCGTGAAGAAGAGGAGCCAGTGGTGCGTCGTGGTGACGAAGAAGTGGTCGACCACGTCCTCGCCGCGGAGCTGGGCGCCCTTGACGCCCTTGCCGCCGCGGTGCTGGCTGCGGTAGTTGTCGCTGCGCGTGCGCTTGATGTAGCCGCCGCGCGTGACCGTGACCACCATCTCCTCTTCGGGGATGAGGTCCTCCATGCTCATGTCACCGTCGAAACCGAACATGATCTCGGTGCGGCGGTCGTCACCGAAGCGGTCGACGATCTCGGTGAGCTCCTCGCTCACGATCGTGCGCTGGCGAACCGGGTCCGCGAGGATCGCCTTGAGGTCGAGGATCTCGAGTTCGATCTGGTCGTGCTCCTCGATGATCTTCTGGCGCTCCAGCGCGGCGAGGCGGCGGAGCTGCATGGCCAGGATGGCGTCGGCCTGGGTGTCGTCGACGTCGAGGAGGCCCTTCAGTCCCTCGCGCGCGTCCTCCACGGTGGGCGACCGGCGGATGAGAGCGATGACCTCGTCCAGCGCGTCAAGCGCCTTGAGGTAGCCGCGCAGGATGTGGGCCCGCTCCTCTTTCTTACGGAGGCGGAAACGGGTGCGGCGGACGATGACTTCGATCTGGTGCTCGACCCAGGCGGTGATGAAGCCGTCGAGCGCGAGCGTGCGCGGGACGTTGTCCACGATCGCCAGCATGTTGGCGCCGAAGTTCTCCTGCAGCTGGGTGTGCTTGTAGAGGTTGTTCAGCACGACCTTCGCGACCGCGTCGCGCTTGAGGACGATCACGAGGCGCTGACCGGTGCGGCCGGAGGTCTCATCGCGGATGTCGGCGATGCCGCCGACGCGGCCGTCCTTCACCAGCTCGGCGATCTTGATCGCGAGGTTGTCCGGGTTCACCTGGTACGGCAGCTCCGTGACGACCAGGCAGACGCGGCCCTGGAGCTCCTCGATGCTGACGACGGCGCGCATCGTGATCGAGCCGCGGCCGGTGCGGTAGGTGTCCTGGATGCCCTTGATGCCGAGGATCTGTGCGCCGGTCGGGAAGTCCGGGCCCTTGATCCGCTTGATCAGCTCCTCGAGCAGCTCCTCGCGGGGGGCCTCCGGGTGCGCGAGGTGCCAGAGGGCGCCGTCGGCGACCTCCCGCAGGTTGTGCGGCGGGATGTTCGTGGCCATGCCGACCGCGATACCCACCGACCCGTTGACGAGGAGGTTCGGGAAGCGGGCAGGGAGGACGGCCGGCTCCTGCGTGCGACCGTCGTAGTTGTCCTGGAAGTCGACGGTCTCCTCGTCGATGTCCCTGACCATCTCCAGCGCCAGCGGGGCCATCTTGGTCTCGGTGTATCGCGGGGCGGCGGCGCCGTCGTTGCCGGGCGAGCCGAAGTTGCCCTGGCCGAGCGCGAGCGGGTAGCGCAGGCTCCACGGCTGCACGAGGCGCACGAGCGCGTCGTAGATGGCGGAGTCACCGTGCGGGTGGAACTGCCCCATCACGTCGCCGACGACGCGGGCGCACTTGGAGAACGCTTTGTCCGGACGGTAGCCGCCGTCGAACATCGCGTAGATCACGCGCCGGTGGACCGGCTTCAGGCCGTCGCGCACCTCGGGCAGCGCGCGCCCGACGATGACGCTCATCGCGTAGTCGAGGTACGACCGCTGCATCTCCGACTGCAGGTCGACCTGGTCGATCCTGCCGTGGATGCCGAAGCCTTCGCCGGTGGGGGTCTCGTCCGTCACAGTGCTCTCTTCTCAGACCGTGGGGTCTTGTCGTTGCGCATCCTCAGATGTCGAGGAAACGCACGTCCTTGGCGTTCTTCTGGATGAACGAACGGCGCGACTCGACGTCCTCGCCCATCAGGGTGGCGAAGATCTCGTCGGCGGCGGCCGCGTCGTCGAGCGTGACCTGGAGCAGCGTGCGCGTCTCCGGGTTCATCGTGGTCTCCCACAGCTCCTTGTAGTCCATCTCACCGAGACCCTTGTAGCGCTGCACGCCATTGTCCTTGGGGATGCGCTTGCCGGCGGCCAGACCCTCCGCGAGGAAGGCGTCGCGCTCGCGGTCGGAGTAGACGTACTCGTGGTCGGCGTTCGACCACTTGAGGCGGTAGAGCGGCGGCTGTGCGAGGTACACGTAGCCGAGCTCGATGAGCGGCCGCATGTAGCGGAACAGCAGCGTCAGCAGCAGGGTCGTGATGTGCTGGCCGTCCACATCGGCGTCGGCCATCAGCACGATCTTGTGGTAGCGCGCCTTCTCCGGGTTGAAGTCCTCGCCGATGCCGGCGCCGAACGCCGTGATCATGGCCTGGACCTCGTTGTTCGCGAGGGCGCGGTCGAGCCGGGCCTTCTCGACGTTGAGGATCTTGCCGCGCAGCGGGAGGATGGCCTGCGTCTCAGGGTTGCGGCCCTGGACGGCCGAGCCGCCTGCCGAGTCGCCCTCGACGATGAAGATCTCCGACAGCGTCGGGTCCTTGGAGGCGCAGTCCTTGAGCTTGCCGGGCATCCCGCCGCTCTCCAGCAGGCCCTTGCGCCGGGCGGTCTCGCGCGCCTTGCGGGCGGCGAGGCGCGCGGTCGCGGCCTGGAGCGCCTTGCGGATGATCTCCTTGGCCTGGTTCGGGTTGCGGTCGAACCAGTCGCCGAGCTGGTCGCCGACGACCTTCTGCACGAACGCCTTGGCCTCCGTGTTGCCGAGCTTGGTCTTGGTCTGTCCTTCGAACTGCGGCTCGGACAGCTTGACCGAGATGACGGCGGTGAGGCCCTCGCGCACGTCCTCGCCGGAGAGGTTGTCGTCCTTCTCCTTGAGGATGTTCTTCTCGCGCGCGTACCGGTTGACCAGCGTGGTCAGCGCAGCGCGGAAACCCTCCTCGTGCGTGCCGCCCTCGTGGGTGTTGATCGTGTTCGCGTACGTGAAGACGGACTCGTTGTAGCTCGTGGTCCACTGCATGGCGACCTCGAGCGCGATCTTGCGCTCGGTGTCCTCCGACTCGAACGAGATGATCTCGTCGTGGACCACCTCTGCCTTCTTGGCGGAGTTGAGGTAGTGCACGTAGTCGGTCAGGCCGCGCTCGTAGAGGAAGACGTCGGAACGCGCGGCGAACACCGTCGCGTCCTCTTCCACTTCTCCCTCGACCGGCTCGACCTCGGGCGGGCGCTCGTCGGTGAGCGCGATGCGCAGTCCCTTGTTGAGGAACGCCATCTGCTGGAAACGGGTGCGGAGGGTGTCGTAGTCGAACACGACCGTCTCGAACGTGTCGGGGCTCGGCCAGAACGTGATGATCGTTCCCTGACGGTCGGATGCCTCGCCCTTCTCGAGCGGGGCCTGCGGCACGCCGTTGCGGTAGCTCTGCCGCCAGACGTGCGCCTGCCGGTGGACCTCGACGTCGAGGCGGGAGGAGAGCGCGTTCACGACGGACGAGCCGACACCGTGGAGACCGCCGGAGACCGCGTAGCCGCCTCCGCCGAACTTTCCGCCGGCGTGCAGGATCGTGAGGACGACCTCCACCGTGGACTTCTTCTCGGTCGGGTGCTCGTCCACGGGGATGCCGCGGCCGTTGTCGTCCACCCGGACAGCGCCGTCGGGGAGGATCGTCACCTCGATGTTGTCGGCGTGACCGGCGAGCGCCTCGTCGACGGAGTTGTCGACGATCTCGTACACCAGGTGGTGGAGGCCGCGGGGGCCGGTGGAGCCGATGTACATTCCGGGTCGTTTGCGGACGGCTTCGAGACCTTCGAGGATCTGGATCTCATTCGCGCCGTAGTCGTGTTCCGCCTCGGCCCTGTTCGGTTCCATCGTCATATGAAATTTGGCTCCTGACCGCACCTGACAGTGACTCTCCATTCTACCAAGGGCAGGGAGCCGGAATGCCCGAAATCGCCCCTCTGAGGCGTTTTCTTTGGACGGGCGACCTCTTTTGTGCTGTCAGCCGTAAGTATCGCGCGGACCGCGCCCTGGAATCGACCTGGGACCGCGTTTCCAGGAGGGGGCGTCCGGGCCTTGAAAACGGATCGACTGGATGTCGGCGTCGGGGAACCGCTCACCGATGCGGACCAGGAGCTCCGAACGCATCATCCGCAGCTGCGTCGCCCAGGCCGTCGACTCGCAGCGCACGACCAGCACGCCGTCGGTGATCTGGTCGGGAATGGCGTGCTTGGCAGTCTCCTCGCCGGCGAGCTGCTCCCAGCCCTCCAGGAGGTCGGACTTCGCGAGCGGAGCGGTCCAGCCGAGCTGCTGTGCGAGGGCGTCGACCACGTCGCCGAGTCCGCGCGGGTCTCGTCCGGCGCCGAAAGGCTTCGACGCGGAGGGGTCTTCCGGGCCGCGCTTCCTCCGGCTGCGGGAAGGGGTGCCCGTGAAGAGCTCCTTCATCCGCAGGTACACGGCCGACGCCTCGCTCACGATCCCACGATAGTCCCGGCCTCGATCCGCACGGTGTGGGCGGTGAGGGTCTCCGGGACGTCGTCGTAGACGGCCGCCGTGATGAGGACCTGCTCGTAACCTGCTACGGCGGTTGCGAGCATCCGTCTGCGGGCCTGATCCAGCTCCGCGAAGACATCGTCGAGGATCAGTACGGGGTCTCCGGTCGAGGACTCCTGGCGGAGCAGCTCGGCGGAGGCCAGTTTCAGTGCCAGCGCGAACGACCAGGACTCGCCGTGGCTGGCGTAGCCCTTGGCGGGGAGGCCGTTGAGCTCGAACAGGACGTCGTCCCTGTGCGGCCCGACCAGGGTGAGGCCACGCTCCAGCTCCTTCGAGCGCACGGCCGCCAGCGCACCGCGGAAGACCTCCGCGGTGTCACCGGATGAGGTGGTTACGTCGGTCTCGGCGTCGTCGTCCTCATCGTCGATGTGGGCGCCGCGGATGGTGAGCTGCGGGATCAGCCGGGGATGGTGGTCGTCGCCGGCGACCGAGCGGTACGCCGCGACGAGCGGGTCGCTGAGCCGGGCGACCAGGTCGAGGCGGGCATCCACCAGTTCGGTGCCGAGCGCGACCAGTCGCTCGTCCCAGATGTCGAGTGTTCCGAGCTGGTCGCCTTTCACACGGGAGGCGCGCGCTGACTTCAGCAGGGTGTTCCGCTGCTTCAGCACGCGCTCGTAGTCGGCGATGACCGCCGAGAACCGCGGGCTGCGCTGGATCAGGAGCTGATCCAGGAACCGGCGGCGGATACCCGGCTCGCCGCGCACCAGCGCGAGATCCTCCGGGGCGAACAGCACGCTGGAGAAGTACCGTGGCAGCTCGCGCGGCTTGATCGCGCCGCGGTTCACCTGCGCCCGGTTCGGCGAGGAGCGGTTGAGCTGCACCTCCACGAGGAGCTCGCGGCCGTCGTGCTCGATGCGCGCCCGCACGATCGCCGAGTCGGTGTCCTTGCGGATCATCGCCTGATCGCTCGACACCCGGTGCGAACCGAGAGTGCTCAGGTAGCCGAGCGATTCGACGAGGTTGGTCTTGCCCTGACCGTTGCGGCCGACGAACAGATTGGCGCCGGCCGCGAACGGGACATCCGCGGTGCGATAGTTGCGGAAATCAGTCAGGGAAAGATGTGTAACTCTCAATGAGGGTTAGTCCACGGCCTTCACGGCGTGGCCGCCGAACTGGTTGCGGAGGGCGGCGACGGCCTTCATCGCGGGCGAGTCCTTCTGGCGGGAGACGAAGCGCGCGAAGATCGACGCGCTGATGGTGGGGACGGGGACGGCGTTGTTGAGCGCCTCCTCGACGGTCCACCGGCCCTCGCCCGAGTCGTCCACGAAACCCTCGATGTGCTCGAACTCCGGGTCCTGCTCCAGGGCGCGCACCAGGAGGTCGAGCAGCCAGGAGCGCACGACCGTGCCGCGCTGCCACGCCTTGAAGGTGCCGGTGACGTCCTTGATGATGTCCTTGCGGGTGTCGAGCAGCTCGTAGCCCTCGGCGTAGGCCTGCATCAGGGCGTACTCGATACCGTTGTGCACCATCTTCGCGTAGTGGCCGGCCCCCACCTCGCCGACGTGGACGAAGCCCTCGTCGCGCGGACCCTCCGGACGCAGCGCGTCGAAGACGGGCATGACGCGCTCGACCTGCTCCTTGGAACCGCCGACCATCAGACCGTAGCCGTTGTCCAGACCCCAGATGCCGCCGGAGACACCGGCGTCCATGAAGTCCACACCCTTCGGCGCGAGCTGCTCGGCGTGCTTGAAGTCCTCGGTGAACTTCGAGTTGCCGCCGTCGATGACAAGGTCGCCCTTCTCGAGCAGCGGCTCCAGGTCGCTGATCACCGAGTCGGTGACCTGACCGGCCGGCACCATGACCCACACGGTGCGCGGAGCGGGGAGGGCCGCGACGAGGTCCGCGAGCGTCGCCACATCCGACACGTCGCGGTTGGTGTCGTAGCCGGTGACCTCGATGCCCTTCTTCTCCAGGCGAGCGCGCATGTTGTTGCCCATGCGTCCGAGACCGATGAGGCCGATGTGCATGATTGTCCTTCTTCTCTCGTGGAGCGGGACCGGGTCCTAGCGGAGCAGCAGGTTGGGCTGCAGCAGGTACTTGTAGGAGTCCGAACCGGACTGGTCCTTCGAGGTCTGACTCGTGATGAGCACCGGACCCGGCTTGTTGGGGTTCTCGGTCTTGGTGAAGGAGATGCGCACGAATTCCGAGTGCACGGCACCGAGACCATCGAGCAGGAACTGCGGCTTCAATGAAACCACCGTCTCCTGGCCAGTGAGGAGAGCGTCGATGCTCTCGGATGCTTGCGCCTGCTCCGAGCCGATCGCTTCCAGCGTCAGACCGTCCGCGGTGAAGGTGTAGCGGAGCGCGGCCTCGCGCTCCAGAACGAGGGAGACGCGCCTGGTCGCCTCGATGAGCTCGGCGGTGTTGATCACCGCGTAGTTGTCGACCTGCTCGGGGAACAGCCGGCGGACCGGCGGGAAGTTGCCCTTGATCAGCAGCGACGTCACGGTCTTCTTGTCGGCCGTGAAGGCGATGAGCTCGCGGTCGTCCCGGTTCGTGATCGAGATGGACACGGTTCCGGAGTGGCCGAAGGTCTTGCCGATCTCGGTCAGAGTGCGGGCGGGGACGAGCGCGGTCTGGGCCTCACCGGAGGTGGTGCCGTTGTCCCAGTCGATCTCGCGGACGGCGACGCGGTACCGGTCGGTGGCGACCAGACCCAGCGTGTTGTTCCCGACCTCGAGTTGCACTCCGGTGATGACCGGGGTCACGTCGTCGCGCGACGCGGCGACGCCCACCTGGGCGACGGCCTCGGCGAATTCCTCGGCAGGGACGAGCCCGGCTTCCCCGCCGACCTGCGGGATGCTCGGATATTCCTCGACAGGCATGGACAGCAGCGTGAAGTTCGCCGATCCGGCCCGGACCACGATCTTCGACTCCTCGGTCGAGAACTGCACGGGTGCGTTCGGGAGCTTGGCTGCGATCTCGGCCAGGAGCCGTCCGGAGACGAGCACACGACCGGGTTCCTCGACCTCCGCTGCGATCTGCGTCTGCGCCGAGACCTCGTAATCGAACGAGGAGAGCTGCAGGCCGCTGTCGGTGGTCTCGATCAGTACGCCGCTCAGGATGGGGAGGGTGGTCCTCTGCGGAAGAAGCTTCACGGCGAAGGAGACGGCCTCACTGAAGACATCCCGATTGGCTTGGAACTTCACGAAGTCTCCCCTGGTCGGCGCTCGGATACGAACGTCACCGATCCTAGCGCTTGGCCTTCTTCGCAGAAGTTGTCATTCGAGCGAGCGCTCGAGGTTGTCGCCCGGCCTTAACTGAGAAGGATTAATCATTAATCGTGTTAACCGCTGTGGAAACTGTGGATAACTCGGTGGAAACCTTGCAATCAGTGGGAACTACACCCTCGTGAGTTGTTGATGGCCGGTGGAATCCCACTGTTGACACGGATGTCGAGCGCGATCCCGATCGACGGCTTTTCACAGCACCGAGCCGTTCGTCCCCATTAATCGAGCGACTTTCCGGAACTTCTCCACAAGTTATCCCCAGGTGTTAATAACGAACTCTCCCCACTCTGGGGATCAATCTGTGGATAACTTTCTCGAGCGCCGCGGCGTGGCGTGCTGTCGAGACCGTCCGCCGGCCTACTTGCCGTAGCGGTGGTTCTGCTTGATCCGGCTGGTGAGCTCCGTCACCTGGTTGTAGATCGAGCGCCGCTCCTTCATGAGCTCGCTGATCTTCTTGTTCGCGTACATCACGGTCGTGTGGTCGCGGCCGCCGAAGAGCTGCCCGATCTTCGGCAGCGAGAGGTTGGTCAGTTCGCGGCAGAGGTACATCGCGATCTGGCGCGCGGTGGCCACCGCCTGCGAGCGACTCGAGCCGTACAGGTCGTCGACGCTGAGCTTGAAGTACTCCGCGGTGTTGGTGATGATGTCCGTCGGCGCGATCACGTTGTCGTCGTCGAGCGTGATCAGGTCCTTCAGCACCGTCTGCACCAGCGGCATGTCGACCGGAGTGCGGTTCAGGCTCGCGAACGCGGTGACGCGGATGAGCGTCCCCTCCAGCTCGCGGATGTTGCTCGACACCTTGGACGCCATGAACTCGAGGATGTCGTCGGGGACGAGGATCTTCTCGCTCTGCGCCTTCTTGCGGAGGATCGCGATGCGCGTCTCCAGGTCGGGGACCTGGACGTCGGTGATCAGACCCCACTCGAACCGCGACCGCATCCGGTCCTCGAAGCCGGTCAGGTGCTTCGGCGGCAGGTCGCTGGTGATGACCACCTGCTTGTTGTGGTCGTGGAGGGTGTTGAACGTGTGGAAGAACGCCTCCTGCGTCTCGACCGCCCTCTGCAGGAACTGGATGTCGTCGATCAGCAGGATGTCGATGTTGCGGTAGCGCGCCTGGAACGACGAGCCGCGGTTGTTCGCGATCGAGTTGATGAAGTCGTTCGTGAACTCCTCGCTCGACACGTACCGCACGCGGATGCCCGGGTAGAGGCTCATCGCGTAGTGGCCGATGGCGTGCAGGAGGTGGGTCTTGCCCAGGCCCGAGTCGCCGTAGATGAAGAGCGGGTTGTACGCCTTGGCCGGGGCCTCCGCCACCGCGACCGCAGCTGCGTGCGCGAACCGGTTGGACTGGCCGATGACGAAGTTGTCGAAGCTGTACTTGGAGTTGAGGCGGGTGTCGCCGTTGCGCGGGGGCGCGGTGATCTCGGTCGGCGGCGCCATCATCGGCGCGACCGCGTCCAGATACGGCGCAGGATCGGGCTCGGAGGGGCCCACCATCGACTCCTGCTGGATCTCCGGGTTCACCACGATCGCGAAGGTGTTCACCTCGAGCGCCTGGTCGAGGGAGCCGATCGCGTTGAGCAGCGGGACCCGGCTGCGCTGCTCGATCATCCCGCGCGTGAACTCGTTGGGCACCTCGAGGTAGAAGGTGCCGGCCATGATGCCCTTGGGCTCGACCAGGCTGAGGAAGCCATGCAACTGCGGGGTGATGCGGTCGTCCGTCTCGAGATTGTCGAGCACGTTCTGCCATGCCGCAGAAATGGACTCTTCGCCGCCTGCCATCGTTCCCCGTCTTCGAATTTCGTGGATGCCGTCGGCCCGACGCGAGACGAGTCGTCCCCCGTGTGACTCGCGCTGGGCTGGCGGCAAGGATGCCGCCGAGGGGTATTCACAGAGTTATCCACCGCTGTGTGAGCAATACCGTAGCGATCTCCGGCCGTTTTTGGGATGGCCTGGGGATAACTTTGGAGTTCACGCTAACTTGTCCACAGGTGTGGATCAAATTCGATTCCCGGAATACTCCGGCGCGTCGGTCACGCGCTTCCTGCCAATCCCGTGCATAATCAAGGGTTTCAGGGCGATCGGTTTGACCTCCGTTGCCTCAGGACGTAGCTTTAATAAGTTGACTTCAGCCGTTTCGGCTGCCCAGAAACTTTCCTGGCCTCCCCGTGCTGGCCGAATTCCTTTCAGCACCGGCCTGTGAAGAGACCACCACGGAGATTGATATGAGCAAGAGAACGTTCCAGCCGAACAACCGCAAGCGCGCGAAGACCCACGGCTTCCGCCTCCGCATGCGCACGCGTGCCGGCCGCGCCATCCTGTCGGCGCGCCGCTCCAAGGGCCGCGAGAAGCTTTCGGCCTGACCCCTTTCGGGTCAGAGCCCCTTCCGGCGTAGGGCGCGGCGCGTGCTCGCGAAGAACCATCGCATCACGCGGGGCGCGGAGTACCGGGCGACCGTGCGACGAGGTGCTCGCTTCAACGGAGCGAGCACGATTGCGTACGTCCGGTTCAACCGCGATTCCGACGTGGTGCGATTCGGTTTCATCGTGAGCAAGGCGGTCGGGAACGCGGTCGTGCGCAACCGCGTTCGGCGCCGGCTCAAGGCCGCGGCGTACGACCTCCTCCCCCACCTGTCACCGGCGGCCGCCGACGGCGCCGGCATCGACGTGGTGATCCGGGCATTGCCAGCGTCCGCCCAACTGACCTGGGCTAATCTGCACGGTGAGGTCTCGCGGGCCACCGACCGTTTCCTCAGCCGTCACACCACCAGTCCGCGCGACAACCGTCCACGGGACACCAGCGAAGGCAACGTCCGTCCATGAACACCGCGATCGCAGCCGTGCTCCTCGCTCCGAGGAACGCTGCCGTACTGGTGCTTCGGGCGTACCGAGCGGTGATCTCCCCGCTGTACGGCGATGTGTGCCGGTACTACCCCTCGTGCTCCGCTTATGCTCTGCAGGCGATTCAGGAGCATGGAGTGATCGTCGGGAGCGTGCTCGGCATCCGCCGGATCGCACGCTGCCATCCGTGGGCAGCCGGAGGGGTCGATGACGTCCCCCTCAAGAAGAAGCGCCGCTACCGGGTCACTCCGTTCGGATTCGTCGTCGCCACCAGCCAGGGAAAGGCCTAGCACCCAGACATGGACATCATCGGCACCATCCTCTGGCCCATCAAATGGGTCGTGGAACTCATCCTCGTCGCCTTCCACTGGATCTTCAGCAACATCGGAATGGACCCGGCGGCCGGTATCACCTGGGTGCTGTCCATCGTCGGGCTGACCGTCGTCGTGCGCGCGGCGCTCATCCCGATCTTCGTCCGGCAGATCAAGAACCAGCGCCGCATGCTCGAGATCGCGCCGCAGCTCAAGAAGATCCAGGACAAGTACAAGGGCAAGAAGGACCAGTTCTCCCGCGAGGCGATGTCGCGCGAGACGATGGAGCTCTACAAGAAGACGGGCACCAACCCGCTGAGCTCGTGCCTCCCGCTGCTGCTGCAGATGCCGGTGTTCTTCGCGCTGTTCCAGGTGCTGAACGGCGCCCAGAGCGGCAAGGCCGGCGTCGGTCCGCTGAACGCGACGCTTGCGGAGCAGTTCGGCAGCGCGACGCTGTTCGGTGTGGCTCCGCTGCACCAGAGCTTCTCGGGCGCCCAGCACGCCAACCCTCCGCAGGTCGCCGTCATGGTGATCGCCGCGGTCATGGTCGTGCTGATGACGGGATCGCAGTTCCTCACCCAGTTGCAGATCGTTTCCAAGAACATGTCGCCGGAGACCAAGGCGAGCCCGCAGTTCAAGCAGCAGCGCATCCTGCTCTACCTGCTCCCCTTCGTGTTCCTGTTCTCGGGCTATGCCTTCCCGCTCGGCGTCATGTTCTACTGGCTGACCTCGAACCTGTGGACGATGGGTCAGCAGTTCCTGGTGATCCGCAACATGCCGACGCCGGGGTCCGACGCAGCCAAGGCGCGCGAGGCCCGCCTGGCCCGAAAGGGCAAGCTGGTGCAGGACGGCGCCGTCGTCCTCCAGGTGGACGAAGTGCCGCAGAAGCCGGTGACCACGCAGCGTGTGCAGCCGGTGAACAAGAACCGCGCGAAGAAGCAGGCCGGAAAGAAGTAGGGACATGACCGACGTGCAGACAGAGTTCACGCCTTCCGACGAGGAAGCCGTCCACTCCCCCATCACCGCAGACGTGGACGGCGACGCTGAGTCGGCGCCCCCTGCAGACCTCGACCGCGAGGGCGACATCGCCGCGGACTACATCGAGGAGCTGCTCGACATCGCCGACATCGACGGCGACATCGACATCGACACCCGCAACGGCCGTGCGTACATCTCGGTGAACTCCGAGGAGGGCACCAACCTGCGACTGCTGTCGAAGCCGGACACGGTCACGGCTCTCCAGGAGCTGACCCGCCTCGCGGTCCAGAACCAGACCGGCGGATTCTCGCGGTTGATCCTCGACATCGCCGGCTCGCGCGATGCGCGCCAGGCGGAGCTCGCCACGCTGGTGGACCGGGCAATCGCCCGGCTCGAAGAGGGTGCGGCCGAGGCCTCCCTCCCCGCCATGTCGTCGTACGAGCGGAAGCTCGTCCACGACATCGTGTCCGAGCGCGGCTATGTCTCGAACTCGCGCGGCGAGGGTCGTGACCGTCACACGGTCATCACCGCTGCGTAGTTTCATGTGAAACGGTGACTGATTCCGTCGAGACCGAACCCGCGGTCGCTGCAGAGCTCTTCGGTGAGCGACTCGATGTCGCGCGCGCGTTCACGTCCAACCTGGTTGCGCAGGGTGAAGAGCGTGGACTCATCGGGCCGCTCGAACTCCCCCGTATCTGGTCGCGGCACATCCTGAACTCTGCGATCGTCGCGCCATTGCTGAACCGCGGTCGCGTCGGCGACGTCGGAAGCGGAGCCGGATTGCCGGGTCTTGTGCTCGCCATCGCCCGGCCGGACGTCGACTTCGTGCTCATCGAGCCGATGGAGCGTCGTGTCGCCTGGCTCACCGAGCAGGTCGATGAGCTCGGCCTTGGCAACGTGGTTGTCGTGCGTGATCGCGCGGAAGACGTGCGCTTGGCTGAGCCGCTGGATCAGGTGACTGCGCGTGCAGTGAGCGCGTTCAGGAAGCTGATTCCTTTGACCGCTCCCCTGCTCCGTGATGGCGGCGAGTTGGTGCTGATGAAGGGTGCCGGCGCAGCCGCAGAGGTCGAGGCGGCGACCAAGGAGCTGCGGAAGTTCCGTGTCCACGACGTCGAGGTGCTCACGCTCGGCGAAGGTGTCCTCGACGACGTCACGCGAGTCATTCGGGCACAGGTCCGCTGAGGATAGCCGCGTTCTCCACAGCTTCCGCGATGCTGAAGGGTGTCGCCGAACAGTCAAGCTAGAGTTGACGAGTGGTTCGCACTGCGTTCCAGCACCTCCCCCGCGGCGTGGCCGTAGACCGTACCAAGCAACGAGGTTTCATGTGAAACAACCCGAACAGGATGCTCCCGTTGAGGTGGGTGAAATCACCTTCGATGCGTCGACGCCACTAGCCCGGGAAATGCAGGATCTCGCCAGGAGGAGACAAGCCATCGCTTCAACGACGCTGCCGTTGCCGTCACGAACGCGGATCTTCACGATCTCCAATCAGAAGGGTGGCGTCGGGAAGACGACCACCGTCGTGAACCTCGCTGCAGCCCTGGCGAAATCGGGTGCTCGTGTGCTTGCCATCGACCTCGACCCGCAGGGAAACGCCTCCACAGCGTTGAGCGTCGAGCACCGCGAGGGCACGCCGAGCGTCTACGACGTGATCGTCAACGACAAGGAGCTCGAAGAGGTCATCCAGAAGAGCCCGGAGTTCGATGGGCTCTTCGTGATCCCCGCGACCATCGACCTCGCCGGGGCGGAGATCGAGCTCGTCTCGATGGTCGCCCGTGAGCAGCGCCTTTCGCGTGCACTCGCTCGTTTCCTGGACGAGTTCGACATCGACTACGTCCTCATCGACTGCCCACCCTCGCTCGGGTTGCTCACCATCAACGCGTTCGTCGCTGCCACTGAGGTGCTCATCCCGATCCAGTGCGAGTACTACGCACTCGAGGGCCTGAGCCAGCTCCTGAAGAACATCCAGCTCATCGAGCGGCACCTCAACCCCAAGCTGCAGGTGTCGACGATTCTGTTGACCATGTACGACTCGCGGACCAACCTCGCCCATCAGGTGGCGGATGATGTCCGGCAGCACTTCCCCGACGAGGTCCTCGACACGATCATTCCGCGCTCCGTGCGGATTTCGGAGGCACCGAGCTACGGGCAGAGCGTCATCAGCTATGACGCGAACTCGTCCGGGTCGCTCTCGTACCTCGAGGCGGCCGCTGAAATCGCACGAAGAGGAGTACCCCGCTAATGGCAGCGAAGCGCACTGGTCTGGGACGCGGTATCGGCGCACTCATCCCCACGAGCGATCAGTCGTCGCGACCGGTGGATGTCTTCTTCCCGGCGACATCCGCGGTGGCGACGGCGGAACTCGTCGCTGTGCCCGGTGCCCAGCTCGCGAACCTCTCCCCCGCTGACATCGTCCCCAATGCGGCGCAGCCGCGCGTCGAGTTCGACCGCGAAGCGTTGGATGAGCTCGTGGCGAGCATCCGCGAGGTCGGCGTGCTGCAGCCGGTGGTCGTTCGTCCTCTCGCCGGCCAGGTGGACAAATACGAGCTCATCATGGGCGAGCGTCGGCTGCGCGCGACCAAGGAGCTCGGGCTCGACAGCATCCCGGCGGTCATCAAGGACACTGCCGACGAGGACATGCTGCGCGATGCCCTCCTCGAGAACCTGCACCGGTCGCAGCTCAATCCGCTCGAGGAGGCGTCGGCGTACCAGCAACTCCTTGCGGACTTCGGGATCACGCAGGAGCAGCTCGCCACTCGGATCGGGCGTTCGCGCCCGCAGATCACCAACACGATCCGTCTCCTGAAGCTGCCTGCGCCGGTGCAGTCGCGTGTGGCGGCCGGCGTCATCAGTGCGGGCCACGCTCGCGCGATCCTCTCGGTCGGCGACGACGAGGATGCGATGCTCCGGCTGGCGGACAAGATCGTCAACGAGGAGCTCACTGTCCGCGCGGCGGAGGCCGCCGCAAGTAAGACACCGAAGCCGGTGCGGACGAAGGTCTCCCCCGGCAAGCACCGCGGGCACCTGGATGAGGTCGCCGAGCGCCTCGGTGACCGGCTGAATACCCGTGTCAAGATCAGTCTGGGTGCACGAAAAGGCCAGATCGTCGTAGATTTCGCGACGATCCAGGACCTGAACCGGATTCTGGACGAGATCGGCCAGCCGACTTACAGCTCGCCCGTCCGTTTCACATGAAACATCGCAACCACTGAACGGGAGGGGGAGGCTGAATCAGCCTCCCCCTCCCGTTTCATGTGAAACCTTCGCCTACTCCCCCGCGTCCGCGATCGCCGCCGCCGCGAGCGTCGCGTAGACATCCCCGAGGTCGCGACCGGACGCCGCAATCGCCTGCGGCATGATCGATGTCTCCGTGAGACCCGGCAGAACGTTGGCCTCCAGGAACCACGGGACGCCCGCCGCGTCGACGATCAGGTCGACTCGGGACAGGTGCCGGAGCCCGAGCGCTATGTGCGCGGCGGTTGCTGCGGCAGAAACCGCTTCGGTGGTCGACTCGTCCAGTCGCGCCGGCACGTAGAACCGGGTCTCCCCCGCGTTGTACCGCGCATCGAACGTGTAGGTGCCTTCGATCGGCTCGATCTCCACCGGCGGGAGCGCGATCGGACCGTCTCCGGTGTCGAGTACGGCGACGGAAACCTCCACGCCGGCGACCTTCCGCTCGATCAGTGCGACGTCGGCGTAGGTGTACGCGTCGACCATCGCGCGCGGGAGTTCCTCAGCGGCCGTGACGATGGTGACACCCTGCGCCGAACCGCCGTGGGCCGGCTTCACCACGAGCGGGACATCGAACGCTCCGAGCACCGTCGCCAGCACGCTGTTGGCGCCGAGCTCCCGGAAGGTCTCCTTCGGCAGCGTGACCGACACGGGGGTGGCGACGCCGGCACGGGAGACCACCGTCTTGGCAGCCGGCTTCGACCAGGCGAGCCGGGCGGCGTCCGTCGTGGAACCGACGAACGGCACGCCGGCGAGTTCTAGGAGCGCACGGAGGGCGCCGTCCTCGCCACTCGATCCGTGGAGCGCCGGCCAGACCACGTCCGGGCGACTCTCGCTCAGGTATCCGAGCAGCTCGCCGTCTGGCTCGCGCACGGTGACGTGGTGTCCGAACGACTGGAGGCCGTCGGCGACACGTCGTCCGCTGCGCAGCGAGATGTCGCGCTCATGCGAGATTCCGCCGGCGAGAACGACGATGTCGAGTGCTTCTTTTTCGGCCATGACCTGCTCTTTCGTTGGCAGTGGATGCACTGGCGGGGCGTGCTGGACGCGGTGTTTCGCGTCGGTCAGCGCAGATCCGTCGGCGGGTTCGGGCTGGTGCGACTGGCGCGGGACGCGGTGAGCGGACCGGTGCCGGCGAACGTGTCCAGGAGGTCCTGCTCGCCGTTGATGACGTTGGCGAGTCGGCGGACGCCGACCTTGATGCTCTCCGGCGTGGGATAGCAGAACGACAGGCGGATGTTCTGCGCACCCGACCCGTCCCCGTAGAACGCGGTGCCGGGCGTGTACGCGACCAGCTCGGTCACGGCGCGCGGCAGCATGGCCTTGGAGTCGAGGTGCGACGGCAGAGTGAGCCACACGTAGAAGCCGCCGTTCGGGTTCGTCCAGGACAGCTCCGGGAGGTACTCCTCGAGCGCGGAGATCATGGCCTCCTTGCGCTCCCGGTACACCCCGCGGAACGTGTCGATCTGGCCGCGCCAGTCGGCGTCGCGCAGATACTCCGAGATGACGAGCTGGCTGAACGAGCTCGGGCTCAGGACGGCCGCCTCGTTGGCGAGGATGAGCTTCTCCCGGATGGCGTGCGGAGCCAGCGCCCAGCCGACCCGGAATCCGGGCGCGAGCGTCTTCGAGAAGGTGCCCAGGTAGACGACGCCCTCGCGCTCGACCGACCGCATCGCAGCAGGAGGCTTCTCACCGAAGTAGAGCAGCCCGTACGGGTTGTCCTCCAGCACCAGGATGTCGTTCTGGCGGGCGATCTCGAGGATCTCGAGCCGTCGCTCCCAGGACAGGGTGACGCCGGCCGGATTGTGGAAGGTCGGCACCGTGTAGAGGAACTTCACCCGCCGGCCCGCTGCCTTCAGGCGGGCGATGTGCTCGCGCAGCGCCTCCGGGATGAGCCCGTGCTCGTCCATCGGGATGTGGTCGACCTCCGCCTGGTACGAACGGAAGATGACCATCGCCGTCACGTAGCTGGGGCCTTCGGCGAGCACGACGTCGCCCGGGTCGATGAACAGCTTGCTGAACAGTTCGAGCGCGTGCTGCGAGCCCGTCGTCACGATGACGTCGTCGGCGCTGCCGCTGATCCCCTCGAGCGCCATCACGTCCAGGATCTGCTCCCGCAGCGCCGGAACGCCCTGGCCGGACCCGTACTGGAGGGCGACCGGACCCTGCTCCCGCATCACCCGGTTCATCGCCCCCACGACCAGATCCTCGGGGAGCGCCGCGACGTACGGCATGCCGCCGGCCAGCGAGACCACCTCGGGGCGGCTGGCGACGGCGAACAAGGCTCGGACCTCACTGGCGGCCAGGCCGCTGGTGCGCTGCGCGTAGTGGTGATACCACGGGTCCAGATTGTTGCCCTGCTGGCGAGGGCTGCCCTGTTCTGTCACGAATCGTCCGTTTCTCGTGTCGTTCATTCATGCTAGGGGCGGCACGCATCCCGCTGGAAATCGAGCCGACACCCGGATACACGAAAGACCCGCCCGGCGGATGAGCGCCGGACGGGTCTGACAGTGTGTGGAAGCTGCCTGTGTCGCCCTACGCGAGGTAGGCGGCCAGGTCGGCCTCGAGGGCGGGCTTCGGCTTGGCGCCGATGACGGTCTTGACGACCTCGCCACCCTGGTAGACCTTCATCGCGGGGATGGAGGTGATCTGGTACTTCGCCGCGGTCTGCGGGTTCTCGTCCACGTTGAGCTTGACGATCTCGATCTTGTCCGCGTGCTCGGCGGCGATCTGGTCGAGGATCGGGCCGACGGCGCGACACGGACCGCACCACTCGGCCCAGAAGTCGACGAGGACGGTCTTTCCGCTGCTGAGGACGTCCTGCTCGAAAGTGGCGTCCGTGACGGAACGTGCTGCTGACATAGTTGCTGATTCTCCTTATGCGGTGGTCGTGAGTTCGAGATCGCCGGACGCGCCCTCTGCGGCGCGCTCCAGCAGGTCCTTGGGGAGGGTCGTGAGGTAGTGCTCGGCGTCGAGCGCGGCGACCGTACCCGACGCGGCGGCGGTGACCGCCTGGCGGTAGGTGGGGTCGATCACGTCGCCCGCGGCGAACACGCCCGCGACCTTCGTCTTGGAGCTCCGGCCGGCGACCGCGATGGTCCCCTCCGGAGTGAGGTCGAGCTGGCCGTGGACCAGGTGGACCCGCGGGTCGTTGCCGATCGCGATGAAGAGGCCCTGCAGCTCCAGCTCGCTCTTCTCGTCGGTCTCCAGGTTGCGCAGCGTCACCGCGCGCACCTGCTCGTCTCCGCTGATGCCGACGACCTCCGAGTTCCAGATGAACTCGATCTTCTCGTTGGCGAACGCGCGCTCCTGCATGATCTTGGAGGCGCGAAGGGACTCGCGGCGGTGGATGACGTACACCTTGTCCGCGAAGCGGGTCAGGAAGGTGGCCTCCTCCATCGCGGAGTCGCCGCCGCCGACGACGGCGATCGTGCGCTCACGGAAGAAGAACCCGTCGCAGGTGGCGCACCAGGAGACGCCGTGACCGGACAGGCGCTCCTCGTCCTCCAGCCCGAGCTTGCGGTACGCGGAGCCCGTGGCGAAGATGACCGACAGCGCCTCGTGAACGGCGCCGGAGCCGAGCGTGACCGTCTTGACGTCGCCGGAGAGGTCGACGGACACGACGTCGTCGAGGACGATGTCGGTGCCGAACTTCTCGGCCTGCGCCTGCATCTTGAACATGAGGTCGGGGCCCATGACACCGTCGGGGAAGCCGGGGAAGTTCTCGACCTCCGTGGTGTTCATCAGCTCGCCGCCGGCCTCGACAGAGGAGGCGATCAGCAGCGGCTTGAGGTTGGCGCGAGCGGCGTAGATGGCCGCCGTGTAACCGGCTGGGCCGGAACCGATGATGATGATCTGCCGCACGGAGGAACTCCTTGATGGTCTGCGGTGCTCCGTCCGGAGACACCGCCCTGTAGAACACATCCTAGGCGGATGCTATTCCGTGTCACCTGCGAGCGGAGGAACGGGCCGCGGCGCGCTCCAGAACGGGCGCGATACCGGCCTCCAGATCGCTGGAACGCAGGAGGGCGAGGAAGCCGAGGTAGACGACGAGCATGACGACGCCGACGATCGCCGACGAGACGACGGCGGCGATCGGACCGCTCACCGGGAAGGACCCGTGGTCCACTCCCCCGAGAATGACGAGGAACCCGCCGCCCGCCACCATCGAGGCGACTCCGGCGACGAAGAAGCGCCACATCCCGTTCAGGATGCGCCGGCCGTCCACTCCCCCGGTTCGGCGGCGCAGCAGCGCGAATGCCAGGGCCGCCTGCACGACGCTCGCACCGGAGACCACGAAGGCGATGGCGGCGGCGCGGAAGTCCGCGGGCACCGCGAAGCAGGAGAGCACGCCCACGATGATCACCACGGTCTGCACGAGGGTGAACATGAACGGCGTCCGGGTGTCCCCGAGCGAGTAGAAGGCGCGCTGGGCCATGAACACGAGCGAGAACGGCACCAGGCCGATGAGGTAGGCGATGAGGACGTTGCCCATCGACTGGTAGGACGAGGTGAAGACGCGGGCGACAGGATAGGCGAGGACGATCAGCACCGCCGACGCCAGCACGATCAGGAACATGATCGACCGCGCCGCGCTCGAGAAGTCGTCGCGGAAGGATTCGATGGCTCCGCGGTGGGCGTGCTCCGCCATCCGGGTGTAGAACGCGGTCACGATCGACACGGCGATGATGCCGTGCGGGAGCATGAAGACGAGCCAGGCGTTCGTCATCGCGAACGAGCCGGCGTGCCCCTCGCCGACCGAGTTGGCGACGTTGGTCTCCACCAGTCCAGCGACCTGCGTGGCGATGAGCATGGCGAAGGTCCAGCCCGCTGCCTTTCCGGCCGAGCCGAGGTTCACCCCGCGCCAGCCGAAGTCGAAGCGGAAACGGAGGCCGATCCTTCGCCAGAACAGGAAGAGCACGAGCGCCTGCGCCGCCAGCCCCAGGGTCGCCCCGCCGGCGAGCAGCGCCACCATCCCGGGCGACCACACCTGATGGTTGTTGCCGGTGGCGTAGGCGCCGAAGGCGAGCACGAACACGCCGAGCATGACGACGCCGACGAGGTTGTTGACGACCGGCGCCCAGGTGAACGGACCGAACGACTTGCGCGCGTTCAGGACCTCCCCGAGCAGCGTGTACAGCCCGAGGAAGAAGATCTGCGGCAAGGACCAGTACGCGAACGCGGTCGCGAGCTCCGCCTGGGCCCCGCGCAGGCCGTACAGGGACATCAGGACCGGGGAGAGCAGCGTGGCGACGGCCGCCACACCCGCGAACACCACGATTCCGAGCGTGATGAGCTTGTTGATGTACGCGCGTCCGCCGTCGGGGTTGACCGAGGCGCGCACGATCTGCGGCACCAGGATCGCGTTGAGGATGCCCTGGGCGATGATGGCGTACACGCTGTTCGGGACGATCGTGGCGGTGTTGTACGCGTTCGCGGCGATGCTCGACAGGCCGATCGCCTGGACGAGCAGCCATGCCCTGCCGAACCCGAGGAGGCGCGACACGAGGGTGCCGGACGCGAGCATCGCGCTCGCCCGGCCGACGCTAGCCATCGGTGCCTCCCGGGGTGGTGCGGGTGTCGGCGGCCTCGTCCTGCGTCGCAGCCTCGTCCTGGGTCGTAGCCTCGTCCTGCGTCGAATCCTCGTCCTGGGCGTCCGCATCATTCCGGCGCTGGTCACGTCGGCGCAGGATGTTGCGCACGAGCCCGAAGCCGAACAGCAGCACGAGCAGGCCGCCGAAGATCAGCGCACCGATGCCCTCCCAGTCGGCGTGCACATCCACTGTGACGGAGCTGGGGTCGCCGATCGGCACGCCCGTCGGGCTGTAGAGCTGAAGCGACAGGATGACCTGGCCGTTTCCGACCTTGGCCTTCACCGGCACGAGCATCGTCGCCCGGGAGTCCTGAGGGATGGTCTTCGTGGTCGGCGCGTCGATCTCCAGCCGGCTGTTCGACGGGGATGCGCTGAGCACGACCGTGACCGCCTCGGTGCTCAGCTCGTTGCTGACCGTGAACGGGATCGACCCCTGCGCGCTCACCAGGTTGACGTTCTCGGTGGGCAGGATGTGGACCGAGTGGAGGGTCTTGACCGTCGACTGCCTGCTCGCGTTGACAGCCGTGGTCCACTGGGTGCGCGGGTTCTGCCAGGAGACCGCGAGGAGTGTGAGCAACTGCGCCCTGGTCTGCCCGGTGAGCGTCGTCGGGTCGCTGAGGATGGTCGCGAACGCGTCGATCGACTTCTCGTCCTGCAGCAGCAGGTGGATGCTGTCGATCCGGGTCTGCGACTCGGGGGCGTCGGTCATCGCCAGCTCCGACGAGGGCGCGGACGACAGCAGGGCGGGGAATGTGGACGGCGCGGCGAATGGGCCGGTGAACAGCGCGTCGAGCGTGCGCTGGAGCTGGGTCCCGCTCGACGGCCAGGAGCGGTCGAGCGCGAGGAGCAGGTGGTGGGGTGTCGTGCCCTCCGCGCTGACGAGCTGGAGCTGCGCGTTCAGCTTCGACATCGCGGCGTTCCAGGCGAGGTCGCTCGGCGCCGAGACGGCCTGGCGGAGCGCCTCGGAGAGCCGCTGATCGGAGACCGCGAGCGTCGACGATCCGCTGTGCTGCGGCGCGTTCGGGGTCGAGTCGAGCTTGTCGGCGTTGGTGTTGCTTCCGGAGACGACGACGGTCCCGAGGCCCGCTGCCGCGAGCGGCGCGAGGTCGGCCGAGCGGAGGGTGTCGTCGCCAGGCCACGCGATGCCGCGGAGGCTGTAGTTCCAGGCCAGCAGCCGGTCGAGGGTCGGGAGCGTCGTCCCGGTGCCGGGCGTCGGCGTCGGGCTGGGCGTCGCCGCCGGCGTGGATGTCGGGTTCTGCGGCTCCCCGATCGCCGTCGGAGTCGGCGAGAAGTTCTTGGGGTCGAGCGCGAAGCCCAGCGCCGTCGGCTGCAGCGGCGCCGGAAGGCCCGACTGGATCTGGCCGGCGACGTCCGCGTCACCGTAACCGAGTGAGAAGGTGTCGTTCGGGAGGGTGCTCAGCCGGTCGAGCCATGCCGTCGCGCTGGTCGGCGCGGAGTTCCCGAGCGCGCGGATGGACGCGAGGATCATCGGATCGAGGCCGATCGCGACGGTCGCGTGGTTCTGGAGGCCGTCGAGGTCGCGGGTCAGCACACCGTTGGGGGCCGTGTACGTGGCCAGGTCCTGCCCGGAGATGAGGCCGTCACCGGTCGACGGGCTCACGATCGGCATCACGACGCCGACCGTCGAGCGCGTCGCGGCGTCGCCCGGGCTCCAGACGACCGAACCCCGGGCGTTCGCGACCGCGGGTCCGATGTCGACCGTGGCGCCGAGCCCGTAGACGGCCGAGGTGGTCCTGCCGGCGAAGGGGATGGCCGCCGCGGGCACGTTCACGCGCACCACGACGCTGGAGCCGGGCTCCAGGACGGGAAGGGTCGCCTTGCCGAGTTCGACGCGGCCCGAGACCGCATCCGTCGAGGTGAGCCAGGAGGCGAGATCCGATCGCGTCTTCTGCGGCTGCGGGTCGAGCCACAACCCGACCGAGCCGGCCGTGTACGCGGTGTCCGTCGGGTTGGTCACCGTGACGGACGTGACGAGCTCCTGGCCTGGCGCGAGCACCCCGCCGTTGTCGGCGGTCAGCGACGCGCCGATCGAGGCTGTCGTCGCCGTGCGGACAGAGGCTGCGGCCACCGACGCGGGGCGGGAGGACGCGGTCGCCGGGCTCGCGGCGGGACCGGCCAGCAGAGCGAGGACGGCGACTCCCGCGCCGATCAGGGCAGCAGGCAGTCGCGCACCCCGGAGGGTGGAGCCGGGTACGCTCATGCGCCGACGCACGATCCCGGTTCCGCCTCCATGTCGACGATTCTAGGGGCCGCCCCCTGTGAGAGCCCGGCGAGCACGCGGCTCCCGCCGAGGCGCGCGGCGCGTGCGGCCTCCCATTAAACTGAGTCACCATGCAGTCCGTCGCCGAATCCCTCGACCGCCTCGGCGCCCTGGCCGCGACCCCGACGGTCGATCGGCTCGCCCAGGCGTTCGCCGCGGCCGGCTTCGAGCTGTCGCTCGTGGGAGGGCCCGTGCGCGACGCCCTCCTCGGCCGCGAGGTGCACGATCTGGACTTCACCACCGACGCCCGTCCGGACGACATCCTGGGCGTCGTGCGGCCGATCGCCGACGCCGTGTGGGAGATCGGCCGCGCGTTCGGGACGATCGGGGCGCGCTTCGGCGACGACACGGTCGAGGTCACGACCTACCGCAGCGACAGCTACGACGGCGCGACGCGCAAGCCGGAGGTGGAGTTCGGGGACACGCTCGAGGGCGACCTCCTGCGACGGGACTTCAGGGTCAACGCGCTCGCTCTCCGCATCCCGGAGGTGCGGCTGGTGGACCCGTCCGGCGGTGTGGAGGACCTCCTGGCACGTCGTATCACCACGCCGTCCAGCCCGGAGGTGTCCTTCGGGGACGACCCGCTGCGGATGATGCGTGCCGCCCGGTTCGCCTCTCAGCTCGGTTTCGCCGTCGACGACCAGACGCGCGAGGCGATGGCGGACATGGCCGAGCGCATCGGCATTGTCAGCGCAGAGCGCGTGCGGGACGAGCTCACGAAGCTGCTGGCGTCCGACGACCCGCGGCCCGGCATCCAGCTCCTCGTGGACTCCGGGCTCGCCGACCAGGTGCTGCCGGAGCTGCCGGCGCTGCGGCTGGAGGTGGACGAGCACCACCACCACAAGGACGTGTACCAGCACAGCCTGACTGTGCTCGACCAAGCGATCGGCTACGAGAAGGAGCGCCACCCCGGCACGGCGCCCGACCTGGTCCTGCGGATCGCCGCGCTCCTCCACGACATCGGCAAGCCCGCGACGCGGCGGTTCGAGCCGGGCGGCGCCGTCTCCTTCTATCACCACGACGTCGTCGGGGCGAAGCTCGCCAAGAAACGGCTGACCGCGCTGCGCTTCGACAAGGCCACGGTCGACTCGGTCGCGCGCCTCATCGAGCTGCACCTCCGCTTCTTCGGGTATTCGGACGCGCACTGGACCGACTCGGCCGTCCGCCGGTACGTGCGCGACGCCGGAGGCGAGCTGGAGCGCCTGCACATGCTGACCCGCGCCGACGTGACGACGCGCAACCGGCGCAAGGCCGACCGGCTCGGCTTCGCGTACGACGACCTCGAGCAGCGCATCGCTGAGTTGCAGGCGCAGGAGGAGCTGGACGCCGTCCGGCCGGACCTCGACGGCGAGCAGGTGATGCGGCTGCTGGGGCTGAGGCCCGGACGCGAGGTCGGTCAGGCGCTCTCCTTCCTCCTGGAGCTGCGGCTCGATGAAGGACCGCTCGGCGAGGAGGAGGCCACGGGGCGGCTGCTCGCGTGGTGGGAGGCGCGGTAGGGCTCGTCCTGCATCGCATTGGTCCTCCACAACGTCGGCACCCGGATGAGTTGTCCACAGATCTGCGGACGCCGCCCTGCGAGCCTCCCCTCTTGGCGAGGCTGGACGCATGAGCATCACACTGACCGTCGCAGACACCACCACCCAGCGCCCCGGTTGGCGCGGAAGCAGCCCATCGGCTACCCTAGGTAAGTTGCCCGGGCGGAGTCCTGCCTATGCAACCGATGTCAAACCCTCCTGCTGCAGAACGTCTGTAGCCGCTGAGACCAGAGGAGGTGGGTTAGTCATGCATCAGTACGAGTTGATGGTCATCCTCGATCCCGAGATCGATGAGCGCACCGTAGCTCCGAGCCTCGACAAGTTCCTCAACGTCGTTCGTAACGACGGCGGATCTGTCGACAACATCGACATCTGGGGTCGTCGTCGCCTTGCGTACGAGATCAACAAGAAGTCCGAGGGCATCTACGCCGTCGTGCAGCTCACCGCGACCGGTGACACCACGAAGGAGCTCGACCGCCAGCTGAAGCTCAGCGAGGCCGTCATGCGCACCAAGGTGCTCCGTGCCGAAGAGGCCATCGCCCAGGTCGCTGCCGCTCAGAAGCGTGCCGACGAGAAGGCCGCCCGCAAGGCGTCCACCTCCGCCGACAAGGCCGCTGCCTCCGAGAAGCCTGCAGCTTCCGAGAAGCCTGCAGCCTCCGAGAAGGCCGGCGCCTAGTCCCATGGCCGGCGAGACCGTCATCACCGTGGTGGGCAACCTCACGGCCGACCCCGAGCTGCGTTACACGCAGAACGGGCTGGCTGTCGCCAACTTCACCATCGCGTCCACTCCCCGTACGTTCGACCGTCAGGCGAACGACTGGAAGGACGGTGAGGCTCTCTTCCTGCGCGCGAGCGTGTGGCGTGAGTTCGCCGAGCACGTCGCAGGTTCGCTGACCAAGGGGTCCCGCGTCATCGCGCAGGGGCGTCTCAAGCAGCGCTCCTACGAGACGAAGGAGGGCGAGAAGCGCACCTCCATCGAGCTCGAGATCGATGAGATCGGGCCGTCGCTGCGGTACGCCACCGCTCAGGTGACCCGCGCGCAGTCGTCGGGTCGTGGCCCTGGTGGCGCTGGTGGCTTCGGTGGCGGCGCACCCGCCGTCGAGGAGCCGTGGGCCGCTTCCGCACCGGCTGACCCGTCCGCGGGCGCCGACGTCTGGAACACTCCGGGCTCCTACAACGACGAGACCCCGTTCTAAAGGGTCCCTCCAACTGAGTTTGCCTGGCCGGCCACGGCCACGTCAGGCGGAAAGCAAAGGAAATCATGGCTGGAAAGTCGAGCGGCGACCGCCGCAAGCCGATCCGCAAGGGCAAGGACGGGAAGAACGCCGCACCGGCGAAGTCCGTCCGCGTGGGCGTCATTGACTACAAGGACGTCGCCACCCTGCGGAAGTTCATCTCCGAGCGCGGAAAGATCCGCGCCCGCCGCATCACCGGTGTCTCCGTGCAGGAGCAGCGCCTCATCGCCCGCGCAGTCAAGAACGCGCGCGAGATGGCACTCCTCCCCTACGCCGGCTCTGGCCGTTAAGGAGTAGGGACAGAATGTCGAAGGTTATTCTCACGCACGAGGTCACCGGCCTCGGCTCCGCCGGTGACGTCGTCGACGTCAAGAACGGCTACGCACGCAACTACCTCGTCCCCCAGGGCTTCGCCATCGTGTGGAGCCGTGGTGGCGAGAAGCAGGTCGATCAGATCAAGGCGGCCCGCGCCGCTCGCGAGCTGCACACGATCGAGGCCGCTCAGGACCTCAAGGCCAAGCTCGAGGCGACCCGCGTCAAGCTGGTCGTCAAGGCCGGCCGCGAGGGCCGTCTGTTCGGTTCCGTGAAGACGGGCGACGTCGCCGACGCGGTCAAGGCCGCGGGCATCGGCGAGCTCGACAAGCGCAAGATCGAGCTCCCCAACGCGATCAAGGTCGTCGGTGACCACGAGGCCACCGTCCGCCTGCACGACGACCTCTCGGCCGTCATCGCGCTGCAGGTGGTCGCCGCCAAGTAGCGGACGGAAATCTCACAGTGTAGCGGGGGGGGGGGGCGGGCGCCGCCCCCCCGGGATAGAGATCGTTTACCCCCAAGCCCACCCCCCCCCCCCCGCCGCCGCGCACGCCGCA